>NZ_CP033720.1:0-1923697 GCF_009883775.1 Sulfurimonas sp. CVO
AAAAACTCTTTCACAGATTAAGAAGCCATTAAGAATCATTTCTCTATAATTCCCCTCCACAAACAGAGAGACCTAAAGTTTAGGATTAAAAATCTAGGTTTGAGATCATTGAAAACTAAGCAAGTAAATAGACTTTAATAACTAGAGATAGTTAGATTGGTCATTAATAAGTTTACTTAGAAATAACTAAAATAACAACAACCGTCTATTCTATTTGGTCTCTATTAAATTAGAGATACCCAATAGTATAGATACTATACAAAGTCTATCAGATGTTCACGCACTGATAGCAACATAAAGCCAATGATTTAATAATCTTGGGCAAAGATTAAACAATTCAATTATGGAGAGTTTGATCCTGGCTCAGAGTGAACGCTGGCGGCGTGCTTAACACATGCAAGTCGAACGGTAACGCAAAGTGCTTGCACTTTGGCGACGAGTGGCGCACGGGTGAGTAATATATAGTTAATGTACCTTCAAGACCGGGATAGCCATTGGAAACGATGATTAATACCGGATACACCTTCATACCATAAGATATGAAGGGAAATGTTTTTTCGCTTGAAGATCAGACTATATCCCATCAGTTTGTTGGTGAGGTAAGAGCTCACCAAGACTATGACGGGTAGCGGGTTTGAGAGGATGATCCGCCACACTGGTACTGAGACACGGACCAGACTCCTACGGGAGGCAGCAGTGAGGAATATTGCACAATGGAGGAAACTCTGATGCAGCAACGCCGCGTGGAGGATGACGCATTTCGGTGTGTAAACTCCTTTTATATGTCAAGAAAATGACGGTAGCATATGAATAAGCACCGGCTAACTCCGTGCCAGCAGCCGCGGTAATACGGAGGGTGCAAGCGTTACTCGGAATCACTGGGCGTAAAGGACGCGTAGGCGGGATATCAAGTCAGGTGTGAAATCCTACAGCTTAACTGTAGAACTGCACTTGAAACTGGTAACCTAGAGTATGGGAGGGGGAGATGGAATTAGTGGTGTAGGGGTAAAATCCGTAGATATCACTAGGAATACCTAAAGCGAAGGCGATCTCCTGGAACATAACTGACGCTAAGGCGTGAAAGCGTGGGGAGCAAACAGGATTAGATACCCTGGTAGTCCACGCCCTAAACGATGAACACTAGTCGTCGTGATGCTTGTCATTGCGGTGATGCACTTAACAGATTAAGTGTTCCGCCTGGGGAGTACGGTCGCAAGATTAAAACTCAAAGGAATAGACGGGGACCCGCACAAGTGGTGGAGCATGTGGTTTAATTCGAAGATACGCGAAGAACCTTACCTGGCCTTGACATTGATAGAATACTGTAGAGATACGGTAGTGCCCTTCGGGGAGCTTGAAAACAGGTGCTGCACGGCTGTCGTCAGCTCGTGTCGTGAGATGTTGGGTTAAGTCCCGCAACGAGCGCAACCCTCGTCCTTAGTTGCCAGCAGGTTAAGCTGGGCACTCTAAGGAGACTGCCTTCGCAAGGAGGAGGAAGGTGAGGACGACGTCAAGTCATCATGGCCCTTACGGCCAGGGCTACACACGTGCTACAATGGGGCGTACAGAGTGTTGCAATACCGCGAGGTGGAGCCAATCACTTAAAGCGTCTCTCAGTTCGGATTGGAGTCTGCAACTCGACTCCATGAAGCTGGAATCACTAGTAATCGTAGATCAGCAATGCTACGGTGAATACGTTCCCGGGTCTTGTACTCACCGCCCGTCACACCATGGGAGTTGATTTCACCCGAAATTGGGAAGCTAACCTTCGGGAGGCTACCACTTACGGTGGAATTAGCGACTGGGGTGAAGTCGTAACAAGGTAACCGTAGGAGAACCTGCGGTTGGATCACCTCCTTTCTAGAGTAAAGAGAAAACATTCGTTTGTTTATCTCATACAAAGAAAATCTCACAAGAGAAATAGTTATTTTAGTCTTTTACTTGCTTAGTTTTCAGTGATCTGTGTTCATTTGAAATATTAGATTGTTAAGGGAATATCTCTCAAACATAAGTTTGGGAGGGATTTTAACTTTAATCAAGGCGGGTTCTTTGCTGAATGAGGAGCATAGTTATACTATGTGACGATTGAAGTAAAGGTTCCAACGAAGAGTAAAGCTAAAAGCACCCCAAAAGGGCCTATAGCTCAGCTGGTTAGAGTGCACCCCTGATAAGGGTGAGGTCCCAGGTTCAAGTCCTGGTAGGCCCACCATTTTTTGGAAATTTGCACTTGATAAGTTTGCTCACATACATTTAGTATGCTTCGCAACCTTATCAAGCACAACTTTCTCAAAAAACCAAATATAAGTCTTTAATTGAAAAGATTTATATTTGGTTTTATACCAAAAGTTCATTAAATTATCATTGTTAAAGTCAATAAAATATAGTTAAGAAAGATAACTGGATATATATTAAGTTATATATAAAGAAGTCAATTAATAATTATATCAACTAAATAACTACAATTAAACAGGCACTGTCTTACATTAAGTAAGGTAGTGAACGCAACATAGAATAAAAAAGATATTAAGGGCCATAGGTGGATGCCTTGGCTAGTAGAGGCGATGAAAGACGTACTAGGCTGCGAAAAGCCTCGGGGAGCTGCCAAGAAGCTTTGATCCGGGGATTTCTGAATGGGGCGACCCAGCATGGCGCGAGTCATGTTACCCTACGGGGGGCGAACTCAGGGAAGTGAAACATCTCAGTACCTGAAGGAAAAGAAATCAAACGAGATTCCCATAGTAGCGGCGAGCGAAAAGGGATTAGGGCACTTAGTGATAATATATTTGTTAGCTGAACACTTTGGAAAGAGTGAACATAGAGGGTGATATTCCCGTAAGCGAAAACATTTGTATGGTACTAGACTGAGGAATGAGTAGGTCGGGACACGTGTTATCTTGACTGAATATGGGGGGACCACCCTCCAACCCTAAATACTACTACTAGACCGATAGCGAACAAGTACCGTGAGGGAAAGGTGAAAAGGACTGCGGTGAGCAGAGTGAAATAGAACCTGAAACCTATGGCTTACAATCATTCGGAGCACTATTATATATAAGTGTGACGGACTGCCTTTTGCATAATGAGCCTGCGAGTTGTGGTATCTGGCAAGGTTAATCGAACGAGAAGCCGTAGCGAAAGCGAGTCTTAATAGGGCGAATTAGTCAGATGCTGCAGACCCGAAACTGAGTGATCTATCCATGAGCAGGTTGAAGCTGGTGTAAGAGCCAGTGGAGGACCGAACCCGCTGGCGTTGAAAAGTCTTGGGATGACTTGTGGATAGGGGTGAAAGGCCAATCAAACTCAGTGATAGCTGGTTCTCTCCGAAATATATTTAGGTATAGCCTCGAGCATTAGCATGAAGGGGTAGAGCACTGACAGGGCTAGGGCTGCTTACCGCGGTACCAAACCCTATCAAACTCCGAATACTTCATGTGTAACCTCGGGAGTCAGGCGGTGGGTGATAAAATCCATCGTCAAGAGGGGAACAACCCAGACTAGCAGCTAAGGTCCCAAAGTCTTGTCTAAGTGGAAAAGGATGTGAAGTTGCTGTGACAACCAGGAGGTTGGCTTAGAAGCAGCCACCCTTTAAAGAAAGCGTAACAGCTCACTGGTCTAGCGATTTTGCGCCGAAAATATAACGGGGCTAAGACAAGCACCGAAGCTCTAGGTTGTAGTACATCATTAAGTTCTCAGAGAAGAGATATTCAAAGAGATATATTTAAAACTTTACGGAGTGAAGTTTTAAAATGCCTCAGGGGATAAGAAGAGATACTTAGGATTTAATGATGTACTACAGCGGTAGGAGAGCGTTCCAGTCAGCGTAGAAGCCATACCGGCAAGGAGTGGTGGAGCGGCTGGAAGTGAGCATGCAGGCATGAGTAGCGAGAAAAGAAGTGAGAATCTTCTTCGCCGTAAACCCAAGGTTTCCTACGCGATGCTCGTCATCGTAGGGTTAGTCGGGACCTAAGTCGAGTCCGAGAGGGGTAGACGATGGCAAATCGGTTAATATTCCGATACCGACTGTTGTTCGCTTGAGTGATGGGGGGACGCATAGAGTTAATTGAGCTCACTGATGGAATAGTGGGTCGAAGGATGTAGGTTGTATCATAGGCAAATCCGTGATACATTAGACCGAGATCTTACAGGCAGAGCAATCTCTTCGGAGAGCGCTTTGAATCAATGATACTGTCGTGCCGAGAAAAGCCTCTAAACGAGAACAGCAGTTGCCCGTACCGTAAACCGACACAGGTGGGTGAGATGAGTATTCTAAGGCGCGTGGATGAACCCTGGTTAAGGAACTCTGCAAACTAGCACCGTATCTTCGGTATAAGGTGTGCCCTATTTGTAAATGGACTTGCTCCATGAAGCATTGACGGGTCGCAGCAAAGTGTCCCTCCCGACTGTTTACCAAAAACACAGCACTCTGCTAACTCGTAAGAGGATGTATAGGGTGTGACGCCTGCCCGGTGCTTGAATGTTAAATGGATTGCTTAGCTCACGCGAAGGCTTGAAATGAAGCACAAGTAAACGGCGGCCGTAACTATAACGGTCCTAAGGTAGCGAAATTCCTTGTCGGTTAAATACCGACCTGCATGAATGGCGTAACGAGATGGGAGCTGTCTCAACCAGGGATCCAGTGAAATTGTAGTGGAGGTGAAAATTCCTCCTACCCGCGGAAAGACGGAAAGACCCCGTGCACCTTTACTATAGCTTGACATTGCTATTGGGATATTCATGTGCAGGATAGGTGGGAGCCGTTGAATCTATGACGCCAGTTGTAGATGAGGCATCCTTGAGATACCACCCTTGAATATTCTGATAGCTAACTCGGTACGATTATCTCGTGCGAGGACAATGTCTGGTGGGTAGTTTGACTGGGGCGGTCGCCTCCTAAAAAGTAACGGAGGCTTACAAAGGTTAGTTCAGAAGGGTTGGAAATCCTTCGTAGAGTATAATGGCATAAACTAGCCTGACTGTGAGAGAGACAACTCGAGCAGAGTCGAAAGACGGTCATAGTGATCCGGTGGTTCTGTGTGGAAGGGCCATCGCTCAAAGGATAAAAGGTACGCCGGGGATAACAGGCTGATCTCCCCCAAGAGCTCACATCGACGGGGAGGTTTGGCACCTCGATGTCGGCTCATCGCATCCTGGGGCTGGAGCAGGTCCCAAGGGTATGGCTGTTCGCCATTTAAAGCGGTACGCGAGCTGGGTTCAGAACGTCGTGAGACAGTTCGGTCCCTATCTTCCGTGGGCGTAGGAGAGTTGAGGAGAGCTGACCCTAGTACGAGAGGACCGGGTTGGACATGCCACTGGTGCACCAGTTGTTCTGCCAAGAGCATCGCTGGGTAGCTACGCATGGATGAGATAACCGCTGAAAGCATCTAAGCGGGAAGCCAACTCCAAGATGAACTCTCCCTGAAGTACGCTTGAAGACTACAAGCTTGATAGGCTGGATGTGTACGCAGAGTAATCTGTTTAGCTGACCAGTACTAATAGTACGTTTGTCTTTTTTACATATCGTTCACTACCTTACTTAGTGTATAGGTGTCTGAAGTAGTTATTTAGTGATTAGTGATTAGTGATTAGTGATTAGTCGGCGGTTTTACCTAAACCCTAACATCTAAACCCTAAACCCTGAAATGTTGACTTTAACAATGAAAATCTTCTCTAATCTTTACAGATTATATATGAGGGCACACAATAAGCTCGGTTTACTGAGCGTGAGCCTGACGCTTAGTCAAACTTAGCGTTAGCGTAGACAAAGGAATTACTTCCTTTGTCGTGTCTTTATATATGATCTGTCTAGGTGGCTATAGAGAGAGGGAAACGCCTGGCCCCATTCCGAACCCAGAAGCTAAGCCTCTCATCGCTGATAATACTGCATCTTTCAGGTGTGGAAATGTAGGTCGCTGCCTAGTTGATCATTTCTTCTTTTATTGACAATCGATTAAAATTATTAAATTACAATCAAAGGTAAAGCGTGATAATCTGATTATTACAATATAATTTTGCAGTAAAATCCCAACTCTTTTTTTGAGTTAGAATTTTTATAAATTATATTAATTTAGCTTCTCTTTTTCCTTCTTTAATTTCACCAATTAAATAACCGTCACATTTAGCAAGAACAGTATCAACATCTTCTTCTTTGACAACCAAAATCATACCGATACCCATATTAAATGCTCTATACATTTCATCTGTATCTACATATTGTGACATTAGTTCAAAAATCGGTAAAACTCTTATATCATCTTTTCTTATTTCAGCTCTTAAATTTTCTGGTAATACACGAGGCAAGTTCTCAACTATTCCTCCCCCGGTTATATGGGCAAGAGCAACAATTTTATTTTTTAGCTCTTTAAATGTTTTTACATATATTTTTGTAGGTTCTAGGAGGGTTTCGATAAGTGGTTTTCCATCAAAATCATCATTAAAATTTAGATTCATTTTTTCAAAAAGAACTTTTCTTGCTAAAGAAAATCCGTTTGAATGCAAACCTGAACTCGGAAGTGCTATCAACTTATGTCCTGCTTTTACAAGAGAAACTCTATCCATTTCACTTTTTTCTGCAACACCTACTGCAAAACCTGCTAAATCATAATCATCATGAGAGTACATACCTGGCATTTCTGCTGTTTCTCCACCAATTAACGCACACTCACTTCTTCTACATCCCTCAGCAATTCCGGCAACAACATTTGTTGCAGTAGCTACATCAAGTTTTCCTGTTGCGTAGTAATCTAAAAAGAAAGAGGGAGTACCGAAATTGCAGATAAGATCGTTTACGCACATGGCAACTAAATCAATTCCGACAGTGTTATGTATACCTGAGTCAATAGCAAGTTTTAGTTTTGTTCCAACTCCGTCAGTTGCTGCAAGCATTACCGGCTCTTTGAAGCCGCTAGGAAGTTCAAATGCTCCTGCAAAAGAGCCAATTCCACCAAGAACACCTGGAATTTTTGTTGATTTTACTAAGGGTTTGATATTTTCTACAAAACTATTGCCGGCATCTATGTCAACACCGGCATCTTTATAGCTTATTTGGCTCATTTTTGGCTCCAATATTAAAATATGAAATTATATCTAATGAGAGTTAAAGCCAGAGTTAATTTATTTAATAGAGCATTTTTTAGTAATAATGCAAAGCGGGCAGAAATTTACAATTCCTGCTATAAGGGGAATAACTCCTAGATAAAACCAAGCGTTACCCATAAATAAACCTACTGCTATTAGAGTTAAACCGACTATTATTCTGATAACTCTACAATTTTTTCTTATTTTGTCATAATTCATATAATTTGAATCCTTAATTGTTTTAATATTAAGATATTATTATATTTATACAAACAAATAATTGACTTAAAGTTATCTATTATTTAAACTTTTTAAAGCTTTTTAATGCAAATATGCTAAAATCGCACTAAAACAAACTAGGAATTATAAATATGAGAGATTTTATATATGCGGAGATGATGGTACATGTGCCTGTTTGTACCTCTAAAGAGGCAGAGGATATTTTAATTATAAGTGATAATGCAAAGAAGTTGTCTGCTGAAACAGCAAGACACAGTGAAGCTAATTTAAAAGTGATCAATTGTTCACTTAATGAAATAAGTGCTTTAGACAATAAGAGTTACGATGTAATAATATCTGAAATGCCTAGTGACGAAATATTTTTTTCTCAAGTAAACCGAGTTTTAAAAGATGATGGACAATTCGTCACTACGCATCCATCTCTGGATGATGTTGAATCAAATAAAAAATTAATGATTATCCTAGCAAAATATTTTAAAATAATTATGCCATATAATATAGGAGATGGTTCAACTGCGCTCTTTTGTTCGAAAGAGTATCATCCGACTGCAGATATAAATCTTCAAAGAGCAGATATGATTGACGGATTGAATTATTACAATAGTGATATTCACTATGCTGCTTTTGCGATGGGTAACTATATTCGCAAAGAGTATTTAGGGTTTATTAAAAACTAATGGCTTTTCGTTATGCTATAGCACTTACAGGAGGGATTGCAACGGGAAAGAGTACTGTTGCATCTCTACTTGCCCTTAATGGAATGAGGGTTATAGATGCAGATAGTATATCTCATGAGATTTTAGATGCTTCAAGTGAATGGGTGAGAAAAACTTTTGGGGATGAATTTTTAAATGATTCAAAAGTAGATCGAGCAAAACTTGGTAAGTTAATTTTTTCTGATAAAGAGGCAAAAAAAAAATTAGAAGAGTTTTTGCATCCAAAGATAAGAGCTGAGATAGAGCGAAGAAGCAAGAAGCAGGACAGTTTTAAATTTCCATATCTTATAGATATTCCTCTTTTTTTTGAAAATGGCGGATATGATATAAAAGATAGTGTTGTTGTTTATGCCCCGCCTAAAATTCAACTTGAGAGATTTATGAAAAGAAACGGCTACTCCAAGGAGGAGTCGCTTAGACGAATAGAGTCTCAGATGGATATAGAAGAGAAGAGAAAAAGAGCAACTTGGGTTATAGACAACTCAAAAGATTTAAAGCATCTTCAGCGTGAGTGCGAAGAGTTTGTTGAGAAGATAAAAGCCAAATATCTGGAGAAAAAATGATAGTTTCAAAATATAGCGCAAGTGGAAATGACTTTGTGATTTTTCATACTTTTGTAAAAAAGAACAGAAGTGAACTGGCGAAAAAACTTTGTCATAGACAAGAGGGAGTAGGGGCTGATGGCTTAATTGTTTTGATTCCAAAAAGTTCATTAGATAATGATTATGATTTTGAATGGCAATTTTACAACTCTGACGGGAGTGAAGCAGAGATGTGCGGAAACGGCTCAAGAGCATGCGCTCACTACGCATTTGCAAATGAGCTTGCTCCTGGTAAAATGAGTTTTTTAACGGTTGCTGGAGTTATAAATGCAGAGGTTGAGGCATCTAACGCAAAGGGCGGAATGGTTTTGAGTGAGCTGACTCCTCCTCAAATCTTAGAGACAAATATAGAGCATAACGGCAAAAGATGGTTCAAGTTAAATACCGGAGTGCCGCATCTTGTGCATATTTGCGATGATATAGAATTCTTTGATATAGCAGAGGCAAGAGAGCTAAGAAAAAAACATAATGCAAATATAAATATAGTTTTTGTAGATGGCAAAAATCTGCGTGTCAGAACATACGAACGCGGTGTGGAGGATGAAACTTTTGCATGCGGAACGGGAATGGCGGCATCTTTTTATATTGCTTATAAAGAGGGGTTAGTGTCAAATAACATCAAGGTCTATCCAAAAAGCGGCGAGACTCTTTATCTCGGTGTAAATGAGAGAAGTATTACTTTTAAGGGTGAAGTAAAAAAAATTTTTGTAACAGAAATTTAAAAACAGACAGGTTCTGTTTTTAAATAATTTAGAGTCCGGCTGCCTCGACGATTTTAGCTTGATGGTCTGCAATAAGCGGCTCTATTATTTCATCAAGAAGTCCGCCGTGCATAATTTCACTTAGTCTATAGAGAGTTAAGCCGATTCTATGATCAGAGATGCGATTTTGCGGGTAGTTGTATGTTCTAATTCGCCCACTTCTATCTCCCGTTCCAACTTGAGCAGAACGGTTTGCACTGTCTTTTGCAAGTGCTTCTTGCATTTCAAGGTCATAAAGTCTCGCTTTTAAAACTTTCATCGCTTTTTCTCTGTTTTTGTGCTGCGACTTCTGGTCTTGGTTTGTTACGACCAAGCCAGTCGGCAAGTGGGTTATCCTAACGGCAGAGTCTGTCGTGTTGACACTTTGTCCGCCGCACCCGCTTGATCGCATAACATCAATTTTAAGATCATTTTCGTTTATTTGCACTTCTACATCTTCTACCTCAGGCATAACCGCAACAGTAATTGCCGAGGTATGTACACGACCTTGTGATTCTGTTGCCGGGACACGCTGAACACGATGTGTTCCGCCTTCATATTTCAATCTGCTATAAACCTGATCACCTTTTATAAGCGCAATTACCTCTTTAAATCCGCCTGCATCAGATGGAGATGAGCTTAAAAGTTCAATCTTCCATCCTTTAAGATCAGCATAGCGGGTGTATGCTTCAAAAAGATCACCAACGAAGATAGCCGCTTCATCACCGCCTGCTCCAGCGCGAAGTTCAACAATAATATTTCTATCATCATTTGGGTCTTTCGGAAGAAGCAGAAGTTTTATGTCGTTTTCAAGTTGAGGAATTTTTGGCTCAAGTGATTTAAGCTCCTCTTTTGCCATCTCAAACATATCCGAATCGCCAAGCATAGCTTTTGCATCTGCAATTTCAGCAAGTACACTCTTGTACTCTCTTGCTTTTTCAACTATTGGTAAAAGTGAAGATTGTTCTTTTGAGAGAGCGGTCATTCTTTTGATATCAGAGGTTATGTCAGGAGAACTTAGCAGTTCGCCAAGCTCTTCATAACGATTGATAAACGGGGTAAGTTTATCGGCTAACATTTATAGTGTTAACCTTATAGTGCGTTTACAGCTCTGTGTAGACGACTAATCTTTCTAGCAGCAGTCTCTTTTTTTAAGACACCTTTGCTTACAAATTTTTGAATTTGTTTGTTTGCTACTGTCATTGCCGATGTAGCTTCTTCTTTGTTACCTGCTGTTACTGCAGAACGAACATCTTTTACAATGTTTTTAAGACGAGTTCTGTAAAAACGATTACGCTCAGAACGAACGATTGTTTGGCGAATTCTCTTAATTGATGACTTGTGATTTGCCATGCATGAGTCCTTCTCATAAAAATTTAGTGCAGAATGTTAGCTTAAATATAATTAAAATTAAGTTAAAGCCAAGGTAAATGAGAAAAATTTAAACATTATTCTTTAAATATGTTAAAATACAGCACTTAAAAATTATGGAAATGGCATGAAATTATTTGGAACAGATGGTGTAAGAGGTGAAGCCGGTACTTTTTTAACAGCAGAACTTGCAATGAGAGTGGCAATGGCTGCAGGGATTTATTTTAAGGCACACTCTAAAACCAATAAAATTTTAGTTGGAAAAGATACGCGCAGAAGCGGGTATATGATAGAAAATGCAATAGTTAGCGGACTTACAGCTATTGGATATGATGTGATTCAAATTGGGCCAATGCCTACTCCTGCAATTGCATATATTACAGAAAATATGCGTTGTGATGCGGGAATAATGATTAGTGCATCTCATAACTCCTTTGAAGACAATGGAATTAAATTTTTTGATGGTAATGGAGACAAACTTTCCAATAATGCTGAAAGAGAGATAGAGAAAATATATTTTAACAATGAATTGATTCAAGATGCGCAGGTTAGTGGTAAAAATATAGGTAAAGCTAAAAGAATTGATGATGTTATAGGCCGTTATATAGTGCAGCTTAAGAACTCGTTTCCAATGGATCTTTCTCTTAAAAACATACGCATAGTTCTTGATACTGCAAATGGAGCAGGATATGTAGTCGGGCCAACTGTTTTAGAAGAGTTGGGTGCCGAGGTTATAGTTTTGCATAACACTCCTGACGGTTTTAATATAAACAATGGATGCGGAGCACTTCATACGAAAGAACTTTGTGAAAATGTGGTTAAATACAGGGCAGATTTAGGAATAGCTCTTGATGGTGATGCAGACAGAGTTGTAATAGTTGATGAAAATGGCGAAGTTGTAGATGGAGATCAGCTTCTTGGTGCTCTTGGAGTGTATATGAAAGAGAGCGGCACTTTAAAAGGCGATGGCATTGTCTCAACTGTTATGAGTAATAAGGGATTAGATGACTTTATGGCTGAAAAAGGGTTGAAACTATTTCGTTCAGATGTTGGTGATAAAAATGTTTTAGAGCTGATGAAAAAAGAGAAGATCAATTTTGGAGGGGAGCAGAGCGGTCATGTTATTATAAGCGATTTTGCAAAAACGGGAGATGGTTTAGTCTCTTCACTGCAAGTACTTGCTCTCTTGTTAAAAACAAAACAAAAAGCATCTGTCGCTCTTAGGCCTTTTAAACTTTATCCTCAAAAATTGGTAAATATAAATGTAAAAGTTAAAAAACCGCTTCAGGATATAGAAGGTCTTGATGAAAAGTTAAAAGAGCTTGATGCTCAAGAAATTTATCATTTGGTACGATACTCAGGAACAGAGAATAAACTTAGAGTGCTTTTAGAATCCAAAGATGCTAAAAAAATGAATTTATATATGCAAAATATGGTGCAATTTTTCCAAAAAGCTTTAAATGCATAGTAAAATTATTCGTCTTATAACAATACTTTTTTTTACAACGGTTGGAATTTTTGTAATAGACCAAAATATTAAGTCACTTTTTTTAGATGGTTTGAGGTATTACGGCGAGTGTATTGATTTGATTTTGGTTTATAATAAAGGTGTGGCATTTTCAATGTTCGCTTTTTTAGATGAATGGCTAAAATATATCCAGCTGGTGTTAATTTTGGGCATACTAATTTATATTGTTTATTTAAGAGAGGTTTGTTATGCTTTTCCGGCGGGATTGTTGCTTGGCGGTGCATTTTCAAATATATATGACCGCTTTATTCACGGCGGTGTCGTTGATATGGTCTATTGGCATTGCGGATTTGATTTTGCAGTTTTTAATTTTGCCGATGTAATGATAGATGTTGCTGTTGTTTGGATATTGTTTCTTAACTTAAAACCCAAGTTTTGTAAAAACTGACTTAAAGATAGATAAAAGCAGATTTAGGATATTATTGCTAAAAATATATAGTTATAAACTTATAATAAAGGAAATTGATGAAAATCAAAGTAAATAGAATAAATAGCGCTAATGCTGAAATCGAAGCAGAGATTTCAAAAGAGACAATTAACTCAAAGTTAGAAAAAATAGCTAAAGAGTTAACAAAAACTGCATCTGTTCAAGGTTTTCGTAAAGGAAAGGTACCTGTAGCTGTTGTAAAAAAACAGTATGGAGAGCGTCTTATTCAAGATGCAGAATCAGAAGCATTGCGTGATGTTTTAAACAAAGGGCTTGATGAACTAGAAGTTGCAATGAGTGCTTTAATCGGTGAACCAAATATTTCTAAATTTAACAAAAGCGATGATAAAATTGAAGCAACTGTTAAAGTTGCAATGAGACCACAAATAAATTTAGAAAGCTACATTGAAATGGTTGAAGAGTTTGACAAGCCTGTTATTACTGATAAAGAGGTTGGCGAAAGAATTGAAAAAATTGCTGACTCTCAAGCAAAATTTGTTGATTTAAAGAGAAAAAGAGCAGCAAAAGATGGTGACAGTGTAACTATCGATTTTGAAGGTTCAATTGACGGAGAGCTTTTTGAAGGCGGAGCAGCAAAAGAGTTTGCTTTAGTGCTTGGTTCAGGTCAATTTATTCCAGGCTTTGAAGATCAGATAATCGGAATGAAAATTGGCGAAGAGAAAGTTGTAAAAGTCACTTTCCCTGAAAATTATGGTTCTGACAAATTAGCAGGTAAAGATGCTGAGTTTAAAGTTACACTTCATAATATTCAAGAAAAAGAAAAAGTCGAAATTGATGATGCATTTGCTGAAAAACTTCTTGCAGGACAAGATGATAAAAGTTTGGAGAATTTAAAAGCTCAAGTAAAAGCTCAATTAGAAAATGAAGCAATTGGAAAACTATATAATGATGAGTTGAAACCTGCACTATTAGAGACATTTGTAGCTAATATCAATTTTGATTTGCCGCAGTTTGTTGTTGATCAGGAAATTGATGTTGCGCTTAATAAAAAAGCAGGCACAATGAGCGAAGATGAGATTAAAGAGCTTCGTGAAGACGCGGCCAAATTAGAGGCACTTCGTGAAAGTTTCCGTGAAGAGGCAGAGAGAAGTGTAAAAGCTACTTTTATTATTGATGCACTAGCAACTGCTGAAAATATAAAAGTTGACGAAAATGAAGTTATGCAGATTGTTTATTATGAAGCAATGCAAATGGGGCAAGATCCTAAAGAGGCATATGATAAATATAAAGAAGCTGGTTATCTGCCTGCTATTCAAATGTCAATGGTTGAGGATAAAGTACTTTCACAAATTCTTAACTCTAAAATGAAAGAAGTTTAGTAAAAATGAGTTATGTTCCTTATGTAGTTGAAAAAACAGCGCGCGGTGAGCGTTCTTATGATATCTATTCTCGTCTTTTAAAAGATAGAATCATTATGTTAAGCGGAGAGGTTAATGATGCAGTTGCCTCTTCTATCGTAGCGCAGATGCTTTTTCTAGAAGCAGAAGATCCGGAAAAGGATATCTACTTCTATATAAATTCTCCAGGCGGAGTTGTAACCGCCGGTATGGCTATATATGACACAATGAATTATATCCATCCAGATGTAGCTACTATTTGTGTTGGTCAAGCTGCATCAATGGGAGCATTTTTGCTCTCAAGCGGAACAAAGGGTAAAAGATATGCACTTCCGCATGCCAGAATAATGATACATCAGCCTTTAGGTGGAG
This sequence comes from Sulfurimonas sp. CVO, assembly GCF_009883775.1. Classification (NCBI taxonomy): domain Bacteria; kingdom Pseudomonadati; phylum Campylobacterota; class Epsilonproteobacteria; order Campylobacterales; family Sulfurimonadaceae; genus Sulfurimonas; species Sulfurimonas sp. CVO. The sequence goes on from NZ_CP033720.1 coordinate 14,429, forward strand.
CGCAGGGTCAAGCGACTGATATAGCTATTCAAGCGAAGGAAATTCTTCGTATGAAAGAGGAATTAAATACTATTTTGGCAAAAAATAGCGGTCAAAGTATCGAAAAAATAGAGAAAGATACAGATAGAGATAATTTTATGAGTGCGGCTGAATGTAAAAACTATGGGATTATTGACGAAGTTTTAGTACAAAAAAACAAAAAATAGATAACATAAGGAGTTTGTCGTGTCAGGAACATTTAGAAGTGAAATAGATTCTAATGTTACAGATTCAGAGACATATTCAGAAGCAAAAAATAGTGTAATAATAGAATCTGAGTATGATTTGGGCGTATATTCAAAAGAAGTTTTAGCAATCTTAATAAAAAATGATATACCTCCAACTCCTAATAATTTTTCAATATATTTTGATAAGCTTTTAAAAAAAAAGAGTCAAACTTTTCGTGATCATATTATTTCTATACTTGAGTTTGAAGAGAACACTAAAGATGAAGAGAGTGTTTTAGCAGAGCAGAGTTTAAAAGAAGGTTTTTTGTTAATGAAAAACATTCTTAGTGCCACTGCAAATTTATATAAAAATATATTTTTTATGACAAAAATACTTACAAAAAGAAAACAAGAGCTTGAAGAATGCTCAAATATCCAAGAAACAAAAAGTGTTTTATTATCTTTAGAATCAGACATTTCAAAATTAACTGTTATTTTGAAAAAACGCGGTAGTAGTATAAAAAGTGTATATAATAATAGTATAGAAATTTTAAAAAATATTCAAAGCAATACAAAATTTCATGATAAATATGGTATTTATAACAAACGGTATTTAATAACAAAAATAGAGCAAGAGATAGAACTTGTGCGCAAATTCAAATATAAAAGTTCTCTTATTATGACTGAAGCAATTTATGAGCTTGGAGATGTAAACAATGATAAAGCTGTTGTATTGTTAAGAAAAACAGTTGCACGACTTCTCTTTAAAACATCAAAAAGAAATGATATAGTTGCTTATTATGAAAATGATCTGTTTGTAATGCTTTTAAAACATACAGATATTGAGGGTGCAAAACAAGCTAGCAAAAGAATTTATGACTTGGTTTCAAATAGTAGTTTTCTCTTAGCAGATCGTGAAATAAAACTAAAAATTTCTATAGGAATTACAAACATTACTGAAAATAATTCAGTAGAAGAGATTATCTCCAGTGCAAAGAACGGAATTAAAAAAGTATATGAAAATCCTGATTTAGATTTTGCAGTTTTACTTAGAAATAGTTAATAGTGAGTATAAAAAATGAAGTTAAAAATAGTAGAGTATCCGGACAGAAAGTTAAAAGAGAAATCTGAAATAGTTAAACAGTTTGATAAAGAGTTGCACAAACTGCTTGATGCAATGTATGAGATGATGATCAAATCAAACGGTATCGGCCTTGCAGCAATTCAAGTTGGATATGCAAAACAAGCTCTTCTTTTAAATCTTCCTGATGAAAATGATGAACAATCTATAGATAATTTAATTGAGATGATAAATCCAACAATTATCAAAACAAGTGGAGAGACAACTTATCAAGAGGGATGTTTAAGTGTTCCCAGTTTTTACGAAGATGTAGATAGATATGAGAGTGTAACGGTTAATTATCAAGATAGATATGGGAATAAAAAAACTTTAGATGCAGATGGGCTGCTTAGTATCGCTATTCAGCATGAAATAGATCATTTAAAAGGCATTTTATTTATTGACAAACTCTCATATTCTCGCAGAAAAAAATTTGAAAAAGAGTATAAAAAAATGCAAAAAGAGAAAAAACCTTCTAAAAAATAAGATTTCACATGACACATTGTCATATTTTTTCACATTTAAAAATTATAAGAGTAAAATAGTACCAACTTAATAAAGGTTGGCATTATGAAGATGGTCTCTTGTGCTACATACGAAGGCATTGAAGCAAAAGTTGTGCATGTTGAATCTACTCTTACAAAAGGTTTGCCATCTTTTAGTGTAGTTGGGATGGCTAGTGCTTCTATAAATGAAGCAAAGGAGCGTGTTAAATCTGCACTTCTTAGCAATGAATTTACATTTCCTCCAAAGCGCATTACAATAAACCTTGCTCCAAGTGATGTTAAAAAAGAGGGAAGCCAGTTTGATCTAAGTATCGCACTATTAATCGCACTTGATTATATTGAGGATGATTTTAGTGAGTGGTTTGTTTTTGGAGAACTCGGTCTTGATGGCGTTGTCAAGGAAAATATACAGCTTTATCCTCTTCTGCTCTCACTTGCAAATCAAAAAATTATAAAAAAAGCGGTTGTTCCTTATGAGAGTTTGGAGAAGCTTTCTAACATACCAAAAATTGAGTTTTATGGAGTAAAAACACTTAATGAAGCTATAGAACTTTTAAAAAATCCAAACAATGCAGTGCCAAATATTATTTATAAAAAAATAGAGTATCCAAGTTATACAATAAATGATAAAGAGTACTATTTTTATGATAACTATATTGAAGATTTTTTAGATGTAAAGGGTCAAGAAGTTGCCAAAAGAGCAGCATTGATAAGTGCTGCCGGATTTCATAACTTGCTTTTAGAAGGTAGTCCGGGTTGTGGAAAAAGCATGATCGCACAAAGGCTTCGCTATATTTTGCCTCCACTTAGCAGTGATGAAATTTTAGATATCGCAAAACTTGATGCGCTTGAAGCAAAAGAACCTAATTTTAAACCGCTTAGAAGCTATAGAGCTCCTCATCACTCATCTACAACTGCAAGTATATTTGGCGGCGGAAGCAGCAGGGCTAAAATTGGTGAAGTGGGGCTGGCACATAGAGGTTTGCTCTTTTTTGATGAGCTGCCTCACTTTCAAAAGAGCGTTTTAGAGGCGCTTCGTGAGCCTTTGCAGGATAATAAAATAAGAGTATCAAGAGTAAATGCAAAAGTAGAGTATCCAAGTGATTTTTTATTTGTAAGCGCTATGAACCCGTGCCCATGCGGTAATCTTTTAAATAATCAAAAAGAGTGCAGGTGCAGTGAATTAGAGATACAGAGATATAAAAACAGGCTCTCAGATCCATTTTTGGATAGAATAGATATATGTGTTGTTATGCAGCACTCTAATGTAAATGACAGGGCGAGTATAAGTTCAAAAGAGATGCATAAACAAGTTATTGAAGTTCATAAACGAGTAAAACTGAGAGGACAGGAACATTTTAATGCAAAATTAAGTGATGCTCAAATAGAGAAATATTGTATTTTAAATGCTGAGGCAAAAGAGATTTTAGATATAGCTGTTACGCGTTTTGCTCTCTCTTTTAGGAGTATTAAAAAGATTCAGAAAGTTTCACTTACTATTGCTGATTTAGAGGGAAGCGATATAATAGGTAAAAACCATATTTTGGAGGCGTTAAGTTACAGAAAAAGAGGATAGAGAGAGTTGAAATTTCTCTATCCTTATTGGGTGAATTTAAAATTCATCTTCAGATTTTAAAATACCCTGTATCTCTACATTTAATTTTACAATTTCGCTTACAACAACGCCACCTGCTTCTAATGCTTGATTCCATGTAATATCATAATCTCTTCTGTCAATCTCTCCGCTAAGGCTTAATCCTGCTCTTTGTTTGCCCCATGGATCTGTAATAGTTCCTCCAAAATCATAGTCAAGAACAACATCTTTCGTTGTATTTTTTATAGTAAGTTTTCCATAGGCTTTATCGCCTTTTACTTTATCTAGAATAAAAGTTACTTTTGGAAATTGCTCTGCATTAAAAATCTCAGCTGATTTAAGATGTGCATCTCTTTTTGCAATATTTGTATTAATAGAGTTAACATCCATTTCGCCTTTTAATGCAACAAGATTGTTTTTTTCATCAAGCTCAAAGTTGCCATCAAACTTTTGAAATTCTCCATTTACAGTGCTTATCATCATATGTTTTACCGAAAAACCGACATTTGTATGAGAAGCGTCAATACTATAAACACCTCCAAATAGTGTGCTAACTCCAAGCAGTAATAATACAATTAATAATTGCAATTTTTTCATCTTTTCATCCTTTTCTTGTATTTGAAATATTATAGTATTAAATAGCTCTAAGAGGCTATTAACTTTATCAATTAATATTGTTTTTTAAGTAAAATAACAAAAAATTATACATTATAATATGTTGCATTTGGATGATATACCACTAAAGCAGATGTTGACTGCTCGGGGTGGATTTGAAATGTTTCACTCAGCTTGATTCCGAACTCTTCAGGTTTTAAAAGATTGAAAAGAGGACGGTTTAGTTCAAGGTCAGGACATGCAGCATATCCAAATGAGTATCTTGAGCCTTGGTATTTGTTCATCTGCACATCGCTTAGTTTGTTTCCCTCACCTTTAGATATATTTAAATCTAGCCGTATTTGTTTATGAGCTATCTCTGCCAATGCTTCTGCAAGCTCAACTCCAAGTCCATGAAACTGATAATATTCTGTATAGTTTCCTTTATCATAAATTTCTCGTTCGATTTCGCTTAGTTTTGAGCCTGCGCTTACACATGTAAATGCTACAACATCATGTCTGTCTCTGTGAAAAAAATCACTTAGCGCACGATGAGGTTCTTTGGATTGTCTTGGAAAAGTGAACTCCTCTATCGCTCTGCCTATTACTTTATTTAACGGTTCATGATTTATCTCATCTTTTGAGTTATATCCTTCGCTTGAGTCAAAAATTAAAAGGGTGTTGTCATCGCTTCTGCATGGCCAGTATCCGTAAAGAATAGTTGGTTCAAAAAGTTTTTCTTCAATGAATCTTTTCTTTAGTTTTTCATACGCCGGCCAAACAATCTCATCAAGCTGTTTTTGGTACGCCTCTTTTGTCATTCCTTTTGAGCTGTATCCCCAGCGAGATTTGAAAAGAAGTTTATGGTTGATCCACTCAAATGCCATTTCAATTTGATGAGGAGCAAGTTTTAGTTCTCTTCTGCCCCAAAACGGCGGAGTAGGTACTTCAATATCGCGAGAAGGCATCTTTAGCTCTTCAAACGGGGGAATAACTATCTCCTCTTTGACCTTTACGACCTTCTCTTCGCCCTCTTTGCCGTGCAGATCGGTATCAAAATTTCCAGCCTCGATGCGACTCATGGCGGTTACTCCGTCAAACGCATCTTTGCAGTAAAAGATTGGACCGTCATAGAAAGGGCGGCAAAAGTCATCTATAAAAGAGCGGGTAAGTGCCGCACCGCCAAGCAGGATGGGGATCTTTATCCCTTCTCTCTGGAGCGCTTCAAGATTCTCTTTCATCACCTGTGTGGATTTGACCAAAAGACCACTCATCCCGATAGCATCGGCATTTGACTCTTTAAGTGTTTTTACAAAGTCGTCAAGTTCGACTTTAATGCCCAGGTTAATAACCTTATATCCGTTGTTCGAGAGAATGATGTCTACAAGATTTTTACCTACATCGTGAACATCGCCTTTAACCGTTCCAAGAATGAGCGTAGTATCTACTTTTTTGTCAATTTTTGGCAGGTACGGGTTTAGATAATCGACCGTTTTTTTCATGGTCTCGGCACTCTGAAGAACAAACGGCAGTTGCATTTGCCCTGAGCCAAATAGCTCTCCCACCACTTTCATAGCGTTAATGAGTATCTCGTTTACGATTTTTTCGGGTGCGATCTTATGGCGTACCTCTTCAACAAGCGGGATCATCCTCTCTTTATCGCCGTCCATTAAAAGCTTGGCGATCTTCTCCTCATCGCTCATAGCAAGATATGTCTCATCAACTGCCTGATTGTCAACCGCCTCTTTTGTGCTGAAGTGCTCTATAAACTCAAAAAGAGATGCAGAGTTTGGTTTGCGGTTAAAAATAAGGTTGTCACAAATCTCTTGATCCTCTTTTGAGATCTTGTTAATGGGAATAATATGCTGTACATTTATAATAACGCTTGTAAGTCCTGCCTCTATACAGTGGTGCAGAAACATAGAGTTGAGGTAGGGACGCGCATCTTTGTCAAGTCCGAAGGAGATATTTGAGAGTCCTAAAATTGCTCCGACTTCAGGGTGCCTTTTGCGCAGCTCGCGTATCGCTTCAATAGTGTTTATTCCGGCATCTACATACTCTTCGTCACCGCTCCCAAGTGTAAATGTAAGGAGGTCAAAGACCAGATTTTCGGCTCTTATGCCGTGCTTTTTGATGGCAAGCTCGTAGATACGCTCTGCGACTTCAAGCTTACGCTCAACCGTTTTTGCCATTCCCTGCTCATCAATGGTAAGACAAACAAGCGCGGCACCAAATTTTTTAGCCAAAGAACAGACCGCATCAAACTTCTCTATGCCGTCTTCAAGATTTACGGAGTTAATGATAGGTTTTCCTCCTATAAGCTTTAGAGCTTCTTCAAGTGCTGCCGTCTGCGTGGAGTCCGGCATAAGAGGAAGTGCTATCTTTTGAGCATAAAGGCTCATTACGCGGTTCATATCTTTTGTTTCATCACGCCCAGCAAACCCTACACTTACATCTAAAACATGCGCGCCGACTCTTACTTGCTGCTGCGCAACACTAAGTGTGCCTTCATAATCCTCTGCCAAAAGAAGTTCTCTAAATGCTTTGGAACCCGTTGCATTGCTTCTCTCGCCGACAAGCAAAACAGATGACTCTTGTGTAAGCGAAACAGTGTTAAAGAGTGAAGCGAGCCCATTCTCTTGAGCCCCGGAAGGCTCTTTTGGCGCACTGTTTGATACTCTGTTTACAAGAGCGCGGATGTGCTGAGGTGTTGTTCCGCAGCATCCGCCTAAAAAGCTCACTCCGTCGTAGCTTAAGAACTTCTCCTGCTTGTCTGCAAACTCATCGGGACCCATCGGGTAGTATGTGTAACCTCCGCGGTTTTGCGGAAGACCTGCATTTGCGTGAACGCTTATCGGTTTATGCCACAGTTCGCTTAGCGTCTTTATATGTTTCTCAACCTGCTCGGGTCCGGTACCGCAGTTAAATCCAAGCGAGATAATGTCAAAAGGCTCTAAGATAGTGGCTATTGTAGAGGCGTCAGTTCCGATAAGCATCGTCCCGCTTAACTCAATGGTAACCGAGACCATGATCGGGATCTCCACCTCTCTTTGTCTGCATGCCTCTTGGCACGCATGAAGAGCGGCTTTTATCTGAAGCGGGTCTTGGCAGGTCTCAAGCAAGAAAACATCTACTCCGCCGTCAATCAAAGCCAGACAAAACTCTGTATACCCCTCGTACATCTCATCATAAGTAATATGTCCTAGTGATGGGAGTTTTGTGCCCGGTCCGATAGAGCCCAGAACAAATCTCGGGTGCTTGGGAGTACTGAACTTTGCACACTCTTTTTTGACAAGCTCCGCACCGGCACGGGTGAGCTCATAGGCTCGATTTCCGATACCGTACTCATCCAAAACCCATGAAAATGAACCGAAGGTGTTTGTCGTGATAAGGTCTGCGCCCGCTGTTAGATAGGCGTGAAAAATTTCGCTCAAAACTTCAGGGCATGTGACATTTAGAAGTTCGTTGCACCCTTCGTTGCCCTCCCAAGACTCTTTTGGGATCTTTTCATCACGCTGTTGAAGCTGTGTACCCATCGCCCCGTCAATGATAAGAGGCCTATTTTTTATAGTTTTTAAGATATACTCTTTTGTTGTCATGTTATCGCCATAATATATAAATTGGCTAAATTTTATCAAAATTGAGCATAAACGACACTTTTAAAAATTGTTCAATTAGTTATAATTATTATTATTACATATAATTTTAAAAATAATTTGCTATAATGTTGGCAGAAAAATGTCAAGGAGTGGATATGAGTGAAAAGAAAACCAATATAAAGCTGCCAACCCCATGGAGAATAAAGCGATACTATTTTTTTATTTTTTTAACAGTGGTTTCTTTAATATTACCATGGATAAAGATAGATGAGAGTCACTTTTTTTTACTAAGTTTTGATAAATTACAACTGCATCTTGCGTTTGTTCAGTTTGATATGCAAGAGTTATATCTTATGCCATTTTTACTTATGATCCTTTTTTTAGGTATTTTTGGCATGACTGTTCTGGGCGGGCGTGTTTTTTGCGGATGGATCTGTCCTCAAACGATATTTCGCGTAATTTATCGTGATTTGATAGAAACAAAACTTTTAAAACTTAGAAAACGAATAAAAAACAAACAGCAAGAACCTGATATGAGTCTTACTGAAAATAAAATAAAAAAAGTTATAGCAATTTTAATTTGGACTGCTCTTTCATTGCTTGCGAGTGCTAATTTACTCTGGTATTTTGTTCCTCCTGAAGATTTTTTTAGTTATTTGGCAAATCCTTCTGATCATATGATTTTGGTCGGAACACTTCTGATATCAGCACTTTTTCTTATTTATGATATAGTTTTTTTACAAGAAGATTACTGTATTTATGTCTGTCCATATTCAAGGATTCAATCTGTTTTATATGATGAACATACTGTTATGGCTCTTTATAATACAAATAGAGGCGGACATATTTATAATGAAGCCAAAGAGAAAATATTTACAAAACAAAAAGATCTTCAAGCATTTGAACCTCATGCAGAGTGCACCGCATGTGAGAGTTGTGTAACCGTATGCCCCACCCATATTGATATAAGAAAAGGATTGCAGTTAGAGTGTATCAACTGTTTGGAGTGTGTGGATGCTTGTACTGTTGTTATGGGAAAACTCGGCAAGCCATCACTTGTTACATGGTCAAGTAATTATGAGACAATAGAGAAAAAAGGAAAAACACAATACTTCCGCCCCAAAGTTCTTGCTTATGTCGCTTTGCTTGTTGGTCTAGCTGTAGGCATGGTTATAATGGGGAGCAAAAAAGAGAATATGCTTTTAAATATAAATAAAGAGAATCGACTCTACTCTATCAGTACATCTTCTGATGGAAGAGTAATTGTTGATAACGCTTATGAGTTCTTACTTCAAAATACACAAAATGAGAAGATGAAATACTACTTTGAGGTTATTCTGCCAAAGGATATAAAAGGAGGGCTAGAGATACTTAAACCAAAAGAGCCTTTTTATGTTGTTCCCGGAGTTAAAAAGAAAAAAATTGTAGTTTTAAGAACATATGACAAACTTGCTGATGATGCAAGACATGATACTATCGTTCCTATTACGATTCGAGCATATGCTCTTGGTCATGAAGATGAGATAGTAGTTTTTAGAGACTCTACTTTTACCTATCCAAGAGCCGATGTTATAGAGGATAAAAAATAATTTACATTTAAAAGATAATTCGGTAGACTTTAAAAGTTGCGTTTTAAAGGTCTATCGATGTTTAAAAAAATTTTACTCTCCATTTTTGTGCTATATAGTTTTTTAGGTTTTATAGTTCTGCCATATGTTGTAAAGCCTCAAATTGAAAATATTGTAGCATCAGAGACAAAATCCAAGCTCTCCATAGAGGATATATACTTTAATCCATTTAATTTTATAATCGAGATTAGCGGTATTTCTCTTAAAACTTTTGATGGCGAGAAGATAGCATCGCTAGATATGCTGGCAGTAGATTTAGAACCGCATTCTCTTTTTAAAGCAGCTTTGCATGTAAAAAGTATCATACTTTACAAACCTCAAATTTTTGCTGTTTATAACAGCGATAAAACATTTAACTTTAGCAAAATAATAAAAGAGAATAGTAATAAAGATGCAGAAGTAAAAGAGCCTGTAAAACTTCCTAGAGTTATTGTTGGAAGTATACGAGTTGAGGATGGAAATTTAGAGTATGAGGATTTTACAAATAGTTCAAAATTTGAATTGGCGTTAAATCCTATAAATATAAAATTGGTTAATATAGATACAAAAGATTTTAGTTCCAGTGATGCGACACTTAGATTTTATACTGTTTTAAGTGACGGAGGAGAGATAGATTTTAGAAGTAATATAGTAAGTTTAAAGCCTTTAAAACTTGAGGGAAATTTTAAGTTTGATATGATTAAACTTTATACAAATTGGAAATATATACAGGATAAAATCGGTATTGAAGTGGCTGATGGAACTATGTTTTTAAGTGCAAAATATTCCTTAAATATAGATGATTTAAATGCTACAAAGATAGATGAGGTCTATTTTAGTTTAAATAATTTAAGGGTAAAACCAAAAGATGAATATAAGGATATCTTAAATCTTGAGTTACTTCATATAGATAATGCTGTAATAAAACCAATGATACAGTATGTGTATATACCAAATATTGATTTGTACTCATTAACAGCAACAGTAAAAAGAGATAAAAATGGCGATGTTGACTGGGTAGGATATTTAAAAAATCAGCAAGAAATACCGGAAAAAAAGCAAGACAAAAAGCAAGAGGGCAACCCTGTTTTATGGAATGTTTTTGCAAAAAATATTACTCTTAAAAAAATAGGAGTTGATTTAGAAGATAGCAGCGTTATACCTTCTGTTCATACAAAATTAAATGAATTGAATATTGCTTTAAATAATGTTACTTTATCTGGCGAAAAGCCATTTTTATATGATATAAATTTTCTTATAAATGATAAATTTGCATGTGATTTAAGAGGAGATGTCAAACATAAAGAGCTAGAAATAAATACATACATTCAATGTAAAGATTTTGATTTTGTTCACTACAATCCATACATAGACCAAATTGCTTCAAAAGAGTTAAAGACTTATAATATTGTTTTAAAAGACGCTGTGACCTATTTTGATGTTAATGCCACTTTAAAAGATGAAAATTCAGAGTTGTATGTTTTTGTAAATGATTCTAATTTTTCTCTTAATAATTTTGTTTTAAATAAAAAAGATAAAAATGAAAAATTGGTAAATTTTAGCAGTCTTGATATAAAAGGTGTCAATTTAGATACAAAAACAAAAAATGTAGCGATAGAAAATATTGCGCTTAATGCCCTTGGCATATATGCTAAAAGAGATAAAAACGGAGTTATGAATTTTGAAAAACTTATAGAGCCAAAACAGAGTCCTTCAAGCAGTACTGAAAAAGAGAGTAATAAAAATGAAGAGGGATACAGAGTAAAGGTAGAATCTTTTGATATTAATGCTGCAAAAGTTAGTTTTGATGATATTGCTATCCAAAAGAGTGCAAAAACAACGCTTGATAAAATCAATCTGCATGCAAAAAATATAGACTCTAAAGAAAACAGCTGGCTGAAATATGATTTGGCACTGAAAGTAAATAATCAGGGAGTTGTAAAATCTAGCGGGGATATAATGCATACTCCACTGGAGCAAAAGGGTATGTTTGAAGTAAGTAAAATATCGCTTAAAGAGTTTAATCCCTATCTTCAAGAGAATACATTTTTAAAAATCAATGATGGTTATTTAAGCTTAAACGGCAAAACAGTTTTTAAGCAGGAGAGTGCAAAAAAAGATGCAAAAGTTGACGCAGATGTAAAAGTGGAGAAGTTTTTTTTACATGACAGCAGGGACAATAGTAAAATAGCATCTTTTTTAAAAGCTGATTTAAAGTCGTTTCATTTTAAAACTGCTCCAAACTCTTTATTTATTGATGAGGCACTTCTTGACTCTTTTTATCTTGATGCAGTTATAGATAAAAACAAAAGCATGAATCTTGCGAAACTTGTAAAACAAAAAGAGTCAAAAAACCAAGAAACACAGAAGCAAACAACTAAAACAAAAAGCGAAGATAATGAAAAATTTATATTTAAATTATCAAAGTTCAGGGTTACAAATGGAAGGGCTGATTTTGCAGATTATTCACTTCCTGTTGATTTTAAAACATCTATACATGATTTAAACGGGGATATTTATGCTATTTCAAACAATAAAGGCGAAGAAACAAAAATAGAGATAGATGGGGCAGTGGATACATATGCTTCAACAGAGTTAAAAGGAAGTTTTGATAGTTCAAATATAAAGTCGTTTTTAGATATAGCTTTTAATTTTAAAAATTTAAATCTTAACTCCATAAGCGGTTATAGTGCACAATTTGCAGGATATAAAATAGATAAAGGTAAACTTTTTCTTGATTTAAAATATCAAATAAATAACTCTGAGCTTAGCAGTAGAAACAATATTGTGATAAAAAGCATTGAACTCGGAGACACTATAAAGGATAAGAACATTAAAAAACTGCCGCTTGGTTTTGCTATTGCACTTCTTGAAGATAAAAACGGCGTTATTGATATAAAGTTGCCGATTGAGGGAAATATAGATAAGCCAGATTTTAAGTATGGGTCTTTGGTAGTTAAAACCTTAGCAAATCTTATAGTAAAAGCTGTTACATCGCCTTTTAAATTTTTGGGTGAAGTTATGGGCATTAATGGAGAAGAATTAAAAAATATAGATTTTGAAGCTGGTGAAATTATTGTTATAAATTCTCAAATAAACAAACTTGATAATATTGCAAATATATTGTTGAAAAAACCAAAACTTAATATTTTGATTGCAGGCAGTTATGATAAAGCAAAAGATTTTAAAGCAATTAAGTCTAAAAAACTCAAACAAGAAATAGCAAAGACAAATAAACAGAATCAACCGACAATTAAAGTTCTAGAAAAAATATACACACAATCAGGCAGGGATATAAAAGCTTTAAAAGATGAGCTTAAAAAGAGAACTAAAAGCGAGATGTCGGCTGATGAATATCAAAAAGAGCTATATGCCAAATGTTTAGAAATTCAAAATGTTACTATGGATGAGTTGAAAAACCTAGCAAATTTAAGGGCAAAATATATTCAAAACTATTTAGTAATTAAAAAAAATATTGAAGCAAAAAAAATATTTTTAAGAGAAGTTAAAGAGGTGAGTAATTCACAAAGTAGTGTTGTGAGCATAGAGCTTGAACTTGGAGTAAAATAGAATTTAAAGTAATTTTGATATAATTTTCTTTTATATTAGTTAAGATAAAGGGGGTTGTATGCCATTTTCGGAAGAAAATAGAAAAGGTACTTTTAGTGGCATTATTTTTGTAGCAATTTTTGCTGCAGCGGCTACTATGATTTCAGATATTGGTTTTGTAAAAGCTCTTGGAATTTCTCCTCTTGTTATAGGTATAGTTATAGGTATATTTTATGCAAACACGCTTCATAATAAAACTCCAAAAGAGTGGAGCCCGGGAATAACTTTCTCCGCAAAAAAAATTTTACGCTTTGCTATAGTATTTTATGGTTTTCGCATTACATTTCAGCAGATTGCAGAAGTCGGATTAGAAGGGTTTATGGTCTCTCTTATTATGCTCTCAACAACTTTTTTACTTGGAACCTGGGCAGGACAAAAACTTTTTAAAATGGACAGAGATACCTCTATGCTAAATGCTTCGGGAGCTTCCGTTTGCGGCGCAGCGGCAGTTTTAGCAACAGAGCCTGTTTTAAAAGCAGAGGAGCACAAAGCTGCAATTGCTGTTTCAATGGTTGTTTTGTTTGGAACAATAGCAATGTTTGTATATCCTGTACTTTACAATATGGGCGTGTTTGATATGACTGCAAAAGAGTTTGGAATCTATGTCGGAGGAACCATTCATGAGGTTGCACAGGTTGTTGCAGTTCCGGCTTCCATACCTGGTGCACCTGAAGAGATGGCAAATTCTGCAGTCATTGTAAAAATGACAAGAGTTATTATGATCGCACCTATGTTAATTATATTGGGAATTTATCTCTCATATAGCTCGAAAAAAAGCGGTAGCGAAGCTGGCGGTGTTAAACTTGTGATTCCTTGGTTTGCAGTTTATTTTATTGGTATGGCGGGATTTAATTCACTTGGCTTTGTTCCGCAGAATATTGTTGATATTATAAATGAAATAGATACTTTTTTATTGACTATGGCGATGACAGCACTTGGAATAGGAACTGTATTTTCAAAATTTAAAGGTTTAGGTTTAGCCCCTGTTTATACATCAGGATTAATGTTTGTCTGGCTGATGGTAGGTGGTTACTTTATAACAAAATGGGTTGTAGGGGTATTTTAAGTGTTTGTAATTTTTAACTAAAAAAGTATATAATAAGATTAAATCTAAACATATACAGAGTCGGTAAGATTGCTATATCTATCAAGTGCATTTAATTATTTTTACTGGTTCTTTAAAAATTTTTTGTGTAAAAAGAGTGTGTGTTTTACTGAAAGCACAGAGATATTTTTTAGAGATTTTAGAAAAAAATAAAAAATAATAGTGGTATAAAATATGGTATATAAATAATGGATACATTTTTTTTAGAGTTTCATGACCCGTTGTTTGGGGTAATAATCTTTTTCGTTCTTATTTTTGTAATAACATTTTTTTCATATTGGTTTGCTAAGTTTAAGAAAAAAGAGGATTATAAACACCTTGATAAATTTTTAAAACAGTTTCATTCTCTTCCTTCTCAAAATGAGTTAAAAGTATTAATTACAAAAGGGGAACTTTCTGAAAAATCATGGCTTCTACTTGCAAACTCTTATGTAAAAAGCGGTAATTATGAAAAAGGCATTGAGATTTATAGTGAACTTTTAAAAGTTGGCGATAAATCAAATTACAGAGATACTATGTTTTTGCTTGGAAAAACCTATTTTAAAGCCGGTTTTTTAGAGAGAGCAAAGCAGGTTTTTTTAGAGATACTTAAAAACAACCCTCGTACTCCTCAGGCACTTAACTATCTTCTTTTAGTTTACGAGCAGATGCAAAATTATAATTTAGCTCTTGAAGTACTGGAACCTTTGAGCGAATTGAAAAAAGATATAACAACACAAAGCGCTTATTTGAAAGCGCTGCTTATTCTTAATAATGCAAAGATGTCAACAGATGAGAAGGTTTATTCATTATTGGAGATATATAAAAATACTCACTGTTTAACATATCTTATTTTTGAGTATATTTTTAGAGTAAATCCTAAAGTTGCATGGGAAAATTTTGACCCATCAAAGGCAGAGCTGCTGGCGGATGTATTGTGGAATTGTGATAAAAAAGATTTAAATTTTGATATAATAATGCAAAATGGCTATTTAAGGGAACTTTATACCGCTAAAGGATATATCAAAGAGGCTAATAGAAGTTCTGTTTTTGAGTTTGATGTGCTTATAAATCTTAATTCAAATGTTAATGCAACTCTTGGTTTTGAGTATATTTGTGATAACTGTAAAGTGATTTATCCCTTTGCCTTTAACCGTTGCAGCAGTTGCCACGCAATAGATACTTCAAGAGTAGAGATATCTCTTGTTAAAGATTATCATAAGGATTTTAGTGAAGAAAATAACTCTTTTCAGTGATGGCAGCTCTTTGGGAAACCCGGGACCTGGAGGGTATGGAACAATTTTAAGATTTGGAAATAAAGAGAAAGAGATTTCAGGCGGAGAGTTAAATACTACAAATAACAGAATGGAGCTTTTAGCAGTTATTGAAGGCTTAAGAGCACTAAAAGAGCCTTGCGATGTTACTATAATTTCAGATTCATCTTATGTTGTAAAAGGGATAATTGAGTGGCTGGAGGGTTGGAAAAAAAGAGATTTTAAAAAAGTGAAAAATCCTGATTTATGGAAAGAGTATATAGAAGTTTCGAAAAATCATAAAATACATGCTTTATGGGTAAGAGGCCATAATGGGCATATAGAGAATGAGAGATGTGATATATTGGCAAAACAAGAGGCCCAAAAAATGAAAAAGGCTATACAATGAACAAAAATATAGAAGTTTTAGAAAAAACACTAGGTTATAAGTTTAAAGATGAGAAGCTCATTATCGAAGCGCTGACACACAAGAGTTATAAACAGCCCTACGATAATGAGCGACTTGAATTTTTAGGTGATGCTGTTTTGGATTTGATTGTGGGAGAGTACCTGTTTTTTAAATTTCCCACTTCTGATGAGGGAAAGCTTTCAAAAATTAGGGCTTCGTTGGTAAATGAAAATGGATTTGACAAATTAGCCCGTTCCATAAATCTGGGTAACTTTATTTATTTATCAAATGCTGAAGAAAATAACGGCGGAAGAGAAAAAGCTTCCCTGCTCTCTAATGCTTTTGAAGCAATAATGGGAGCTATCTATCTAGAGTCAGGCTTGGATGTCGTAAAGAAGATAGCGATTGAATTGATAGAGAAAAATCATAAAGAGATATCATTAGACTCTCTATTTAGAGACTTTAAAACAACACTTCAAGAGCTTACACAAGCTAGATTTGGTGAGACTCCGGAGTATAAAGTTGTTGCAAGCCGTGGACCAGACCATAAAAAAGAGTTTGAAGTAGCGGTTATTATAGAGAATAAAGAGTATGCAAGAGCCATAGGAAAGAGTAAAAAAATTGCGCAGCAAGAAGCTGCGGAGATGGCTGTAAAGCTTTTAAATAAGGAAACAGAGTGAATAGTTTTGGTCAAAAGTTAAAATTTAGTACTTTTGGAGAGTCTCATGGAGTTGCAATCGGATGTTTGCTTGATGGAGTTCCCGCAGGTTTGTGTATAGATGAGACCTATATTCAAAATGAACTTGACCGCAGGAAACCTGGAAAAACAGAGTTTGAGACGGCCAGAAAAGAGGAAGATAAAGTAGAAATATTAAGCGGTGTTTTTGAGGGCAAAAGCACCGGTACTCCGATTGCAATGGTAATATATAATACAAATCAAAAGTCAAAAGATTACTCAAATATAAAAGATGTTTTTCGTCCAGGTCATGCAGATTTTACCTATTTTTATAAATACGGCATAAGAGATTATCGCGGCGGCGGACGAAGTTCTGCAAGAGAAACTGCAGCAAGAGTAGCAGCGGGTGCAATCGCAAAGCTGATGCTAAAAGAGCTAAACATCGAAGTTTTAAGCGGTATTTGTGAAGTAGATGGAATTAAATCAGAACAGCTTGATTATGAAGCTGCTAAAAAAAGCGTTATATATGCGCTTGATGCAGGCAAAGAGCAAGAGCAAAAAGATGCAATAATAAGAGCCAAAAATGACCATGATTCAGTTGGTGGTGTCTCCAGGGTTCTTGTAAAGGGTGCACCAAAAGGTTTGGGGCAGCCGCTATATTATAAACTTGATGCAATTTTAGCAGATGCTATGATGGGTATTAATGCAGTGAAAGCTGTTGAAATAGGTGATGGAGTTTTAAGTGCATCGGTCAAGGGATCACAAAATAATGATGCTATAAGAACGAATGGATTTGTAACAAATCACTCCGGCGGAATTTTAGGAGGCATAAGCAACGGTGAAGATATTGTAATGAATGTCTATTTTAAACCGACACCTTCTATCTTTAAGGAGCAAAAAACAGTTACAACCAAAAATGAAGAAGTTGATTTTTCATTAAAAGGACGACATGACCCTTGTGTTGCCATTAGAGGAACAATTGTTTGCGAAGCAATGGCAGCACTAGTAATAGCTGATATGCTGCTTTTAAATATGGGTTCTTATATGGAAGGTGTATTAAAATATTATAAATAGTAGTATAAAAACTACTATTTATCTTTTGGTTCTATAGCATTTTTAGCAGATTTTATCGCACTTCCAATTGCTGTTTTTGCAACTCCCCATGCTTGAATACCCATTCTTTTTGCTTCTTTGGCAGCATCTGAGTGAAGAGCAGTATCTGCTTTTTTTACTGCTGTTTTTGCAAAAGAGGAAAATCTGTTTTTCATTACTTGCGCAGTCTCTTTTGAGATATAAATAAGCTCTTCTAAATCATAACGCATTTTTTGGCTCAAATCTAGTAATATTTTTCTTGTAGTTGGAGTGCTTTCATCTGCCTGCGTTTGAATAACTTGCAAAAATAAAATATCTGTTTGATTTAAATCTTCCATAATAGTGTCATAATCTTCTATAAGTATATGCTTTGCTTCAAGAGGCATATATGCCAATCTCTTTTTAAACCTATCTATAGAGTGAAGAAGACCAGCTCTCATGCCTTTTAAGGTTGCTTCTAAAATCTCTTCAGAAATATTTGGTGTAGCTTCCGAAATATCAATACTTGAGTGCAAAATTGTAGATAAAATTTTTCTAACTCTTATAGTATTTAATGTTCCCTCTTTTATGGTTTCGTATGTTAGCTCTTTTATCACCTCTTCTATGATTTCTTTAGCTTCGGAATCTTTTGATTTTTCTAAAGCTGTAATAATGGCAGATTCTACAGTCTCGCCAAGAAGGTCAAAAAGATCAATTGATTGCAGTTTTGCTTGATGCAGCTTTGAAATAGTTTGAGTATCTTTTTTATCTATAATAGACTCAATTTCGTTAAAAATTCTATATTTTGTCTCTTGAAGTTCGTTTAATTTTTTTTCTAAATCTCTCTCTAAAATCTCTTTTTGTTGTATCAACTTTTCTAGTTCATTCCGTAAATCTTTAGTATACTCATTTATAATAGCAGATGTTGTCTCTTTTATCTTATGTAAAGACATATTTTCAAATTCAATATTTTGCAACTCTTTTAAACTCACTGTAAACTCCTTTTTAAAGTACCATTTTTATATGTTGATGAGCTTTAAGTGCTTCATAGATGAAATTCCTGTCATCTTCATTATGTACAAGTATATCTAAATTCATGCTTATATACTTCCCTCCCTTGCTGCTTTTTGAGTGAGTTAGTTTGTGCTCTCTCTTATCAATAACATCACTTACGGCTTCTTCAAGTGCCTCTTTTTCATTCGCAATAAGTTTATAACACCAACTGCATGGATATGTAAGTTCTAATTTTTCTTCTCTATCGTTGATAATCTCCACTCTTGCCTCCTGATTTTTTTTCTAACTGTATATTTCTTATAATCATGCCTTTGTCAATTGCCTTAACCATATCATAAATTGTTAAAAGACCTACGCTTGTTCCCGTTAAAGCTTCCATCTCAACACCGGTTTGACCTGTTAATTTTGCTGTTACGATAAGTTTGAAACCTGGAAGTTCAGGCAACTCTTCTATATCACAATTGATCCCGCTCAGATTTAAAGGATGACACATAGGGATAAGTTCACTTGTTTTTTTTGTTCCCATAATTGCTGCAATAACTGCCGTTTGGATTACAGGACCTTTTTTTGTTTTTTCACCTACTATAGTATTATATGCCTCTTGACTCATCTCTATCAAACCACTTGCAACAGCTACTCTTGTTGTCTGACTTTTGTCTGATACATCAACCATTTTTGGTCTGTCTTTTTCATCTAAATGTGTTAATTTCATATTTTCTCTTTTTATTTAATTTTATTACCATGACAAATTTATTATTTTTATTCTAAAAAAAATTATTTATGTAACTCAATATTATATCAAAAGTAAGGTAACTTTAAATAAGCTGCAATGCTTCTTGATACTCATGAGGATGATTTAAATTTAAAAATGATTTTTTATTCTCAAAATCAACGAATATAGTATTTGAAGAGTAAAGCAAAAAACTTAACTTATGATTGTTTTCTTTTAGCATCTTTTTGAATTTATTTTGAAGGGAAATATGATATATCCCGCACATCGGCTGTATTGCATCATTTATTTTGGCAATCGTAGCATCATGATTCGGTTTATCAGCTTTTATTAGTTTTTGTATTTCGGTTTCACCTACAAATGGAGAATCTACACTTAATGCAAAAAAATTTTCACATTTTAAATTTTCAAAAACAGAGATAAAACCAGCTGTAGGCGCATATGTGGAATCTGTTTTAATATCTTCTATAAAAGAAGCTTCAAAATTAAATTTATTTTTATCTTTGCATGAAATGTAGACATTTTTAAAAATTTTATTAAGACGAGAGAGTTGAAATTGTGCTAAAGTATCACAATTGCCAAATGGAAGAAGAGATTTATCTTCCCCCATTCGTGAGCTTTTTCCCCCTGCAAATATAATGCATGGTATATCAAACATCTATTTTACAAGCAATTCTGCTTCTATTCTTCTGTTTTGGGCTCTTCCTTCATCAGTATCATTTAAAGCAGCAGGAGCTGATTCACCCATACCTACTGTTTTGATTCTGTTCGCTTCTATACCATGTTGAACAATAAGTTCTTTTACGGCATTTGCTCTGTTCTCAGAAAGCGTTTGATTGCTCGCTTCACTACCTACATTATCAGTATGTCCAATTATTTTTGCATTAAAATTAGTTCTGGCTTTTAAGAAATCAGCGAATTTTTTAACATTTTGCTTTGAAGCTTCATCAACAGTATACGATGCAGTTTCAAAATTTATATGTAAATTTACTTTCTGTGTGCAGCCATCACTATCTACAACATTGCCTGCAGGAGTATTTGGACATTTGTCTTTAGAGTTTAAAACTCCATCTTTGTCGTCATCACCGTCTATTTCGCATCCTGCACTGTCAACCTTAGCGCCTGCAATAGTATTTGGGCATCTGTCTCTAGAGTTTAAAATACCATCATTATCATCATCACCGTCAATCTCACACCCATATGCATCTACTTTTACACCTGCTGGAGTGCTAGGGCATTTATCAGCAGAGTTTAAAACACCGTCATTGTCATCATCCCCATCAACAATTTCTGCTGCAACTTCTTGAGCTTTAGGTCCAAATGCAAAATTAAGACCAGCTAGAAGTGCTAAATTGCTATCCATACGCGAATGGTTGTTTTTTAACATATAAACAGCTTCAAGTTTTAAAGCAATAGCGTCTGTAAAAGGAACTTTTGCTCCGACACCCATATCTAAAAAAATACTGTCTGTATTATCTGCTAAATGATTATCTATAGTTTCATAACCAAAACCTATTTTTGCAAGCGGCTTAATAAAGCTTATCGCATCATACTCATAAACTCCGTTGAGAGCAATACGATAAATATCTGTACTTATCGTTGAATTTTCATAATCAGCATCTGAATAAAGCACACTTAACTCAGGTTTTAAAAGTGAGTCAAAACCATTATACTGAACTTCAGCTCCGTAAAGAGTCTGATTTTCTAGTTCAAGATTCCCTTCTGCTATGTTATAACCAACAACTGGAGTTATTTCATAATTATACTCCTGTGCTATTGCAACACTGCTCAATAGAAGAGCCGGTACTAATAATAATTTTCTCATATAAATCCTTTATTTTGTATATACTTTAATTGTATCACTTGGTGTCTTAAAAAATTATTTGCTATTAAAAACTAATTTAATTATTTAATTTATCTAGGATCTGTTATATAACCATTAATCGCAGAAATTGCCGCAACTGCAGAGTTCGCCAAATAGACTTTAGAGCTTCGGGAACCCATTCGTCCTACAAAATTTCGATTTGTTGTAGCGACTGCCACTTCATTGTCTCCTAAAATTCCCATGTATCCGCCAAGGCAAGCACCGCATGTGGGATTGCTTACAACTCCGCCGGCATCGATAATGATGTCTATATATCCTAATCTTGAAGCCTCTTGAAAGATATGCTGTGTTCCCGGGGTGACAATAAGGCGAACATCGGGATGTACTCTTTTGCCTTTTAAAATCTCTGCAGCAGTTTTTAAATCACCAAGTCTGCCATTTGTACAGCTTCCTATAAAAGCTTGATCTATTTTGATTCGATCTTTTACGGCTTGCGTTATTGAGTGTCCGTTTGACGGCAGG
Source organism: Sulfurimonas sp. CVO (assembly GCF_009883775.1). Taxonomy (NCBI): domain Bacteria; kingdom Pseudomonadati; phylum Campylobacterota; class Epsilonproteobacteria; order Campylobacterales; family Sulfurimonadaceae; genus Sulfurimonas; species Sulfurimonas sp. CVO. The sequence goes on from NZ_CP033720.1 coordinate 35,848, forward strand.
AAAGGATAAGCAATCACAGGTTCAAGGTTTGCAACATCTATCTCCAAGATTTGCGTATAAGAGGCATCTTCATCCGAGTAGTGTATACGAGGTTCGCGTGCCAAATTTTTATCAGCTAGGAAATCTTTTGTAACTGCATCAAATGCAACAATACCGCTTTTTGCTCCCGCTTCAATTGCCATATTGCACATAGAAAATCTGTCATCCATATTTAGATACTCAATTGTGCTTCCTGTAAACTCTAAAGTTTTGTAAAGCGCACCATCAACGCCAATCATGCGGATAATCTCCAAGATAATATCTTTTCCGGTTGTATATTTTCCCGGTTTTCCGCTGAGGATGACTTTTATAGACTCTGGAACTTTAAACCAGTTTCCACCCGTAATCATGGCAAACGCCAAATCCGTTGAACCCATTCCGGTAGAGAATGCTCCAAGCGCTCCGTGCGTACATGTGTGTGAATCTGCTCCGATAATTACATCCCCCGGGACTACAAGACCTTTCTCAGGAAGAAGAGCGTGCTCAATTCCCATATCTTTTTCATCAAAAAAGTTTTTTAAGTTATATTTTTTTGCAAAGTCACGACTGATTCTAGCTTGATTTGCACTTGCTATATCCTTAGCGGGAATAAAGTGGTCAAGAACTATAGAAAATCCGTCCGGATTAGCTAGTTTTGTAGCGCCGCTATCCTCAAAAGCTTTGATAGATATAGGCGTTGTAATGTCATTTCCGATAACCATGTCAATGTTACAACGGATAATCTCTCCCGCATAAACAGCGTGACCTACATGCTCAGAAAATATTTTTTCGGTTATAGTTTGTCCCATAATAAACCTTTATAAAAGAGTAATAATTTTGAGATTATACCATTTAAGATTTAAAGTTGCTATATCTGATGTTTTAGAGCTTTTTTCATATATTCGGTTGAACAAAAGAAGATTGCGATAAAAATAGGATTTATTTTTATAGAATCATTTTCAATAGTTTCAAAAATTTTAAATGTAAATCCTATTCCATATTGAGGGTCTTTAGGTGTTACTATAAATTCAATAGGTGCTAAAGTTTTTACCATATTTAAAATTTTCTTCTTCTTCTTCTTTTCACTGTCATTTTCAAGAATATTAAAATTTTGATTTTCTGAGCTTTTATGAGAATGGATGATCTCTTCTAGGACATCAAATTTATCTTTAAAAATTATTTTGTTCCATGTCATTTTAAGTTCTTTAGACTCTATTTTGCATGCGTTATATATAAGAGCATTTGGTTTTTTTTCTTTGATTGCTTCTAAAAGTCCTAAAAGAAAATTTGTTCCGCCAACCGATTTTGCACAATTTTTTAATAAAATATGTATTAATGCTTTTGTATCTTCATTTTGTTTGTTAAAATTACACATTGATTTTTCCTAGTTTGTTGTTTATAAGATATTTCTAAAAATTATTAATAAATTTTTGAAGTGCTCACTGCTATAATTATAGCTTAAATATTTTATAAGTACAGTTTTATTTAAGCTTAATCAAATAACAAACTTATTATTATATCAAAACGAAAAAAGACAAAAATTGTCTTAATTAAAATAAGTCAATTTAATGAGGTAGAATATGCAAGTTTATTTAGATAACAATGCTACGACAATGGTTGACCCTTTGGTTGTGGAAGCTATGCAGCCATTTTTTAGCGAAATTTATGGCAATCCCAACTCTCTTCATAAGTTTGGTACAGCTTCACACTCTGCTCTTAGAAAAGCGATGGATCAAGTTTATAAAGCGTTAAATGCGAGTGACAATGATGATATAGTTTTTACATCATGTGCAACAGAATCAAATAACTGGGTTTTAAAATCAGTTTTTACAGATCATATAGTAAATGGTGAAAAAAATCATATCATAACAACAGAGGTTGAACATCCATCTGTGCTTGCCGCATGCAGGGCACTTGAAAATGAAGGTGTTAAAGTCACTTATCTGCCTGTAAATAATCAAGGCGTAGTAGAACCTCAAGTTGTGAAAAGTTTTATAACAGACAAGACAGCTTTAGTTTCTGTGATGTGGGCATCAAATGAAACCGGAATGATTAACCCAATCAAAGAGATCGGAGAAATTTGTAAAGAAAAGGGTGTTTTATTTCATTCAGACGGCGTTCAGGCAGTTGGTAAAATTCCTGTTGATTTGCAAGATGTGCATGTAGATTTTGTATCCATGAGTGCTCATAAATTTCATGGTCCAAAAGGAGTAGGCGCACTCTATATTAAAAATTCACAGCCACTCTCTCCTCTTCTTCACGGGGGAGAACATATGGGCGGACGCCGTTCTGGAACACTTAATGTTCCATATATTGTTGCAATGGGCAAAGCAATAGAACTTGCTACAACAAATATAGAAGAAAAAATGGCTTCTATCAGAGCAAAAAGAGATCGCTTGGAAGATGCATTACTAGAGCTTAGCGATACATTTGTTGTCGGTGACCGAGACAATAGAACTCCAAATACAATACTAATTTCCATAAAAGGAGTTGAGGGTGAAGGAATGCTTTGGGATTTAAATAACTCTCTAATCGGAGCTTCTACGGGTTCGGCATGTGCAAGTGAAGATCTTGAAGCAAATACGGTAATGCTTGCTATCGGAGCTGACAATGAATTGGCGCATACGGGCATCCGCTTAAGTCTCAGCAGATTTACAACTGATGAAGAGATTGATTATACGATAGATCAATTTAAGAAGGCTGTGTTTAGACTTAGATCAATTTCAAGTTCGTTCGCAAAAGTAGGTCCGACACCGGGCGGCGAATCAAAAGCTTGTGAGTTACATCATTAGACTAACAAATATAATAAAAGGAAAGCGTGATGGCAAAAAATGATTTACTGGGTACTTCCTTATGGGAAGCTTACTCAAATAAAGTAACAACCTTAATGAACAATCCAAATCATCAAGGCGAAATTACAGAAGAAGAAGCAGCTGCACATGGCAATAAACTTATTGTTGCAGATTTTGGTGCTGAGAGTTGCGGTGATGCTGTTCGTTTATATTGGGAAGTTGATCCAAAAACAGATAAGATTGTAGATGCAAAATTTAAAAGTTTTGGGTGCGGAACTGCTATTGCAAGTTCAGATATTATGACTGAGCTTTGTATCGGCAAAACGGTTGATCAGGCAGTAAAAATAACAAATATTGATGTTGAGTTTGCTCTAAGAGACAATCCTGAAACTCCGGCTGTTCCACCTCAAAAAATGCACTGTTCTGTTATGGCATATGATGTAATTAAAAAAGCGGCAGGATTGTATAAAGGTGTTGATGCTGAGAGTTTTGAAGATGAGATAATAGTTTGTGAATGTGCTCGTGTTAGTTTAAAAACTCTTCAAGAGGTTATTAGGCTAAATGATTTAACTACAATTGAGCAGATTACAGACTATACAAAAGCAGGCGGGTTTTGCAAAAGCTGTATTAAACCTGGCGGACATGAAGAAAGGGAGTACTATTTAGTGGATATTTTAAGAGACACGCGTCGTGAAATGGATGAGGAAAAGATGAAAGCAGCAGCTGATGCCGGTGCAAAAGGTGATTTTGAGTCGATGACTCTTGTTCAACAAATTAAAGCTATTGATGCAGTGATTGATGAGAATGTTCGTCAATTTTTAATTATGGATGGCGGAAATATGGAAGTAATTGATGTAAAACCAAGTGATGAGTATGTGGATGTTTATATAAGATATTTAGGCGCATGCAGCGGCTGTGCTTCATCTGCAACAGGAACTCTTTATGCAATAGAATCAACTTTAAAAGAGAAGCTTTCTAAAAAAATAAGAGTATTGCCGATATAATTTTTATACGATGCCGGAATGATTTCCGTCATCGTATCTGTTAAACTTTAGTTTTTAAGTATTTTTTTGCAAGGATTAAGAAGTGGTGAATTTTCGCCCATATACCTCTTGTCTAAAACCGCAATTTCACACTCAAGCCAAATTCCAAACTCTTTATAAACTCGTTTTTGCGCCTCTTGAATTAAAAAAACAGCTTCATCAAAAGTGCCGTTTTGTACATTTACTAAAAAATTTGCATGCTTTTTGCTAAACTCCATTCCGCCTACTCTAAAACCTTTTAAACCAACTGCTTCTATTAATCTGCCGGCATAATCACCTTTAGGGTTTTTAAAACAGCTTCCGGCGCTTGGATTGGATGGTTGATTTGAGCGCATAACTTTAAACATTGTGACTTTTTCTTTGTCAAATCCATGCTCTAGATTAAAAGAAGCTTCTAAAATCGGAGTTTTTATATTTGTAAATCTATATCCGTAATTAATCCCTCTTTTTTGTAAACTTCCTTCGCATGTGAGTATAGAGATAAGATGATTAAATATTTCATACTCTTTTAATCCTGCATTCATAAATACAAGACCGCCCAATGTTCCAGGCAGATGAGAGAGAAATTCAAAATTTGCAATATTGTGTTTTTTGCAAAATGAAACAATCTTTCCCGATGGTGTCGCTGCACCTATAATTAAAGTGTTGTCTTTTATTTTGATGTAATCATATTTTTTGTCAAGTTTTAAAAGCGGCGGAGGTTGTGTGCCTATCAAAATATTATTGCAGGCACCCAAGAGGTAATAATTTTCATATTTAGTATTGCAATCTTGCAGCAGTGAAACCTCTAAAGTATCCCCGATTTTTATAGAAGAAAATTTAGAGAAATTTATATTTTGTTTTTTCATCGTTTTATAAAAACTAATAGTGAAATATATATTTTTTTGCAAAATACATCAAATGTTTAGCACTCATTATGAGTATCTAAGCTCTTTATATTCAGTTGGTATCATAAAATCTTCAACTTTTATAAGTGAATCATAAAAGCCGTGTTTGTAGCCTATCTCAAAGAGTTTATTTATTGCTTTGAATTGTGTCTCATTTAGTGTTATTGAGTCATCATTTGCATAAAGTTCAAGATATTTATCCAGTGTAGATGCATCTATACGAACCAGATCTCTTTCTAAAAGCATTTGTGATAATTTATGTTTATGATCTCTTGCAACTTTTACAGCTTTTGTGAGTGTTTGTTCATACTCTATAGCTTTGTTAAGCGGAACTGAGCGGCTAATTGCCATGCCGCCAAGAGGGAGAGGAAGATCTTCTCCTGCCAGCTCTTGCCATATATCCCACATTTCACATTCAACTTCCAGTTTGCTGTCATAGGTTAAAATGCTCTCATGGATTAAAACGCCGGCATCAACTTTGCCATCTAAAACAGCTTGTTCTATCTCTAAAAAATTCATGTAGGTTATTTTGGCATCAGGATAAGCGATGCGAAAGAGCAAGGCATTTGTAGTATGTTTGCCGCTAAGAGCAACTTTAAAATTAGATTTTAGAGTCGCTCCTCTTTTTTTAATAATTTTTGGTCCGTATCCATCACCGAAACTTACTGCAGTTCGCAGCAGTGCATAATCTTTTCTAATATGAGGATAAAGTGCAAAGCTAATAGCAACTATTTCATATTCACCATTTAAGGCTTTTTCATTCAGGGTTTGTATATCTTCGGCGATATTGTCAAACTTTGTGTTATTCATATCTACCCAGCCAAATTTTATAGCATAGTACATAAATATGTCATCAGCGTCAGGAGAGTGTGCAATTAATGTTTTTTTCAAATTAGGTGCCTATTATAGATAGAGATTAAAAATATAAACTAAATTTTAACCAAATAAGGATAAAATCTCACTAATTTATATAGAAATTTCTATATAAAAATATGACAATTTGCAATATTTTTATATAAAAAAATAAAGTTGTCATATAATAAGTCTAAATTTAATATAAGAGAGCCAACAATGGACGCAAATAAACAAAAATCATTAGACTTAGCTATGAAACAGATTGATAAAGCATTCGGTAAGGGTGCGCTTATGAGACTTGGTGATAAAGAGATAATACCTATAGAGTCGATTAGCACAGGCTCTCTTGGACTTGATCTGGCACTTGGTATAGGCGGAATTCCACAAGGAAGAGTTGTTGAAATATATGGACCTGAGAGCTCAGGAAAAACAACTTTAGCACTCCAGATAACAGCAGAGTGTCAAAAAAAGGGCGGAGTTTGTGCCTTTGTTGATGCAGAGCATGCACTTGATGTCGCTTATGCTAAAAATTTAGGTGTTGATGTTGACAATCTTCTTGTATCTCAGCCGGATTATGGTGAACAAGCTTTAGATATAGTTGAAACTATTGCTCGCAGCGGCGCAATTGATTTAATAGTTATCGATTCGGTTGCAGCGCTTACTCCTAAGTCTGAGATCGAGGGTGAGATGTCAGATCAAAATGTCGGTGTTCAAGCGCGTCTTATGTCAAAAGCACTTCGCAAACTAACGGGTATTTTGCATAAGATGAACTGTACAGTTATCTTTATCAATCAAATCCGCATGAAAATCGGCATGATGGGGTATGGTTCTCCAGAGACGACAACAGGCGGAAATGCGCTTAAGTTTTACGCTTCTGTTCGTATAGATGTGAGGCGTATAGCATCTTTAAAGCAGGGTGAGAGCCAAATAGGCAACCGTGTTAAAGCAAAAGTTATAAAAAATAAAGTTGCACCTCCATTTCGTCAGGCTGAGTTTGATATAATGTTTGGAGAAGGTATTTCAAAAGAGGGTGAGCTTGTTGATTATGGTGTTAAACTGGACATAATTGATAAAAGCGGTGCTTGGTTCTCTTATGGAGAAACAAAGCTTGGTCAAGGGCGTGAAAATGTTAAAGCTAAGTTTATAGAAGAGCCTGAGCTGGCTCGTGAAATAGAAGAAAAAATAAAATCAGCCATGGGCATAAGCAGTCTTATGACAATGGATACACTTGAGATAGAAGAAACTGATGTATAAGTAAAATAAAATCAGTATAAAAGTATAAAATTTCATAGAAAGAAGGGGTAGATAAATAATGTTTATAGATAATATCAGCGCAATAGAAGTAATGGATTCTCGCGGAAATCCAACAGTAAAAGCAACGGTAGAGTTGAGCGATGGAACGAAGGAGAGTGCTGTTGTGCCATCGGGTGCTAGTACAGGAAAGCGCGAGGCATTAGAACTTCGTGACGGCGACGATAGATATATGGGAAAGGGTGTTCTTAAAGCGGTTGAAAATGTAAACAGTCAAATTGCCGATGTGCTTATTGGTCTTTCTCCTTTTAATCAAGCTGTAATCGATGCTACTATGAAAGAGCTTGACGGAACTGAAAATTATGGAAACTTAGGTGCAAATGCGGTTCTTGGAGTCTCTATGGCTGTGGCACGAGCTGCTGCAAAAAGCTTGGGTGTTCCTCTTTACCGATATCTTGGCGGAGCAAATGCTATGGTTATGCCTACTCCAATGCTCAATATTATCAATGGCGGCTCGCACGCAGATAATTCTGTGGATTTTCAAGAGTATATGATTATGCCTATTGGATTTGAAGATTTTGCAACTTCACTCCAAGCTAGTGCAGAGGTTTATCACAATCTAAAAGCTATTTTAAAAGCTAAAAAACACAATACGGCTTTAGGAGATGAGGGCGGTTTTGCACCTGATCTAAGCTCAAATGAAGAGCCTATCCAGATCATTATGGAAGCGATAGAAAAGGCAGGATATAAAGCTGGAGAGCAGATGGCGATCGCTCTTGATGTTGCAGCAAGCGAACTTGTAGCAGATGGCGGATACAGACTTGATAGTGAAAACAGAACAGTTACTTCTGCGCAGCTTGTTGACTATTATGTTGACCTATGCTCAAAATATCCGATCGTATCTATTGAAGACGGTTTAAGCGAAGATGATTGGGACGGTTGGAAAATATTGACTGAAAAACTTGGCGATAAAGTACAGCTTGTCGGCGATGATCTTTTTGTTACGAACGCTAACATTCTCAATGAGGGAATCCAAAAAGAGATTGCGAATGCAATTTTAATTAAACCAAATCAAATTGGTTCGGTAAGTGAGACTATGCTTACGGTGCGTCTTGCTCAAAGAAACGGTTATAAGTGTGTTATGAGTCATCGTTCAGGAGAGAGTGAAGATGCTTTTATTGCTGATTTTGCTGTTGCACTAAACTGTGGTGAAATAAAAACAGGTTCTACTGCAAGAGGCGAGAGAACTGCTAAATATAATCGTCTCTTAGAAATTGAGAATGAAATAGTTTATGGTGAATATTTAGGTTTAACGCTTTTTAACTAGGCATATCTATGAACAATGAGGAACTTTTTGAAGGGATAGACGATACTCAGAGTATTACTCAAAAATATTTCGGTTTATCTTTGACAAAGTTCTTAATGCTCGTTTTCTTAGTTTTTGCTACAGGAATCTATATTGGTATACTTTTGTATGGAACAAATTCTTTAGAGGTTTTTTTAGGACTTCAGGATTATGAAGAGTATTTGCAAAGTGAGATACAGAGACTAAGAACAGAGAACGCAGAGCTGCAAAAAGAGTATTTTGAATTAAAAGAGATCTCTGCAAAGTAGTTTTATAGTTCTCTTTTGTATACTAGATGCAGATAAATGAAAGGGGTGAGTTTGATTAAAATTTTGTTTATATCTTCTTTATTGTTTGTTTTGTTAAATGCTAGAGAAAATCCTTTTTTCCCTTTTGAAGGAGAAGAAGACAATTTTTTAATAACAAATGAAAACAGAACAAATTTACCGCTACAAAGGGCGACAATCACTCTTCCTGAACAAGCCAGAATACTACAAAAAGTAACATTAGAGTTTAAAAATGATGACGGAACAGTAACAAGTAAAAGTATAGAGCTTAATAATTCTGTTGATTGGCATCTTCCGATTTTTATATCACAAAGTTATATTGAGCCTCAAAAAAATATTCTGCTAAAAGCCACACCTTCTAAAGAGAGAGCAAATGAAAAAAAAGAAGCATATAAAAATATTTTATCTATAAAATACCTATCTCTTTTTTCACTAGATACAAATTTAAAATTAGTAACATCAGATAAAATAATAAAAGATTTTTTACTTGAAAATCCATACAGAATAGTTATTGATTTTAAAAGAGATACGGATTTAAAAAGTTATTTGAAAAAAAATCCAAAAAATGTTTTTAAGGAAATTAGGGTAGGAAGTCATAAAGGTTACTATAGAGTTGTTATAGAAATTGAAAAATATAAAAGCTATAAACTTGAAAAAACCTCTGAAGGGTATCTTATAAAATTAAAATAAGCATATTTAAAAATAGTAGTTTACATTAATCTTAAAAGTATTTTCTGAATCTTGTTGGTTAAAATAATTTCTCTCTTTATAATCATATTTGAATTTTAATTGAATATTTTGTAATACTTTAAAATTTTGTGAGATTCCCAAAAGATATTGTGTGTCACCGCTGTCATACCATCTTCTAGTAGCTTCTATATTTGTGTTCATATAACTATACATATCAAATACAGCACCGAGACTGCCACCTATTGCAGATTTTACCTCTCCACCAAGATAGAAAAGTGGGTCTGCCATAATGTAGATATAGCCCATTTTATTTCCCCAGCTTAAACCTATGCCTACAGTGCCTATAAAACTAGTTGTAGAATCAAGTGAATTTCTATCCCATCCAAATTTTGTTCTCCAAGAGAAATTTTCAAAAAATTCAGATCTTTGAGCTAATGAAACAATAGAGAGTATTGTCGCATTTTCAACTTCTAAATCATCATCTGAATAAGAAAGTTCGAGATTCATAAACTCTATTTGAGTTCCTCTTAAAAATCCATAGCTACTATCTTCAAGATCATGATATGCAGGGCGAATACCTAAAAACCCAATAACATCGCCGTCTCTTAAACCAGCACCGATGGTTGTTTTTATAGCACGATGACTCTCAATGGGATTTGGAGGAGTTTTAATATCTAGCTTTTCACCTTGTCCAAGTGTAGCTCTTGCTTTTGAGAGTTCATGGAAAAGTTTTAAATATCTCTTTTTTTCTATTTCGCTTTTGCTGAATTTATACTCAAGCAGTTCTATTGATGCTTCCATAATATATCTTTTTTGCTGTGTGTTTATATCTGAGTTATTCATGATTTTATCTATCTTCATCTTTGAATCACTAAGCAAAATAGGCATTTTTATATATTTTTTATCTATTAGCTCTTCATATTTTAAAAGAGTAGTTCTTTTAGAAGGTCTAAAAAAATTCTTTATTATTATATTTTCTAAGTTAGCTGCATGAGCAGTTTCAAGGGGAATTACCTGATAGTTAAAGTACTCTCTTAAATGTAGTGACGGCCTTGCTGTCTCTAGAAGCCAAAGCATATTGTAAGAGCAGTTTTCGGTAAAAAAATAGTAGTAAGAGCGTGTCTCATTAAGCTCCCAAATATGCTTTATCATCCTAAGAACCTCCTCTTCACTAAGGTCTAGGTCATACTCCCAAATATCTCTTTGTTCGCTGTCTCTATACTCTTTAAGTTTATCATAGTAGGGGAGCAGTGAGTATCTTCCATAGTAGCCTCCAAAAAGTCCTTTTACTGCAAAGAGTACACCATTTTCTTCGTCTGGATTTGCATCGGCAGCATAATTTACGGCATAAGAGAGAAGTTTGGAGTTGTATGCAGAGTTAATGCGTAAGAAAGTGTGTCCAAACATAGAAGCGGGTGAGTTGATATGCGCGGATGGGAAAACCAATGTAACAGACTTGGGATTTAATCTATTTACTATAGTGTTGTACTTTTGGCATACTACTTCTGGAAGTTGCGTTATATTTAACTCTTTTTTAAGCCAGTCTTTTCTTGCCGGAAATCTGCATGCAGTTGCATTGTCATCAAAGCTGCTTTCATTGAAAAGAGCATCAATTGTTGCATTTAATTCGCTGTTTGCATTGGTTTTTCCATCTTTTGCAATAAAAAACCTATCATCGTCTATTTCACTGATTCCTTTTTCCATGTGCAGCAGCAGATGCCAATATCGCGATTGTGATAAGTTTAATTCTTGTGCTTTTTGTTTGTAGATATCCGCGGAAGCATTTAAGAAAGTTAAGCAAAAAAGAATAAACAAAAAAAATTTAAGTAAAATGAAAAAATCCTAAAATTAATATCCGAAAATAGGGTATAACCAAACAAAAAATATGTTTGGTTATCTGTTTTTATAGAGTTGTAGCAGAGATGTTATCAAGTACATCAGCCATTTCTACATTTTGGCTTGTGTAAATTTTATTGTAATTTTCTTGAAGTGATGCACAAAAAGTAGCTTTGTCAGATATTTCTAAAAGTTCTGCTAAAGTATCAATACTTTCACCGTGTCCAATAGCAATCTCTTTTGCAAGTTGATCCATATTTGAAGCTACAAACTCTTGAGCTCTCTCATTCATAACGAATTTAGTTTTTTCACAGCCTAAAGTTCCTGATGTGATACCAAATGTTTGATTTCCGAAAATCCCGTTTGTGGTCGCCTGAAGTGCCAGCATAATCGCAGTTGAATCATCTTTGATAATCATTGAACCAAGACCACACCCTGTTTGATTGTTTACATTAGCCATCATTGAAGAGCTTAATGCCACAACTGCCGCTAAGCTTACTAAAATTTTTTTCATCTAATATCCTTTTAAATTTAAGATAAAACTATTGTAGGATTTATTAGCTTAATCAAAAATTAGTTTTTATTTAGCTCTTCATCTCTCCAATACTTTGTTCCTTGAATTGTAGCTTGCAGAGCCAAACCGTTTTGTGTCAGCTTGTAGAGTCTTACACCCGGAGCAACAGTAATTGCCGCATTGATTGAACCGCCTTTGTCTTCGTATTTTGCAGCAGCATCAGCCTGTGCATTTGCCTCCCAGCCGGAGTTTACAAAAGTGTCATAAGCTTTTTTGTTCTCAAAAAGAAAAACGGCTCTAAAATCTTTCACGCCCAATCCTAAACCAACACCTCCAGAAGCCATATTCATATAGGTATTTACTCCTGTTTTGTTGTTATGTGCAAGACCTTTTCCTCCCTCTGCAGAGAGGAGGATAAGATTTACTCCGACATTGCTAAATGTAGCATATCCGTAAGAGCGAAACACCATTCTTTTTGCTTCTGGGGCATATTTATATAATAACTGCAGGGTTTGGTTGCTCTGCTCAATGCGATTTGCCCTCTCAAGCCTATTCTCTTCGCGTACTTCATTTTTGCTCTTACCTGACCAAAAACCGTTGAATAGTATAATAATAAGAAGTAAGCTAAAAATAAGTTTTAAATGTTTCATCAATCGCCACCTTTGATATTTGTCAAAATAATAATATCATAAATTTTTGAAAATGAGTCAAAGTGACAAAGGATAGTAGTATGTCTATACAAAAAGGGTGGAAAGAATTTCCGTTTAAAAATGTTTCACTTACTTTAGAAACTTTTTGCCTATCCCCAAAAAGTTTAAAAATAATTCAGTTGTCTGATTTGCATATTACGCCAAAAGTCAATCCTTCCTATCTTGAAGAACTTGTGGAGAGAATCAACCAAATAGAGCCTGATCTTGTACTCTTTAGCGGTGATATAATTCAAACTTCTGCTCTTAATATTCAAAAGCATTTGGGGAGTTTTAAAAATTTAAAAGCCAAGTCATATTATGTTACCGGTAACCATGATATGGTTTATGGAGCTGGAAATTTACAAGAAATCATGGTAGAGAGCGGAGTGGAGCTTTTAGATAATAGGATAGTGTGCTTAAATGTAAAAGGCACAACTATTCAACTCGCAGGGCTGAGCGATAGATATGGTTTTATATGGGGAATAAAAAGACCTATTAAAGATATTTTTAAAAATCTTGATTCGAATTTTCCGACTATACTGCTTACACATCAGCCAAAAGATGTTTATTTAATTGGTGAGCATCGCGTAGATCTCCAGCTAAGCGGACATACGCATGGCGGTCAAATTTATCCCTTTTCTTTTTTAGTTAAACTTTTTCAACCCTATTTTAGTGGATTCTATATGCACAAAAAAACAGCTCTTTATGTTAGTAATGGAATTGGATATTGGGGTTTAAATATAAGATATAAAGCACCAAAAGAAATAACGGTGTTAACAATCAATTAGCAAATCTTGTGCATAATAAAATTTTATTTAAAGGAAAATATTGTGTATAAGTTTTTTCTATTTTTAACTCTCCTTTTTTCAACGCTTTATTCAGATTTTTTGCAGGTAAAATCCTCCATCTCAAGAGTTAATGACTTTGAGTTTAAGATGCCAAGCGATGAGATAGTTACAATTCCAAAAGAGACAAAGATAATTATTGTAACTTTTGAAAAAGAGACAGGCAAGTTTGTCAATAGTTATCTTGATGAGCAAGATGCAACATATCTTCAGATGCACAAAGCCGTTTTTATTGCAGATATTAGCAAAATGCCAACATTTTTTGTAAATATTGTTGCCCTGCCAAAACTCAAAAAATACAAACACCTTCTTTATATAAACTATAACAAAGGTTTTGATACGGTTGTGCCGAGCAAAGAAGATAGCGCAACACTTCTCTTTATAGAAGACTCAAAAATCAAAGAGATACGATATATTTCGACGCAACAAGAGCTAAAAGAGGCGATTGAAAAGTGACGGCAATAAAAGCACTCCGTAAAAATCCGCTTAAGAGTCTTTTGATATTTTCATCCATTACCATTGCTGTAATGGCTATTTTTCTCATCAGTTCCGTATCTCAGGGTGTAATCGGAATGTACTCCAAGATGATTAATAGTGACGGGGATATTATCGTCACACAAAAGGGCATCTCGGATACTTTTTTCTCCAATGTGGATATCGGCTTGATTCAAAAGATAAATGAGCTAAAACATGTCTCCTCAAGTTACGCCATGATAGTGGGAGCTTCCCCTGTAGGTCATATTCCGATTGCAGGAATCTACGGTACGACCGCCAATCATTTTGAGCATTATAAGCTTCTTAGAGGGGTTTATCCTAAAGAAGGCGAGGTGATACTGGGTGAAAATCTTGCAAAGCAGTTTTCTGTCTCAAACATAAATATAGGAAATAAAAAATTTGAAATATCTGGTGTTTATAGCAGTGAAATAGGTTTTGAAGAGGGCGGTTTGGTTATGAATATATCCGATGCGGGAGTGCTGTTTAACCGCTCTGCCTCCATGCTCTTTGTTTCATCTTCCTCTCCAAATGAAATAGAGAGTATTGCCAAAAAAATCTCTGATTTAAGCAGCGAAATAGAGGTAAAGACAACGCAAAATTTTGTCAAAGAGTATAACCAGTTTAAAATCATCGAAAACTCATCTCTTGTTATCTCAACGCTTGCTTTTGCTATGGGTCTTATGGGGATTGCTTCAGTCATGAGCATGATTGTAAACTCCAGAAAAGAGGAGTTTGGTATTATGCGTGCATTGGGGAAAAGCCGCTTTTTCATTATAAAAAATTTATTTTTTGAAACACTTATAATGAGTATTTCAGCATACATCTTTGCACTTCTTTTAAGTCTGGGTATTTTGGCGCTGCTGCCGCATATTGAGATGCTTCAAGGGTATGTAAACGGCACACTCTCGTTAAGTACCGCTTTGTATGTTTTAGCCTCTACTATTTTTATGGCGCTTTTGGGTTCGCTGCTTCCTGCATGGATAGCATCTAAAACAGACCCGATACTTCTTATAAATCAAGGATGTGCATGATACAGGCATCACATGTTTCACACTTTTACGGCGCGGAGCAGGTTCTTTTTGACCTCTCGTTTGAGATAAAAAACGGCGAATTTCTCTTTTTAAGCGGAGAGAGCGGAAGCGGAAAATCAACGCTTCTCTCCATTCTCTCAACTCTTTTAAAACCCTCAAGCGGGGAACTTTTCATAGAAGGCGAGTCTGTTCTTGAGATTAAAAACATAGACTATTTTCGCCAAAGCAAGATAGGATTTGTTTTTCAGTTTCACTATCTCATAAATTATCTCAGTGTTTATGAAAATATAGCTCTGGCTGCATTAGAAGATAAGAAACAAAATATAAACAAGATACTTGAAGAACTCGGTATTTTAGAGCTCTCCTTTCGTTATCCAAATGAGATTTCAGGTGGGCAGAGGCAGCGCGTGGCACTTGCACGCGCACTTGTAAATGAGCCAAAAATTATCTTTGCGGATGAGCCTACCGGAAGTCTGGATTCGAAAAACTCTAAGATAGTTTACTCTCTTTTAGCCCAAGCGGTAAAAAAAGGTACGACGGTAGTCGTCGCCTCTCATGACATGCAGATAGAAAATTATGCAACTCAAATAATCAGGTTAAAAGATGGACAAATTTTATAAATTAATAGATTCGGTTATCCCTGTTTGGGCTTTTATATTTTTAGGCTCTATTACAGCGGGTGTCATTTATGCTGCTCAGATGTTAGGATTTTCGTATTTTGACAATACTCTGCTTAATGCACCGACTACTCGTTCGCTTCATATTACGCTGATGCTCTACGGTCCGGTTATGCTCGCTCTCTCTTTGCTCCCTTTTGCCCTTTTTGCAAAAGACAAGTTGGACTTAAGAAGCGCGGTAGAGCCGCTTAGAGCTTACTTTTTGTTATGGCATCTCTTTTTGTTTATGGCGGTTATATCTATCTCTTTGGGGGCTCAAAGAGGTTTGCCTTTTTATGATTTTGCTTATGAACTCAACTTTATACTTGCGGCTTCGGGTATTTTTTATATAGTCGGTATCTTTAAAACTATAAAGCAGTACGAGATAACGCCGCTTTGGGTAAAAGTGTCAAAAGCGCTTCTTTTTGCGGCACCTATATCGCTTCTGGTTTTGATGAATCCGACTTACGGGCAGGTTGAAAAAACTCTTATCGGACCTCATGGCGATAATACTTTGGGCATGAGCTTTACGCTTATTCCTCTTTTTTACCTTATGATAAAACTACATGCAAAAGAGAACTTCACGGCGCGCTGGCATATCTTTTGGATTCTTCCGCTTGCAGGATACGCTCTCTCGGTTGCGACGCGTATCTTTGCAGGAGAGCTTTCATATAACGAGGAGTGGGTTTATCAGTGGCTGACTTTTGCATACGCCCCGCTTTTGCTAAAGTGGTGTAAAGACGCAAAACTTACTCTCAAATCCACACCTTATTTGGTTATCTCAATCTGGGTGTTTTTGTTTGTCATGATTCAAGGCAATATCCTTTTTATTCCCGAGATTCGCTGGCCGTTTCATAGAAACGATTTGGTAGTAGCTCATGCTCATGCCGCTATCGGTCTGGGTATATTTTTTATGTCGCTTAGTATTTTAAACTATTTTTATAAGCTGCCAAAGAGTTTTATGCACTTTTGGCTCTCTGTTATGGGAGTTATTTTTATCTCGCTTACGTTGGCGGGTTTTGATGAAGCGGGAGTTTTTAAAATTGATGTCGTCTCAATGTGGTGGATTCGTCTTTTTGGCGGTATTATCGGAGTTACCGGTTTGGTCTATTACATAATTAAAAAGATGAACATAAAGAGAATTTCGCTGCTTCAACTCTACCATTTAAACGGCTTTGCATCGGATGGTTTGGGTGCGCTTATTCTCTTTTTATCAGCGCCGGTACTCTTTGAATTTTTAGGACTTCATTTTACTCCGTACTACTATCTGGTTTTTGGTTTCATGGGTTTTGTCGGTATCTTGCATCTTGCAGGCGTAACAAAAGAGGCGCATCTTTTGGCACATTTTACTTCAATTGCCCGCCTGATTACCGGAACTATCTTTCTTTGCCTCTTTTATCTAGGGACGATAGATATGCTCGGGCTTCTTGTGGGTCTTTATGATATCTCTTATGCTCTTTTATATCTTATCTTTAGAAGCCGCCTATGATTCACTCTGCAGCTCTTGTTTTACTCCTTGGGTTTGAGCTTTGTTACTATCTCTTGATAATTCAAACCGGAGTTGCCGAGCACTACAACTCTGATTTGCAAACACTTTTTCCTATGTTTATAGGGGGTGTTTTAGGAACGGTTTTAGGGGGCTTTTCTTGGGGTGGAATCAGTAATCCTCTTCATAAGATAATAATTGCTTTATGCTTGCAGTTAACACTCTCATTTTCATATCCCGACTACAATATAATTACCCTTGCTCTTTTGGGTCTATCCGTCGGCATTATGGCTCCGCTTGGCGTATATCTCTTTAAAGCAAAACAGCAGCGGGAGCTGCTTTTTGCACTTGCTATCGCCTATACGATAGGCACTTACTTTTTTATATATGATGCAAATAACAGAGTTTACATGGCAGTTCTTTTTAGCCTAATTGCGCTTTTAAGTGTATTTGCACTTAGAGATTACAGGGTTGAAACGGATTCTAAAGAGGTTTCGCACCCTTATTTACAATATTTACCTCTTATGATATGGATATTTTTAGACTCAAATCTTTTTGAAACGCTCTCTAGGCATTCGGGTATAGATATCTGGTCAGAGTACACATTTACAATCATAATATTTCATCTTTTGGGGCTTCTTGGTGCATATTTTATCAACTTCTCAAAAACAAAGAAGCATGTTTTAATAACTGCGCTCTTTATAGGAAGTTATGCACTTTCTTATTTAGAGTGGGCTTTTGCGCTTGCTATGCTCTACCCTTTTACCATTTCATACTACAATGTTGTGGTTTTTACGACTTTAAGCAAAGAAGCTAGTATGCTAAAACTCGCTTTTATGATGATATTTGTCGGTTGGATGGCGTCGGGTCTCGGCTTGGCGGTTGCTCTTTCGGGAATTCTGCATTAAATATATGCTAAAATAGTAATAACTTAAATAATAGGTAGGTTTAATATGAAAAAAATATTTACGATGTTGCTTTTGACACTCCCACTTTTTGCAATCAACTTAGAGTTAAAAAGTGGTTATGTAGCTGCACATACAGAGATGATAATGGATAAAACTATTGATCCCATAAATAATCATCTAAAAGCAGATATAACTATAGAAAACAGTGATATTACTACTATTAGGGGCAAATTTTGGGTTGAGATGACTCTTTTTACAAGCGATAAGAGCGATAGAGATAAGAGCATGTACAAAGAGATTGAAGCGGATAAATTTGCTTTTGCTACTTACACAATATCTAATATAGTAAAAACAGAGCAAGAAGATGGTTATGTCATCAACGGCACGCTTGATTTCCATGGAGAGAAGAGAGAGTTGAGCGCAGAGGCTAAAATAAGAAGCGTTGAGGGCAGTTTAGTTATAGAGGCAACCTCGAATATTTTAATGAGCGATTACGAAATTGAGATGCCTTGTTTGATGTTTATGTGTGTTCGTGACCAAGTTGATCTATTTATTAAAGCTGCATTTTAAGGGAGCTTTGGCATGAATAAACTAGAAGAGTACTTAAATGCCCATGAGCGAAGTGAAATCCATCCTTCAGATATAGCAAAAATATTAAAACAGCTTGATGATGCTGAATTTAGTGCAGCAATAAAACTTGTACCAAAAGATTTAATAGGCGATGTGGCACTTGCTCTCCCAGATAGATATTTTGATGATATTGTAGAAAATCTCAGTGTAGATGAGTTAAAACATGCAGTATCTGAACTTGAATCAGATGATCAAGTTGATTTTATGCATGAACTTGAAGAGCTTGATGAAAATATTGCTTCTGAAGTTTTTGATACTCTTGATGAAGAGGACAGAAAAGAGATAATCAAACTTCAAACATATGAAGAAGAGGAAGCCGGTGCATATATGCAGCTTGAAATATTCACGGCTTATAAGAATGAGATTGTGCATGATGTTATTAGAAGATTTGCAGAACTTAGAAAATCCAAAGTAATAGAAAATATCCAAAATCTTTTTATTGTAAGCAGTGATAATAGACTTCTTTATACGGTTGGCTTGGATGATTTGCTGGTTTTTGATTTTAAAAAAACACTATTGGAAAATATAGAACAGAGTGAAGATAGTTTTGAGCCTAAAAAAGCAGAAGATAGAGAAAATATTAAAGATGTAGTACACTATTTTGAGGAGTATGATCTCTCTGTTATGCCAATTGTCAATGCGTATGGAATCTTGCTGGGGCGCATAACTTCGGATGATATTTATGATATTATCAATGAACATGCAACTGAGCAGATGTATCATTTAGCCGGAGTTGATGATGACGCTGAAGAGTATGATGAAATATTTAGAGCAGGTAAAAAAAGAGCATCATGGCTTGGAATAAATCTTTTTACAGCTATATTTGCCTCAATGGTTATTGGTCTTTTTGCTGATACGCTTGAGAGCATGGTTGCACTTGCCGTTTTAATGCCTATTGTTGCTTCAATGGGCGGAAATGCGGGAACACAAAGCTTAACAGTTGTTGTAAGGCAGCTGGCTCTTGGAGGGATCTCTAAAGGCGATGCTATGCGGATAATTAAAAAAGAGATTCTTATATCACTTATGAATGGATTGATTTTTGCGGTTGTTATGGGTATAGTAGCTGCAATATGGTTTAATATAAATATGCTGGGAGTTGTTATTGCTTTAAGCATGGTGATAAATTTGTTAATGGCAGGTTTTTTCGGAGCCGCTATTCCTCTTTTTCTTAAAAAAATAGATATTGATCCTGCAATCGGCAGTACAGTAATTTTAACTACGGTAACTGATGTTGTAGGCTTTTTTAGCTTTTTGGCTTTAGCAACATATATATTATTATAGAGTTGATGATTTTATGATACAAAAAATTAAAAAGTATTCCACAACTAACAGACTGGTTTTTTTAGGGATTGTTTTAGGGGTGCTTTTTGGAATTTTTTTACCGGAAATGGCACTAAAACAGCAAGTTATAGGGCAGATTTTTATCAGTTTTTTAAAAATGTTGGTAGTGCCGCTGGTTTTTTCAAGCATATATGTCTCTATAATGGGACTTGGAAACTTACAGAGTCTAAAAAATATCGGGCTTAATACAATTGGCTTATATCTTTTGACAACTGCATTGGCAGTTCTTACTGCTATAACAGTTATGAATATTGTACCTATAGGAAATGAGATATCAGTGCAAGGTTTGGAGTACTTAAAAGCTTCTGAAGTAGCGCCGTTTTCTTTTGATGCAATGATACTTAGTTTTATTCCAACAAATATATTTCATGCTTTGGCAGAGGGATCTATGATGCAGATTATCGTTTTTTCGGCTCTTTTTGCCATAGCCTCTTTGCACCTGAAAAAAGAGAGACAGCTTCTAATGCTTGATTTTTTTAGTGCTGTAACAAATGCGATACTTATAATGGCAGAGTGGGTTATTAAGATGACACCTATAGGTGTATTTAGTCTTATCTCTTATGTGATCGCTGAGCAAGGTGTTGATGTTATTGTTGGGTTGTGGAAATATGTAGTGATGGTTATATCTGTTTTGCTTGTTCATGCTCTAGTAACTTTACCTGCGATATTGGGCTTTTTTGGCCGTGTCAACCCCTTTAAATATTTGAGTGATGTTCGCGAAGCTTCGATAATGGCTTTTTCTACTGCATCAAGTACAGCAACACTTCCTGTATCTATGCGTGTTGTAGAGGAGGTTGGCGGAGTTGATAAAAAAAATGCATCTTTTGTTCTTCCTCTTGGAGCAACGGTTTCTATGGATGGAACAGCGGCATATTTAACAATAGCCGTTCTTTATATTTCTCATTTGGCAGGTGTTGATTTAAGTTTTGCGGATCAATTTCTTTTAGGAGTAACTGTTGTTGCTCTAAGTGTCGGCGTTGCAGCTTTGCCCAGCGCTTCTTTGGTTATGATGGTTGTTATTTTGAATCAGCTTGGCTTGGCAGTTGAATATATAGCTTTAATTATTGCAGTTGATAGAATTTTAGATATGGCTAGAACATCTTTAAATGTTACATCTGATTTGGTTGTTGTAAAAATTGTTGATCAATTACAAAAAATTAAAAAGCAAAATGTATAATTGTAAAAAAAGAAAAGAGTTTGCATGTTAAAACTTATATTGGTTGGAATTATATTGTTGCTTACTTTGGAAGCAGATAACAAAGAAGCCCTAGAAGCTTTTAAAAAAAGTGATTATGTCAGAGCCTTTGAGTTATATGAAAAGAGTGCAAAAGAGGGTGATACAACGGCACAGAGCGCTCTTAGTTATCTCTACGCAAATGGCTTGGGAGTAGAAAAAAATATTGATAAATCTATATATTGGCTGCAAAAGGCAGCATATGGCAACAATTCTGCAGCTCAATATGATCTGGGTATGATCTATTTGGGAGGTCACAATGTTAAAAAAGATACAAAAAAAGCGTTTGAGTATTTAAGTAAATCATCTGAACAAAACAATTCTAACGCCCAATACAATCTTGCGCTTATGTATTATAACGGTGATGGAGTTGATGCAAATGTAACAAAAAGTGTAGAGTTACTGGAGCGTGCCGCAAGTGCAGGACATCAAAAAGCCGAACAAAATATTGGGCGAATATATATGCAGCTTCTTAAGTTTGAAGAGGCGTCTAAATGGCTTGAAAAAAATGCAAAAAACGGAGATGATAGTGCCTATTATCTTCTTGCAGAACTCTATTGTCAATTAGAAGAGTTTGATAAAGCAAAAAAGTGGGCACAAAAAGCTATTGATATTGGAGATAAAGAGGCAGAAATACTTTATAAAGAGTATAAATTAGAAAAATATTAATAGCAAAGATTTTTTTAAAATCTCTACATAGGAGTTATTTTATACCCAGATCCATATATATTATGAATAGTATTATCTGGAAGTTTTGTACGAATTCTTTTCATAAGTGATGTTATGGCATGCATTGAAAACTCTTTTTTCTCTTTTCCTTCATGAAGAAATTTAAAAATTTCTTCAGCAGAAAAGCAGTGGTTAGGCTCAGAAAAAAGGAGTTTTAAGAGTAAATTTTCCATTTTTCTAAGTTTAATCTCTTTAGAGCCAGTCCAAAGTGTATTTGTGTCATTATCCCAGTAAGTGGTATCATTAATATAAGTTCGATTTGTAGTTTTTCTGATTAATTCTACTGTGTCAAAGAGTACCTGCTTTAATACATCCGTTTTTATTGGTTTGATAAGGTATGTTTCAAGATGAAGTTTTATTGCTTTAAGAAGTTTCTCCTGCTCAGAGTGAGCACTTATTACAATAATTTTGGTCTCTTGATCATCTTTTCTTATTTTGGCAATCATATCAAGCCCGTCAAGATTGGGCATATAGATATCTGTTAAAATAATATTTGGTCTCTTTTGTTTATAAATATCATACGCTTCATTTCCACATGCTGCCGTGTAGACTCTGCTAAAAAATATCTGCAAATATTCAGATAGAGTTTCACGCAATTCTGTTTCATCTTCAGCCAGTAGAATAGATATATCTTTAATTTTATTGATTTTCATTTTTCATCTTTATGGTAAATTTTGCCCCAATTTTTTCATTGTTAATATTATATATGTTTTTTGCACTTAAAGAGCCATTCATATTCTCTTCTATAATCATTTTTGCTATATGCAGACCAAGACCGGTTCCCATTGATTTATGTTTTGTAGTAAAATAGGGATCAAATATTTTATTTAAATTTTTTTCATTAATCCCTCCACAATTATCCTCTATTGTAAGAGTTGTATAGTCAGAATCTATATAAAGTGAGATTTTTACATCTGTATTTTTTAAATTTTTTATTGTTATTAAATCATTTATATTGGATAAAATCGAAACTATTACTTGAATAAACTCATTTATTAGTCCATAAATTTTATATTCATTATTAATGAAAAGATTTAATTTAACGCCTCTCTCATTAGATTTTATATTTACAATGTCAAGCGCTTTTTCTACAGCTTCGCATACGCTAAACCAAGATTTCTCTTTGTTTGGGGTATAGTAAGTCATAAAATCTTCTATCGTTTCAGACATATATATAACGCGTTTTTCCATTTTTTCTAATTTATCAGCTATCTCATCTTCGTTAAGCAATCCTGCTCTGTTTTTTTCTTTTAAGATTGCTAATGAAGTGTTGATAATTGCTAAAGGCTGCCGCCATTGATGTGCTATATTTCCAATCATTTCACCGATTTCTGCTCTTTTTGACTGTTCAAAAAGAAGTAAGTTACGCTCTTTTAAAGCGCGCTCTTTCTTTTGCAGCTCTTTTATAATGTCTATTAATTCTTGATTATACTTCTCTTCTATATATAACCCACAATCAAGATTTTTCATATCCTCAATCAATTTAGGGATATATTTTTTCTCTATCATAGAACCATGTTGAGGTGCTATTAAATTGATATCAAGTTTTTCTATTTTACAAAGAGCATAATTAAAAATATCTTTACTCGGCATATACTCCTTATGAAAAAGTTTTGCTTTTTCAAAATAGGTCTCATCTGCATAAAAATCCCAAGACTCTTCAAGACCTCCAAAAATATCACCTGAAAACAGAACCTTTGAATCTGGTTCGTATGTTACAAATGCACCTGGAGAGTGACAGTAGGGTGTTGTCAAAAAATCTAGTTTTAAACCGTTTGAAGTTAGCAGAGTATAGTTGTTTTTGTCTATATTATAGTAGCTTGATGTTATTAGATAGTGTTTAATTAAAAGAGATATTCTAGAGTGGGTTACTATCTGCAGATCTGCTCTGTTGATAAGCTTTTCAATCTCCGGAACTGCAGCTGCTAAGTCTGGATCTTGATGATGCAGTATAATATATTTGACGGCATTAATATCAATGATGCTTTTTACTTTTCTTATTGTCTCTTCAAACTCAAGCATGGAACCTGGATCAATAAGAATCGATTCGTTTGCATTTTTTATAAGGTAGGGATGGCACTGAAAAGGGTCATCTTTTAAGTGCATACCAACCCAGTAGATATTTGGTGCAATTAGCACTGCTTCTGAAGTATTAAGGTGTTTAGACATTTTCTCCAAACCATTTTAACTGTTCTCTTAATTGTACTACTTTGCCGACAACTATAAGTGCAGGGGTAGGAATATCATTTGTTTTTTCAACTATATTTTCAAGTGTTCCTACAACTACAATTTGCTCTTTTGTTGTTCCTTTTGATATAACAGCACATGGATAATCATTTGGTTTGCCAACCTCTATAAGCTTTTTAGATATTTCCGGAAGGTTGTGCAGACCCATTAAAAAAACAATAGTATCATCAGTTTTGAAATTTTTCCAAGGAATTTGAGACTCTTTTTTATTTGGAGATTCATGTCCTGTTACAACTCGAAAACTAACTGCAACACCCCTATGTGTCACAGGTATTCCGGCATATGCAGGAGCGCTTATGGCAGATGTTATTCCGGGGATTATGTCATATTTAATTCCGCGCTCTTGAAGATAAAGCGCCTCTTCTCCGCCGCGTCCAAATACAAAAGGATCTCCTCCTTTTAAGCGAACTACATTTTCATGTTTTAATGAATTTTGATAAATTATTTCATTAATATCATCTTGAGGAACAATATGTTTGCCATCTTCTTTTCCTACATAAACAAAATGGCAGCCATTTTTTGCCTCTTTTAGGATATCCGGATTGGCCAAGCGGTCATATATTATAACATCAGCCTCTTTTATAACTCTAAATGCTTTTAAGGTTAAAAGTTCTATATCACCCGGACCGGCGCCTGTTAAATAAACTTTGCCCATTATTTTGCCTCTTCGTAAATAAATATACCTGATGGTTTTTTAACATTAAATATTTCGCGGGAAAGATACCAATCTTTTGTATTTATAACCGCTATTTTATTTGTATCGTTTACGGATACATAAAGATTTGGTCTATTGCCCGACCATCTAACATGTAAAACTTTTCCATCAAATTCAAATCTTTTAATAATTTCAAGAGTTTTTGTATCAATAATTTGAATTACAGGAAATTTTTCACCACTAAATGTAACAGCCATATATTTTTTGTCGGGGCTAAGTGCAGTAAAGACCGGAAGACCTTCTGTCTCGATATTTTTTACAAATTTAAAATCAGAAGTGTAAACTAAAACTTTGTTATCTCCAACTGCAGGAATAAAGACATTCTCATCACTTATGCTCCAAAATCCAAAATGAGGAACTTTTAAAACTGGTTTTCTGTCTCCAAGTAAAATTTTGATTTTTGAGTACTTCATAGTATCCAAATCTACAACACCAAAAAAATCACTTTTGAAAAATCCTGTGATAAAGTTGTTGTTTTTTATCATTGCATCAAAAGGCATAACTCCAACATTTTCAAACTCTTTGTATATTTCAAAATGCGGTAGATCTTTGCCCTCATTTTTATCTTTTAGTACAGTAATTTTGTCATTATTCATTTGGGAGAAAACAAGATAATTTTTATATTTTTTTATACCTACATTTTTTGAACCTGTTTCAAAAGACTGAATAGGATTCAAATCTCTATCTAAAATATCAACACTTTTTTTAGCATAGTTTGCAACAGCTATGTAATTTTTCGCTACCGTAAAGCCAATAGCGCTGTCACTTGTTTTGCGCTCTTTGAGTATTTTTTCTGCTTCAGGGTCAAATTTTACTATATACCCGTCGCGTGAAATAACATAGCCGTCTTTGTCATAAAATTTCACAACACCGTGGTTCATATTATGAACTCCAGTTAAATAGCCTTTTGTCATGCCTTGCTCTATTATTGCTAAGGATTCGTCTTCTCTCTCAACGACAAAAAATTTCTCTTGCGTATTTAACATTGCAAGTACAGGATTTACTCCTTTTGCACTTAAAGTAGTGAAAATGGCCGCAATTAATGAGGCTCCCAGTAAAATTTTTTTTGTTCTCATTAATGCTTCCTTCTCTCTTGTTCAGTTAAATAACATGATGGATCTTCACTCCATAAATCACCTGTAATAGCATAAGCTCTCGCTCTTGAGCCGCCGTTACATATATCTATCTGTTGGCAGTTTGAACATATACCGCTGATTTGTGTTCTTGGATGGATGCGCAGTTGGTCTAGAAGTTCACCGCCTTTCCAGATATCACCGAAATTTTGTTCTATTATATTTCCAACGGTTAAGGGAAAGAATGGATCCGGTCTTACATCACCTTCGCTGTTTATATTTAAAAGTTTCCGTCCGGCACTGTTTCCGCCCCAGCTAACCAAACGCTCTCTCATTGTATCTTTTAAGTCAGGATATTCAAGAGCAAATCTATCTAAAAACAGAACTGCATCTTGTTCCATATTTCCGGTTACTATCTCAATGTCTCTGCCTGTTTTATGATATTCAAACGCTTTGTCAAGGATAAACTCTACAGACTTTCTTCTCTGCTCTTTTGAGAGATCCATTTTTAAGTTGTCTAAACCACGACCGGAGTAGACAAGATGAGAAATATAGATTTTTGGAATATTCTCTTGTTCAGCTAAGTTAAAAATATACTCTAAGGAATTTACCGTATCTTTTGTAAGAGTAAAACGGATCCCGATTTTAGCTCCGGTTTCTATAGCAAGACGAACAGCTTTAAGCGTTTGAGTAAATGCACCTTTTAGTCCGCGGAAATAGTCATGAGTAGGTTCATCTCCATCTATGCTTACACCGACATATGTAAATGTGTCCACTATGCGCTGTATATTTCCTGTTGTAAAATAGAGGCCGTTGCTGGAGAGATAGGTGATGATTCCATTCTCTTTGCAAAAATCGGCAATTTCAAAAAGATCTTTTCTTGTAAGAGGCTCGCCGCCAGAGAAGATGATAAATTTTACGCCGTTTTCTTTCATCTCTAGTATTGTTTTTTTAATTTGCTCAGTTGTAAGTGTGTCAACTTCATCCAAGGTTGATTTTGAGTAGCAGTGAAGACATGAGAGGTTGCATCTATTGGTAAAATTCCATATTGCTATTGAGCTCCCAAGAACTCTTTCTGGTTTGTCTTCAACAACTGAAGATATTAAATTGGATAATCTAAACATTATTTGCCTTTATATAAGAGTACATATTTTGCAATAGCCTCTCTCTCTTCGTCGGTTAGTTTAATTTTTGTCATAACTGTTCGTTTGTACCCAAAAGCCTTATACATTGATTCAGGGTCTAAAATATAAGCTTGTATCTCTTCATATGTTCGCTTGGAAGCAATTTCACTAAAAGATGGACCGAAAGCTTCAGCACTCTGGTGATGACAACCCCAGCAATAAGTTTCAAAAACTTTCTTCCCGTCCAACTCATTTGCAGATAAAAATGAAATTAAACTCAATATTACTGCTATAATTTTTTTCATAATTTTTCTTTTGCTTTGATATATTATTTTAACTAAAATAAGCTTGAATTATGGCTTATAAATGTCATAAATTACAAATTTTACATAATGATTTATAGTTATGTATGCATTAATTTTAGTTAAATAATTTAGATTTTGTGATAAAAAAAGACTTTCCCCAGCAAGGGGGAAAGAATAAGTTACACCTTTATTGAAAAGAGAGCAGATGCAACAATTTGGAAATTATGCTCCAGGAATAGTTTGTCTATGCTCGATAGAGTATGTAAAAGTAGGAGTTGTTAAACCATTGATATATTTAACAAATTTACCTGTTTTTGCTTCATAGATACCGATACGACCTGCATTCCACTCAGAAATCATAGTCCAGTGACCGTGATTAGCCGGTTCAGCATGTAAAATTCTTGGAACTATTACTTTACCATTTTCATCTTTAACAATTGGAACTTTCCATTTGTATAAAATTTTGTGAGTTACAGGATCCATAACAGTACCTTCAGTTGTACCAACTGTAAGTATTCTGTCTAATTCAAGAGTTTGTTTGTTGATCAAATGAACTTGATTCCAAACATCATCACCACCTAAAACATTATCTGCCCATAAAAATGGTGTATGCTCTGATGTACCTATAAATAATCCACCGCCGCCAGTTGGAATTTGACGAATTACATCAAAATGATCATCCCAGATAGTTACTTGACCAAGATTCATATTAACAGTTGCACCGAGCTGCTGTCCTAGAGTTTCATTATACCAAGAAGAACCTTGACCTGGGTGTGGCTTAGATGCAGGACCTGTATAGATTTTTGTTACTAATGATTTAGTTTTAAAATCAACTACACCGACAACATCACTTCCTTGAGAAGCGATAAATAAGTAACGACCAATCTCTTTACCTTCATTTAAGAAACCATCATGAAGAATATCACCGATATTTGGAATATCTCCAACGATTGGGAAATCAGGCTTAGAGTAGTCTACGATATAAACATGTCCACCATCTTTAAGTGCAAATGCAAAATAAGGACCGTATGGAGTATCGAAAATACCAGCTACACGAGATGAATCAATATTTCCATTTGGTTGAATAACACTTGAAGTAGGATAAACTTTTAACGGCTCAAGCGTCATAGCATCCATAAGCACAGCACCGCCCGGAGTGTAGTTACCAGCCATTAAGTATTTACCATCCGGAGAAACTGCAAGACCACGAGATTCAGAACCAACCTGACACTCAGCAATTTTTTGTTGGCCCGGAGTGTTAAGGTCGTACATTGTTACTAAACCTGAGCGAGAGATTGAGTAAGCATAACGAGGCTGACGCTTGTTTGTAACTGTTACATGGACAGCAAAACCTGCTGGATGTCTAGATAAAATTTTACCGCTTGTTCCATCAACAAACACTACGCGTTCAGCATCACGCTCTGTTACAAAACAGATATCCGTATTTTTCTTAACATCTACTGCTTTTGGATATTTTTTGAAAAATTCCATTCTGTCATTTAGCGGCTTCCAACCATCTTTTACAGCTTCAAGAGTAAGTTGTTTGATTACTCTGCCTTTAAAGTGTTGTAAATAATCAACCATTTTATCAGCATCAGCCTTGCCAAATTTATCTTTAAACTGAGGCATAGCTGTACCTGCTTTACCATTTAATATAGTTTCTGCAAGTTCATAAGCATTTTTTTTGCCAATCACACTTGGACGAAGGTCTGAACCAACACCGCCTTCGTGATTAGGACCATGACATCCCTGGCACTCTTTTTCAAAAACAGCTTCTACATCCATACTTGATGTATCAGCAACTAATCCTGAGCCAACGATTGCCATTGCAGCAACCGACATAACTAACTTGTTTAATCTCATTTTATTTCTCCTTTTTCAGAATTAGGAGTAGTTTAATCTTTTTTTACCAAATGTTTCTTGATACAAATCAATTTTTTTATTAGATTACAAAATTAAGATTTGTTTTATTATTTATGTAACTAAATGAATCATATAAGCATATTGAAACTTTTGAAAGTATTTTTACATAAAAAATGCCTTATGTATAATTATAGAATATAGCGCACTGATAAAGAAAAAAGAGCAGTAGATAATAGAATTGTAATAATGTTAAAAACAAATTTTTGTTTTATATTGTTTCTATTATAAAGATGATAGACAAGACTTTACTTCTATAATATTTAAGATATAAGATAAGAAAACAGACAATTAGAATAAAAATGCTAAAAAATATTATGTAACTCTTTTTAAATTTTATTTTAAGTTTGGTGTTATATTATTCACTAATTAATTTTTATAAATAAAATTAATTTTTGTGAAATTTACTTAAAAAGCATAAAGGAAAAATATGAATAAAGCTTTATTAATAGTTGTTACATCTGTTGCAACTTTATTATTAACAACTGGTTGCAGTACATCTACAGGAGTTTCGAGTAGTCCTGATTTACAAAGCGGCGATAGAACAATTTGTAAAACAGCAATTCATACACAAGAGCACAGCAGTGACAAAGTTATGCAAATCATAAAATCTGCCGGCGAAAAAGAGGGATGGAGAATGACCCCGTTTAAATCAAATGCTATAATCGCTGAGAAGTTTGTTGATGGAGAGATGATTTCAACAACAATTACATTTGCAAAAGAGCATATATCTTGCACAAAATGCAAAGAGTCTGAAGATGAGTTGAAAATCTTGAGAGCAGCGATAGTTGATGAATTAAAAAAAGAAGATGCTCACCATTGAGTTAATCATTTACTTTCATTCACCTAGATGATTTTAATTATCTAGGGGTATTATAAATATAATAAAAATTTTGTACTAAATCAAACTCTCTTTCATAATTTAATATCTCTTTTATTATTTCATATTAAGCAAATAGTTATATCATACGAAAAAATAAAAAATTTAAAAGTAGAGAAAAATGGATTTTTTTAAGTATATTCATGCAGTAGGAACCGGAGCAAAAGCCAATAGAGATTTAACTTTTGAAGAATCAAAAGATATGATGAGTCAGATTTTAAATCAATCAGTTTATAGTGAGCAGATAGCTGCTTTTTTACTTGGATGGAGACTCAAGCCTGAAACAACACAAGAATTTAGAGGTGTTGTTGAAGCATGTGATATGTTTATTGAAAAAACACCGGTGGCAAATTCTATAGAACTGGGATACCCCTTTGACGGTAAGGTAAATAACCCTTTTATGTTTCCTCTTATTGCAAAAGTTTTAGAAAACTCAGCGTTGAATCTTGTAGTCGTCGGAGATGATTTAGCACCTGCAAAAAAAGGGATTACACTAAAAGAAGTCGCAACAAATATAAAACTGAATAAAAATATATACTATTTTGACAGAGCAGATTTTTTTAAAGAGATGCATAATTTAACAGATCTTCGTATGAGACTCGGCCTTCGCACGGGATTAAACACAATTGAGAAATTGACACATGTGGGAGAGAGCGAGTATGCAATAACGGGAGTATTTCATAAGCCGTTTGTAAAAAAATATGTTGAAATTTTTGCTCATAAATATAAAAGACTTGCCTTAATTCAAGGGAATGAGGGAACTCCTGAACTCTTTAGCAAAGGGCGTTTATGGATTGTAAATGGATCTGATGTTGAAGAGTTTATAGTAGATCCGCAATATTATGGTATAAATTACTCAAAATCTTGGGAAAAAATAACTTTGCAAGAGTCCTTGGAGCAGACAAACAATCCCTCTGATGGTTTATTAAAGCTGGCACGATTAAATGCGGCTGTTTTTCTTTTTGTGGCACAAAAAGCCAGTAGTATAGATGAAGCTTATGAAAAACTAAATGGATAAGTTCTCTAATCATATAAAAAATATTTTACATGGATTTTTTTTGGCAATTGGGACAACGATTGCTGAGCCGTCAACTATTTTACCTCTTATTGTAAATCATTTTGGCGGAAGTTCTATGCTTGTCGGATTTTTTGCATCTTTGCTTCGAGGCGGAGCTGTCGTAGTGCAGCTTTTTGCCGCATTTCATGCACAGAGCTATACCCGTATGCTGCCATATCTGCGTAAAATCTTTTTTATTAGATTTATATCATGGTTTTTTATCGGCGTTGCCATTATTCTTTTTGGTGAAAATTATCCAAATATAACACTGGCTTCTATCGGATTTGGACTTTTTATGTTCTCCTTTAGTGCAGGTTTTGCAGCAATCTATTTTAGAGAGATAATGGCGAAGATTTTTTCTCATAAATTTCGTGGAAAAACTATGGCATATCGTCAGTTTTTCAGCGGAGCAGGAGGACTTTTAAGCGGTGCTTTTGCAGCATGGATACTTGAATCGTTTGATGCACCGCAAAGCTACGGCTATCTTTTTATAATAAGTTCTTTTATTATGGGTTTTGGTTTTTTTGCTTTTTCTTTAGTTGATGAACCGATAAAAAAAGAAGTTTCTAAAAAAGAGAGAACATTTAAAGAGTTTTTACAAAATTCCTATCTGCTTTTAAAAGCGGATAAGAATTTGCAAATACAGGTTGTTACCTTTCTTTTAGCATACGGATATCTTATCGCTTTGCCATTTATCATACTTGATGCCAAGCAAAAGATAGACCTTGGAGGTGTGGCAATTGGTTCTTTGATAACGACACAAATGGTAGGCGCAATGATTAGCAACTTTTTATGGGGTAATCTGAGCGGAAAAGGGCGAAACACATTAACGGCAAAATTTTCAATAATAATGCATGTTTTTGCTGTTATTTTAGCAGTTTATGCAACTTCTTTATATGAGTATATGATTATCTTTTTTTTAATCGGTGCTTCAATTGATGGTAATCGTATAGCATCTAGCAATCTTATATTAAAGATTGCACCTGCTGAAAAAAGACCTGTTTACATTGCTCTTCAGATGAACATCGTCTCTTTGGGTCTATTTTTTTCAATTATCGGCGGGGTAATTTTGCACTATTTGAACTATACAGTGCTTTATGGCAGTTCAATAATGGTGCTTCTTGCAGCATTATATTTGTCTTTTAAATTAAAAGATTAGATGTTGTAGAGATCTTTTTTTAAAATAAGATGATTTTTGGTCTGTTTTTTTTCAGCTTAATCCATAATATCACAGCTTTTCTATAATTTATTTATCACTCCAGCTGTTGATATAATTTTGTGCTTTTTTATCAAGTATTTTCATTCTCTCTTTGCCTTTTGGCAAAGTTTTTCTTAACTCTTTCATCTCTTGCAAAAATTCGCATATATTAGAAGGTATTAGTTTTTGAAGATATCTTTTTAAATGTTTTGCAACCGCCGGTGATGATCCTGATGTAGATATGGCAATAGTTAAATCATCTTTTTTTATATATGAGGGAAAAATAAAATCACAATATTCTGTTGAATCAACAGAGTTGCAAAGGCATTTATACTGTTTTGATTCTTCAAATATTTCAGCCTGTAGCGGGATGTTGTCAATGGCAATAATGACTATATCAAACTCTTTGATATCACCCTTTTGATAACTTCTTTTTTCAAAATGAAGTTTTTTTTCTTTAATTACAGTACTCATTTCATTTGAGAATTCAAGTGCAATAAGCGAAATGTTTGAGGTAAAATCTAAGAGATGTTCTAATTTTTTAAAAGCTATACAACCGCCGCCGATAATAAGAACTTTTTTATTATCAAGTTTTAAAAAAGCTGGAAAGTAATTCATTTTTTTCTTTCTTATATTCTTTTGTGTGACATAATATCATACTTTTAAAAAAAAGTTTTATTGATAAAAATCAATTAGCATTTACTCAAATTAGACTACAATCGATAAAATAAAACAATGAATGGAACAATATATGAAAGATGAAATCTTATCACGAATTCAGAAAAATTTTCCTTTAGTCGCAAGACCGTTTAAAGTAATTGCTGATGAGTTAAACAGTAGTGAAGATGAGGTTATTGCTATTTTACAAGAAGAGAAAAATAACAACATTATTCGACAAACATCGGCGATATTTGATACAAAAAGATTGGGATATGAATCTTCTTTGGTTGCATTTAAAGTTTCTGAAGAGAAGATAAATGATGCGGTGAAAATAATAAACTCTCATCCAGGTATTTCCCACAACTATGAGAGAAATCATGATTTTAATATTTGGTTTACACTTGCAGTAGCTCCAAATTCAAAACTCGGACTTGAAAAAACTGTACAAATTTTAGCAAACGCTGTACAAGCAGATGACTATATCACTCTTCCGACACTAAAACTATTTAAAATCAATGTAAAATTAAATACTACCGGTAAAGATGATAAAAAAGAGAAAGTAAAAAAAGCTAAATACAAAGATATAGAGCTGACTCCGCTTCATCATGAAATAATAAGAAGCACTCAGTATGATATAGAGATAATAAGAGAGCCCTTTAAAAAGATAGTTGAAGCGTTAGAGATAGATTATGATACATTTTTTTCGATTTTAAACGAATTGCAAGAAGCTGGTGTTATGAGAAGATTTGCTTCTATTCTTAACCATAGAAAAGCAGGTTTTAGTGCAAATGCAATGGTTGTATGGGATATAGATGAAGCAAAAGGAGAGGAGATTGGTAAAAAAGCTGCTGAATTTAGCGCAGTTTCACACTGTTATCTTCGTCCAAAGTATCCAAATTGGCCATATAACCTTTTTACTATGGTTCATGGAAAAAGTACGGATGAGACAAATGCGATTATTGCTGAGATGGCAGAAGAGATTGAATCAAAAGAGCATATGCCGCTTTATAGTTCACGAGAATTTAAAAAAGTAAGAGTAGAGTATTTTACCCCAGAATTTGAAGATTGGGAAGAGAAGTATAATAAATAAAAAATTATAAAGAAGTTTTAAAAAAAAATGAAAAAAAGCATAGGAATAATTGGATGCGGATGGCTTGGAAAACCTCTTTTTAAGAGACTCTCAGATGATTTTGATGTAGAGTGTTTTTCAAGAGAAAATACCACGGACACCTCTTCTTTTTGGAAAAGAGACACCATAATAATTGCCATACATACTAAAGATGAGTATCTCAAAACGCTTCAAAAAATAGTTGCATTAACTAAACCTGATTGCAATCTTATTTTAATGAGTTCTACATCGATATACAGAGAGTTTGATTGTGATGTAGATGAGAGTTTTGAGATAACAGAACCATCACTTATAAAAGAGGCTGAAGAGTTGGTATCTAACTCAAAAGAGAATGCTCTTATCTTAAGGCTTGGCGGTTTAATGGGAGATGATAGAGTTGCCGGAAAGTGGAAAAATGCAAATGTATTTAGCGATGGTTTTGTAAACTATATTTATAAAGATGATGTTATTGATATTGTAAAAATGATGATAAAAAAAGATATAACGAAAGGTATTTATAATTTAGTTGCTCCAAAACACCCTCTTCGTTCTGAGATACATAAAAAAAATAGTAAAAATTTTGGATTTGAACTTGGAGTATTTGAAGGTATGACAAAACGCAGGGTTTTGTCTCATAAGCTGATTAAAGATTTAAATTATACTTTTTTATATCCAAATCCGCTTAATTTTTGGGATTAGTTGCTTCTGGCTAAAGCGGCAAAATCAATCTCTTCACTGCTCTTTTTTTCAGCCGCTTTTTTATCTTCTTCAAAACTTCCTGTGCTAAATATATACTCACTGCGTTTTAGGATGCACCCTTTTGTTCCTGGCACACACTCTTTTTGAAGTAATTTACAATATCCTTTGTGATCATGTTGACATGTCCATCCCATACCAAACCTCGTTTTTGATAATTATGCTATAAATTTTTAAATAAATAATAAAAATAAAGAGCTAAAAAAGCTCTTTATTTTACAGAGAGTATATTGATATTAAAGTTTAACTCTTTGCCCGCTAAGGGGTGATTGAAGTCAATAACTACTTCATTGTCTAAAATCTCTTTTACAACAACTTGAATAGGGTTGCCATCTGGTCCTTGACCTTGAAGCTGAAGACCTGCTGATAGTTCTATTCCCTCAAACTGCTCTTTTGGAAGCTTTTGTATTGCTTCTTCGTTATACTCACCATATGCTTCATTTGCTGGAACTACGATAGAAGCTTCTTCACCTTCTCTCATATCTGCTATTCTGGACTCTAATCCAGGGATGATTTGACCCGTACCAAAAGTAAACTCTAACGGCTCTTTATTAACATTGCTATCAACAACATTTCCTTCAACTTTTACTTCATACTCCATAGAAACTACTTGATTGTTACTAATAGCCATGTTTTTTCCTTTTATTTTAGTTAAGCGGCACTATAACAAAATAGGTTTATATGAAAGTTAAAGTTTGATATTAAGGTGATTTTTGATTTAGTTTTATTTGATGATAAACAAGAAAATAAAGAGATATTTAAAAAATTTGTTTATAAAAGTTTATAAAAAAGATTAGGTATGGAAGATCCATACCTAAATGTTATGACAATATCTCTTCGATAGTAATATAATCACCTACTTTGCCGGTCATCTGTTCTACATCAGTGTTTACCGGAAGTGTTTTTTTACCAGGTCTCCATCCCGCCGGACAAACTTCACCTGTAGCAGTTGCATGTTGCCAAGCTCTTACTTGTCTTAGAAACTCGTTTACATTTCTTCCAACAGAGTCAGCCTGTACTTCTTGAGCTACACAAACACCATCTGGATTAAATAAAAATCTTCCTCTTAAAGCAACACCTTCCTCTTCGATAAGCACGCCGAAAGATTCAGCTACAGATTTTGTAG
Organism: Sulfurimonas sp. CVO; assembly: GCF_009883775.1. Classification (NCBI taxonomy): domain Bacteria; kingdom Pseudomonadati; phylum Campylobacterota; class Epsilonproteobacteria; order Campylobacterales; family Sulfurimonadaceae; genus Sulfurimonas; species Sulfurimonas sp. CVO. Next base: position 71,579 of record NZ_CP033720.1, read on the forward strand.
TATCTGCACCTATTGTAAGTTTCAAGTCTTTTAAGATTGGTTCAGTCTCTACAAATCTTTTGTGTGAGAATTTCGTGTCTGTTGATATAGGAAGAATTTCTACTCCTAACTCTTGAAACTCGTCATATTTTGCATTCATAGCAGCTATCTCAGTAGGACAGACAAATGTAAAATCTGCAGGATAGAAACAGACCACCGTCCACTTACCTTTATAATCTTCACTTGATACCGTTGTATAGTGACCTGTTTTTGAATCGTATGCACTCATTTTAAATTCCGGCATTTGTCTTAAAACCATTGTTGAACTCATTTTTTTCTCCTTTTTTGTTTCTATTTGGTTATTTTCTGCTACTTCTTTTTTATCTTCTCTAGCTTTTACGCCTGTATCACAAGCCATATTTTTCTCCTTTTAAAAACTCTTTTATGAATTTTTAATAACATTACTAAATTTTAAAACTTTAATCAATATTAATTTTGATTAACTTTATTATAATATAAAAAAATAAACACTAGACTTAAACTAAAGTGTATATATTAAAATTAACTTTATTTTAAAAAAAGGAGAAAAAATGAGAATAGCTATAGTTGGGCTTGGCGGTGTTGGCGGATATTTGGCAGCATCTTTGGTAAAAACTTCTCATAAAGTGGCTGGATTTGCAAGAGGTGAACATCTTGCAAAGATACAAACTAGCGGACTTAAAATAGTTGAAGATGAAAAAGAGTGGCAGGTAAATCTTTGTGCGAAGAGCCTTCAGGAAGCTGATGGGTATTTTGACATAGTGATTTTTTGTGTCAAAAGCTATGATCTTGAAGAGTCTTGTAAAGCAATTGCATCTCATATTGATTCAAACTCGATTTTGATCAGTTTTTCAAACGGAGTCTCAAATGCCGATCTCTTAAGAGAGCTCTCAGATGCAAAAGTTTTAGAAGGATGCATTTATATACTTTCACATATTCAACAAGCAGGAGTTATATGTAAAAAAGGGGATGTTTTTACAGCTGTTTTTGGAGGAGACAAAGATGCTGTTCAAAAACTCTCATCTGTGTTTGATGAAGCAAATTTAAGATATAAAATTCCATCAGATATTAAAGCGGCAGTATGGAAAAAATATATATTTATTTCGGCTTTTGCAACTTTGACAACTTATTATGATGCGAATATACGAGATGTTTATGAAAATCACTACAATGAAGCAAAAACGCTCTTAAGAGAGATAGCAGAAGTAGCACAAACAAAAGGGGTAGATATTTATGATGAGATAGAAAACTCACTTCAAACTGCAGGTAAAGTTCCGTATGATTCAAGCACATCTATGCACTTGGATTTTAAAAATAGAAAAAGAGATGAACTTGAGACTCTAAGCGGCTATATAGTCAAAGAGGCAAAAAGGAACAATATAGATGTTCCTTTTATGAAGAAGATGTATTTAGAGTTGCAAAAACGACGAATTAGCTAAGCTTGGCAATCTGTTTTATAGCACTTAATTGTTTTTTATCCAGATTTGGATGGATACTTTGAACAAAACCGACTAAAGAGTCATAAGAGTTTAAATCACAATATTTATCAAACAGAGCCTGTTTTGCAAATGTATCAATTACTATATTTTTTGATAATGCAAGATCTGGATGTTTGTAAAGATAAGCCAATTTTAGTGATGTCTCTTCTTTGAAGAGTTTTTTTACTTTTGCCTCGGCAATCTCCTTTTGCAGACCTTTAGAAGTTAAAGCGTTTTGAATATCTAAGTACGAAACCGCTCTCTCTTGATAGCTTTGCGAAGCTGAATCTGGATAAAGAGGCGAAGCCAATAGTGGGTTGATTGTATTTGAAACTAAAACTATTAAAAAAATAGAACGCTTTGTTAAGATGAAAATCTTTACCATTGCCTGTTTCCTTTAATTTATATAACCCATTTGAGTTGAGTATATTGTAAAGAAGATTTGTAAATTTTTGGACAATATTTTGTAGAACTATACTATGTTTAAAATAGTTTGATTAAAGTGTTTCAATATCAACCAGTTCTACGCGGGAACACTCTTTTTTTAAGAGCTTTTTGCTGTTTGCATCATCTTCTGCTAAACTTAAAAGATCTGCAAAGTCATTTTTAGATACTTCGACAGTATGAAGCTGTTTAAGTGTTTCAATGCTGAGCGTTGCCTCTTCTGTTGAATTAAGCGTAATATTGCGATGCCCTTTGGCAAACTCTGATTTTATGGCTTTTGCCACTTTTTCATTGCTAAGCAATTCTTTAAGTGAAATCTTTTGGTTGAGGTCATTATCGCAGAGTACTTTATAAGTAATCATTATCTTTCCATCCATTTTGCTAATTTCCTTTACAAGTTTTAGAAAAAAACATTATAGTTAAATCTACAAAATTAGCAAAATAGTTATGAGATTTTAAAATTAAAGCTTTTACTGTTCTTGAATCGTCCAGATAATTTTTGTTTTATCATATCCCAAAAATGGAAGTTTGGCTAAAATCATATTTGTGGTCTCTTTATCTAGAGTAGGTGTGCGGGAGAGAATCCAAAAATATTCTCTTGAAGGCTCTCCGATTACTGCATAAGTATATTCGTCATCTAGCATCAAAATTTGATAGTCTCCATAAAAAGGGCCAAAAAAACTGACTTTTAGTTTTGCGTTTGTATTGTCTACAGCGTAAGCTTTTCCTACGGCCTTGCTTAGCGTATTGTTTTTAAAACACTGGTTTAAAACCTTTATCTTTGAATCTTCTTTAAAAGTGTATGTTGCATTTACATTGCTGCAACCTTTTTCAAATGAGTGATCATATCTCGCTATCTCATACCATTTTCCAAGATATTTTTGCAGATCTACCGACTCTACGGTAGGAAGAGGTTCATACTGTTTTGTGCAGCCAACAAGTGATAAGAGAAAACTCAATGCCAATACAATACGCTTCATTTAAAATCCTTTTTATTTCCGTTGTTAAAGTTTATGGAGGATATCATAAAAAAGAGCTTATAAGGTTTTATTTTTATGCCAATTTTAACAATTTTTTTGACATCAAAAAGGAGCTGATAAATTTATTATCGGCCTTTTATGGATTCATTTGGAGGATTTTCGTAATATTGATATAATGTTTCAAACCCACAATAAGGAAATACATAATATAAGGAAAGACATAAAATATGGAAACACCGGTAATTATTTCATTTATAGCTTATATGCTAATAATGGTAGGGATAGGATTTTATTTTTATTTTAAAACAGATGATTTGAGTGACTTTGTTTTAGGAGGACGAAATTTAGGTCCAGGAGTTACAGCGCTGAGTGCTGGAGCATCGGACATGAGCGGATGGCTGCTTTTAGGGCTTCCTGGTATGATGTACTCTCAGGGTCTTGTCGGAAGTTGGATAGCTGTGGGTCTTATAGTCGGGGCATATCTTAACTGGCATTATGTGGCAAAACCGCTTCGTGTTTACACCCATTATCTTCAAGATGCGATTACTATTCCTGACTATTTCTCAAACCGCTTTAATGAAAAAGGTGATTCTCTTCGGGTTGTAACGGCTGTAGTTATTCTTATCTTTTACACTCTTTATACCTCTTCAGGACTTGTCGGTGGTGCAAAACTCTTTGAGGCAACTTTTCATCTTGACTATGATACAGCACTTATTGTTGGAAGTTTTATTATAGTCTCTTACACTTTTTTAGGCGGCTACAATGCAGTAAGTTGGACAGATTTTATTCAGGGCATACTTATGATGCTTGCATTAGTCGTTGTGCCTTTTGTTGTTCTTTCAGATATTGGCGGCTTAAGTGAGGGACTCAAAATTATAGAATCTATTGATCCCTCAAATCTGGATATTTTTAGCGGAGCATCTATAATTGGGGTTATCTCTTTAATGGCCTGGGGTCTGGGTTACTTTGGTCAGCCGCACATTTTGGTTCGTTTTATGTCTATTCGCCATGAAGATGAGATGGAGCGTGCAAAAACCATAGGCATGACATGGATGGTTGTCTCGGTTATCGGTTCATTGGCAGTAGGATTTTTTGGACTAGCATATGTAGTATCACACGGAGTGGGGCTTCAAGACAGCGAAAAAATTTTTATAACACTCTCTCAACTTCTTTTTAACCCATGGATAGCAGGCTTTTTACTCGCAGCAATCTTAGCGGCAATTATGAGCACTGTTGACTCTCAATTGCTCGTCTCCTCTTCTGTTCTTACAAGAGATCTTTACCATGCCATATTTAGAAAAGATGCAAGTGATAAAGAACTTGTGTGGGTGGGAAGAGTTACAGTAATAGCTATTGCTCTCATTGCCTGGTACATCTCCACAGATGAGAACTCCAGTGTATTAAAACTTGTGTCCTATGCATGGGCAGGATTTGGTGCTGCATTTGGTCCGCTTATTATTCTCTCTCTTTACAATAAGTCCATAACTAAAAATGGAGCTATCGCGGGAATGATAGTTGGTTCTCTAACAGTTATAATATACAAACAACTAGTTGGAGGTATTTTTGATTTGTATGAACTCCTTCCAGGCTTTATAGCTGCTTGGATTGCTATATTAGTGTTTAGTAAAATAGGTTCTAAAAATTCTGAAAATGTTGAAGAGGTATTTAATGAAGTTCAAGAGAAATTGAAAGAGTCTAAAAGCTAATTAAGTGTGTTTTTTGAAGTAATAGGTGGTGGACCCTCAGAGATTCGAACTCTATTTAAAAGAATTCCTTAAGTTTCTTAAAGTTGTCTATTGTCTCTTAAAGTCCCATATTTTAGGGATTTAAACCTTGTTTTTATTATATCAAGTTTGCTATACTTTTATATAGATTTTTAAATTTTGGGTAGCAATAGGGTAACAATTTGGCAAGAGTAAGAAGTAAAAAATATTCAGGCGTCTATCTTAATAAATTAACAGATGGAGATATAACATACTCCATCAATTACAAAGACGCAGAAAATAAAAAAACTTGGTTCACGGTAGGTAAAAAATCAAACGGTATTACCGAGACATATGCTTACAACAAAAGAAATGAGTTTATAAATAAAATAAAACTCGGAGAAGAACCGCCAGCTGTTCTTAAGAGAAAGAAAAAAGATATAGTTTCGCTTGATAGCATTGCATTAGAGCATTATAAATCAAAAGAGAACCATAACCGTAACAATAAACTATCTAAAAGAAAGTATGAAATGCATATATCCCCATTATTGGGTAAAAAAGATATAAAAAGCATTACATCAGAAGAGATACAAAAATTACAGACTCTTAAATTAAAAGAGTTTGCTCTAAAAACTGTCAACACTATTTTGGGAGAAATGAGTGCCATTTTTAACTATGCTATCGAAAAAAATATCGCTACTCAGAATCCATTGAAAAAAATCAAATCATTAAAAGTTGATAATATAAGAGAAAGATATCTAAGTAAAGAAGAGATTTTTACTTTGCTAGATCATACTAAGCTAGATGAGCAGCTACACATATTTACACTGCTTGCTTTGACTACAGGAGCTAGAGTTGGAGCTATTTGCAAGATTACACCAAGAGATATAAATTTTGTAACAAAGACCATAAGTGTGTTGGATGAGAAAAACAATGAAAAATATATAGCATTTTTAGGTAGCCAAGAGCTTGAAGAACTTTTAAAAATAAGAGTGAAAAATATAAAACTTGATACTCCTGTTTTAAAAGAAAATGAAGCAAACCTGTATGATCAAATAAAATTAAAAGCTAGAACTATTCTTGATAGGCTTTTTAATGATGATGATATTGATGCAAAGCACAAAGTTGTTATACATACTTTGCGACATACATTTGCTTCACATTTAGCAATTAACGGTACACCGATATTTACAATTCAAAAGCTGCTTAACCATAAAGATATAAGGATGACTTTGAGGTATGCAAAACTAAATACCGATACAGGAAGAGATAGTATTTTAAAACTAGGATTTTAATAATAGAAGAGAGTAAGGCTAAAAACCTGTACTATTTTTGTGTTTTTTGTTGGTGTATTTTACCTCTGCACTTGACAATAAGAGACCGTTCAGAATTTTGTGTCAGTAACCGATAGTCATTAAAATTATATTATAACTCAACAACTTAGTTTGAAACTTGGGGTAAATTCCAAAACTTACAGGTCATGGAAAATACTATTGTTGCATTTTTTTGATAATGTATTGTCTCGAATACTAAATATTATAAAGCAACATAACAAAATTACAAAAGATCAAAACAAGGGCTTTATTTCTTTACCAAAATCTTGTAACTTCATTTTAAATAGTTATTTCTGGATGTAGGTATGGTATAAAAAATATAATTTATTAATATATATTATGGAAGCATAAAAGTATCAAAATAGTACAATGATGAAATATAGATATTTTTTTAAGGATTACTGAGTTGAAAAGAATAAAGAATTACTTATATCTACTTCTCTCTCAACATGCAGTTTTTTGGTCTATTCAATCAAAAATTAACAATTTTATATTTAAAACTAAAAAGGCTAACTTTAATTCAAAAAGATTTATTGAAAATAAAAAAGAAACATATGAAACATATACTGTCTTTAAAAATTGGTCTTTTTTAAATATTTTTTTTATTGTACTTGGAACATATTTCTTGCAAATAGTAAATCCTTTTATTGAAATGATTTTCAAATTTGTACTTAATGAATTTATGACACCAACTTTTGTGTCATTCAAATTAAATTCAATTACGGATTCTGAATATGTAACTTTTTTAGGTGCGATAGCAACACTTGGCGGAGTATTTATTGCACTATATTTTTCATCACTAAGTGCTATTAATGCAACTCTATATTCAACATTTTCTAATAATTTAAGAGATTTACTTTATAGGGAAAAACTTGGTAATTCATATATAAAATTTTTATCAAATACAACTTTTTTTGCATTTAGTTTAATAGTGTTTTTCCTACTAGGTTATGAAAAAATTTATATTGCCATACCAATTATGTTATTTCTGATTGGCATGACTATTTTTTCATATATAGAACTTGGTATGTACACATCTAAATTGCTTAATGTGGATACTCTCTCCAATTCTATATTTATGAATTTATACAAATATATAAATAATTCAATTAAACAAGATATGTACCATCAAGACAAAAATTTTCAAAATCATCGCTATACACTAGCATCACAAGAGCTTGAACTACTAAGATCATTAGTATACACATCATTAGTTAACTATAAAATACATAATGATTCATTATACATAATATCACTCAGCACTCTACGCTTACTTACATACTATCAAGGAAAAAAACGCTTGATACCATATGAAAGTTTATGGTATAAGCAAAAAGTTGAATATAAAGATTTGTATAAACCAGGGAATACAGGTTTAAATATATTTTTACAATCTGCAACAATGCCACAAGGAGATAGAAAGTATAATTTATTTTGGATAGAAGAGAAACTAATTCCATATACGATAAAAATTTTAATTAATAAAATACAAAATAATGAGATAGAGCATTATAAGAATATTTTATCTAGTTTTGATGAATATTTATCTTATTTAGTCCAGTTTGGAAATATTGAGTATGCTATAAAAATAATTACTCGGCTTAAAGAAAATATATATAAATTAGATTCATTAAATCACTCAGAGATGTTTGAATTAATCCAATATATTTACTCACTACCGTTAAATATAATATTTAATTTTTACCACAATATAAATATTTATTCTTATTCAGATGTTTCAACAGTAGTGAATAGTAATAATTTAGCAAAAGATAATTTACAAGATAAATTTCAAGAGAATTCTATAGAATCATTAAATTGGCTACAAAAAAGATTAAAAATTGAGTATGAAGCAGAAAATGGTAAAGAAATTACACCGAAATGGTATCAAATAGAAATATTAATGTTAACTATTTCAAGAAACTTCATTAGCAATATAGAAAGTATTGATAAATTATTAAATGAGTTTTTTAATAAAGATTTGGAAAACAAAGATTTACAACTTTACTCTATTATGCTGACTCAGAAGTGGGAAACAATCAATAAATATATAATACATTATCAGAAGATAGAAGAAATATTGAATGAATATCAAAAAGAAAGAAAAATTGATGGTTTAAATTGGAAAAAGTTCTCTATAGAAAAATTAAAAGAACAAAACAATCAATTGAGAAAAGAAACGATTCTTGAGATTGGTAAAATTTTACATAAAATTGGAAAAAGAGAAGATGAAAATTTCCCTGATATATTTGGTTATTTTCTTCAACTCACAAGCGATAATTTACTTGAACTTTCAATTGAAAAAAATTTTGTTTATTTAAAAGAAATTTACCCATCATTTTTATTTAGTAGTTTAATTAAATATGAAGAGCTAAGACCAGAATTTAATAATATTAATGAATTTGATTGGCGAAAAGAAAATGAATTTATTGTATCGTTTCATCCAATTATGAACTTAATAGAAATTACAGGATTAATCAAAACTGTACTTGAGTTTAATTACGAACAAGAAACTTGGATTTTTATTGAAAAACTATGGCTAGATTTATTTAATAATGCAGTGAGTACCTTTAATGTTCAGTTTCTTGAAACGATAATATTCACAACAGAATCTGCAATGGGGATGCCAATTGGCGACGAACAAAGGTTTAATTGGAAAAATAAAGTAAAAGATTATTTGGAAGCTAATATTGAAAGAGATTCTTTTGTCCAAGCAAATAAAGGAAAATATTCTTTTATGCATCATGAAAATATTATTTTACATGACAGTGCTTTAATAAGAGAATTTCTTGGAGATGAGCAATATGGAAATAATATTGATGGCATTGATGTTTTTATTTATTCAATCCTCAACAAAAATTTTAAAGATAAAAATTTTAATTTTGGATGGAAAAGAAATAATAAAAAATTTGAAGACTCAATGAAAAGAAATACAGAAATTTATGAAGAGTATCAAAATGCAAGAAAATAAATTAAAAAGTTATTTGCCACATGAATATAGTAGAGGTTCATATGACAATAGTTCTTTTTATAAAAAAATGTTTGTTGATGATGTTGCGACTGGAATCATTCCTATAAGATTAAATAAAAATGAAGATACAATTAAAATTACAATAGATGCTGATGAAAAAGATTTAAAATTAGTAGCAAGTATCTTAAATAGCTTTAATGCATATTCGGATACATACGATATTGATGAATTAGTTCAATATGCGATAGAAAGTATAGCAAGAGATATTTCATGGTATGGAGATGCTATATATGAAATATATGAAGTGCATAACAGTGATGAAAAACAAATAAGATTTATTAGTCTACTCCCTGACAAATTTTTTGATTTTAAATTTTTTTATATTCAACTTCCACCAAAAAATAAAGATAAGAAATTATTACCTAAGTTTATTGCTAATAAATCGTTATGGAAAATTTCTATACCAAAAAATCTTCAAAACATATATTCATACAAAAGAATCCTATCTTCCATAGATAAATTTGATTCATTAATGCCTAAGGCTTTCAAAGATAATTTATATAATGGAAATAACAACTATTACAACTATGATTCAAAGAAGTATAGAGAAAAGCAGTTTTTATATGTTAATGACTTAACAAGTGAATGGGGATGGAGTCAAAGAAGTATGAGTGACGAGCTTACAACTGAGTTTTACAAAAATTATAAATATATTAAATTTAATTTATCACAAGCTATATTTAGAGAACATATTATTAATGAATTAAATAGCTTATTTAAAAGACTTAATTTAAAAACTTTTATTAAACTGGAAGGATTACCAACTTCTAAAGACTATGAGCAACATATAGAAAAATATATTAGTAATGATATTGGATATGATAATGTATTTGATGTTGCATATGGAATATCCACGATAAATTAGAGAGTATTTGTTTTTACGATTATTAATCTCCGTAGATAAATGAGATTCAATTTCAGCATCGAGAACTATTACTTCATAAGTCATTCCCTTAGAATTTAGTATTCTGTCTGCCTGACACAAAGTTTTGAACACTTCCCTAAATATATTACTAATAGTAACACTTTTAGTAATATATCCAGATTTGCTAAATTTAGTGAAAAATTACGCCTAATCGCGTTTATTTGTTTCTAAAGTACGTCTAAATCCACTAAGTTTTAAATTGTTAATGTTGCTAAATACGCCTAAATACAGCTATTTCTTTCTTTAGATTTTTGCCATTTTTTGGCTCTTTATCTATACTTTTCTCATGTTAAACAAAAAGGAGAAAAGTTATGCAAAGTGATGAAGATTTACAAAAAGAGAGACTCTATGAGTATCTGTTAAAAAAATATCAAAGAGCAGTAATATCGAAAGTTGAGATGGCAAATGAGCTAGGTATAAGTAGCTCAACATTAGATCTCTACATCGCTAAAGGTACAGGATTACCTAACTACAAAAAGCTAGGTAAGGCTAAAAATGCAAAAGTTGTATTTAATCTTTTAGATGTCGCCGACTTTTTAACAAAAACAATCAAAACATACTGAGAAATTTCGATGAAGAAAAGGGAAAAGTTTGATGTATTGTACACGACTATAATCCATAAATATCGTATAAAACATGGACTCAGTAATAATGATTATTGTATTGCCAATGCTATCTATAATCTCAGTAATAATCCAGAGAGTGAGTTTAGAGGTTGGTATTACGGGAAAATTGAAACGCTTGGCAAGATGTTTGATTTTTCACGAGCGACAGCATATAACAGTGTACAAAAACTGATAGATAGAGGCTTGGTAGAAAAGGATCTCACAAGCGGTTTTTTGCGAACAACTAAACTATGGTGGAGCGATTTTGTAAATAATACGATTGTGGGCGAGTCTAAAAATTAGATAAGTGTCTAAAAAGTATATTCTAAAATCTAAATTTTAGATTTTTTAGTCTAAAAATTAGACATATATATAAATAATAATAACAATAACTCATAAAGAAGAGGAAGAAGATGAAAGAAAACTATAAAGATTTTGATGAGTTTATAGCATGGCTTAAAAAAGATGGTCTTAAGCCACTCAAGAGTGAAAGGATATGGAGAAAAAAGATTTTTGCTAATCTTTTAAATAATCATGCAAAATCCGTTGAAAATTATAATGATTTTTTACAAGATAAGAAATTGAATAGCCTTGTGGGTCAAAAAACTACATATAAGGATTTCAATAAGCTTGTTTGCAGTGTAGAGTCCTCACATAATTTTTATACATTAAAGCTAGAGGACAGGTCTATTTTAAAAGTAAAAAATAAAGATATCGATGAATTTATAAAAAACCATATAGGAGGAAGATAAAAATGAAAAGTAATGGTTCTTTGCTTGACATACATAAATATTCAGTTGATGCATTTCAGCATCTCTACGACAAGTTAACCGATGAAGATTTTAAGCGACCATACATCATAAAAGATAAGCCAATTAATGCGGTTACTGGAATAATATGGGATATTACACAAGGCGATGAAGAGCTAAGAAAAATCATTTATAAAATGGATGAAATCGATGGTATAAAAGCTCAAAACAGTAAAAGTGGAAATGAGAAACGAGTTGAAACTTGGCTCAAAAAAGCCTATTATGAACATCTTTACAGGGGCTATTCTATCGCTAGAAACTCTCTATTGTCTTTCATGATAACAATCATAAAGCCTAATAGTAATGAGGGAAAGAAAAAATTAAAGTATTCAAGTACCAGATACTTTGAAAAGCATAATGACAAGTTCAAAAAAAGACTTAATCGTTGCAGAAAAAATGTAAGAGTGCTTGAAGTGCAAGAGAAGTTTCCAGAGTTAAATATAGCAGATGCATTTGCTTATGGACAGATAATTGATAAATTTAGCACCACTAATGAAGATCTGGAATGGTTTGAAAAGCTAGTCAAAATATTAACTAAAGAACAAGAAGAATATATTTAGATTTACATAAAAAATACTGCAAAAAGTTTTTTTTAAAAATATGATCTGTTTTGTAAGGGAAATTTTTGACAATCTTCAAAAAAGCCCATAAATAAGGGATTTGTAGAACATATTTGAGTGACGATTTTTTCTCAAGGGACAATTTTTTATCAAATTTTATTAAATTGAGTAAGGATTTTTTTTGAACACTTTGAGTAAAGTCCTTAAAATAGGTGCTTTTGAGATGTTCTTTTGTAACGATTTTCTCGTAGAGGACAAAAACGAGTAATATATAATACAAAGAACTTGTCCCTTTCAGGGGATGAAATTAGCCTATATATGAACGACAGTGAATAGTCTCGGACAAAATCATTTTAACGGGGTTTGTATAGGAGGTATAAGATCAGTTACTTCGATGCCAAATTCATAAGCTATTTTATATAGGTGAGAGAGGTTGTAACTTACATCATGTTTTCTAGTTTCAATTTTTGCAATATAGTTGGGAGATTTATGTCCTAGAATTTGAGCAAGAGCCAATTGGCTAATATTTCTTTTTACTCTTTCCTCTTTTACTTTTAGAACAATTTCATCTAAAAATTTATCTATATTTTTTTCCAATACTAAACACCTATAAGTTTTCAAAGATGATAGCTATATGGCTAAAATCTAACAAACACTTATAAGTGTTTAGTAAGTTAATTTGAGTTATTATTTGATGTAAAAATAATATTTCAGGAGCAAAAAATGGCAGAGTATTTCGCAAATGTAATAGCAAGACTGATTGTTGGATATTTGACATTTGTAGCCATCTTATTATCTATTTTGGCAGGTTACTGGATCATCGAAGATTATAATGCAATGGTTGAGTTTATAAACAGCGTACATGACAATACTTTTGCACATATTGTTGTATGGATGCCGTTTGTATTTTCGTGGTTCAAACCAGCCAAAAATGGTAGAACAAATGCGTATTACAACCGACAAGCAAATTTTTGGGCGATGTATGACACTACTGGAGGAAGATGGTAGTGTCGAAAGTTTATCTCTTTTTACTATTGACATATTTTTTTGGAAATTCCCATCTACATGCTGATGATATAGGAAGAATAATCGATTGTGAAACTTCAACTATGACTTATGAATATTTAAAATGCAAACCAAGCAATAAGCTCTTTGAAGTTATAGACATTTTACAAGATGGTTGGATTGCAGTTAATAAACATTCATTTTATGTGACTTTTAAAAAGGTAAAAAATTCTCAAAAGGTCATGAGGTGTCTTGAGTCAAATAGATTTCAAAACTATTTAGGAAATTGCAAGAGTGATGATTTTGATAAACCAAAAACTTGGCTGAGAGAAGATGCTATAAAAAACGGTTGGAAATTTACATTAGCCATAGGCGATACTGTTTATTATGTTAAAGAATAGTGTTATAATGTTAAGCAATTGTTAGCTTATAAAAGGATGTTTTGATGCCATTACAAAATAGAGTTAACCCAAAAGGTGAAATTAAAGCTGTAAAATCAAGAGGTGCATTTCTTGGAAATCGTGGCATTATCCATAATGAGGAAAAAGAAATTATTTCACCTTTTAAAATAAAAGGTTGGGTGACTTGTCAATTAGAATTCAAAGGTAGAAAACGAGAGTTAATGGCAAAAGGTAAATATACTGAGCTATTTTTTTTAGATGAAGCAACAGCATTTTCAGCAGGGCATCGTCCTTGTGCAGAATGTAGAAGAACAAGATACAATGAATTTAAAGAAAAATGGCTAGAAGCAAATCAAGGCTTACTTCTTGATAATTCAACAAGTATAGCTAATATTGATAAAATTATTCATCGAGATAGAATCAACAAGAAACAAAAAGTTACATATCAAGATAAAATGCATTTATTGCCAAATGGTACAATGATAGAAATTGATTCTATTCAATATCTTATTTGGAAGAATAATGTATTTAAATGGACATTTGAAGGCTATGAACCAACAAATATAAACATTACTCATAGTGATGTAACAATTTTAACACCAAAATCATATGTTGAAATGTTCAAGAAAGGATTTACTCCTACTGTTCATATCAGTTTACAAATAGAAACTTAACGAGATATTGGAAAGAAATATGAAACCAACTGATACTTGAGTGTATTAAATTGCTTCATTTAGGAGGTTTTTATGCCGTTTTTACTGCTTTTAATTGCACTGTTTATTTTCGCATTACTTCGTGGTGAGCAGAATGCGTCGTTTGTTATTTTAATGATGATTGTTGTTGCACTACTTGCAACATATTACAAACCATTTAGAGACTCTTTGAGAGAGTTTTTTTAGGAGGTATTTATGTCAGCTTTAGAAATTGCACTTTTCCCCTTTTTGTTTCTAAAATTACTGCTTTTATAAACTAATATTTTATAAAAAGATATAAATTGAAAACAAACTTCTTGCTTTTGTTTTAAAATATAGCTAAAATATAAATTATGAATTTACAAAATGATATAAAAATAAAACAACTATATCAAATGTTACCAGATGGGGTAGTCGCTCCAGCTTCTTGGCTTGCAGAGCAGGGCTATTCTATGCAACTACTTTATCAGTACACTAAAAGCGGTTGGCTTAAAAAAACTTCAAGAGGCTCATACATAAGAGGCGATGCAAACCCATCTTGGCAGGGAGCTGTTTTAGGACTGCAAAAACTTAGCCATGAACCATTTCACATCGGCGGCGTAACAGCACTAAATCTTCAAGGCTACGCTCACTATCTTCCCCTTAATGACTCGCAAACTATATATCTATATGGCACTCAAAAACTTCCAGCATGGTTTAAAAACATAGAGCTTGAACAAAAGTTTAATGTGATGAAAAAACCCTATTTTGAGACACTAGGCCTTAAAAGCATACCATCAAATATAAAAGATTGGGAAATGGTGGTCTCCTCTCCTGAGAGAGCTATCATGGAACTTCTTTATCAAGTAAAACCTGATGGACTTAGCTTTGAGTTTGTAGCAGAGATATTTGAGGGATTAACAACACTTCGCCCATCTTTAGTCAATGAACTTTTAAATATGTGTGAAAATATAAGAGTCAAACGCCTTTTTCTTTTTCTGAAAAGCTATTTTAATCATCCTTGGGCAAAGCATATAAAAACAGACGGCTTAGAACTTGGAGTTGGCAGAATGCAGATAGTAAAAAACGGTGTCTTTGACAACGAGTTTTTAATAACAGTACCAAAGGAGTACCATGCTAGATAAAAATTCTATTTATTATAAACAAGTGCAGCTACTTTTAGAAGTATTGCCTTATGTCTCACAAGAGGAATGCTTTGCTCTCAAAGGCGGTACGGCTATCAATATGTTTGTAAGAGATATGCCACGACTCTCCGTAGATATAGACCTTATGTATCTTCCAGTAGAAGATCGACAAACAAGCCTTCAAAATATTGCCGAGTCGTTTGAAAGAATTGCTCGCTCTATAGAGTCTTCAATGCGAGGTGCAAAAGTATATAGACTAGATCAACAAGGAGATGGAATACTCTCTAAACTTCAAGTTGAAAAAAACAGTGTTCGTATCAAAATAGAAGCATCACCAGTGATCAGAGGAACAGTGAGAGAACCGAGCGTGCTCAGTGTATCGGCAAGGGTGGAAGAGGAATTTGGTTTTGCAGAGACTAGCGTAGTTCACTTGGATGATTTGTATGCTGGAAAACTGTGTGCAGCACTTGACAGACAACACCCTAGAGACTTTTTTGATGTCAGAGGACTGCTCGACAATGAGGGTATAAGCGATACTCTCATGGATGTGTTTATAGTGTACTTGATAAGTAGTAATCAACCTATATCCAAACTATTGCAACCAAACTTGATAGAGATCAAAAGAATTTACGCTGAACAATTTGTAGGGATGCCGATAGAACCAATGCCATTGGAAGTTTTAGAAGCAACCAGAGTTGAGTTAATTAGCACAATTCGTTCTAAACTTACCCAAAACCATCGTGATTTTTTGATAGGTTTTAAAGAGGGAAATCCAGACTGGAGTTTGCTTCCTTTTGAGAATATAAAGGAACTTCCATCTGTAAAGTGGAAAATGCTCAACCTTGAGAAAATGACAAAAGCCAAAAAAGTTGAAGCTATACAGAAGCTAAAAGATACACTAAAGATCTAAAATAAGGAGAAGGAGCAATGGAACAAGTTAAAACTGTAATGCAAGAAGAGTTTACGAAGAACTATGATTTTTACAAAGATTATGATGATATGGTGATCCACAAAGAGACAGAACAGATTTTTAAAACCAACTTCATCAACGGTATAGTTCAGCTAGTGCCAATGAGCAATAATACGGCTATGGAAAAAATAGAGCAAGGGCTTAGTGAGTTTGCAAAAGAACTCAAAAGACAAGGTTTTTAAAAGCAAAAAATAACGCTTTTATGCAAGATATGATAATATAAAAAACAATAATAATTTTAGGTTTATGGTATGTCAAAGAAAAATTTAACAGAACGAGATATTTGTACAAAGTATATTACTCCAGCACTTGTAGAGTCTGGTTGGAATTTACACTCTCAATTTAGAGAGGAAGTAACCTTTTTTACAAATGGTCGCATCTATGTTCACGGTAAGATGGTACGCCGAGGTGAGCAAAAAAGAGCGGACTATATTCTTTACTACAAACCAAACATTCCTATAGCTATCATCGAAGCAAAAGACAACAAACATAGCATCGGTGATGGTATGCAGCAAGGTCTAAGCTATGCAGAGATTTTAGATATACCTTTTGTGTACAGTACAAACGGTGATGGCTTTTTAGAGCATGATCCGACCTTAACGCATTGCGTACTTGAAAAAGAGATCTCACTTAACAATTTTCCGTCTCCAGATGAGCTTTGGCAAAGATACAAAAAATACAGAGGTATCGAGGAAGATGAAGCGGAAAAAGTGGCACTTTCCCCTTATTACATCGACGATCCAAAAAGAGAACCAAGGTATTATCAAAAAAATGCCATTAACAGAACTATAGAAGCTATTGCTAAAGGACAAAAAAGAATCTTGCTTGTGATGGCAACGGGTACTGGAAAAACTTACACCGCATTTCAGATCATCTACAGACTTTACAAGTCAAGAAAAGCCAAAAGAATACTCTTTCTAGCAGATAGAAACATACTTGTAGATCAAACCAAAATAGGTGACTTTAAACACTTTGGCGACAAGATGACTAAAGTCACAAACAGAACTATCGACAAATCTTTTGAAATCTATCTCTCACTCTATCAAGCTATCACTGGAAATAGTGAAGAAAAAAAAATATTTAAAGAGTTTAGCCGTGATTTTTTTGACCTTATCGTCATAGATGAAGCACACCGTGGAAGTGCATCAGAAGACAGTCAATGGAGAGAGATACTGGAGTATTTTGATAGTGCAGTTCAAATCGGTCTTACGGCAACTCCTAAAGAGACAAAATATGTGAGCAACATCTCATACTTTGGCGAACCAGTCTATACTTATTCATTAAAACAAGGGATTGATGACGGCTTCTTGGCTCCTTATAAAGTGATCAGATTGTCGTTAGACAAAGATGTGGAAGGCTGGAGACCATACAACGGACAAACAGATGATAAGGGTGAAGAGATCGAAGACAGAGAGTACAACACTAAAGACTTTGATAGAAATCTAGTTCTTACTCAAAGAACAAACCTTGTTGCAAAAAAGGTTACTGAATATCTAAATGCAAATGACCCTTATATGAAAACGATTGTCTTTTGTGTAGATATAGATCATGCGGAAAGGATGCGACAGGCTCTTGTAAACGCTAACCCTGCTATGGCAAAAGAGAGCCGAAAGTATGTTATGCGTATCACAGGTGACAATGATGAGGGAAAAAAAGAGCTAGACAACTTCATAGACCCAGAATCTACATACCCAGTCATAGCAACTACTTCAAAACTTATGACAACAGGTGTGGATGCTCAAACGACAGGGCTGATTGTACTAGATAGCAACATCGGTTCTATGACTGAGTTTAAGCAGATCATAGGTCGCGGTACTAGGATAAACGAGACTTACGGAAAACTCTACTTTACGATCATGGATTTTAGAAATGTTACAAGACATTTTGCCGATTCAGATTTTGACGGTGATCCAGTGCAAATCTATGAGCCAAAAGATGATGACCCTATAACACCTCCAGATGAAGAGATGCCAGAAGAGTTTAGCGACACAGTAAATGAACCGAGTGAACCATATGGAGAGACTCCTGATATTTCTATAACAGATGGCGAAGAGGGTACTTCTAAACCTACCCGTCACACAGTAAGCGGTGTGAAAGTAAAAGTTTTAAATAAACGAGTGCAGTATATCGGAGCAAATGGTAAGCTCATCACAGAATCACTTGTGGATTACAGCCGTAAAAACATCAAAAAAGCCTATGCAAGTTTGGATGAGTTTTTACAAGAGTGGAGTAGTGCAGAACAAAAAGAAGTGATCATCAAAGCCCTAAGTGATCAAGGTGTGTTTTTCGATGAGCTTGAGAGCGAAGTTGGCAAAGAGGGGCTTGATCCGTTTGACCTTATATGTCATATAGCATTTGACAGACCAGCACTCACAAGAGCAGAGCGAGCTGGAAAACTAAAACAAAACAGTTATTTTGATAAATACTCAGACAAAGCAAAAGCAGTTATAAACGCACTTCTAGACAAATATACCGAATCAGGCATAGAGAGTATCGAAGATATTGCAGTGCTAAAAGTGCCACCATTTAACGAGTACGGAACTATGACGGAACTTACAAAACTTTTTGGCGGCGGAAGAGCTGGGTATCAATCACTCATCAAAGAGATAGAACAACATTTATACGCATCATAAACAATTTTAAAAGGAACAAATAAATTATGGCAGATATTTCAAATATCGTAAAATCAATTCAAAACATTATGAGAACAGATACGGGTGTCGATGGAGATGCTCAAAGAATATCACAGCTTGTATGGATGCTTTTTCTAAAAGTATTTGATGCAAAAGAAGAAGAGTTTGAACTAGAAAGTGAAAATTATAAATCTCCGATCCCTCAAAAACTTAGATGGAGAAGTTGGGCTACGGATGATGAGGGGTTAACTGGTGAAGAGTTAATGCTTTTTATAAACAATGAGCTTTTTCCTACGCTAAAAGAGCTTGACATCACTACATCTAACGCTTATGCTCCACTTGTTAAGGGGATGTTTGAAGATGCTTACAACTACATGAAGTCCGGAACACTTCTAAGACAAGTGGTAAACAAACTTGAAGAGATACATTTTGACAACCTTTCCGAGCGACACCTTTTCAATGACATGTACGAGCAGATACTAAAAGATCTTCAAAGTGCAGGAAATGCAGGAGAGTACTATACGCCAAGAGCCGTGACAGAGTTTATAGTGCAGATGGTTGATCCAAAACTTGGTGAAAAAGTATTTGACCCTGCATGTGGAACGGGAGGCTTTCTAATCAGCTCCATAAACCACATCATGAAAAGCGATGTAAAAACGGCAGAAGATAAAAAGACACTAGAACATACGATCCAAGGGATAGAGAAAAAGCAACTCCCTTACATGCTGTGTCTTACAAACCTCATACTTCACGATATAGAAACACCAAATATCAGACATGATAACTCGCTATCATACCCTCTAAAAGACATCACTCCAAATGAAAGAGTGGACTGCATCGTGGCAAATCCACCTTTTGGAGGAACGGAAGAGCAAGGGATAGAAAATAACTTCCCAGCAACTTACCGTACAAGAGAAACGGCTGACCTGTTTTTACTACTGTTTATACAGATGCTAAAGCCAAGAGGAAGAGCTGGGATAGTTCTGCCAGACGGTACACTTTTTGGTGACGGTGTAACGGCAAGGATAAAAGAGAAACTCCTTGAAGAATGTAATCTGCATACCATAGTAAGACTTCCAAACGGGATATTTGCTCCATATACGGACATCAACACAAATCTGCTTTTCTTTACAAAAGGTGAGCCAACAAAAGAGATATGGTACTATGAACAACCACTTCCACAAGGATATAAAAAATACACAAAAACAAAACCAGTAAAATTGCAAGATTTTGATGAACTGAAAAAGTGGTGGAACGATAGAGCTGAAAATGAACAAGCTTACAAAGTGAGTATAGATACTATCAAAGCAAATAATTTTAATCTTGATGTGAAAAATCCTCATAAGGGTGAAGAAGAGGAAGAGCTTACAACAAATGAGATTATAGATAAGATCGAAGCTTCAATGAGCAAAAGTGTAGAACTGCTTGAAGAAATAAGAGGTTTAGCTAATGCGAGAGGTTAAATTCTCAGAAGTCTTAAAGCAATACAAAATATACCATTTTGTTGAAGATGATACAGAATACAGACAGGTAACTATTTCTATACATAAGGGGGTTTCATTTCGTGGAACTAAATTTGGTAGAGATATTGGGCGTAAGAGACAATTTGTTATAGATCTTGAAGCATACCCTAATACTTTCATTTTTACACGACAAGGTGTTCAAAATGGTTCCTATGGCATAGCTCCAAAAGAGGTGCACGGTTGTGTAGTAACCGAAAATATGCCTATGTTTTCAATTGAACCGACTTTAAATCCAGAGTATCTTGAATACTATTTACAAACTAATCATTTTCAAGACCAGTTACAAGCTTTAAATGCTTCTGGTTCGGCACAAAAAAGTATTCATGAAAAAGTACTGTTGCAACTAAATATTTTATTGCCAGATATAGAAGAGCAAAAATCAATAGTAGATGAGATTAAATCTGTAGAAAATAAACAATCAAAAGTTTTAGAAGAACTTCAAACACAATCAAAACTAATAAACAAACTTAGAAGCTCAATACTCAGCGATGCAGTAAGCGGTAAGATAGTCCCACAAGATCCAAATGATGAAAGTGCAGAAGTTTTACTGGAGAAGATAAAAACCGAAAAAGAGAAGCTTATCAAAGAGGGAAAAATAAAAAAACAAAAACCTCTACAGCCAATAGACGAACATGAAATACCTTATGAACTCCCAGATGGATGGGTATGGTGTAGATTTGGTGATTCTGGACTTTTAGAAAGAGGAAAATCAAAACATAGACCTAGAAACGATAAAAGATTATATAAAGATGGTCACATACCTTTGGTGCAAACAGGGGATGTTTCAAGTGCAAAGAAGAATAATTTTTTTATAACAACAGCAACAGCGTATTACAATGATATTGGCTTAGAACAAAGTAGATTATGGGCTAAAGGTACTTTATGTATCACTATCGCAGCAAATATAGCTGATATAGGATTTTTAGATTTTGATGCTTGTTTCCCTGATAGTGTTGTTGGTTATCAATCATTTTTTGATGATTTTACTAGAAAATATGTTTCATACTATCTTATGAATGCGAAAGCTGATTTAATTCGTTTTGCACCATCAACAGCACAAAAAAATATAAATTTGGGAATATTAAATGAACTTTTATTTCCTCTTCCACCACTAGAAGAACAAAAACGAATAGTTGAAAAAGTAGAAAAACTAATGGCTACATGTGATGCACTGGAACTTGAAGTACAAAACAGCAAAATAGAAACAGAAAAACTAATGCAAAGCGTACTTAAAGAGGCATTTAAAAACTGATGGAAATCATAGAGATACCTGAATTACCATCACAAATAAAACAAGCCGCCGAAAGAGGTGAGCTAGTGATATTTATAGGTGCAGGCATGTCTTATGATTTGGATTGTGCTGATTGGGTCACTTTAGCAAAAAATTTAATCAGAAAATGCGAAAATACTTTAGGATTAAATGAACCATTACTAAATAACTTTGAGGCAACCCAATTAAGAAGCATGCTTGATCAAAGCGGTAATAGCAAAAAAGTGATTACTATATGTAATAAAATTTTATCTGATAGTGGAAATGATGATTTGTTTTTGGAAGAGATGAGGGAGTCATTAAATGACAATGAAGTTGCACCAACAAATCCAAAATTAAAAACTTACAGAGATCTCTTTAATTTAAATGGTATCTTTGTCACTACAAACGCTGACAGACACATAGATAAAATATTTAACCCTCAAAATATCATAACAAATAAGTTTACGGGAAGAACTGAACTTGTAAATAAAAATCTGTACAAAATACATGGAAGCATAAATGAACCTGCTAGTTTGATATTTACGGTCGAACAATATTTTACAAGATACAAAGACAAGGAGTTTATAAAGTTTTTAGAATCACTTTTTACCAAAACGGTTCTATTTGTAGGTTACGGACTTGGGGAATTTGAACTCTTAGAGCATATGTATAAAAATATTACTCTTAGTAAAAATCATTATTTTTATCTTGGTGGATACTATACCCATGAAAAAAGACTTTGTGATTTTGAACAGATGTACTTTGATCAGATGAAAGTAAAGCTCATACCATATTCAAAAGATAAAAAAGGGTTTAAGCAGTTGCCCCTTGTTATAGAAGAGTGGGTAAAGCAAATTCAAACCACAACAAATGTCTTGCAAAATAATTTTGATGAGATAGATGAAGTGTTAAGGAATCCGCTTTGAATAAAATCGAATCAACTATTCAAAAAATGAAGTTAAATCCAGATTATGAAAAATATTTTTTTCAAAATGCTTCTAAATATCAAAATCTCTATGTTTGGCTTGAACCTTTGTATAAAGAAAACTATTTTAAACCGCAAGAGGATATGAGAATTTTCTTGAGTTTTTTAGAAACAGTTTCTTTGCAAAATAAAGAAGAAGAGAGAAGTGAGACTACTAAGATTTTACTAGATATAGTCAATGCATTTTTTGAGTATAGAAAAGAGCATAAAAGTTATGATTATTACACTGATTATTCTATAGTCAAAATTTTATTAAATCTTTCAAAGGAGAATATAACACTAGAACATATTGATCTGATTCATATGCTTTTGAAAGACTCTGGAGGTAGCGGTCTATTAAACAGTGAAATTGAAAAAATTGTCTTACCTATGCTGATTGAGAATGGTATGATTGAATATATCTTAAAACTTTTAAGGGTTATTTTTGATTATGATATCCAAGATAAGGGGAAATCTTATCAGGAGAGAGAGCCATTACTTGAAAAATATTGGTTAAATAGCCTTTTAGAGAAACACTCTAAATCAATAGTTGAAATGATTGATATAGCTGGGCTTGAGATATTAATATCCATTTTAGAACAGGTTATTGAGGAAGATGAGGCTGCATTTAATAATGTCTGGATAGCTTCTATTGAAGATCACCCTCAAAATAGTTTTCCTGAAAGGTATGACAATCAGCTTATATCTTTTACAAGAGACTTATTAGAATATCTTGATGCAGATAAAGTAAAAAGTTTTGTAGAAAATTTTTTAGATGCAGAACATCCAATTTTTAAAAGGTTAGCATTTCATACTATCAACAATAAGTATGATGTATTAAAAGAGTTGTTCTGGAACTGGTTTGATGCTTATAAAGATACAATAGATACTACCTTCAAACATGAACTTTATAAACTTTTGGAAGATAGGAACGGCAAATTTAGTGAAGATGAATTTGAAAAGTTGATAGCTTGGATAGAAAGCTTGGATTATTCAAAATATTATTCTGGAGAGCAGTTAGAGAGTATTACTGCCTACAAGAAAAAAGAGTGGTTGTGGAGTATCAAAGCATCAAGTACAGAAGCAGAAGAGCTATATGAAAAATATAATGTTGTAAACTCTTCTGAACTAGGGCATCCAGGATTTGATCATTGGACAAGTGGTTGGACTTTGAAGACTGGATATGAAAGTCCTATAGAAGAGAAAGATGTTTTTTGCAATAAAACAGTAGATGAAATTATCCAAGAAATCAAAACATTCGATCCATCAAAAAAAGCAAAAGAGAGATTCACTAGAGATAGTGATCTTATTGAAGGATTGGCTAATGATTTAGCAGATTGTGTAAAAGAAGATCCAAGTAAGTACTCACTAAAGATGGAAAAGTTTATAGAGCTTGATTGGACCTATAAATATCATCTTATATATGGTCTTACAAACGCTTGGAATGAAAAGAAAAAATTTGAGTGGGGCAAAGTTTTTGAATTTATTTTAAAAATATTGGATGAAGATTTTTTTGCATCAGAAGAGCAATATGTATTATGGCTGAAAGGTCAAATAGCAAGTTTGATAGAGTATGGCACTAAAAGTGATGAAAACGCATTTGATAAAAAATATCTTCCACAAGCAAAAGAGATTATTTTTTTACTGCTAAAACATAAGGAAGAAGAGCAAATAGAATATGATAATGATATGAGTACTTATGTCCTAAATTCTATCAATGGCAAAGCATTGCATGCACTTATTAACTATGCATTGAGATATGGAAGATTAAACAGTTCTCAAAAGATAAAATGGGAAGATGACATAAAAGAATTTTTCACAAAACAGCTTGATGAAAATACCGAGTATTCTAAGTCTATATTTACTATCCTTGGGGATTATTTACCAAATCTAAAATTTTTGGATAAAGAGTGGGTAAATAATAATTTTAACCGAATATTTCCTATAGAAAATGATGACTTGTGGGAGATTGCCATATCTGGATATTTTTTATATTCATCTACAGTTTATACAGACATATATGAACAATTGAAACAGTATGGGCATATTGAAAAAGCACTGAAATTCAAATTTAGATCTGATCCTGCAAAACGAAAAGTCATACAACATATTTGCATAATGTACAATTCTTCTAAAGATAATAAAACAATCTTTGATGTTATAGAGTCAAAAGATCAAGAATCTATACTTGAGTTGATTAGATTTATGTGGCAAGTAGATAGAAAGAACATTACTGAAGAGGCACGAACAAAGATATTTATCCTATGGCAAAACATATATGAATTATTAAGAGAAGATGCTTCAAATAGTGCTCAGGCAATATTTTCAACTTTATCAAAATGGTTTGTTTTTATAGATACTATTGATGATGAGATCCTGCCTTATCTAACACTCACTGTAAAATATACGGAGAAAAATCATAACTCCTATTTTATCATTGAGGAATTTGAAAGACTTGTTCAAAATAGTCCGAAAAATGTTGGTTCACTTTATGTAGAAATGCTTACAAACGATATTTTTCCGACATATAAACAAGAGCAGATTGAGAATACTATTGAATTATTATATAAACTTGGTGAAAATGATAGTGCTAAAATGATTTGTAATCTCTACAGAAAAAAAGGGATATATTTTTTGAATGAGATAAGTAAAAAGTATGAGAGCTAAATTATAAAAGATTCCAAATGAATTGTCTTGTGAGGTTATCAAAGATCCTAAAAAAGTTTTGGATGAACAAAAGACAAAGGCTCTTTAATTCCATTGAATCTCATTTATAATCTATTGATAGTAGCAAGTTCTGACAATCATACTAACGAGAATATGCTGAAAATAATGCAATATCAGCTGTAGGATACTTGAGAGTTCTTTGATCTTGGCTTATTTTTTTAGGGATAGAGAGCCATTCCTGTGTTTTGATAAAAAGGCTAAGGTAGCTAGTCCTAGCCTTTTTAATTAAATTGAAGTGTCTCTATTATCAGATTTTTACTTTTAGAGTTAAATTTTTTTCAGTTATCAAATAATGATCACTTTTGATACTTACTTATATATAAATTTTGCTTGTATATGAGCAAAACCTCTCGATTTTCATTCATTTGTTTTTTATCTAGTTCAAATGTAAACTATACTCTATATTAGCCCTTTTACAGATAGAAGGGCACTTTGGTTGAAGAAATAACGCTTGCGACCAGACTCTCTGATTTTAACACGATAGTGCATATTTTCTTTCAATCTTTTTCCCTCCTTTAATCTATCTTGCAAAGTTTCTACTGAGATGTCTAACAGTTTGGCAGCTTTTTTTTGCCCCTTAATATTGAACTCATCAGTTAAATCAACTTTGTTGCATTTGCAAAGCATTGCAGTCTCTACAACTTTTCTTAGATCTCTTATCTCCTCGATAATGATCTGATTGACATTAGGAATATTTTCCATAATAATCAATACTAAAGATAGTTCGGGTCTAAACTAGATGTCAATCATTAGAAAAACTTTAAAGCTCATAGTGCTTTCAAACTTACTCAATATACATTTAAGTTCTCGTTTTCCTCTTAAATTCGCAGATAAAGCAAGATACGAATTCGTCTTTTTCCATTTAGAGTAAGTCGGCTACTTCCTGCATGAGTCGCACTTACTCTTCTTATTTTTATTATATAATGCAGAACCACTCTGCTTATTGTTTTGCGCTAAACTTCTAAGTTTACATCTTAATTAATTTAATTCATTATGCATAATCCGAAAGTGTTAACTATGACTTCACTCTCTCTTTGTGTCATGCATTTTATACTTTTAAAGTAGGAACTTCAATTTTGTCAAACTACTATGTTTGAACACAAAAATTTTAACCAAAAAAAGTAAATTTATAAAAGATGGGTAGCAATAGGGTAACAATGAAGTTTTTTTCGTAAGCTTAAAGTGTTGTTTGGAAGCCTATTTTAGGGAGTTTTAAAGGATTTTAAAGTGGTGGACCCTCAGAGATTCGAACTCTGGGAGGTATAACCCTCGCCGGTTTTCAAGACCGGTGCAATCGACCAACTCTGCCAAAGATCCACATTTATATTTGAAAAGATTTTTTAAGTCAATAACTGGAGGTGCCACCCAGATTTGAACTGGGGATAGCAGCTTTGCAGGCTGCGGCCTTACCACTTGGCGATGGCACCAGTCAAAACATCTAAAAATCAATGGTGCCCGAGGCCGGACTTGAACCGGCACAGTATTGCTACCGGGGGATTTTAAGTCCCCTGCGTCTACCGATTTCGCCACCCGGGCATTGTTGGGTGTCTTTTTTAACAGTTAATAATTTAAAAATGGAGCGGGAAACGAGGTTCGAACTCGCGACCCCAACCTTGGCAAGGTTGTGCTCTACCACTGAGCTATTCCCGCAGTTTTTACACTTATTTTTTTTAAGTGAGCGGAATTATAGCCATTTTATTTTTGTTTGTAAAGAGTTTTTGTAAAAAAATTTAAAAAAAATGGTATAATCATACTTATAATAAAAGATAACAATAATAGATTGAAGGATTTTTAATGAGAAGTGACACCATAAAAAAGGGGTTTGATAAGGCTCCTCACCGCTCACTGCTTCGAGCAACAGGATTAAAAGATGAAGATTTTGATAAGCCGTTTATTGGAATAGCAAACAGTTATATAGACATTATTCCTGGACATTTTTTCTTACACGAATATGGTGAAATTGTAAAAGAAGCTATTCGAGAAGCTGGCGGGGTGCCGTTTGTGTTTAATACTATAGGTGTTGACGACGGAATAGCAATGGGTCATGATGGAATGCTTTACTCTCTCCCTTCTCGTGAAATAATTGCAGACTCTATTGAAACTGTTATGAATGCTCATAAACTTGATGCAATGATATGTATACCAAACTGTGACAAAATTGTTCCTGGTATGATTATGGGAGCACTTAGAGTAAATGTTCCTACAGTTTTTGTTTCAGGCGGTCCGATGCCGGCGGGTCATAAGAAGGATGGAACTCCGATAGATCTCTCTACCGCATTTGAAGCTGTTGGACAATACAATGAAGGAAAAATGAGTGATGAAGAGCTTTATGATATAGAATGCAATGCATGTCCAAGTGGAGGAAGCTGTTCTGGAATGTTTACGGCAAACTCTATGAATACTTTGTGTGAAACAATGGGAATTGCGCTCCCGGGTAACGGCACTATTTTAGCAATGACACCTGCAAGAATTGAGCTGGTTAAAAAAGCGGCTAAGAGAATTGTAGAGATGGCAAAGGCTGATGATAGTAAATATAATTTAAAAAATGTGCTCAATGAAAAAGCTATTCATAATGCATTTGTTGTAGATATGGCTATGGGCGGAAGTTCAAATACTGTTTTGCACATGCTGGCAATCGCAAAAGAGGCTGGAGTAGATTTTGATATCACTCAAATCAATGAAATTGCTGATAAAGTAGCACACATAGCTAAAATATCTCCATCATTAACAACTGTTCATATGGATGATATTAACCGTGCAGGCGGAGTAAATGCTGTAATGAAAGAGGTAAGTCGTAGAGGAGGGCTACTCTATTTAGACAATCCTACTGTAACAGGAGAGACACTTGGAGAACGCATAAAAGATGCTAAGATTTTAGATGAAAATATTATTCATACAAATGAAAATGCATTTTCTCCAGTAGGAGGACTTTCAATTCTTTTTGGAAATCTTGCTGAAGAAGGAGCTGTTGTAAAAACTGCCGGAATTGAAGCAAATATGAGACAGTTCAAAGGTAAAGCAATCTGTTTTAACTCTCAAAATGAAGCAATTGCAGGAATAATGAGCCATAAAGTAAAGCCTGGCAGTGTTGTGGTTATTCGTTATGAGGGTCCAAAAGGAGGTCCTGGTATGCAGGAGATGCTTGCTCCAACGGCACTTATTCAAGGCATGGGTCTTGGAAGCAGTGTAGCACTTATTACTGATGGAAGATTTTCCGGAGCAACTAAAGGTGCTAGTATTGGTCATGTTTCACCTGAAGCCGCAGAAGGTGGTTTGATAGCACTTATAGAAGACGGTGATGAGATAGAGCTTGATGTTGATAAACATCTACTTGAACTTAATGTTAATTATGAAGTTCTTGAACAGCGCCGTCTTCACTGGAAGCCTATAAAAAAAGAGATTGCGTCAAAATGGCTTAAGCGATATTCACTTTTAGTTTCAAACGCTTCAAACGGCGCAGTTTTAAAAACTGAATTGTAAAAAAAGGAATATATTTTGAATGTAATCGCAATAAAACATAACGGTGAAATAATTGATTTGCAAACTGCTAAAGAGCTTGGTTTTGAGGGTGAGCAGATTCACTTGGACAACTCATCGGACTCTTTAGAAGTTCTTCGTCACTCAACGGCTCACCTTATGGCGCAAGCTATCAAATCACTCTATCCTGATGCAAAATTCTATGTCGGGCCTACTGTAAAAGAGGGGTTTTACTATGACTTCAAAACCAATGAAGAGATAGGCGAGGGTGATCTTAAAAAGATAGAAAAAGAGATGTTATCGCTTGCTAAAAAGAAGTACGAGATAGAGAAGTATGAGATCTCTATGAGCGAGGCAAAAGAGAAGTTTAAAGGTGACCATCTAAAGCTTGCAGTTATGGAGCGCATCCCTAGTGATACGGTCTCTATCTACAAGCAGGGTGAATTTGAAGATCTCTGCCGCGGTCCGCACCTCCCTAATATCGGGCTTATAAGATACTTCAAGCTTACAAAGATCGCAGGTGCATATCTTGGCGGAGACTCTAAAAACGAGATGCTTACCCGTATATACGGTATAGCGTTTGCAGATAAAGAGGCATTAAAAGCGTATCTTGATATGATGGCAGAGGCTGAAAAAAGAGACCATCGTAAACTTGGTGCCGAGATGAAGATGTTTACATTTCGTGAAGAGGTAGGGGCTGGTTTTCCTATCTGGCTTCCTGCAGGCGGGAGGCTTCGTGCAAGATTAGAGTCTTTGCTTTTTAAAGCGCACCGCAAGCGTGGTTATGAGCCTGTTCGCGGACCTGAAATGCTTCGTTCAGATTTATGGAAAACATCAGGGCACTATCAAAATTACGGCGAAAACATGTACTTTACAAACATAGATGAGATAGAGTTTGGTGTAAAACCTATGAACTGTGTCGGTCATATTAAAGTATATGAAGAAGATCTGCACTCATATAGAGATCTGCCTCTAAAATATTTTGAGTATGGTGTAGTACATCGTCACGAGATGACTGGGGCGCTTCATGGGCTTTTTCGTGTTCGTGAGTTTACTCAGGATGATGCGCATATTTTTTGTAGAGCAGACCAGATCGAAGAGCAGATTATAGAAGTTGTTGATTTTGTAGATAAAATTATGTCCACATTTGAGTTTGACTATAAGATGATGATATCAACCAAGCCTGAAAAAGCAGTCGGAAGCGATGAAGTGTGGGAAGTTTCTACACAGGCTTTAAAAAATGCAATGGATAAAAATGGTCTTGTTTATGAGATTGATGAGGGTGGCGGAGCTTTTTACGGTCCAAAGATTGATATCAAAATAACAGATGCAATCGGCAGAGAGTGGCAGTGCGGAACGATTCAGCTGGATTTTAATCTGCCTGAGAGATTTGAGCTTGAATATAATGGAGAGAACAATGACAAAATTCAGCCTGTAATGATTCATAGAGCAATTTTAGGTTCGTTTGAGCGTTTTATTGGTATATTAACAGAGCATTATGCTGGAGAATTTCCAATGTTTATCGCTCCTACTCAAGTAGCAATTGTTCCAATTGCTTCTACGCACAACGAATACGCGAAGGAGCTGGCAGACAAATTGATAGATTTGGGAGCAGATAGTGAAATTTACTCTAAAAATGATTCTTTAAATAAAAGAATTAGAACGGCAGAAAAGACAAGAGTACCTATGTTAGCAATTATAGGTGACGAAGAGGTTGCATCTCGAACTGTTGCTATACGCGATAGAAGAACAAGAGAGCAGTATAATTTAAGTGAAAGCGAATTTCTTTCACTTATCCAAACTAAAATAAATGGGGTAAATTTTTGAGTAAAAAAACAGACCGTGTCATAATGAATGACGATATCCGTGTACCAGAGGTGCGTTGTAATGTAGATGGAGCAGAATCTTTAGGGATAGTCTCAATTGATGAAGCTATGGAAAAAGCAAATGAGTTGGGTTTAGATTTGGTTTTAATCGCTCCGGATGCAAAGCCTCCTGTCGCAAAGATTATGGATTACGGTAAGTATAAATATCAAGAAGAGAAAAAACAAAAAGAGCAGAGAAAAAATCAGGTCAAGATTGATGTTAAAGAGATAAAGCTCTCCGTGAAAATTGCAGAAAATGATATTGCATATAAAGTTAAACATGCAAGGGAGTTTCTTGAACAAGGCAAGCATGTAAAATTTCGTGTATTTTTAAAAGGGCGCGAAATGGCAAATCCGGAAGCTGCTAAAGATGTTCTTTTGAGAATTTGGCCTATGGTAGAAGATATTGCTGTTATGGAAAAACCGCCAAAATTTGAAGGTCGCTACTACAATATGTATGTAATTCCGCAAAAATAGAAATAATAGGTAAGATTTTCTCTTGCCTATTATGTTTTATTTAGATATTGCCGCTTTAAGAGTTTCTTCTTCTATTGCATCTTTTGTATATTTTACAATAACAAGTTTTTCCGTATCATTTATATACCACTCTGCAATATGCTTATGCTCAAAGTTTGTCAGTTTATCCATATCTACACTTGTTTGTGGAAGATAAATATGAGAGTATTTAGTAGGATTTTGAAGTTTCAATGTCCATAAAAGCCATAAAGCCGCAATAGCTGCAACTGATACACCAATAGTTTCTCTGTCACTAAATCCCAAAAAGAGTCCTGCCGATGTACCGCCTATAAATGTAGAAAAATAGGCAACAGAATTTGAAATACCAAGAGCGGCTCCTTTTTGATGCACCTTAGCAAACTTTGTTATCATAGACTGAACTAATGGCTCCATCATATTGAAAGCTATAAAAAACAGCACAACTCCAACTATAAAAAATATACTTGAAGTTGTTAATCCCATAATTAAAAATGAAACGATAAAAAGAACAATAGAGAATAAAAATATCTCTTTTGGTTTGTTATGTTTTTCACCAAATATTACAGCAGGACCCATCGCGGCTAAGCCAAAAACCATAGCAGGAAGATAAGCCATATAGAGATCTGATTTTTGCCAAGAAAATGTATCGCTTGTTAAAATAATAGGTATAAGAACAAAGGCGATAGTCATTAAGCCTTTTTGCATCGCATTGACAATAATCATATTTAAAAGATTTGGATCTTTTAGGATATCAGAAGTTTTTGCTGTTGCATGATATATATGTTTGATTTTTGGTGGTGTCGGTACTTTTGTAAAAAGAAGAATAATAGCCAAAACAGCAAAAACAGCAGTCAATATAAAGAGCGATGCAATACCAAATTTAGCACCGAGTACAGGACCAAGGCCCATAGCAAGAGCAAAGCTCAAAGCTATAGATGCTCCCATAATTGCCATTGCTTTTCCCCTTATCTCCTCTTCAACCAAATCAGAAATCATTGCTGTGATAACAGAGCCAATTGCTCCTGCACCTTGTAAGAAACGACCTAACATAAGCGTATATATATCACTGGAGTAAGCACAAATAATAGAACCGGCTAAGAAGATAAGCAAACCAACCAGCAAAGTCGGTTTTCTGCCTATTTTATCGCTCATTGTTCCAAAAGGAACTTGAAAAAGAGCTTGAGTCAATGCGTAACCGCCGACAACTATACCAACAAGAAGAGGAGTGGATCCTTCAAGTTCAAGCGCAAAAATTGAAATAACCGGTAATACTAAAAAGAGGCCTAAAAATCTGAGAGAAAGAATTGCTGAGAGAGGAAATACTTTTTTAAACATTATCTGCCTTAAATATTATATAATTTTGCAATTATATTAAAAAGATTGTTTACAGAAACTTTGTGGATGAAAAAAACATATATTTAAAGTAAATTATAAGGATAAGATGTGAAATTGATATTGGCTACATCAAATAAAGGGAAAGTGAGAGAGATAAAAGCGCTTTGCGAAGAGTTTGAGGTGATTCCATATAGTGAGCTTTTAGAAGAGTTTGAAATAATTGAAGACGGAGATGATTTTAAAGAGAATGCGCTTATAAAAGCAAGAGCTGTTTATAAAGCTTTAAATGAAAAATTGGGATATGAAGATATTATAGTATTAGCTGATGACAGCGGGATTAGTGTTGATCTTCTTAATGGCAAACCCGGGATATATAGTGCAAGATATGCAAGAAAAGGCGCAACTGATAAAGATAACTTATATAAACTTATTCAAGATATAAAAGATAAAAATGTAAAAAAATCACCTGCTCATTATACAGCAGCAATAGCAATAGTTACAAATAAGGGTGAATATTCAGTACATGGCTGGATGTATGGAGAGGTAGTTGCAGAAGCTGTTGGAGATGGCGGATTTGGATATGATCCTATGTTTATCCCCTTAGGCTACGACAAAACATTAGGTCAATTAGATGATGAAATAAAAAAACAGTTGTCACATCGTGCAAAAGCACTTGAATTGGCGAAGATTATTTTGCAAACTCTATAGAACTAATGAAAAATAGTCAATAAAATAACTCCAAAAAGTATGCGATAAATTCCAAAAGAGACAAAGGTAAATTTATCTAGAAATTTTAGAAATAGTTTTATTGTTAGATATGCAACGATAAAAGATGTGACAAAACCGACTGTTAGAACCATAATATTAGTATCGGTAAAGTCTTTATAATATTTTAGCAAATCGTAAGCGGCAACAGCGCTCATAACTGGAAATGCCAACAAAAAACTAAACTCTGCACTTGTTTTTCGATTGAGTCCTACAAGAAGAGCACCAATAATTGTGGAACCAGCCCTACTAGTTCCGGGAATGAGTGCGAATACTTGAGCGAAACCTATTATTAGAGATTGTTTCAGGGTGACATCCTCAACACTGTGGGTTGTATGAGCATCTTCATGTATAAAAAATTTCTCTACTATCAAAAAAAGTATTCCGCCGGCAATAAACATAACTGCCACAATAGTTACATTAAAGAGTTCTTTTATTTGTGAAGAGAAGATAAAGCCGATAATAGCCAAAGGAAGAAATGCAATAAAAACTTTCATCCACAAATCAATTTTTTTTATGCTAAATTTATCCTTATAGTTAAAGATAACAGCCAAAATCGCAGAGAATTGAATGATAACCTCATATGCCTTGTTTACACTATTTTGTTCTATATCTAAAAAATGGCTTGCAACTATAAGATGACCTGTAGAAGAGATAGGCAAAAACTCCGTAAAACCTTCAATTATGCCTAAAATCACTGAATCAAATAGTGTCATAAAAATCCTTGACCTGTAAAATTTTAAAATTTTCAATGCAATTCTAGCATAAAAATAAAGTGTCAATTTAAGTTATTTGGATATAATGCGTGGTTTTAATAATAATCTATTTTAGGAATTTTTAAATGCTACTTTTTACTCCTGGACCGACCCCGGTACCCCAAAATGTTCGTAATGCAATGAGTGATGAGACGATGCATCACCGCACACCCGAATTTGAAGCTATTTTTGAAAAAACTAGAAAATATCTTTTTGATTTGTTTAAAAGTGATGAGGTTGTTATGCTTGCATCCAGTGGAACGGGAGCGATGGAAGCTGCTGTTATAAACTTGTGTCATAATACTCTTTTAAATGTAAACTCCGGAAAATTTGGCGAGAGATTTGGAAAAATTGCTGTAGCTCATGGACTTGGAAATATTGAGATAAAAAATGAGTGGGATACTCCTGTAAGTGTTGAAGAAGTTGTTGCATTGATAAAAAGCGACTCTAATATCGATGCTATTGCGATTCAAGTTAGTGAATCAGCAGGTGGACTTCGTCATCCTGTTGAAGAGATTGCCAAAGCTGTAAAAGAGATAAATTCCAATATTATGATTATTGCTGATGGCATTACTGCTGTTGGTGTTGAAGAGATTGATGTAAGCAATATTGATTGTCTTATAGCGGGAAGCCAAAAAGCTCTTATGCTTCCTCCGGGACTTGCGATACTTGGCTTGAGCAATGCAGCGATAGAGAAGATCGGAAACGGAAGAGGTTACTACTTTAATCTTGCTACAGAGATAAAATCTCAAAGAAAAAATACTACTGCATGGACGGCTGCTACAACTTTGACTATCGGTCTTTTGGAGATTTTGGAAACTATCGAAAAAAACGGCGGACTGAATAAGCTTTATGAGGAGACCGCAGTTCGTGCCGATGCTGTTGTTTCAGCGTTAAAAGCGATAGGTTTGCATATATATCCAAAAACTCCTGCACTCTCTATGACGACAATTGATGATGTTGATGCTTCGCAAATTAGAAAAATTTTAAAAGATCAATTTGAAGTAAATGTAGCTGGCGGGCAGGATCATCTAAATGGTAAAATTTTTCGAATAAATCAAATGGGATTGATTCCTCCGTATGAGATGGCATGGGTTGTAAACTCTATTGAACTTGCTCTTGCAAAACTTGGCCGCAGATCTTATGATGGAACAGCAAATAGAATTTTTAATGAAAAATACTTCAAAGTTGGTAAATAGATGATACTAGAACATGAAATTCCCAGCGGTTCAAAACTCTACTTCGGCAATAGTGCTAAGATAAAAAGAGAGATAGAAAAAATCGCTAGCGATATTTTGTACTCTAAGGGATTTGAGGAGATCGCCACTCCTATATTTTCATACCATCAGCATAAAAGTATTGCAGATGAGAGAGAACTTATAAAAGTAAATGATGAAAAAAACAACGCTATCTCTTTAAGAGCGGATTCAACTATAGATGTTGTTAGAATTATTGAGAAAAGATTAGGAAGAAATACTGAACATAAAAAATGGTTTTATATCCAACCAGTTTTTCGATATCCTACAGATGAGCAGTATCAAATCGGTGCAGAATTTATGGGTGAGAGCAAAGTATCATCAATTTTAAATATAGCAACGGATATTTTTGATAAATTAGAAGTAGAACCCCTTGTTCAAATTTCAAATATGGTGATTCCCAAAATATTGGTTGAGATGTTTGATGAGTTGACTTTGGATGATTTTCGTTATGTAAATATAGAAAAATTATTAAATCTTAAAGTGAAATGGCTTGAAAAACTTGTATATCTCCAACATGTAGAACAAGTAGACGAGTTGCTTAAGATTGTTCCAGACGAAATAAAAGTTGAGCTGGAAAAGATGAAAAATTTATGCAATGCCATGGTTTGTAAAAAAAGTGTTCTAGCTCCGATATATTATGCAAAAATGCTCTATTATGATGAGCTGTTTTTTAGAGTCATAGATAAAAACGAAGTTTATGCAAGAGGCGGAAGATACAAAAATTCAGAGCTAACTTCTGTAGGTTTTGCAATTTACACAGATGTATTGATAGAAACAAAAGCGAATTAAAAGAGGATAATAATGAAAGCAGATTTAATAGTAGGTATACAGTGGGGCGATGAAGGAAAAGGCAAAATTGTAGATAGATTGGCCGGTAAATATGATATGGTTTGCAGAAGCCAGGGCGGACACAATGCAGGCCATACAATTTGGGTTGATGGCGTAAAATATGCACTTCACCTTATACCTTCTGGTGTATTAAATCCTAAAGCTGTTAATATTGTGGGCAATGGCGTTGTTCTCTCTCCAGAATCCATTATTAAGGAGATGACTCAGTTTGAAGGCTTAGAAGGAAGACTTTTTATCTCCGACAAAGCTCACTTAAACCTGCCTTACCACTCTCTAATCGATCAAGCCCGTGAAAAATTAAAAGGCGATAAAGCAATTGGTACAACAGGTAAAGGAATAGGACCTGCCTATTCTGATAAAATAAACAGAGTAGGCGTTAGAGTAGGGGAACTTTTAAATCCTGCGAGACTTTGCGATTCAATTATGGGCTATTTTGAACAAAATAGAGATATATTTGACATTTTGGATATAAAAACACCGAATAAAGCTGAACTTTTAGATGAGCTAGAGGGGTATAAAGCTAAACTCGCTCCATTTATTACTGATACGACTCAGATGCTTTGGAGAGCGTTAGATGAAGAGAATAAAAGAGTTCTTTTAGAGGGTGCTCAGGGAACAATGCTTGATATTGATCATGGAACATATCCTTATGTAACATCAAGCTCAACGGTTAGTGCAGGCGCCTGTACAGGTTTGGGAATAAATGCAAAAGATATCGGTAAAATTACCGGCATTGTTAAAGCATATTGTACGCGTGTTGGAAATGGACCTTTTCCAAGTGAAGATTTGGGTGAAGATGGAAAAAGACTCGGAAAACAGGGGCATGAGTTTGGCACAACAACAGGGCGCGCAAGAAGATGCGGATGGTTTGATGCGGTAGCGTGCAGATACGCAAGCCGCTTAAACGGCTGTGACGAGCTTGCACTTATGAAGCTCGATGTTCTCGATGGATTTGAAGAAGTTAAAATATGTGTTGCTTATGAATTAAACGGTGAAAAGATAGACTATCTTCCGCAAAATTTAGATGATGTAAAACCGATTTATAAATCGTTTAAAGGTTGGGATAAATCTGTTGGAGCAAGAAGATTAGAAGATTTGCCAAAAGAGGCGCAAGAGTATATTAAAGTGATTGAAGAGATTACAAAAACGAAAGTGGGTATTATCTCAACATCTCCGGAGAGAGACGACACAATTATTTTATAAACAGCTTTTAAGTTATCAGCAATATTAAGTAAAGTAGTTTATTCTCTAATCATAAACTAACCTTACTTATTGTAAAATATCCAAATTTATTTTAAAACAAGTAGGGTCTATCGATGAAAATATCACTTAAAACTATACCTCATATAGCGAATAAGATTGCAGTTGATTTAAAGAAGAGTGGTGTTGTTACGATGACAAAGGGTCTTGAGCCAATTGCACAGGAATCTCAAAAAATATTAGCACATGATGTTAAGCAAGAGATTGCTTTGGAAGAGAAGGCGAGAGAGATTTGTGAAGCAAATGAAGAGCAGATAGAGTTTAATCTTGTTGATGAGAGACAGCTCTTTTTTATGATAAAGAAAAAGCTAGCTCCTGAATTTGGTGTTATCTTAAATTATGAAGAGCGTTATTCAGATATTTCGCATAAAATTTTAGATGAGCTTTATGAAGAGGATCTGATTCATTTTGATGTAACAGAAAATCGTATTAAAAATATTATTTTTAATGCGATTACATCTTTTATAACAGAAGCTTCTGAGCTGGATAATATAATAATGGACAAAATTAGAACATACAAAAAGAAGTATATTCCGGGAACTGACGAGTTTGATATTTTATATGAAAAGCTCTATAGAGAAGAGCTTACAAAAAGAGGCATGGAGTAGTGAATATGAAAGTTTTAACAAAAAAAGTTTGGCTATATTTTGAAAATGGAACTTTTTTAGAGGCTCATAGTTTTGGTGCAGAAGATACTGTAGTTGGCGAGATTGTGTTTAACACTTCTATGAGTGGGTATCAGGAAGTAATGTCAGATCCGTCTTATGCCGGTCAGTTTGTAACTTTTACAATGCCAGAAATTGGTAATGTCGGGGTTAATTCTCAAGATATGGAGAGTAAATCTGCACATGCAAAAGGAATGATAGTTAGAAAGTATCAGGATAGATACTCCAATTTTAGAGCAGAAGCATCACTGGCTAGTTTTTTAAAAGAACAAAATGTTATGGGTATTTGTGATATTGATACAAGATATATAACAAAAATGCTAAGAAAAGAGGGTGCTATGATGATGATAGCATCTACTGAAATAAGTGATAAAGAAGAGTTAAAAAATATTTTGGCTCAATCACCTAGAATAGAAGATATTAATTATATAGAGCAAGTAAGTACAAAAACAGCATATAAACATACTCAGTCAACTTATGATTATAGAGAGTTTGATTATAACTCTGCACCGACACCGGAGGCAAATATAGCAGTTTTAGATTTTGGTGTAAAAAGAAATATTTTAAATGAACTTGTAAATGCTAAAATGAGTGTTGAAGTAATACCAAATAATTTTAGTGCAGAAAATTTAATAGATAGATATAATAAAAAAGAGATAGACGGTGTTTTTCTCTCAAATGGTCCAGGTGATCCGCTGGTTTTAAAAAAAGAGCAAGAAGAGATAAAAAAATTAATAGCTGCAAAAGTTCCTATGTTTGGAATATGTCTTGGGCATCAGCTTCTTTCAATATCACACGGATATGATACATATAAATTGAAATTTGGTCATCATGGCGGTAATCATCCTGTAAAAAACATTAAAACAGGATTGGTTGAAATCACTGCACAAAATCACAATTATAATGTTCCTCAAAATATTGTTGAAGTAGCAGAGGTTACACATCTTAATCTATTTGACAATACAATAGAGGGATTAAAATACAATAATGCTCCAATATTTTCTGTTCAGCATCACCCAGAAGCCAGCCCTGGCCCAAAAGAGAGCAGATATATCTTCAATGAGTTTTTATCTTTAATAAAAAGATAAAAACTTCTTCCTCTTCCCTTTCAAAAATAATTTTTTACAAATTTATTACTTAAAAACAGGATAAAAACCATCAGTATGAAAAATATGTCAAAAAAATGTCATTGTTTAAGAAATCTTAAATATTTATACTGTTATCATATGTATGTTAATTAGTTTAATAAATTCAATTAAACTTAATTGTTTTAAATCTTAAGGAGTCTATATATGGAAAATCGTCCATTAGAGTATGACTATACAATTGCCAAAATGTTTATGATGACAACAGTGGTTTTTGGTATCATTGGAATGCTGATTGGTGTAATTTTAGCTTTTCAGCTTGCTTTTCCAGAAGCTAATTTATTCTTAGGGGAGAGTTTGGCAGAATATACAAATTTCAGTCGTCTCCGTCCTTTGCATACAGATGCGGTAATATTTGGGTTTACAATAAGTGGTGTTTTTGCTACTTGGTATTATGTAGGTCAGCGTGTACTAAAAGTGTCAATGGGTGAATCAGCCTTTTTGATGTTTTTAGGCAAGTTACATTTTTGGTTATATGTATTGGGAGTTCTTGCAGTAGTTGTTTCGCTGTTTGCCGGAATAACAACTTCCAAAGAGTATGCCGAATTTGAGTGGCCTATCGATATCGTTATAGTAATAATTTGGGTTATATGGGGCATAGGCATGTTTGGTTTAATCGGTATTCGCCGTGAAAAATCTCTCTATATTTCAATATGGTACTATATAGCTACTTTCTTAGGTGTAGCGATGCTATATCTATTTAACAATATGGAAATACCGACAATATTAGCAACATCTGCTGCCGGTGAAAGCGGTATAGGCGCATGGTATCATTCGGTTTCTATGTATGCCGGTACAAATGATGCTCTTGTTCAGTGGTGGTATGGACATAATGCAGTTGCTTTTGTTTTTACTGTACCCATTATTGCAATGATTTACTACTTTTTACCCAAAGAGTCGGGTCAAGCCATATATTCGTATAAGCTCTCTTTACTCTCTTTTTGGGGATTAATGTTTGTTTATCTATGGGCAGGCGGGCACCATCTTTTATACTCAACTGTTCCGGACTGGATGCAGACAATGGGTTCGATTTTTTCAATAATATTGATTCTTCCGTCTTGGGGATCTGCTATCAATATGCTTCTTACAATGAAGGGAGAGTGGCAGCAAGTTGCAGCTTCTCCGTTGATTAAATTTATGGTTTTAGCTTCAACTTTTTATATGTTTTCAACATTAGAAGGTCCGATTCAAGCTATTAAGTCTGTTAATGCAATTGCTCACTTTACAGACTGGATTGTTGGACATGTTCATGATGGTGTTCTTGGATGGGTTGGTTTTATGATTATGGCTGCACTTTTTCATATGGCACCTCGCGTATTTAAAAGAGAGCTATACTCTAAGTCATTGATGGCGGCGCAGTTTTGGATTCAAACATTAGGTGTTGTTTTGTACTTTACTTCTATGTGGATTTCAGGTATTACGCAAGGTATGATGTGGCGTGCACATGATGAGTTTGGTAATTTAGCTTACTCATTTATCGATACGGTAACAGTTCTTCATCCGTATTATGTAATTCGTGGTGTTGGTGGTTTATTATATCTAATCGGTTTTTTAATGTTTGCATATAACATTTACAAAACTATGACTGCTCGTCGTGTTGAAGAGATAGAGCTACAAAATGCATCGCCTATGGGCGCTTAATAGAAAGGATAAAATATGTTTCATTGGTTAGAAAAGCATCCGTTCTTTTTTGCGGTAGGTGTTTTTATAGTTATTTCTTTTGCAGGTTTAGTAGAGATTCTTCCGAGTTTTGCGCAAGCATCTCGCCCTGTTATTGGTACTGCTCCATACTCGACACTGGAGCTAGCGGGTCGTCAAGTTTATATAAAAAATAGTTGTAATGCATGTCATTCACAACTGATTCGTCCATTTAAATCAGAAACTGATCGTTATGGACATTATTCACTAAGTGGTGAGTATGCGTATGACCGTCCATTCTTATGGGGTTCTAAAAGAACAGGTCCGGATTTAATGCGTGTTGGTAACTATAGAACAACTGACTGGCATGAAAATCATATGAAAGATCCGCAAAGCGTAGTGCCTGGTTCTATTATGCCGGCATATAGATGGATGTTTACAAATAAAGCTGATATCGAGACTGCTTTTGCGGAGCAGCTTACTGTTGCTGAGTATTTTTCAGTTCCTTATAATCAAGAGGTACCTATGAAAGATGGTTCAACAAAAGTTGTTAAAATGGGTAAAAGCGTTGCCGAAGCAAAAGAGTTGGCTCTCGAAGAGGCAAAGGCTGTAGTGGCAGATATGAAAGATCAAGATGTTAAAGATGCAGTGGCTAGAGGTGAAATTCCTGAAATAGTTGCATTAATTGCATATATGAACAGTCTTAAATAAAAAGGGTTTAAAGTGGATATTGCACAGTTACAGGCTTACGGATACTTTGCACTGACATTCTTTCTTGTTGTTGCTTTGTATGCATATATATATCATCTCTATAGTAAAAAAAAAGATGCTGATGGGATTGATTATGAGCAGTATAGCAATATGGCATTAAAAGATGATATAGATGATACTCCGGTATCTCCTAAATCAGATAGTGAGGCACCTTCTGAAGGTGAAAAGAAAAGAGGAGAGATATATGAATAAGCTTTATCTTTGGGGAATTATTATAACTGTTGCAATGATTGGTGCTACATATTTGTCAGTAGCAACATCCAAAGGCGGTTTAAATAATGATATTGTAAATATACTTGCGGTAACGGGAGCGGTTGCATTAGTAATCATTACTGTTTTTGTCGTAATCAAGTATGTTCGTCAGATGCAAGTTGACACTGCATCCGGTGAGCTTGCAGATGAAAATTGGGATGGTATAGGTGAGTATAAAAATGAACTGCCTACTGGCTGGGCAGTTATGTTCTTACTTACTATGATATGGGGTATGTGGTATTTTACAATCGGATATCCTTTAAATGCCTATTCGCAAATAGGTGAATATAATGAAGATGTTGCAGTTCATAATGCAAAATTTGAAGAAAAATATAAAGATATTACAGGCGAAAGATTAGTTGAGATGGGAGAGTCTGTTTATTTGGCAGAGTGTAAAGTTTGTCATGGATTAAGTGCTGACGGTATTGATGGAAAAGCGGCAAATTTAAATATAAGAATTGATGAACAATCAGTTAAGTATATAATAGAAAATGGATCAAATAACAAGCTTTTGGGCATGGAGATGCCGATGCCTGATCGAAACGGTCTTTTTAATGTAAATACTGGAGCTCTTATTACAGATGCAGAGATTGATATAGTTTCAAAGTATGTCGCAAATGGTATGAGTGGCGAAGGTGCTGATGTATTTGCAGGTGCATGTATGTCTTGTCATGGAGAAGATGGAAAAGGCATGGAGTTTGTGGCTCCAAGTATAGTAACATATACACCGGTTTTAGTTAGCAATGTTCTTGCACATGGTAAAAAAGGTATTATCGGCACTATGCCTAAGTTTGACAGACTTAATGATAAGCAAAAAGAAGCAGTTGGTGCTTATATTACCAGCTTAAGCAAATAAGGAGTTGGTTATGAATGAAAATAGAAGTATATTCTCTCTTGATGGCATAACAGGGATGTTAATAGCAACGATTTTGCTGCTTGCAATTTTAGTTTTTTTA
Source organism: Sulfurimonas sp. CVO (assembly GCF_009883775.1). Classification (NCBI taxonomy): domain Bacteria; kingdom Pseudomonadati; phylum Campylobacterota; class Epsilonproteobacteria; order Campylobacterales; family Sulfurimonadaceae; genus Sulfurimonas; species Sulfurimonas sp. CVO. The sequence goes on from NZ_CP033720.1 coordinate 114,244, forward strand.
TCAATTTGGGCTGTAAATGTGCAACAAAAAAGTTCTTCAAATTTTTACGATTTAAAAGATGAAACATCAATTAAAATGATTGGTTCAAAAGAATCTGATCATATTATTGATGTAAAGTAAAGGAGTATAGTAATGGATAAAATAATTTCATGGGGGCTTGTGCTTATGGCTCTATATACACTTTATGTGGTTTTAACACCAAATCATCTTTTTATCGGCTAGGAAGTTTCATTGTATTTTAGAAGAGGATTTTTTATAATTGTTCTTTTAACTGTTTTTAAATCTTCTTTAATAGCCGGGTATCTTTATAAAGATGAGATTATTTTTAACTCTTTATTTAAGAGTGATATTGAAAAATTAGGCTCAGAGCTATATCAAAAAACAGGTGTTTCGTTAAGACTTATTATGCTTAAAAAATTGCCTGATAACACAAATATAGTTGCCTATGAAAAAGAGTTGATAAAAGATTTTAATGAGCCGACTATCTTACTGACATTTTCAGAGATAGATTTGAAAGTAGATATTCTGGCAAATGACACTTCTTTATACACGCTTTTTGATAAAAAACAGGTTTTAAGCCCCGTTGCTTCGCCTATTCAGGCTTTTATTATGGCTCTTTTTTATAGCGAAGGCTGGTCTTCATTTAAAGAGATTGCAACGAACTCTAATGGGACAATTATTCCTCTTTTGGCTCAAAAAGCTAAAGATGATGAGCTGCTTGGCAAATATTCCGGCGCAATGTTTAACGGGTACGCAGATATTGCAGAACAAATTGCCAAAAGTAAAAATGTAGTTCTAGAAAATGCAGTCGGCAATGCTAATCAAAACAGTATATTTTTTGTAAAAATACTTTTTTACGGTTTTATACTTTATGGCATATTCTTATACATTAGAAGAAAACTATATATAAAAAGGCAAAATCTTGAGTAAAAAAAGCGCTAAAATATGGCCATATTCAATCGTAATATCCATAACACTTGTATTTATCGCATGTGTGGCTACTATTGTTATTGCCAATAAACTTCCTGTTGAAAAGAGTGATACCTATATGATGGGTTATCATGAGGCAGATGCAAAAGCAAATGAGATACTAAAATCTGCAATAGAGTTTAATAAAAGGTATAAAATAGAGTATATCTCTGATGAGTTAAGCTCGAAAAATTGTATTGTAAAATACAGAGTTATGGATAGTGCTTCCAATCCTGTCAATAATGCAGATATTAAAATCGTTATCACAAGACCAAATAACCACAAGTATGACCAAGAGTTAAGTAATCCTGTTATAGAAAATGGAATCTATACCTTTCGTGCAACAAAACTTCCTCAAGAGGGAAGATGGGATATTATGGCAAAAGTAAAAGTGGAAGATATCCAAAGATTTTATAATATTAAAGCAGATACAAGATCAAAAGAGGTTATAGAGTATTAAGCGCTTTTAGAGGTAGCCATTGGTTATAATAAAATTATGAATAAATCTATTATAGTCTTACCATCTGCTCGCGCAATTAGACAGAAGCAGTTAGCTGTGGAGGGTTCAACTCTTTTTTTGCCAAATTACATCACTATGAGTGATTTTATAGCAAATCTATGTATAGTAAAAGATTTTAAAACTCTTGATGCGGATAGCAGAGTTTTGCTTCTTTTAGAAGCAGCTGATTTTAAAAGTTTTTCAAATCTACAAATTAAAAGAAATTTTTTTACCTTCACAAAAAATGCATCCTATATATTTAAATTTTTTCAAGAGTTAAGTGCCGAGAAGTATGATATAGCTAATCTTGGTATCTCTGATATCTATGGCGAGTATGAGGAGCATATTGCCATACTTCAGGAACTTTATAGAAGATATGATACTTTATGTAGTCAAAGAAAAGTTCTCGATAAGATATTTCTTCCAAAACTTTATATTTTTAATGAGAGTTATATAAAAAATTATAAAAGTGTAGAGCTGTATGTAGATGGGCATCTGACAAACTTTGAGCTCGAACTTTTAGAGAAGTGCTGTGTGTTTAGCAGTGTTAGTATTATCTTTAGCGCTACAAGATTCAATACAAAAATGCAGAGCAAATTTTTAGATATGGGTATAGAGCTGGAGCAAGGGTATAGATATACACTATCTCTTAATAAAAAAAAGATATGCTCAAAAGAGAAAATAGAGTTTAATAAAAAGATAACATCTCAATCTTTCAGTGAGCCGGTTTTGCAAGTTGCTTATGTGAAAACAAAGATATATGAGTTTGTAAAAAAAGGGTATAAACCTGAAAATATCGCAGTTATTTTACCTGATGAGAATTTTGCGCAGACACTTAAGGTTTTTGATAAAAGTGCTAATTTTAATTTTGCTATGGGTGAGCCTTTTGCCAAAACAAAGATCTATGAGAAACTAAATGCTACATGCAAGTATATAGAACAGGATTCTAAAGAGAATGAAGCAAGGCTTGAGCGCGTAGGTGATGAGTTTTATTTAAATTTATACTCGATTTATAATAAAAAGAGCTCAGATGTGGATATTTTAGCTTTTTTAAAGAGCTACAAAGAGAGTTTTACAAACAAAAAAGAGATTAAAATTTTTGAAGAGGAGCTTTATAGCTTTAAAAATATTTTACCTTTTATGAAAGAGATGCATATTAAATCTGTAATCAATCTATTTTTGCAAAGATTGGCAAATAGAACGATTGATGATGTGCGAGGCGGAAAAATAACGGTTATGGGGGTTTTAGAGACTCGCTCTGTGGAGTTTGATGCGGTTGTTATAGTTGATTTTAGCGACAAACATGTTCCAAAAAAAAGTGATAAGGATATGTTTTTAAATACAAATATCAGAGAGATGGCAAACCTTCCGACTATGAGAGACAGAGAAAATCTGCAAAAACATTATTATGAGATGTTGATAAACAGAAGTAAAGAGGCAGCAATCTCTTTTGTAAAATCAGATGAGAGTAGCGGTTCTAGATTTTTAAAACAGCTCGGTATTGAAGAGAAAAACAGCTATTTAGAGCTTGATTATGCAGGCGTGCTTTTTCAAAGAGCAACTTTTGACATAAAAAAAGATGAAGATATTGTTTTGGAGTACAGTTTTAAAGATAAAAAACTCTCTGCTACAAAGCTGAAAACTTTTCTTACTTGCAGAAGAAAGTATTACTATAAATATATAAAACAGATAGCAAATCATGAGATTCCAAAAGATATGCCACAGGAGTATGAGATTGGTCAGGATGTCCATGAAGCACTTAAAAATCTTTACGAAAAAAAGAGTTTTTATACAGATAAGCATGCGCTTCAAAAAGACCTTTATAAAGAGCTTGACAATGCATGCGGAGATAGTGAGTTTGAGAAGTATCTTATTGCACTGCAAAAAAGAAGAATGGAGAGCTTTTGCGAGAATGAGGTAGTAAGATTTAAGCAGGGTTGGAGAGTCGAAGCGTGTGAAGAGAGCCTTCAGTGTGAGTTTGCAGGTATAACACTTGTCGGACAAATAGACAGAGTTGATAAAAAAGGAAGCGATATTTATGTTATTGACTATAAAACAGGTTCTTATCCTCTTTATACAGAAAAAAATCTGCATGAAGCAACCGATTTTCAGCTGGAATTTTACTATCTGCTCGCGCAAAAATTTGGTAATGTTACTGGGTGCGGATACTATGATCTCAAAGAGTCAAAAATTGTAAATGAGCCATTTTTGAAAGAGAAACTTGCAGTTTTGGAATCAAATATAAAAGATCTTTTAAATATTCAAGAGCTTAATTTCAGCAGATGCGAAGATCTTAAAAGTTGTCTCTACTGCGAATATAAAATCATGTGTGGTAGAGAATAATGTTTATAAATAACCTAGCTTATGAAGCAAGTGCCGGAAGCGGAAAGACTTTTATGCTGGTCGTGCGTTATTTGAGTCTGCTTTTTAAGGGCGCCGAACCATCAAAGATACTTGCTCTTACCTTTACAAATAAAGCTGCAAATGAGATGCAAGAGAGGATAGTTCAAACTTTAGAGGAGCTTGAACACAGAGGCGAGCTTGATGAGATTGTAAAAGTTACCGAACTCTCTCGTGATTATTTGCTTCAAAACCGCCAAAGAGTTTTGAATGAGTTTTTAAACTCGCATACAAAAATTATGACTATAGATAGTTTTTTTACACAGATTTTGCGTAAATTTTCTCTTTATGCCTCATTAATGCCTGATTTTTCAACCTCTTCCTCGCAGCATGAGCTTAAGCTTCTCTCTCGCTTTTTAAAAGAGGTAAGCGTAGCTGGAAAAAAAGAGACACTTATTTTGCTCTCGCTTGCTTTTAACAAAAGATTTACAGATATATTTTCTCTCTTAGATGAGTTTTACATAAAATTTAAAGAGATAAAGCATATAAAGTTTAAAAAACATAACTACAGAGTATTTGAAGAAGAAGCTCTCTCTTCTATGGCAGAACTAAAAAAAATTATCTCTTCATGTAAAGCTGCATCTAAAACAGCGCTTAAATCAGTTGAAGTCCAAAATTATGAAGAGCTTTGTGCAAAAGCATGGATAGGAAGAGAAACACTTAATTATAATACATTTTCGAAATGTTTTACTTCTGAAATAGATCATCTGCTTACTAAAATACAAGAGGCGATAAGAGAGCATAGTCGTGCAAAAGAGCAGAACTTCTTTTATGCCATCAAAGAACTTGTGGACATATATATAAAATCAAAAAAAGCACTTTATATGGATGACAGCGAACTTAGTTTTAGCGATGTAACTTATCTTGTTTATGAGATTTTAAATCTTATTGAGGATAGTCACTTTTTATATTTCAGACTTGATGCGCAGATAGAGCATATGCTCCTTGATGAGTTTCAAGATACCAGTATATTGCAGTATGAGGTACTAAAACCGCTTATAAATGAGATAACTTCGGGCAAAGGTATTTTTGATAATGGAAGTTTCTTTTTTGTTGGAGATGTAAAGCAGTCCATTTATAGATTTCGCGGTGGAGTGAGTGCACTTTTTGATGCTGTTAGAAGAGAAAACGATACGCATGTGGAGAAACTTTTAACAAATTACCGTTCACAAAAAGAGGTGGTTGCATTTGTAAATGAGTTGTTTGAAAAAAGAATAAAAAACTATACTCCTCAATTGGTAAGAGAGGGTGCAGAGGGAGGATATGTTGAGGTTGTGCAAAATGATGACCCGCTTGAAGAGGTTGTCATCAGAGTGCAAAAACTTTTATCTATTGGAGCCAATAGCAGCGAGATAGCCGTTCTTTGTGCTACAAATAGCGATGGACAGACTCTCAAAGAAGCTTTGCTCGCTAAAAACATAGAGGTTATTACAGAGACTACAACAAAATTGATAAATCAAAAGAGCATAAAAGCCGTTTTAGAGTATTTGAAGTATCTATATTTTGACGAAGATATCTATTTACATAACTTTTTTGCTCTTGTCTCACAAAAAGTCCGCCCTCTTAAAAAGGTTGATTTTAACGAAGTGAAACTCTTAGATGTTGTTAAAAATATTATAGATGAGTTTAAACTATTTGGTGATGATTTTAATTATGTTAGATTTTTGGATGCGCTCTCAAAATATAGTGATATTGAATCACTTCTTTTTGAGTATGAGAGACTTGATTTAAGTGCGGCGGCAAGTCAGTTAAGCGGTGTAAGAGTTCTTACGGTTCATAAATCGAAGGGACTCGAATTTACACATGTTATAGTGATGGACAGGCTTAAAAAAGCACCGCCTGCAAGAGATGCTATCATTTATGAGTATGAGGGCATCTCTTTAAAAAATATCTATCTTCGCATAAAAGGACGGGAGAGTATTGATAAAAACTATGAAAATGCTTTAAAAAAAGAGAAGCTTTTGGTACATGAAGATAGCCTCAATGCGCTTTATGTCGCTTTTACAAGAGCAAGAGAAAATCTTTTTATAGTTACTAAATCAAAAGATTCAATGTTTGCCATACTGGACTTGAAAATTGGATGCAGCGGCAGTTTGGATATACAAAAAAGCCATATAAGAGAGCATGATTTTGCAAAGTTGCAAGCAGAAACAGGGGCTCTTGAGTATAAAGAGCTGTACTATGGAACGCAAAATGATATTTTAGCACTCGAGAAGGCTCAAGATGAGGATATAAAATCTATAAATTTTGGAATCGCAATGCATTACATGTTGGAGATGCTTGGTTCTTTTGATGCACAGAGTATCTCTCTTGCAAAAGAGATGATGCTTAATAAATATGGCGCTTTTTTAGAAGATGAAGAGATAGAGGATATAGAAAATAGAGTAAGCATGCTTTTAAAAAATAAGACATTTCTCTCTTTGGTAAAAGGAGAATGTTATAAAGAAAAAGCCATTAGATATAAAAACAATCTTCGATATATAGATCTTTTGGTAAAAAGCAATTCTGTAAAAGAGTCTCTTTTTGAGAGATGGAATATCATTGATTATAAAAGTGCACTCTCTTATGTAGATGAGCATAAAAAACAGGTAAATTATTATGTTAATGCAATAAAAGAGATAACCGGCGATGAGGTGGATGGATATATTTGTTATCTGCTTCAAAGCAGTATAAAAATAGTAAAAATATAAAACTTAAAAAAACCATAAATTCAGTTGTTTGTAAGTTTAAAAAGATATACTTTCGCCAATTAAACGGGCATTTTATTATGTTGATGTTAAGAAAATTACTTGAAAGGTTCAAGAATGAAATTTACGAAAATTGCAACTCCTGAACAAATCGATCAAAAATGGGTTTTGATTGATGCTGAAGGTAAAACTTTTGGTCGTATAATCACTGAAGTTGCAACAATACTTCGTGGTAAAAACAAACCATGTTTTACTCCAAATATTGATTGTGGAGACTATGTTGTAATTGTTAACGCTTCAAAAGCAAAATTCAACGGTCTTGGCAAAATCGCTAACAAAGAGTACTTCTCTCATTCAGGGTACTTTGGTAGCACAAAGAGCGTAAAGATGACTGAGCTTTTAGAGAAAAATCCTGAGAAGCTTTACAAATTAGCTACTCGCGGTATGCTTCCTAAAACTAAGCTTGGCGCTAAAATGCTTAAAAAATTAAAAATATATGCAGGTGCTGAGCATCCTCACACTGCACAATTAGCTAAGTAAGGATAACTATATGGCAAAAATATATGCAACAGGCCGTCGTAAGGCGTCAATAGCAAAAGTATGGTTAACTCCAGGTAGTGGAAATATGACTATAAACGGTCTTTCGTTAGATGCGTGGTTAGGTGGACTAGAGGCGAAAAAACTTCGTGTTAAGCAACCTCTTGCTCTAACAAAACAAGATACTTCGGTTGATATCGTAGCTACTACTTTAGGCGGTGGTTTCGGTGGTCAAGCAGATGCACTTCGTCACGGTATCTCTCGCGCGTTAGTGAAATTTAACCCAGAGTTAAAAGCTATACTAAAACCTGAAGGTATGATGACTCGTGATTCGCGTGTTGTTGAGCGTAAGAAGCCAGGTAAGCGTAAAGCTCGTCGTTCTCGTCAGTTTTCTAAGCGTTAATCGCTGCGAAAACTTTTTTTCAGTGCATTTTGCACTGTTAAAAAAAACTACTTTCAATATCTTCATTAACAATCTACTTTATTTAAATTTGGTATAATCGCTAAAAAAAAGAGTCTTTTTGCGCTGTTTACTGTTTCTGTTTTTATCATTAAATCTTTTCGCATCAACGCTTCATTTAGCTACATCTGCCAATCCATCACGACTAAACCCCATACTAGCAACCGATTCAAGCTCTTCTGAAATTACTGGGTTTTTGTTTAATGGGCTTGTAAAGTATGATAAAGATTTATCAACAATCATAGGAGACTTGGCTGAGGAGTTCTATTTTGAAGATGAAAAAACGCTCTTTTTTAAACTCCGTAAAGGTGTAAAGTGGCATGATGGGGAGAGTTTTAGCGCAAAAGATGTTCTTTTTACATATAAAGTGCTTATCTCGCCAAAAATAAGCTCTCCCTACAGTTCAAACTTTAGGTTTGTAGAGAGTGTTGAAGCGGTAGATGAATTTACCATAAAGGTAAAATATAAAGAGCCCTACTTTAAAGCTTTAGAGACTTGGATGATGGGAATACTGCCCGAGCATAGTTTAAAAAACGAAGAGAATCTTATGAGCTCCTCTTTTAACACAAATCCCATAGGCACGGGGGCATATAAGCTTTATCAGTTAGAGCACTCTAAAAATATTATTCTTAGCGCATTTGATGATTATTTTGAGGGCAGGGCAAAGATTGATACAATCTCTTTTCATGTTATAGCCGACCCCATGACGCGTTTTTTGATGCTCAAATCATCAGCTCTTGATGTAGGAAGTATTGAACCTATGCAGTATGAAAGACAGCTGAATGATGATTTTTTTCAAAAGTTCAATATTTATGAAAACATCTCTCAATCCTACACTTATCTTGGTTTTAATCTTCGTTTAGAGAAGTTTCAAAACCCAAAGGTCAGAGAAGCGCTCTCTTTAGCCATAGACAGAGAGGAACTTGTCGATATTCTCTTTTTTGGTCATGCAAAGGTTTGCACAGGACCATTTTTGCCCGGTACTAAAGCGTTTAATAAGAGCGTTAAAGCACCAAAGCAAGATATACAGAGAGCAAAAGAACTTTTAAAAGAGGCAGGATATGATGAAAAAAATCCCTTTACTTTTGAGATAGCAACCTCAAACTCTAGTGAAATAAGACCTTACGCTGCGCAGATACTGCAACATCAGCTTAAAAAAGCGGGAGTCATTGTAACACTTCGAGTCATGGAGTGGCAGGCTTTTTTAAACATGGTGGTTTTTCCTCATAAGTTTGACAGCGTGTTGCTTGGATGGGGACTCTCCCCGACACCTGACCCTTACATGTTTTGGCATAGCGATAACGACAAGCAAGGCGGATTTAATTTAGTGGGCTACCATAATTCTAAAATGGACAAGATGATAGAGGAGTCTCAAAGCATGATTGAGAGTGAGCCTCTTTCGCAAACATGGCAGGAGATGTTTAAAATAATAACTGATGAAAATCCATACCTCTTTTTATACATTCCAAACTCAATCACGACGGTTAGCAAAGAGATTAAAAATATAGAGCCGGCTCCTAGCGGAATATGGCATAATTATATAAAATGGGAGAAATAGTTTGATAATATTATTTGATTTAGACGGCACTTTGATTGATTCAACGGATGCAATTTTAGAGTCGTTTCACCACTCTTTTGACTTTCATAAACTCTCAAGAAAAGAGGATGAAGAGATAAAAGCTCTTATAGGCTATCCGCTTGACATCATGTATGAGAATCTAGGAGTTCAAAAGAGTGTGATTGCTGAAATTATAACAACATACAAAGAGCGCTACAGAGATATTTCAACACAAAAAACAACTCTGCTGCAAAATGCCAAAGAGGCTGTAGAGTTGGCAAGCCAATTTGCTACACTGGGTATTGTAACAACAAAAACAGGACGCTATTCTCAAGTATTGATGGAACATTTTGAAATTATGCATCATTTTGATGTTCTTATCGGCAGAGAACATGTTCAAAATCCAAAACCTAATGCAGAGCCGATTATAAAAGCTTTGGAGAAATTAGATACAAAAAATAGAGAGGTATGGATGATTGGCGATACTAAACTGGATCTTTTAGCTGCAAAGAGTGCAAATGTAAATTCTATTGGTGTTTTAAGTGGTTACGATAGTAATGAAACATTAAAAAAGTTTACAAATGTTATATTTAATGATGCCTTAGAAGCTGCGCTCTATCTTCAAAAGAGGAAAAAATAACACATTTCAACCATTTCTTAAAAAAGAATAAAACATCAAGCTTTCTTTAAGAGCAACTTGTCTAAAATTAAGGAGTAAAATAGAATTATTGGTTCTTATATAAATAGAAGGAGAGTTTATGCTAGAGATTAGATGGCATAGTCGCGCTGGACAGGGTGCTGTTACAGGTGCTAAAGGTTTGGCAGATGTTATTTCTACAACGGGTAAACAAGTGCAAGCATTTGCATTTTACGGATCTGCAAAACGCGGAGCTGCAATGACAGCTTATAACCGTGTAGATGATAAGGTGATTATGAATCATGAAAAATATATGAGACCCGATTATGTTTTTGTAATTGATCCTGCATTGGCAATAACAACAGATGTTACTATTAACCACAAAGAGGGTACAAAGTACATCATTACAACACATATGAGCACGGATGAATTAAAACAAGCTCAGCCTAAGCTTCAAGATAAAGAAGTTTATACAGTTGATTGTATTACGATTGCAAACGAAACTATTGGCCGTCCAATTCCAAATACTCCAATGCTTGGAGCATTTATGAAAATCTCTGGAATGTATGATATAGAGTTCTTTAAAGAGAGTATGCAAAGAGTTCTTGGAAAACTACCGCAAAAAATAATTGATGCAAATATGCTCGCAATTCAGCGTGCGTTTGATGAAGTAAAGTAAGGGACTGGTTATGGCACAAAAAGGATGGGATGAATTTGAAATCGGGGCTATGCTCCGTACTTTTGATGGAAAAATAGATGATATTGCAGGAACGCGACAAGAAGATCGTGAATATTCACAAAGTAGTTCTTATACTGCAAGTGTTGCTGACTGGAGATTGATTAAACCGGTATTCAATAAAGATTATTGTATTGATTGTCAATTTTGTTGGATTTATTGTCCGGATGTTTCAATAATTTCTAGAGATAAAAAATTGGTTGGTGTAGATATGGATCACTGTAAAGGGTGTGGTATCTGTGTTGAGGTTTGTCCTACAAATCCAAAATCACTGTTAATGTTCCCAGAGCAGGCAGATGAAGAGTCAGAGATTGCAAACTGGCCAAAAAAAGATGAGAAGGAAGCATAATGGCATTTGATAAAATGGAATTAAGAGAAGTAGAAGTATGGGATGGTAATCATGCTGCTGCTCAAGCAATGAGACAAGCTCAAATTGATGTTGTTGCAGCTTATCCAATTACACCATCAACTCCAATTGTTGAGGGGTATGCAAAGTTTTTAGCTGATGGCTATATCGAAGGTGAATTTGTAATGGTAGAATCTGAGCATGCAGCAATGTCTGGATGTATCGGAGCTGCTGCTGCAGGCGGGCGTGTTGCTACTGCAACATCATCTCAAGGTTTTGCCTTAATGGTAGAAACTCTTTATCAGGCATCAGGGATGAGACTACCAATCGTCTTAAATGTTGTTAACCGTGCACTTGCATCTCCTCTTAATGTTAATGGTGATCACTCAGATATGTACCTTGGTCGTGACAGCGGTTGGATTCAATTTGATGCATACTCTCCTCAAGAAGCGTATGATTTAAATCTTATTGCTTTTAAAGTAGCAGAAGATCACGATATTAGACTTCCTGCAATGGTAAATCAAGATGGATTTTTAACATCGCATACTGCGCAAGGCTTAAAGCCATTGTCAGATGATGATGCTTATGCCTTTGTAGGTGAGTTTAAACCTATGAACGATATGCTTGATTTTGAACATCCTGTTACTCACGGTGTACAAACAGAAGAAGATTGGCATTTTGAGCATAAAGCGCGTCAACATAATGATTTAATGACAAAAGTTTTGCCAAAAATAAAAGAAGTTTTTGTAGATTTTGAAAAGTTAAGCGGACGCAAATATAATCTTGTTGAAAAATACAATATGGATGATGCTGATGTCTGTGTTGTTTGTATGGGTAGTTCAGTTGAAACAGCTCGTGAAGTTGCATCTGAAATGAGAGAAAATGGTATTAAAGCCGGTGTAGTAGGAATTAGAGTATTAAGACCATTCCCGTTTTTTGAAATTATTGAAGCATTAAAAGATGTAAAAGCAGTAGCTGCACTTGATCGTTCATCACCAAATGGTGCGGCGGGAACGCTTTTCAATGAAATAGCAGGAGCACTCTTTAATACAGATTCAAAAACACTTCTTTCAGGCTATATTTATGGTTTAGGTGGTCGTGACTTAACTAAAAAACATTTAGTAGATCTTTTCAATGAGCTTCAAGCTAATGTTGATGCTGGTAAAGTAACTACAAAATTACAACAATTTATCGGTGTTCGCGGACCGAAATTAGCGTACTTATAAGGAGAAAACTGTGAGTGAAATAAAAAAAATAAAAAACTTAAAAGAGTTTTCAACATCGGCTGACCGCTTTGAAGGTGCAAATCTTTTGTGTCCTGGTTGTGCACACTCGATTATTGTTCGTGAAGTATTAAATGCAACAAATGACGATTTAGTTCTCTCAGCATCTACAGGGTGTTTAGAAGTTTGTACGGCAGTTTATCCATACACTTCGTGGGATGCATCTTGGATTCATATAGGATTTGAAAACAGCTCTACTGCAGTAGCGGGTGCTGAAACTATGTATAAGGTACTTAAGAAAAAAGGTCGTTTAAAACAGCCGGAACGCAATCCTAAATTTGTCTCTTTTGCAGGGGATGGTGCATCTTATGATATTGGTTTTCAGTGGATATCAGGATGTATGGAGCGTGGTCATAATATGATGCATATCGTTTTAGATAATGAAGTATATGCAAATACAGGTGGTCAAAGATCATCATCTACTCCAATAGGCTCTTCCGCTACAACATCACCAGCTGGTCGTATTAGTTATGGAGAAAAAAGAAATAAAAAAGATATTGTTTCAATTATGGCTGCACACGGTATTCCATATGCAGCTCAAGTTGCTCCAAATAAATGGAAAGATATGGTGAAAAAAATTCAACATGGCTTTGCAGTAGAAGGACCTGTATTTATTAATGCAGTTTCACCATGTACAACAGAGTGGAAGTTTGATCCAAAAGACACTATGCATTTAGCTGATTTAGCAACTGACTCTTTAGTATTTCCACTATATGAAATAATTGACGGACATGAGTTAAATATTACTTATAGACCAAAAAATATTATTCCTGTCGAGGAGTATTTGGCTGCTCAGGGTCGTTTTAAACATCTTTTTAAAGATGAGTATAAATATTTGATCAAAGAGTGGCAAGATAGAGTAGATGAAAAATGGGCATACCTACAACGCCGCGAAGAAGCTCGCGTTTAAAAAAACATTCTAGTTTCAGTGCGCTTTGCACTAAACTCAGACATGGCATACCTGAGGGTACAGCTTTTGTCTGGGTTAATCACAAAATCTCCAAAAAAATTCTTTAAACTTCTTGCATAAAATGATAAAATATTAGTAACTAAAAAAAATAGGAATTTTATATGCCGTTATTAGACAGTTTTACAGTTGATCACACAATAATGCCTGCACCGGCAGTTCGTCGTGCCAAAAGTATGAAAACTCCAAAAGGTGATGCTATAACAGTATTTGATTTAAGATTTGTTAAACCAAATAAAGAGATTTTGTCACCTGAGGGTATCCATACGCTAGAGCATCTTTTTGCCGGATTTATGAGAGAGCATCTGAACTCTGAAAAGATAGAGATAATTGATATCTCTCCTATGGGCTGCAGAACAGGCTTTTATATGAGTGTTATAGGTACACCGAAAGAAACAGAGGTAGCAGAGGCATGGAAAGCTTCTATGGAGGATATATTAGAGGTGAAAGAACAAAAAGATATTCCGGAGTTAAATAAATATCAGTGCGGGACATATAAAATGCATTCGCTAGAAGATGCTAAAAATATAGCTTCAACAGTTTTAAAGCGTGGAATAGGCGTAATGAACAATGATGAGCTAGCACTTGATTTGTCGAAAGTTAATTAAAAAATGTATATTTTAATCCCAGTGGAGAGCGAAAATATACAAGAAGCATCCTTAACTAAGATAAATGAGGTAAAAGTTTGGGTACAGGTTCTTTTGGATGAGGGAAAAATTCAAGAGATAAATTTTAATGAAAACAGAGATGAATTTGAAAAATTTAGCGAAGTTTTAATTATAATGGATGAAAATGAGTATGTTTGGCCATTTATAGAGCTTGGTATGATGGTTTTGGTTGCTCATACGCAAAGAAGCATTGATGATATTGTAGAAGCTTTTTTATTCAGAGAGCTTAACGAGCTTGCCTATTAGAGAACTTTTTGATTATTAGATATAAAAGGGATTGAAATATTTGTTTTTTTGTACTCATAAACAAGATCTATGCGACCTTGTTATGTTGTACATGCAAATAAAGTTTATTGATAAGCTTTATCCATATCAAAATCTATAGGTTCAGGAACAGTTATATTTTCAAGCGAAGAGGAGTCAACTTTGTGACTATCTAAGTCATACTCATCACCTTGATAAAACTTTTGCTCTTTTGCGAACTTTTTTTCTTGTTCTAAAGCTTCTTCTAAAGCTTTATCCATTTTTTGTTCACTTTGTGTATCAATCTTTTCTTCTGCTATAAGTGAAACTGATAAAATCATAAATAAAATCAAAATATATTTCATATTAGTGTTCCTTTTCAATTTTTGTGTTTGGGTATAATAACGCAAAGAAACTTTTTTAAAAATAAACTGATATAATAATATTTATAAGTTTATATAAAATAAAGGGATTTATGAACACTTTTAATGATGAACTCCATATCATGACTAAAAGCGCCGATGGAAGCTATACAGCTTATTCTAAAGAGTATAATGAACATTATCACTCTACAAAAGACGGTGCGCTAAACGAGTCACTTTTTAAGCATGTAGAACCTGCTTTTAAATTAAAAAAAATGTTAAAGGAAGTAAACATTTTAGATATATGCTTTGGTTTGGGATTTAATACTTTGGCAACTATCTATTATTGCAAAAAAAATGCTCTTAACTTAAAACTAAATATTTTTTCACCAGAATTAGACACCTCTTTAAGAAAAGCACTTACAGATTTTACTTATCCAAAAGAGTTTAAAGTCTTCAAACATATAATCTTAGAACTGGCAAATAAGGGCTTTTATTATGATGCAGATTTGTATATAGAGGTTTTTTCAGGAGATGCAAGAGAGTATATACGAAAATTTAAACCTGAGTTTTTTGATATTGTTTATCAAGATGCATTTTCTCCAAGTTCAAATCCGCTTTTATGGACAAAAGAGTATTTTTCTGATATTACAAATATTATAAAAAAAGATGCTGTTTTAACAACTTACTCAACAGCGCTTGCAACAAGAATAGCGCTTTATGAAAATGGTTTTAATCTTTATATAAATAAAGGTGAAAATTTTAGAGATGCAACGGTTGCATCTTTAAGGGAACTCCACGATTTTATAGCTGTTGATATGAAACATAAAATTTCATGCAATCCGCATGTAAAACCTTTAAGAGATTAAGAGTTAATAATCTCTAAAAAGGCTTCTCCAAACTGCTCAAATTTTTTTTCACCGATACCGTTTACATCTAACATGCTTGATTTATTATAAGGTTTGTCAGCTGCTAAATGTTTAAGAACCTTATCTGAAAAGATGATGTAGGCGGGAACTTTGTGTTCGCTTGCCAATTCACTTCTCTTCTCTTTTAATTTTTCGAAAAGTTTTTCATCAAAATCTATTGTATCTTCTCTTTTAATCTTTTTTTCTTTAGTGCTTATAACAAGCCTTGAAGATCGTATAAATAGCTCTTTTTTGCCTTTTAAAATATCTACTGCCTCACGGGTTAG
Organism: Sulfurimonas sp. CVO; assembly: GCF_009883775.1. NCBI lineage: Bacteria > Pseudomonadati > Campylobacterota > Epsilonproteobacteria > Campylobacterales > Sulfurimonadaceae > Sulfurimonas > Sulfurimonas sp. CVO. Next base: position 129,791 of record NZ_CP033720.1, read on the forward strand.
TTTTAGAGTGCTAAATTCGCCTACTGTTAAAATCTTTAATTCTAAAAGCCTCTCCAAAATAATATACCACTCTTTTTTGCTTAAATTTGTTCCGATACCGTAAACCGAGAGCTTATCTGCTTTGTTTGACAAAAGTTTTTGCTCTTTTGAACCTCTTAGTATGTCGATGATATAGTTTTTTCCAAAATTTTGCTCTGTTTTGTAAACAGCGCTAAGAATCATTTGTGCCTCTTTAGTGATATTTTTTCTCTTTTGAGTACTGTTTAGACAGTTATCGCATCTGTTAATGCACTCATCAAGAGTGTCATCAAAATACTCAGCCAGCTGCTTATGAAAACAGATTTCGCTTGTGGCATATTTATAGATAGTATCTATCTTCTGGTTTAGATGTTCTTTGTACTCACTATTTTGTATATCGCCTAAAAACCTTTTGTGCTGGGCAATATCTCCCGCGTTAAATAGCAGAAAAACTTCACAATCTTCTCCGTCTCTCCCCGCTCTGCCGATTTCTTGATAGTAATTTTCAAGTGATTTTGGAAGCGACATATGAACTACAAAACCAATATCACTCTTATCTATACCCATTCCAAAAGCAATAGTAGCAACCATAATATTTATTTTGTCATTTACAAAAATTTTAAAGTTCTGTTCTCTTACATGTGCAGGAAGCCCGGCATGATAGGGCAAAGATTTGTAGCCGCTTTTGTTAAGATATGCACTTAACTCTTCAGCTTTTTTTCTTGAGCTTACATATATAATGCCGCTCTCATCTTTGTGACGATGTAAAAAAGTTTTAAGCTGATCATACCCGTTTCCAACCCTTCTCTCTGCCGATATAAAGATATTTTTGCGAAAGATTTTACCTTTTAGATAGAGTGGATTTTCAAGTCTTAACTCTTTTAATATATCTTGTGTTACATGTTTGGTCGAGGTTGCAGTAAAAGCACAAATTGGGGTGTTTGGAAAATTGGATTTTAGATTTCCCAGCGCTCTGTAGTCATCACGAAATTCATGCCCCCATTGGGATATGCAGTGTGCCTCATCAATTACGAAGAAGTTTATATTTAAACCTTTGAGCATGGTAATGGTTGAGGGATTGTTTAATCTCTCAGGAGAGAGATATAAAAACTTTAACTCGCCTCTGTAAGCTCTTTGTATAATCTCCTCTACTGCGTCGCGGCTTTGTGCCGAGCTTATCATTTCAGCACTTATATATTGGGCTTTTAAAGCAGCTATTTGATCCTGCATTAATGCGATAAGAGGAGAGATAACGATGCTGATCCCATCTTTTAAGATTGTCGGAAGCTGGTAAACCAAAGATTTTCCGCCGCCTGTGGGAAGAATCATCAACAGATCTTGAGAGTTTAAAATAGCATCGACTCCCTCTTCTTGAAGCTCTCTAAAGCTGTTGTGCCCAAAATGGTTTTTAAGTGCCCTGTATTTCATCTAGTATAAGGCCGCTATGGAGTCAACTTCATCCCATGTAAGATTGTTTTTTTTATGAGAGACGATATGCGCAACATATCTGGCAAACATATCCGTCTCTATATTTACATGCGAGCCTTTTTTGTAATTTTTAAAGAGAGTCTCTTTCATGGTGTGCGGAATAATCGTAAGTCTAAAGCTCTCATCAAAAACATCATTTACAGTCAAGCTGACACCGTCGATAGTTATAGAGCCTTTTGGAATAATATAGGGTATAAATTTTTTATCAATCTTTATAAAAACATCAAAGGAATTACCGCTGTTTTTTATCTCTTTTATCTCACCTATTGCGTCTACATGTCCCTGAACAATATGCCCCTCAAATCTATCACCCATCATCATGGCAGGCTCTATATGAACCTCGTTTTTGTAGTTTTCCATCGCCAAAAGTTTTTGGCTCTCAGGTGAGAGTTCAACACTAAAACCATCATGCTCTACCTTTACAACAGTAAGACATGCACCATTTATGGCTATAGAGTCGCCGATCTTTGCTTTATGCTTTGCGCGAACGCTAAGCGTACTGCCGACTAGACTCTTTACATGTGCTATTTCTCGTATCAATCCTGTGAACAATATATTTTCCTTTTTATATTAAAAATACTCAAAAAACAATTTTCTCTTTTTCTTGAAGAGTTGTTATAATCTCTTTTGCTTTAATATGCCCTTTATAGGCAGCTTGACGGCAGTAATCAAGTGCTATTTCATGATTTTGTTCGCATCCAAATCCTTGATCATAAAGCATACCAAGATTGTATAGCCCCTCAGCCAAACCGCCCTCAGCCGCTTTTTTAAAGCAGATAAAACTTCTTGTTTCATTCATTGTAACACCATGTCCCTCTTTGTATAAAACGCCGAGGTTGTTAAAGGATTCGATATGTCCGCGCTTTGCACCCTCTTCATACCAAAAAGCTGCTTCTGAGTAGTTTTGTAAACATCCAAGCCCGCGCTCAAGCATAAGTGCAACCTCATACATTGCTTGAGGAACTTCTCTAACGGCTGCCTCCATATAGAGTTCATGCGCTTTAAATTGGTCATGCGCAACGCCGCCAAGACCGTTCATATATAAAAGTGCCAAATTAAAAAGTGCATAAGGCTGTTTGTTCTCAGCTGCTTTTTTATAGAGCTGCAGTGCTTTTGCATCATCTTTTTCACACCCCTGTGCATTTTGATACATGTAACCCAAAGAGGTCATTGCATCAACATCACCCTCATTTGCCAATTCCGTATAGAGTTTAAATGCGGTTTTAAAATCTTGTTCATTATACAATCTATGTGCTTTTTTTATCATCTGTTTAAACTATCTCTTATTTTTTGCTCAAATGATACTCAAAAATGATAAAATTCGCTTTAATAAATTAATTAAGTAAGAAGTGGAATTTTGTATATGAATTATGATGTAATAGTAGTCGGTGGAGGACATGCCGGAATTGAAGCTGCACTCGCATGTGCAAGAATGGGCAGTAAAACTCTGCTTATCTCCATGCTTGCCGAGAATGTCGGTGCAACAAGTTGTAATCCGGCAATAGGAGGTTTGGCAAAAGGGCACTTGGTTCGTGAGATAGATGCTCTCGGCGGTGAAATGGCTCTTATTACAGATGAAGCAGGGATACAGTTTCGCATACTAAACCAGACAAAGGGTCCTGCTGTTCGCGGAAGTCGTGCGCAGATTGATATGGACAGATACCGCGTTATTGCCAGAAATAAAATTTTAACTACTTCAAATCTTGACTTAGTTCAAGAGATGGCAGAAGAGCTTATCGTTGAAAACGAAACTGTATGCGGTGTTAAAACAAACCTGTTAAATGAGTATACTGCCAAAAAAGTTATAGTTACTAGCGGAACTTTTTTGCGAGGCATTATACATGTAGGAGAGATAAAGCAAGAGGGAGGACGATTTGGCGAGCAGAGCAGCGTCTCTCTTAGCCATTCTTTAAAAGCGTGTGGACTTGAGATGGGGAGGCTTAAAACGGGTACATGCGCAAGAGTTGACGCTTCTTCTATAGATTTTTCTGTAATGGAAAAACAAGACGGCGATGAAAATCCAAGTCCATTTAGTTTTAGAACAAATCGAGATAAGTTTAGAAAAACTAAAAAACAGATTCCATGCTATATCGCTTATACCAATGAAGATACACACAATATTATAGAGAGCAATTTTTACCGTGCACCTCTTTTTACAGGACAAATTGAGGGAACTGGACCGCGTTACTGCCCGAGCATTGAAGATAAAATCAACCGTTTTCGAGACAAAGAGAGGCATCATCTTTTTATTGAGCCACAAACCATGGAAAATACTGAATGTTATATAAACGGTATGAGTACATCTCTTCCGCCGGAAGTGCAACAGCAGATGATTCACTCTGTTCATGGAATGGAGAATGCAAAGATTGTTCGTTATGGATATGCAATTGAGTATGATTTTGTAGATCCTAGAGAACTTAAACATTCGCTAGAGACTAAAAAAATCAAAGGATTATATCTTGCAGGACAGATAAACGGAACTACAGGGTATGAAGAAGCAGCAGCTCAGGGGCTTATGGCAGGAATAAATGCAACGCTTAGCCTGCAAGACAAAGAGCCTTTGATTTTGCGCCGCGATGAAGCTTATATAGGTGTTTTAATAGATGATTTGGTTACAAAAGGAACAAAAGAGCCATATAGAATGTTTACTTCACGCGCAGAGTACAGACTGCTTCTGCGTGAAGAGTCCGCCGATACCAGACTTAGCCGTTATGGGCATGCTCTTGGACTCATTGATGATAAAATTTATGCTAGAGTAAAAGTAAAAGAAGAGCAGATACAAGAGGGCTTAAGGCTTTTGAATGAGACCGTTTTTACTCCAAACAAAGAGTTTATAAAATTTTTGGAATCAATGGGTGAAGAGAAGATAAAAGACAGCATAACAGCGCAGCAACTGGTTGCAAGAAAAAGCTTTGATGTTGCAAAGATGGTAAAAATAGTTCCTGAACTCGATAAGTATGACCCTTATATAAAAGAGGAGATTTTTGTTGAGGGAAAATATTCCAGATATGTAGAAAAGCAGAGCCAAGAGATAGAAAAGATGAAAAAATATCTAAAAGTTGAAATTCCGCAAGATTTTGATTTTAAATCAATCAGCGGTTTAAGCAGAGAGATAGTTGAAAAGTTAGAATCTTTTAATCCACCTACTCTTCAGGCAGCGTCACAAATCAGCGGTATAACCCCCGCTGCAATAGAGATTTTGCATATATTTATAAAAATTGAGCAAAAAAAGATAAATTATAAAGAGATATTATGAAAATATACTATTATGTACATACAGGACATCGAACAGGTTTAGATAGATTTAGGAGAGCATGTACGATAATTCGTTCGCTAAAAGATGTTGATATTATACTTCTTTGCTCTGATTTTCGTATTGCAAATGAGGCAAAACATTTCGGAATCGACAACAGTGTGGGGATCGATGTTATTAGAAATATTCCGCAAATTGCCAAACATGGTGATAAAATGATTTTTGATTCTGATGAAGCAAATCCGATTATGTTGGATGATATGAGAAAATTCTTTTCAACTTTTATCCGCATTAGTGATGATATAAATGATCAAAAAGAGGAGGGAGAATTTTTAATCTCTCCCTATTTAAATGGAAGCGGTATCTGTAATGCGGTTGCAGTAGATGATAAATATTTTCAACAAGTGAAAAAAAGTATTAAATTGTCCTATTTTTTTGGTGATGATGATTATGAGAAGGATTTGGAAAAAAATTTATCATTTGTCAAAGATTTAAATCCGAATTTATTGCTAGGTTTTTACTATTTCTTAGATTATGAAGATTTTTTAAAGGATACATTTAAAAATCATTATGAGTTTGAAGAGTATGACGATGTTATTCAAAAATCAGAAATTCTTATCACCGCATCTCCTCAGGCTGCTTTAGAGAGCCTTGCATCCGGCTCAAAGCCTATATATGTGCAAAGAGAGGACTATAATAGCAATTTTTTAGAACTCTTTAAAAGACTGAATATACCAATTATAAAAAATTATGATAAAACTAAACTTATAAAAATAATCAATTCGATAGAAGAGAACAACTATTTCAAAATGGAACAAAATTGCGAAAAAATAGCAATTTTTATAAAAGAAAACTTAAATTTATGATTAATTAAAACTAATTTAGTATATAATCAGCATTTTAAATTACTACAGGAAAGAGAGCAAACATGCATAACAGTAGCCGTAGAGGTTTTATGGGTAAAGCATTTGGCGCCGTTGCAGGCGTTGGTGCCGTGGGTTCGTTAGTTGCGATGAAAAAATCTTGGGATCCGCTTCCAAGTGTCAAAGCTGCTGGATTCACTACTCTTGATATGTCAATATATAAAGAGGGTGAACTAGTAACAGAAAAATGGAGAGGAAAACCAATTTTTGTTTTGAAAAAAACAGCAGAAATGGTTGCTAAACAAACAGAAAATCAAAAAGCTAGAGATATCGTTGTAAACGGTGAACATTATATGGTAGCTATTGGTTTATGTACTCACTTAGGTTGTATACCGGGCTATAATCCGGATGAGCAATCATTTTTATGTGCATGCCATGGTGGTATGTTTGATTTTGCTGGTGATGTTACTAAAGCACCGCCACCGCGTGGTTTTGACATTCCTCCATTTAAAATTGAAGGAAGCAAGATGATTCTTGGTGAAGTTGGTCCTGAGTACGAAGCTATGAAAAATAGCGGCGTAACTTTATAAGGAAAGGGGAGAAAATATGGCACATTTTACAAAAGCGACAAGTGTTAAGGATTGGTTGAACCAACGCCTAGCAATTGAAAAAGTCGAAAAAGTTATGGCATCCGAGTATTGGATTCCAAAAAATATTAACTTTTTATGGGCAATGGGTATGGTTCTTGCAATAACTTTTGCACTACTACTAGTTTCAGGAATTTTCCTTTTAATGTACTATCAACCACATGTTGATTTAGCGTTTGACAGCGTTAACTACACTATCATGAGAGAAGTTGATTTTGGATGGTTATGGAGACATATTCACGGTGTTGCTGCATCGGTTGTTTTCTTGATTATCTACATCCACATGTTTACGGGTATCTACTACGGCTCGTATAAAAAAGGTCGTGAGATGATCTGGATCTCTGGTATGCTTCTATTTGTCACATTTTCTGCTGAAGCGTTTAGCGGATATATGCTTCCATGGGGACAAATGAGTTACTGGGCTGGTATGGTTATTACAAATATTTTTAGTCTTGGTGATTTACATTTAGATGGTTTAGTTGAGTGGATTCGTGGGGATTATGTTCCTGCTCAAGCATTCTTGACTCGTTTCTTTATGCTTCATGTACTACTTCTTCCATTGGCAATTATAGGACTTATCGGTCTTCACTTTGCTGCTCTTCGTATTCCGCATGTTAATAATCAAGACGGTGAAGAGATTGATTTTGATGCAGAATCTAAAAAATATTTAGATGGTGACAAAGCTGGTTCAAAAGTTATTCGTTTTGCTAATGACTTTATGAGTAAAGATTTAATGGTTGTAGGTATATTTTTAATATTCTTCTTCTATCTTGTATTTTACAACTACAGTTTCGCACTTGATCCTGTAAACTTTGACCCTGCAGATATGTTAAAAACTCCTGCGCACATTTATCCAGAGTGGTATTTCTTATGGTCTTATGAGATTTTACGCCCATTCTCTGTAAATATCGGTCTAGTAGCTTTTGGTTTTGCACAGGTTATTTTTGTACTATTGCCATTCTTAGATAGAAGTCCAAATGCTGTTCCAGCAAGTCGTCGTGGAGCATTTAATATTTGGTTCTGGGTACTATTAATTGATATGATTGTATTGACAGCTATGGGTAAATTGCCTCCTGAAGGTATATTTAGCACAATTGGTTTAGTTGCTGCACTACTGTTTATTGCATTGTGGTTAGTATTACCAGTTATAACTAAATTTGAAAAAAAAGTATAAGGAGAATAGGATGAAAAATAAAGAACCTTTAATATTGGTTGTTGTTGTTGCTTTTACTCTCCTAACTTACTGGTTAGTTGAGCCATATGCACACTCTCAAATGCATAAACATGTAGAGAGTGAAAATTTTGCGTATGCAGATTTACCGGCTCTTTCAAAGAGTGGTGATGTTGCAAACGGTAAAGATTTAGTTACTGGAGCCGGTGGTTGTACTGGTTGTCACTCTATAGAAAAAGAGGGTCTGCCTGCTGCTATGGATGCACTTACTGCTGCACAAAGTTATGGTGTTAATCCACCGGATTTAGGCGAAGCAGGTGTTGTTTATAATGAAAAATTCTTAGCAGATTTAATCAAAAATCCTGCTCATGCTTTAAAAGTTGAGCATAAATTTGATGCTTCTAAAGGTCAAATGCATCCAATGGTTCCTTTTTATGGTGCTGGTGGAGATATTGATCAAGAAGTTGCAGATATGGTTGCATATTTAAAATCTATTGCTGTAAGCCAAGATGAGTTAACTCCTAAAATGGCATATGACAATGCTTGTGGTAGATGTCATGCTATGAGATATGAGAATTGGACACAACTTGGAAACAAGCCTGAATTTAAATTTGAGAAAGAGTCTTTAGCGTACGATATTCAAGTATTAGAGTACCAAGAAGCATTGACAAAATATATGGGTAAACTGCCTCCTGATTTATCAATGTACTTTCGTTCTCGTAGTGAGCACTTCTTGAGTACTTTTATCGAAAATCCTCAAGCGCACCTAAAAGGTACTGCAATGCCTAGAGTTGGTGTAACTGAAGAAGCAGCTCATAAAGTTCTTGAGCATCTTGCAGATTCTGCTGATACAAAAAGACATGAAAGAGAATCAGTTGGAGCAAATGTAATGATTTATATCGTTATTTTCGCTATCTTCGCTCTTTTATGGAAAAAACAAGTTTGGAAAGATTTACACTAAATCTTCCATCCCCTCTTAGCCTTTTTGGCTAAGAGTACATTTCAAAAACAACTTCACATAATTTTCATTTTATATATCTTTTACAAAAATATAAATTTTCTTATAATTAATTACTACTATATGTTTTAAATGCAAAGTAGATTTTACAATATTTCAAGCTGTTTATAAAAACTATGTTTACATATATCTATGTTAGTATAATAGATAAAAAAAGGATTGTTTTAAGATTTTATAGGTAAGTTAGCAGGAGAATTTATATTTAGTATTGAAAAAAATATTGTGGTTTATCTATTATAGAGTTACTGCTAAGCAATACAGATAAATTTTTTTATGGAACTTTAAGATTTTACAGCGACAACGATAGTTCCGCAAATCAAATCATGCAGCGCTTTTTTGTCTTTTCTGTAAAACGGTAAAAAAAGTCCTAAAACTGTCGTTGCTGTGAATAAAAAAGCGACAAATCTAAATAGTGCTTTTATAAAAGTTATATTTTCTCCGTTTGTACTGTTTAGAACTTTTATCTCATAAGCTTTTTTTCCGGGTGTTTGAGCAAATTTACTTAGTAAAAATGCGTAGATAACTCCATAAAGAGCTACACCGATAAAAGGTGCCATTTGAGAAGACTGAAAATTATCTTTGCCATCCATAAAAACATAAGTAATTATATAGAGTATAGGGGCATATATCATAAACATATCTGTAATAAATGCTTTTACTCTATAGCTGTAAGGCGCATAAACAAACTTTTTCGACTCTTTGATTTGTACAGGTTTTTTGTTTTTTTTAAGTTCTCTAAATCTCATAATGAAATTATAACAGATTAAAAGAGTAATTTAAATTTTAATTGTTATAAAAAAGTTCTTAAATTGTATAATTAAATGCAATAAGTAAACAAATTGATAATAAAGTCACTAATTTAAACTTAATTTAAAAATCACCGCTGTAGAATATGCAAAGTTCTATAATATATCACATTATAAGAAGTGATAATAAAGTACCTTCGATATTGGTATTTTGTTATCACTTCTATATGGGTGGTAGATAGAAAAAAACAGGAGAAAAAATGAAAAAAATGGTAAAAATGTCATTAGTGGCAGCGTCACTAGTAGCAACAGCAGCAATGGCTGCAGATAGTGGGATAGATATTCAAACATCAGGTCAAGCGGTAGTTTATTATAATACTGCAGCGACTAATGGTACTGCTGATCAGGATCTTTTTGGTGCAAATGCAGGGGACAACACTAGAGCAAACTTCGGTATTCAGTTAAACTTAAATGCTGATCTTAAAAATGATTTTACATTTGGTTCAACTATTAACTACTTAGGAACTTTGGGACTAGAAAAAAATCTTGTAACAAATACAATGCAAGATACTGGAACTGAATTAGATGATAATAATATAGCTGATGATATCTATCTAAGTCAGTTATATATCGCTAAAAAAGTTGGCAATACGACTGTAAAACTTGGTCGTCAAGAGCTTCCTCAATCACTCTCTCCATTAGCATATTCAGAGGGTTGGAATGTATTTAAAAACACATTTGATGCTGCTTTAGTGGTAAACACTGATATTCCGGATACTACTTTGGTTGGTGCTTATGTTTCAGCAACAAACGGCAATGGTTTTGGAAATGATATGGCATCTTTTGATGATTTAAGAGTAAATAGAAGTTCAGTTTATACTGGCACTGAAACTGGTGTCGCTGTAGCAGGCGAAGCATATATGCTAACTGCGCAAAACAAATCGATTCCTATGGCTACAGTTACAGCTACATACTATACTCTGAATGATATAATGGTAGCTACAAACGAGGGTGCCGACGCTCTTTGGGGTGATATAGCTATAGCTGATAAGGAGTTGCCAGTAACAATCGGCTTGCAAGGTGGATCTATTATGCCAGAAGCTAGTGCTTTAGAAGATACAACTGCATTTGGTGCAAAAGTTGGTATGAAGCCTGTTGATGCGCTTTCTGTTTGTTTGGCATTTTCAACAGTTGATGATGGAACAGCACAAATTAGAAATCTTGGCGGTGTAAAATCTCCACTTTATACACAAATGATCGGAAACCAAGATGCGATTGTATGGGACAACAGCACATATATGTTAAAAGCTGCATACAATACTGGCGCATATGGTACAGTAATAGCGCAAGGTACATTCTCTGATGACGGTAGTGCCGCTAAAAGAGACTTAACAGATATGGAACTTGTATATAAAGCTAAAGTTAGCGGATTTGATCTAATGGCTGCATATATCTATCAGTCATGGAGCGAAAAAGATGCAAATGAAGTTGATCAACAAGATGTAGTTCGTGTAGTTGCTCGCTACAACTTCTAAAAGATATTTTTAAATATCTTCTTCCTTCCCAAGCATCTGCTTGGGAATTTATAAATCTTCAAAATTATAAAAAATCCGCTAAAATAAAAACACTTTATGCTATAATCAATCCTTAAATTTTATAAAAAAGAGTATTGATGAAAAAGATTAAAACACTGTTTATCGTAACGCTGTTGCTCTTTATCTCCGGGTGTGCAGATAAAGTTCCTTTTAAAGCACAAGAGCCGCTTGAAAATGCGTCACTGGTTTATATCTATATGCCAAACCAAAGTGAAGCTGTTGAGAGCTACTCATATCAGGACTACGATATAAGAATAAATGACAAAAGAGTTGAACAAAAGATTAAAAGCGGTGAGTATGTTGCATTTCACTTAAAACCAAATCCTATTACTCTCTCTGTTGTAAGAGCCCAAATAGAGGAGCAGATAGTAGAACTTAACCTAAAAGCCGGAGAAGTTCACTACCTTAGAGTAAGAGACAATCTAGAAAACGGGAGATTTGCATTTGAGAAGGTAGCAAATGAAATTGGCATAAAAGAGATAGCAAAAACAGGTCTTGCTGGCTCTGTAATGGAAGATGTTGACAGTGCTATAAACGATCTTATAGAAGTTGTCGGATCTGAAAAAGAAAAAGCACAAACACTCCAGGCTCCATCTCAAGTATCTGTTTCCAAAACAGATGAGCTGGAAAAAGCATATAAGCTAAAAGAGCAGGGAATTATTACAGAAGAAGAGTTTAAAACACTAAAAACTCAAATTATTACAAAGTAGTTTTAAGGCGTATATGAGAATATTTATCAGTTAAGTAAAATTTTTTTAACTTTTCTGATGAGTGTCAAACCTTATTTTAGCTCGAAAAGATATAATACAGCTATATTTTAAATTCCCAGTTTGCCTGAGAAAAATGAGGATAAATAATGCTAATAGATAGCTATGATAGAGTAGTTGACTATCTTCGCATCTCTGTAACAGAGAGATGTAACTTTAGATGTCAGTACTGTATGCCCGAAAAGCCTTTTTCATGGGTTCCAAAAGAGAATCTTCTCTCATTTGAAGAGCTCTTTTTATTTGTAAAAGTTGCAATTGACGAAGGTATTAAAAAGATTCGCATTACTGGCGGAGAGCCGCTTTTACGAGAAGATTTGGATAAATTTATAAAGATGATTTATGATTATGATCCTACTATAGATTTGGCAATGACATCAAATGCTTATTTGCTTAAATCAACGGCCCAGAGATTAAGAGATGCCGGTTTAAAACGAATTAATGTCAGTATAGACAGCTTAAAACCTGAAGTTGCGCAAAAAATTGCGCAAAAAGATGTTTTAGCGGATGTTTTGGCAGGAGTGGAAGAGGCCAGAGCGGTTGGACTTAAAGTAAAAGTAAATATGGTTCCTATGAAAAATATGAATGCAGATGAGATTGTAGATGTGCTAGAGTACTGTAAAGAGCGCGATATGACGATAAGGTTTATAGAGTATATGGAGAACCAATATGCTTCTAAAGAGATAAGCGGACTTAAATCAGATGAACTTTTAGCAATTTTAAGAGAGCACTATGAGTTCGAAGATGAAGGTTTTGATGGTGCATCTCCTTCACGCTATTACCGCATGAAAGATGGATATCGATTTGGAATCATTGAGCCTTATGGGGATGATTTTTGTAAGCAGTGCAATCGTATTCGCCTAACCGCAGAGGGCAATCTTATACCATGTCTCTATTTCGATGAAGCCATGAGTATATCAAAGTCCATAAAAGAGGGTGATATTGCAGCAGCAGCAGAAGTTTTAAGAGATGTTGTGAAAAACAAACCGGAGAAAAATCGTTGGGGCGGTGAAGATAGCGAATCTTCATCCCGTGCTTTTTATGAAACGGGTGGTTGATGATATATCTAGTCGAACATTTTTACAGTATCCAGGGCGAGGGTAGATACAGCGGTTCTCCGTCAATCTTTTTTCGCTTTGGCGGATGTAATATGAAATGCGAAGGTTTTAACTGTCAAGAGATAGCTCCTGATGGTACAAAGGTTTTAGGATGTGATACGGTTTATGCCGTAAATAAAGAGCATTTTTCTCAAAATTGGGTAGAAATAAAAAGTTCAAAAGAGCTTCTTAATATTTTAAATATTTATGATTTGCCTAGAAGTGTAGATATTGTTTTAACAGGCGGAGAACCGCTTATATATGCAAATGAAAAGGTTTTTGTAGAGTTTTTGGAAGCTTTGCATAAAAAAGGTCATAGAATCACTTTTGAGACAAATGCTTCTTTGCGCGTAGATTTTGAAAAATTTCCCATATATAAAAAGTGTATATTCGCTTTATCTGTAAAGTTGTCAAATTCAAATGAATCTTTTAGCAAAAGAGTTCGAGGAGATATTATAAACTCTATTGCCTCAAATGCCAAAGAGGCTTTTTTTAAGTTTTCCATAGATGCGGAATCTATAACTCTAGGCTTGGAAGAGGAGATATCAGAGATAATTCTGCACTCTCCGGCGACTCAGGTTTATTGTATGCCTCTTGGAGGGAACAAAGAGGAAGTGGAGACCAATACAGAGCCTCTTATAGAGTTTTGCAAATCAAAAGGGTACAATTTTAGCGACAGACTTCATATAAGAATATGGGATCAGAACAAAGGGGTTTAGGAGTGCTAAAAAATGATAATTAGAAAGCTTTTTAAATTTGAGAATGCTCATATTGTTAGAGGCTGTTCCAGTTCGAAGTGTAGAAGCTCTCTGCATGGCCACTCTTATAAAGTTGAGCTTTTGTTTGCATCCAATTTTTTAGATAATGGTCAAATGGTTTATGATTTTGGTTTGATGAAGCAAAACATGAAAGATCTTATTGAGAGTTTTGACCATAGTATAGCAATCTGGAGAGATGACAACAAAGAGTACATAGATGCTATGAAAAAAAACTCTGCAAGATGGGTTCTTCTTCCTGTTTCTCCATCTGCTGAACAGTTCAGCCGTGTTATTTTTGTAATGATAGATAAGCTCTTAGAGTTAACTACAACCATAAACGGGGAGAGAGAAGTAAAGCTTCACAGTGTTATTGTTCATGAAACAGATACGGGATATGCACAAGCTTTTAGAGAGGATGCTTACTCTCTAAATATGGGTTTAATAAATCTCGAAGAGTTTGCTTTTAGTGAAGAAGTCCAAAAAAATTGGAGAGATTCAAACCTTTTAGATAAGATAAAAAAGAGAGAAAGGTTTATAAATCCCAAGAGTGTTTAAAATACCAAAAAAGTACCTTAAACAGGGATGGTTTTCAAAAGATTTACTCTTTTGTAGTATTTATTAAATCGTTTATTTCTTTAGAGTTAAAACTAAATCTTGTAGGAATTATTTTAACTTTAGCATCTTTTTTTAAAATTTCACAATCATTCTCTACAATTATATATGCGTTTGAAGCTGCCAGCGGGGATATCATACCGGGAGCAAATTTTTTATGCGGTATAAATTTTATGCCATCAAAATATCCGGGAATAAGAGATCTTCTTCCTGGTTTTAAAGTGTAGTCATCTGCCATTTTTGTTTCTATTGTATTTATATACTTTGCTTTATCGCCGCTTAATGCCAAAATAATGCTTTGCCCAAAAAGTTCAAAATTGAGTGCGGCTGCCAGAGGATTTCCCGGAAGATTTAAAATTAAAGTATCTTTTATGCGTCCAAAAGTTGTTGGTTTGCCTGGTTTAATGTCAATTTTATCAAAAAATATTTCATAACCGAATGCACCAAAAGCCTCTTTTGTAAAGTCTGCATCACCTACGCTAACACCTCCTGAAGTGATGATAAGGTCGCTCTCAAGAGCACTTTTTATATGTTCTTGTATATCTTTTAAAGAGTCTTGAGATGTTCCGATAAAGTCAACTTCACATCCGAGTTCTTTGACTCTTGAAAAAAATGTTGGAGTATTTGTGTTGTAGAGCTGATAGGATGTAACATTCTCAAAATGCATTTTAAGCTCATTCCCCGAAGCAAATATAGCTACTTTTGGTTTTTTGTAAACTTTAGTGTGACTTATGCCCTGTGAAGCTAAGAGTGTAATATGATGCGCTTGAAGTCTTTGTCCTCTCTTTAACAGAGTAGTTGCGCTTTTGATATCTTCACCACATAAACGGATATGTCTAAATGGTTTTAATTTTTTGGGAAGTTTTATTTTATCCTGTGAAATTACTGCATCTTCAATTGGAACAATTGTTTCACACCCTTTTGGAACCCTTGCCCCCGTCATTATTTTGATAGCAAATCCGCTTTTTAACTCCTCTTTTGAATCATCACCCGCAAAAATTGTATGATTTACTTTTACCTCTTTGCCTGCATCTTCAACTTTAACAGCATAACCGTCCATAGCTGAATTATCATAAGGCGGAAGATTGTGCGATGCAATAATATCTTCTGCCAAAACATATCCTAAAACTTGCTCAATTGGTAATATCTTGATTGATTTTGCCGTAGTATTTTTATAAATATATTCAAATGCTTCTTCTATTGTAACTGCCATGTCTCTTCTTTTATTAAATTTATTGTAAAATTTCATCATGAATGAAATGTATGATATGAGTATTGTAACACATAACTACAGTGTTATTGCAGTTTTAGGGGTGATTTTTATAAATATTTTTATACTTTTAAGTATGAAAAATTTAACAAAATACACAAGGACAATGTCGCTTTTTACACCAATTGTTGGAACAGTTATAGTTGCAATTATTTTTACGGGTGTAGTTATGATGGCGGCTAAACATTTAGATTTTACGGCAGAAAATATTATTATGATTCTTCTTGCCGTAATTTTAATTTATCTTGAATTTAAACGCTCTATAAAGTTGAAATATCTCAAGAAAAAAGAGAACAATGCGTTTGAAAACTATAAATCATATGCACTGAAAATTTTCTCTCTTGAAATATTTTTAGTATTAAGTATCTCTGTTTGGATGTGGAATTGATATATATATTTGATGATGAGGCTGGTCGTGATACTCTTTGTATAAGAGGTGACTTATACAAATATTTAATCAAAGTTCGTCGTCACAAAAAGGGTGATGAATTATATTTTAGAGCAAAACAGAATTTAGAGATTTTACATAGATACAAAATAGAGAGTATTGAGTCTAGAAGTGCAGAGTTATCGCTGCTTTTTTCAAAAAAAGAGGAAATTAAAAGCACAAAGTCTCTTCATCTTGGTTGGTGCGTAATAGACTCAAATTCTATAGAAAAAGTGCTTCCTTCTCTTTGTGAGACAGGAGTTGAGAGAATATCATTTATATTTTGTGATAGAAGTCAGAAAAATTTTAAACTTGATTTTAAAAGATTTGAGAGAATTTTAGAAGCTTCTATGCAGCAGTGCGGCAGAAGTACATATATAGAGTTTGACACCTATAAAAACATAGAAGAGTTTATAACCAAGTTTCCTGATGTAAATGTATTTGATTTTTGTCAAAATGCATTGCAGGACTACAGTGGTATAAAAAGAGTTTTAATAGGGTGTGAAGGTGGATTTTCTGATAAAGAGAGAGAGCTTCTTTCATCTTTAAAAACATTTAGATTAGATACGCCGATGGTATTAAGATCAGAGAGCGCTGTAGCGGCAATAGCAGCTAAAATACTTCTTTAAGATAAATTCAGCTATAATTGCAATCTTAAAAATCCGCACCCATACGGATTTAAAAAATATATAGATATTCGCACGCAAACGAGTATCAAAAGGTAAAAAAATGAAAAAAGATATCCACCCGAAATTAGTAACATGTACTGTAACTTGTGCATGTGGAAACACTTTTGAGACATTAAGTCAAAAAGATGAGATGAGAATTGACATCTGTAATGAGTGTCACCCTTTCTTTACAGGTTCTGAGAGAATGGTAGATACTGCAGGAAGAATTGAGAAATTCAACCAGCGTTACGCAAAAAAATAATTAAGATTTTTCTTGCTTACACTTGTTCCAACTCCGATTGGAAATATAGGCGATATATCGCTTAGAGCCATAGAGGCTCTAAGTAGTGCCGACACCCTTTTATGCGAAGATACTCGCGTTACAAAAAAACTTATCCATATTTTAAAAGAGCGGTATAGCACTGACTTTAAATCTGATCAAAATTTTATTTCACTCCACTCTCATAATGAAAAAGAGTTTATAACAAAACTAGAACCCTCTTTTTTTGATCAAAATGTTATTTATGTAAGTGATGCCGGCATGCCCGGTATCAGTGACCCTGGACAAGCTTTAGTAAAATATTGTCAAGAGATGGGTGTTGTTTATGATGTTCTGCCCGGTGCAAATGCACTTTTAACTGCTTTTGTGGCAAGCGGATTTGTAGATACAAAGATGCTTTTTTGGGGATTTTTGCCTCACAAAGGTAAAGAGAGAGCAGTCTCGCTTCAAGGTGCTCTTGGAAGCGGATTTACCACAATTCTCTATGAATCTCCGCATAGGCTTGCCAAACTTTTGGACGAACTCTCTTACGAAGAGCCTAAAAGAGAAATATTCTTAGCAAAAGAGCTTACAAAAAAGTACCAAAATTACTATTTTGGAACGGCAGATGAGATAAAACACAAACTTGATGCAAATCTTCGAGGGGAGTGGGTTGTCGTTATTAGTGCATCAAAGGCACAAAACAGCAGCGCAATAACTCAAAATGATATTTTAGAGCTTGATTTGCCGAAAAAAGTTCAAGCAAAACTTATTGGCAAAATAACTGGTGAAAATACAAAAGCATGTTATGAAAGATTATTAAAACTTTAAATAGAGGGAGTTTTTATATACGCACTCTATATTTAACTTTTTTGGATAAAATGTCTTTATGTTAATTTATGCAAAACAACCAATCAATTATATCATTGCCAATCATCCACAAAAGATAAAAACACTTTATTTAGCAAAAGAGATAGATAAAAAAGAGTATTCGCGTCTTATGAAGATGGATTTTGAAATCAAAAGAATCCCATCTGATGCAGCGGGAAAAATGTGTAAAAATGCATCTCATCAAGGGATACTCGCAGAAATCGATCCTTATAAACTCTATGACTATAAAACATTTTTAAATTATGAATTTGTACTTGTTTTATCAGGTTTGACTGATGTTGGAAATATCGGCGCAATAATCAGGAGTGCTTATGCTTTGGGTGTTGAAGCAGTTATAGCATGCGGAGTAAAAACACTGCCTCTTGAAGCTATTGTCAGAACCAGTACAGGGGCACTTTTGGATATGCCTTTTGCAATAGAAACAAATGTTCATAATGTAATGAATGATCTTAAAATGTCTGGTTTTTACACTTATGGGGCAGATATGGATGGCAAAGACATTCGTGAGGTTAAAGTAAAACAAAAAAGAGCTTTGTTTTTAGGCAGTGAAGGTGAAGGGTTGAGTGCCAGAGTAACTTCAAAACTAGATGAGATAGTAAGTATAAAAATGTCACATAAGTTTGATTCTTTAAATGTAGGTGCAGCTGGAGCTATATTGATGGATAGGATGAGAATATGAGTGAAGATGTTGAAAAATTAAAAAAATTTAGCGCTCAAAAAATTCATGAAGAAACACATATTTCTTTAATCCATGTTCAGGCACTTTTAGATGAAAATTTTGAAGGTATGAACAGTGTTCAGCTTAAGGGTTTTTTATCTATACTCGAGAGAGAATATTCTCTTGATTTAAGTGAATTAAGAGATAAAGCCAACGAATATTTTCAAAGCAATGCACCTGTTGAAGAGAGTGTTAATTTATCTCGTTATCTTATTAAAGAAAAAAGAAATTTCACACTTTTGTATATAATTTTTGGAATAGTTGTTATTGCTGCATTGACATATTTTATTATAAAGTCTTCGGAAGATGTACTTTATACAATTGACAATAGTGTAATAGAGAGTGCTAAAAGCAATATTTTAGAGATTCAAAATGATAAAAACAGTTCTCTGCCTGATGAAAACAGAAGTTTAAACACGCAAGAGGTACAAGAACTTCCAGAAGCAGCAGAAGCTGTAGAGTCAGCCGAGTTATTGGAATCAACCAAAGAGTCTGAATTAGCAGAAGAACTTAAATCAGTAAATGAAGTAGAATCAGTAGAACCTCAAAATGGGGATGTAGAAGTTCAGCAAGTTTCATTTAAAATTATTCCAAAAAGTAAAGTATGGCTTGGTTATATTGACTTAAAAAATTATAAAAGATATCAAGAAACGCTTTCTGGGGAGTTTTCTTTGGACCCAAAAAAAGAGTGGTTGCTGTTGTTTGGGCATGGATATATAGATATAGAGATAAACGGAGAGATTATAAAATTTTCAAATCCTAAAAATATAATATTTTCATATATAAATTCAGAATTAAAAGAGATAGATATGGAAGAGTTTAAGAGATTAAACAAAGGCAAAGGATGGTAAAAGTATTTTTTATTTTTACTTTGCTTTTCTCATTCTCCTATGCAGATATATTAGAAACAGAAAAATTTGAAAGTGAAAAAAGTGAAGATTTTTTGATTAAAAAGATTAGAAATTTAATTAATCCAGTTACATTTGAGAAAGATAGAGCTTATATAGATATTATTTTCACTCCAAAAGAGGAGTATTATAACAGTGATGGAAGAGTAAACTCTATTAAAGTTATTCAAACACTTAAAGAGAATGGTATTTTAAATCTGTTTTTTAAAAAGCCTCAAGAGACAAATATAAGCTTTAAAACTAAAGGCGCTCCTCTGTTTTTTGTAAAAATAATGAGTGACTCACTAAGAAATATAGGGTATTATAGATATGTCACAAAAGAATCAAGTTTTAATGACTCAGAATTTATTTGGAAAATAGGTTTGATTTCCGAATATGCTGCTGATCCTTTAGTTATTAGTCAAGAACTGAAAAAAAATGGTTGTGAAATTGTTGATGTTATAAAAGAGTCACAAACAGACTGGTCTTATGTGATAGATATGAAAAATGCCAAACTTGATGTTACTACTCTTGAAGATTCTGAAGAGATAAGATTAAAAAGATCTCTTTACTCTTACTGGTTAAATGTCTCAAAAATAGATAAAATAGATATAGTAAGTTCTTCTAGAAATAACTGGTATCCGCATATTGCATTTTATGATAAATTTTTAAATTTGCTAAGAGTTATTAAGATAGATACAAAAAAAACATATCTAACTTTAAATATGCATGAAAACACACATTATGTAAAAATTTCCGATATATACACGCTTAAAAATATCAAAGATGATTTAGTTTTAAAACCGGTAATTAAAAAATAAACTAATTATCAAATTTTTTTGATAGAATGTCATTAATTATTTAAGCAGGAATGTTCATGTTTGACGAGATACAATTTGAGAGAATAAAAAGGTTGCCGAAGTATGTGTTTGCTGAGGTAAATGACCTTAAAATGGCAGAACGCAGGGCAGGCGCTGATGTTATAGATTTTTCTATGGGAAATCCTGATGGAGATACTCCTAAGCATATAAGAGAGAAGCTTATTGAGTCTGCGCAAAAAACAAAAACACATGGTTACTCAACTTCAAAAGGCATTCCTAAACTTTTGGCCGCAATCGCTGACTGGTACAAAAGAAGATATGACTGTGATTTGGATCCTGAAACAGAGTGTGTCGCTACAATGGGATCTAAAGAGGGCTACGCGCATTTGGCATATGCTATCACAAATCCGGGGGATGTTGCTGTTGTTCCTGATCCTACTTATCCAATTCATGAGTACTCCTTTATATTGGCAGGCGGGAATGTTGTTAAATTTGGAATAGAGTTTGATGATGATTACAGACTTGATGAGGATAAATTTTTTGAAGATCTTGATAGAGTCTTAAAAGAGAGTTCGCCAAAACCTAAATATGTTTTGGTTAACTTTCCTCACAATCCTACAACAGCAACTGTTACTCAGGAATTTTATGTTCGTCTTGTTGCCATGGCAAAAGAGAGAAGATTTTATATTATCAGTGATATAGCATATGGTGATATAACTTTTGACGGCTATGTAACGCCTTCTATAATGAGCGTACCTGGAGCAAAAGATGTGGCAGTTGAGAGTTTTACTCTTTCAAAAAGCTACAATATGGCAGGGTGGCGCGTTGGCTTTTTTGTTGGAAACAAAAAACTAATCGGAGCACTTCAAAAGATTAAATCTTGGTTGGATTATGGAATGTTTACGCCGATTCAAGTTGCAGCTACAGTTGCATTAAACGGAGATCAGCAGTGCGTTAAAGATATAACGGACAAATATAATCACCGTCAAGAAGTTTTGTTAAAAGCATTTGACAGAGCAGGCTGGCATATAAGAAAAAATCATGCCAGTATGTTTGTTTGGGCAAAACTGCCTGAATGTGCTCAGCATTTAGGATCTTTAGAGTTTTCAAAAAGACTTTTAAAAGAGGCAGGTGTTGCCGTGGCTCCTGGCATCGGATTTGGTTCATATGGTGAAGGTTATGTTCGTATAGCTTTGATAGAAAATGACAACCGTATTCGCCAAGCAGCTAGAAATATAAAAGAATTTTTAAAACAATTTCAAGAAGAAAAAAAGTAATATGGTAAAAATTGGAATAATCGGTGTAGGAACAGTAGGGGCAAGCGTTGTCAATATTTTAAAAGATAATGCAGATGTTATATCTGCCCGTGCAGGTGTTGATATAGTCGTAAAGAGCGGTGTAGTAAAAAATCTAAACAAGGATAGAGGTTTAGATATAAAACTGACAGATAATGTTGATGATATTTTAAACGACGACGAAATTGATATCGTAGTTGAGCTTATGGGCGGTGTTGAAGAGCCGTTTGAAATAGTTAAAAAGGCGCTTAAAAATGGTAAAGCGGTAGTAACTGCAAATAAAGCTCTTTTGGCGTATCACCGTTATGAACTTCAAGAGATAGCACAAGATATTGCTTTTGAATATGAAGCGAGTGTTGCAGGTGGTATCCCTATTATCAATGCTCTTCGTGACGGACTCTCTGCAAACCATATAGAATCTATTATGGGGATTATGAA
This sequence comes from Sulfurimonas sp. CVO, assembly GCF_009883775.1. Taxonomy (NCBI): domain Bacteria; kingdom Pseudomonadati; phylum Campylobacterota; class Epsilonproteobacteria; order Campylobacterales; family Sulfurimonadaceae; genus Sulfurimonas; species Sulfurimonas sp. CVO. The sequence continues at coordinate 151,495 of NZ_CP033720.1, forward strand.
CGGCACAAGTAACTATATGCTCACTGAGATGATTCAAAACGGCGTCAATTATGATGATATTCTTAAAAAAGCGCAAGAGTTAGGATATGCTGAAGCAGATCCTACTTTTGATGTCGGTGGATATGACGCAGCACATAAACTTCTTATTCTCGCCTCTATAGCATACGGTATCGATGCAAAACCTGAAGATATTTTAATAGAGGGTATTGAAAATATTTCTAAAGAGGATGTTGATTTTGCAAGTGAGTTTGGATATGCTATAAAACTTTTGGGAATTGCCAAAAAAGATAAAAATATGGTCGAACTTCGCGTACATGCAAGTATGATAAGCAAAAATGAGATGATATCAAAAATAGACGGTGTTATGAATGGCATCAGTGTTGTTGGAGATAAAGTGGGTGAGACGCTCTACTATGGACCGGGAGCCGGTGGTGATGCAACTGCAAGCGCAGTTATAGCAAATATCATAGACATAGCAAGAAGCGGAAAAAGCAGACCGATGCTTGGCTTTGACAGACCTATGGAAGCAGGGCTTAAACTTAAGCCTATAGAAGATATAAAATCAAAATATTATCTTCGCATAAATGTATCGGATAAAAAAGGCGTTTTGGCAAAAGTAACTAAAATTTTTGAAGAGAATGATATATCAGTTGAAACAATGCTTCAAAGACCAACTTCAAAAGAGAGCGCAAATCTTCTGATTTCAACTCATACTGCTTATGAAAGAGATATTCAAAAACTTATAAATTCACTCGAGGCTTTGGAGTTTGTAAACTTTAAGCCTGTAATGATTAGGATAGTGTAAGAAAGATTAAAAATCTTAATAACAGCTGCAAACAGCAAAAAATGGGATATTTATGGAAAACTTTGAAACAATAGATAGTGTTTGTACCTACTGTGGTGTCGGTTGTGATATAGCTGTACATGTAAAAGAGAATAAGATTCAAAAAATCTTTGCACATAAAGACGGTGTAGTCTCACAAGGAAAGCTCTGTATAAAAGGCAAATACGGTTTTGATTTTGTTGACTCAAAAGAGCGCCTTAGAACTCCAAGAATCAAGAAGAGTTTTTTAGATAAAAATCCAGCTATAAAAGATGCAGTAGCATATTCATTAAAAGATTTTGATGATACTTGGTATGAGAGTGATTTAGATGGTGCCACAACTGCCGCAGCTATGAAGCTAAAAGAGATTCAAGAGAAGTATGGGCAAAAAAGCGTAGCTTCCATTGGCGGCGCAAGAACTTCATGCGAGAGTACCTACCTTTTTCAAAAATTTACTCGTCACACTCTAAACTCCCCTCATGTTGACAACTGTGCGAGAGTTTGTCACTCACCAAGCCTAAAGGGTATGAAAGCTACCATCGGAGAGGGTGCAGCTACAAATCCGTATAATGATGTTTACAACTGTGAATTTATGATTGTGATTGGTTCAAATACAACAGAAGCACACCCCATAATAGCGAATCGTATTGTCGAAATGGCGCAAAAAAATGATAATTTGGCTGTATTTGATGTTAGAGAGATAAAGCTTCACCGCTTTGCAAAATATAAGGCGATTATGCCGCATGAAGCAAACCTGCTTGTTTTAAATATGATTGCATATGTAATTATAAATGAAGAGCTTTATGATGAGAATTTTATAGAAGAGAGAACAAAAGGTTTTGCAGAGTTTAAGGATAAAATTTTAAATGACCCTTATGCAAATCCAAAATATTTTGAGAATATTGAGGGGTATGAATATCTTAGCAAAATGATTCCAAAGATAGCAAGAGAGTATGCTCTCAAAAAATCTATGATTTTTTGGGGACTTGGTATTACTGAACATATTGATGGCTCTTATGCCGTAATGGCAATTACTCATCTCTCCCTAATGACTGGAAATATCGGAAAAGCCGGTACCGGGCTTATGCCTCTTCGAGGTCAAAACAATGTTCAAGGTGCTTGTGATATGGGGATGCTTCCCTATTATGACCCAGATTATCAAACGCCAAAAGAGATTGGCTTAATGACGCCTCAGCTTGTTGATGAGATGCTCGAGGGACGCATAAAAGCAGTTTTAAATATAGGAGAGGATTTAACTCATATTCATCCAAATATAAATAAAGTAGACAGAGCAATAAGCAATCTTGAACTTATAATGGTGCAAGAGCTGTTTATGACAGATATAACCTCTAAAGCTGATATAGTTATAGGGGTAAAATCAGCGTATGAAAAAACGGGTGTTTATGTTAATGCCATGAGAAGATTGCATCTATCTCAACCGCTTGTAGAGTCAGACCTTCCTGATGATTGGGAGGTTATCAAACTTCTTGATAATAAGATGGGCGGTAACTATGCCTATAAAAATTCAAATGAGATTTGGGATGAGGTTAGAGAAGTTGCATATAGGCGCTTTAGCGGAGCATCTTATGTAAGATTGCAAAGACATAGAAAAAGAGGGCTTCAGTGGCCGGTTCATACGGAAGATACTCCGATTTTACATCAATTGGATTTTAGAACGGATGACGGGCTCGGCGAATTTCATTATCATCAATACAAGCTTCGCGGCATGGTAGAAGAGATTATTGATAAAAATTTAACTGGATATTATTTGACAACGGGCAGAACAATTGCAATGTACAATAATGCTGCTCAGACAAAACAGACACAAAGTTTGCTTGATAAATATGATGAAGATTTGCTTTTAGTCAATGATGAAGATGCCGATGATTTTAAAAGCGAGCGAGTTATTTTGAAAACCGAGTATGGGGAAACAAAACCGCTAAAAGTAAAGTTTACCAAAAAGATAGAGCCCAAAACTCTCTTTGTAACATTTCATTATGCGGATTCTAAAGTGAATGCACTTTTTGGTGACAGAAGCGATGAGTTGATTTTAACTGCTGCTTTTAAATCTGTAAAAGTGGAAGTGATTAACTGCTAAATGAGCAGAGCCAAAGGAAACTTAGCAGAAGATAAAGCGTATGAGTTTCTTTTAAAACATGGTTTTGATGTTATAGAAAGAAATTTTTATTCCCGCTTTGGAGAGATAGATATAATCGCGCTAAAAGATGGAGTTTTGCATTTTATTGAGGTAAAAAGCGCTCTTGAATATGAAACTGCTGTTGAAAATATTACAAAAAGCAAGCTCTCAAAACTTATTAAAACTGCTTATGTCTATATGAAAAAAAACTCTCTTGATACAGATTTTGTTTTTGACGCTTTAATTGTTGTAGATGAAAATATAGAGTTTATAGAGAATATAACACTCTAATTACTTTTTCTCAAGCTTACTTCATCAAGCAAATTTAAAAATCCTTCAACCTCTCTGCTTCCTCTGTCTTCATAAAAAATTTTGCCATCACTTCTTAAAAAATAGTGTCTTGGCACCCCTTTTGTTTCAAAATGTTTTGGTATTTTATGTTTGTCTCTAGAGAGATATAAAAGAACATACTCCTCTTTTAGTTTTTCTATGACATGCTTTTGCGAGAGTGTTATATCCTGAAATCTATCACACCATCTGCAATTATCAGAACCGATATAAAGATATATATTTTTACTCTTTTTTTGCGCCTCTTTTAAAGCTGCATTATAGTCATTTGACCAGTCCAGTTCAGCACTTTGCAGAGTTGAAAATAGTAGAAATAAAAAGATGAAAACAGCTCTTGTTTTATGCATAAATATCCAAAAATTAGTTTTTACACTATAATAACATAAAAACAAAAAGTAAAATATAAAATTGAGAGGTTTTTTTATGATAGCAAAAATATATTTTGGTTCACAAGAAGTAGAGAAAGAAAAAGTAACTCAAAGAGTAAGTCCTTATAGTTGGGAGATTGTTTCAAAAGCTCCTGTTTGCGATAGAGATGATGTGAAAAGAGCGTTAGAGATTGCAAAAGAGGCTTTAAAGCAAACGCGAAAAACAACTATTGCCCAAAGATGCAGTTGGCTTTTGGATGTTGCACAAAAGTTAAAACAAAATAAAGAAGATATAGCAAAAACTATTACAGATGAGGTGGGAAAACCCATAACATTTGCCAGAGTTGAGGTAGAGAGATGTATAGAGACGATAACTCTTTCGGCTGAGACAATGCGTACTATGCACGGTGAGACAATCAATACCGATGCAATGGCGAGCGGGAAAAAAACAACGGCATTTTTTATAAGAGAGCCTGCGGGAGTCGTTGCGGCAATCACACCTTTTAATTTTCCTCTTAATTTGATAGCACATAAACTGGCGCCGGCTCTTGCAGCCGGTAATACGGTTGTGCTTAAGCCAACTCCCGAAGCACCGCTCACCGCGTATAAATTTGCAAAATTATTTATCCAGAGCAAATATGCTGTAAAAGATGCCCTAAGTGTTGTTTACGGTGATGCTGAAGTTGGAGATGCATTGGTTAGAAGTGATATACCCCGTGTTATAAGTTTTACGGGAAGTGTTCCTGTTGGTAATATTATTACAAAAAGTGCCGGGATTAAAAAGGTCTCACTGGAACTTGGCGGGAATGCAGCTACTTATATAGACAAAAGCGCTGATTTGGATTTGGCAGCTGCAAGATGCGCTTTAGGAGCCTTTGTAAATTCCGGACAGGTTTGTATTTCTCTGCAGCGCATCTATGTTAATGCTGAAATATATGATGAGTTTGCTTCTAAAATGGCGCAGGAGAGTAAAAAACTTATTGTAGGTTCACCATACGATGATGACACCTTTATGGGTCCGCTTATTGACGATGATGCGTGCCAAAGAGCTATGGGCTGGGTAGAGAGCGCCATAAAAGAGGGTGCGGTTGCTATGCTTCCTCCCCGCGTTGAAGGCAGACTTTTTTACCCTTGTGTAATGGCTGATGTTCGTGACGATATGGCAATTGTTTGTGAAGAGGTTTTCGCTCCGATTGTATCTTTGGTAAAGGTAGAGAGTTTTGATGATGCTCTTCCTCGCATGAACAACTCTCCTTACGGGCTTCAGTTTTCGATTTTTACAAATGATTTAAAATTGACTCAACGGGCAATTTATGAGCTTGATGCAGGGGGAGTGGTTATTAATGATATGCCGACACTTAGATTTGATATTCAACCTTATGGCGGAGTGAAACTCAGCGGTATAGGCAGAGAGGGCCCGCGGTTTGCTATCGAAGAGATGAGCGAAATAAAAAGTGTAGTGATATGTTAAAGGCAATTATTAGTGCATGTCTGCTTGGAGAGTGCTGCCGCTATGACGGCAAAACAAAAGCTGTAGATGCGGTTGTAGAGAAGTATAAAGATTTTAAGATCATCCCTTTTTGTCCGGAAGCACCTCTTTTTGGTACTCCAAGAGAGAGAATCAATGTTGTTGAAATTGATGGAGAAAATAGGATTATTACAGATAAGAGCAATATAGATGTAACAAAATTATTGAGAGATGAGATAAACTCTTTTATAAAAGAGAATCCGCAAGCCGATGCAATAGTGCTTAAATCCAAGTCGCCTAGCTGCGGGCTGGGAACTACACCTATTTTAAATGAAAAAAAAGAGGTGTTAAAATTTGGAAACGGCATAGCAGCTGAAATTTTTTTAAGAGAGTATAAGGGTATAAATATAGCAGATGAGTTATTAATATAGGTATTTAAATAGTTACAATGTTATTTTTAGATATAATCGCGAAATTTTACACCAAGAGATATGTTTATGGATATTAGAGAAGAATTTTTAAGATTTTTTGAATCAAAAAAACACGATAGAGTAGCGAGTTCACCGCTTGTCCCTGATGATGCTTCGCTGCTGTTTAATAATGCAGGAATGGTGCCTTTTAAGTCTATTTTTACAGGCGAGGTACCGGCTCCGCAAAATCCTAGAGCAGTTTCATGCCAAACATGTATCCGTGCAGGCGGAAAGCATAATGATTTGGAAAATGTAGGGTATACGGCAAGACATCATACTTTTTTTGAGATGCTTGGCAACTTTAGTTTCGGAGATTATTTCAAAGAAGAAGCTATTGAGTATGCATGGGAGTTTATAACCGAGGTCTTGAAATTTCCTAAAGAGAAGTTATGGGTAACTGTGCATGAGAGCGATGATGAAGCAGAACTTCTTTGGCAAAAACATGTAAGCAAAGATAGAATTATGAGACTTGGAGATAAAGATAACTTCTGGCAGATGGGAGATACAGGGCCATGCGGACCATGCAGTGAAATCTTTTATGATCAGGGCGCAGAGAATTTTTACTCATCAGAAGATTATATGGGCGGAGAAGGCGATAGATTTTTAGAGATATGGAATCTTGTCTTTATGCAGTATGAAAGAAGCGCTGATGGTCAGTTGACTCCGCTTCCAAAGCCTTCAATTGATACGGGAATGGGTCTAGAGCGTGTTGTTGCTATTAGCGAAGGGGCTACCAGCAACTACTCATCATCACTATTTATGCCAATAATCAATGAGATTGAAAAGCTTATAGGCAAAGAGTATATTTACGCAACAGGAGCATCATATCGCGTAATAGCTGATCATATACGAACAGTGCTTTTTCTTCTTGCGCAGGGTGTAAATTTCTCAAACGAGGGGCGCGGTTATGTACTTCGCCGTATTCTTCGCCGTGGCGTTAGACATGGATATCTTCTTGGTTTTACTGAGCCATTTATGTATAAACTTATCGATACTGTTGTCTCTATTATGGGGAAAGAGTATGATTACTTAGCTCAAAAAGCGGCTGTGGTAAAAGAGCAGACAGAACTTGAAGAGGCAAGATTTTTTAAAACAATCGCTTCAGGAATTGAACTTTTTAATGAAGAGTTGAAAAATACCGGGAATGTTTTTAGCGGTGAGGTTGCGTTTAAACTCTATGATACATTTGGTTTTCCGCTTGATTTAACTGAAGATATGTTGAGAGAGAAAAACTTAACACTTGATTTGGATACATTCGAAGAGTTGATGCAAGAGCAGAGAAGTCGTGCAAAAGCTGCTTGGAAGGGCAGTGGAGATGATGTGGTTCATGGAGATTTTAAAGAGCTTTTAGAGAAGTTTGGCGAAAACAGTTTTGTTGGATATGAGAGTATAAGCCACGCAGGCAGGGTTTTAGCGCTTTTAGATGAGAACTACCATCATGCAGATAAACTTATTGCAGGCTCAAAAGGGTGGGTTTTTTTAGATATTACTCCATTTTACGCTGAAAGCGGCGGACAGTGCGGAGATATCGGAGAACTTAAAGGTTTTGCAAAAGTAGAAGATACAAAGAAATTTTTTGGGCTGAATCTTTCAAAAATTTCAGTAGAAAAAGAGCTCAAAGTTGGAGATATTGTTGAATCACATGTAGATATTTCAAGAAATGAGATAACAAAACATCACTCTGCTACACATCTGCTTCATGCGGTGCTTTTTGATGTTTTGGGAGATCATATTTCTCAAGCAGGCTCATTGGTGGAAGCAGACAGACTTCGATTTGATTTTTCACATCCAAAGGCGCTTACACATGCAGAGTTGGTTGAAATAGAAACAAGAGTAAATAACCAAATAATGCGCGCACTGCCTAGAAAAACAGAAATTATGAATATAGAAGATGCTAAAAAATCAGGTGCAAAAGCGCAGTTTGGCGAAAAATACGGTGATGAGGTAAGAGTTGTAAGTTTTGATGATGCAAGCATTGAATTTTGCGGCGGTGTACATGTAGACAACACGGCAGTTATCGGTTCGTTTATCATCACTAAAGAGAGTGGTGTAAGCGCCGGCGTAAGACGCATAGAAGCAGTTTGCGGACATGCAGCGTATAAGCATTTTGCTCAGCAAAGAACTCTGATTAAAGAGATTCAATCTGAGGTAAAAAATCTTGATGTTATTGCAGGTATTGCAAGATTAAAATCAAATATTTCTGAGTTAAAAGAGGAGCTTAATGAAGCCCTTCACAGCATAAAAGTTGAGATAAAAGCAAATGAAATCAACGGTGTGAGCGTTGTTGTTGATGAGCTCTCAAGCGGTGATATCAAAGAGAAGATTGATGAACTTAAAAACCAGAATGAAAAACTTTGTGCAATGCTTTTTCAGGTAAAAGGGGATAAAGTTTTAATAGCTGCAGGTGTAAAAGGTTCAAACGCCAAGGCGGGTGAGTGGATTAAAAAAATTGCTCCGATTTTAGGAGGAGGCGGCGGCGGTCGTCCCGATTTTGCACAAGCAGGCGGAAAAGATATCTCAAAAATAGCTGAAGCAAAAGAAGAGGCTATGAAATTTATAACTGAGGTTTTATCATAATGCAAGATATATTTGCAGAGTACAGAACACTTATAATTTTTTTACATGTAATAAGCGGTGTTGTTTGGGTTGGCGGAATGATTGCTATGCGTTATGCAGCACATCAATCTTTTTTAAATATAGAATCCCCGCAAAAAAGATTAGAACATATTGCATATGCACTTAAACGCCTTTTTAATATAGTGCTTCCATTTGTAATCACTCTTTTAATAACCGCGGTTTTTATGATAAAAGGGTATAGTCTAAATGGTAGTGATTTGGCGCCGCTTTCGCATGCCAAAGAGGCTATTTGGACTCTAATGTTTCTTAATTTAATGGTTATGATTTTTAGAAGAGCCAGAGGTGAAAAACTGCTAAACAAAGGCGATATGGTCGGTGCAAAAAATCAGATAGAATTTATTGGAAAATTTATGGTACCTATAAATATTGCTCTTGGAATCATAGCTATATTTATAGGAACATACCTCTCAAATAGTCTCTAATGATACGGCTTGCTTCATCCTCATCAACTCGTGCGAAACTGCTTTTAGAAGCGGGAATAGAGTTTGTTCAGCAGAGCGTGGATTTTGATGAAGAGAGCATAATTGCCTCATCTCCTAAAAATTTTGTATATCAGGCAACTCTTGGAAAATTTGAAGCAAATTTAAAAGAGTTTGGTTTTAAAGAGTATCCTCTTTTGGTCGCCGATACCGTAGTTACCTCTCAAGGTCATATTCTTAGAAAAGCAAAATGTATTGAAGATGCGCGAAATATTTTACTAACGCAAAGTGGAAATAGTACAAGCATTATTACATGCATGATTTATCTCTCAAAAAGAGAAAAAATCATTGATATTTCAACAACAGAGTATCTTTTTAAGAGATTTGATTTGGATGATATAGAGAGATATCTTTTAAGTGGAGATTGGCGTCAAAAAGCGGGTGCATGTATGGTTGAGGGTTTTTGCAAGCCCTATATTAAAAGTGTAAAGGGTCATGAGAGCACAGCTATGGGCCTTAATGTTGAAATATTAAAAAGATTTGCTTTATAACAATGTATTACGATAAAGAGCTGCAGGCACTAAAAAAATCAAAAAGATATAGAACAAGAGAGATTGTTGATACAAATATCTTAGATTTTGCATCCAATGATTATCTTGGTTTATCGCATAAAAGGGAACTTCATGAATCTACATGCAAAGCCCTTTCAGCACTACCGTTTCACAGCTCAAAAGCCTCCCTTTTAGTCAATGGATATCATCAGATTCACAAAGATTTTGAAACGGCTTTATGTGAAGCAAACGGTTTTGAAGAGGGTGTGATTTTAGGAAGTGGATTTAATGCAAATATTGCTTTAATTGAGTCATTGGTTCGAAGAGATGATGCTCTTTTTATGGATGAGAAGTATCACGCTTCGGGAGTATTGGCAACTCAAATAAAGAGTATAAATGTTATATTTTTTCCTCATAATGATATGAGTGAACTAGAGAAGCTGCTAGAGTCATCAGATGCAAAGAGAAAAATTGTTGCAGTAGAGGGAATCTACTCTATGGATGGTGATTTGGTTCATCAGGATGTCTTTGCTATCTGTGACAGATATGATGCGTTATTGATAGTAGATGAGGCTCATAGCAGCGGAGTTGTGGGAGATAAACTTATGGGAGTTTTTGATTATTATGGTGTTGTCATAAAACCAAACTATATAAAAATGGGAACTCTTGGAAAAGCGTATGGAAGTTTTGGGGCTTTTATATTGGCATCTTCACATATTATAGAGTATCTGATAAACCGTGCAAAACCTATTATTTATGCAACTTCGCTTTCACTCTACGATACACTTTTAGCGCATAATGCATTGAAGTATATACTGAAAAATAGAGAGTCGCTTAAAAAAGAGATAAGTTTAAGAAAACAGATAATTTATAAGGAGCTGGGTATTAAAACCGATAGTTTGATTGTTCCTATAGTTATAAATGATAATAAAAAAGTTATAGAAATCCGTGATAAACTTAAAAATCTTGGATATGCGGTCGGAGGCATTAGACAACCGACTGTAGAATCTGCAATTGTACGGCTTATAGCTAGATTGGGTCATAGTTGCGAAGAGTTAAGAGAGCTATGTATAAATTTAGCTAAAATTAAATAATGAATATCTCAAAATTGCAAATAACAATTAATAAAAAAAAATTAGTAGATATATCGTTTAATATTACCTCTTCACTGGCTCTTGTAGGTCAGAGCGGAAGTGGTAAAAGTTTGACGATCAAAGCACTGCTTGGAATGCTTCCTGAGAGTATGGAGGTGGAGTTGGAGTATGAAAACAGCTTTAAGCTCATTGCCGGAGAGACTTTGACTTTTGTGCCACAAAACCCATTTACAGCACTCTCTCCTCTTACAAAAATAAAGAGACAGTTTTTTATTCCTATGCCAAAAATTAAAAAACTTTTTGCTCAAGTTGGATTGGATATTGAACTATTAGAGAGGTTTCCTCCGGAGCTTTCAGGAGGGCAGCTTCAAAGAGTTGTCATTGCCATGGCACTAAGCAGTGAGCCGGAACTTATTTTACTTGATGAACCGACAACTGCACTCGATCCTAAAACAAGAACTGTTATTTTAAACCTTTTAAAAGCTCTTCAAAATGAGTTTGGTTTTAAAATGCTTTTTGTAACACATGATATGAATTCTGCTAAAATAGTGTGTGAAGATATATGTATTATAAAAGAGGGCAGAGTTGTAGAGAGTGGAAAAATGGAAGATATATTGCAAAATCCGGTTGCTGAATATACAAAAATTTTAATGGATGCAAATTTTGCAAATAGGGAATTTAGAATATGAGAATAATTAAAAATATATTTTTTACACTTTTTTTGATTGGTTTTTTAACTCCATTTGCAGTGCTTGCATATTTCTTAGTCGGAAAAGATTATGACATATCATCGCTGGTTAATTACAATCCGCCTGTTACAACAAGATTTTATGATAAAAATGATGAAAAAATCGCAAATATTTTTGAAAAAGAGCACAGATACTATGCATATTTCGATGAGATTCCGCCTAGAGCAATAGAGGCACTCTTAGCGATAGAAGACACCACCTTTTTTGAACATCCCGGTATAAATATAGATGCTATTTTTAGAGCAATTATAAAAGATATAAAAGCAGGTAAGCTGGTTGAAGGGGCAAGCACTATTACACAGCAATTGGTAAAAAATAAACTTTTGACAAGAGAGAAAAAATTATCAAGAAAAGTAAAAGAGCTTATCTATTCACTTAAGTTAGAGAGAGTTTTAACAAAAGAGCAGATACTTGAAAGATATTTAAATGAGATCTATTTCGGTCATGGATATTACGGCATTAAAACAGCAGCTGATGGATATTTTCACAAAAAATTAGGTGATCTTACTTTAAAAGAGATAGCAATGCTAGTAGGTTTGCCAAAAGCTCCAAGCACTTATGCCCCAACCAAAAATTATGAAATATCTATGGGCAGGGCAAATCGTGTAATAGCGAGAATGTATGATCTTGGTTGGATAGATAAAGATACATATAGCAATGCGTTGTTAGAGAAACCGGAAGTTTATGATGATACATTAACACAAAACAGTGCTCCATTTATAGTAGACGAGGTGCTAAGAAGAGCTCCGGAGTTAGGCATAGATGATATAAAAACAGGCGGTTATGAGATATATACAACCATAGATATGAGACTTCAAGAAGCTGCAAAGGATTCTCTGAAAAAAGCTTATGAGATGTCATTGGAGAGAATTGAGGGTTATAAAGCTTATGATAATTCACAAAGCAATACTACTCTTTTAAACGGTGCGCTTGTCTCTTTGGATTCAAAAACTGGGGATATTTTAGCGCTAGTCGGCAGTGTTGATTATAAAAAAAGCTCCTATAATAGAGCTACACAGGGCCGCCGTCAGCCGGGCTCTGCTTTTAAGCCGTTTATATATCAAGTTGCTATAGATTTGGGTTATTCTGGGGCAACGGAACTAATTGATATCGCCAGAACATACACATATGAAAAAGATGGGGAAGAGTTAAAGTGGCAGCCAAAAAATTATGAAAAAAACTATAAAGGTCTTTTAACACTTAGAGAGGCGCTTGTTCACTCAAGAAATCTTGCTACAGTAAATCTTGTAAATGATATAGGTTTGTCACAGCTGCTTAGAGAGTTTAAAAAGTTTGGTATTTCAAATCTTCCTCGTAATATGTCTATTGCACTCGGGAGTATAACGCTTTCACCTCTACAGTTGGCAAAGTACTATACATCATTTGCAAACTCTGGTATTCAAGTTGAACCGCATTTGATACGGTATATAAATAAAGGTGCAACTACAATTTATGAAAAAAGAGAAAAGGCCCGTTTTATTACAGAGGAGACTCAGGCTTATATAATGACAACAATACTTCAAGATGTTGTAAGAAGAGGTACAGGAAGACGAGCAGATGTTAAAGGTATAGAACTTGCAGGAAAAACAGGAACAACAAACAACAATATAGACGGCTGGTTCGCAGGTTATTCGCCCACTATAGAGACCGTTGTGTGGTTTGGAAATGATGATAATACGCCGATGCATAAAAGAGAAACAGGCGGTATGATAGCCGGACCGGCTTTTTCGATGTACTATGAAAATGTGTTAAAACTTTACCCGCAGATTCAAAGAAAGTTTGAGCCCCCAGAGGGAATTATTGAGGTAGATATAAATGGAAGAAAAGAGTATTTTAGTGATATATCAAAGCCGCCTCGTGCAGAGAGCGATGTAAATGCTGATGAGATGCTTCTATTTTGATTTTTGCGCTTAAAGATTTATTGATTTGATATTAGTGAAATTGTATTTTACAAAAAGTGAATATTAAAGCAGTTTTTGAAATAGTTGTCTCTAAAAACTGCTTAAACTTGTGCCAAGATAGGCATTGTAGGCTACATAACAAAGTAGAAGTATAGCCCCTTCAACTCTATTTATTTTTCCATCTTTTCCTTTAAAACCATAAGCCATAATCAAAAGAGTTATAGTAAGAGCTAGCATAACTATCCAGTCTCTTTGTAACACTTCAGGTGCAATATTATTCATAGGATTTATAACAGTTGCTATGCCGATAACAGCCAGTAAGTTAAACATATTTGAACCTACAACATTTCCTATCGCTATATCATGTTCACCTTTTTTTGCAGCGACAACCGAAGCAGCAAGTTCAGGTAGAGAAGTTCCAAGAGCTACAATCGTCAAACCGATTATTAAATCGCTTACTCCGAACTCATGAGCAATACCTACCGCACCCCAAACAAGAATTCTAGAACTTATAATCAATAAAACAATGCCGATTGTAAGCCAGATAATTCCCTGCTTTAAACTCATGCTATGCTCTTGCAGTTCATTCTCAAATTCATCTTCTAAAGTATCCCCTCTGCCTTTAATTGCAGCAAAAATAGACCATCCGATAAGAGCAAAAAAAGCACTTAAGAGAATTATGCCTTCTGTTAGTGTGAGTGCATCGTCAAAAAGCAGATATCCTGTTACCAAAACAATTAAGATCAAAAGCGGCAGCTCTTTTTTTACTATTTTTGAATGAACTGCTATGGGCGTTACAATAGCTGTTATTCCTAAAATAAGTGCAATATTTACTATATTGGAGCCTAGAGCGTTTCCAAGTGCAAGAGCAGGATTGCCCTCCATTGCCGCTATTGCAGAGACAACCATTTCAGGTGCACTTGTTCCAAAACCGACTATCAAAATACCGATTAAAAGTGTCGGCATTCCAAGATGTTTGGCAGTTGATGCTGCGCCTTCTACAAATCTATCCGCACTCCAAACTAAAAGTACAAAACCGATAATAATCGCTAAAGAAAAAAGAATCATATATTTCCTAATTTTTTTGGAATTTTATCTAAATAAAGATGCTAAAGAGTTTAGATATGATAAAAAGTAAAATTTATCGTTTTAGCGCCAAAAGAATTAAATTCTTTTGGCAAACAAACTTAATGAAAGGTTCTATTTAAAGCACAAAAGAGAGCTTTAACAGATGCCGTCGCTATATCATTATCTGCTCCTACGCCAAAACATGAGAGAGTATCTTTGGTTTGTATTTCAATATATGCTATGGCCTTTGCAGAACTTTGATTCCCATAAGAGTGCTCGTAGTATGAGTTTATAATAAAATCATTTTTATAGTTTTTCATTAAAGCATCTTTACATGCATCTACAGGGCCATTTCCTTCACCTTCAACTGTAATCTCTTTGCCGTTGTAGATATAGGTTAAAGTGCATTTAGAAATGCCTTTTACGGATGAAACGGTAAAATCGGTTAAAGAGATATGCTCTTTTACATGAAAATAGTTATCTTCAAAAATTTTAAGAATCTCTTCACTGCTTAGTTCCTGACCTTTTTTATCGCTAACATTTTGAACAAGTTTTCCAATTTCAGGATGCATCGCTTTTGGAAGCTGGTATCCAAAGTTTTTCTCTAATATATAGGCTACTCCGCCTTTTCCCGATTGAGAATTAATACGAATAATACTCTCATAGCTTCTTCCCACATCTTCAGGATCTATCGGCAGATACGGAACTTCCCAAAAAACTTCTTTACTAGCTTTTCTATGCGCCAAGCCCTTATTAATTGCATCTTGATGTGAACCTGAAAATGCAGTATAGACCAACTCTCCAACATATGGATGACGAACATGGGTTTTTATTTCCGTGCATCTTTCAACTACATCTATGACTTCATTTACATTGCTAAAATCAAGATTTGATTCAACACCCTGTGTTGTCATATTAAGTGCAAGTGTTATGATATCGACATTTCCAGTTCTCTCACCGTTGCTTAAAAGTGTTCCTTCTACTCTGTCAGCTCCTGCTAAAAGTGCCAACTCTGTAGCAGCTACGCTTGTTCCTCTGTCGTTGTGTGTATGAGTTGAGATAATGACATTTTCTCTGTTGTCTAAATGCTCGCTCATCCATTCAACTTGATCGGCATACACATTTGGGGTTGACATCTCTACGGTTGCCGGCAAGTTGATAATGACTTTTCGTTTATCGCTTATGCCCCATCTTGCAGTTACCGCATTTGATATCTTTGCTGCAAACTCAAGCTCGGTTCCGGTAAAACTCTCAGGCGAGTACTCTAAAAATATCTCTCCATCATGTTTTTTCTCATACTTTTTAACCAAATCAACACCTTCAAGTGCAAGAGCGATTATCTCCTCTTTTGATTTTTTAAAAACCATTTTGCGTTGTGCTGTTGATGTTGAGTTGTAAAGATGAATAGTTGCTTTTTTTACACCTTTTAATGCTTCAAAAGTTTTAGCGATAAGATGTTCTCTTGCCTGAACCAAAACTTGTATCGTTACATCATCAGGAATAAGTTTATCATCAACTAAGCGTCTCAAAAAATCAAATTCAATTTTTGATGCGGATGGAAAGCCAACTTCTATCTCTTTAAATCCGATTTTGAGTAAGAGTGAAAAAAGTTCAAGTTTTTTATCCATGTTCATTGGATTTATAAGTGCTTGATTACCATCGCGTAAATCAACACTGCACCATTTCGGAGCTTTTGTTATTGTATTGTTTGGCCATTTTCTATTTGGCAAATCTATTTTTGGATAGGGACGATATTTCCCCGCTGGAATATTTTTCATAATAAACCTTTAAACTTGAATTTAATAACGCACTCTTACATACTGTTATTATTTTGAAATTATAGCAAATTAGTGATTAGTTGATTGTTTTAAAAAGTGAAGTTGTCCCGCAAAAAAGCGGGAATTAAGATTTAAAATATGTTTAACACTGGAATGTTGTTTTAAATTCGTAAGCAGTAGGGCGACCTTCATCCGGCCAAACATCACGCTCAAATCTGTAATTTTTATATGCATTTACAAATTCCTGTGTAAATACCGGCTTTAAGAAATCATTGTCACGGATAAGAGATTCCAGTGATCCACGAAGTGTGTGCGGCATTTGAGGGATACCTTTTTCGCGAATTTCATCTAGGGTTAATTCAAATAGATCTATATCCATAGGACCAATTGGAATATCTTTGTTTTTAATACCATCAAGACCTGCCATCATTAATGCCGAAAATGCCAAGTATGGACAAGCTGTAGAGTCAGGGAATCTCATCTCAACACGAGTTGACTTTTCACCTGCACCGTAAGGTATACGACAAGACGCTGAACGGTTTTGAGAAGAGTAAGTCAAAATCGAAGGTGCTTCAAACCCAGGGATAAGTCTTTTGTATGAGTTTGTTGTAGGGTTTGTAAATGCAGCAATAGAACGAGCATGTTTAAATATACCACCAATATAGTGAAGACCCATTTCGCTTATATTTGCATAGTTTCCTTTTTCATAGAAAAGATTTTTGCCCTCTTTCCAAAGAGATTGATGTACATGCATACCGTTTCCGTTGTCGCCAAAAATAGGTTTTGGCATAAATGTAGCAGTTTTCCCGTTTAGGTGAGCTACCATTTTAATCACATATTTTAGCTTTTGAACATTATCTGCAGCAGTAATCATATCTGAAAATACGATACCGATTTCACCCTGACCTTGTGCCACTTCGTGATGACCCAAAATAACTTCTAAACCAACTTGCTCTAAAACCATCATCATTTCAGCTCTTAAATCAACCATGCTGTCAGTAGGTGCTACTGGGAAATACCCACCTTTATTTCCTGGTCTATGACCTGTATTGTACATATCTGCATAGTTTGTATTTGAGTTCCACTCTCCCTCTTCAGTATCAATTTTATATCCAGCTTCATTAGGATTGTCTACAAATTGAACATTGTCAAATACAAAGAACTCATTTTCAGGTCCAAAATATGCAGCATCAGCTATTCCTAGAGATTCAGCATGTTTGAGTGTAGCTTTTGCAATTGAACGAGGACATCTCTCATACATACGCTCTTTATATATGTCATACACATCACAAAAAACAATAATAGTAGGATCTGCAGTAAAAGGATCTAAAAATGCTGTAGGAACATCTGGTTTTAAAATCATATCAGATCTATTAATCGGCTGCCATGCGTCAATTGATGAGCCGTCAAAAGGGAGACCGCTTTCTAATAGCTCACTATTTATCGCACTCATACGGTAACTGACATGATGCCATGTACCTTTAATATCTGTAAATCTTAAATCTACAAATTGAACATCATTTTCTTCACAAAAAGCAAAAAACTCATCTATATTATTAACAAATTTTCCCATAATATATATCTCCATCAAATTTTATTAATAATAGTATACCCTATTAATTTATGAAAAAAAAAGAGTCAATTGCTTAAAATTTAATCAGTTTTGATAATTTTAAATAAATTAATTAAAAAGTTTAATCTCTCCACCTTGTTCTGCATACATCATTAGATTTGCAATATTTACACTTCTGTCACAAGATCTCTCTAATTTTCTCAAACTTCCAAGAATTTTCACATAATCAATGGAGAGTTCTTTTTCATCGATTATTTTATTAAGTATCTCTTTTTCCAGAACTGCAAAAAGATCATCATTCATGCTCTCTTCAACAAGCACTTTTCTATAAGTGTCTTCATAGTTGCAATTTTCATACTGATTAAAACACTCTAAAATATATTTAAGAGCATTGACGCTGCTTTTGTGAAGAAGCAAGATGCTTGGTTTAAATTGTTCAATATTACATCCATTACTCGTATGTTCATTCATTCTGCGAGCATATTTTTTTACTCCTTCCCCAGTACGGACTATTTCGTTAGTCATCTTTAGATATGCCACTAAAAATCTAAGCTCTTTTGCTTCCGGACCAAAAAGTGCAAAAGTTTTTATAATCTCATTATCAATGGCATCACCTTGTAAAGCAATTTTTTCAAGTTTTGTTTCTACCTCTTTAAATTTAGTTGCATCTGATTGTTTAAATGCTTCTAAGGAGAGTTCATCAGCCATTGCAATATTTTCTAAGAGATGAGATATCTTTTTTCTTATATTGTCTATTTTTTTATCATACTTTGTTAACATGTTATTCCTTTTTTTATCAACCGAATTTACCAGTTATATACTCTTCGGTTAGTCTCTCTTTTGGTGTTACAAATAACTCCTCTGTATGACCGAGCTCTACAAGTTCACCCAAATACATAAATCCAGTATAGTCACTTACACGGGCGGCTTGCTGCATGTTGTGGGTAACTATAATAATGGAAACTTTTTCTTTAAGCTGAACAACTAGTTCCTCAATTCCCGCGGTAGAAATCGGATCAAGTGCGGAAGTCGGTTCATCAAAAAGAAGCACTTCCGGCTCAACTGCAATTGCTCTTGCGATGCAGAGTCTCTGCTGCTGACCGCCTGAAAGGCCATTTGCATCATGCTTTAACCTATCTTTTACCTCTTGCCAGATTGCAGCATCTTGAAGTGCTTTTTCAACTCTGTCTTGAAGTTCCATTTTGTTTTTTAAGCCTTGAAGTTTAAGTCCGTAAGCAACATTGTCAAATACGCTCATAGGAAATGCCGTAGGTTTTTGAAAAATCATTCCTATTTGGCTTCTAAGTTGTATAAGATCCTCTTTTGGAGCTAAAATATTTCTCTCTTCAAAAAGTATTTCCCCGTCGTATTTATTGCCCGGATAGAGATCATGCATACGGTTAAAACTTCTAAGCAGTGTTGTTTTGCCGCATCCTGATGGTCCTATAAGTGCAGTTATGCTCTGTTTTGCGATAGGCATACTCAATTTTTTTATATTTGGCTCATCTGCACCTGCATATGTAAATTCAAAATTATTTACTTCTAAAGCTTTTTCTTCTATTATATCAACAATAGTAGCCATTATCTACCTTTCTTTTTTAATAAAAATAGTCGTCCAAGTATATTAAGCGTCAAAATAAACATACTTAATATAAATGCGGCTGCCCAGCCAAGACGCTGCCAATCTTCATATGGGCTTGTCGCATAGTTGTACATTGTAACTGTAAGAGAAGCCATTGGTTGGCTCATATCGGTGTTTAAAAAGTTGTCGTTGAACGAAGTAAAAAGAAGCGGTGCAGTCTCTCCAGCAACACGCGCAACTCCTAACAATACGCCGGTTAAAACACCTGCTTTGGCACCGCGGTAAACAACTTGAATAATAACTTTGTATTTTGGCGCACCTAGAGCAAAAGCTGCTTCCCGCAGAGTTGATGGAACTAAATGCAGCATATCATCAGTTGTTCTTAAGATTATAGGCAGCATTATAATCATAAGTGCAATAGAACCTGCCCAGCCGCTAAATTGTCCTGTTGGAGCAACAACGATTGCGTAAACAAAAGCACCTATTACAATACTTGGAGCCGACATCATAATGTCTGAAATATCGCGTATGGTTTCTGCCAGTTTAGATTTTAGACCATATTCGCTTAAATATGTTCCGGCTAATATTCCAAGAGGAACGCCAAAAATTGATGCATAAAATACAATAAGAAGTTGACCAATAAGTGCATGCTTTAGACCGCCGCTATCATTTCCTGGAGGAGCTCCTTCGTTAAGAAAAATAGTCATATTTAGTGCTTCTATGCCGTTGATAACTAAAACACCAAGTATCCAAAACAAAAAACTTATTCCGATAGTGGCAGAGACGGTAGATAGAAACATGACTATCTTATTTGCTATAACTCTTTTTTGCGTATGTGTCATTGTCCAATCCTTCTTCTGCGTAAAAAGTAAAATTTAGCAATTGATATAATTGTAAAACTTATAACAAGCAATAAAAGTGAGAGTTCAAATAGAGATGAATAGTAAAGTCCGCTGTCTGCTTCTGCAAACTCATTTGCAAGTGTTACAGGGATTGATGTTGCGGGCTGTGTTAAGTCTGTTGATATATTATGAACATTCCCCATAACAAAAGTAACAGCCATGGTTTCACCGATTGCACGACCGAGTGCTAAGATAAAAGAACCGATAATTCCAGCTTTTGCATAAGGAATAATGATGTCTTTTACAACATCCCACTTTGTTCCTCCAAGCGCATAAGCTGATTCTTTTAAGATATCTGGAGTTGTATTCATTGCATCTCGTGTTACAGCTGCCATAAATGGAAGTATCATTATGGATAGAACTATACCTGCTGTTAGCATGCTGATGCCGATACCGCCAAATATATCACGGATAATAGGAACAAAGTAAAAAAGCCCCCACATACCGTATATTACTGATGGAATAGCGGCTAGAAGCTCTATCGAGACACCTACCGGTGTTTTTATTTTTGCATGGGCGATTTCGCTTAAAAAGATTGCAACACCGATAGCAACTGGAACTGCTAAGATCATTGCTAAAAAAGTTGAAACAACAGAACCGTAAATTGCGGGGAGTGCTCCAAATTTTTCTAAATTTGGTGCCCATTTGTCTTCACTGATAAAGTTAAATCCAAAAGCTTTAATAGACTCTAGCGAGTGTTCAAAAAGTACGGCAAATATCCAAGCAACAAGCAATAGTATGCCAATAGCTATAAATTTTGTTGCATTAGCAAAAACTTTATCTATTATATTGCTCAAGTATTCTTTCCTTTTAATTTAATTAGGTATTGAATTTTATGTTGTTTTGATTACAAAAAGGTTACTAAAAATGTAAGTTTTTAATATAATAATGTAAAGGATTTTTATGAAAGAAAGAAGAGAAATAGATATAGACAGAAGAAAAGCTGATAGAGACAGACGAAGAAATAAAGACGCAAAAGTAAAAATATGGGTTAAAGAGGAGACTTTGATTTATCAAGAGGAGCTGAAAAAATTACAAGTTGAACTTTTAAAATTTCAAAACTATGTAAAAGAAAAAGGGTTTAAAGTCATTATGATTTTTGAGGGGCGTGACGCAGCCGGAAAAGGTGGAACCATAAAAAGAATAATCGAGCATCTTAATCCAAGGGGAGCAAGGGTTGTTGCACTTGGTAAACCTAGTGATCAGGAGAGAACCCAATGGTATTTTCAAAGGTATGTGGCTCATTTGCCAAGTGCCGGAGAGATAGTCTTTTTTGATAGAAGCTGGTATAACAGAGCGATGGTCGAGCCTGTTATGGGATTTTGCAGCGAGAGAGAGCATCATAAGTTTTTAAAAGATGCGCCGCAATTTGAGAAAATGATAGCAGATGAGGATATAAAGATTTTTAAATTTTACTTCTCGGTTACAAAAGAGGAGCAGGCAAAAAGATTTGCCAAAAGAGAGCAGGATCCTCTAAAGCAGTATAAGTTTTCTGAAGTAGATGCCAAGGCTCAAGAGCTTTGGGATGCTTATGCTCTTGCGAAATATATGATGCTTAGTGCAACACATACGGATGTAGCTCCGTGGACGATAGTAAAAAGCGACAATAAAAAAAAGGCGAGGATCAATACAATAAAACATATTTTAAATTTTGTAGAGTATCCGGATAAAATAGATGAGAGCGAGATTGTAGTAGATAAAGATGTGGTGATATTTGGAAGAGACGAGACGATTGCTATGGAGAGTCAATTTAAATTTGCATCGGAGGGTGAGTAATATTGTATTTTTTGTAATCATCTTGTAATAAGGAGCAATTATAATTTCGCAAACATTCAAAAAGGAAAACAAATGTTAAAGAAATTAGCTCTAGCTGCTTTAGTAACTGCAGCGTCAATTAGTTCTTCGTTCGCGGCTGACAAAATAAACGGTGCCGGCGCGTCGTTTCCCGCTCCAGTCTATTATGATTGGGCATTTAACTACAAAAAAGATACAAAAAATCTTGTAAACTACCAATCTATCGGTTCAGGCGGAGGAATCAAGCAGATCTCAAAAAGAGTAGTTGATTTTGGAGCGTCTGATAAACCTCTTGATTCTAAAAAACTTGCAAAAGATAAGCTTTTACAGTTTCCGGCAGTTATCGGTTCAATCGTAGTTGCGTTTAATGTAGAGGGAATTGCAGATGCAACTCTAAAACTTAGCAACGAGGTAGTTGCAGATATTTTTGCAGGAAAGATCACGAAATGGAATGATGCGGCAATTGCGGCTGATAACAAAAGTCTTAATCTTCCAAATCAAAAAATCATAGTTGTTCACCGTTCAGACGGTTCAGGAACTACTTATAACTTTACATACTACCTGACAAAAAGTTCTAAGAACTGGAAAGAGAATTTTGGAACAGGTAAAGCAGTTGACTGGGCTGTTGGTATCGGCGGAAAAGGGAACGAGGGTGTTGCTAGTTTAGTAAAACAGACACCTTACTCTATAGGTTATATTGAAAATGCATATAAAGAGAAGAACAACTTAAGCGCAGCGGTTCTTAAGACTGCAAGCGGTAAGTGGGTTGTGGCAAATGAAGAGAACTTCAAAGCTGCTGCAAAATATGCAAGCTGGACAAAAGAGGATAACTTTTATGCAATGCTTGCTCTGCAGCCTGGTGATACTTCTTATCCTATAGTAGCGGCGACATTTATTCTTCTTCCAAAAGAGAAGCCTCAAACAAATAAAAAAGTAATCGAATTTTATGATTATGCTTTTAAAAATGGCGACGAAAGTGCTAAAAGATTAGGTTATATTCCTCTTCCACAAGAGACTAAAAATATGATTAGAGAGTATTGGGCAGCCAATATAAAATAGTCATCTGTTTTCATTTACCTTTCTTCTAAAAAATCTCCTGAAAAAGCCTTTGTTTCTTAATTGATGCAAGGGCTTTTTACATTTTAAAATATTACACTCGTACTTAATAATTGTAATCAATATGTAACCTAATAGTTCTATAATTTTACCACAACAAAACAAGGGATTTAAAAATGAAAAAAATCGTTTTATCGGCTATAGCTGCTTTGGCAGTAGGTGCGACAAGCTTAAGCGCTACACAGTTTTATGTAGATGATCAAGGGCAAGTTTTTACAACTTCAGGTGAAGGCCGTAAAGCTTTAGAGAACAAAGAGAGTTCAGTGTTTTCAAAAACATCAAAA
Source organism: Sulfurimonas sp. CVO (assembly GCF_009883775.1). Lineage (NCBI taxonomy): Bacteria > Pseudomonadati > Campylobacterota > Epsilonproteobacteria > Campylobacterales > Sulfurimonadaceae > Sulfurimonas > Sulfurimonas sp. CVO. The sequence goes on from NZ_CP033720.1 coordinate 174,557, forward strand.
CTAGAGTTTAGCGGTACTCACTATTTAGGTTTTGTAAATAAAGATATGAAAGAGGGAGACTCTACAAATAACTTTGAAGTTAGAAGAAATTATGTTCAAGTAAAAGCTTATGTTTTAGATGATCCTAAAAGTTATCTTCGTGTTACTTTGGATGCTACGTACTCAAACAAAACTGCTGACGATGGCGGGCATGCAGATGTTTACGTTAAGTATGCGTATCTTTATTTAAACAATGTTTTACCATACACGGGTATGGAGTTTGGTATGGCTCACCGTCCATGGATCGATTATGAAGAGCACCAAGGATGGTGGATGCGCTCTGTTTCTAAAGTTTTTGTAGAGACAAGTGAGGCTGGACATCTTACTAACTCTGCGGACTTAGGTGTTAACTTTAAAACAAAAACTCCATACTTTACATCTGAACTAGGTGTTTTTAACGGTGAAGGTTATCATGGTGAAAACGATGGTAATGATGATGAAGAGATTGGTGACGGTGTTTCTGCTGAGTGGAGATTAACTGCTGCACTTCTTGGTAATGGCGAGAAGAAAAGAAAACCTCTTAAAGATGACTATTTTGATTTATCTTTCTTTGGCCAGTACAATATGGATAACTCTGCAAACGCTGATGCTTTAGGTAATGTAGAAGATTATAACTTTTATGGTTTTCATACAGTTTATAATACACCTTCATTCTTAATTTCTGCTCAATATGTTACATCAGAGAATGACCAAGTTAATACTACTGACTGGAACGGTCAAGGGTACTCTGTAAACGGAACTTTCCGTTTTGGTGAGAAAAAACAGTTCTCTGCATTTGCTCGTTATGATGAATGGGAAAATGAAAACTCAACAACAGGAGTAGTATCTTATACTGAAGAAAATGCTATTTACGGTGTTGCATGGCAGCAAAACAAAAACTTTAAATGGTTGCTATCAGGTCAAACATATAACAGAGATAACGGTAACAGCAGTGATTATACTTCTGCAATGCTGACTGCTGAAGTTCACTGGTAGGCCTTTTATCAAATTATAAAATTTATTGCGGACTTTGCCCGCAATAATAAAGTGTTATATTATCCCCTTTTTTTTCTCTCCTGAGTATAAAGCCTTTTGTGGCTTTGTACTATTTTTATCACTAATTTTTTTTGTGAAATTTTACGCTTCCAATATTTTTTAAACACGTAATGATTAATACAATATAAACATCATTTTAGATAAAATAACAAAATTTTTATATAGTAACTACTGGAGAATTAAATGAATGCTGCCAAATATATTTGGATGAATGGTAAGTTTGTTGCATGGGATGATGCGAAAGTTCATGTTTTATCACACACTCTGCATTATGGAAATGGCGTAATAGAGGGAACAAAAACATATAAAACCGACAAAGGATATGCGATTTTTCGTCTAAAAGATCATACAGCAAGATTAAAAGAGTCTGCAAAGATGGTTCTTATAGATATTCCTTACTCTATTGAGGAGTTAAATAAAGCTCAAATAGAGTTAATTCGAAAAAATGAATTTACCGGCGATAATGTTTATATTCGTCCATTTGCATTTTTAGGATACGGTGTTATGGGAGTTTACCACAAAAATGCTCCGGTTGAGACTGTTTTAGCTGCATGGGAATGGGGTGCTTATCTCGGTGAAGAGGGAATGCAAAAAGGTATAAAACTTAAAATTGTTTCTATGACAAGACCTGCGAACACTTCAAATATGGGTAAAGCAAAAGCAGTTGCAAATTATTTAAACTCTCAGATGGCAAAGTATGAAGCGATAGACTGCGGCTATGAAGAAGCACTTTTGCTTGATGATCAAGGTTATGTGGCAGAAGCAAGCGGTGCGAGTTTTTTTATGGTAAAAAATGGTGTGTTAATAACGCCTCCAAATGACAACTCACTTGAGTCAATTACACAAAAAACGGTTATTGAAATAGCTGTTGATATGGGTATAAAAGTTGAGCGTCGCCGTCTTTCAAGAGAGGATGTTTATACAGCTGATGAAGCATTTTTAACGGGAACTGCTGCGGAAATAACTCCCGTACGCATAGTTGATGCAAGAGAGATAGGATGTGGCGCTCGCGGTGATATGACTGAAAAATTGCAGAGTGCATATTTTGATATAGTATTTGGACGCAATAAAAAGTATGAACATTACCTAACATACATATAAATAGCATAACCCTGTAGTTCTCGAAAAACAAAGTTTTTCGTAGCTTTAGGGGGTTGTAGGGACATTTGTCCCTGCCACTCAAACGGACGCGTTCGTTTAAGTGTGTAACATCAGATAAAAGGAATAAAAAATGAAGGACAATATAACAATGGCATCAGATATGAATGATTATTTTAACAAAAAAAAGAGCGAAGGCGGAGGATTTGATAAAAAATCTTCTGGCACAAGCGGCGGTGGTGGCGGTCCACAAATGCCAAAATTAGATTTTAACTTTGGTGGTGGAAAAGCTGGTATAGCTTATTTTTTGATTGCTGTTGTGGTAATGTTAGTATTAGCAAAACCTTTTACAATTATTGAAGAGGGTCAAAGAGGAATTTTAAGCACTAACGGTAAATATTCAGATCAAGCGCTTCTTCCGGGACTTCACTTTATTATTCCGGTTATTCAAAAAGTTTATAAAGTTGATACAAAAGTTCGTATTGTTAATTATGCTTCAAGCATTGAATCAGGCGCGAGTGACGCTCTTGGTGTAAATGTAAGACCTGCTATTACAGTTCTTGACAAACGCGGATTACCGGTTTCTATTGAGCTTACTGTTCAGTACAGACTTGACTCACAATTCGCAGCTCAAACAATTTCAAACTGGGGTTTTGCATGGGAGGATAAAATTATTCACCCTGTTGCAAGAGATATTGTAAGAAATGTTGTCGGTAAGTATGATGCGGAGATGCTTCCTCAAATGAGAAATTCTATCGCTACAGAGATTGATACGCAGATCAGAGAAAAAATAGAGAAGCTGGAGAACACACCGGCTGATCTTCAGTCTATACAGCTTCGTGCAATTATTTTGCCTCCAAAAGTAAAAGAGCAGATAGAGAATGTCCAAATTGCAAAACAGCAGGTTCAAAAAGCTGAGCAAGAAGTTCAAAGAGCTGAGCAAGAGGCACTTAGAAGGGCTGCAGAGTCAAGAGGTATTGCTGAAAAAGCAAGGATTGAAGCGCAAGGTCTAGCTGATGCGGTTACAATCGAAGCTGAAGCAAAAGCAAAAGCAAACTATCTCATCTCTAAATCATTGACTCCGGATCTTTTAAAACTTGAGCAGATTCAAATACAAGGTAAGTTTAATGAAGCACTTAGAGAAAACAAAGATGCAAAAATATTCTTAACACCTGGCGGGTCAACTCCAAATATCTGGGTTGATATGAAAGATCCACAAAAAAAAGCATCATTGACTAACTAATATGCAAGAAATTATAAATAGAGTAGACTGGCAAAAGATCAATCTTTTGCCGGTTATTGTTCAGGATATAAACAGCAACGAAGTTCTTATGATGGCGTATATGAATAAAGAGGCTCTCGAACTCTCTCTTTCAACAAGAATTGCGCACTATTTTTCGCGTTCAAAACAGAGAATTTGGAAAAAGGGTGAAAGCAGCGGCCATATTCAAGAAATTTACTCTTTTAATATTGATTGTGATAATGATACGCTTTTAATAAAAGTGACACAGCACGGTGTTGCATGTCATACAGGGAGACGCTCCTGTTTTTTTACAGAGCTTGAATCAGGAAAAATTGAGAGTGAGGTTGAGGTAAGCAGTGAAGCACTCTATGGTGTAATTGATACGCTTTATCACACTATACAAGAGAGAAAAAATGCAGATCCTGAATCTTCATGGACTGCAAAACTTCTCAGTAAAGGCGATAATACAATTTTGAAAAAAGTTGTAGAAGAGGCTGGAGAGTTTTGTTTTGCCTATAAAGATAACGATGAGAAAGAGATGATATATGAGGCAGCGGATCTGACTTATCACATGTTAGTAGCGCTTGCTGCAAAAAACATATCCCCTGATAGAATTAAGCAGGAGTTAGCCCGCAGATTTAATATGAGCGGCATAGCCGAAAAAAATTCAAGAAATTAATACTTAAGATTAAAAGGTTTTAGCGCCATATTTATTTTTTTAATTTGTCTATTTTTATCCCTGCACCAATCTGGTGCAAGCAGGGAATCATCATCAATTCCCGCAGTAACTCTTTGAACCGATATATTATCCGGCTTTATTTTTATGGCTTTAACAAGCACATCTAAATAATCCTCTTCACTGATTGGTGCAAACTTTCCTTTGATAAAATCATTTGCAAGAGCTGTTTTTTTGACTACATATAATGGATGATATTTAACAGAATCAATTCCCCATTCATAGGCTTGTTTAGCAGTTTCGAGCATCATCTCTTTGCTCTCATCCGGCAAACCAAAAATCAAATGACCGCAGACATGCAGCCCTTTTTCTTTAGACTTTAAAATCCACTCTTTTACATTTTGGCTGTCATGTCCGCGGTTGATTTTTTCCAAAGTTTTATCATAAACAGATTGGATTCCAAATTCAACCCATATCTCTTTTTCTTTATTTAGATGGGCTAAATACTCCAGAGTCTCTTCCGTTATACTGTCTGAGCGGGTGCCTACACTAAGACCGACTACATCATTAAATGATAGTGCTTTGTCATAAAGTGCTTTGAGTGTTTCAAACGGCGCATAAGTATTTGTAAAAGATTGAAAATAGACTAAAAACTTTTGTGCACCGTACTCTTGGCGCTGTCTTTTGCTTATAGCATTAAATTGTGTCTCTAGCTGTTGAAGCTGTTTGTCTAGATTTGGATTTGTTTTTGAATTAAGATTTAGATGAAACCCTTTTAATTCCCTGGTTTCACCCGTACTTGCACTAAAAGAGTCGTTTTCACAAAATGTGCATCCGCCTTTGGCTACTGTACCGTCTATATTCGGACATGTAAATCCGGATATATTAATGCCAACTTTGTAAACTTTGCATCCAAACTTATTTTTTAAGTAGTTGCCAAAGGTATAAACTTGTTTCATTAAACTATATAATTTCCTGTAAAACAAGCTGTACAGTAATTGTCTTTCTCAGCACCGTTAACGCTTCTTAGCAGTGATGCTTTATCTAGGTATGCTAATGAATCTGCTTCTATGAATTTACATATAGCATCCTCACTCATATTTGCAGCTATGAGTTTGTCTTTGTTTGGTGTATCAACGCCGTAATAGCATGGGTCGGTGGTAGGAGGAGAAGAGACTCTCATGTGAACTTCGCTTGCACCCGCCTCTTTGAGCATTCTTACGATTCTTTTTGAGGTTGTTCCGCGAACGATTGAGTCATCTACTACAATAACTCTTTTTCCTTTTATAATATCTGTCATCGGCGAGAGCTTCATTTTAACCTTTAGGTCTCTCATCTCTTGTGTAGGTTCAATAAAAGTTCTTCCTATATAATGATTTCTCATAATTCCCATTTCATAAGGGATACCGCTCTCTTGGGCATAGCCGATAGCTGCCGGTACACCTCCGTCGGGAACGGGTATAACCATATCTGCTTCAACAGGTTTTATGCGTGCTAACTCTTTTCCCATATTTTTTCTTGTTTGGTAGACTGACTGACCAAAAACTTTTGAGTCGGGTCTTGCAAAATAGACATATTCAAAGATACAGTGTTTTGGGGTAGGTTCAAAAACTTTTATGCTTTTTGGCTCTCTGCCTTCATTGAAGATAAGAAGTTCGCCTGGTTCCACATCTCTTATAAATTCCGCACCGACAAGATCAAAAGCGCATGTTTCGCTAGCAACAATATAGCCTCCGCTTGGAAGTTTCCCAAGGCTTAATGGACGAAAACCATGACGGTCACGCATAGCAAACATCTTTGTTCTGCTTAAAAATACAAGTGAAAAAGCGCCTTCTATTCTTTGGACTGCATCTATAATTCTGTCAAGTAGTTTTCTTTTTTCACTTTTAGCGATAAGATGAATAAGATTTTCAGTGTCCATAAAAGTTTGAAAAATGGCACCTTTGTCGATAAGTTTGTTGCGGATTTCTTCTGCATTTGTCAGGTTTCCATTATGAACGATTGCCATCTCACCCAAATCATATCTAGCAAAAACCGGTTGAGCATCCAAAATAGAATCATCTCCGGCAGTAGAGTAGCGGGTATGACCGATAGCGCTTGAACCTCTTAGAGTTTCAAGTTTTTTTTCATCAAATACACGCATGACCAAACCGCGTTTCTTGATTGTTTGGAGTTTTGTTCCGTTTGAAGAACTTATCCCGGCTGCTTCTTGACCGCGATGTTGAAGTGCATGAAGTGAAAAATAAGCCAGCTTAGAAGCCTCTTTATTACCGTAAATTCCTACAACTGCACATTTTTCATTCATATCTTCTAGCACATTTCTCTCCTCGAGCATACATAATAATTATGGAATTATACTCAAACCAAAGTAAAATATAGTTAAGGCGACTTCTAATTTTAAAAGTGTTTTTAATTTATATTTCTAAACAATCGCTTATTGAGTAAAGCCCGACTTCTTTGTCAACCAGCCACGATGCAGCTCTTATGGCGCCTTTGCTAAATGTATTTCTGGAAGTTGCTGTATGGTTTAACTCTATAAACTCTCCATCATTATAAAAACCGACCGTATGGCGACCTACAATATCTCCGCCTCTAAGTGCCATAACTGCAATTTCATCTTTGCTTCTCTCACCAATATTGCCGTCTCTGCCGCTTACTCGTACTTTATCCAAGTCTACACCTCGGCCAAGTGCCGCTGATTCGCCTAGCGTAAGTGCCGTTCCGCTTGGAGCATCTTTTTTATGTTTATGATGCATCTCTACTATTTCTATATCAAAATCTTCAAGTGCTGCGGCTGCCTGATATACGAGTTTGTTTAAGAGAGCTACTCCTAAAGACATATTTGTGGCATAAAGAATAGGCATATTTTCACTTGCTTGTTTTAATAGATTAAGCTGATGAGCACTTAATCCTGTTGTTCCGATAACAAGCGGTTTCGGAGTTTTAAGAGATGCTTCAAGTAGAGTTTCACAAGCTTCAGGAAGAGAAAAATCTATAACAATATCACAACTGTTTAAAAACAGTTCTATGTCTGTGCTTACTATCACAGATGAATCTACTGAATAGTTAAGCGTATTTCTAACAAATACTGAACTTAAACTTACCCCTTCGCTCTCTTTTAAATCATCAATAATTAATTTTCCAACTCTGCCGTTTGCACCGAAAACACCAACTTTAATCATATAACTATCCTTTAAGAATTTAATTTTTCATCAACATATGAGATTGCTTGAAGAGCGGCAACTGCGCCATCCCCCGCAGCACTTATAACCTGCTTTGGAGCTTCAATCCTCATATCACCAGCTGCAAAAAGGCCTTTTACAGATGTTCTCATGCTTATATCAACGACTACTTCTCCCTGCTTGTTGGTATCGCATAAAAAGCTTCCGTCTTCTTGAATAAGAGTTTGATTATTTACATCATATCCTACAAAAATAAAAACACCCGGTACTTTTATATCACGAATTTCACCCTCTTTATTTTTGACACGAATTCCGGTAACTCCCATATTGTCTCCGTAAACTTCTTCAGGAGTTGTGTTTAGTACAAGTTCAATATTTTGAGTTTTTTTAACTCTTTCAATAGTATTAGGAGCAGAACGGAAAGCATCCCGTCTATGGATAAGATATACTTTAGAGCATATTTTAGCAAGGTAGAGAGCCTCTTCAAGTGCGGTGTCACCTCCGCCGATGACTGCCACCTCTTTGCCTTTATAGAAAAATCCGTCACATGTAGCGCATGTACTTACGCCTTTTCCAAATAACTCATCCTCACCGGCAAATCCTGCGCGTCTTGGAGAAGAACCTGTACAAACAATAACGCTGTGAGCTTCTGTAGTAGAGCCGTCTTCTTTATGGATTTTAAATATATCGCCATCTTTGCTTACGCGTTTTACTTCAACCATCTCATGTTTTAAACCAAATTTTTGACACTGTTCAGGCCATGGCATCATTAAATCCATGCCGCTTATCTCGCCTGTAACACCTGGATAGTTCTCTATCTCTGAACTTTGGGTTATTTGACCGCCAGGCATACCTTTTTCAAACATGGTCACATTTTCTAATCCCCCGCGTGTTGCATATAATCCAGCTGTTAATCCAGCCGGGCCACCACCGATAATAGCACAATCTAAAACCATGAAAATATCCTTTTTCTTTAAATTTTTATCAATAACTTTTTGGTCAGTTATTTAGTTGCAATATCATACTATCTTGTTTATAAAGAGAGACTTTGATTTTTTATATAAAAAAAATAGATAAAATTTTACAGATGCTTAGAATGTTTTTGTAAGTTTGAAAATTTATATATTGAAAGAGTATAGAAGCACAGCTTTATGGGCTGTTGCTTCTAGAAGAGATTTATGTAGATATTATGCTAATAAAGCGTCAATTTTTTCTGCTAATGCAGCTTTTGATTGTGCTCCAACAACTTGATCTACCATTTTACCGTCTTTAAAGAACATGATTGTCGGGATAGAGCGAATACCGAATTTAACAGCAATATCTTGCTCCTCATCAGTATTTACTTTACATATTTTAGCTTTACCGTCATAATCCTCAGCCAACTCTTCTATTACTGGAGCGATCATACGACATGGCCCACACCAAGGTGCCCAGAAATCTACTAAAGAGACACCTTCATTTAAAGTTGCTTCAAAATCTGAACTTGTTAATTCTATATATTTACCCATTGTTATTTCCTTCTTCAATTTTAAGTTGGACCATTATACAAGTCTAACTCTTTAAAATTGCTTTATATTATATGTACTAAAATTTTATAAACTCTTTTTTTCTCTTTCGATAGATAACGCACTCGTTATATCCTGCATTTTTTGCCATATCAATTACTTTATCACTAAACAATCCGACTTGTTCGGGTTTATGTGCATCAGAAGCAAAAGTTATGGCAATATCTAATTTTTTAGCCTCTTTTAAAAGAGATAAAGAGGGATATGCTTCACCTACAGGTTTTCTGAATCCCGCAACATTTATCTCTATTGACATATCAGCTTCTTTGATAGCAAGAAGTGCATTTTTTGCTATTTGATTTATATCTTTTTTCGGCATGTATTTAAATATTTTTATAAGATCTAAGTGACCGACTATATCAAAGAGTCTGCTTTTTGCCATCTCCTCTATAGCATTAAAATATTTTTCCCATATCTCATCTATATCTTGATTTTCATAATTGCCGATAAATTCAGGATTGTCAAATCCCCACTCTTCTATAAAGTGAACGGAACCAATAAGATAGTCAACATCGGCATTTAAAACTCTTTTATCCAGATAACTTTTTAGGTAATCAACTTCATATCCCAAAAAGATCTCTATTTTTTCTTTATATTTTTCTTTCGCTTTTAAAACAGACTCTTCATACTCTTTCATCTGCTCAAAACCAATACGATATTTTTGGTCAAAGTTCATTGGTGCATGCTCGGAAAAACCAAAATATTTAATACCGCATTCAATAGCTTTTTCTATATACTCGTCTATCTCTCCTTCTGCATGGTTGCAGAGTTTTGTATGGTTGTGCAGGTCGACTATCATTGGATTAATTCCCATATTTATGTATTTTTATGTTATTATAATGTTAAAAAATTAAATTTAGCAAATAATTATATAGATAATTTTTAAACTCAATTTGGAGACAGATGCAAAAAGTAGAACTTTTATCACCGGCGGGGACACTGGAAAAATTAAAAATAGCGATTGATTTTGGTGCTGATGCCGTATATGGCGGAGTCAGTCACTTCTCTCTTCGTATTCGTTCTGGAAAAGAGTTTAGTATGGATGAGTTTGCAGAGGGTATCGAGTATGCTCACTCCCGCGGCAAAAAAGTATACGCAACGCTAAACGGTTTTCCTTTTAATTCTCAATTAAATCTTCTAAAAAAACATATTTTAGCAATGGCAGATCTTGGACCTGACGCTTTTATCGTTGCGACTCCGGGTGTGCTTAAGCTTTGTCATGAATTGGTGCCTCATATGCCGCTTCATCTCTCAACCCAGGCAAATGTTATGAATGTGCTTGATGCAAAAATTTATTATGATATGGGAGCAACTCGCATTATTACAGCGAGAGAGATCTCTCTTAGAGATTTGGTGGAGATCAAAAAAGAGCTTCCGGATTTGGAATTGGAGGTTTTTGTTCATGGTTCGATGTGTTTTGCATACAGCGGAAGATGTCTTATTTCAACTTTGCAAAGCGGGCGTGTTCCAAATCGAGGAAGCTGTGCAAATGATTGCAGATTTCCATATGAGATATATGCGGCAAATCCAGAAACAGGGACACTTTTTAAGCTTCAAGAGGATGAGGGTGTTGGAACCTATATCATGAACTCAAAAGATCTTAATCTTGCTTCGCATGTTAAAGAGATTTTGGACAGCGGAGCTGTTGATTCTTTGAAGATTGAAGGGCGTACAAAAACAGCTTATTACGCGGCAGTTACTGCAAAAGCCTACAGAATGGCGATTGATGATTACTATAGAGGCGAAAATGATGTTCAAAAGTATCAGTATGAACTTAATTCTCTCCAAAATCGCGGATATACGGATGCTTATCTAATCTCAAGACCGTTTGAGAAACATGATACGCAGAGTCTGGATTTTACTATGCAGTTAGGTACGCATCAGGTAACAGGACAAGTAAATGAAGAGGGAACACACTTTTTGTGTAAATATAAAACTTTGCCCGGCGATGAGCTTGAGATAGTAGCTCCACTGCACTCATCTATAGAGATTGTAAATAATGAAATAGGCATGACTTATGAGAGAGAGGGAAGAGTTTATATGAAGTTAAAAAAACTTGTAGCCGAAAATAATAAAATTTGGGAAGAAGTTCATAGTGGAAACACAAATCCTATTACACTTCCAACAAAACTTCCGCCATATACTTTTTTGAGAATTCCTTCTCATCCGGATATGGGAACTTATCCGAAAAACTAAAATTTATGTATAAAATTTTTGAATTTTAATTATTTAAAAATAGTAACTGAGATATAATTTTATTATCAAAAATAAAGGGAATGCTAAAATGAAGTTTGTTTCAATTGTGATAGGAAGTAAGAGTGATTATGAGGTAATGAAGTCTTGTTCAGATACATTAGAGGCTTTTGGCGTTAGTTACGAGATGATTATCTCTTCAGCACATCGTTCACCCGAAAGAACAAAAGAGTATATTGAAAAAGCAGAAAAAAAAGGCGCTCAAGTTTTTATCGCTGCTGCTGGAATGGCTGCACATTTAGCGGGTGTTTTATCTTCAAAAACTGTAAAACCTATCATCGGTGTTCCTATGAGCGGATCTGCGCTTAGCGGAATTGATGCACTTCTCTCTACTGTTCAGATGCCTGCTGGAATGCCTGTTGCTACCGTGGCAATAGGAAAAGCAGGAGCGATAAACTCAGCTTATTTGGCTATGCAGATTTTAGCTCTTGACAATGAAGAGCTTGCAATCAAACTTAAAGAAGACCGCATCGCAAAAGCTAAAAAAGTTGAAATGGATTCTATGGAGATAGAGACTATTCTTTCTTAGGGTGCAGTTAGTACTTTTTAAAGAAAAATTGTGGATAAATAGGAACTGTTTTATAATATGAAAATTGAAGAAGCTTGTATTGAGTGTATTATAAATCAAAGTGTTAGAGTTGCAGATGCGATACATGCTTCTGCATCTCTTTCAAATGAATTAACTTCTACAGTAAAAGAGATGAGTAAATCCTTCTCTTCTGATGAAACCCCTCCGGAAGTGGCATCTGTCGTTTATGAGAAAATGGCAAAAATTGCACATAAAACAGATTTGTATGATGAGGTCAAAGAGTTATCAACAAAAAAAGCGCTCTCTTTTGTGCCGTTTTTAAAAGAGAAGCTTCAAAATTCCAAAGATAAATTTTTAATAGCTACAAAGATGGCAGTAGCCGGAAATGTTATAGATTTGGCAGCAGCTGTAAGATTTGATCTGGAAGAGGAGTTAGATAAAGTATTTGATACTCACTTTGCTGATAATGATATCGATCTGCTTCAAGAGAAGCTGCAAAATGCTAAAAAAGTTCTTATTATAGGAGATAATGTTGGTGAACATATATTTGATTATCTCTTTATTGAAACATTGAAAGAGCTTTATCCGGATATAAAATACTCTTATATGGTAAGGGGAAATCCTATTATAAATGATGTTACTCTCAAAGAAGCAAAAGAAGCCGGATTTGAAAAAATCTGTGAAGTGGTAGACAGCGGCGTAAATACACCAGGTTTCGTTTACAATAGAGCAAATGCTTATTCACAAAAACTTTTTGACAATGCTGATTTAGTTATAAGTAAAGGCATGGGAAATTATGAGTGTATGTACCCGTCCCACAGAAAAGATATCTGTTTTTTACTGAAAGTAAAGTGTGGTGTTGTCGCCTCCTCTTTAAATAAAGAAGTGGGCGATATTATCTGTAAAATTATATAAAAATTTTTACTGACTTAATCCAAAAACATTTGAAAGAGTGTTGATATAGTTAAAGTAGCCTGTAATAGCGACTGCTTCTAATATTTGTACATCGCTGTAGCCTAAATCTTTTAACGCGTCAATCTCCTCTTTTAATATTTTGTAGCTGTCTTTTTGAGAGGCTCTGATACAAAATCTTAGAAGAGATTTTCCTTTCTCATCCGTATCAACATAATCAACACCATGTAATATTTTCTCGATTTTTTCTTCAGAAAGTCCCAGCATCTTTGCTATGTTTTTATGTACATCAACGCACATTTTACATCCATTTTCTATTGAAATTAAAAGCGCTATTGCTTCTTTGATATCATATGGAAGTGTTGTTTCATTGAGTAGATAGTTTTGAACCATCATATCGGTAGCAAAATATACCTTTTCATCCACAGCCATTAGCTTAAATATTTCACCAAGTTCCCCTGTTTTTTCTAAAATTGGACGCGCTCTTTCTTGAATATTTGGAGCCATCTCTTCAAATTCCGGCAATTTAATATGCGCCATTTTCCCCTCTTTTTATTTAATGTATTTAAAATGTTAAGTACTACTTAACATTTAGAATTATAGAGTACAATTCTTAGATAAAAATAAACAGGCAAAAAAATGGAATATAAAATATCAGAAGTTGTAAAGCGCACCCAAATTCCAAAATCAACAATTTTATACTATATAAGGGAAGGTTTGCTGCCAGAAGCAAAAAAGCTAAAATCAAATGTTCACAGATATAGCAATGAACATATTGAGCTTCTAGAATATATAAAGTATATGAAACAGGAGATGGGAAGCTCAAATGAACAGATAAAAACAATACTGCAAAATAAAAACCAGTCACTCTCAAGTTCTTTTTCGAGGATAGCACCTCTGATGCAGACTCTTGGCAATATTTCAAAAGATACAAAGCATTACACAAAAAAAGCATTTATAAAAGAGTATAAAATTGATGCTCTATTTTTAGATGAGTTGCTAAATGATGATATTTTGATGCCTCTTGGCGATGATGATTTTACGCAAAAAGAAGCTTTTGTTGTAAATCTTGTAAAAAAATTTCAAGAGATAGGAGTTGATTATACTATTTTAAAAAAGTATGTGCACCATGCAAAAATTTTAGCAGAGCTTGAATATAAGATGCAAAAAGAGCTTTGCGCTATGCGGGATGATCAAAATTTTTCCACACTATGGAAAATTATGTTTGAAACTCTATTTAATGCTAAGGAGTATATTTTTAATCGTGCGACGCATAAAGTTATGCATAGTGCGCTTAAGGAGGAGATTTTAAAAAAGTAAAGTATTGCTTTGCTATAATTGCGCAACTATTTGACTTGAGAAGTCTTGGCAAACTTATAAAATTAAGGTAAAAAATATGATAACTTTTAGTGAGATGTTACTAAAACTACAAGAATTCTGGATGAAGCAGGGGTGCAATATTGTTCAGCCTTACGACATTCCTGCGGGTGCGGGAACATTTCATCCGGCTACATTTTTGCGTTCACTGGACTCTACTCCATGGTCAGTTGCTTATGTGGCACCCTCTCGCCGTCCGACAGATGGAAGATACGGTGAAAATCCAAACCGTTTAGGGAGCTACTACCAGTTTCAAGCGCTTATAAAACCATCTCCCGACAATATTCAAGAGCTTTACCTAAAGTCGTTAGAGTATCTCGGACTTGATGTAAAAAATCATGATATCCGCTTCGTTGAAGATAACTGGGAATCTCCTACACTCGGTGCTTGGGGACTTGGCTGGGAAGTTTGGCTTAACGGCATGGAAGTGACACAATTTACATATTTTCAACAGGTAGGCGGCATAGAGTGCAGCCCCGTAGCGGTTGAGATAACCTACGGAACAGAGAGACTTGCCATGTATCTGCAAGGCGTGGATACTGTTTTTGACATAGTTTGGGGCGAAAATGAGCACGGAAAAACACTCTATCGCGATGTTCACAAAGAGGCAGAGATAGAGTTTAGCAAGTACAACTTTGAAGTAGCAGATACGGCGATGTTATTTGCAGAGTTTAACGCAAAAAGTGAGGAGTGTTTAAAAGCACTAGAAGCAGGACTTCCTCTTCCTGCATACGACCTATGTATGATGGCAGCAAACACTTTTAATATCCTTGATGCCAGAAAAGCAATCAGCCAAACAGAGCGCCAAAACTACATCCTAAAAATCCGTGAACTATCCAAAGGATGCGCAGAGCTATATAAAGCGCAGGAAGAGGACAGAAACAAGAGAATAAAAGCATAGAAATATGACAATTTGTCATATTTTGTAGATATTTAAAAATAATTTATTAGACTTTCGTTTATATAAACTATGGGAGAGAAGATGACCGCACCTATAAATCAGTCCAACTTTACAAAATATCAGCCGTTTATAAAATGGGTTGGCGGTAAAAGAAGTTTGCTTTCTCAGATTATTCCCCTGATTCCAAAAGAGTTCAATAACTATTTTGAGCCTTTTGTCGGAGGTGGAGCACTCTTTTTTGAACTCTACTCACAAGATATTTTAAAAGATAAGCAAGTTTATCTTTTTGATATTAACTCAGAACTTATCAATGCTTACAATGTTGTAAAAAACAATCCATTTGAACTTATAAAAAATCTACAAGAATTTAAAGAAAAACACTCTAAAGAGTTTTACTATGATATAAGAGCTTGGGATCGTAAAGAAGATTTTTTAGGAAAAGGCGATGTTTTAAGAGCAACAAGATTTATATATCTTAACAAAACTTGCTTCAACGGGCTTTATAGGGTAAATAGTAAAGGCTACCACAATGTACCGATAGGGAGCTATAAAAACCCAAATATTTGTGATGAACTCGTAATTTATAGCGCAAGTGAAGCTCTGCAAAAAGCTATTATTTTAAATACTTCCTACAAAGATGTTATGAAGCATACTTCAAAAAATGATTTTGTCTATTTTGATCCTCCATATTACCCATTAACACAAACATCAAGTTTTACATCATATAGTGAGTTCTCATTTTTAGATAAAGAACAGATTGAACTTTTTGAAGTTTTTAAAAAATTGAATAAAAAAGATGTTTTTGTGGCACACTCAAATTCTGATACAGATTTTATAAAAAAACTATATGATGAATTTCATATTGAAGAAATCCAAGCAAATAGGTTTATAAATAGTAAGAGTAGTGGGCGTGGAAAAATTAGTGAAGTTTTAGCGAGAAATTTTAATGGCATGTAATCAAATAAGAGATAATTTTGTACACATTAATCAAGTAGGTTGCTTAAATCATAATCATACAAATAATTTTAATAAAGACAGAAAAGAATTAAGAGACAAAGTAGTAGATTTATTTAAATCAGAAAATGCAGGCAAAGGTAAAGGCAATTTATCTACAAGAGTTGTTTATTGTGTAGAAGATGTGAATGGGGAAATTATTTATTTAAAAAGACCTGCTCCCTTGAATAAGGGTTTTGATTTTGAAGTACATACAAAAAGTAAATTATTTTTTGGAAGAATTAAAACTAGACCAAGCCATGAATGTATTAAAAGAATTATAAAAGATTTAAAATCTCAAAATGTGCCTATATATAATGAAGTGCAAACTGTTATTGATGAACTATATAATTGTGATGAATCAAGTTTATCTTCTATAAATTTTGTAATCAATAACAATATTCCTGTTGAAGTATTATTAAGATGTATTAAATGGTTATTTGTAGAACAAGATATTACATATTGGAGTTATTCAGGGAGAGAGATGCTATATAAAGGATTAAAAAGTGTTTAATTTTGAAGCTTTAAAAAACACACTCCAAGACTCAATATTTACATGGGATTATTTTACAGACTTTGAGAAAGTAAAAAAGAATGTCAAAAAAATAGAAAAAGAGTTAAATCTTCTTAATTATCTAATCGGAAAAGAAAACCTTGAAGAGGAATTTTTATCTTTGGTTGAAGAGTATCCAAAAGTTAGAAAAATTCTTCCAATATTGATTGCGATTAGAGATGATAAGTTGTCTTGTACTCCCGTTATAACCGATATAGAAACCTTAGTGCCTGAAAATAAAAAATACATTTTTTATGATCCGATTGATGAAAACATAAAAAAAGAGCTGCTTATATTTTTTAAAGAGAGTGGATTAAAAGATATTTTTGAAAGTAAAGCGATTAAAAATTTAGTTGATTACTGTTTTGGTGTTGAGGTCGGTTTTGATACAAATGCAAGAAAAAACAGAACTGGCGACATTATGGAAAAACTTGTCTATAAATTTTTAGAAGAGTTTTGTGAGGAAAACAAAAACCTACGATTTATGGAACAAGCAACACAAAAAAGAATAAAAGAATTTTTCAATTACGATATAAAAATTGATAAAAATAGCAGAAGATTTGACTTTGCTTTGTTCAATAAGACAAAAAACAGACTTTTTTTAATTGAGGTAAACTACTATAGCGGCGGCGGTTCAAAGCTCAAAGCAACAGCTGGCGAATATCAATACTTAAATGATTTTGTAAAATCTCAAAACATTGATTTTATCTGGATAACAGACGGCAAAGGTTGGCTTACTGCTCTCAAACCACTTGAAGAAACTTTTATTCATAATGATTATGTCATTAATTTAGACATGTTAAAAAATGGAGCTTTAAAACAAATCTGTTTATAACTAATTTTATGACAAATTGCAATATTTTTTAATTTTTATTACTTATTTTGATATTATATATTTAATATTATTTGAGGGTAAAGCTATGAAAAAAACATACTATGAATCACTTCATGTTGTAGATGCTGATGTTTTGGAAGAAGAAGAGTTGGCGGAGAATTTTCTTTTTCAAGGGAGTAAAAATTGGGATCTGTATTTTTTAGAAGCTATCCCAAATTTAGAATCTGAGTTGCTTGAGAATGTTTCACTTTTGGAGTTTGAGGAAAAATCAGAGTTTGAAAACTATTTGCAGAATAATCAAATATTGGATTATTCGCTTGAACATATAGAAGAGCTAAGCAAATATTTAATATTGGCTGATAATGGTAAAGATTAAAAAACTCAATCCCGAAGAATTTGAACAAGAGTGCACGACGGTTTGGAGCTTTAGGCGTCGTGGCAATTGGGCTACGCATAATTCAAAGTATAGAGGAAATTGGGCGCCAGAAGTTGTAAGAAACCTTATTTTGAGATATTCAAAAGAGAAAGATTGTTTACTAGACCCGATGATTGGCGGTGGAACAACTGCCATAGAGTGCAAACTTTTAAATCGCCATCTTTTAGCCTTAGATATAAATCCACATGCCATAGAGTTAACGCAAAAAGCACTTGAATTTGAATGCGAATACAATCCTAAAATAAGAGTCAAGCTTAACGACGCAAGAGATTTGTCAATGCTAAAAGATGAAAGTATTGATTTTATTTTAAATCATCCACCTTATGCGGATATTATAAAATATAGTGAAAAACAGATTGAGCAAGATCTCTCAAATATACATGACTTAGAAAAATTTTGCGACGAGATGGAAAAGGTCGCACATGAGCTTTATAGAGTTTTGAAAAAAGATAAATATTGTGCCATTTTAATAGGAGATACGAGAAGAAATAAAATGTATCAACCTATGGCGTTTATGGTAATGCAACGATTTTTAAAAGCAGGATTTGAACTTAAAGAGGACATCATTAAACATCAGCATAATTGCAAGGCTACTGGGTTTTGGGTAAAAAAAAGCAAAGAAGCAAATTTTTTACTTATAATGCATGAACACTTGTTCATATTTAAAAAAGGCTGATATATAAACAAGAGAGTTAAGGTGTAAAACCTTAACCCGCCACTGACATAGCGAAATCAGCTTCTACGCCTTTTGGGTCGGTTGATAGTCTCTCTTTTATCATCTTTGCAAATCCATCTGGATATATCTCAAGCTCTTGAGTGGCAACACTTTTTATAACCTCTTTTGCTACATCCATCGGGTCTGCTTTTGGCATGTCGGCGCCTTCTGTCAACCTTGTATCAATTGGTCCGGGGAAAACCTCATATACTTCGCTGCCATAAGCTTTTAGCTCTGCTCGCAAAGCCTGAGTAAAGGAGTGAAGAGCACTTTTTGAGATGGAGTATTCTGCCATAATCGGGAGATTGCAAAGAGCTGCAATGGAGGAGATATTGATAATCTGCATTTTATGCTCTTTTGCGTACTCAAAGTAGCTTTTGCAGAGATTTGCCGTACCTTTGTAATTTACTTCCAGATCATGATAGTTAGCGCCAAAAACTCTTGCGTTGGAGTTGACGCCTGCATTGTTGATAAGTACATCGATATCATTTGCTCTCTCTTTTGCAGCCTGCACTGAAGCAGCATCAGTGATATCAAGCTCTAAAAGTTCAATATTGTTTCTGTTTTTTAAATGCTCAAGAGTCTTTATATCTCTTGCTGCCGCATAGATCTTTTTTGGGTTTTGTTCCAAAAGAGCCTCTATAAAAGCATTTCCCAGTCCGCCGTTTGCACCTGTAATTAAAATTGTTTTATTTTGCATAGTATTTCCCTTTAAATAAATGAATTGTGATGGTAACACAAAAAGATGTCTGGATATTTAAGATCATTATAGATAATCCGATAAAATCATATTAAGCATACAAAACAGAGGTGTATCTTTAACTTTTTAGCTATATAAAGGCATAATATATTCGTAAAAATATCCACAGTTTATATACAAAAATAGATAGGTTTAAATATTGAGCGAAACTCTAATAGGTCAGATTGACAAAATACTCTTTGAAGAAGATGGTTTTTTTATAGCTATTTTAAAAACAGGTGAGAAGATCAGCGGTTCTTATTATGAGAGCGATATAAAGCATATAAAAGGTTCTGCCGTAACATTAAGAGGTGTTTGGCATGAGCATAAAAAGTATGGTAAAACCTTTAAGTTTGAATATATAAAAGTAAATCAAAATGAGCTTTTTTTCTTTTTAAATAAAATTGTAAAAGGTTTTACAAAAAAGCTCTCTGCTGAATTGATTGAGCATTTTGGTCCGGAAAAACTGGTTGATATTTTAGATAACGATATAGAAAAATTATTAGAATTTAATGGTATAAAAGAGAAGCGGCTTAAAAAAATTCAAACATCATGGAAAAAGTTTCGTTCTATGCGAAAAATAGGGGAGTTTTTAGCTCCATATGATGTCTCCTCTACGCTTTTGACCACTATTGCAACATCTATGAGAGATGTTGATGAACCATGTGCAAAAATAAAAAACAATCCATATATTCTTACTTCTATAAATCAAATCGGCTTTAAAAGAGCAGATGAGCTGGCTCTAAAGATGGGTGTGAAAAAAGATGATGAAAACCGTATAAGCTCGGCTATGGATTATGTGCTTTTAAATTATTGTGAGCAGCAGGGCAACTCATGTGTTTCAAAAGAGATACTTTTTGGCGAGCTTAATGAACTTCTTACTTTTAGCGACAAAAACTATCTTTATGAAGCCACTCTTATTGAAAGAGTGAGCGAGGGAAGTATTGTTTTGATGAAAAATGATAGAGTGTCTCCAGCGCGTCTTTATGATGCGGAGAAGTTTTTATATGATGAGTTTAAAAGAAGAACAAATCAGGACAGCGGCGGATTTGTAAAAGATTTGGATATGTTTTTAAAAGAGCATGAGCTTGAGCTCGGCGAACAGCAAAGAGAGGCTGTGCAAAAGATAAACGAGGGTGCTTCATTGCTTTTTTTGGTCGGATATGCGGGAACTGGAAAGAGTACGACTTCTAAAACAATCCTTGATCTGTTAAATACAAAATATGATTCAAAAGAGATAATAACATGTGCTCTTAGCGGTATAGCATCGCAGCGCATTGCTGATACAACCGGTTATGAAAGTGCAACCATCCAATCGTTGTTGATGAAGTTTGAAGAGAGAGATAATTTTCCATACTCAGTAGTATTGATAGATGAAGCTTCTATGATAAACTCTTCTCTTTTTGCAAGACTTGTCTCAAAAATCAATAAAAATGCAATCATTATAATTGTAGGAGATGATGCGCAGCTCCCTCCCATTGGTGCGGGAAATATTTTGAGTGATGTTTTAACTCTCGAGCTCGCACCTATTGTAAAGCTTACAAAAATATATAGACAGAGTGAAGAGCAGGCAATTACGCTTATAGCAAATGATATACGAAAAGGTATAGTGCCGGAGTATAAAAAGAGGTATGAAGATTTTGAATTTATAGATGTAAGCATCAGCAACTATTATGCGCTTAAAAATCAGCTCTCACAAAATGAACTCCAAGAGATAAGGGAAAATAACTCGGCACAAATTATTGCAGAAATTGTTCATAAAGTTATAGATTCTATTGAGAAAGCAAGATATAGACTTAACAACAAACAGATAAAAGAGTATTTAAACTATTTTCAAGTAATAACTCCCATGAAGGGCGGAACACTGGGTGTAAATAATCTTAACAAAATTTTGCAGGAGTACTTTAATCCAAATCCAAAAAAGTGTGTAAAAAAAGGCGCTTTAGAACTTAGACTTATGGATAAAGTAGTCCATATTAAAAATGAAAATATGACATCATGGAGCAGTGAAGAGTTTAAAAACGGTGAAGATTCCGCTCAAAGGCGTATCTATAACGGCATGAGCGGACTTCTTTTTAGGATAGATGAGGAAGATGAACAAGCGTTCGTTTTTTATCCGAATGAAGATGTGGTGGTTGTATATGAGCATGAAGAGTTAAAATCATATCTAATGCTCTCTTATGCTTTAACTATTCACAAAGTTCAAGGCATGGAGTATGATATCGTTGTGATTCCCATGACATTTTCCCACTATATTATGCATAATACAAAACTACTTTACACCGCTATTACAAGGGCAAAGCATAAATGTATTTTAATAGGTGAAAGCATGGCTTTTGAGAGTGCATGTAAAAAGTTTGAAGTGACAAGAAGAGATACTGTCTTTTTAGAACTATAAGCACTTTTTTATAAACATAAACTTATAATCAAAACTATATCTGTTTTGAGGAGTTTTGAATGTCGATAGGTAATAAGCTGAAAATTGTTATATGCGGTAAAAGCGGTTTAGTCGGCTCAAAATTGGAAGAGTTGTTTAATGCAAACCATAATGAATTGATTGGCTTAAAAGTACGAGAAAATACAAGTGTGGAGAGTATAGCACAGCAGTTGGAGAGTAGTGATATTATTATCAACTTAAGCGGAACAACCATTCTTGCAAGATGGAGTGATAATTATAAAAAAAAGCTCTATAGCAGCCGAATTGATACTACGAAAAAACTTGTTGATGCCATGGAGATTTGTAAAGAGAAGCCGAAACTTTTTTTAAGCGCTTCGGCAGTTGGAATATATACATCAAATATTTCTCACGATGATAACTCTAAAAATTTTGCAGATGATTTTTTATCTTTGCTTTGCCAAGATTGGGAAGCTGAAGCTTTAAGAGCTGAAGATTTTGGTGTAAGAGTGGCTATTATGCGATTTGGAGTTATTTATGCCAAAGAGGGCGGAGCAATGCAAAAAATGCTGCCACCTTTTAAGATGGGAGTAGGGGGAAGATTAGGAAGCGGAGAGCAGATGGTTTCATGGATACATATCGATGATTTGCTAAGAGCTATTGAGTTTATTATGAAAACACCTGAGATAAGAGGTTCTTTGAATTTTACAACGCCTTATCCTCTCTCAAACAATGAGCAGACAAAAATTTTAGGCAAAGTTTTAAATCGCCCTTCATTCTTTTGTGTTCCTGCTTTTTTAGTTAAATTGATTTTTGGAGAGGGTGCGCATGTTGTTCTTGATTCAAAAGAAGCTTACCCTACAAAATTGCTTGAACATGGGTTTAAGTTTCATTATGAAAAATTTGAAGATGCGCTTAAGAGCATTGTATAATAATTTATGGAAACACTTCTATATATAGGTTTTCTTTTTGTACTTGGCGCTCTTGTTGAGCGCTTTAGTTCAACATTGTATGTTCCAAAAGTAGTAGGTTATTTGATAGCCGGTTTAGTTGTCGGTCCTGAAATTTTGGGAATTATACCTTATTATTTTGTGGAAAATTCTCATATTATTACAAATTTGGCACTTTCTATTATTGCTGTTTTAGCGGGTGCAACGCTTAAAATATCAAATCTTAACGGACATGCAAAAGAGATTGTTTCTATAACTCTTTTTCAATCTATGACTACATTTGTTGTTGTAACCTTAGGCTTTATTTTTATAGGTGATTTTTTTGGTTTTTCCATTACTCAAACGATAGTAACAGCTTTAATTTTAGGAGGCATTGCAACTGCAACAGCTCCTGCTACGCCTCTTGCAGTTGTACATGAATTTCGTGCTAAAGGCATTTTTACTTCAACGCTTCTTGCCGTTGTAGCTGCGGATGATGCCATCTCTTTGATTATATTCTCTTTAGCACTTACTGTAAGTCTTACGCTTATAGGAAGTGATGTTTATGGTTGGGAAAATATTGCCAATGCACTTTTTCTTATAACTTTTAGTGCTTTTTTAGGAGTAGTAGCTGCTTTTATAAATAAAAGTTTTGAAAAACTTTTTGCGCATCGTAAAGGGATGGAGACCATCTCTACATTAGGATTGATATTTATTGTTTACAGTCTTAGCGAATTTTGGGGGCTGGAGCCGCTTTTAAGCGCTATGGTTATGGGAATAGTAATGACAAATATTTCCAAAGATTTTGATATAGTCGAAGAGGAGATTGACAACCATTTGGCTGAGATTATTTTTATGCTTTTTTTTATTATCTCTGCCATGCATCTAAAATTAGAAGCACTTTTCTCTCTCCCTTTGGCTATAGGAGCATATGTTTTATTAAGATTTTTTGGAAAAGTCGGGGGAAGTTATGTTGGAGCTCTTGTTTCTAAAAGCAGCCAAGAAATAAAAAAATATTTGGGATTGGCTCTTATGCCGCAAGCAGGAATAGCTATAGGTTTAGTACTCTCATTGCAAAATCAAAGTGGGTTTGAGTCATTAGCCCCCACGCTTTTAAATATTGTTATTGCGGCGACACTTATCCATGAAATTGTCGGTCCGTTTATGACAAAGTTTGCACTCAAAAAAAGCGGAGAAATGTATAAAAATGTAATTTAGTTATTTATAAAGTTTATAATTGTAAAATAATTAAAAGGCTAAAAAGGGAGTTAAGATGCTAGACTCTATATTACTGCAAATCGCCAAAAC
This sequence comes from Sulfurimonas sp. CVO, assembly GCF_009883775.1. Classification (NCBI taxonomy): domain Bacteria; kingdom Pseudomonadati; phylum Campylobacterota; class Epsilonproteobacteria; order Campylobacterales; family Sulfurimonadaceae; genus Sulfurimonas; species Sulfurimonas sp. CVO. The sequence goes on from NZ_CP033720.1 coordinate 198,270, forward strand.
TGCAATCCTCCACGAATTTAATAACTCTTATACACTTGATAAAGAGTCTCTTTTTAGAGACTACCCGTTTTTAAAAAAGGAGGGGGCGACATTTGTAACAATAGAACATAGTCATCATCTTCGCGGGTGTATAGGTTCAATAATTGCGCATCGTTCACTTTATGATGATCTTGTTCAAAATGCAGTTTCTGCAGCATTTCATGATCCAAGATTTCATCCTCTTAATGAAAGGGAATTTCCAAATATATCCTTGGAGGTTTCAGTTCTCAGCAAACCTGAAATTTTAGAGTATGATGATTTTGATGATCTGCTTACAAAAGTGAGTCCTGATATAGACGGACTTATTTTAAATCACAATGGTCACCAAGGAACTTTTTTGCCTCAGGTTTGGGAGCAGATAAAATCTCCAAAAGAGTTTTTAGAGCATTTAAGCATAAAAGCAGGCCTGACTCCATTGGTGTATCAAGAGCATCCAACTATATATAGATATCATGTTGATGCCATAGAGAAAAAATTTGATGATATTTTATCGCTTTAACAGTGAAAATCGAGGGAGTTTAAAATGAAACGAAAAATGAGTGTAGAGGGCTCTTTTTATCCGGCAAGAGCTGTTGAAATAGAGAGATATTTTGAACATTTTAGTGCAGTTTATGATGAAGAAAAAACTTTACCGGCTGTTAAAAAAATAAAAGCTTTGATAGTTCCGCATGCAGGGTATATTTATTCTGGATATACTGCAAATATAGCGTATAGAATTTTGCAAAAAAGTAAAATAAAAAAGCTTGTTGTAATGGGACCATCTCATAAAATGGCATTTGAGGGAGTCTCTTTATGTGGTTTCAGCTCTTATGAAACACCTTTTGGAGATATAGGGAGTTCAAATTTTTTGCTGCAGAAAATAAAAGAGCAGTTTTCTCTTTCATGCACTTCTCAGGCACACATGGAACACAGCACGGAAGTCCAATTCCCTTTTATAAAACACTATATTGAAGATGCAGAGATAATAGAGTTGGTTTATTCATATGCAGATGCTGAGAGTTTATCTAAAATCATAGATTTTGTTTTAAAAGAAGAGGATTGCGGAGTTATAATAAGCACTGATTTAAGTCATTTTCATACCCTTAGTAATGCTGTAAGATTGGACAATATTTGTCTTGAAGCAATTGAAAATATTGAAATAAAAAAACTTCAAAAAGGTTGTGAAGCATGTGGTATATTGGGTGTAGAGGCTTTATTGCTGAGCGTTAAAAGACTTGGACTAAACTCTCTTTTGCTTGATTATAGAACTAGTGCAGATGCCAGTGGAGATACAGAGAGTGTCGTCGGATATGTGAGCGCATGTTTTTATGAGTAAAAATATATTTAAAAATATTCCTAAACCATCAGAAAATGAATTTTTTGAAGAGCTTATCTCAAAAAATGGGATTAAAATAGAAAGAATTATTTCACATGGACATAAAAGCAGTCAATTTGAGTGGTATAATCAAACCAATGATGAGTGGGTTATTCTGCTTCAGGGGGAAGCTGTTATATCATTTGAAGATGAAGCAAGCGTTAAACTTTTTGCTGGAGATTTTATCAATATACCTGCGCATAAAAAACATAGAGTCTCATGGACAAAGCCAGATGAAGACACTATTTGGCTTGCAGTTCATTACTAAAAAAAATTACTTTATTGATGTAATTGTAGGGCTAAATGCCTTTGTGCCAATGTTGACGATATTTCCAACTTTTAGGTTTTTAGCTTCATCTTGACTTACCACCACTTCAACAAGTTGATTTGCTATCGCGATAACAGCTATAAAAATAACATCAACCTTTATTATGTCGAGTATTTCTCCCTCAAAAGAGAATTTTTGACTTCCGTGAGTTCGCAGTAAAACATCTTTTGGTGTTCCATCATTTATGATTTTTCCATTTTGCAAAACTACAACACGCGAAGCGAGTTTATATATTTCGCTTGGGTCATGACTTACCATAATGGTGGTTGTTTTAAATTCATGATGGAGTGAAAGAATCTCATTTTGAAGTTTCGTTCTCATATAAGGATCAAGCGCGGAGAGCGGTTCATCCATTAAAAGCAGTTTTGGCCTGTTCATCAAAGCACGGCAAAGAGCAACTCTTTGTTTCTGTCCGCCGCTTAAGGTGTTTGGATATCTATCTTTTAGTTTGCTAAGTTCTGTTATCTCTAAAAGATGCTGGGCTAACTCTCTGTTTTTGGATACAAAAAGAAGGTTTTCAATAACGCTCATATTTGCAAAAAGTGCATAATCCTGAAAAACAAAACCGATTCCTCTTTTTTGTGCGCTGAGAGCAAATTTATCTTTTAGCCAAAAATCATTACCTATTTTTAATTCGCCGTTAGCATCTTCTAATCCGGCAAGTATTCTTAAAAGTGTTGTTTTTCCGCTTCCGCTTTGTCCTGCAAGCGCCACAAAATCACCGGTTTTTATGTCGAGTTTTATCTCTAGGAGCATATTTGTTTGGATGCCGTGAAGTCTTTTGTTTATATCTATATTTATCATTTTATAAATCCGGAAAATTTTTGTTTTCGGTTAAAAGCATAGACTCCAAGAAGTACAAAAAAGCTTATTATCAACATAATGGCACTATAGATATGAGCAGATGTGTAGTCCATAATCTCAACCATTTCATATATTGCTACAGATGCTACTTTTGTCTCTCCTGATATGCTTCCCCCAACCATTAGCACAACTCCAAATTCTCCAACCGTATGGGCAAAAGTCACAATAATAGCTGTTATAAGCGAAGGTTTCATATTTGGAAGAGCTACTTTTAGAATAGTCTCAAATTTATTTTTTCCGCTTATATATGATGCTTCAAGAATATTTTTATTGATAGATTCGAAACCGCTTTGAAGCGGTTGAACCATAAAAGGCAAAGAGTAGAAACAGCTTGCAATTACAAGACCTGTAAAGTTAAATACAAGTTTTATGCCAAAGGTATCTTCAAAAAAAGCTCCAAGCGGAGAGTTATGAGAGAGTGAGAAAAGTATATAAAAACCTAAAACTGATGGTGGTAAAACAATGGGCAGAGCAGTTGTAGCTTCAATAAAAGGTTTTATTTTTGATTTAGTCTGCGATAAGTACCAAGCAAGAGGCAAGGATAAAATAAAAAGTATAATTGTTGTTATGCCGGCTAATTTAAAAGAGAGTAAAAATGGTTCAAATTCTATATTTTGAAAAGATTCAATCATTTAAAATCTCCAGTATAGAAAGCTCATTTGCTTCTATAAAAACTGTTATAGTTTCTCCTACTTGTAAATTCATTTTTTGACACGACTCTTTTGTGATTATGGACTCAAGCAAACTGTCATAAACTTTGACAGTTACACTGCTTAGCAGTTTTCCGCTGTCGATATTTATAATTTTCGCTTTAAGTTGATTTGAGTAGCTTATATCGCCGTTAAAAGATTTGGCGATGCCAATATGCGTTGATTTTGTAGAAAGTTTTATTTTTGATTCAATTTTAACATCTTTATTAAGTTCTAAGCTCATCATAATAAGTGTTGTTTTGTGAAAATCAAATTTTACAATATTTAAATTTTCAACACTCTGTATCTCTTTAACTTTGGCTTCTATAGTGTTCATTATCTTTTATCTTTTTTATATTCTATTTGAATAATAACATAAAAAACCAACTAAAATACAAAACGATAAAGATATGTTTATTGAGATTTTGAAATCAAGAAATAACTTAAATGTGTTATAATGTCTATAAAAAATCAAAGGAAATTTTAAATGACCCAAAGCGACCCGGCCTCGCGTAGTTTCACCCATGTTTGCATAGGAGCAGTTCTATGACTCTTCTCATTGTTTATCTCTCTCTTGCCATTTTAGTATCATTTTTGTGTTCAATCTTAGAAGCAGTTTTACTCTCAAGCACAAACTCATATATAGAAAGTTTATCAAAAAACTATAATGACAGCCTAGTCAATAAGCTAAAAGGCTTAAAATCAAATATTGATAAACCAATTTCATCAATTTTGACAGTTAATACTTTTGCTCACACAATGGGTGCCGCAGGTGTCGGTGCTCAAGCTCAGATTCTCTTTGGAGAGGAGTGGCAGGCGCTTGTAGCTTTTGTTATAACGCTTCTTATCTTGTACTTATCGGAGATTATCCCAAAAACCATAGGCGCACTTTACTGGAAAAAACTTTTAGTTCCCTCTGCATACATCATCTCGTTTATGATGACTATCAGCGCGCCTTTTACATGGTTTTCATCATTCTTGACTAGCTATATTTCAAGAAATAAAAAGCATCAAAGCAATTTTTCGCGTGATGAAATTATGGCTGTTGTTGCTATGGGTGAGAGAGAAGGGGCAATCCTTAGCAAAGAGAGTGATTTGATAGAAAATCTTTTGAAACTTAAAAATATCAAAGCAAAAGATATTATGACGCCTAGAAGCGTTGTTTTCGCTCTTTCTGCATCAACAACTATTGAAGAAGCAGTAGAAGAGGATCGTATGTATATTCACTCTCGTATTCCTGTTTTTAGAGAAACGCTTGATGATGTTGTCGGTATTGTTTTTAGTCAAAGAATTCTTGAAGAGAGCAATGAAGACAATGATAATATAACACTGGAGAGCATTTCTCATGAAGTGCACATGGTTTCTGAAAATATTCCTGTTCCAAACTTAATTGATCAGTTTGTAAAGCGTAAAACTCATCTTTTTATAGTTTATGACAGTTATGGGCAGACAGTCGGTGTAGTTACTCTTGAAGATGCTATTGAGACGCTTTTGGGTGTTGAGATTGTAGATGAGATGGATGAGATTGAAGATATGCAGCTTTTTGCAAAGGATAGAAGCAAACAGTTTCAAGATAGAATGAAGTTTGAAAGAAAAAAAATAGAAAAAGCTAAAAATACTTAACGAGGATAAAGATGGTTAAAGTTAGCGCTATTCAGATGCAAATGAGCGAAGATAAAGTTGCAAATGTCGATAAAGCTGAACAATTAACGAGAGAGGCTGCCGCAAATGGTGCGCAGATTATACTTCTTCCTGAGCTTTTTGAGGGTTTGTACTTTTGTAAAGATATGGATGAGAAGTACTTCTCATGGGCAGCGCCAAGAGAAGAAAATAAGCTTATAGAGCGCTTTTCTGCTTTGGCAAAAGAGCTCCAAGCAGTTATTTTGATTAGCTATTTTGAAAAGAGCGATGAGGGTTATTTTAACTCTTTGGTTGTTGCGGATGCAGATGGCAGGGTTATGGACAACTACCGCAAAACACACATTCCAGACGGTCCTGGATATGAGGAGAAGTTTTACTTCAAACCTGGTAATACAGGTTTTAAAGTTTATGATACAAAGTACGCAAAAATAGGTGTCGGCATCTGCTGGGACCAGTGGTTTTGTGAAACGGCAAGAGCTTTAACACTTATGGGAGCGGAGATAATTTTTTATCCGACGGCTATTGGAAGCGAACCTGAAATCGGACTTGATTCAAAAGAGCATTGGCAAAGAGTTCAGATGGGACATGCCGCGACAAACACCGTTCCTGTGGTTGTTGCAAATAGAATCGGCGAAGAAGCAGGCGAGAGTTGCAGCTTAACCTTTTACGGTTCATCATTTATAACCGATTACACAGGTGCAAAAATCGCTGAAGCTTCAAGAGATAAAGAAGAGATAATATATGCTGAATTTGATATAGAAGAGAACCAAAAGCAGCGTTATTATTGGGGACTTATAAGAGACAGACAGCCAAATGCTTATGATGTTATTTGTCATTAGCAATTTGTTATAATTAATAAATTATTGAAAAAGAGGAAAAGATGAAAAAAATAAATATAGTAGTTTTAGTTTTAGGAGTTCTTATAACACAATCATTTGCGTTTGATATGGGTTCAATGTTAAAGTCTGCTGCTCCGGCAGTTGCACAAAGCGTAGCGCCGGAAACTACATCAACACTGCAAAACAATACTCTTATAAACTCTCTTAGCTCATCACTTGGAGTTACTTCGACTCAAGCAATAGGCGGGAGTGCTGTTCTTTTAAACAGTGCAAAAAGTAAAATGGATTCAAATCAATTTTCACAGCTTACAGAACAAACTCCTGGTTTTGGTGATATACTAAATAGCAGTGCAGCAACTTCACTTTTAGGAAGCAGTACGCCACAAAGTCAATTTGAAGCACTTGGAATGGATAGTTCCATGATAAAACAGTTTGCACCGATTATACTTGATTATGCAAAAGGTTATGTATCGCCAGAGATAGCAAGCGCACTTTTAAGCGCATTGTCTTTTTAAATATACCTCGTTTAACTTAAAACTAATTTGATAGAGTCAGTGCTAAAAGATTAAGTTAGAAAAAATTATTTACTATTTCTTCTTTTTTTGCACTTTTTATAAGCACTTCAAAATCATTTGCGCTGTAGAGGGAGAGTTCTCTTCCTTGATGGCTTAGAAGCTCTTTTGAGAAGCCTCTTTTAGAGAAAAGAACAGCTTGAGTCGGCTCAATGCCAAGTTTTTTACACTTGTCTAAAAGCTTATGCCACTCGCTTTTATTGACTTTGTGATTTGACCATTTGCACTCTGCTACATAAACTTTTTCATCTTTTGTTATGGTAAGAATATCTATCTCAACATTTGCATCCCAGTAACTTCCTGAACTTAAAATCTGAGAATCTCTTAGGTTGTAATTGAGCAAAACTTCAGACAGCTCTTCAAAAACCAGACTGGTATAGCTGTGTCTTCTTTTGTGAAAATCTTTAAAAAAAGTCTCATATCTGCTCGCTTCGATCTCTCTTGCATGCGGTGCGATAAAATAGAACCAAAATCTTATAAACGGGTGAGTAAAGAGAACTTTGTGAGAGATTCTGTATCTTGCCACTTCTCTTTTTAATTTGCCTTTTGGATTTAAAGAGCGGGCAGGTTCTTCTCTTGAGAACTCTATTTTAATCAACCCTTTTTGCTCTAAAAAGTTAAGCGCACTCCCACCGTTTGCATTGTTAAGTCCTGCTCTGTTAAACGCAGAAAATATTTTTCTATCACCCACAGCCAAGGCTTTGAGCAGACGAAGACACCCCTTGTCTGCTAATGTCAAATCTTCTACTTTTTTTCTAAGCAGCACAAAATTATTTAGAATCAACTCTTCTATTAAAAAATCTATATCTTTAGTTGTATCTATTTCCCATCCGAGTCCGCCGAATATTGAAAAATATTCAATTAGCGTCTCCATATCATCAGGTGTGTTTCTTGAGTAAAATGAACGAAATTGTTCTAAGAGTCTATTTTTTATCATCGATTTATTCTATCATAATTCACTTCCCCATTTCAACATATCTATGCCGTATTTTTCTCGTATGTTTTGTGAATATTCTGTTAGTTTTTGCATTTTTTCTTCATCTGCAAAATTTAGAAGCGATAACTCCTTTTTTGACTCTCTTGTAAAGCTTGAACAGTTGATGCTTATACGAATCACATGCAGTCTTTTGTAGATATCGGCTTCATTAAAAAGAGTTAAACATAAAGAGTCAAATTTTTTTTCTGTAAATATTTCACACAAAGTGATATTTTTATGTGATTTTTGACTCATTTCATAGTTGATGGATAAATGAAAAACCGTGGGAATAACTTTTAGTTTTAAGATGGCAAAACTAAGATGGCGGGCTAGAACATGTACTCTTCTTCTAAGTTCTTCTCTATCAAAGAGCGGGTCAAATGTTCGTGAAATTCCGATGGATTTGCGTATATGTTTTGTATGGATTTTATCATCACTCAGTCCGCAAACTCTGGCGTAAAGCTCTTTTGCGTAAGGAGTCCATGACTCAAGCGTTCCTCTTCTTCTGCTCAACTCCCCAAGCGTGTGAATCTGCGCACTTTGGAGTTTTGCCTTCATACTTTTGCCGATGCCTGCAAATGCACCGACCGGAATCTCTTCTATAAAACCTCGCATCTCATAATGGCGGACGACTTTGCAGCCAAAAGGTTTTGCGTGAGAAGTGGCAAGCTTGGCGATGTAGCGTGTTGGAGCCGCTCCTATGGATACGGGAAGTTTTATAACCTCTTTTATTTCATGTCGTAATTCATCGATAAATTTAGGTATATCCTCATCATCTATCCATCCGCTAAGATCGCCGTAAAACTCATCTATGCTTGCCTGCTCGACAAGCGGAATTTTGGACGACAAAAAGTCGTGAAGCTCATGTGAGAGTTTTTGATAAAGCGACATGTCGGGAGCCTTTATAATGAGATGAGAACAAAGAGTGAGCGCTTCTCTTATACTCATGGCAGTCTTAATGCCGTAGGCTCTTGCTTCGTAACTTGAAGTGGTTAGTATGCCGCGAACTCTTCCATCTGCATCTTTAAAAGCGTTTATATCATCATCACTTTTTTCATAAGCTTTGTAGAAAGTAGGAACAAACGAGCCTGAGTTTTCAAAGTTTACACTCTGTTCTTTTGCATCTTTGTTAAATATTTTCGTATCACTCCGCCCGCCGATGGCAACAGGTTTGCCATTTAAAAAAGGTTCCTTAATGCGTGCGGCACTTACAAAAAAGCAGTCTATATCTATGTGTATTTTCATAGGTTAATTATAGATAAATTTGAGAGTGGAGGTTAAAAATATGTCAAATTGCAAAAAAATATTCTCTAAAAGTGGAGGTTCATTCACATTGTAGTTTGTTAAAAATTTACTTAACTCAATTTATTATCTCAAAAGGAACACACTTATGATGGATGTATTTATTATTTTGTAAATACGCTAATGCACTCTCACTAATTGTTTCTTTATGAGCAAATATGTAATGAAACCCAAGTTTTTTATCTATTAAACCATTATCCAAAACAAATTTAAAACAATTGCCAAAAAAAGCTTTTATATCTTTTGCATTTATTTCTTGATAACCAGTCTCTTTCCAGTTTTTACATTGTATTAAAAGAGTTGTATTGTCTTTGTAAGCTATTAAATCTATACCTTCATCTTTTACACCATTTTCGATGCCGTTATATTTTATTTCATAACCATTTTGGATATATTTTTGAGCTACATATTTTTCATACTCTCTTCCTGCATTTATTTTTCTTTGGTTTTCAAATTCAAAATTGCTAGTTATATAATCCCACTGGAATAAGTAGTGTAAACTTTTTTGTCTAAATACGATACCGTGATATTTAAGAGTTTTTGGCAAATCATTTTCTGAATAAATAAATAGATTCTTTAAATCCGTTTCCCATCCTGCTGGATTATTTTCAATTGATTTAATGCTTCTGTAAATTACCCTTGACACTCGATATAATTTGTCAAAATTTATATTTGTATCATGTTTACCTAATGTATCTGTGAAATCTATGTAGCTATTATCTTCTTTGTATAAATAAACAGAGATATTACCAACCAAGCAAGCAACTAGTTTTTTAATATCTTTTATACTTGTAGGTTCTACAATCATATTAGTATATGTAAAATTTTTAACTTTTTGAACTATGTAATAGTATGAAAATTTATTCTCATTATCCACCTATAAACTCCTTTTTCAAAATGTTATTTAACAACATCTATGATATTATAATGTTCCTTTAATTTATAAAAAAGTTGATTTTATGAAAAATTATATTAAAAAAAATATTCATATATTTCCAATTGTGATATTAAGTATTATATTTGGTTTGATTGTTTATAAAAATTTAGCTGTAGCGAATAAAAAAACAAGAATAGATAGAGAAAATTTGACAAATATCTATTATCAAAACAATGTTTGCTTAGACGATAATGTTAAAAAAATTGGATTGGTTTTTGTTGATGAGTGCGGTAATAGAGATGATGAAGTATGTATAGTTCAAGCTACTTTAGATTTTGTTACAAGGATAGAGTATAAAGTTAACAATGGAACAGCAAAAAAACCTATAGACACCATCACAAAAAACTATGGTGATTGTGATGATAAATCCAATTTATTATCATCAATTTTGAAGTCATTGGATATAGAAAATTATATTGTTATTGTTCCAAATCATGCATTTGTAATAGTACAAATTCAAAATGATTTGCATAAAAAACTTACTCGACAAAAAGGATTATATATCAATGGACAAAAATTTTATATTTTAGAAACAACTGCAAAAAATTCAAAAATTGGATTTGAAAATATAAAAAACATATCTGATATAAAAGCTATTATTGAGCCTTTTGAAAATAAAAAGATTGATATTTTGGATATGGAATATAAAATTTAAGCAAGTATCATATAATTTTTTCTCTTCATCGTCCTCCGATGGGAATGTGCCCTGAAAAAAATGCCCTTGGGTGCATACAAGAACTACAACTTACGATAAAAGTTCCTAAGCTAGAAACCAAAAATCTGCATTGACATATAATACTTGACATATTGTCAAGAACAGAGTACAATAAACCCATGAGAATTATTTCCAATAAAACATTGAAGCAATTTTATGAAAATCCTTTGTATAGCGATAGTAAGTCTTCGCTACAGAGTTGGTACCATGAGGCTGTAAAAGCTTCTTGGCAAACTCCAAATGAGGTAAAGACTCAATATAAAAATGCAAGTATTATTAGAGATAGTAGAGTTGTGTTTAATATACATGGAAACAAATATAGATTGATAGTTAAGATAAATTATTATGCTTCAATCATATTTATAAGATTTGTCGGTACACATAAAGAGTATGACAAAATCAATGCAGCGGAGATATAAAATGAATATAAAACCTATTAAAAACGAGCAAGATTATGAGGGTGCGCTTCAGAGAGTCGAGGTTCTTATGGATGCCATGCCGGAGAGTGAAGAGTTTGATGAGCTTGAAGTGCTCACAACACTTATTGAATCTTATGAGACAAAGCATTACAAGATAGACGCTCCAGATCCGATTTCAGCCATCAAGTTTAGAATGGAGCAAGAAAATCTCAAGCAAAAAGATTTAGCTGCCGCACTCGGAGATGAAACGAGAGTCTCTAAGATTTTAAGCGGGCAAAGAGAGCTAACAGTGACAATGATAAGAAATCTGCACGAGCAGTTTAAAATCCCTTTTGAGAGTCTGTTCGGGAGAGAAAAGCTCGCTCACTAAGCAATTTAATAGCATAAATTTTTAAATCTTAACTAGAGAAAACAACTCTCTAGCTCTTCAAACTCGCTTTTAGCAGACTCTTTAGCTCCGCTATCTCTTCTCTAAGCATCGCTAGCTCGCTGTTTGTGTGGTTTTCGGCAACATGTACCTCTTCTACAATGTGCTCCTCCTCCTCTTTGTTTATGATTGCCATGGCGTCAACTACGATAGCGACTATAAGGTTTATCATGACGAAGGTTACGACGAAGATAAACGGGACAAAGAATGTCCATGCCAGCGGGTAAACTTCCATGATTGGGCGTACGATTCCCATGGACCATGACTCTAGCGTCATAATTTGAAAAAGGGTGTAGAAAGATTCGCCGAGCGTTCCAAACCACTGGGGAAACTTCTCGGAGTAGAGCTGCGTTGCCATAATGGCAAAGATGTAGAAAAAGAGGCTCATTAGCGCGGCGATGGAGAGCATGCCGGGGATAACGCTTATAAGAGCCGAGACTATTTTTCTCATCTGCGGTACGACTGTGACCAGCCTAAAGAGTCTAAGTACTCTTAAAACCCTTAAGATTTCAAATCCTGTACTCAGCGGAACAAGTGAAATAGCAACTATTGTAAAATCAAAAAGACTCCACGGGTCTTTAAAAAACGATATTCTGTTAACATAGATTCTTAAAACTATTTCTATAGTAAATATAGAGATAACAAATGTGTTAAACAGTGAAGCAAATAAACCAAAACTTGCTACAAACTCTTTTGAAGTTTCCAATCCCATCGTTATGCCATTTAAAATAATGAGATAGGTTATAAAATTTACAAAGCTTTTGCTCTCAACTACTGATTTGATTTTGCTGTACATAAAAGTCCTCTGATTTTTTTGCAATTTTATCAAATTTAGTGTTTTATTATCTCTTTAAATAATGATTTTTTCAAAAAAAGCAGTTAAATTTAAGCAGAAGTTTTGTGATTTGTAATCTTAAGTTGATACAATTCATTTATGAAATACATACTATTGATTTTTATTCTTTTTTTTAGCGCGTGCAGCATAAAAAATTATAAACATACGCAAACAAAAATTATTACCATAAAATCGCCAAAGATTAAGTTTTCAGATGTCGGTTATGTAAGAAACAGTGATCAATCAATAGAGCTAGAACTTTTTATGGCGGGTAAGAGCATAGAGAAAATTACCATAAATCATCTGATTTGTACGAGTGAAGGGTGTATGGGCAAAAGCGGATTTAACAAAGAGTATTTAGATGAAGCCTATCCTGAGGATATTATGCAAAATATGCTCCTCTCTTATGCAATTTATGATGGAAAAAATCTAATAAAAACAGAGAGCGGCTTTGAGCAGCACATTGTAGATGAAGATGTAGATATAGTTTACAAAGTAGATTTATATTCAGTTTACTTTAAAGATAAAAAAAACAGTATAATTTTTAAAATGAGGAGCATAGATGAGCAATAAGTTTGTAGGAGCACATGTAAGTGCAAGCGGCGGAGTTTTTAATGCAGTTGAAAATGCCGTTGAAATAGGGGCAAAAGCTTTTGCACTATTTACTAAAAACCAGAGACAATGGAGTGCAAAACCTCTTGATAATGAGACTATAGATAAGTTTAAAAAGGCTCTGCAAGAGAGCGGTATTTTGCCCCGTCATGTACTTCCGCACGACTCATATCTTATAAACATCGGCCATCCCGAAGCAGATAAAAGAGAAAAATCAATGGATGCTTTTTTGGATGAGGTACAAAGATGTGAGCAGCTTGGACTTGACAGGCTTAATTTTCATCCGGGAAGTCATCTAAAAAAGATAAGCGAAGATGAGTGTATGAGTAAAATTTCTGAGGCTATGAATATCACTCTTGAAAAAACAAAAGGTGTTAGTTTAGTGCTTGAAAACACTGCAGGACAAGGTAGTAATCTTGGTTGGAGATTTGAGCATTTGGCACAAATAATTGATAAAATAGAAGACAAAAGCCGTGTCGGAGTCTGTATAGATACTTGCCATATGTTTAGTGCAGGTTATGATATAAGAACAAGAGAAGCTTATGATAAAACATGGAGTGAATTTGATAAAATCATAGGATTTAAGTATTTGATGGGGATGCATATCAATGATTCAAAAGCAAAATTTGATTCGCATGTTGACAGACATCACTCTCTAGGCAAAGGTGAAATTGGACTTGATGCTTTTAAATTTATTATGAATGATGATAGAATGAACGATATTCCTCTTATACTTGAAACTATAGACAGTACTATTTGGAAAGATGAAATAAAATTGCTTTACTCTTTTGAAAATTGAGTTTGCTTTTGGCGGCTATAAAATCTTGACGCACTAATGCTCTAGAATATAAATTTTAAGGAAATACTTGGAAACATTAATCGACTTTTTAGAAACAAAAAATATAGAAAACTCTATGATTTTTGCACAATTAAAATGCAGTAAAGAAGAGGCAGTACTGCTGCAAACACTGGCAAAAAGATATATAAGCGGGGAGGAAGATGTTTTAACCCTTGATCTTTTACGAGAAATTTACGGGGATGAAAAGTATGAGAGAATAAAACATTTACAAGAGGTAAAACTTCTTTTAGAACTTGGCTGGCTGCATCAGCAGAGTTTTACACCCATAAAAATCTCCGAAGTCACACCCCTTGAGCTTTTAAATAGCTCAATAGGGCTCTCACCCTCGTTTTTGAAGCTGCTTCAAGATGGCGCATTAGAGAGTGAACTGCCGGATATTAAGCCCTATTCTGATCATCTTGAATATTTGCAGGATCAGTTTTTACGCATAGACCTTTATCAAAAAATGAGTGCAATCCGTCAAAATGTGCATGAACACTCTTTGGGAATAGACAGAACACAGGCAAAATTAAAGCTTTTGGAAAAACGCATAGATGACAGGGTCGCGCAGACTCCTGGAAAACTTGTGCTTGATAAATTTTTCAAACAAAAAAAGATGGACGCAAAAGAGCAGGTGATTTTTCTTGCACTTCTTCGTGAAGAGTACAGTGCCACGGATGCATCTTTGCGTGAGATGAACACGCTAATAGAGCTAATATCGCTTGATGAGTACGAGCGTATAAAAAACCGTTCGCTTTTAGAGGATGGCTCAAAGCTGATAAATGAGGGGATAATCGATTATGAAGAGATGCTAAATCCCTTTGGAGGAATCTCCAGAGCCTTTTATATTGTCGATGATGTTCTTCAAAGCATTATTCATCCTCAAAAGAGCAAAAAAGTACGCCGTATAAAATTAAATACTCTTGTAGATGAGCAGGATATCTTTGAGTTGGTTGATCCTGAAACTTCACTAGAAGATGTAGTGCTTGCAAATGATACACAAGAGACTCTTAAAAATCTTATGAGACAGCTTGACAAAGAGGTTGTTCTAAGACTTATAGAGTGGGGAGTCAAAGATAAAAAAAGTGGTATTGACGCAAGAATCATTTTTTACGGTGCGGCAGGAACTGGTAAAACCATGACGGCATATTCTCTCGCAAAGTCGCTCAAACGCCAGGTTTTGGCATTTGACTGTTCAAAGATTCTCTCTATGTATGTTGGCGAGAGTGAGAAAAATGTCCGCAAAATATTTGATACTTTTTATGATTTATGTGAAAAAACAAAAACAGAACCAATACTTTTGTTAAACGAGGCAGATCAGTTTTTAGGTGCGCGCTCAAGCGGTGCAAACAGCGGGGCTGACCAGATGCACAATCAAATGCAAAATATCTTTTTGGAGCAGATTGAGAAGTTTAAGGGCGTGCTTATTGCTACTACAAATCTTCTTGAAAACATTGATAAAGCATTCTCAAGACGCTTTAACTACAAGATAGAGTTTAAAAAACCAAACAAAGAACAGCGGCTCTCTCTTTGGAAAAAGATGCTTCCTTTGCATGCGCCATATGAAGAGGGTTTTGACCTAAACGAGCTTGCTGAATACTCTTTAACAGGCGGACAAATAAGCTTGATTATAAAAAATACCGCATATAAAGTAGCCGTAAGAGAGGAACCTGTTTTTTCTTTAAAAGATTTTGAACATGAGATAAAAAAAGAGAAGAGTGCAAGTTTTGACAGTGAAAAATTGATGGGATTTATAAATAAATAAGATTTTTATAAAATTATATTGATGAGTTGTAAATAAAAAATTATCTCAGTTATATATAGCAGCAGAGGAGAAGAGAAGATGGATGGATATATACTTCTTTCACATGGAAGTAAAGTAAAAGCTTCAAATGAGGCAAGTTTTAAGGTTTTAGAAGAGCTTAGAAAAAATATTCAAAACATAGAGTTGGCTTTTTTGGAATTAGCTGAGCCTGATTTTGAAAATGCCGTAAAACTTCTCATAAAAGCCGGTGCAACCTCCATAAAAGTTTTACCTCTTTTTTTGGCTCCGGGAAAGCATGTAAAAGAAGATATTCCCTCTCTTCGTGAAGTATGCAGTAAAAAATATAAGATTGAGATTACTGTTTTAGAGCATATTGGGGCAAACAGCGGATATGTAAAGTTGATTGAAGATATCTTGTTATTTGGTAGATAGTATGAACAAATTTATGCGTGAAGCTGTAAAAGAGGCATTTAAAGGCGTAGAACAAAATCACGGCGGCCCTTTTGGAGCCGTGATAGTAAAAGAGGGCAAAATTATTTCAAAAGCTCATAATGAAGTTATAAAACAAAATGACCCGACTTTACATGCCGAGATAAATGCAATTAAAAAAGCTTCCAAAAAACTCCAAACTTTTGATTTAAGCGGATGCGAAATTTATATTACATGCATGCCGTGCCCTATGTGCATGGGAGCGATAAGATGGGCAAATATTAAAACAGTTTATTACGGAGCAACAAGTAAAGATGCAGATAAAATAGGTTTTAGAGACAAAGAGTTTTATGAAAAAGAGTTTTTAGAGTTAAAAAATATCGACAGAGAAGAGTGTCTAAAACCATTTAAAGCGTGGAGTGCAAAGGAAGATAAGATTCTCTACTAAGAGTGCAATACATAGTTTTTCAATACTCATAATCAACATCTCCATTTTCAAGATAGCAACTTTTGGATTGTTAAATCTTTTTGATTCGGTTATTCTTTTAAAAATAAAAGATTGGAGAAAAAGGATGAGCTTTATATCAAACGCAAGCTTGGAAGTTGCAGACAGTGAAGTTTTTTCAATTATTGAAAAAGAGTTAAAGAGACAAACCAATCACTTAGAGATGATTGCTAGTGAAAATTTTACAAGCCCGGCCGTTATGCAGGCTATGGGAAGTGTTTTTACTAACAAATATGCGGAAGGGTATCCATATAAAAGATACTATAGCGGTTGTGAGGAAGCTGACGCTGTTGAGCAGTTGGCGATTGAGAGGGTTTGTAAAATCTTTGGCTGTGCTTATGCCAATGTTCAGCCTCACTCAGGAAGTCAAGCAAATGCTGCTGTTTACGCGGCACTCCTTCAAGCAGGAGATAGAATTTTAGGTATGAATCTCTCTGATGGCGGACATTTAACTCATGGAAGCAAACCATCTTTTTCAGGTAAAAATTACTCTGCATTTTATTATGGCGTAGAGCTTGATGGAAGAATCAATTATGATAAAGTTTTAGAAATTGCAAAAATAACTCAACCAAAAATCATAGTTTGCGGTGCCAGCGCATACGCAAGAGAGATAGATTTTAAGAAATTTAAAGAGATAGCCGACGAGGTCGGTGCTATTTTATTTGCCGATATTGCGCATGTTGCAGGTCTTGTTGCCGCGAACGAGCATATGAGTCCATTTCCTTATGCAGATGTTGTAACAACTACCACACATAAAACTCTAAGAGGTCCAAGAGGCGGTGTGATTATGACAAATGATGAGGAGATTGCTAAAAAAATCAACTCAGCCATTTTCCCAGGAATTCAAGGTGGACCGCTTGTCCACATTATAGCTGCGAAGGCAGTTGCATTTAAAGAGGTGCTAGATTCATCATGGAGAGAGTACGCAAAACAGGTAAAGGCAAATGCTAAAGTGCTTGAGAGAGTACTGCTTGAGAGAGGATTTGAACTTGTTTCGGGTGGAACGGATAATCATCTTGTTTTGGTCTCATTTTTAGACAAACCTTTCTCTGGTAAAGATGCAGATACAGCTTTAGCAGATGCGGGAATAACTGTAAATAAAAACACAGTTCCGGGAGAGAAGAGAACACCGTTTGTAACCTCGGGTATCAGAATAGGAAGCCCTGCATTAACGGCAAGAGGTATGAGGGAAAAAGAGTTTGAGTTTATCGCAAATAAAATCTGCGATGTTTTAGATAATATTGAAGATAAAGTTCTCCATGCTAAAATAAACAAAGAGTTAGAAGAGTTAGCCGGGAATTTTGTGATTTATAATCAATCGACTTACTAAGGGTTTTTTGAGAGTTTGGAGAGGCGATGCATACTTTTAACAGCAACTATATACAGATAGAAAAAGCAATCAAATATATTGATGAAAATTTCAAAAAGCACCCTTCAATTGATGAAGTCGCTAAAAATATCGGCATGAGCAAATACCACTTCATAAGAGTATTTAAAGAGTATGTAGGCGTTACTCCTATGCAGTTTTTACACAGCGTGACACTAAACTATGCGAAAGAGCATATAAAAGAGTCTAAATCCATACTTGAGAGCAGTTTAGATATGGGGCTCTCAAGCTCAAGCCGACTGCATGAACTTTTTGTAAACCTAATCGGGGTAACTCCAAAAGAGTGGAGAGAAAAGGGCAGAGATGTTTTAATAACCTACGGATTTGGAGAAACTCCTTTTGGAGAGGCTTTGATAGGATTTACGGACAAAGGCATCTGTTATTTGGGTTTTATTGATAATAATAAAAATGAGATTTTCAACAGATTTAAAGAACTTTGGGAAAATGCAAATCTCTGTTTCGATGAAAAAGCCGCAAATGAGTACTTAGAAAATATCTTCATAAAAAATAAAAAATACTCCCTATTTGTAAAGGGAACAAATCTTCAGATAAATGTCTGGAAAGCTCTTTTAAATCTGCCAAACGGGATAGTCGTAACCTACCAAGATATAGCAAACTTCCTAGATAAACCAAAAGCAACCAGAGCAGTAGCAAGTGCCATCGGAAGAAACCACATAGGATACTTAATTCCATGTCACAGAGTTATAGCTAAAAGCGGAGCCATGAGCGGTTATAGATGGGGGATTGAGCGTAAAAAAATACTGATTGCCTATGAGTCTTTAAGCAAAGAAAAATAGATTATTTTTGAGGGGAGAAGCTTCCCTCTTTATTTATAATACCTTCCGGCACATGTTAAAATATCTACTCTTATAACAGCGGTTGTATTTATCATCTTAAGAGGCATCTCTCTATCTGCCAAATGAGGTGTAAATTTTTCTACGATTTTAGATAAAGCGATTTTTTTCTCATCAAAATCAGTAACAATTGAAGCCGTCCCATTAGCGATAATGCTATTGAATGCCGTGTTTACATCACAAGGATTTTCAACACCTTCATGCAACAAAGAGAACATTTCATCTATTTCAAAACAGACATTTGGGTTAAACGCAATATTGTCGATTTTTTTACCCTTTGGCAAGCCATGCATATATATTTTATCTTCAAAATATACAAAATGCATAGGCAATATATATGGAAAAGCGTCTTGAGAAAAAGTCCCAAGTCGTCCAACTTCAGCTCTTAAAAACAGCTCTTCTATTTGCTCTTTGCTTAAGAGGTGTGTTTTAGTTCTATGTCTCATATTCGCCCTTTTTAAATATATAAATCTAGCACTATTATAGACTAGCTATAGAACTTGAGTCAATCCAAAAATTGCTAACTCTCTTTTGATATTTTTCTTAACTACAGCTATAATGTTTTCTAATTTTATTAATATGAAACTGCTTTTTTCTACAGAAGATTTTGAAAAAGAGGATAAAATTCTTTACTGACACTCAAAAGTATAAGTTGCATTAACACTCATGAGTGTCGGTTCTTTTGTAGGTGTTTCGATGGAGTTTTTTGACATAAACATCGTCTGAGATGTGCGATAGATAAATGAGTTTGTGTGGATTTCTACTTTTTTTTCACTGCACTGCGCAACACTCTCTTTTTTCAAAATTTCTGCGTACTCTTTTGCGTAACGGATAGCCTTGAACTCCAAACTCATTTTTGCGGTATTCACACTCTCTTTGTCAACCACCCATTTTATGGGCGCTTGTTGTAGTTCCAACTCTTTTTGTTTATCAAAAAATGTGACAATCTCCTCTATCTCCTCTATATTTTTAAAGCTGCACTCAAAATTTGCCCTTGCAACAAAACCCAAAAGTTCTCTTTCATTCGATTTGTAGTTGTACTCAGGATTAAGTGTGTAGGCTCCGCCTTTGCATTGCGAGTGTTTTTTGATAGTTGCGATTGCGGGATGAAGAAGCGCTTTTGTCTCTTTGGCGCTCTTTTTCTTTGCGATAAACGAGAAGTGAAGTTCCATTCTATCACTCTCTAAGTTCTCCTCAAATATTTTATTGACTTTTAGTTCATATCCAAAACTTACCGTAGTAAAGAGACCTAAAAGAAGAAGTTTTAAAAAATGCATAATGATCCTTTGTTTTTTACAATAATTGTATTCTTTTTTTAAACATATCAAAATTTGTAATACTTCCGTAACCTTTTGGTAATTAGCTTGTAACAAATTTCATGCAAAATTCTACTATAAAACTAGTTATATGGAGACATGAAATGTTAACTTTTACTGCCGAGATAATCAACTGCATACATAAATATTACAATATAAATAAAGAAGACGCACAAGAGATAGTTAATGATGAGTGGGACTATATAGAAGAAGAGTTTGTTAAAGAGCAAAGCAGTGCTAAAGAGATAGCTAAAAATCTTATTTCATTATATATGGTGGCATAGTTATGCCTGTGAGTGTAGAAAACTATTTTGCGCATAATTATCCATCTTTTTCAAAATGGCCACATCTTTTTCGCAGCGGAGTTGTTGTTTTTTTTAAAAAACTTCTTCATGAGAATGAGATAAATGATGTTTTACTAAAGAATAAAAATCTTGATGCATTTGATTTTATTGAGTTTGTGTTGGAGTATTTTAATATAGATATCACCATAAATAAAAATCAAATTTCAAGAATTCCATCATATGGCAGGGTTGTTATTATTGCAAATCATCCTTTAGGCGCACTTGATTCGCTTGCTCTTTTAAATGTTATAAAAGAGGTTAGAAAAGATGTGAAAATTGTTGCATCTAATTTTCTGTCGGAGTTTAAAAATTTGGATGAGGTGCTTATACCCATAGAAAATATAAAAGGCAAAATGCAGAGAAACTCTGTAGAGGCTATTTATGAAGCACTAAATAAAGAGCAGGTTGTTATTATATTTCCTTCCGGTGAAGTGAGCCGTGCAGGCTTTGGCGGCATAAAAGATACAAAATGGAAAAAAGGATTTTTAAAGATAGCCCAAAATACCAAGTCACCTATTTTACCTATTTTTATAGATGCAAAAAATTCAAAAACTTTTTATTTTCTCTCTATGATAAACAAATCTTTTGCTACTGCCACTATACCGTATGAGATGTTTAAGCATTATAATAAAAACATAGCTTTTACCATAGGCAAAACAATTCCTTTTGAGAGCTATTACGCCCCGAGCATTGAAATCTCAAACAGAGTTAAACTGCTTCGCAAACACTTTTATAAAGTTGCTAAAAAACAAAAAGAGATATTTAAAACATATAACGGCATTGCGCTTGCAGAAAATAGGCAGGAGCTAAAAAAAGAGCTTCAAAATGCCAAACTCATAGGCGAAACAACTGATGGCAAAAAAATATATCTTTATATAAATGCAGAAAATAATGTTTTAATCAAAGAGATAGGAAGATTGCGAGAGATTAGTTTTCGTCAGGTAAAAGAGGGGAGTTTAAAGCAAAGAGATATTGATGATTTTGACTATTGCTATGAGCATATTATTCTTTGGGATGAGAAAGATTTGGAGATTGTCGGATCATATCGCATTGTAAAAGCGAATGAAATGATTGACGCATTCGGTGTTGAGGGACTCTACTCCTCAACACTTTTTGAATTTAAAGATGAATTTGACAAATATTTAACAAATTCAATTGAATTAGGACGCAGTTTTGTACAGCCTAAATATTGGAATTCAAGAGCACTTGATTATCTATGGCAGGGAATCGGAGCGTATCTGCAAAAAAATCCGGATATAAGATATATGTTTGGCTGTGTTAGTATATCTAATCAATATAATGAAGATGCAATTGCGCTTTTAATCTACTTTTACAGTAACTATTTTGGTTCAAAGATAAAAATTGTAAAGCATAAAGAGAGTTATATGATGCCTGAATCAAAAAAAGCTATGTTTGATACACTGTTTTTTAAAAATGATTATGCAAAAGATATTGTTATTTTAAAACAGGAACTTCAAAAAATTGGGTATTCGATACCGACACTTTACAAACAGTATAGTGAGCTTTGTGATGAGGGCGGCGTTGAATTTTTGGATTTTGGCAGAGATAAAGAGTTTGAAAATTGTGTAGATGGTTTTTTAGTTGTGGATACATATAAAATTAAAGAACAAAAACAAAGACGCTACCTTGGCAGGTAGTGTTACAAATCAGGACTTTGCAAATTTAAGTCTTTGTGATGTGTTTCAATAATTCACACTTGTGATAATAATATAAAAAATATGTAGTATTTAGTAACAGCAGCCATCTCAAATATCCTCTTAATCTTTTATTTAATACTCTTTTTGCTACAATCCTTTTAACTGTTTTTTCTAAAAAAATATGAAAATATTTAAGTCAAACGGCTTATGTTTTTATATGTTTTAAAACAATTATAATTACAAAGGTGGGTTATATGGAGCATATTAGTACCGCAAATCCCTATTTTGGGGTATTTGTACTTTTTCTTCTAACATTTGGTGCATTTACAATGACTACGATTATTGCTCGTTTGGCAAGTCGTGCATTGGCAGCTAAAAACAGTGAAAAAATAAAATTGTCGGTTTATGAGTGTGGACCTGAAGTAACAAAACAGCCAAACAGAATCTCTCCGCAGTTTTATCTTTTTGCACTGCTTTTTTTACTTTTTGATGTAGAGATAGTCTTTATGTTCCCTTGGGCGGTTGATTTTAAACTGCTTGGATGGTTTGGTTTTGCCGAAATGTTAATGTTTATACTGCTTTTGACAATCGGTTTTATTTATGCATGGAAAAAAGGAGCGCTTGAATGGCACAACATAAAATAAATTATACGCAAAACGGCGGTTTGCCGGTTGCCCTTACAAGTATTGATAAAATTGTAAACTGGGGGCGTTCAAACTCTTTGTGGGCGCTTACTTACGGTCTTGCTTGTTGCGGTATTGAGATGATGGCATCAGGTGCTTCAAGATATGACTTTGATCGTTTTGGAACCATCTTTAGAGCTTCTCCTCGTCAGTCAGATGTTATGATAGTCGCAGGAACGCTTACAAAAAAACATGCAGAGTTTATTAAAAGACTTTATGATCAAATGACAGAACCAAAATGGGTTATATCTATGGGTTCATGCGCAAATACAGGCGGTATGTTTAACACTTATGCAACCGTTCAAGGAGTCGATAGAATTATTCCTGTTGATTTATATCTTCCGGGATGTGCTCCTCGTCCAGAAACACTTCAATACGGCGTGATGCTGCTTCAGAAAAAGATTCGTGCAAATCAAGCATCAAGAGCACAAAAAGCTAAAAGGTTGATGTAATGAGAGCTTATAAACCAAAAGACGATGTTCAGAAAAAAGCCTATTACACTGACAGATTTTATGTTGCACCGCAGGTACCAAAGTCACCTGTAGAGAGTGATGAGGTTTTCGCAAAAGATCTTGAAGCGATAAAAGCAAAATTTAAAGTTATCGATGCATATATACAAGTCGGTCAAATGGTTGTTTTCATTAATCCTGAAGATAACTATCAGGTTTTAGAGCTCTTAAGAGACGAGTGTGATTATACACAGCTTACAGAGATGAGTGCAATTGACTGGCTTGCAAAAAGAGGCGGTTTTGAAGTTTTTTATCAGATGCTAAGCATGAATAAGCGCAAACGCATTCGCATCAAAATGTTTATCAACAAAGGCGAGGCGGTAAATTCGGTTGAAAAACTCTTCCGCTCTGCTGACTGGTCAGAGAGAGAAATGTTTGATATGTTCGGTATCGAAGCAAACGGACATCCGTTTATGAAAAGAATTCTTATGCCTTACGATTGGCAGGGGCATCCGCTTTTAAAAACTTATCCATTGCAAGGTGATGAATTTGCAGCGTGGTATGAAGTTGACAAGATTTACGGCAAAGAAGCAAGAGATGCAATCGGGCCTGAACTTCGTGATACTGCAAAAGTAGACAGATATGACTCTGAGAGATTTTCGCGTTTAGGTTTTGAAGTTCCTAAAGGAACAAAAATTACGGGCAATGAAGCAAGAAACGAAGAAAATTACCAAGAAGAAGGTGGTGTTTTCATGATTACAAAATTTGATAAAAAAGATTCGGTCGTTATAGACGATCCTCAAAGATAGGTAGTAATATGCAAGTAAAAAATAGATTAAACCCGTTTTTTGAAAATATCACTTTTGACAGGGAAGATAATGAGCTGATTTTAAACTTTGGTCCACAGCACCCTTCAGCTCACGGACAGCTTCGTTTAATGCTTCATTTGCAGCAAGAGATGATTGTAAAAGCACATCCAGATATCGGGTATCTTCACCGCGGTATGGAGAAGATGGCTGAGAATATGATTTACAATGAGTTTATGCCGACAACCGACCGTATGGATTACATCGCGTCATCTTCTAATAATTATGGTTTTGCTTTGGCAGTTGAGAGGCTTATAGGTCTTGAGGTGCCTCGTCGTGCAAAAGTTATCCGTATGATGCTTTTAGAGATCAACCGTCTTATGAGCCACCTTTTCTGGCTGGCAACGACTGCTCTTGACATCGGTGCTATGACGGTTTTCCTTTTTGCTTTTCGCGAGAGAGAGTATCTTATGGATATTATCGAAGGGTATTGTGGAGCAAGACTTACGCATGCAGCTATCCGCATCGGCGGAGTTCCTTTAGATATTCAAGATAGTTTTATCGCTCAATTAAGAACATTTTTGGATAAACTTCCTCAAAACATAAAAGATTATGAAGATCTTCTTGATACGAACCGTATTTGGTTAATGAGAATGGAAGAGGTGGGAACTATCTCAAAAGAGATGGCGCTTTCATGGGGATGTACAGGTCCTATGTTAAGAGCTAGCGGTGTTGCATGGGATATTCGCAAAGAGGAGCCGTACGAGCTTTACGATGAAGTAGAGTTCAGAGTGCCTTACTCTGACAAGGGTGATAACTTTGCAAGATACCGTATTTATATGGAAGAGATGAGAGAGTCTGCAAAGATTCTTTATCAAACAATTGATATGTATGAAGAGACGGTAAAAAATAATCAAACAGAACTTATGGCTCATGCGCCTAAATATGTCTCTGCTCCAAAGCTTGACATTATGACGCAAAACTACTCTTTAATGCAGCACTTTGTTCTTGTAACACAAGGTATGAGACCTCCTGTCGGAGAAGTTTATGTAGCAACTGAGTCTCCAAAAGGCGAACTTGGTTTTTATATCAACTCTCAAGGCGGACCATACCCATACAGACTAAAACTTCGTGCACCGTCATTCTGGCATACGGGTATTTTAACAGACCTTCTTCCTGGTCACTATATTCCGGATGTTGTTTCAATTATCGGTACGACTAATATCGTATTTGGAGAGGTTGACAGATAATGAAAAGATATGATTTAAGACATTTAAAAGATGGTTTTGAGCCTCGCATGAGAGAGATTTTAGTATCTCATAAAGCAGGAGAAGTTGCAATTTTTTTATTTGAGATTGGTGATTTTTCACCTATTCAAAGATCTGCGGATTTGGTAAAAGAGTGCGGATATGAGTTATTGAACTCTTTAAAGTTTAACGAAGTCGACTGGACTATCGTAACGAAAAAATAGATAGGATCTGAATTTTGAGTAAAGTATATTTTTCTACTTGGAACGGCGAGTTAATAAACAATATTAACAAACCTGAGCAAGAGTGGGAAGAATCAGCTTATAACTTACCTGCACAATATGATAATCATCGAGAATCTAAAGCTTTTATAGGTTGGGATGGTGTCGCTCTTTTTGATAAAGATGTTGATGTGATTCGTTTGGCTATGGAGTATGCTGCGCAGTATCAAGAGTACTCTGAAGCGTGTGGACGATGCGCACCCGGAAGATGGGGTGGCAGAATTTTGTATGATCAGCTTGATAAAATTGCTCGCGGTGAGGGAAGTGTAGCTGATTTGGATCATCTAAAAGAGATCGGTAAAAGTATGCAGATTACTTCAAAATGTGAAATTGGAAAAACTGTTCCAAATCCTATTATTGATTTAATGACACATTTTGAAGATACATTTTTAGAGTGTATAAATGAGCAGAAACCATCTAGGCATTATTATGATGAGATTGGTTACATCGCAAAAATTACTGCACCGTGTACTGATGCCTGTCCTTCGCATGTAGATATTCCGGGTTATATTGAGGGAGTTAGAGACCTTAGAATGGATGATTCCCTTATGGCAACGCGTCAAACTATGCCGCTTGCACATGTTTGTGGCCGCGTTTGTCCACACCCATGTGAAGATGCATGTCGTCGTACGAATCTTGATGAACCTATCTCTATTATGTCTCTAAAGCGTTTGGGCGCTGATTGGGAGACTGATCACGGATATGATTTTTTTCATCCGATGGAGAAAAAAGAGAGCATAGGCAAAAGAGTTTCAGTTATCGGAGCGGGTCCTGCAGGACTTACGACTGCTTACTATCTGGCTGCTGAGGGTGTTGAGGTAGATGTTTATGAAGAACTTCCTGTTTTAGGAGGTGAAGTAGCCGTCGGTGTTCCTGAATACAGAATGCCTATAGCTAAGTACAATCAAGATATCGAGTGTGTAAGAGATATGGGCGTTAACTTTATAACAAACTCTAAAATCAATGCTGATGATATGAGAAGATTTGAAAAAGAGTATGATGCTGTAATGGTTGCTACAGGTACTAGAATCTCTAAAAAAGTTTATGCTGAAAATGAAAGACCACAAATCAAAGGATATTGGGGTGCAATTGACTTTTTGGATAAAGTAAATCTTTATGAAAAGTATGGATATACCATCTCAAAAGAGGAGCAAGAGCAGAATCTTTTAACGACTGACTATGTTGATTTGACAGGTAAAACCGTTGTATGTGTCGGTGGTGGATTTACCTCAATGGATGTTGTAAGATGTGCAATTAGAGCTAATGCAAAAAAAGTTTATATGATTTATCGTAGAGATGAGAAAACTATTATTAAAAACACGACTTATGAGGAGTATCATGAAGCTGTAGAAGAAGGAGTGGAATTTCTGTTTCACTCTGCAGTTGCTGAGATAAGAGATGAGAATGATATTCTCAAATCACTGCTTATAGATAAGTTTGAACTTGTTCCTGATCCAGAGGGCGGTCGTGCTCAACTTGTGAAAATTGAGGGAGAGTCGTATGAGATTAAAGCGGATTATCTTATTCCTGCAGTTTCACAATCAGCCGATTTAAAACTTCTTCCGCAAGAGTGGGAGATAGAGATGACTTCATGGGGAACAATAAAAACAAATGGTAAAGATTATATGACATCGCGCAGAGGTATTTTTGCTTCAGGAGATTGTGAATATGGTCCGATGACAATTGTTAATGCAGTAGGACAGGCAAAAAGAGCGGCTTCTGTAATGAGCAGATATGTTCATACTGGTGAAATAACCTTAAGTGATGATGAGATAATGGAAGATCACTTAAGAAAGCTTCGTGTATATGATAAAAAAGAGAAAATAACCGGATGGTTGCCGGGAGTGCCTCGTCAACACTCTACGGTTCTTGATGTTGAGGATAGAAAATATAACAACAAAGAGGTAAATTTAGGTTTTACACAAGAAGAGGCGATAAGTGAAGCAGAACGCTGTATGCGTTGTTACTATATTGCTATGGTGCAGGCTTAGAGGATGGGAGATATGAATAAATTGATAAATTTTAAAATTGACGGCATCCAAGTAGAGGCACAAAAAGGCGAGACTATTTTAACCGTAGCTCGCAAAAACGGCATATATATTCCGACAATGTGTTATATCTCTAAAACGACTCCTTGTGCATCATGTCGTATGTGTGTGGTCGAAGCCAAAGGTGTTGAAGGCTTTATTTTAAGCTGTAATACGCCTCCAACTGAGGGAATAGAGATTACTACACATAATGATGCTCTTGAAAATGAGAGAACAAACATTATGAAACTATATGATGTAAATCATCCTCTAGAGTGTGGTGTTTGTGATAAATCAGGCGAATGTGATCTTCAAAATAAAACATTAGAATTTAATGTAGAACGACAAGATTTTTCAGCTCGTGATCAGCTTCGTCCTTTACAGCATTGGGGACTTATTGATTATGAACCTTCACTTTGTATATTATGCGAAAAGTGTGTGCATGTATGTAATGAAGTAATTGGAGATGATGCCATAGAGGTAAAATTCGGCGGGTACAGCTCAACTATTATCCCAAAAAACAGTGATACTTTGGATTGTACATTCTGCGGTGAGTGTATTGCAGTTTGTCCTGTAGGCGCTCTTACAAGCAGCAACTTTAAATATAGAGCAAATGCGTGGGAGCTAAATCGTGTTCCTGCCACATGTGCTCACTGCTCTGCCGGATGCCCGCTTGAGTATGAGACAAGACACAGCGGAGTTAATGGTTCAGATGAAATCTACAGAGTGAAAAACAACTTTGAATTTGCCTCTTTGTGCGGTGCGGGACGATTTGGTTTTGATTTTGACAACAAAGCAAAAAGAGATGAAACCGCATTTAACAGAGCAATAGAAGCTTTGAAAAATGCAAAAGCGATTCGCTTCTCTTCTATGATTACAAATGAAGAAGCGCATATTCTGGAACTTTTAAGAGAGAAGCTGGGAATCAAGCTATTCAATGAAGATGCAAGAAAATTTGCAGAGTTTATGAGAGCTTACAGTACTATAAGCGGAAAACTTCACCACAGCGCTACACTTGATGCAATAAAGCAATCAGATGCCGCAATAATTATCGGGAGCAGAATAGCAACGGATAATCCAGGTGTAAGATATGCACTAACTACAGCTTCAAAACATAATGGTGCAAAAATTCTTTATGCGCACCCTATGGAAGATGTTTTAATGCAAAATGTAACTACTCAGTTTATGAAGTATGAAGTAGGAACAGAAGAGGGCGTTATGGCGCTTTTGGCGTATGCAATTTTAAAAGATGCCGATTTGGATAATGATGAAAGAGCGTTTTTTGATGATTTGGATTTGGGTTATCTGTATGCTGAGACAAATATCGGCGAAGAAGAGCTCTCTTTTATGATGCAATCTTTCGCAAGAGCAAAAAAAAGAACTCTTATATTAGGCAATGATCTAATAGCACATGAGCGTTCTAAAAACATAGCAAAATTGGCGGCACTTATAGAAAAATATAGCGATTTCTCTTTGATTGTTATACCTCGCGAAGTTAATACTCTAGGAGTTTCGCTTATTAATTCGCTTGATGTTGATGAAAATATTTCAAATGTAGTCGGGTATAATGCCAAAGGTGATTTTATTATCTCTTCATTAGGTGATGGAGATCTGGATATTCCAGCGCTCAATCAGCAAGAAGGAACTGTTGTAAATATTGATAATAGAGTACTTCCAACCAATGTGGCACTTAATTTTGAAGGATATTCTTTAAATGATATTGCACAGGTTTTTGAAATTTATAAAAACAATACAGTTGATTATACAAAAGAGCTAAATAAAAATTCCGGATTCAAAGAGATAGACTTTGATGATTTAGAGAATTTTTTATCGCCTATGGGTGAAGACAGCCGGGGCTATCTGCTTGATGAAGTTATCTGTGAAGTAAATGGTCGTATTGAAGAACCTGATGATCTGCCTGAGTTTAACGGAACTATTGTTTATCACTGTGATCCTGTACTTCAGTTTAACAACTATACAAACAGAACCAAACAGCTTCCTAAAGAGAATTTTTTAAGAGGTTCTGCTCAATTTAGTGTAGCCGCAAAAATTTCAGACGGTGATCTGGTTGAGATTAGTTTTGGGTCAACCAAAATCCAAAGAGAGTTTAAGTTAGATAATGAACTTAAAGGAACTATAGCGCTTAATCCTGCATTTGATATAGATGTAGATGCCAGCAGATATAGATTTGAAAAATCCAAAATAGTGAGAGTAAGTAATGAGTAAAATTACTATAAATATTGATGGAAAAGAGATTCAGACGCAAGAGGGCGAGTACATACTTAATGCTGCCCGTGCAAATGATATCTTTATACCGGCAATTTGTTATTTAACAAGATGCAGTCCGACACTGGCGTGTCGTTTATGTCTGGTTGAAGCCGACGGCAAGCAGGTATATGCATGTAACGCAAAATCCAAAGAAGGCATGAATATTGCCACAATGACTGAAAATATTGTAAAAGAGCGCCGTGCGATTATGGAGGTTTATGATGTAAACCATCCGCTTCAATGTGGTGTTTGTGACCAGTCAGGCGAATGTGAGCTTCAAAACTATACATTGGAAATGGGTGTAGACTCACAGCACTACGCGGTTAAAGATGTCAATAGAAAAGATAAAGACTGGGGGCATATTCACTACAACCCGGGTCTATGTATCGTTTGTGAGAGATGTGTTACTGCATGTAAAGATATGATTGGCGACAATGCGCTTAAAACAGTTCCGCGTGGTGCTGATGCACTTGAAGCAGAGTATAAAGAGAGTATGCCAAAAGACGCATATGCTATGTGGAACAAACTCAACAAATCTCTTATCGGTTTAACAAGTGGTGAAGAGATGCTTGATTGTACAAGTTGTGGCGAGTGTGCTGCTGTTTGTCCTGTTGGAGCACTTGTTGATACACACTTTATCTATACTTCAAATGCATGGGAACTTAAGCAAATTCCTGCTACATGCGGACACTGCTCTGCAGGATGTCAAATAAGCTATGATGTAAAACATACAAGCATTGACAATACAGATGAAAAAATTTACCGTGTTATGAATGAGTGGAACTATGTTTCACTTTGCGGTGCGGGAAGATACGGATTTGATTATCAAAACAGAGTTGAAGCAAAAGATGAGAAAGCATTTGCCAATGCGATAGAAGCGTTTAAAAAAGCCGATACTATTAAATTTACATCTACTATAACAAATGAAGAGGCATATCTTTTACAAAAACTAAAAGAGAAGTTCGGTTACAAGCTTGTAAACAGTGAAGCAAAAGCGTTCCAAACATTTTTAAACAACTATAGCGAAATCAGCGGAACAAAATTATATGGTTATGACCTTGAAGCTACTCACAACGCTAACTTTGTTATCTCTGTAGGGGCTGCATTAAAAAGTGATAATCCAAACGCAAGATATGCGCTTAACAACTCCATGACAGTAAACAAAGGTGCAGGTCTTTATTTTCATCCTCTAAAAGATCCTGTAATAGAGGGGCTTGGAAAAAGCATCATGACTATGTATCATGCACCGCTGCAAGAAGAAGCTGTTCTTTATCTGATTCTTGATCTGTTTGCAGATAAAGAGAAACTGCCTTCTGATATTGTTTCGTATCTAGCTTCATTTCACTCAACTAAAACTATAACTGTTGAAGAGATAATCAAAGAAGAGATTAGCGAAATTGTTAAAGTTATGAAAAAGAATGAAGAGACAGGCGAAGAGGAAGAGGTAGAAGAAGAGAAGAAAAAGATGGTTCCTAAAAAGGTTTCTAAAGAGGTGGAAATTGATGATAATCGCCTTTTAGAGATTTTAGGTGCGGACGATAAATTTATGGAGACTTTAGAGAAAAATCTTGCTAAAAAAGATAGTTTTGTTTTAATTGCAGGACCGGATCTCTATACTCATCCAAACTCAAAAAATCTTGCCCGTCTTTTAGCTCTTATTGAAAAGTACAGTGCATTTGAGCTTGTGATGATACCGAATTTGACAAATACGCTTGGTGTCTCTTTAATCTGTGAGCTTGATGATGAAGTCGGTTCATACGCAATTGGTTACAATACTAAGGGAGATTTTACGCTATCTGCTCTTGGTGATGGTGATCTTGATATGCCGGCAATAAATCAGCAGGAGGGAACGCTTACAAGCATCAATAAAAGAGTCAACCCTACAAATGCAGCAATCGGTTATAACGGTTATGAGTTAAATGACATTGCGAATGAACTCGGGCTTAATGCAGAGCATGTGATTGAATATACTAAGATGCTTCCTGAAGACAAAGGATTTAAAGCACAAGAGTTTGATAATCTTCCAAATCACTATGATAATGACGGTACTGAGCATCGCGGATATTTGTTAGAAAATATTTCAACTGTTACAAGCGGTGATGAGGCAGTTGCTGCATTTGGTGATGAAAAACTAGAGGGCAGTTTAATCTATATAGCAAATCCAGTAAGACAATTCACACCGTTTACATATAAAACCGCAAACCTTGATGAGGTAAGCGGTGTTTATATGAGTGAAGAGTTTTTAAGCAAATCTGATTTCAATGAAGGGGAGAGCGTAAGAGTGAAGAGTCAAAACGGTGAACTTGTAGCTAATATCGTAAGTGACAATAAGATCAGCGGAGATATAGTAATTCTGCCGACATTTGATCCTAAATTAAATTCAGAGGCATTGTTTAGCTCATACCGCTTTGCAACAGCTTCGATAGAAAGGGTGTAATATATGGAAACAGCATATTTTATTGAATCGATTATTAAAATCGTTGTAATTTTACTTGTATTTTCTGCTTTAGCGGGGATTGGAACCTATTTTGAAAGAAAGGTTCTTGCATTTATGCAGCGTCGTCTTGGACCTGTGAATGTTGGTCCTTTTGGACTTTTACAAGTTGCGGCAGATGGGATTAAACTCTTTACAAAAGAGGATATTGTTCCTACAAATGTAGTTGGCAGAATATTTAAAATTGCACCTGTAATTACGGCAGCAACTGCGTTTATGGCAGCAGCAGCAATTCCGTTTTTACCATCTTTTACTATTTTTGGATATGAAGTTCATCCGATAGTAGCTGATATCAATATCGGTATTTTATATATTCTTGGGATTATGGGAGTTGGTCTATATGGTCCTCTTCTTGGGGGTATGGCTTCTGCGAATAAGTTTTCGCTTATATCCGCTGCAAGGGGTGCTGCTATATTTATCTCTTACGAGGTTATTACCGGCTTATCGATTTTAGCTCCTATTATGATGGTCGGTTCTTTATCGTTGATTGATTTCAATGAGTATCAAGCAGGAGGTATTACAGATTGGATTGTATGGTCTCAACCCGTTGCTTTTATACTCTTTTGGATAGCTGCTTTTGCTGAGACGGGAAGAACGCCGTTTCACTTAATAGCAAACGACCATGAGATTATTGATGGATTTGGAACGGAGTACTCAGGTATGAGATGGGGACTTTTCTTTATCGGTGAGTATGCAAATATGTTCTTTATCTCTTTTGTTATGGCTCTTATCTTCTTGGGCGGATATGGAGACGGAAGCTTTTTAGGCGCAATAGGTTTACTTCTTAAAGTTGCATTCTTCTTCTTCTTTTTCTTGTGGACAAGAGCAGCTTGGCCAGATATAAGACCGGATCAGCTTATGTGGCTGTGCTGGAAAGTTTTAATGCCGATAGCAGTGATTAATATTGTAATCACTGGTATAGTTATGATGTAAGGGGTGGGTATGAATAACGAACATTTTAATGAACAGTTTAACGATAGAAATGTTACAGGTGACTACTATCTAGTAGATATTGAGGATTATCCGACTGATAGTTGGGGCAAATTTAAAAGAGTAGTAAAAAGAACTTTAAGAGGTGAGTTGTTTGTCGGTCTTGGCGTTGTATTGCGTGAAATGATTAAATTTAATACTCACACTGTAAAGTATCCTTTAGAAAAGATGCCTATTGGTCCACGGTATCGTGCCGTGCATCAGATGAAGAGACTTTGGGAATCAGATACTGAGAGATGTATAGGATGTGGTCTTTGTGAAAAGATTTGTATCTCTAATTGCATCAGAATCGACACAAAACTTGATGAAAATTCCCGTAAAGAGGTGACTGAATACAGCATTAATCTAGGCCGTTGTATTTTTTGCGGTTACTGTGCAGAAGTTTGCCCGGAGCTTGCGATTACACATGGCGGCGAGTATGAAAATGCAAGTGATCAAAGAGAGCATTTTACAATGTATCAAGATATGTTGACGCCGCTTGATCAAATGAAAGCCGGAAAACAGGTTGAATTTGAAGGCTTTGGCTCAATTACACCACATGAAGATGAGCGTGTTAAAAAAACACCTCTAGCATATTAAGGAGTTTGGTTATGTTTGAAGCGATAGCTTTTTATTTGTTTGCTTTTTTGACAATAGCAATGTTTTATATAGCAGTAACGACATCACAAGCGTTGTATGCTCTTAGCGCATTAGCAGCAGGAATGATTTTCATATCAGCATTTTTCTTTATTCTCGGTGCTGAGTTTTTAGGCGCGGTTCAAATCGTCGTTTATTCCGGTGCTGTAATGGCTCTTTACGCTTTTGGTATGATGTTTTTTGATACAACAAGAGAGGTAAAAGAGAAACAGGGGAATAAAGCGATTATTTTTGGATTAAGTATTATAAGTGCTGTTTTAGTTGTTATTATTGTTGCTGCTCCTATTGTCGGTAATAATATAGAGGCACTATATCCTGTAACAGAAGGTGCAGGAAATGTTCAAGAAGTCGGTATGGTGCTTTTTACAAAGTATCTTGTTCCATTTGAAGTTGCAGCTGTAATGCTTCTTGTTGCTATGGTTGCAGGAATAGTACTTGCAGGAAAGAAAATGGATCTATCTCTTACTCTTATGAATGAACAAGAAATTTTAATGATGAGAGAAGAAGATAAAAATAAAAAGGTGATCTCATGATGGAAATTGGATTAAATCACTATCTTGTGCTCTCAACCATCCTTTTTGCTATAGGTTTGGTGGGTGTTATGAGAAGAAAAAATTTATTAATGCTCTTTTTTGCAACAGAGATACTATTAAATTCGGTTAATATCTCTTTTGCAGCCATTTCACACTATTACGGTGATTTAACAGGGCAGATGTTTGCATTTTTTGTTATAGCGATTGCTGCATCGGAAGTTGCCGTAGGACTTGGTCTTTTGATTGTTTGGCATAAAAAACATAACAATATAGATCTTGACAACATGTCAACGATGAGAGGATAAAAGATGGAACTGTTTTTATATACTGCACTTTTTTCACCTTTAGTTGGTTCTTTGTTTGCAGCACTTTTTGGTGCATCGCCAAAAACAAAAATAGCGGGCATTGTTCCAAGTATTTTGCTGGGCGTTTCGCTTTTAAGTAGTCTTATCCTTCTCTTTTTCGTACTTGGTACGGGATTGACTCTTCATGTAGAGATGATGACATGGATGGCGACAGGGGATCTTTATATACCATTTGGTTTTGTTGTAGATCAGGTAAGTGTTACTATGATGATAGTTGTAACTTTAGTTTCAACTGTTGTTCATGTTTATGCTATCGGTTATATGGATCACGATAAAGGGTTTAATAGATTTTTCTCTTATCTCTCAGCTTTTGTTTTTTCTATGTTGATTTTAGTAATGAGTGATAACTTTGCAGGTCTATTTATCGGATGGGAAGGCGTTGGTCTTTGTTCATGGTTGTTAATCGGTTTTTGGTATCAAAAAGAGAGTGCTTCATGGGCAGCTAATGAAGCTTTTATTATGAACCGTATTGCAGACCTTGGAATGCTTATCGGTATCTTTTTGATTTACTGGAATACTGGCACACTTCAGTATGAAGGTGCTTTTGCAACAATGCAAGGGTTGGAAACAGAAATATTGACATGGATGGGTATATTCTTATTTATTGGTGCTATGGGTAAATCGGCTCAGTTCCCGCTTCATACTTGGCTTGCTGATGCGATGGAGGGACCAACTCCGGTTTCTGCTCTTATCCACGCGGCAACAATGGTTACAGCAGGTGTATACTTGGTTATTCGTGCAAATCCGCTTTATGATTTGATTCCAAATGTTGGATTGTTTATCGCATCTTTAGGGGCATTTGTTGCGCTTTTTGCCGCATCAATGGCTCTTGTAAACCGTGATATGAAAAGAATTATCGCTTACTCAACACTTTCACAACTCGGCTACATGTTTGCAGCTGCAGGTTTGGGAGCTTACTGGGTCGCACTTTTTCATCTTATGGCTCACGCATTTTTTAAAGCACTTTTATTCTTGGGTGCAGGAAATGTTATGCATGCGATGCATGATGAACTTGACCCTTTTAAAATGGGGGGACTTGGCAAGGTAATGAAAGGTACATTTGTTATGATGACAATTGCTTCAGTTGCACTTGCGGGAATTTTTCCATTTGCAGGATTTTTCTCTAAAGATCTTATCTTAGAGGTTGCATTTGTTGATCATCACTATATTATCTATACTGTATTGCTGTTTACGGCAGGTTTAACGGCATTTTACTCATTTAGACTTGTTGCGCTTATCTTTCACGGCGAAGAGAGATACAAACTCTTTGGCATCCATCCGCATGAAGCATATAAATTTATGCTTGTTGCTATGAGTCCACTTTTACTTTTAGCAATGATAGCAGGTGCTTTTAAAATGACTTATTTTGAGATGGTTACACAGCTTTTACCTGCGACAGAGTACCATGTTCACTCAGCAGCGACATATTGGATTATGACAATAGGAACTCAACTTTTAGTTATTGTGGCGATTCTTTATGCATATAATAAATATACAAACAGAGATATCAAAGTGCCTGATGGAACATCTAGAATGGAGAATAGTTTTATCTATAAACTGCTTATAAATCAGTACTATATTCCATACTTTTATGAAAACTATATAATTAAAGCATATAGAGAACTTTCAGATGTATTTTGGACAAAAGTTG
The DNA here is from genome assembly GCF_009883775.1 of Sulfurimonas sp. CVO. Lineage (NCBI taxonomy): Bacteria > Pseudomonadati > Campylobacterota > Epsilonproteobacteria > Campylobacterales > Sulfurimonadaceae > Sulfurimonas > Sulfurimonas sp. CVO. Next base: position 234,345 of record NZ_CP033720.1, read on the forward strand.
ATCAAAAAATTGTTGATGCAAGTGTTGATGGAATTGCAAATGTATTTTATCAAACAGGTGAGAAAACAAGAGTTATGCAAAGTGGTAATCTATCAACGATGCTTAAGTGGATGGTAGCAGGAACTGTTGCCCTGTTGTCACTAGCTGTAGTTTTTGGACTTGCGGCTAAATATTCTGAAGAGATCAAAGTATTTCTTTCAGGTTTAGGAGTTTAATAGATGTTGGATCATATCTTATCGATTTTAATTTTCTTCCCGGCACTAGCAGCCATGTTTGGATTTGCAGTTAACAAAGAGAGTATGCGTGCATATGGTACTGCAGTTGCTACAATTGAATTTGCATTGGCTTTATTGCTTTGGTTTGCATTTGACTCAAACATATCGGGAATGCAGTTTATGGAGCATATTGCTCTTGTTCCGACATTTGGTATCAACTATATCGTTGGTGTTGATGGAATTTCACTCTTTATTATAATTTTAGCGGCATTTTTTACAATGATCGGGATTGCTTCGCTTACTGATACTAAAGATGTAAAAAATATGATTATTACCCTTTTGTTCTTGCAAATGACAATGGTTGGTGTATTTGCAGCTTTAGATGCAATTGTGTTTTATCTTTTTTGGGAACTTTCTCTTGTACCTATGCTTTATATTATCGGAGCATGGGGCGGGCCGCTTAGAATTTACGCATCAGTAAAATTCTTTTTGTACACATTTACAGGTTCACTTGTTATGCTTGTGGGTATGCTCTTTATGGCGTACTTTTACTATCAGGCGACAGGTCAGTGGAGTTTTGCGATTCTTGATTGGTATCGTCTGATTCTTCCTGAATCATTTCAAATCTGGTTATTTGTGGCATTCTTTTTTGGTTTTGCTATCAAGGTTCCTATGTTTCCATTTCATACTTGGCTGCCTTATGCGCACGGTCAAGCACCGACTATCGGTTCTGTGATACTAGCGGCAATACTTTTAAAAATGGGTACATATGCATTTATCCGCTTTTCTCTTCCATTATTTCCGGATGCTTCGGTTTACTTTATGTTCCCAATAGCTGTTTTAGCAATTATTATGATTGTTTATACTGCTATGGTGGCGTATGCGCAAAAAGATATTAAACAGGTTGTTGCTTACTCTTCTGTTTCACATATGGGTGTTATTATTTTAGGAACATTTGCTCTTAATGTTGAGGGTATTTCAGGTTCAATCTTTTTAATGATAGCTCACGGTGTTGTTTCAGGTGCACTATTCTTCTTGGTTGGTGTTATTTATGATAGAAGACATACAAAACTTATGAGTGAATTTGGCGGATTGGCAAATGTTATGCCTAGATATGCGACAATATTCGGTCTTATGCTGATGGCTTCTGTCGGACTTCCTTTAACTATAAACTTTGTAGGTGAATTTTTAAGTCTTCTTGGTTTTTACAAACAGTCTCATATTTTAACTCTTCTTGCAGGAACAGCTATTATTGTCGGTGCTATCTATATGTTGGCAGCGTATAAAAAGATGTTTTTTGGTGAAGTTACAAAAGATGAAAATAAAAATTTACCAGATATAAACAAAAGAGAACTTATTGCTTTGATTCCTTTGGCAATTATAACTGTTTGGCTGGGAGTTTATCCTAAGCCGGTTTTAGGGCCAATCAATACAAGTGTAGAGTCTGTTGTTGAATTAATGCATGAAAAAGCGTTAACGCAAGAGGCAAAAAATAGAATTCCTAATATTGTTAAAGATACAAAAATCAGTTCAGAAGAGGAGGCACACTAATGTTATCACCTATAGATGTTTCAATTGAGTCGTTAAACTTAACGACTCTCGTGCCAATGTTAATTCCAATTATTGGAGCTTTATTAGTTTTAGTTATTGATCTGTTTAAAAGTGATCAACATAAGTCTCTGTATGTTATGATAAGTCTTCTTATTTTAGGGGTGGACTTTGTAGCGTTAATCGATTCTGCGGGTATTTTTGAAGAAAACGGAACGGTTATGGGTGTTTTTGATGTAATGCTTATAGACGGTTTGGCTATCTTATCTCAATTTATAATTGTCGGTGCATCTATACTTTTTATTCCGCTTGCACTTACACATAAAAGATTCCATGAATTCTCATACCCTGAATTTTTTGCACTTTTCTTATTTATGATTGCAGGCTTTCAGTTTATGGTTGCAACGGACAATCTTATCCTTATCTTTGTAGGGCTTGAGACCGCTTCGCTGGCGCTATATACGCTTATTGCTATGCATAACCGTGACAAGTCGTTTGAAGCTGCTGTAAAATACTTTACAATGGGTGCATTGGCTGCAGGTTTTTACAGCTTCGGCTCCATGATATTTTATGCGCTTACTGGTTCGGTTGAGATTAACCAAATCGCGGCTGTACTTACAGCCAATAACTATGCAGACATAGGTTTTGTGCTTGTCGGTGTTGTATTTTTTCTAGCTTCATTTGGTTTTAAACTCTCTATGGTTCCATTTCATACTTGGACACCGGATGTTTATGAGGGTTCATCGGCGGCATTAGCAGGTTATATGTCTATTATTCCAAAAATTGCCGCATTTGTAGTTGCAATGAGAATTTTCGAGTTCTTAATTCATAGCGGTGTTATCTGGTTGGAAATGATTTTGTATATCGGTGTAATTGTTACTATGACTATGGCAAATGTTTGGGCTTTAGTACAAACAGATGTAAAAAGAATGCTGGCATACAGCTCAATCTCGCATGCAGGTTTTGTAATGGCTGCAATTTTGATAGGTACAACACAGTCAAACAGCGCACTCTTTTTATACTGGATACTTTTTAGTTTTACCAATCTAGGGTCATTCTCTATGCTTTGGATAAGCAGACAGAAAAATCTTCCTGCACATCAGCAATCAGATCATAGTTATGATAAATTTGCAGGAATGATAAAAACTTCTCCTGTTGCAGCTTCAATTATGGCTCTGTTTATGTTAAGTTTGGCAGGTATTCCTCCGTTTGCTCTTTTTTGGGGTAAAATGTACCTGATAAGTTCTGCAGTTACTGGCGGATATACTGTTTTAGCTCTTATTATGGCTTTAAACTCCGCAATAGCTGGATATTACTATCTGAAACTTATAGTTTATATGTTTATGAAAGAGCCTGTAGTCGGAAGCAACGGCCATGTTTATAGCGCAAATGCTACACTTCCTCTAAAAACAATTATCGGCATTGCTGCAATAGGAACAATTTTTGCTTTTTTAGCAATTAATCAATTGTTAGACTTTATTACAGTTTTTGTATATAATAGCGGATACTAAATATATCCGTATTTTTATTTTAATATATATTTGCCCTTGAGAATCTTTTCTCTTCAAGGTGCAAATCAAAATCTTCTAACAATACGAAGTTAATAACATGAAAATCATAAGTTTTAATTGTTTATAAAGGAGAAGAGATAGCTAAAGTATCATGTAGTTGTATGCACTCCTTTAAAAAATTCTAAAATATCAACATTTAGTGCAACCGCTATTTTATATATATGCTCCAAATTAAAATGATGATTGTCTTTTGCATTTTCGCATTTACTATAAAATGAAGTTGATTTTAAACCCATTTCTAGTACCAAATCTAACTGAGGTTTATTTTTTTCCTGCCTTATTCTTTGAACATTATTAGATATAGTTTGGTAAAATTTATTTAAATCTTCTTCACTTACTACAGATAAACTTTTCATTTAATATCACTTTTAAAATTATTTATTTTCATTTTAAGTTTAGCAATATATAATGATATATAACAATACTGTATAAGGCATTACTATATATAGCAAATATATAAATTCCTATTTGATTAAAGGTGAAAGGATGAAGCAAGTCAAAATAAATGAAATATTAGTTCGAAATACTTTAATGTTAGAGGCTATTGGTGAGGGTGTATATGGGGTTGATAAAAACGGGGTATGTTTTTTTATCAATCAAAGTGCTTTAGAGATGCTAGAGTTCAATAAAGAAGAAATTTTATATAAACAACAACATGATATTTTTCACTATAGCAAATTTGACAAAAGTAGATATTTAGAAGGTGAGTGTCCCATTTATAGTACTCTTAAAGATGGGAAAAAAAGAGTTTCTCAAGAGTGTTTTATAACAAAGAGCGGTAAGTTGTTTCCAGTTAGCCTTAATGTGGCGCCATTTAATGACAATGGTGTTGTAGTTGTCTTTAAGGATATTACGAAAGAGGTAGAGATTTTAGATAAATTGAATAAAAGAAATAGAGAACTTGACAAGCGAGCAATAACTGACGGACTTACAGGGCTTTATAATAGAAGATACTTTGATGAAAATTATGAAAAGGAGTTTAGCAGAGCTGTAAGAGGTCATCTTGATTTTGCTATCGGGATTTGCGATATAGACTATTTTAAAGCATATAACGACACTTACGGGCACCAAAGGGGGGATGAAGTTATTCGTGCCGTTGCAGATATTTTGAAACAGAATTTTAGTAGGCAGATAGATATAGTAGCTAGATATGGAGGAGAAGAATTTGTCTTTGTTTTAAGTTTAATATCCAAAAATGACATGCTAAGATTGACGCAAAAGGTAAAAGAAAATATTGAATGTTTGCGTTTAGTACATGAAAAATCTGAAATATCGAAGTATGTAACAGTGAGTTTTGGTTTGGTTTGCGTAAGCGTAGGTGGAATATACTCTTCTGAAGAGCTTCTAAAAATGGCTGATAAGGCACTCTATGAAAGTAAAAATATGGGAAGAAACAGAATAACGCTTAAAGAAGTTTAAATCTTAGATAAGATAATCTCTTCTAGCTTTTCAAGCGGCGCGTTTGTGACATTTTCAAACTGGGTGCGGTTGAATGTCTGCTGTCTTTTTGCAAGCTGGGCTGTATGCATTGAGATGTTTTGGAGCATCTCATCTTTCGTTACTTTGCCATCAAGATACTCTAAAACTTCGACTATGCCTATGGAGCCCATGGAGTGCGGAAGTCTTGTGTATTTTTGCTCTAAGCGGCACACTTCATCGATAAGCCCGCTCTCATACATCTTCTTGGTGCGTTTTGTGATTCTCTCTCGCAGAATATCTCTTGAAACATCAATATTGTAAATAGGGAGATTCTCTATTATCGGTTTTGGAGGATTTTGTCTGAACCATTCGCTTGGAGTGAGTTTTGAAGCCTCGTAAATAAGGAGTGCTTTTTCAATTCTGTATCTGTCGTTTGATGCTATCTTACTCATGTACTCTTTGTCGATTTTATATAAAAAATCATAACAATCTTCAAGATTATTTAGCCTTTGTTCTACATGTAGAACTGTTTTTTTTGTTGTTTTAGGAATCTCTGAGAGACCGCTCATAAGAGACTTTAGGTAAAAAGATGTTCCGCCGACTATGATGAGATTTTTTGCATCACTTTTACATGCTTCAAGCACCTCTTTGTAGAGATTGATGAAAATTTCCACGCTGAAATATTCATCGGGGTTAAGAAGATTTATGCCAAAGTGTTTTACCTCTTGAAGCTCTTTGGGTGATGGTTTTGCCGAAACGATGTCAATCTCTTTATAGATGCTGAGCGAATCTATGGAGAGGATACAGGCGTTGATTTTTTTTGCGATTTTTATCGCCAAATCACTTTTTCCCGATGCTGTCGGTCCGATAATGGCTAGTTGAGTCATTCTTTTTTTGCCTTGTTTTAAAATAAAATTATAGCCTATCGTTAATAAATCGTTAATATGAAATTAAAATACCGTTAATAACACTACCCTATACTTTTACTACAAAAAACAAAAGGAGTTCACAATGAACAAAAAAATTATAATGAGTTTAGGTTTGGCAGTGTTGCTGACATCTTCTTTGGCAGCCGCTCAGATGAATTATGATAAAAGCAAAGGCAGTTACGCAAAATCACAACAATCCAACATGAAACAAAATAGCCATAAAAATCCTCTTATAGCGCAGATAATGTCTCTTGATTTAAGTGATGAACAAAGAGATAAGATAAGAGCGATAATGATAGAAAATATGCAAAGCATGCCGAAAATCTCAAATGCTTTTAGTGACACAAATTTTGACAAAGAACTTTTTATTAAACTCTCAAAAGAGAAACAAGAGGGAAAAATTGAGAGAAAAGCTCAAATGATTGCTAGCGTGTATGCGGTTTTAACACCTGCTCAAAAAGCTGAGTTAAGAAAAATGATTGATCAGAAAATGGCGATGAGAATGGAATCATCTATGGGCGGTAAATCTAAAAATTCATGTAAATAGTGTAAAATTACCCACTACTACATGGATATGGATTATGATAAAAATTGCAATGATTGAAGATGATGCTGAGTTGGCGAATGTCCTAACTCAGTATCTCGCAAAATATAATATAGAAATTACAAACTACGAAGACCCTTTTTTGGCTTTGAGCGCTATAGCGTTGAATCCGTATGATTTGATTATTTTAGACTTGACTCTTCCTGGCATGGACGGGCTTGAAGTATGTAAAAAACTGCTTTTAAAACATAATATTCCCATCATCATATCAAGCGCAAGAAGCGATATAACCGACAAAGTAATAGCCCTAGAGCTTGGAGCAGACGACTATCTTCCAAAGCCTTACGATCCAAGGGAGCTTGAAGTAAGAATAAAAACGATTTTGCGCAGATGTTCAAAAGAGCTCGAACTCTTAAAGCCTGAAGCAAAAAAAGAGGTGTTTGTTTTGGATGAGAAAAAACAGGAGATCTCCAAAGATGCAAAATTTATAAAGTTTACTCCCGCGGAGTATGAGATAATGTCTTTGATGTGCAAACGAAAAGGTTTTGTCGTTTCAAGGTACGATATTTTGCAAAACTGCTCTTTTGTAAATACCAATGGAGAGAGTGGCACTTTGGCGGTAATCATCAACAGAATCAGAGCTAAAATAGAACAAGACCCTAAAAATCCAAAATATCTTCTTACTATAAGAGGCTCCGGCTATAAGTTGGCAGAATGAAAAAATACTCTATTTTTTTTACAATCAATATCATCTTTTTAATCTCTTTGCTTCTTATAAGTGTGAGTTTTGCACTGCTTTATGGTGTCAATAAGCAAAAAGAAAAACATTTTAACTATAAAAGAGATATAGAAATTACAAAGATTTTTATGCATCAGTATAGAGAAAGCAGTGTTTCAGACGAACTCTTAGAGTACATGAAAAATTTGGGTTTTTCGGTTATTTTGGATGCCGGTGAGATAGAAAATATACTCACTTCAAAAAAGTTGAAAAGCAGGGAGTTTAAATCAAACAGAGCGTTTAAAATCAGATACTTAGAACTGGGAGAGAACCGCTATATCTTTGTGCAAACACCAAGAGAAAAAATTATATTGACAAGCCATAGCATCTCATCGGATGGTAAAAATATTATTTTAATTGCTTATGCGGTAATTTTTTTAATATTTATTTTGTTGTATCTCTCTATTATAAATAAGCTAAAACCTTTAAAAATTTTACAAGAGAGTGTGAAAAAATTTGGCAATGAAAATTTTGATTTAGAGTGCATGACATCAAACAAGGATGAGATATCTCAGCTTGCCAACGAGTTTCATAAAGCAGCGCAAAAATTAAAAAAACTACAAGAGTCAAGGAATGTTTTTATCAGAAATATAATGCATGAACTAAAAACACCTATAACAAAAGGAAATTTTTTAACCCGCCTTCCTCAAACAGAAGAGAATGTTGAGAGCATGCAAAAAGTTTTTTACAGATTAGAGTCTTTGATAAAAGAGTTTGCGTCCATAGAAGAGCTGATATCAACAAAAAAAGAGTTAGAAAAAAAGAGCTATTTTTTAGAAGATATCATTGACAACGCCATGGATATTTTAATGTGTGAAGAAGATAGTGTAGCAAAAGAGTTTGAGAACATTAAGATAGATGTTGATTTTACTCTCTTCTCTATAGCCGTTAAAAACCTGCTTGACAACGGGATAAAGTACTCAAAAGATAAAAAGGTTGTCGTTAAAGCAGATAAGAACATGTTAGTATTTGAGAGCATAGGGCAAAAGCTCTCTTATGAGCTGCAAAACTATTTTGAACCGTTTTTCAAAGGAGATAATTCAACATCAGCTCAGAGTTTCGGGCTTGGACTCTATATTGTAAAACATGTACTTGATGCACATTCATTGCATTTAAAATATGAATATAAAAACGGTGTAAATAAATTTATAATAGAATTAGACTTTTAGTTAAATTGTTATTGCGAAAGTTTAAATCAACTTTGGGTAAAATCAAACAAAAATAATTTTAAGGTTCAATTTGCAAAGATATATAAGTAAACTTAAAGATTTCAACGAACTCGTCATGTTTGAACACTCTATCTTTTCGCTCCCTTTTATCTTTATTGCCATGATAGTAGCAGCAGATGGCTGGTTTGGTTTTTGGCTGCTTGTTTTGGGCGTATTTGCTGCAGTAAGTGCAAGAAATTTTGCGATGGGGCTTAATAGATTTGCAGATAGAGATATAGATGCTCTCAATCCCAGAACTGCATCACGGCCGAATGTTGATGGAAGGCTTGATCCTTTAAGTATTATAATTTTTACAGTTGTTAATGCTTTTGTTTTTATTGGTGTTGCATATATGATAAATTCGCTTGCATTTGCTCTAAGCTTCCCCATTTTATTTATTTTAGGAAGTTACTCTTACTTTAAAAGATTCTCATCTTTGGCTCATGTAGTGCTTGGTATATCGCTTGGACTTGCCCCAATTGCCGGTGTTGTGGCTGTAAGTGCCGAGATAACGCCTTGGTCCGTAATCCTTAGCTTAGGGGTTATATTTTGGGTTGCCGGCTTTGATCTGCTCTACTCTTTACAGGATATAGATTTTGACAAAGAGAAAGGATTGCACTCGATTCCCTCAAAATATGGTGCAGAAGCGACACTTTTTCTCTCCTCTATTTTTCATATGTTAACAGTGATTTTTTGGGCACTGTTTGTTTGGGTTGCGGGACTCGGCGTATTTGCATGTACAGCGGTGCTTTTAAGTGCCGTAATGCTTGGATATGAACACTTTTTGGTTCGAAAAGATTTTACAAAGATAGATCGTGCTTTTTTTACTGTAAACGGTTATCTTGGCATTGTTTTTTTTATTTTAATTGTTTTAGACAAGGCAGTATAATGAGCTTTAGATTAATAAGCTCGCTAAAGTGATTTCATGGCAGATAGAAGACTTTTTACTTTAGTATCAATACTTATTGGCATAAGTATTGTTTTAACATATACTTTATCTGTATATACAACTATACTTTTTGGGGTAAATGAGTTTCATTTTGCGTTTCGTCAGGCGATTTTTGGAATTTTCAGCATATTTGTCATTTGGCTTTTGGCTCAGGGAAATCCAGATAAACTATTAACACCTATCGGCTTTACACTTTTTATAGGTTCAACTGTCTTAATGATAGCCATGCCTTTTTTACCGGAGTATTTTGTATCTGCAGTTGGAGGAGCAAAAAGATGGATAAAAGTTTTTGGATTTTCGCTCGCTCCTGTTGAATTTTTTAAGATAGGGTTTGTCTATTTTTTGGCATGGAGTTTTTCAAGAAAATATAGAGATCATGATGGAATGGGAGTAAAAGATGAGTATATTCGATTTGCTCCATATGGGATTGTATTCATAGGAGCAATGTTTATTATAGCTTTTGTTCAAAATGATTTAGGGCAGGTTGTTGTACTTGGACTTACACTTCTTTTTATGCTTATGTTTGCCGGAAGCAGTTTTCGCTTTTTTTTGACACTTTTGATCGGCGCACTTATGTTTTTTATCTTTTTTATCTTTACCGCAGAGCATAGGATAATGCGTATAAAATCATGGTGGGCTTTTGCACAAAATACTGTTTTGGAAATTTTTCCCGAATCTATAGCGGCACAGCTTAGGGTGCCTACAGAGGTAGAACCGTATCAGATAGGGCACTCTCTTAATGCTATTCATAACGGAGGACTTTTTGGCACTGGAATAGCAAACGGAACATTTAAATTGGGTTTTTTAAGCGAAGTTCATACCGATTTTGTTTTAGCGGGACTTGCCGAAGAGTTTGGATTTGTAGGTGTTTTGATTGTTACGATAATATTTTTATTGATGCTTCAGAGAATTTTTAAGATTGCAAACAGAACAAAAGATTCAAGAATTTATCTCTTTAGTCTGGGGGTTGGTCTTCTGCTCTCTTTTGCCTTTTTGGTGAATGCGTACGGAATCAGCGGAATTACTCCTATTAAGGGAATCTCAGTTCCGTTTTTAAGCTATGGAGGATCTTCTATTTTGGCAGCCTCTATAGGGATTGGTATGGTTCTTATGGCATCTAAAAAAGCGAAGATGGACTAAAATATGCAAATGGAGAGATAGATGAAGTTTTGTATAACGGGTGGTGGAACAGGCGGACATCTTGTGATAGCTGAAGCATTGGTTCAAGCGGCTGCAGAAGAGGGGCATGAAGCTATCTTCATAGGTTCAACAAGCGGACAGGATAGAAAGTATTTTGAATCGCACAGTACATTTAGCCATGTCTATTTTTTAGAGACAACAGGCGTAGTCAATAAAAAAGGTTTTGCCAAATTAAAAGCTCTTTGGCTTGTTATGCGTGCTTTTTTTGATTCAAGAAAAATCTTAAAAAAACATAATATTCAAGCAACATATAGTGTAGGAGGCTTTTCTGCCGCTCCTGCATCTTTTGCATCATTAAGCAGATTAATCCCCCTTTTTATCCATGAACAAAATGCTGTTGAAGGACGCCTGAACTCTCTTTTAAAGCCATTTTGCAAAAGATTTATATCAGCGTATGATGTAAACTCGCCTATTAAAGGGTATCCCGTAAAAGAGGAGTTTTTTCAAAACCAAAGAGTAAGAGATACTATCAAAACAGTTATCTTTTTGGGAGGTTCACAAGGAGCAAAAGCCATTAATGATTTAGCTCTAAGTTCAGCAAAAGAGCTTCAAAGCAGGGGGATAAAAATCATCCATCAAGCCGGCGAAAGAGATTACGAGAGAGTCAAAAATGCATATAAGGATTTGGGTATCGAGGTTGAATTTTATGCATTTACAAAAGAGATGCCGCTGCTTATGTCAAAAGCAGATTTGGCTGTAAGCCGCTCAGGTGCAAGCACACTTTGGGAGCTTTGTGCAAACGGCTTACCTGCGCTTTTTGTCCCTTTTCCATATGCAGCTTCTGATCATCAATACTATAATGCTAAATTTATAGTCGATAATAGTATGGGCTGGTGCGAGAGAGAGGAACAACATCTAAAAGAGAAGCTATTAGCTCTTTTAGATGAAGATCTGCAGAGTAAAAGCAGAGCACTTTTAGAGCATTCTAGCAGAAGTGTGGCGAAAAAGATGATATTGGATGCGTATGAGGCAGTAAATGATTAGAGAACTTGCACAGAATTTGGTAGATTTGATTTTTGAGTGGGGATATTTGGGTATCTTTCTGCTTATGAGTATAGAGAGCTCTTTTATACCCTTTCCCAGTGAAATAGTTCTTATTCCTGCCGGTTATTTGGCATCAAAGGGTGACATGAGTGTGGGTATGATTATGACAAGTGCTCTTGGCGGCTCGATGATGGGGGCATTTGTTAACTACTACTTGGCACTACTACTTGGCAGAAAGATTCTTAAAAAATATGGAAAATACTTTTTTATACAAGAAGATGCTCTTCAGAAGATGGATACCTATTTTGCCAAACATGGGCATATTTCTACTTTTATAGGAAGATTGGTTCCTGGGATTCGTCAGCTTATATCCATCCCTGCAGGTCTTGCTCATATGAATTTAGCCGTTTTTTCTATATATACGGCACTAGGTGCTGGTATTTGGGCGTTAATCCTTGTAATGCTTGGATACTTTATCGGTGAGAATCAAGAGTTGATTGATAGCTACTTAAAGCAGATAACTCTAATTGTTTTGATTGTTTTAGTTCTATTGGTATCATGGTATATTTATTATCAAAAAGGAAAGAAGGCTAAAAAATGAGTGTAAATTTAGGGTATATGTTTGAAGCAGGCTTTTTTGGAACGCGGGCTCCTTTTTTTATGGATCTTGTGACATTGATTGTTTCACTTCTTCCTTTTCTTGTAGTTGCTACAATCTCTTTTGCAAGAAATAGACATTATAAAACGCATGCATATCTTCAAATTTTTATATTTGCTTTTTCTGTAATAGTTCTTTCATATTTTGAATATGGAGTAAGAGCCGGTGGAGGTTTTGATGCATTTATGAAAGATAGTAGGGTGTCTTATGATTATGCTTTTATAGTATTGGTTTTTCATATTATTATTTCTATAATTACAATTATCTTTTGGGGGACAACTATCTTTAGATCCAAAAAGCTGTTACAATTAGGTAAGCATAGAAAAATGGGCTTGATAACATTTGTAGGGGTACTTCTTACTTCATTAACGGGGATTTGGGTCTATTTTTTAATGTTTGTATATTAAAAACACAGGAGTTGAAGATGAAATATACACTTAATTTTAGAATTTGGCATTGGTTAAATGCGGCAGTTATTCTTGGTTTACTTGGAACTGTTTTTTTAAGAAAAACATTTCTTAGCTACAAAACAAATGCTGAAATATTAGTTTCAAAACTTTCTGATATCGGAGTTGATATAACCATTGAGCAAGCAAAAACAATAGCAAAAGCGATTCGTGCCGGAATGTGGGAGTGGCATATCATATTGGGGTATGCGTTAGCATTTTTGATACTCTATAGAATCTATCTGTTTTTTAAAGATACAAGTAAAGTTGAGAGTTTCAGCTCTTTAACTCTTCATAAAAAAGCTGTAAAAATATCATACTATGTGGTATATGCAACACTTTTGTTTATGGCTCTAAGCGGTTTTGCTATCTACTTCTATGAAGCTTTGGGAATGAGTAAAGAATTTGCCGGCAGCATAAAAGATATACATGAACTAGTTTTTAACATTATTATGATTTTTGTTCCGCTTCATATAGCAGGTGTTGTAGTTGCAGATGTAAAAGAGGAACACGGCATAATCTCCACTATGATAAATGGAAAAATAAAAGATAATTTTTAAAGACAGGAGAGTGAATTAGATATGATTAAATCGGATAAAAAAGCACCGGAGTTTTCTAAAGAAACTCTATATCTACGGGTTGCAAGTAAAGAGAGCAAGGGAGAAGTGATATGTTAGAGGTTGGGATTGTTGCGCCGGAGTTTTGTCTGCCAAACCAAGATGATGTAGAGATATGTCTAAGAGATTTAAAAGGGAAGTGGATAGTTCTTTACTTCTATCCAAAAGACAACACTCCCGGATGTACGACCGAAGCATGTGACTTTAGTGACGCAGCGCCGGATTTTAGCAACCTAAATGCGATTATAATCGGTGTAAGTGCAGATAGTACGGCAAAACATCGAAACTTTATAGAGAAAAAAGATTTGAGTATTACTCTCTTAAGCGATGAAAGTACTACAATGCTTCAAGATTACGGTGTTTGGCAGTTAAAGAAAAATTACGGCAAAGAGTACATGGGAATTGTCCGCTCAACATTCATAATAGATCCAAAAGGGGTTATAAAAGCTATCTGGGAAAAAGTAAAAGTTAAAGATCATGCAAAAGAGGTTAAGGAAAAATTAGAAGAACTTCAAAAATCTGATTAAATTTCAAAATTTATATAAAAATAAGTATATATTTCATATAAAAATATATACTTATTATACACTTCAAATATCATCTAAAATATTTTAAAATTATTTGTTTATTTCATCTAGTTTTTTGTATTTGCAATTATTTGTATTTTTTATATTTATATAAAATTAATTTATATGCAAAAATTAAACATTTTAATAAAAATTAATAAATATATTTAGTTAAAAAGATTAAACTTAACACAAAATTAACACTCTACTGCTACACTTGACACTTCAAAGTTCCTTGCCATGATCTTAGTTTGGCGACTACAAGGCAAGGAATAGCGGCAAGCACCAATATTGTTTTATCATTACTTTCGTTAATTTAATCATAATATATATTTTGGTGTTGTTTTATCAAAACATAAATTAGGAGAAAAAATGATAAAAGTAAATGGTATAACCCTATCCTTGGTTGCTGCGGCAACATTTTTAAATGTAGCAAATGCAGATTCAATAGATTTGGGTGACGTTTCTGTGACTGCCACAAAAACAGAGAGAAAAGTTGCTGATGTTCCAGCGAGTATTAGCATCGTTACACAAAAAGATATTGAAAATTCTGTTGCTTCAAATGCAAATGAAATTTTAAAAAATGTTGCCGGTGTAAATATACGAAATAGCATGGGATTAATGTCTACTAGTACTACTAACAAAATATATATGAGAGGGTTTGGTGGTACAGATGCCCGTTCTTTAGTGCTTTTGGATGGTGTTCCTTTAAATGATGCCTACGGAGGTGCTGTTGAATGGACCCAAGTTCCTATGGATTCAATAAAAAGGATAGAGGTAGTTAAAGGTTCAGGTTCTTCACTATACGGTTCAAATGCCATGGGCGGAGTCATTAATATTATTACCAAAAAACCTCAAAAGCAACAAACCAATGTAAATCTCAGTTACGGAAGTATGAATACAAAAATAGGCTCAATATCTACTACTGGCAAAATTGACAAATTTGGTTATTTTTTGTCTGGACAAATGGCAAAAAGTGATGGATATATAGCCGATCTAGAAAGTAATCAAAAAGACAATACAATTAAAAGAGGTGTAGAAAAAGCAAATGCAAATTTAAAGCTCACATATGACATTGATGATAGCTCTGATGTCGGTGTTTCATACAATTATATGGATAGAAAAACCACTGGTGTTTTGGATATCCCTGGAGGATATAATCCTTACAAAAATTCTATGAGTACCACTCAGATAAACTACAGTAAATTTTTTGAAAACTCATCTGACATGAAAGTTACTATTTATAACAAAATGGGCGAAAATTCCTACGATTCTTTGGTGTATCATGCAACGAATCCAACACAGATAAAGTACAAAGATGAGGGAGAAACAAGTGATTATGGGGCTACTCTTCAATATACTTTACCTTTAGGAAATCATATTATTACGACAGGACTTGAAGGTAAAAAAAGTTCTGCAGAAAAGATTGATACTTATCTTTCAAACTCAGCTACTATTACAACTGAAGGAAAGCAAGATTATTATGCATTTTTTGGACAAGACGAGTGGTTTATAAATGAAAAATTTATCGTAAATATCGGTGCCAGACTCGATTATTATAAAAATCACGGTGGTAAAATGTATGATGAAGTCAACAATGTTTATACCGATCATGCAACTAAATCGTTTAATGCTTTTAGCCCAAAAATAGGTTTAGTTTATCATCTAACTGAAAATACTTCTATAAGAACATCTATAGGGAAAGCCTTTAGAGCACCGACAGTAAGTGATTTATATAGAGATTGGATTTCTTATGAAAAAGTATATGCCGGAAATGCTAATTTAGATCCGGAAACTGTGATCTCTTATGAGATTGGAGTAGATCAAAAAATTGGGAATGGAAATATTCATATTACAGCATATCGAAGTGATGCGGAAGATTTTATATATTCTATCGATCCGCTTGATCCTTCAAGTACAAATTATAAAGAAAAAACCAATGTAGGTGAAGTTGAGATTCAAGGAATAGAGTTTGAAGCTGATTATGCTTTTACGGATGCTTGGAAGCTCTTAGCTAACTACACATATAATGAGTCAAAAATCAAAAAATTTGAAGCTAACAGTGCGCTTGAAGGGAAATATTTAACATATGTTCCAAAAAATAAAGCTTCAGTTTCTATTGAATATATGAATCCAAATTTTATTAATATAGTTGCCAGTGGAAGATATGTAGGAAAGCGTTACAGTGATGATATGAATAGTGAATCTAGCGCCTATGAGAGTTACACTCTGTATGATTTAAAATTATCAAGAAAAATAACTAAAAATAGTCAATTTGAAGTAAGTGTAGATGACCTATTTGATAAAGGCTATATAGAATACTATAATTCTCCGGGAAGAGTTGTAATGGCAACTCTTAAAATGAGTTTTTAATATGAACACTCTTCTCAATTTTAAAAAAAGTATTGCTAAAGCAATACTTTTTTTCTTATCACTCAATCTAGGTGCCGCAACATGGGTAGAACAAAAATATATAGATATTGCTGGCGGGCATTCTAAAAAAGAGCTTACTTTATTGAATGGAAGCTTTCCTCATGGTATCAAGGTAAATCAACTACAGAGCCCAACACTGTTATTAAGACATAGTGAAGGGGAAATTTTCCAAAGAGAGTTTAAAGATGGTGAAATCCCTTTTGATATGCCTTACAAAGGAAGCTATCATCTGTTTTTACAAGACAAATATGTAGAAGATGGCACTTTATATATAAACCTCTATAAAACACGAGTTTATAATAAAGATGCAGATATACAAGATGCTGTATTAAAGGAGATACGAGGTAAAACAGTTGGATCGCATTTTGGAAAAGAGCCATTTGAAAAAGTTCCTTTTGAGATAATTTTGCAAAAACCTATAAAAAAACATCATATAAACTGTTGTCTCTACTCTGGGGATATTTTGCCTATTAAAATTTATTATAATCAGCAACAAAAAAAAGATATTTCACTCACAGTTACAACTCAAAAAGGATGGCTAAACAGAATAGACCCTGATAAAGATGGGCTTATATCGTTTGAAATTCCACGCAATACCTATGCTGATATCTCAAAAAATAAAAGGCTAAAAGAATCGATGCTTTTAGAAGCTTCTTTTAGTGAAGATAAAAATGGAAGTTTTGAAGGAAAAGAGTATTCAAAAATAGTATATTACAGTTCAATTCCTTTGAATTTTAACACTTCACCTTTAGAGTATAGTTCGCAAACGGCTGGGTTTTATGTTGCAATTGGAGTGATGCTAATTTTTTCTTTGGGTTTGTACTATAACAGAAGAAAAAAGAAAAAAGCACCAAAGGAGATCTGGTTTGATGAAAACTAGTATCAAAAAGAAAATTAATAATATGAACTTAAAGAAAGTTCGTTTTTGGATACAGGTGTTCACATTTTTTATTATCGTTTATGGTGGATATTTTGCTATAGATATAGGTGATAAACTACCTACATTTGCCTGTGTATTTAATCCTGATGGGACTGGCGGAAAATGTTATTTAGGGATGATTCAACATGATTTGAAACATCCTTGGGAGTCATTTTTGGGATTTGCCGGAGTTACTTTTTTGATTTCATTATCGATTTTTATACTCTGGGTATGGCTACTCAATAAATCTTGGTGTGGCTATGTGTGTCCACTTGGTACAATGCAAGACTGGCTGACATTATTAAGAGAGAAATTAAAAATCAGATTTTCAGAGTATGACTGGGCAAATAGAAAAATGATAAAAAGTATCAAATGGATATTGCTCATACTATTACTTATTATTCCAGTAATGATAAGTAATTCGCTCCTTGGCTTGCCAACACTTCCAAATGGTCTCTCTATGCCATTTTGTGATATTTGTCCAGGTCGCATGATGATACCTGCATTTACAGGTGATTTTAGTCAATTTTATATCGATTTTTCAAATCCAGCAGATCTTATAATGACAACACTTGGAATGATTATGGTTGGACTTTTTTTAATTGGTTCATTTATAAAAAAAAGATTTTTTTGCTACTTTTGCCCAATGGCTGCTCTTCAATATACCTTTTCAAAACCAGCTCTTTTAAAGCTCTATAAAGATGGGAGTAAATGTACTAAATGTGGTGATTGTTATAGAGCATGCGATATGGATATTTTAGAAATTGCAGATGATGTTACAAGCAAAAACCTTGTTACTCAAGATTGTACCTTATGTTTAAAATGTGTTGCTGCTTGTCCTGAAGAGGGTTGTTTGGAAGCAAATTTTGCAGGAAAAACAATATTTGAATCTACAAAAGAGGGATTTATATTAAGAATGGCGATGGATAAAAAAGAGCAAACAGGGAATGATAAAAATGAGAACTAATGAGCAACATAAGATAGAAACACCGCATGAAAAGCAAAATCGCCATAAAGCGATGGAGGCTATCAAAGTTATCAATATATTAAAAGATGAGTTTAAAAACCCTATGGAGTCTATGGAATATTTTTACACACTTTTTGACGATGTGTACTGTCGTCAAAAATCTTTACACGAGGGCAAAACAAAAATAGGAACGATGTGTATCCAAATACCAAGTGAGATTATCTACGCTCTTGATGGGGTGCCTATACGACTTTGTAATGGTTTTTATACCGATGATGAGATAGGAAGTGATTTGATGCCTCAAAAAGCCTGTCCTTTGGTAAAGGCAACTGTTGGACACTTTGCAAGTGATAATTTTAGTGATAAACCTGATATTATCTTTTCTCCTACGACTTGTGATCAAAAAACAAAAGCAGGTGCTGTTATTGAGGGGTTTGGCTATAAAGTTGTTGATGTTGATTATCCAAGAGTTAAAGAGAGTGAAGCTAGTCGTGAATACTGGAGAAGAAGTGTTAAACAGTTTGCAGTGGACTTATCCAAATTTCAAAATAAAAAACTCTCACGAAGCAGTTTAAAAAGTGCTGTGCAAAAAATTGGATATGCACAAAGTCTCTATCATAAACTGTGTGAATATAGAAAACTAGAGCATGTACCCATAAACGGCACGCATATGTTTATGGTTACAGGTGCTTTTTTCTTTGATAGAATTGATAGCTGGACAGAGGCTGTGGAGAAACTTCTTGATGAATGTGAACAAAGAAAAAAGCAAAATATAGGTGTCGTTGCAAAAGTATCTCCTCGAATCGTCTACACAGGCTCCCCTCCTATTTTTCCAAACTATAAAATACCTACGCTTATAGAACAATCAGATGCGGTAATCGTGGCAGATGAGACATGCAGTTCAAATAGAATGTTTAATGATATGGTAGCTGTTGATGAGTGGAATTTATACGATATGATAGATTCCATTTCAGATAAGTATCTAAAGGCCTGCACCTGTCCTATTTTTACAAAAAATGATGACCGCATAAGAAGAATTATCGATCTTGTAAAGAACTATAAAGCTGATGCTGTTGTATACCAAGCATTTGCAGGGTGTACAGTGTATGAGCTAGAACAAAGAAGTGTACTGGAGGCTATGGAAAAAGAGGGCATTCCTATTTTATACCTTGAAAGTGATTATAGTCCGTCTCAAGGTGGACAGCTCAGCACAAGGGTTGAAGCATTTATGGAATCAATTAAAATGAAAAAAAAGAAAAAAGAGAAAATAGTATGAAATATTTTGCAGGTATCGATATAGGTTCAACAGCTATAAAAATCTCAATAGCAGATGAAAACAAAAACCTAATGGGACACAAAATCACTGCAAGTGGAAGTATGTTTTATAAATATGCTCATGAAACACTGGATGCACTTGTATACGAATTAGGAATAAACAGAGGGGATATCATCTACACTGTAGCAACTGGTTATGGTAGAAAGATATTTAAAGAAGCAGATGAAAACATCAGTGAAATCACTGCAAATGCCATAGGTGCTAGAGCTGCCGCAAAAGATTATGCAGAGATTAAAACTATCATAAATATCGGCGGCCAAGATAGCAAAGCAATCTCACTGGATGAAGAGGGAAATGTAACAAACTTCGCTATGAATGATAGATGTGCAGCAGGAACAGGAAAGTTTCTCGATGCCTGTGCTATGAATCTTGAGATTACAGTTGAGGAGTTAGGTGAGAGACATTTTGCATCAAAAGGAACCCCTCTTTCTATAAATAGTACTTGTGCCGTATTTGCAGAGAGTGAGATTATAGGACTTTTAGGCAATGGACATAGTGTTGAAGATATCGTTTGCGGTATGCATTATTCTATAGCTAAAAGAGTTGTAAAGCTTGTAAAGAGAGTTGGTGTAAAAGAAGGTATTTACTTTGATGGAGGTCCAGCACTAAATAGTGGGCTTGTTAATGCCATAGAAAATGAACTCGGCAAAAAGATATTTATCCCAGAGTATCCGCAAATTACTACTTCATATGGAGCAGCGATTTTAGGGATAGATTCATATAACTACGAAAATAATTAACATAGATGTTTGAGAAAACTATAAAGTTCTTTATAGAAAACTATAAAATAAACTACGCTTTATTTTTCTTTTTATTTATTATCGGAATATTTGCTTATACAAAAATTCCAAAAGAGGTACAGCCCACCATAGAGCCAAGCACCATACAAATAAGTGGTAGTTATAGTGGAGCTTCTGTTGATATTTTAAATAAAATGGCAGTCACTCCTTTGGAAAATAAAATAAAAAATATTATTGGTATCACAGATATTATAACAACCATAAGACCTGGCCGGTTTAGAATAGTTCTTGAGCTTGATAAAAAAGAAGATAAAAATACAATTAAAGAAAATGTACAAGAAGCGATAGATAGTATTGCCTCTGATTTACCCTCCGACATGGACATGCCATCTACTCATGTATCAAGCCATGCTAGATCACTTATGTATGTATCGGTGCTCTCATCAAAATTACCAAAACATGAGATTATAAAAGTAGCAAAAGATTTAAAAGAGAAGCTCTTAAAAGTTCAATATGTAGAAGATATTATAGTATATGGAGAGTCTGATTTATATTACGAAATACTTTTTGATGAAAAAAAAATAGAAGCCTATGGATTAGATAAGGAACAAGTTTTGTCTGTGTTACCTGAACTATCTTATACTTTTCCTGTAGGAAAAATGGAAGGAAAAAATAATCAGTTTTATCTATCAACAAGTAATGGCAAAAAAGATATAACAAATTTAGAAGCAACCCTACTGAAAATTGGAGAAAAATTAATTTCTTTTAAAGATATAGCCACCATCAAAACAAGATATGCTGATTCATCGACAATGGCTAGTATGAATGGTCATAGTGCTATTACACTCTCTATTTCTCAGTTTTCTAGTGGAGATGCCTTAGTCTTGTCACAAGAGATAAGAAAAAGACTCAAAGAATTAAAAACAGAAGATGTGAGTTATGATGTAAAAATGGATTATTCACTGATGGTGAGAGAGAGTTTAAATATTGTATTTTCAAATATTTTATTTGGAATATTGCTTATAGCACTTTTTTCAATTATTTTAATTAACTCTCGCATGGCCTTAGTGATTGTACTAGGAATACCTACTTCATTTGTACTTGGCGCAATTTACTTTTATTTTACAGGCTATAGCATTAATGTGCAATCCCTCATTGGTGTATTACTTGCCATTGGTATTATTGTTGATGATGCAATCGTTATAAGTGAAAATATACAGCAGTATATAGAAAAAGGATATTCCCCCAAAGAAGCAGCATATCTAGGAACTAAAGAGATGGCGAAACCTGTATTTTGGGCTTCTGTTACAACTCTGTTTTCTTTTATACCGCTTTTAATGATAAGTGGACGAATGGGAGAAATTATACAACTTATCCCCATAGCATTTTCTGCTCTTATATTGGCCTCTTTGATTGAGTCCTTTGTATTTTTACCTATCCATTGTTCCCATATATTAAAAAATAGTACAAAAACTTTATCTTGGGATAGAAGTAGAAATATATATCAACAAATATTAAAAATTTTTATGAAATATCAAAAAAGTTTTTTACTCTTATTTGTCATAGTAGTACCATTGCTTATTTTTATAAGTGCAAAAAATTCAAAGTTTCATATGTTTCAAAAGTTCGATTCAACAAGTGTAAAGCTCACTATTGCAGGAGGCGAAAACTTGAGGCTTGAAGAGACATCTATAATAATTAAACAAATAGAGCAAGAACTTCTAAAACATAAAGAGAAATTTTTTATAGATTATATCAGTTCAACAGCAGGTGCTAGAACAACAGCGATAGGAGAAAGTGAAGTAAATCCCAATGTTGGTAATTTAAATATTGAGTTAAATAAAAAAATGCCTGAGAATTTTTTTGAAAAATATATCACACCCATCTTGAGTCCCTATTATGAAGAAGATGGAAGAATAAGAACACTCTCCTCAAAAGAGATTGCCAAAATATTAAGAGAATGGATTAAAAAACAAGAGTATAAAGATAGATTCAATTTAGAAGAGATATTAATCGTTGAAAAAAGAATGGGTGCAACCAAAGCAGATATTAAAATAGGGATAGTAAGCGATGATTATCAAAAAGCTATTCAAAGTGTAAATCAACTTCAAAAAGAAGTCGAAGCTATCAAAGGTGTAAAATTTAGTGGCAATAATATAAAGTTTGGAATTGACGAATTAAAGTTTCACATCAATAGCTATGGAGAATCATTAGGGATTACTGAAAAATATTTAGGCAATTTTTTATCAAATGTATATATGGACAAAACAATTGGCACGATATATGGCAAGACAGAATCCTATGAAGTGAAATCAAAATCTTTTTATTGTGATGATTATGAGTATTTTAAAAATATACAAATACCATTACAAAATGGAACCATTGTGGCTATTGAAGATATTTGCACCATAGAAACTATTCAATCTTTAGAACAACTTGTAAAAGATAATGGTACTACCACTTTTTATATGTTTGCAAATGTTGATAACGACATCATCACCTCTTCTGAAGTTTTGCAAAAAATAAAACCAACAATAGAACAAATGAAAAAAGATGGGATAAAATTTATTTTTAAAGGGGAACAAAAACAAAAAGAAACCTTAGAAGTTGAGATGGTTTTATCTATAGCCTTGGCTTTGAGTTTAATTTTTTTAGCACTTCTTTATCTGTTCAATTCAATGAGAGAAACTCTGTTGGTGATGTCAGTGATTCCTTTTTCAATGCTTGGACTCTATGCGGGACATTTTCTTTTAGGATTGCAAATAACTGTTCCCTCGCTCGTTGGGGCTATTGGGCTTGCTGGTGTTATTGTAAATGATGGCATTATTATGATGGATGCGATTAAAAAATCAACTTCAATAGAGGAATTCTACAAAAATGCTACTAAAAGATTTAGACCAATTATTTTGACTTCTATTACGACTATTGTTGGATTATTTACTCTTATCTTTTTTGCAACTGGAATAGCAGTGAGTTTTCAACCAATTGCTGTAACAATAGGATTTGGATTATTATGGGGAACTATTTTAAATTTATTATATTTACCTGTAATGTACGGGTATTTTAATAAAAATAAATTATATATGGCTACAAGTAGATGATTTATTTGACAATATTTTTAGTAGGCTTACAACTAGGAGCAACAGCGTGTGCTATAAGTTGTCTGCCTATAATGACTCCGATTCTTTTAGCCAATAACTCTTTAGAAAAAAAATACTCTTTAAAAATACTTTTTGAGTATTTTATAGGAAAAGTATTTGCCTATATTGCCATTGCGATTACTGCATTTTTTGGAGCAAATATTTTTAAAAATTTCATTATTCCAACTGTGCCATTCGAAAAAATAGGTGCAGTGTTTATAATCTTTGTGGGACTTTTTTTACTCTATAGATCAATATTTTTAAAAAAGAGCTGTAGCACTAGTTGCTCTAGCTCTTTAAGGTATGGATATTTCGGCATAGGTTTTTTTAGCTCTTTTAGTTTTTGTTTACCCGTAATGAGCTTGATAGCTACGAGTGCCTTAAGCTCATCGATATTGACATCTGCTTTATATGGTCTTTTTTTTGCATTTGGGGTAATATTAGTTCCTTTTTTACTATTGTATTTTTTTATTTTTAAAATTACAAATGAGATTACAAAAGAGCTTCACAGATACAAAAAACATATAGAGGTTTTTGCTTCTATATTAATTTTACTTGTTGGTGTTTTAATATTTTTCGGGCTTATGAAAGTTTAGTACAAACAAATAATTAACATTAAAGGGTATCGCTATATTTTAGGGATTGATGAAATAATAAATTAATATTTGTTTCTTAAATTATTCTAAAAAAGCAGGTCTAATATAGAGCGTATCTTATTTTATTGTGCCCTAAAGATTGAAGAGTATAGAACAAAAGAGGCATTAGATTTTAACCTTTCGCTATTGTATGGAATTTCTTTTGGTTTAGGTGTAGTTTTGATACCATTTCTGTTTTTTTATCTATTTGTTTTCAAAATCAGTTCAAGTATCGCTATGCAATTAGCAAAAAACAAAAAACATATAGAAATTTTTGCTTCATTATTGTTGGTTATTATAGGATTTTTAGGTTACTATCAATATCTAAAACTATAAAAAGCTTAACTTAAATATTTTTTGGGTAAAATTCGCGGATTTTCTTTTCTTAAAGAAATATTCAGCAGGTATGTATCATAAGTCAGTGCAACTCCCTTTTTAGGTGTAGAATTGTTCGATATTACCAAAGTTAACTGACAGAAGAAAAATTCTGGCTGAAAAATGCCCTTAAAGGACCTTAAATGGTAACTATGAAAGACTTACTGGAGTGTGGTGTACACTTCGGACACCAAACGCGTCGTTGGAACCCGAAAATGAAAAAATATATCTTCGGTGTTCGTAAAAACATCTATATTATAGATTTACAAAAAACTCTTCGTTACTTCCGTAACACATATCAAATCGTTGTTGATGCAGCAGCTGAAGGTAAAACTGTTCTTTTCGTTGGAACTAAAAAACAGGCTCGTCAGTCTGTAAGAGATGCAGCAATCGCTTGTGGTATGCCATATGTTGATAACAGATGGTTAGGCGGTATGCTTACAAACTTCCCTACTATTCAAAAATCTATCCGTAAACTTGACATTATTACAGAGATGCAAGAAAACGGTCAAATAAATCTTCTAACTAAAAAAGAAGCGTTAATGCTTACGCGTCAAAAAGAGAAATTAGAAGTCTATTTCGGTGGTATCCGTGATATGAAAAAACTTCCTGATATGCTTTTTGTTGTAGATGCTGTAAAAGAGCATATTGCTGTTTTAGAAGCTAGATGTTTAGGTATCCCTGTAGTTGCTCCACTTGATACTAACTGTGATCCGGATCTAATCACTTACCCAATTCCTGGTAATGATGATGCTATCCGTTCTATTCAACTTTTCTGTCGTGAAATGACTGAAGCTATTAATGAAGGTAAAGCATTAAGAGACGGCGGCAGTGATGAAGCTGAGCAAGAAGTACAAGAAGCTGATTCTAAAGCTAAAGAAACTGCAGAAGCAGCAGAAACTACAACAGAGGAAGCATAATTATGGAAGTTACAGCAGCAATGGTAAAAGAGTTGCGTCAAGCAACTGATGCGCCAATGATGGATTGTAAAAAGGTTTTAGTTGAAGCAAATGGTGATATGGCTAAAGCAACTGAATTATTAAAAGAGAGAGGAATTGCAAAAGCAGCTAAAAAAGCAGATAGAGTTGCTGCTGAAGGTCTTGTAGGTTTTAAACTTGCTGATGATTTCTCTCAAGCTACTATCGTTGAGATTAACTCTGAGACGGACTTCGTTGCTCAAAACGAAGGTTTTAAGAATTTAGTTCTTAAAACAACTGAAGAGATCTACTCTACATCTCCTGCTGATGTAGAGAACTTAAAAGAAACATCTTTTGGTTCATACTTCTCTGAGAGTGTTGCAAAAATTGGTGAGAAGATAGATATCCGCCGTTTTGCTACTCTTAAAGCTGATGATGAGACTGTTGCTTTAAATGGCTATATCCACTCAAACAACCGTATTGCAGTTATTGTTTTAGCAAAATGTGATAGTAAAAAAACAGCTGAAGGCATTAGACCTCTGCTTAAAAATATTGCTATGCACGCATCTGCAATGAAACCTAAAACTCTTTCATATAAAGATTTTGATTCTGAATATGTTGAGAGTGAAACAAAGGGCAGAATTGAGGCTCTTAAAAAAGAGAATGAAGAGTTGGCTCGTTTGAAAAAACCTCTAAAAAATATTCCTCAGTTTATCTCTATGATGCAGCTTACTGATGATGTTTTGGCAAAGGCTGAAGCTGACATTAAAGCTGCTCTAAAAGAGCAAGGAAAACCTGAAGCTATCTGGGACAAAATTGTTCCTGGACAACTTGCTCGTTTTATAGATGACAATACAACTCTAGATAAAGAGTTGGCACTTCTTGACCAAACATATGTTCTAGACGATAAAAAAACTGTTGCACAGGCTGTTGAAGATGCTGCAAAAGAGCTTGGCGGGACTGCTGAGATCGTAGATTTTGTTCGTTTTGAAGTTGGTGAAGGTATTGAGAAAAAAGTTGACGACTTCGCTGCAGAAGTTGCTGCTCAAATGGGTTAAGGAATCTCTCCTTACCCATCTACACCACATAATCTTTCTTATAAAAAATAATCAAATATAATAATTAATAAATTAAAATGATATAATTTTTTCAGATAAACCTTAAAGGTGAAATTTGAGTAAAAATAGAATCATTGTGATAGGTGGCGGATATGCCGGACTACGCATAGTCGAAAAATTAGCGAAAAATTCTCAAAACAAGATAATTCTTTTTGATAAAAATCCATATCATTTTATGCAGACTGATGTCTATGACTTAATCGCAAATGAGGAAGATTTTGCACAGGTTACAGTTGATCTTTTTACCTTTTGCAGTGGTTTTGACGATAATGTAACCTTCTTAAAACAAGAGGTTGGCAGTGTAGATTTTAAAAATAAAAAAGTAATAACCTCTTTACAAAGACATGAATATGATTATCTTGTTATTGCAGTGGGCTCGCGCACAAAGTTTATATCTAGTGTTAAAGGCTTGGATACATATGCTCATGGAGTAAAAGCACTTCATAAAGCTATGTTTTTTAAACAAAAGTTTGAGATGTCTCTCTTTACAAAAGTTCAAGAGAGCGGAACCAGTTGTACTCCGATAAATATCGTTGTAGCAGGTGCAGGACTTAGCGGCGTAGAGATTGCAGCGCAGATGGCATCATTCTCTAGAGATTTTTATAGAAAAAATAATTTTATATGCAGAAAACTAAATATAGTTCTTATAAATTCAAGAGAGCATGTACTGCCTGGACTTCATAAAAAACTTTTTGATAAGACAGAAAAAAGATTAAAAAAGTTGGGAGTGATTATAAAAAATCAGACAAAGGTGTCAGAGGTAAAACAGGAGAGTGTAACTCTAAGTTCCACAGAGGTACTTTCTATGGATTTTATAATATTTGCAGGCGGTATCGAACCAAACGCTTTGGTATACAAACTTCATTTAGATAAAAATGAGACGGGGTATATATCTACTAACAGATATCTCCAAACACAAAATTATGCTAATGTTTTTGCTATCGGCGATTGCACCACAATTTATAACAAAGATAAAATTGTAGCGCCTACGGCAGATACAGCAGAACAAATGGCAGAGTTGTGCGCAAAAAATATAGATAATTTAATAAACAGCAAGCCACTCATAGAGCATAATATAAAATCGCGTGGTATTTTAGTCGCACTTGGAAGAGGGTATGCGGTAGCCAAACTTTTTGGATTTTATTTTAGCGGATATCCAGCTTATATTATAAAAAAATTGGTTGAGAAAATTTATGCAAAAAGATTAGACACACGCTCAAAAAAAGGGTGCAAAAAGATATTTTGTGATTAAATTGGCTATAATCGCTTTATGAATTTACTATCTGCAAAAAATTTATCACACAGTTTTGATTATGAACTTTTCTCACACATATCACTTGATCTGCAAGAGAGAGAATCTATCGCTATTATAGGCATAAGCGGTAGCGGAAAATCAACTCTGCTCAATATTCTCTCAACACTTTTAAAGCCTGAGCAAGGAAGTGTTTCTTTATTTGGTGAAGAAATCTCTGAAATGAGTAAAAAAAGATTATCACAGATAAAAAGAGATGACCTTGGACTTGTTTTTCAGTCCC
Organism: Sulfurimonas sp. CVO; assembly: GCF_009883775.1. Classification (NCBI taxonomy): domain Bacteria; kingdom Pseudomonadati; phylum Campylobacterota; class Epsilonproteobacteria; order Campylobacterales; family Sulfurimonadaceae; genus Sulfurimonas; species Sulfurimonas sp. CVO. The sequence continues at coordinate 262,092 of NZ_CP033720.1, forward strand.
ACTATCTTTTTAAAGGTTTTACCTCTTTGGAAAATTTAGAAGTTGCTGCAATTTTATCAAATCAGAGTGTAGATGAAGAGCTTTTAAAAAGATTACAAATAGATAAAACGCTAGAACAAAAGGTGACTGAGTTATCAGGCGGTCAACAGCAAAGAGTTTCAATTGCAAGAGTTTTGACAAAGCAGCCTCGCATACTTTTTGTTGATGAGCCGACTGGCAATTTAGATAAAATAACAGCAAATGAAGTAATGGAAATATTTTTTGAATATATAAAAAAACATGATGCAGGCATGATTCTTGTTACTCATGATGAAGATATTGCCCATAGATGTGATAAAGTTTATAAACTTATCAATAAAGAATTAGTCCAACTCAGTTGATTTTTAAATAAAATTTTCAAGGCAAAATGGCTGGGAATCTTTAGAGAAGTTTTTTAGTTTATTTTTGATACAATAATATTAAGAGAGCTTTCAAAGGGAATGTTAATGAAAATATTACTGTTAAACAATAATTCTGTTGTTGATAAGCTAGTGACTTTGGGAGTTCAAAAAACTTTAGATGAATTAAAAAAAACAGATAATATAGAAGAAGTAGAGTTTGAAAGCTGCGATCTTTTGATAGTTGATGATACTTTATGCAGTAAAGAAAACATTGAAAAAATTAACAATAAAATAGAATTTACAAAATCATTATATATGTACTCAAAAGAGGCAAAAGCAGTAGAAGGATTTGATAAGACTTTAAAAAAACCATTTTTGCCAATTGATCTAATAGATACATTAAAGTCTATAGCCAAAGAGATAGAGAGTGAAAAGCATCATCAAATTGATGATGCTGAAGAGATAGAGGATTTAAAAAATTTAAATGAATATTTAGATTTTGAATATGATGAGGAAGAATCTGATTTAGAAAATTTTGATGATGAATTTAATGATGAAGTTTATCAATTTGAAAATTTAGAGCTTTCTGAGGAGATCTCGGGGGGTATTTTTGATAAAAATGAGGTTCAAAAGATACAAAATCTTCTAAATGAAACTGAAACAGAATATAATGAAGAAAATTTAGAAGCTCAAATACAGAGTGCAGTGCAAGAGTTAAGCCAGAAAGAGTTAGATAGCGAGGTAGATGACTACCTGTTACTGGATTTTGATTCTTTAGCAGAGAAAGATTTAAAATTTATTTCAGGCAATAATAAAAAAAATGCAAAATTTAATAAAAATATTTCAGAATTTTCAGAAGATATGAATAATAGCGGGGTTAAGGCTCTTAAAAAATTACTAAAGGCTCTTTCAAATGAAGATGTAGCAGCTTCACTAAAAGGGATGAAAATAAATATAAATATAACATTAGGTGACAAGTCGTGAATCATAAAACAGGTGCAATTTTGGTTTTATCAGGACCAAGCGGAGCTGGAAAGAGCTCTTTGCTTAATGAGATAATAGATGATATAGGTGAGTGTTATTTTTCTATATCTACAACAACGCGCCCCATAAGAGAGGGTGAGATCGATGGCATTCATTACCATTTTGTAGATGAAGAAGAGTTTACAAAAGATATAGAAGAGGAGCTTTTTTTAGAGTATGCTTTTGTGCATGGCAACTATTACGGAACATCTATTAAGCCTGTAAAAGAGGCTTTAAAAAAGGGAAAGCTGGTAATATTTGACATAGATGTACAGGGCAATGCAACTATTATAAATAGACTTGGCGATATAACAACTTCGGTATTTATTTCTCCTCCGACGCTTTCTGAGTTAAAAAAGCGTCTTGAAGCGCGTTCAACAGATTCGCAGGATGTAATTGAGCGTCGTATAGATATGGCAAAAAGAGAAATACAAAGAATAAGCGAGTATGACTTTTTGATTGTAAATGACAATTTTAAAGAAGCTGCCGATACATTAAGAGTTATTGCAAATGCAGCAAGAGTAAAAATTCCTGGCAATGAGATAAATGATTTTGTTAGAGAGTGGGAAGATATATAACAATAATAAAATAATATAGCGATGATAAGAGAAGTTACAGCAAATTTGGTTATAATTTTGGACTTAATTTTATAAAAGGAATAGATATGGGAATGCCTGGTGGACAAGAACTGTTAATAATCTTAGCAATTGTGGTTTTACTCTTTGGAGCAAAAAAGATACCTGAATTAGCAAAAGGTCTTGGTAAAGGGATTAAAAATTTTAAAGCTGAGATGAAGAATGATGATGAAGAAGAGATAAAAACGGCATCAGCTGAGAGTCCTAAAAAAGTAGAATCTGAAAAAGAGACTACTTCAAAAGAAGCTCCAAAAACTACAGAACAAGCGTAACTTTTGAAACAACGAGTGTCGGCGCTTTTGCGCGAAAAGTTTGGTCGTGAAGTTGTTTTGGAGAAGCCTCGTGACCGCTCTTTTGGTCATTTTGCTACACCTATAGCTTTTTCTATGGCAAAAGAGCTTCGAGAATCTCCTATGAAAATTGCTGAAGAGTTAGCTGCCTCATTTGATGCATCTGATATATTCAGCAATGTTGCCTCCATAAAGGGGTACCTCAATTTTCATCTTAGTGAAAATTTTTTAAACGAGTATGCTTCATGGGCGCTCGTAAACCCATCAGAATTTGCAAAGCAGGATAAAAAAGAAAAAATTCTTTTAGAATTTGTAAGCGCAAATCCAACAGGACCATTGCATATCGGGCATGCAAGAGGTGCAGTGTATGGGGACACTCTTTATAGATTGGCTAAACATCTGGGATATGATATAACGGCTGAATATTATGTAAATGATGCCGGAAATCAGATAGATTTGCTAGGTCTTTCTATTCAGCTTTATGGGCGTGAAAATATACTTAAAGAGAGTGTAGAGTATCCAGAGAGCTATTATAGGGGTGATTATTTAGCTCCTTTGGCGCGTGATGCAATGAAAGTATTTGGCAATGAGATTTTTCATGATGAATCCCGCCAAAAAGAGCTTGCACTTTGGGCAAAAGACGGTGTTATGGAGTTGATAAAAAATGATTTGGCTGATGCTAATATCTTTTTTGATACTTTTGTTTATGAATCAACTCTTTATGATGATTGGGACAGAGTCATGGCAAAAATGGGCGAAGGCATCTATAAAAAAGATGATAAAGTTTTTATAGCCTCTTCTCAAAAAGATGATGATGCTGACAGAGTAGTTGTTCGCGAAGATGGTCGTCCTACTTATTTGGCAGGCGATATTGTTTATCATAATCAGAAGTTTGAACGCGGATATGATCACTATATAAATATTTGGGGTGCTGATCATCACGGATATATCGCAAGAGTAAAAGCTGCTGTTGAATTTTTAGGCTACGACAGCTCTAAACTTGAAGTGCAGCTTTCTCAGATGGTAAGTCTGCTAAAAGACGGTGAGCCGTACAAAATGAGCAAGCGTGCGGGTAATGTTATACTTATGAGTGATATCGTGGAAGAGATAGGTGCGGATGCACTTAGATTTATCTTTGCTTCTAAAAGAAGTGATACTGCTTTAGAGTTTGATTTATCTGAGTTTAAAAAACAAGACAGTTCAAATCCGATTTTTTATATTCAGTATGCGCATGCAAGAATAAAAACTATTATTTCAAAAAGCAATTTTAGCGAAGATGAAATTATGTCAGCAAGTCTGAAAGATTTAGACGAAGCTGCTGATATTTTAATGTTTGACGCGCTGCTTTTACCGGAAATTATTGATGACGCGTTTAGTTCGAGACAGGTTCAAAAACTTCCTGAGTATCTAAAAGCTCTTGCTGCATCATTGCATAAGTTTTATTATGATTGCAGAATTATTGGAACGGAAAATGAAGCAAAACTTCTTAAACTTTTAATGCTGGTTGGCTTGTCACTAAGAACAGGTCTCTCTTTGATGGGTATAAAAGCGAAAGATTATATGACAAAAGAAGAGGATTAAAATCTAATATTTGGATAGAGTTTTAATACTTGATTTAATTGCGACTTTGTAATTTGTATTAAAATAGGATTTTTATCTTTATCTAGCCAGGATACTATTTTTTCAATATTCTCTAAAGTCATAGATGTGCATCCAGCAGTGGGTGCATCTTTTGATTTTTCAATATGTAAAAATATACAAGAACCTCTATTTTTAATATGCTTCTTATTGTATCCTACAACTACCCCTAATTTATATTGAGTGTCATCTCTTCTCATCTCCTCATAACTTTTTGGTTTAGTTTTTGGTTTTTGAATGATTTGATTGTAAAATTCTGAATCGGAATCATCAACGCAGATTAAATCTTTGGTCGCATGCAAATAAGGCATTTTCGTTTTTAAATCTTTTTGATAGCCAAATACTGAATCAAGAGTAAATATTCCGATAGGTGCTTTTTTATCGCCTTCATATTTTAGAGGCTCTTTTTCATCCTGAGTCAATCCTTTTTTCTCAACTCCCCACCCTAAACCATTCTTGCCAATATTAACTTCAAAAGAGTCAAAAACCACTACGCCGTCTTCAAAACAGGTTAGTGTAGCTTTTTTGGAATGATGGTTATCACCGACAACCAAAATTATCTGTTCACCGGCATAAACAAACATTTGACAAATTATAATAATTAAGAAACTTTTTACCATAAAGTATGTTACTATTACTAAAATATGAAGCAGATTAATTTTTTAGAGATGGAAAAAAGTTTATGAGTATTAATATAAGAAAAGCTACTAATGATGATGCACCTTTTTTAGCACAGATGATTTTGCAGAGTACTAGAGCTGATAAAAAAATCGGAATTTATGATCTGATTTTTAAAACTACAAAAGATGAAGAAGTTTTAAATTATTTAGAAAAATTAGTAAATACTACAGCAAAAAGTGGTTGTCATTTTACTAATTTTTTAATTGCAGAGATTGATGGCAAAAGTGTAGGTTCTCTCTGTACTTATGAGCCAAGAATCGCAACAAGAGAGGTTTTTTTAGAAGCTCTTAGTGAAATTGGTATTGATGGTGAAGATAGTGAATATCTAGGTTTGATGGATATTTGCGGATTTGCTCTAAACACTAGAACATTGATTTTTGACTATATGGAAGAGCTGGAAGGTTTTATGGATGTTGGTATTTTAAAAGCACTTATGCATAAAAGTTTACTTGCTGCAAGGTTAAAAGGGTATCGCATCGCACAAACAATAGTTGAAATAGGTTCATTAGAAACTCTTCTGTACTACAAAAAACTTGGTTTTAAAGAGGTCAAAGAGAGAAAATGCGAATTATACAAAGAAATTTTTGGTAGACCGGGTCTGATTTTATTGTCTATTGAATTTTGATTGGGCTAACATAGAAATATTATCACTCTCTCTTCTTCCTTCTCTATTTGCTATCGCTTTAGCGCTCTATACTAGAAATGTTATGTTATCGCTTTTTGGCGGAATAGTATTGGGTACTTTTATATTACATGATTTTTCTTTTATTTTATCAATAGAATCTATTTTTTTACTATTTACATCTTTATTATCACAAGACTGGATATTGAAAACCTTAGCTTTTGCAATTTTGGTGGGAAGCATAATGGCATTGATTGAAAAATCCGGAGGAGTTAACGGCTTTGTAGATTTTATGCTGCATAAAATTGTATTAATAAATTCACCGCGTTCAGCTTTACTTTTAAGTTATGTGGTTGGTATTATTATTTTTGTCGAGTCATCCATAACAGCTCTTATTTCAGGAGCTGTTGGTAAACCACTTTGCCATAAATACAAGATACCGAGTGCAAAATTGGCTTTTGTGTGTGATTCAACATCCGCTCCTGTTTGTTCTTTGATTGTTTTAAACGGTTGGGGCGCGCTTTTGCTTGGACTTATTGCTACACAGATATCGCTTGGTATTATAAACGGTGAAGCGGTGGATGTTTTGATAAACTCCATTTTATACAATTTTTACTCTATGACAGCGCTTGTTGTCACATTTTTAGCTATATGGTTCAATATAGATATAGGCGCTATGAAAAATGCAAAGTATACTCCTAAAAAAACAGAAGTACTAAGTAGCAACAGCGCAAGTATGTCTTATATGCTTTTACCGCTTGTATTGATGATATTTTTTCTTTTTATCTTTTTGTATATAACAGGCAAAGGCGATATTTTAAAAGGGAGCGGCTCATCTTCTATATTTTACACTATGGCTGCTACTCTTGCTTTTACCTTTTTTTATTATGTCGGCACAAAAAATATGAATATAAAAATATGGGGTACAACAGCTTTAAAAGGGGCGATAAAATTAATGCCCATCGCTTTGATTCTTCTGTTTGCTTTTGGAATAGGTGAAATTACTGTAGAGTTGAAAACAGGGCACTATTTGGCTTCATTGGCTAGTGAAAATTTGAGTATTTATCTTTTGGCAGGAGTGATATTTTTAATAAGTTCTCTTATCTCTTTTGCAACCGGAACAAGCTGGGGAACATTCAGCATTATGATTCCGGTAGCAGTTCCTATGGCAGCGGCAATGGATGCAAATATTGCACTTTGTATCGGAGCCGTAATATCAGGTGGAATTTTTGGTGATCACTGTTCGCCGATTTCAGATACTACAATCATATCTTCAATGGCAAGTGATTGTGAAGTTATAGAACATGTGCGTACGCAGATGCCCTATGCATTAATCAGCGGAGCAATCTCTTTTGTTCTCTTTATAGTTTTTAGCCTTATTTAAATGCCCAAAATTGTGTTGATTGAATAACGCATATCATCATCGAGATTTTCCATATTTGTAAGCATCCATCTTAGATATCCCGCATCGCTTAATGCTACTTCTTGAAGAGTTTTGCCTTTATATTTTCCAAAATTAAATGATTTTATTAAAATAGGAGTTGCAGTTAAATCAACCATTTTCTCAACCGGATTTTCACCTGGAAATTGATTTAAAATAATTTCTTTTAATTTACTTAAAAACAGTTTTAAAACTAAAACATCGCCGATAGCATCGTGAGCTTTTATCTTTATGCCCAAAGTGTCTGCTTCTTTTTGTTCCTCTTTATACAGTTCCATTTTATAACGAAAATATTGAAGTCTATGGGCTTCTTCATCTGGAAAAATGTGTTTTGCGACTCTTAGCGTGTCTATAACTTTCATTTGAGTTTTAAAACCCTCTTTTTCAAGCATCCCTATATCAAAAGGAGCATTGTGAATAATTAAATAATTTTCTGGGGTGTTGAGCTCTAAAAGTCTTTTGTATGAAATACTCTCTTTACATGCAGTTTTGCCTTCAATCATCTCAGGAGTGATTCCGTGAACTTCCATAGCGGCGAAATTAATCGGAACATTAGAGCTGAAAAATTCATTATGAATTTCAATTTCTTTTGAACCTAAAACCATATATCCCAATTGTATAATTCTGTCGAAATCTCCAGTTCCCGTTGTTTCTGTATCTAAAATAATATATTTTTTTATCAAATTTTTTCTCTTGTTTTTATTTTTTTAAAAAAAGAGTTTAACATATATTCACTTTGAAGATAAAGATATTTTAGATTTGATTCTGCTTTTATTATTTTTTTCTTATTAATTATAATATACTACTTTTTAATTTTTTTTCAAGGCATTTTTTATGTATAAAATTTTATTGATTATAATGATTCCTATATTTTTAATGGCACTTGAAATAAAACAGACACCGATAAAGTTTACAGAAGAAAGAGTCGAACTTACAAAAAAATACATCAAATTTCACTACAATTTAGATGTAAAAGATATTAAAATTATTCCAAAAATTGTAGTAATTCATCATACGGCAATAGATGACTTTGCAGATTCACTCTTCCGTTTTACATCTGAGACGCTTCCAACTAACAGACCAGATATAACAAGCGGCGGAGCGCTTAATGTCTCCGCTCACTTTATGGTAGAGCGTGATGGAACCATTCATCAGCTTATGCCGCTTGATTATATGGCGCGTCATGTTATAGGGCTGAACTACAACTCCATCGGCATAGAGAATGTCGGCGGAGCAAACTCTGCGGACAACCTCACAAAAGAACAGCTTTGGGCAAATATCTTCCTTGTAAAAGAGCTCAAAAAACGCTTTGAAACCATAGAGTATGTAATAGGGCACTATGAGTATAGATGCTTTGAAGGCACACCACTTTGGCTTGAGGTAGATGACGGCTACAGAACATTTAAGGATGACCCGTCCGTGCGATTTATGGAGGCTATTAGAACAAATATAAGTGGTTTTAAAGGCGTGCCTTGCAAGGGCATAGATGATTAGTTCGTCTCTTCTCTACCTCTTTTCTTTGGCGCTTCTTGCCGCAGTTATTGCGTTTGTTGAGCAAAAGAGCGCTTCAAAATTTTTTAGGTTTGTTCCCTCTTTTGTTCTGATATATATCTTTAGCATGTCGTTTGCATCGTTTGGAGTGTTTGATAAAAATGAAGCGATAGATGCGGTATATAGTAATACAAAACAGAATCTTCTCCCCGCTATGCTCTTTTTGATGCTTCTGCAGGTGGATATAAGAGACTTTTTTAAACTAGGAAAACCGCTTCTTGTGGCGTATATATTGGCGCTCTTTTCGCTCTCTTTTGGGTTTATACTTATCTCTTTTGTTTTTGATTTTAACGCAGAGACGGCGTCGGCTTTTGGAGCACTGAGTGGGAGCTGGATGGGCGGAGTGGCAAATATGGTAGCCGTCGGCTCGGCTCTTGGCGTAAGCCAAGAGGCATTTGGTTACGCACTTATAGTAGATAGCGTGAACTATACCGTTTGGATAATGTTTCTGCTATTTTTGACCCCTTTTGCCCACATGTTCAACACTTTTACCTCTTCTCATGAACAGATGGCAAAACTGAGTGAAATAGGGTGCGCATGCACCATCGGAGCAAAGAGATACTGGTTTTTGATACTTTTGTCTATTGTCGTCGCATTTGCGGTGAATCTTATCGCCTCAAGCGGATTTGTGCTTTTGAACTATACTACAACTACTGTTGTGATTGCAACTCTGCTTGGCGTTCTAGGTTCGTTTACAAAGTTAAAAGAGCTAAACGGCTCAAGCGAAGTTGCAACCTCGATGCTCTATATGCTAATAGCGCTTATAGGCTCAAAAGCGGTGTTTGAGAACTTTAGCGGCGTGGGCGCTCTGGTCATTGCAGGGTTTTGTATATTGCTCATTCATGCCATCATCATGGTAGTGGGAGCAAAAATATTCAAGCTTGATCTCTTTAGCATTGCCATAGCCTCACTATCAAACATAGGCGGCGTAGCTTCGGCTTCCATACTTGCGGCGACCTACAATAAAGCGCTTGTGGGCGTAGGCGTGCTTATGGCGGTAATGGGGTATCTTGTCGGAACTTTCGGCGGATTGTTGATTGGAAAAATTTTAATGGAGCTTGCAAAATGAAAATAACAAAAATAAGTGCAGAAGTAAAAAAGATTGCGCTAAAAACTCCATTCAAAACAGCTCTGCGGGAGACTTCAGATGTAGAGTTTGTAAGAGTCTATGTAGAAGATGAAAACGGGTATGTCGGCATAGGTGAAGCTCCTGCTACAAAGGCGATAACGGGCGAAGACATAGAGACTATTTTAGGTTCCATCGGCAGTGTTAAAGAGCTGTTTTTGCATCTTACATGCAGTGAAGCTTTAGATAAGCTTCATACGATATCTGAAATTGGTTCAAGCGCAAAGGCTTCTCTTGATATTGCATTTGTGCATCTTTTGGCACAGGAGCAGAAAAAAGCACTGTATGAGTACTTTGCTGCAAAAGATTTAACTTTTTTAAAAACAGATGTAACCGTGAGTCTCAATAGTGCAGAAGAGATGCTTTGTGATGCAAAAAAGGCGTATAGCAATAAGATGGAGATGCTTAAAGTAAAGGTTGGAAGTGATGTTTTGCATGCTATAGATATCGTAAGAAAAATAGCAAAAGAACTTCCATCTGTCGAGATTTTAGTCGATGCAAATCAAGCTTGGAATCTTGAAAAGGCAACATTGTTTATAAACAATATGCTTGATTTAAAAATAGAGCTTATAGAACAGCCTGTTATTGCAAGTGATTTAGAGAGTTTAAAAAAAATTACGGAGCTTTCACATATTCCTATACTTGCAGATGAAGCGGTTTTTACTTTAGAAGATGCAAAAAAAGTTTTAGAGTCAAAGAGTGCCGATATGATAAACATAAAGTTTATGAAGTGCGGCGGGGTTACAAAAGCTATAGAGATTTTGGAGTATGCAAGGCAGAGCGGTGTTAAATGTATGCTCGGTTCAATGCTTGAGGGACCATACTCTATAAATATGGCGCTGCATTTAGCTCTTGCCTATAGAGATGTTATAAAATATATAGATTTAGACAGCCCTTTGCTTTACAAAGAGCCCTCTAATGAACTTGATTTTGAATTTAACGGATGTAAGATAACTATTATAAAAAAATATTAAAATTTTTTATGGTTTTAAAAGTTAAAACTCTCTTTTTTAAAGAGGTGAAACTCTTTTGCAACCTCTTGGTTTTCAAGACCAAGGGATTTAAGAGATTCTGGATGTACTAAAAACCAGCCTAATGTCACATCAACTCTATCACCTTTTTGAAGTTTAAAATCTCTTTTAACTGCTCTTTTTTCATTTGCCTGAATCATGGTGTCTACTAATGTGGTATCTGCTAGCCACGGCATTGCAGGTTTGCCGTCTTTGCCTATAACTCTTACAAAAGTCTCTTCTTCAAGTTCTACTGTTTTGCCGTCTCTAATAACAGCTATTTTTAAAACTGCTAAGCGCATAGGATGAAGAAGAAGTGCATGAGAAGAGCGATTGTCAATATTTACTATAAAATGGTCAATGTTTTTAAGAATAGAGATATCAACATATTTGCTAAGCATTTCTGATTTATAGTGAGCTCCTGCAAAACCGTGAAAAGAGTGCATTTTTGTCTCATTGATGGATGAAACGCTGCCATTTACTTTTGGCATATGACAACTTACACAGTTTGCCTGACTCATCTCATCATTAATATTTGTGGAGCAGAGATTTAAGCCATGTTTGTTAAGGTTGTGAGAATGGCATCCTACGCAGACATTTCCGTCAGCAAAATGTTGATTGTTTTGTGTTATTGTTTTGTGATATGGTGACTCAAGAGAACTTTTTTGGGAGCTGTAATATTTTTTTGAAGTTTTACTTATTATATTTGTATTGTTTAGTTTATGCTTCTCTATGCTTTGAATACGATGACAATATGCACAGCTAATAGCTTCTTGATGTGTTTCATTCTGAGTATCGGGCAGAGCTTTTTGCCCTTTTGTTATCATCTTGTCTAGATTGTTAGCAGCCGGAGAGTGGCATTTCCCGCAAGAGTATTGTTCAAGTTTATTCTTATGTGGATGTTTATCCCACACAGCTTTATGAATCGGGTCTTTATCCGGCGTTGCATTTGCATGCATAGAACCGTAATATTCATTATAAATTTTAGGGTGACACTCTTTGCACTCTTTGCTTGAAGCAAACTTATGCACGCCGTCATTTGCAAATAGAGACAAAGATAAAAATAAAAGTAGAGATATCTTTTTTATAGATACATCTTTATATATACTAAGCAGGCTCATATTGTAATGTCTATTAAACAAGATGAGGCTCTGGTTTTTTTGCTATAAATCTAAGCCAGACAAATCCTAATATTCCGGCAGTTAATGAAGCTGCTAATATTCCGATTTTTGCTTGAAAGATAAGCTCGCTATTTCCGACAAATGCCAATTCAGCTATAAATATAGACATAGTAAAACCGATACCTCCAAGAAGTGAAACTCCAAAAAGCTGACTTATATTGCTGTTGTGAGGAAGTTTTGCAATGCCCATTTTTATGCTCAGTAATGCGAAACCGGCTATTCCTAAAACTTTTCCTATAACAAGACCTGCAATTATTCCAAAAGATACAGGATTTGCAATTTCAGTGGCAGCTGAAGAAAAATCGATTGAAACACCGGCATTTGCAAGTGCAAAAAGCGGAATAACAATCAAACTTACAGGAAGATGCATTGACTCTTCAAGTCTTGAAGCCGGTGAACTTAATGCGGTTATTCTCTTTTTTATGTTGTCAAGGATTGCTTTTTGATTTTCATGTAGTCTATAATCTTCTTGAAGAGGATAGCTGTTATACTCATCAACTTGATTTTTGATGTGGGTTGCAAAATTAACTGGAGCATATTTTGGTCTTGAAGGAATTGCCATAGCAGCAATAACACCAGCTATCGTTGCATGTACTCCAGACTCAAGCATAAAAAACCACATTATAAGACCGACTGTAAAATATGGAATTACCGCATGAATACCAAAACGGTTAAACATTATCATAACAAAAAGCGATGCGAAAGCAAGTCCAAGATAAACCATATGAATTTGTTCTGTGTAAAAGAGTGCAATAACAACAACTGCACCAAGGTCATCAACAATTGCAAGAGCTACCAAAAAGGTTACAAGAGCTGTAGAAACTCTGTTTTTTAGAAGAACCAAGGCACTAATAGCAAAAGCGATATCTGTTGCCATGGGTATTCCCCACCCATGAGCTCCTGCACTATCAAAATTGAGGCTATAATATATAAGAGCAGGCATAATCATACCGCCAAGGGCTGAAATAATCGGCAGCATAGCAACTTTTATATCTGAGAGTTCTCCCACTAAAATATTTCTTTTTATCTCTAAACCTATTACAAAGAAAAACATTGCCATAAGTCCATCATTTATCCAGTGATGTATACTCATGGAGATGCCCAGTTTGTTTATATAAATATCTATATTTGAATGAAAAATATGTAAATATTGTTCTGCCAGCGGTGAATTGGCAAGGACAAGAGCAATAATTGTAGTAAAGACAAGTATCAAACCTGTTGTGGTTTGAGCATGTAAAAATCTCTCAAAAGGGGTGGCTACTTTTTCAAATGCTTTTTCCCATGGTGCATATAATTTCTTCATAAAAATCCTTTAATTTGACGCGGTATTATACCAAATGAGTACAACCAATGCTATAATCTTTTTTATGAATTTAAAAAAATTACAAAATAAATCAATACTGCTTTTTGGCAAAAGCCGCGCTTTTAGCATGGATGAGTTTGAGTCGCAGTTAAAATTTCATAAAATTAAATTGGTAACAGAGTTTGATGAAAATGTTGCTTTGGTCGTTGATGGTAAAATGATGACGCCATATGAGCAAAATAGAAGCGATATACTTTATGAAGCAAAATCAAAAGAACTTGAATTTGTTTCTATTGATGTTTTAGAAAAAGAGCTTGCAAAACACATAGATGCTAATACTCTTTTAATGAGTCTTAAATTAAGCCGCAATAAAGAGAGACTTAAAAGTTTTATACAAAATCCTATGATAGACGATGAGCTGTTTTTTAAACTTTTAAAGATGTACTCATGGGGTGGTGAAGATTTTTTTGAAAATGATGATAACCGGGATGTGAGTGCGGCAATTATTTTGCGCTTTTACAAAAACATAGAGCGAAACCACAATGTTCAGTATGCGACAACGGGCTTTATGCATCTTGTTTCTCAGACAACAGACACGCAGCTTTTAAGAGCTATTTCGCTGCTTGAACCAATAAAACATAATTCTAAAATTCAGTTTGAGATTGCCAAGAATATTGGTTGTGATGAAGAGATGCAGGAGTTTTTTTTCAAGAGCGGCAATCCTGAAGTATTTCAAGCGCTCTCTTTAAATAAAAATTTAAAACAAAGCATAATCGAAGAGTTTTCAAAAAATGAAAAACTAGGGACAAATGTGGCGAAAAACATAAAACTAACAGATGAGCTTTTTGAACTCCTTAAAGAGCATAGAGCCGGATTAGCACTCAATGAGAGTTTAACTCTGCAGATGCAAGAGAAGTTACTGGGATACGGTGATGAAGAGATATTATATGCTTTGGCACTCAATGACAATATAGATGAAAAGATTTTAGAACAACTTTTAAAGATTGAAAATAAGAGTATAAAATCAGCTCTGTATCAAAATAGATCAACTCCGGTACATATACTAAAAGAGGCATATAAAAATGCCCAGTATTGCCAAGAGATAGCAAAAAATGAAAATACTCCTGTAGAGATTTTATATCAGCTGCATTTAGATTCAAGATATACTCGTTTTGTGATGCAGAACCCCTCATTTGGTAGACATATACAACAAGAAAACATAGGATGGGAAGTATGAAAGCAACAAGTTTGACAACCGCAATAAACTCTTTGGTAGAGCAGAAAGTACCGACATTTTTATGGGGTGCGCCGGGAATAGGAAAGTCATCCATAGTCAAACAGATAGCTCAAAGCAGAGGAATAGGTTTTATTGATCTAAGACTTGCTCTTATGGACCCTACAGATCTTAAGGGTATTCCCTTTTACGATAAAGAGTCTCATACCGCACTTTGGGCGCCTCCCGCTTTTCTGCCAAAAGAGGGAGAGGGAATTTTATTTTTAGATGAACTAAACTCTGCTGCTCCCAGTGTTCAGGCTTCCGCATATCAGCTTATACTAGATAGAAAAGTAGGTGAGTATGAACTCCCTGACGGCTGGGCAATAGTAGCTGCAGGCAATCGAGAAGGGGATAGAGGTGTAACATATCGTATGCCAAGTCCGCTTGCAAACAGATTTGTCCATTTTGAGATGAGTGTAGATGTTGAAGACTGGCGGTTATGGGCCTATAAAAGAGGCGTAGATGAAAGGGTGATATCTTACATCTCTTATAAAAATGAACATTTGTTCACATTTGATGCAAAAAGCGATATGAAAAGTTTTGCAACGCCTAGAAGCTGGGAGTATGTAAATAGCATACTTGAAAGTAAAATATCTTCTGAATTACTTTTAGATGTTATTAGCGGCGCAGTCGGCAGAGATGTAGCCGTCTCTTTTTTAGCATTTATAAAAGTTATGAAGAGATTGCCTGATATAGAGACTATTTTAAAAACAGGAAGCGGTGAATACAGTGATGAGGTTGATGTTTTATATGCATTAAGTACCGGTTTGGTAAGTGCATATCTTAGAGAGAGCCGTGATGAGAGACTGGATAATTTACTTAAGTATACTCTTGGATTAAAAAGTGAGTTTGCCGTTATAATAGTTCAAGATTTGCAAAGAAACGGCATTACAATGGAGCATTCAGAAGTTTTTAAAGAGTGGGTTGAGAAGTTTGCATATCTTTTAGCTTAGATTTTTAAAACAAAATTAATAAATTTAACTGTAACATAGGCGAGTAATAAATAAATTTTTTAAGGAGTTAGTAATGGCTAGAGTAGGTAATTCAATTATAAAAGGTATTGAGGTTTCTGAAATAATAAAACTGTTAAATAAGGCGTATGCAGATGAGTGGTTGGCATATTATCAATACTTTATCGAGAGTAAAGTCGTAAAAGGAATTATGAAAGATGCAGCCATAGCTGAGCTTGACCAACACGCAGCAGATGAGTTAAGACATGCAAATATGGTAGCAGATAGAATCCTTCAGCTTGGAGGAACACCGCTTCTTAATCCAAAAGAGTGGATGAAAAAGACAAACTGCGGTTATGAAGAGCCAAAAGATTTTGATGTTGTGGCTATTTTACAAGATGCTATTAAAGGTGAGCAGTGTGCAATTAACACATATTCGAGCATTGTTGATTTAACAAGAGATAAGGATATTGTAACTTATGATATTGTTTCTCAAATCTTAGCTGATGAGGTTGAACATGAAGAAGATCTTCAAGCACTTCATGATGATATTACAGAGTTTGTAGGGGATCTTAAAAAGAGCCTTAAAAAGTAATCTTTATATCAAAGGGATTCTCTCTTTGATGTAAAAAATAGAAAAAGAGACCTCCCTATTATGTCAAACATTCAAGACAAAATTTCTCAAGCAAAATCTAAACTTTTAGTAAATTATCCTTTTTTCGGTTCACTTGCTGCAAAACTCGAGTTAGTTCAAAATGATGATATACAGAGCTTTAAAAGCAACGGCATAAAGCTTGAGTATAACAGCGATTTTTTAGAAAGGTTAGAAAGCAGCCAGATGGAATTTGTTTTTGCAAATGGAGCAATGCATGCTTCACTTGCCTATGAATCCAGAAAAAACGGCAGAAGTGGTTGGTTATGGCAGTTGGCAACAGATTATGCTATTAATGATATGTTGGTCGAAAACGGCTTAGAGCGTCCCGATGAAGCTCACTACTCAAAAAGATTTAGCGGTATGTATGCCGAGGAGATTTATGCAGAACTAAAAGAGGATATCCTTCGAGATGAGTTAGAGTATGAAGCAGATGATACAGATGAGAAGAAAAATAATCAGAGGGAACAAAACACTCCGCAAAAGACGGATACTTTGAGTGAACAGCTCTTCGAAGAGTTTGCAAAAGCAAAACTTGAAGATGAGGCAAAAAGCGGGGAGATACCTGTTGGAATAAGAAGATTTTTTACCATTGCCTCTGAGGGTAAAATAGATTGGCGTAATGAATTAAGAGTTGCTCTTGAGAGATTTCATAAAGATGACTATACTCTTCTGCCTCCAAGCAAAAAATTTCTTCATCTTGGTATCTACTTGCCCTCATGCATTAGTCAGAGATTTAAGCTCGTTGTAGCGGTTGACAGTTCAGGATCGGTTGATGAGAAGCTTTTAAATGAGTTTTTAAATGAGTTAAACTTTTTGATGAATATAATTCCAAATTATCAGATAGATTTGTTGGTTTGTGATAATAAGATTCACTCACATACTACTTTTTACAGTGGCGATAATTTGGAATTGAATTTAAAAGGCGGAGGCGGCACAGATTTTAGGCCGGTTTTTGAATTTATAGAGAATGAACTAGAAGATGTAAAACTACTTTTGTATTTTACGGATTTGGATGGAATTTTTCCAAATAATGAACCAAACTATGAGATAAAGTGGATAGTGCCAAAAGAGGTGTATACTCCTTTTGGTACAGCGATTATATTAGAATAGCTTATAAAAATTTGGAGTTTATAATGCAAAATATCAATAACTGGCATAGTTTAGATCAAAATGATGTCTTAAATAAACTTAACAGTTCAGAAGATGGCTTGAGCAGTGAAGAGGCTGAGGCAAGACTCAAAAAATATGGACCAAATAAGCTTCAAGAAGAGAAAAAAAAGAGTCTTATCGTTCGTTTTTTAATGCAGTTTAACAATCTTTTGATCTATGTACTGCTCGCTGCTGCAGTTGTTACGGCTCTGCTTGATCATACAATAGATACAGTTGTTATTTTGAGTGTAGTTGTCATCAATGCCATTATCGGTTTTATTCAAGAAAACAGAGCCCAAAATGCGATGGATGCTATAAAAAAGATGTTGGCATTTCAAGCAACAGTTCTTCGAGATGGGAGTAAACAAAAGATAGACAGTCAATCTTTAGTTATTGGCGATATAGTATTTATGAAGCCAGGCGATAGAGTTTTAGCAGATATAAGATTGCTTGAAGCACACGGATTTAGTGCACAAGAAGCGCCTTTGACTGGAGAGTCTGTTGCAGTTGAGAAGAGTTCAAAAAAAGTTGCTTCTGATGCAATAATAGCAGACAGATCTTCGATGGTGTTTGCCGGAACTACGATAGCTGGCGGACAGGCTAAAGGTGTTGTTATAGCTACGGCAAACAACACGGAACTCGGTCGTATAAGCAAAATGCTTAGCAGTGTTGAAGTTTTAACTACCCCTTTAGTCGAACAGATGGATAAATTTGCCAAATATTTGACTTTTTTTATATTGTCATTTTCTCTGCTTATTTTTTTAATAGGGCATTTTGTAAAGGGGTTGCCTTTTAATGAAGCTTTTATGGCAGTTATTGGTCTTTTTGTTGCCGCAATTCCGGAGGGGCTGCCTGCTGTTTTAACTATAACGCTTGCAGTAGGCATACAGGCTATGGCGAAGCGAAATGCAATTGTAAGACAGCTGCCCGCTATAGAGACCATAGGATCTGTTTCGATTATATGTTCAGATAAAACAGGGACACTTACTCAAAATGAGATGATGGTAAGCAGCGTTGTTACATATAAGGAAGATTTTAAAATAGACGGTGCAGGATATGAGCCGACTGGAAATTTTTATATAAAAAATGACAAGGTTGATATAAATAAACACGAAACATTAAAATTTTTAGCAAAAGCATCGCTTTTGTGCAGCGATACTTTGTTAAAAAAAGAGGAAGAGTCTTGGAAGATAGAGGGAAGTCCTACAGAGGGAGCCTTGATCACATTTGCCCATAAAATAGGTTTTGATGCAGATGAAGTTAGAAGAGCTTTTAAACGAGATGATATGATCCCTTTTGATTCAAAACATAAATTTATGGCAACGCTAAATCATAGCCATGAGGGCGAGTCGCTAATTGTTATCAAAGGGGCGGCTGAAATCATTATAAAAATGTGTCATTATGAGTATATAGATAAAAACAGCAAAAAAGAGATAAACACCGCTTACTGGGAAGATAAAGCAAAGGAGTTGGCTTCTGAGGGGCAGAGAGTTTTAGCGCTTGCTTATAAAAAAGTGTCACATGATAAATCAGCACTTGATTTTGCTGATTTAAAAGATGAGCTAATTTTAGTTTCACTTTTTGGACTTATAGATCCCCCGCGTCCAGAAGCAATAGAGGCACTAAAAGAGTGTTACAGTGCAGATATAGATGTAAAAATGATAACGGGAGATCATCTTTTAACTGCAACTGCAATAGGAAGAACTATAGGACTTAAAAATTGTGAAAATGTTTTAAGCGGGGCAGATATAGAAAAGATGAGTGACAAGGAGTTACAGAGCGCAGTTTTACAAACTGATATATTTGCCAGAACTACGCCTGAGCATAAGTTACGACTTGTCAAAGCTTTTCAGGCGCATTCAAAGATTGTAGCCATGACGGGTGATGGTGTAAATGATGCTCCCGCGCTAAAGAGAGCAAATGTTGGTATAGCTATGGGTAAAAGCGGTACGGAGGCTGCAAAAGAATCAAGTGAATTTGTTTTGACGGATGATAATTTTGCTTCAATTGTAAGTGCAATCAAAGAAGGAAGAAAAGTTTATGACAATATAAAAAAGGTTATAAGCTGGACACTGCCTACAAACGCTGCTGAAGCTTCGGTTATCATAGTTGCTATATTTTTTGGAATGGTTATGCCAATCACTCCCATCCAAATACTTTGGGCAAATATGATAACAGCGATTACTTTAGGAATAGCACTGGCGTTTGAAGATGAAGATAAAAATATCATGAAAAGAAGTCCAAGAGCTATTGATGAACCACTTCTTAGCAGAGATCTTATCTGGCATATTATTTATGTTACATTTTTGTTTTTAATAGGTGTCTTTGGTGCTTACTATTATGCAGTGCAGAGCGGAGCAACTATAGAGTATGCAAGAACTTTGGCGTTAAATGTTTTGGTTTTTTTAGAGATTTTTCATCTTTTATATATTAGAAATTTAAATATCATTGATTTAAAATTAAAAGATATATTGGCAAACAGAGTTGTTTGGAGCGCAATATCTATAATAGTTGTTGCACAAATAGCTATAACATATGTTGGATTTTTACAAAAAGTTTTTGCAACTAACTCTTTAGAACTCTTTGATTTAATTCTTATATTTGTAATATGTATTTCTGTTTTTGTACTTTTAGAGAGTGAAAAACAGATAAGATTAAGAGTATTTTCAAAGTCATTATAAACTTTTTTATATTATTGTATAATTTTTTATGAATTATTTAAAAGATATTATTGAAAAATTAGAATCAAAACAGAATGTGTTTTTAACAGGTGGGGCAGGAGTCGGAAAGACTACTATTACAAAAAATATTATAAACTATTATGAAAATGAAGCAAAAAAAGTTGCAAAACTTGCTTCGACCGGAATGGCTGCAACGCTAATAAACGGTCAGACACTGCATAGTTTTTTCGATCTGGCAATAGCAGGCAATTTAAAAGAGTTAGAGCGCAACGGTAAGCTGGAACTTAGTAAAAAAGTCAAGAAGCTAATCTCCAGTATGGATTTGATAGTAATAGATGAGATCTCTATGGTTAGTGATGCTCTTTTAGATATGATACACCTTAGACTGCAGCAAAGTGAGTTTAAAGGTTCACTTTTGGTTGTTGGCGATTTTTTGCAACTTCCTCCTGTTGTAAGAGGTTTTGAAGAGGTTAAATTTGCATTTGAATCTCTCTTGTGGGAAACATTTAAGTTTAAAACAGTTGAATTAAGACATATTTACAGAACAGATGATAAAGATTTTATAGAACTTTTGGCAAAAGTGAGGAGCGGTTTTGTAGATGAGAGAGTGCATAATTCACTTAATGAGTTTATAAAACCTTTGCCTGAAGATTTGAGTGAGTTTACCTTTTTATTTGGTAAAAATATTTCTGCATCGATTCATAATAGAAACCAGTTAGAGTTTGTAGATGGTGAGTTGCATAAAAAAGATGCTCAAATAATTAAGCATGTAAAAAGTACAAAAGATGCAGAGATAGAGCGTTTTATAAATGATGCTAGAATAGAAAAAGAGTTGGAGTTAAAGGTAGGTGTTCCTGTGCTCTTTACAAGAAATGCCTGGAACTATTTTAACGGTGAACGCGCAATTGTGATAAAGATAGAGAGTGATTTTGTATATGTTCAAAAAAGTAATGCCGTTGTTGTAAAACTTGAAGCGATTGCTCAAAGTAAAAGTGTATGGAAGGAGAAAAATATTGAAGGAAAAAAAGAGATAGTTGAAGAGAATATCTTTAGTATTTACCAATATCCCATAAAACTCGCTTACGCTATTACTATACACAAATCACAGGGAATGAGCATAGAAGATTTGATTATAGAAACAAATGAAATCTTTGCGCCTTCGCAGTTTTATGTAGCAATTTCAAGAAGTTCAAACCCAAAAAGATTAAATCTTATCGCTCCAAAAAGGCAGTGGAGAGATATAGTTTTTGTAAACAAAAAGGCTTTAGAGTTTAGTAAAACTATATAAATTTTTTTAGATCACTATATGAATGAATTTTATCGGCTTTTAAATCGTAAATATTAAAATCAAACTCAATCTCTGCTTTTTCTGTGAAATTTTTAATTTCTTCTTGAATTAGAGAGCTTTTGTTAAGCTCATTTTGAAGCAGAATAATAAAATCATTTGCTCTTATCCTAAATATTAGACTCTCTGTAAAAAGAGTGTAAAGAAGTTTTGCAAAATTTTTAAGTGTTTCATCTCCTTTGTCCCAGCCATGTTTTTTGTTATATATATCAAATTTATGTAAGGATATAACTATTGATTTTTTATATTTTAAAGTATCATTGTTATTTATCAGGGTTGTTTCTAAATATTTTACATTATACAACTCGGTAACGGCATCTTTATAGAAGTAGGCAAACCGCTGCTGCTCAATTTCCGTTATGGGAGTTTGGTTGAAATCATCGGTTATTTTTGTGCATGAAAGAGCCTTGATTGCAGCATCTACAACTTCGGGATGATAATGAATTTTACTTAGAGATTTAAGTTCTGCTAGAGCGTCGTTTACACTCTTTTTATGTTTGTATATTCTGTTTGTTGTCATGGCATCAAATGCATCGGCAACCATCATGATTCTTGAGAGTTCGGGTATATCGTTGCCTGAAAGACCGTCAGGATAGCCGCTTCCGTTATACTTCTCATGATGGTACTTAATAATGTGCGATATACCTTTAAACATAGGAATATTTTTAAGCATTTTTACGCCGACATTTACATGCTCTTTAATAAGGTTATATTCCAGTTTGGATAGTTTATCCGGCTTTAGCAAAATAGAATCCGGTGTCGCAATTTTCCCGATGTCATGCAGAGTTGCCGCTTTAAAAAGAAGTTCGCACTCTTGCATGCTATATCCCATCTCTTTTGCTATAAGAAGTGAATATTTTGCAACTCTTTGGGAGTGCCCTGCCGTATATGAGTCTCTCTGTTCAATCATGGAGACCAGTGCATAAACAAAATTTTCATAATCTTTTATTTTTTGTTCTTCTTGTTTATGTAATTTTTCAGATTTTTCAATAACTTCTTTAGTTTTTAAATTTAGCATATATCTAAAAAAAGCAACTGCCCCAGTCAAAATTATTAGGAACGCTATTGCTATTACAAAAACAACTTTTAACCAAGTCGGAATATTGAAAACCTCTTTTGTGCTTAACCACTTTTGAATGGATTTGTAATAAAGAGACTCCCTGTTCTCTTTAAGCTCTTTAATGTGTAAATCTATTTTGTCCGCAATTTGGCGAGTATCAATTGCATTCGTAAGAGCAAATTTTATAGCCGCAGGGTTTAAGAGTATGGGCGTCTCTTTGAGGTTATATCTATCTTTTTGAAGTTCTCCAAAATGTTTGTTGACAACGGCAGCATCAACCGCACCGCTTTGAACCAAAGAGAAAGCCTCTTCATAATTTTTAGTTAAAATAAAGATCGGTTTTAGTCCAAAGAGTTTAAATGTTTCTTGAATCTGTTCTTGTTGAATACTGTGTTCAAGCAGGGCTGTTTTTTTGCTATTAAGATCAAGTATGGAGGAGATTTCATTTTTTTTATTTGTGAAAACAACTGACCAGTTAGAGAGAATAATCTCTTTGTTAAATTTAAAGTGTTTTTCTCTCTCTTTTGTGTAGGCGACATCGGGCATTATATCGATCTTACCCTCTTCAAGCATCAAAAGGCACTCCCGCCATTCACACTTTACATATTTAAGATGCCACTTCTCTTTGCTTGCAATCTCATCTAAAATATCAACAAAAAATCCCGAAGGTTTATCGTTTACATCTAAAAATATTTTTGGAGGGTTGTTATAGATACCGACTCGAAACTCTTTCGTCTCACTGGCTATGATTGTCGTAAGAAAAAACAGTATTGTAAAAAATAGTTTCATAAAACTATTTTACAATAAAAAAAACAGTATGTATATTTTTTACATACTGTCTAAAAAAACTTATAATTTTTCGCTGTTTTTCGCTAAATACTCTGCAACGCCTTCAGTTGAAGCTTTCATACCTTCATCGCCTTTTTGCCATCCTGCTGGACAAACTTCGCCATGCTCGTCAGTAAACTGCATAGTATCAACCATACGAATCATCTCATCTATGTTTCTTCCAAGAGGGAGATCATTGATTACAGCATGACGAACTATACCTTTACCGTCAATCAAAAATGATCCGCGAAGTGCTACAGAATCGCCAAAAAGTACATCATAATCTTTAGAAATTTGCTTTGTCAAGTCTGCAACAAGCGGGTACTTGATTCTGCCTATGCCACCTTTTTCAACAGGAGTCTCTCTCCATGCAAAGTGTGAAAATTGGCTGTCTACGGAAACGCCGATAACATTTACGCCACGACTTTTAAATTCATCAATTCTGTGTGAAAATGCAATAATTTCAGATGGACAGACAAAAGTAAAATCTAACGGGTAAAAGAAAAGTACTGTACCTTTTTCACCAAAATTTTCAGATAATTTGAAATTTTCAACTATTGAGCCATCAGCTAAAACTGCTGTTGCTGTAAAGTCTGGAGCCGGGTTTGTTACTAACATATTAAATCCTTAATTTTTATTAATTTGACAATATTGTAACAGAAAGTTTGTTAATAAAAATTCAATAATTTTAAATTGTCATATAACTTAAGATTGAATCAAATTTCGATATACTTTCGATGATTTATAGAGCTTGACTCTATATTTCAATAAGGAAAATCGATGACAAAAGAAGCAAATGCTCTTAAAGAGTATATTTTCACTTCAGAGTCTGTAACAGAAGGGCACCCTGATAAGATGGCAGATCAAATCAGCGATGCAATTCTGGATTATATTATTGAGAGAGATACTTCCGCACATGTTGCGTGTGAGACATTGGTATCAAATGGATTTTGTATAATAGCAGGCGAACTGAAGACAACGACATATGCACCGATGCAAGATATTGCCCGTAAGGTTGTCCAAGAGATTGGTTATACGGATGCAACATATGGTTTTGATTATCGCTCCGCAGCTGTTTTAAATGCTGTCGGAGAGCAGTCGCCTGATATTAGTCAAGGTGTTGACCAAGAAGGGGGTGAGATAGGAGCTGGTGATCAAGGTCTTATGTTTGGATATGCTTGCCGTGAAACCGATGTGCTTATGCCTCTTCCTATATATTTAGCGCACCGATTGACTCAAAGATTGGCTGAGGTTCGCAAAGAGGGAATTATCCCATATCTTCGTCCTGACGGTAAAGCACAAATCAGTATTAAATATATAGGAGATAAACCTGTTTTTGTTGATACGGTAGTAGTTTCCACTCAACATGCTCCTGATATCTCCCAAGAGAAGATACATGAAGATGTGATAAATGAAGTAATAAAATATGTCATTCCTGCAAAGCTTATGAGTGATAAAACTATATTTCATATTAATCCAACCGGAAAATTTGTTATTGGCGGTCCTCAAGGCGATGCAGGGCTAACCGGCAGAAAAATCATAGTTGACACATACGGTGGAAGCTGCCCTCATGGCGGAGGCGCATTTAGCGGAAAAGATCCGACCAAAGTAGATAGGAGTGCTGCTTATGCGTGCCGCCATGTAGCTAAAAACCTGGTTGCAGCGGGTGCCTGTGATAAAGTGACTCTGCAAATCGCTTATGCGATAGGTGTTGTTCAACCGGTTTCTATTATGGTAGATACTCATAATACAGCAAAGGTTCAAGAGAAAAAAATTGAAGCATGCGTTAAAGAACTTTTTGATCTCTCTCCTAAAGGAATTATAAAATCACTAAATCTTTTACGACCGATTTTTAGAAAAACAGCTACATATGGTCATTTTGGAAGAGAAGATGAAGATTTTACTTGGGAAAAAACAGATAGAGTTGAAGATATAAAAAATTATTTAAAAATTTGATAATAATTATTATCAAAAATATAATTTTATAAAAATATTTTAATGCAAAAAGTGTAACAAAAACGAATTATTACACCTTTAAAGAAGATTTTTTAGCTATCTTTAAAAATCTTCTGTTAAACTTACTTCGAAATTAAAACTAGGAGAATCCTAATGGCAGTAATTATTGGTGATACATGTATTAACTGTGGTGCTTGTATAGATGAGTGCCCGGTAGAAGCAATTGTAGATGAAGATGATAATCCAACGGGTGAAGAAACATACTATGTATACGGAAATAAATGTGTAGAGTGTGTTGGTTATCATGACGAACCGGCATGTGCTACTGCGTGTCCAACTGAAGGATGTATTACTTGGGATGCTGTTGGTGAGAGTCCAGCACACCGTGAAGATATTACAGATGATATGCGTGGAATCGGCAAAGCTGTAGTAGAATAATCTTTTTCTAAATAGCGCAAAGTGTTATAACACTTTGCGCTATTTTCTCTTCTTTTATCCAAACTTTTCAATAAATTTTTTATTTTAATTAAAAATAGATACTTTTTAGGTATAATTCCATCTTAATTTTATATATTTAACAGGAGATTTGATGGAACGCACACTATCAATAATAAAACCAGATGCCGTTGCTAAAGGTGTTATCGGTAAGATTTTAGATCGTTTTGAGAGCAATGGTCTAAAAATAGCAGCAACAAGAAAAATACAACTTTCTCGTGCAGATGCGGAAGCTTTTTACGCAGTTCACTCTGAGAGACCTTTTTTTGGTGATCTAGTTGATTTTATGATTAGCGGTCCAGTAGTTGTTTCAGTTCTTGAGGGTGAAAATGCAGTAATAAAAAACCGTAATCTTATGGGTGCAACAAACCCTAAAGAGGCTGAAGCTGGAACAATTCGCGCAGATTTTGCTGAAAATATAGATGCTAATGCTGTTCATGGAAGTGACTCTGCTGAAAATGCAGCTATTGAAATAGCTTTCTTTTTCTCTGAGAGAGAAATTTCTTAATTGATAAAAAAACATTTAAATAAAGAGAGTTAAATTCCCTTTATGAAAATAGTATTACGAAAAGTAAGCAATACACCGCTGCACTTTGAAGTTAAATCTGATAAAATAACTTTTAAAGGTTATTTACAGTATCATGCCAATAAATTAATTTTGTTAAAAGCAAAATTAAGTGGTAATATTGACACAGATTGTGATGTTTGTGCTGATAAGTTTAATTTAAATGTGAATGAAGATATAGAATTTTTTATTTCAGACGGCATTTATAAAAACAGTGAAGATACCCTTTTATTAGATATTGTAGAATCATTAAATTCTACTGTAGATTTAGAAGAGCTTATGAACTCAGAAATTGAGCTTATCAAAAGTGATTATCATAGATGTGAAAAGTGTGAAAATATTATTTCTGAACAAGAAATATTTTAGACAATGCGTGTTTTCTCTGCTAAAAGAGTAAACATTAGTGCCACAGAGGCAAAAGTAGTAAAATGAGCTTTTTGCTTATATTGCTTTTTAAATAAACAAAAAATGAAAGGAAAATAATATGGCAGTACCAAAAAGAAGAGTTTCTCATTCACGCTCAGCGAAAAGAAGAACTCACTATAAAATATCTTTAGCTCGTCCAATTAAGGATAAAGATGGAACATACAAGCTTCCACACCACATTAACCCAACGACTGGTGAGTATAAATAGCAAATGATAAAGATTGCTGTTGATGCAATGGGCGGGGACTTCGGTCCTAAGCCAATTGTAGAAGGTTGTTTACAAGCTCTTAAAAAGAAACAGTTTGTTCCTATTTTTGTAGGTAAAAAATCAGAAATTTTACCTCTGTTACCAAAGCGTTATAGAGATAAGATTTCTATAGTAGAAGCTGATGATGTCATATCTATGGACGATGCTGCAACTGATGCAGTAAAAAGAAAAGAGAGCACAATTTATAAAGCTATTGAATTAGTAAAAAATGGTGAAGCTCAGGGAGTCGTCTCTGCCGGACACAGTGGGGCTACAATGACTTTGGCAACTCTTAGACTGGGACGATTAAAAGGTGTTTTAAGACCTGCATTAGTAACATTTATGCCGACAAAAAATTCTCGTAAATCATCAGTTTTACTGGATGTTGGAGCTAATGTAGATTCAAAAGCTGAACATCTGTTGCAATTTGCCGTAATGGGCGGCTGTTATGCTGAGGATATGTTTGGTATTGAAGTTCCATCAATTGGGCTTTTGGCAAATGGAGAAGAGAAGAGCAAAGGAAATGATGTTACAAAAGCAGCATTTAAACTGCTTGAAGGTTATAAAGGCTTTAAAGGCAATGTAGAAGGAAATGATATTTTCAACGCAAGCTGTGATGTTATAGTATGTGACGGTTTTGTGGGGAATTTGGTTTTAAAAGCATCAGAAGGTGTGGCTTCAACTATAAGCGGTTTAATCAAAGAGTATATTAGAAAATCTCCAATAGCTATTACAGGAGCACTTTTAATGAGAAAAGTCTTTAAATTGCTTAAAAAACAGATGGATTATGCAGAGGTAGGCGGCGCTCCGCTTATAGGAATCCAGGGCTGTGTAATTGTGGGACATGGCAAGAGTAATCCAAAAGCTATTAAAAATGCAATTTTTCAAGCAATTAATTATGTTGATACAGGTGTAAATGAACATATTGTTCAACGCTTAGAAGCACTAAAAAACAAGGAAATTTAATGGCATATGCTGCATTTCGTTCTATAGGAGGTTACGCTCCTAGTAAGATACTCTCAAATGAAGATTTGTCGAAGATGGTCGATACATCAGATGAGTGGATAACAAAAAGAACAGGCATAAAAGAGAGGCGTATCGCTGCAAATGATGAATTTACAAGTGATATGGGTGTTAAAGCTGCACAAAAAGCAATTGAGAGAAGCGGCATAGATAAGAGTGAAATTGATATGATTGTATGTGCAACAATTTCACCTGACTATTTTTGTATGCCTTCTACTGCTACAATAATTTCCACAAAATTGGGTCTTGAAAATGTTACTGCATTTGATATTTCTGCGGCATGTACAGGGTTTGTATATATTTTGTCAATAGCAAAAGCTTTTATAGAGTCGGGCATGAAAAAAAATATTCTTATAGTCGGTGCTGAAAAACTCTCTGCAATAACTGATTATAAAGATAGAGGTACATGTATCCTTTTTGGTGATGGTGCAGGTGCAGCAATAATAAGCGCAACAGACAATAAAGAAGAGGCGATTATAGATATTCATACCGGAGCTGATGGTAGATTTGCAGATTTGCTTATGACTCCAAATGGCGGGAGCGGTTCTGCTCATGACTCATTAGAGCAAGAAGCATCAAGCTGCTTTATGCAAATGAAAGGAAATGAAACTTTCAAAGTTGCCGTTAAAACTTTAACAAAAGATGTTGTTGATATATTAAATGAAAATAATATCCAAGGTTCTGATATTAAACATTTTGTACCCCATCAAGCAAATTATAGAATTATAAAAGCTGTCGGCGATGCTTTAAAGTTAAAAGATGAACAGATAGTTATTACAGTTGAAAAGTATGGAAATACATCAGGCGCTTCCATACCTATGGCAATAAATGAAATTTATGAAAACGGAACACTTAAAGCAGGCGAGTTAATGCTCTTAGATGCTTTTGGCGGTGGGCTTACTTGGGGATCAGCTCTTGTACCATTTTCGCCATTGAGAAAATAAAAGCTGTTTTAAATATTTTGCTTGATTTTAAATAAAATCAAGCAAAGAAGAAAGATTTGCTAGAAGAGTATATTTATCCCTGCATACCATGTTTTACTATATTCAGCGTCTATGCCATGATTATTTCCTCTTTCCATTAAAAAACGATAACCTGCTTCTACCTCAATGTTTTCAACTACTCCAACTATTGCACCTGCTTGACCGCCATAATGAAAACCGCTTAGATTGATTCCATCACCTTTAATACGAGAATATCCAGCTACCGGTCCTGCATAAAGAGAAAATGTATCCTCAATTATCGGTAATATAAAATCATAAGCAAGAGAAAGTTGATGATTAGAATCAAAATTGTCATCACCGCTGTCAACATAAGTATATCTTGCAGATACACGAGAATTATCATAATAATGACCCAGTGTAAAAGAGTATTGTGTGTCATCAACCCTTGTTTTTTCTGTTGATGATTCCATTCTAAGTTCTGTATTTCCAGCATTAAAACTGAAATAATCTTTATTTTCAGCACTTGCAAGTGCCGTTACTATCAGTAAACAAAAAGCCACTCTTTTCATTTTATTCCTCCATTAATTATTACTATTACTTTACGATAACTTCTCTTGTTTATTTATTAAAGCATTTATAACTTTTTTATAAAATTCTTCTATGTCAGGAAGATTTAAATCAGCTTCTCTTAGTTTTTCTCCCCACATTGGATTTGGAAAATAACTGTCATTTTCAAATCTTGCCATTACATGTATGTGAACACGAGGAAGCATATTCGCAAAAGATGCCATATTGATTTTTGTTGGATTGTAATATTTTCTCATCTCAAACTCTATTATGTCATAAACTTCCCATAGTCTGCTTCTTAAATCTTTTGGAAGGTCCCCTAACTCTATATAGGGCTCCTTTGTAAAGATTTTAAGCCATGGAATTTCGCTTTTTTCTGTTTCAATAAAAAAATCATTATCTTCGTAAATAGTCATATTTTTTCTTTTTGAGTAATTATATCGTTTTTGTGAAAGTTGAAGAGTATAGGGTGAAAAAACCCGAAATTAGTTTCGGGTTTGAGGTTTTTAAAAAAAGATTCTTAATCTCTGTTTCTATTGCGGTTTCTGTTATCGCTGCCTGAACGGCTTCTCTCTGCGCTAGAATTACTGCCTCTGTATCCACCACCTGAACGGCTTTTTTCTCCTGAACGACTTCTCTCACTACTGCCGCCTGAACGACTTCTGTTTCCACGAAAGCCTCCACGACTGCCGCTTTTGCCTCTTGTATCTTTTCTGTTGCCTGCTCTCTCTAGTATTGCAGCTAATTTATCAGCTGGAATACCGATAGTGTTTGGACCGGCTATTGTTTGTTTGTCTAAAATCATAGATACAAGTTTAAACATAATAGTCTCTTCATCTATATCTTGTTTTAACAGATCAAGAACCTGATGTGCTTCATCATAAATTTTTTGATCTTCTATATTTGTAACAATAGATTTTAGATTATTTGCTCTTAAATCATTTTTGCTTGGAACAAATGCGTGAGTCATAGTGGTTCCGATTTTTGTCTTAATACGCTGAAGCTCTTTAAATTCTAGCGGAGTCAAAAGTGTGATCGCTTTACCTTTTGTTCCTGCACGCCCTGTTCGCCCGATTCTATGAACATAAGATTCAGGGTCAAATGGAATATGGTAGTTAAATACATGCGAGATGTTATCTACATGGATACCGCGAGCGGCAACATCAGTAGCAACCAAAACATTGACATTATTGTTTTTAAAACCTTTTATTACAGTTTCACGCTGACGCTGCTCCATATCTCCATGTAAGCCGTTTGCCAAATATCCCGCATTTGAGAGAACATTTGAGAGTCTGTCAACTTCGCTTTTTGTTCTACAAAAAACAACCGCTTTTTTACAATCTTCAGAATCCATAAGGCGAATAATTGCATCATCTCTCTCAGACTCTTCAATTACATAGTACTCTTGGTTGATGTCTGTATTTGTTGTTTCACCCTGTGTGATACTAATAAACTCAGGATTATCCAAGATTCTCTCAGCAAGAAGTTTGATAGGTTTTGGCATAGTAGCTGAGAAGAGAAGTGTTTGACGATTTGAAGGAAGATAAGAGAATATTTCGTTAATATCATCTAAAAATCCCATATCAAGCATCTCATCTGCTTCATCAAGAACGACGATGCTAGGAGCAAAATCTTTTAACAGGTTCTTCTTAAGAATGTCAAGAAGTCTTCCCGGAGTAGCAACAACAACGCTCGCACCTCTTTGGATAAGGTCGATTTGTCTGTTGTATGAGCTGCCGCCGTAAACTGTTACTGTTCTGGCACCTATATTTCTTCCGTATTTAAAGAGCTCGTCACTGACTTGGGTTGCAAGTTCACGAGTCGGAGTGATAACAAGTATGCCTACGCCGTCTTTTGTGTCTATGTTGTTTAGTGCAGGAAGACCGAAAGCCGCTGTTTTACCTGTTCCTGTGTGTGCTTGACCTACTATATCGCGACCTGCTAGTACGAACGGTATTGCAGCTGCTTGAATAGGACTTGGAATCGTAAATCCAGCATCCTTGATACTGCGAAGTATCTCTTTTTTTAATCCTAGATCATCAAATGTGATCGCTTTTTCTTCTGTTTTTGTTTGTGCATTTTCTTGCATCGTTTTCCTTTAGATAGGAGCTGATACAAGCATGTCATTAATGACAAGGCACCTTCCCCTAAAATATTTAGCGAATTATACCCAAATATATTTTGTTTTTAATTTAAATAAATTATATTTGAAATTAGTTAAGTTTATATTGTGTAGAAAAATACAATAAAATAAATTTATATTTAATCATTATTTTAAGTAATTAAGGAGAAGTTACATAGTTTTTAATTTTTAGATATTATTATAAAAATATAAATATGACAAACAAAGGAGATAATTTATAAATGCAAATACAAACTCAATACAATTATGAAAAAACATGGAGAACAACAAATGAAGATGATCTTTTAAAGATAATAGAAGAGGAGGTTGGAAATGCTGATCCAAAAGGTACTCTTGATTATGTAAAAGAAGTTATAAAAAAAGGCAAAACTATAATGGTTGGCAACTGTAAATTTAGAGAGGAAAAAAAATGACAAATGATATTGCAAAATTAATTTTAAGACTGACTGTTAGTATTATGATGCTTTTTCACGGACTTGAGAAGATTATTAACGGCATAAGCGGGGTAAAACATTTAACAACAAGCGCGGGATTTCCAGAATTTTTTGCTTACGGTGTATATGTAGGTGAGATAATAGTACCTATTTTTATACTGCTTGGAGCCTATGTTCGAGCAGCATCTTTGGTTTTGGCGCTGAATATGATGTTTGCTATCTTTTTAGCATATGGAAATTCACTATTTTCATTAGGCAAGCATGGCGCACCGGTTTTTGAACTTCCTTTTTTATATCTTATTATGTCAATTTTGATATTTACGCTTGGAAGCGGAAAGTATGCGTTAAATAGTAAATAGTCATTAGGGGTGCGGTACTTTGATTTTGGAATTAAGACTCCATCCGATAAGTACCATAGCTATAAGTACAATGTAAGGCGATATAAATCCATACGCTGCTCCTAAATAGACAAACCAAAGTAAAATTGCACCAAGGGGAGTAGGAACGCCTGTAAAAAATTTCTCAACTTCCCCTGCATCTGCATTTATGTTAAATTGTATAAGTCTTCTAAGTCCTGATATTACATAGTATATGCTTACTGCTCCGGCAATGGCAACCCATAAACCAGAAAAACTGCTGTTATAAACAGCTTGAAAAATTAAAAATACCGGAACAAGAACAAAACTTAAAAAATCTGCAAAACTATCTAGCTGTACTCCAAACTCATTTGAGAGATGATACTTTCTGGCAATTTTGCCGTCAAATATATCAAAAGCTCCACCCACCCATGCCAAAATAACAGCTGCAAAAAAATTGTTTTGAGTAATAAAATAAGTAGCTAAAAGTCCTGCTGTAATATTTACAAAAGTAAACAAATTTGCCAGGTTAAAATGAGATGTGTCTGTAAATAAAAATTTCATAATATAGCCTAATTAAAATATATAAAATTATACCAAAATTTACGAAAGCGCATTATTTATAAAATTTAAGAAAAATAAAAATATTAATAATTCTATAAGTTGATATTGATTATCATTTCTAAGTTAAATATAAATTAGAAAAGAGTCTTTATGAATAATTTAAGAAAAAATATTTTTACGGCTTGTGCTTTGACATCATGTGCTATAGCTGTAGCTAATGAAAATGTAAATATTGCACAAAACGAGATTTCAAATATAGGTGAAATGTTTGAAAATGGCAGAATGTCGGGTGAAATAAGATCTATGTACGCAGGATACAATAAAAAACAAGCAGGTGAAAATGATATATATGCTACTGCGCTTGGCGGTTATTTAAAATATGAATTAGCAACTTTAAAAGGTTTGAGTGCTGCTGCAGCTTTTTCAATATCTCATGATATAAATTTTGCAACAGGGGGGGAGGGTGTAAAACAAAATCCTGAACTCTCCTCATCAGAAGGCAAATATACAATTCTTAGTGAAGCGTATCTCAATTATAGTTATGATAGTTTTAATTTTCGTGCAGGCCGTCAATTGATTGACACTCCTTTAGCTGACAGTGATGATATTAGAATGATAGCAAATACTTTTGAGGCTTACATTGCAACCTATCAGGTTTCCAATTTTAATTTTATAGCAGGAAATCTTCAAAAATGGCAGGGTGTTGACAAAGGTCTAGATGATGAATGGATAAAAACAGGAGAAGATGGAACATGGTTTGGCGGTATAATGTACAGTGATGGGATTATAGAAGCGAATGCATGGTATTATAATATAACAAAACTTACAAATGCTGCTTATTTTGATATAGCTTTAAATTATGAAATAGATAGTGACATCTTTATTTCAGGAGCTTTTCAATATCTAAATGAAAAAGAGATAAGCAGCAGTGGCACAAAAGCTGATATTTATGGCGCGTCTGCAGAATTTTCGGCACATGGTTTGATTTTAGGGGCAGCTTATAATAAAGCTGAAAAAAAAGCGAATAAAGAGAGTTTTAGCGGATTTGGAGGCGGAACACTTTTCACAAATATGGATACGATGATTTTGGATGAAATAACATATAATGATAAAGCAGAAGCATTAGTGGGAAGCATAGGTTATGAGATAAATAATTTGATGTTTATGTATGCTTATGGCGATTTTGATAGCAATAAGGCTCATATCGTAGAACAAAATATAGGTATTGAATATAGCTTGATTAAAGACAGATGCTCGCTCCGCGCTATTTTTGTAAATCAAAAAGATAAAGAAAATGTGCTAAAAACAGAAAATGATTGGGATAGGTTTGAGTTGATGGCTGCATATCGTTTTTAATTTAACCGATATTTAACATGATATTTATTATCATTAATAAAAAGATAAGAAGAAAATATGTCTAATAAAACAAAAAAATTAAGTGATTGCAAAAAAGCTTGTATTGTAAAAGTTGTTAAGCTCAATGGTGTTTCAGAGTTGAAACAGAGGCTGATATCTTTTGGAATCATGAAAAATGCTGTTATTGAAGTTTTAGGCTATGCTCCGGCAAAAAGTACTATGGAGATAAAAGTAGGCAAAATGAGCATAGCTCTTCGTGCTAAAGAAGCAGATTTAATAGAGGTGCAAAAATATGAGTAAAGATATAAAGGTTTGTCCTTTAACGGCAAAACATATAAGGGTTGCATTGGTCGGTCAGCCAAATGTCGGTAAAAGTATGCTTATCAATTCTATATCAAATGCAAAGCTGCATGTGGGGAATTTTACTGGTGTGACAGTTGAAAAATCAGAAGTTCTTTTTGATTATAAGGATTATCACTTTACTATTGTAGACCTTCCAGGAACATATGCATTTACAGATTATACAATAGAAGAGCGTGTTACTCATGACTATCTTTGTGCAGAGAGTTATGATTTAATAATAAATGTAGTAGATTCTACAAATCTGGAAAAAAATCTTCAATTGACATCTGAACTTATGAGCATGAATAAAAATATAGTTATTGCGCTTAATATGAGTGATGAAGCTCTAAAAGAGGGGATTGAAATAGATAATGAATTTATGTCTCAGCTTTTAGGCATACCATGTGTAAAAGTTTCAGCTGTAACAAAAGAGGGAATCGCTGATCTTCTCGAAGCTCTTATTGTACAGCATGAAGCACCAAAACATGATACAAAACTTGTTTTTAGCGAAGCAGTTGAGGAGGAGATATCTGTTATAGTTGAGTATTTAAAAAAACATAAGTACGATGCCGCGAATTCTTATAGAAATGTTGCAATTAATCTTTTAAAAAACAATAAAAAAACATATATAAAAATTCATGACAACCCAATTTGGACAGAACTTCAGCCTATTTTGATAGAAGCATCCAAGCATATAGAGCTGCATCATAACAGCGATGATATAAGAGAAGCTTTTGCCGAGGAGTATGCTTCGTTTAACAAAGGGGTAGTTGCTGAGGTTTTAAAACAAGAAAAAGAGCCTTATAAAAAAACTGTTACTGATAAAATCGACTCTTTGTTAATACATCAATTTTTTGGAATTCCAATATTTTTATTTTTTATGTGGGCTCTTTTTCAGCTTACATTTGAAATCGGCTCTATTCCTATGGAGTGGATTGACGGCTTTTTTGGATGGTTTGGAGATGCAGTAGGTGCTACAATAGCCAATGATGCTGTTCGATCTCTTGTCGTTGATGGTATTATTGCGGGTGTAGGTGCCGTTGTGCTGTTTGTTCCAAATATTGCTATTCTTTTTATGGGAATTGCACTTTTAGAGAGTACAGGTTATATGTCAAGAGTTGCGTTTTTGCTTGATGGATTTTTCCATAAATTCGGCCTTCACGGGCAGTCATTTATACCGCTTGTAACTGGTTTTGGCTGTTCCATACCTGCTTATATGAGTGCAAGAATTTTAAAAAATGACCGAGACAGACTTTTAACGCTCTTTATCATTGGATTTATGAGCTGCGGTGCCAGACTTCCTGTGTATGTGCTTTTTGCAGGTGCATTTTTTTCCGAATCAATGGCTGGAAATGTTCTTTTTGGAATTTATATTACTGGAGCTATGCTAGGGCTTTTTGCTGCAAAAATATTAAAAATGACAGCATTTAAAGGTGTAGATGAACCTTTTGTTATGGAGATGCCAAAATACAGATTGCCTTCGCTTAAGCTGATTTGGCATACAGTTGTCACAAAAACATTGATGTACTTGAAAAAAGCAGGTACTTTTATTGCTGCAGCTTCTATCCTTATATGGTTTTTAAGTAATTATCCTCACAATGCAGAGCTTGAAGAGAGATATGCTTTAAAAATTGAAAATGCTATCAATAAAGAAGAAAAACAGCATTTTAGTAATAAATTTTTAGAAGAAAATTTAGAACAGAGTTATTTAGGACAAATCGGTAAATTTTCAGAGCCTGTTTTTGCTCCACTTGGATTTGACTGGAAGTTGAGTGTAGCGCTTCAAACAGGGCTTGCTGCAAAAGAGGTTGTTGTTTCAACTCTTGGAGTTTTGTATGCTTTAGGCGCTGATGTGGATGAAGAGAGCAGATCGTTAAAAGATATCATTTCTAAAAATATCTCTTTTCCATCTGCGGTCGCATTTATTGTTGTGGTTATGATATATTTGCCGTGTTTAGCAGCTTCAGTTGTATTTACTCGTGAAGCTGGAGGAATAAAATACTTTTTTTACCTTTTGGCTTTTACATCTTTAGTAGCTTATTCACTCGCTTTTATCGCATTTAATGTCACTTCCATGATACAAGGATAAGAGAATAAAAAATATTTCATAAATATTAACTACTTATTAGTTCATATCTGTTAAAATTTAATTTATGAAAAAAATATTAATGATTGAAGATGATTTAGAATTAGCGGAGATACTTACTGAGTATCTGCAGCAGTTTAAGTTTGAAGTCGTCACTGAAGACGATCCTTTTAAAGCAGTAAGTATACTTAAGTTAGAACCTTTTGATTTGGTTATTTTAGATTTAACTCTTCCGGGTATGGACGGCTTAGAGGTTTGCGAAGCGATTCGTGAAAGAC
This sequence comes from Sulfurimonas sp. CVO, assembly GCF_009883775.1. Taxonomy (NCBI): domain Bacteria; kingdom Pseudomonadati; phylum Campylobacterota; class Epsilonproteobacteria; order Campylobacterales; family Sulfurimonadaceae; genus Sulfurimonas; species Sulfurimonas sp. CVO. Next base: position 298,699 of record NZ_CP033720.1, read on the forward strand.
AGGATATTCCTATTATTATCTCATCTGCCAGAAGTGATGTTACAGACAAGGTAAAAGCGCTTGAGCTTGGGGCAGATGACTATCTTCCAAAACCGTATGATCCGAGAGAACTTGAGGCTAGAATATATTCGGTTCTAAGACGCTATGAAGCAAAATCACAGCAAAAAGAGGAATCAAAAAGTGACTTTAAGTGTGATCCATCATCAATGATGATCTCATATAAAGGTAGAAATATTGACCTTACTAAAGCAGAATTTGGCATTTTGTCTTATATGATTTCAAAGCAGGGTTTGGTTGTTTCAAGAGAAGATTTGATACATAATGTAAATGCTATAAATGAGGATTCATCCAATAAAAGCATTGATGTAATGGTTGGAAGAATTAGAAATAAACTTGGAGACAAATCTCTTATAGAATCGGTAAGAGGCGTTGGTTATAAGCTTCTTAAGTAATTTTTAGGAGCTGAGGCTATGCGTCAACATGCTGTTTTAATAACTATTTTATTTACATTTACAGTTACATTAGTGAGTGTAAGTGTGGTTTTTTGGGAATTTTTTCAACAAAACAAACAGCGTTATATAAACAATATTTTTACAAAACATACAGCTATCATTCAGATATATCAAGAACATCAACAAAAACAAAATCCGCAGATTATGCTTGAAGCAAATTTGGCAATATACGGCTTTGTTTTGAAAAAAGACAAAGAGATAGTAGAAATTATTTTAAAAAATGCAAAAATTTTAAAGAAAAAAAATTTTCAAAGTGTCGATGCTTCTTTAATGTTTTCACAACAAGGTTTTTATACTAAAAAAGTTATAACTGACTTAACAACTAGTATGTTGGAGTTTAATAAAAAAATATATTTTTATATCCAAAATCCGTCATCTTCAATACTAATTCTTGATGAAGAGTTAAAACCCTACAAATATTGGCCCGTTGCATATTCTTATATGATAATTATTTTAATAATCACATCATCATTTGTTTTGATACTTCAAAGATTGCGTCCGCTTATTAGACTTAGAAAAAAAATTGCGCTTTATGGAAATGGAGATATGAATATATCTTTTAAAACAAGAGGACATGATGAAATTTCATTAATTTCAAATGAACTAGAAGCAGCAAGAGAAAAAATAAATATTATTTTAGAATCAAGAACACTCTTCTTGCGAAATATAATGCATGAGTTAAAAACACCTATTGCAAAAGGCACAATTGCAACACAAATGCTTGAATCTCAAAAACAAAGAGATAGATTTAGTTCTATTTTTGGTCGTTTAGAGTCTTTGGTAAATGAATTTGCTCTTATAGAAGAGGTAACAAGTCTCGGAGATAAAACAGATTTTGCAGAGTATCGTTTGATAGATATAATTGATGGTGCTATTGATATGGCTATGGTTGATGAAAAAAATGTTACTGTAAATAATGTTGAAGCAACCCATAAAATCAGTGCAAATTATAGACTATACACTACAGCTATTAAAAATATGATTGACAATGGGATAAAATACTCAACAGACAACCATGTAAAGATTTTGATAAAAAACGGTGAGCTCTGTTTTGAGAGCAAAGGAGAGTGTATCGCACACCCTTTACAATACTATATAGAACCTTTTACTAAAGACAATCCGGCGAAAAATAGTTTTGGGCTCGGTTTGTATCTGGTCGATTCTATTTTAAAAGTTCATAATCAGGTGCTTGCGCATGAATATGAAAATGGTATAAATCGTTTTATTTTTGCATAAATTTTAAAGCGTAAAATAATGCAATGCATAGATGTTTTAAAATAAACATTTTTTGTATTATTATGAAAACATTTGAAAAAAATCAAATCATTAAATTCTCAAGAAAAAAGATACAGATTTTATAATATGTGACTGTATCTAATCGTTATCACATAATAAATTATTATAGTTGTGATACAATAGTTTTTGATTTTACAATACAAAAAGGATAATATATGAGAAAGTTGAATTTTTTATCATTAGTTGCAGCGGTTGCAATGGTTTTAAGCATTAGTACTACGACGGTTAATGCCGAAGGAATGAAGTGCGGCAGCGGCAAGTGCGGTAATGCAAAAAAAGAGATGAATCAAAATGGCAAATGCGGTGATTCAAAAAAAGAGATGAACCAAAATGGCAAGTGCGGTGATTCAAAAAAAGAGATGAAGTGTGGCAGCGGCAAGTGTGGTAATGCAAAAAAAGAGATGAATCAAAACGGCAAGTGCGGTAAAGGAAAATAAGGCTCTGATTAATACCGCCTTTTAAGCAGAGTTATTCTGCTTAAAAATATTTGTCTTTCTCCTTTTCAAAAAGATTTAAAATATCTTTCATCTCTCATGCTTTTTTGCTTATTTTTGTATCTTATGGAGCAGGTAAGTTTAGTCTTGATAGATTTCTTTTTAATGAAAGAATAGATAAATTTCCAAACTTGTAAAGTGTTTTGAAAGAATATAGGTACAATAAAATATGATTTTAAATACGCGAAGAAATTTTTTCAAACAAAGCTTTTTAGGTGGAGCTGTTTTGCTTTTTTGCAACTCCTCTTTATATGGAGCGGCAGAGCCTTTAAAAACTCTCACACTTGTTCAAGAAGATCTTTTTCCAAAAGCAAAGGAGCTCTATGTCGATACAGCTTCTTATTTGCTGCTTATTTTAGACCATTCAAGAATCACTGCTTCATACAAAGAGTTTCTTCGCAACGGTGTACAATGGCTTCATGAAGAGTCTCTAAAACTTCACGGCAAACTTTACTATAATCTTTTAGAACAGGAGCGGCAAGAGGTTTTACAAGAGATTTCAGAGTACGGATGGGGCGAGTCATGGGTAGATGCTCTTTTGACTTACACTATGGAAGCACTTCGGAGTGACGCAGTTTACGGTGTAAACAAAAGAGATGCGGCGCAAAGATGGCTTGGGTTTCGCGCGGGTTTACCGCGTCCAAAAAGAGCGTATCTATGATGTACGATATTTGTATCATCGGAAGTGGCGCTGGTGGCTCGCCTGTCGCTTATGAGCTGAGTCGTGCAGGCTTTAGTGTAGTTGTGCTTGAAAAAGGAAAAGAGTACAAAGAAGAAGATTTTAACAAAGATGAGCTGGCAGTTTCGCGGCGTGAGCTTTTTACGCCCGACCTTAAAGATGAGCAACATGTTATCTATGAACTAGATGAGAGTAAAGAGCGCAGAAAATATTTAGGAAGTGAGTACCAATGGAGTTTTTGGAACGGCTCTATGGTGGGAGGTTCCTCAAATCTTATGAGCGGTTATTTCCACCGTATGAAGCCAAATGACTTTAAGATTCTCTCGGCTTATGGAGAGATAGATGGCGCAAATATAGTGGATTGGCCTCTCTCTTATGAAGAGCTGGAACCATACTATGAAAAAGTTGAGCGCATAGTCGGTGTTAGCGGGGAAGTGATTTTGCACTCTTTTTTAGAGCCAAGAAGCACCTCTTGTTTTCCTTATACAAAACTTGAAGAAAACGGAGTTGCAAAGTGGTTTGATGCTGCATGTAAATCTCTTAACTTTGAGAGCATTCCGACTCCGCGGGCAATAATTCCACATGCGGCACTAAAGCGAAACGGATGCTCTTACTCAAACTTTTGCGGGAGTTACGGATGTGCTACGGGCGCGAAAGGGAGTGCCAGAGCCGCACTTCTTCAAAAGTGTAATGCGAGAGTTATTGCCGAAGCGTTTGTCTATAAGCTTGAGAGTGATGCAACAAAGGTTACAAAAGCACATTACTATGATAACGACATGAAGACGCATGAAATTAGTGCAAAAATCTTTGTTTTAGCCGCACAAGCAATAGAGAGCTCACGATTGCTCTTAAACTCAAAAAATCGCTTTTTTCCTTACGGTTTGGCAAATAACAATCATCAAGTAGGAAAAAATCTTATTTTCTCAGGCGGAGGAGCAGGGGAAGGGCGATTTCGTTTTGAAACGCTTACGAACGAACAGCAAAAAGAGCTTATGGAGGTCGGTCTTTTCTTTAACCGCTCCCTGCAGCAGTGGTATGAGTATAAAAAGAGCAGTAAAAAGATTAAGGGCGGAACTATAGACTTTTTGTTTGAGCATCAAAATTTAGTTACCCGCATAAAAAGAGCTTTTTATGATGAAGTGGGAAAAATTCTTTGGGGTAAGGCTCTTGAACAAAAAATTTATAAAGAGCTTACGACTTCAAGAGTTTTGAATTTTGAAGTTTTTAATGATTGGCTTCCTACGGATGAGTGTTTTGTGGGCATCGAAGAAGATGTAAAAGATAAGTATGGCATCCCCGTGGGCGCAATACATCTCTACAGCCATCCTCATGATAGAGAAGTCGGTAATGACTTGGCAAAAAAAGCTGTGCAGGTGTTGGAAAAAATGGGAGCCTCTGAGATAAGCTACTCCATCTCCTCTGCGCCTCCGCCAAATCTTGTGGCAGGAGGCTGCAGATTTGGAGAGAATCCTCAAATATCCGTACTTGATAAAAGCTGCAAAGCGCATGCACTAGAGAACCTTTATGTAACAGATGCGAGTTTTATGCCCACGGGAGGAAGCGTGCCTTATACATGGACTATCTATGCGAACGCTTTTCGTGTAGCAGATATTTTACGCAAAAGATTGGAGTCTTAAGTTTCTCTTCTTTTGAATTGATAACTGTTTTTTAAAGCGGCATGCCTTCTTTGCCCTCGGCAAGAGAACTTAAAAAACTCTCCATATCGTATTTTACTCTGTACTCAGGTGTCATAATATGGATTAGAATATCTCCCAAATCAACAACAATCCAGTCACTGCTCTCATCTACATTGATAAATTTTTCTGCAGGTTTGAGCTCATTTTTTAGGTGGTCTAAAAGAGCCATCGTATGTCTTGAACCGAGTGATGATGCGATAATCGCATAATCTACAAAATAGTTTTTCTCTCTAAGGTCAAAAACCTCTATATTTTCTGCTTTGTTTTTGTCTAAAACTTCGGTTATTTTTTCTATTCTGTTTTGCAATAGTTTTCCTTGTAAAAATTATATATCTCTTTTGCGCATTTTTTTGGCAGTTTTGAGATTTCAACACACTCTCTAAGTTTTGTTGATGATATTTTCTTATCAACATCCAGTCTTAAAAACTGATCTGAAATCTTAATATTGTCTCTTGGAACCACTATGAAAGTTACTAACTCTTTGAGTTCATCATATCTATTCCACTTTTCAAGTGAAGCAAGATTGTCAGCACCTATTACAAGGTATATTTTTTTATAACTCTTTAATAGATATTTTACACTCTCGATTGTTGGTACCGGTCTCTTTTGTAACACCTCATACTCTGAAATTTCTACATTTTTATACTCGCCAAAAATCTCTTTTAGCCATGTAAGCCGTAAAGCTGAAGGAGCATAAAATTTTGACTTAAACGGATTTAGATATGTAGGCATTATGACAACTTTGTCAATATCTTTGAAGTTTATCAAAGCCTTAACTATTGCCTCATGACCGATATGCGGCGGGTCAAAAGAGCCGCCAAAAAGTGCGATTGTTTCCATATTTAAAGCGAATTGTAACTAAATTTAGGTAAAATTGCTCAATTTTTATTTTAAATAGGAAATAGTATGGCACTAAAGATAGCAATTAACGGATTTGGTAGAATCGGTCGTTGTGTGGCTCGAATTGCTGCAACAAGGGATGATGTAGAGATAGTGGCTATAAATGATATGGCAAGTATAGATATGATGCTCTATCTTCTTAAAAATGATTCTGTACATGGAACATTTGGCAGTGAAGTAGTGCAGCTTGATGCTGAAAACATCACGATAGACGGTAAAAAGATAAGAGTATTTAGCGATCGTGATCCAAAAAATCTTAAATTTGCAGACTGCGGTGCAGATATGGTTTTAGAGTGTACCGGTGTCTTTTTAACACAGGAATCTGCTCAAGTGCACATAAATAACGGTGTAGAAAAAGTTCTTTTTTCAGCTCCGGCAAAAGATAAAGATACGCCTACATTTGTTCTTGGTGTAAATGAACATCTTTATGAGGGACAAAAAATAGTCTCTAATGCTTCATGTACGACAAACTGTTTGGGGCCTATTGCAAAAGTACTTGATGATGCTTTTGGAATTGAGAAAGGTCTTATGACAACAATTCACTCATACACAAATGACCAAAACATACTCGATGTAAAGCACTCAAAAGACAAACGCCGAGCGCGTGCAGGAGCTATCAATATGATTCCTACTACAACGGGTGCTGCAAAAGCTATAGGTCTTGTTCTTCCTCAACTTCAGGGTAAACTTCATGGACAGAGTGTTCGTGTTCCTACTCCTGATGTTTCTATGGTAGATTTAAATGTAATCGTAAAAAGAAAAACTACAAAAGAAGAAGTTGCTGCCGTATTTAATGAAGCTGCTCAAACAAGCCTAAAAGGAATTCTTTTAATCGACAAAGAGATGCGCGTCTCTCAGGATTTTGTAGGGTGTGAGTACAGCTCAATCGTTGCAGAGGATTTAACACAGGTTATTGATGATGATATGGTTAAAATCATGGCATGGTATGATAACGAATGGGGATATTCGACAAGACTTTTAGATATGGCTCTTCATATAAGCAAATAGGATAGAATTTGGAACTTTTAAATATTAAAAATTTAGATTTAGCCGGAAAAAAAGTTTTTATCAGATGTGATTTTAATGTACCGATGGATGAGTTTGGAAATATATCAGACGACCGCCGCATCCGTTCTGCTCTTGCTACTATAAACTACTGTCTTGATCAAAAATGTGCGGTTGTACTCGGCTCTCATCTTGGGCGTCCTGATGGTCAGGTAGTTGCAAAATATTCGCTTGTTCCTGTTGCTAGAAGAGTGCATCATCTTTTAAAGAGAGAAGTTCTTTTAGCAAAAGATGTGGTTGGTGAAGATGCGCTTTCAAAGGCATCTAAGCTGCAATCGGGAGAAGTTTTGCTTTTAGAGAACCTTCGTTATGAAGCGGGTGAAACAAAAAATGATATAGAATTTTCTAAAAAATTGGCTTCAATGGCAGATTTTTATGTTAATGATGCTTTTGGAGTAAGTCATCGTGCGCATGCTTCAGTTGAGGGAATTACACACTTTTTTGATTCTAAACATAAAGCAGCAGGATTTTTACTTCAAAAAGAGATAGAGTTCTTTGGCAAGCTTATTCAAAATCCTGTTCGTCCTTTTGCTGCTATTGTCGGAGGTTCAAAGGTTTCAGGTAAACTTGAAGCATTAGTAAATCTTCTGCCAAGAGTAGACAAGATGCTTATCGGCGGCGGTATGGCTTTTACATTTTTAAAAAAACTGGGATATGATATAGGGGCTTCGCTTGTTGAGGATGATCTGCTTGAAGATGCGGGACACATCATGGAAGAGGCGAAAAAACTCGGTGTTAAATTTTATATTCCTGTTGATGTTGTTGCAGCGGAAAAGTTTGCTGAGGACTCAATCATCAAGATAACATCATCTCAGGAGATTCCAAAAGGTTGGATGGGGCTTGATATTGGACCTGCAACCGTAAAGCTTTACAAAGAGGTTCTAGGTGATGTCCAAACTGTTTTATGGAATGGACCAATGGGCGTTTATGAGATGGATAAATTTTCAAGAGGCTCAAATGAGATAGCTCATTTTGTAGCAGACAGTTATGCAACAACTGTTGTAGGCGGCGGCGATACGGCTGATTTGGTTCAAAGAATCGGCGTAGATGATGAGATGACTTTTATATCTACAGGCGGCGGCGCATCATTGGAGTTGTTAGAAGGCAAAGTTTTACCGGGTGTAAAATCTTTATTTACTCAAGAGGATTAATATATGATAATTGCAGCAAATTTAAAAACAAATCTTACGAGAATAAAAACTACCAAATACATAAATGAAGTAGAGAGTTTTTTGAAAAAAAACAATATATCGCAAGAAGTTTTAGTTTTTCCTGCAACTTCTAGTTTAAATTTGCATTCAGGCAGTGTAGTTGTTGGTGCTCAAAATGCATATCCTACAATAAATGGGGCATTTACAGGTGAAATCGGATATGAACAATTAGAAGAGTTTAATATAAAGACTATTTTAATTGGTCATAGTGAAAGAAGACATCTTTTAGGTGAGGCGCAAGAGAAGCTTGTTGAAAAATTTAACTTTTATAAAAATCTTGGTTTTAAGATTATTTTTTGTGTAGGAGAGCCGATTGAAGTAAGAGAAGAAGGATTTGAGAGCATGATGGAGTACATCTCAAAGCAATATGAAGGCATAGATACTTTATATGAAAATTTGGTTATAGCTTATGAGCCTGTTTGGGCAATTGGAACCGGACTTACTCCAACATCTGAAGATATAGTGGCTATACATCAAGAATTAAAGAAAAAATCTCAAGCGCCTCTTCTTTATGGAGGAAGCGTTAAGGTTACAAATGCTGCAGAAGTTTTAGCTCTTGAAGGTGTTGATGGAATTTTAGTAGGCAGTGCTGCGCTTTATGCGGAGCATTTTTGTACAATGTGCCAGTATGCACAGGAATTAAACAAATAAAAAAACAGAGGAGAAAAAAAGAAAGATGATAATGAAGGGTAAAAAAGGTTTAATAGTAGGTTTGGCAAATAACAAATCTATCGCATACGGTATAGCTAAAGCTTGTCATGAGCAGGGTGCTGAGATGGCATTTACATATTTAAATGATGCTCTTAAAAAAAGAGTTGAGCCGATTGCTGCTGAGTTTGGAAGTGACAAAGTATATGAACTAGATGTTTCAAATGAAGAGCATATGGCTAATATTGCCTCATTAATAGAGAGGGATTTTGGAAAGATTGATTTTTTGGTTCACTCTGTTGCGTTTGCTCCAAAAGAGGCTCTTAGTGAGCCATTTATGAAAACTACAAAGCAGGCATTTCAAATAGCTATGGATATCTCTGTATACTCTTTGATTGATTTGACAAATCGTTTAGAGCCTGTTTTAAGTGACGATGCTTCAATACTAACACTCTCATATTTAGGCGGACCAAAATATATTGTAAATTACAATGTTATGGGCGTGGCAAAGGCAGCTTTAGAGTCAACTGTAAGATATATGGCTGTTGATCTTGGAAGAAAAGGTCAAAGAGTAAATGCAATTTCTGCCGGGCCTATCAGAACATTGGCGGCTGCAGGGATAGGCGACTTTAAACAAATCCTTACTTGGAATGAAGTAAATGCACCGCTAAAGAGAAATGTTACAACTGATCAGGTTGGCAACTCTGCTATGTATCTTTTAAGTGATTTGGCATCCGGTGTAACGGGTGAGATTCATTATGTAGATGCCGGATACAATATTATGGGAATGGCTGCTGCTGAAGAGACTGAAGATGGCAAAACTGTTTTTTCTTGGGATATTGCTAAATAAAAAGTGATTAATAATTAATCAATTAATTGTATAAGTTAGTGTATGAATGTGTTAAAATTTCTCTAACTTTAAAACTAGGATACAAAAATGAAATTGATTAAAGTTAGTTTAGTAACATCTTTGCTTATTAGCATAGTACTTGGTGCAGAGAAAAATTCAGATATAGATGTGAATGCTAATATGGCAATCGCAAGTAACTATATATGGAGAGGAATGACGCAAAGTGATGACTCTCCTGCAATTCAAGGCGGTATAGATTTAGGTTATAAAAATTTTTATGCCGGAGTATGGGGTTCCAATGTTGAGTATGGGAACAGCAGCGAAGCATCAATGGAGCTGGACATATATGCAGGTTATGCTGACAAATTTTATGGATTAGATTACGATATAGGAGCAATTAGCTATATATATCCAAATGAATCCAAAGAGCTTAATTTTGCGGAAATCTATTTTGGCTTAAGTAAAAATTTTGAAACTTTTGAGATTGGTGCAAAATATTATCGAGGAATTGAAACAAATGATTTTGATCCTACTGATGCATGGGAAGCTGATGTATCAGTTCCTCTTCCGATGAGCATTACTTTTAGTGCTCTCTATGGGGATTATGATAATGTTGGAAATTATTACTCATTTGGAATAACTAAGGCGATGGATAAGTTTGAAATAGGTCTTGTTTATACCGGAATTGAAGCTGATGCAGATAGTTCTGATGAAGATAATGTAGTTGCTGTTATAAGCGCTAGTTTTTAACCATATTTATCATTTAATATTCTCATTTTCCATTTCGTTTTGGGAAAGTGAGAAGTTCAATAAAGTTTTTGATATAATTTTTCTATGATAAAATTATTTAAAAAAATTTCCTACATATTTTTTATGCTTTTTTTAATCTCAATAATTTCATTTTTGGCAATTCATGCAGCACCGAATAGTTTTTTTGCAGCAGGAGAGTTAAATCCAAATATGACAGAAGAGGCAATGGCTGCTTTAAAAGCGGTTTATGGACTTGATAAGCCGCTTTTTGAGCAATATATTGACTGGGTGATTAATATTTTTAGCCTTAACTTTGGCATCTCTTTTGTAACAGGTCAGGATGTTAGCTCAGAGATACTAAAACGGCTGCCTATAACTTTAACTATGAATTTAATTTCACTTATTGCAGTTTTTGTTATATCACTATATTTAGGGATAAAATCTGCACTTAACTATCGAAAAAAAACTGATTATATTATTCGTCAAATCTCTTTAGTCTCTTTCTCTATGCCATCTTTTTATCTTGCTTTGCTTTTTATAATTTTTTTCTCTTTAACCTTAAATCTATTTCCAATAGCAGGACTTCATTCGGTAGAGCCTAAAAATGGTTTTTTATACTATATTGATATGGCATGGCACTTAGTTTTGCCAATCGGAGTGATGATCTTTGTTGGTCTTGGAAGCATGATAATTTATATTCGTTCTTTAACACTTGAAATTCTAAAGAGTGATTACTACTATTTTGCACTCTCTCGTGGTTTAAAGAGAAGAGAGTTGTTTCGTTATTATATATTGCCAAATTTATTTCCTCCGATTATTACGCTTTTAGGCCTCTCTTTACCAGGTTTAATTGGTGGCAGTGTGATTTTAGAATCTATTTTTGCAATAGAAGGAATGGGGCAGCTCTTTTTTATGAGTGCTTTAAGTCGGGATTATCCGGTAATTATGGGTATTTTGATGATAACAGCATTTTTAACACTGCTTGGAAATATGACAGCGGATTTAATTCTCTTAAGATTAAATCCATATATGAGAAGAGAGTGAATTTGAGTAATCGGACTAATTTTTCTTAGCTTTTTAAAGCTAAAGCTTTAGTAGCCTCAGCGGCTTTAGCGAAGTAAAAGGGACTTTGTTCCTTTTATGGACTAATTTTTCTTAGCTTTTTAAAGCTAAAGCTTTAGTAGCCTCAGCGGCTTTAGCGAAGTAAAAGGGACTTTGTTCCTTTTACAGACTAATTTTTCTTAGCTTTTTAAAGCTAAAGCTTTAGTAGCCTCAGCGGCTTTAGCGAAGTAAAAGGGACTTTGTTCCTTTTACGGACTAATTAATTAAAAAGAGCCTCTAGAGCGTCAACACCTTCTTTTTCCTCTTTTGTTTCACTTTTTTCAGCCGTGCTGCCGTCAATTTCAACCAGTTCAATATTTAGTCCGCTTAACATTGAGGCTAAACGAATATTTATACCGTTTTTACCGATAGCTTTTGATTTTTGATCAGATGAAAGAGTAACAATCGCTTTTTCGGCTTCTGCGTTTTCATTTTTAATAATTTCAACGCTAGATATAATAGCGGGACTCATAATTCTTGATAAAAAAAGCTCAGGAATAGATGTATATTCGATACAGTCTATATTTTCTCCAATAAGCTCTTGACTTACTGCATTAATACGAACACCTTTTACACCAACAGTAGCACCGACGGCATCAACTTGTGGGTGTGTGCTTATTAGTGCTACTTTTGCTCTTTCGCCCGGAATTCGAGCACATTTTTCTACAATTACAGTTCCATCTGAAATTTCTGGAACTTCAAGTGCTAAAAGTTCTTCTAAAAATTTTGGAGAAGTGCGTGAGAGTTCGATTTGAATACCATTTTCTTTATCCATATTTACGCGGCGCACTACAGCTTTTAAATGATCTCCAACTTTAAAAACTTCACCTTTAATACGGCTTTTCATAGGAAGTACAGCGCGAACTTCATCAACATCTATATAGGTTGCATTATTGTTGTCAACTCTTGTTACTCTACCTGTAACCAGTGTTCCGATTTTAGCTTTGTATTTGTTAAAAATTTCATCCTCTACCAGTCTTTGAATATGGTATTCTATTTCTCGATGAAGCGTTGAAGCAGCTGTTCTGCCATACTCTTCTAGGTTGTGAGGAATCTGAAGCTGATCGTCTATATCTACTTGATCATCATACTCTCTTGCCTCTGCTATAGATATATACGCCGGAGCAATATCTTCATCTTTGAGTCTTTCATCATCATCAGCTACAACTGTAATTGTTTGAATAACATCGATAGTTTTTGTTTGATTATTTATAACTGCTTCAAAAGCAAATTTTGGATTAATTATTTTTTGAGCAGTTTTTACAAATGCTGTTTTTAGAGCTTCTTTTACTTTTTCAGGTTTAAGGCCTTTTTCATGCGCAATTGCTTCAACTATATTTAGTATTTTTTCCATTATTATATCCTGGTACAAGGTTGTCTCATAAAAAAACAGTGTTAAAAGTATTTTAGGGATTTCTTATGAAGTTACGACATTATACCAAAAATGTATAAAAACATCTTTAATACGATTTTTAGTAGAGTTTTAATATAATGCAAAAAAATATAAGATGTAAAAAAGAGGAAGAGATTATGGATTTAAAATTTGCAAGAACAGATATAAATACAAAACCAAAAAAAGCCGAACTTGAAAAAATCGAAGCTGCTGTTGAAAAAGAAGAGAGCGTGATTTTTTATTTCGATAGAGAAAATTCACATAAAGATTTGCTTGAACTTCAAGACTATTTTGAAGGAAAAGGCAAAAGTTTTTATATGAATGAAGTGAAGTACGGGCTCTCAGACAATGAGTATATGTATCAAGTTCACATCATAAACTAAGATTAAATAATGGCAAAAAAATTATTTATTGAAACATTAGGCTGTGCTATGAATTCTCGTGACAGTGAGCATATAATTGCTGCACTTAGAGAAAAAGAGGAGTATGAGACTACTGATGATTTAAAGAGTGCCGACCTTATTTTAATAAATACATGTTCAGTGAGGGAAAAGCCTGTAGCTAAACTATTTTCAGAACTCGGTGTTTTTAACAAAAAGAAAAAAGATGGAGCTAAGATAGGAGTTTGCGGTTGTACTGCTTCTCATCTTGGTGAGGAGATAATTAAAAGAGCTCCTTATGTCAATTTTGTTTTAGGCGCTAGAAATGTATCTAAAATTACAGAGGTACTGCATAAAGACAAAGCAGTAGAAGTAGATATAAACTACGATGAGAGCGAATTTGCCTTTGATGATTTTAGAACATCTCCATATAAAGCATATGTAAATATATCTATTGGTTGTGATAAATCTTGTACTTACTGTATCGTTCCTAAAACTCGTGGGGATGAGATATCTATTCCAACGAATCTTATTCTGCGTGAAGCCAAAAGAGCGGTGGATAATGGAGCAAAAGAGATTTTTCTTTTAGGGCAGAATGTAAATAATTATGGACGCCGTTTTTCAGGTGAACATGAAAAAGTAAATTTTACAGAACTGCTTCGCCGTCTTAGCAAAATAGAAGATTTAAAGAGAATTCGTTTTACTTCACCTCACCCATTTCATATGGATGATGAATTTATTGAAGAGTTTGCAAAAAATCCTAAAATCTGTAAATCTATGCATATGCCGCTTCAAAGCGGCTCAACAAAAGTTTTAAAAGATATGAAGCGCGGTTACACAAAAGAGTGGTTTTTAAATAGAGTTGAAAAACTTAGAAAAATGTGTCCCGAAGCAAGTATATCTACGGATATTATTGTTGCATTTCCAGGTGAAAGTGATGAAGATTTTGAAGATACTTTAGATGTTATGAGAAGAGTAAAATTTGATCAAATATTTTCATTTAAGTACTCTCCTAGACCACAAACAGAAGCTGAACATTTTACAAATGTTGTTGATGATGATGTTGCATCCAACAGACTTACTACCCTTCAAAATCTTCATACAGAAATTTTAGATGAAAAAAATAAAATACATTTAGGTAAAATTTACAGTGTATATTTTGAAGATTTAAATCAAGATTATTTCGTAAGCGGCAGAAGTGATAACAATATAGTTATAAAAGTTAAAGGTTCAGATGAACTTTTAGGCGAGTTTAAAGATGTTAAAATTACAGAGATCGGAAGAACTATTTTAACCGGAGAAGTTGTTGGCTAAAAAGTTTTTTCGTGCAGCAGCACTAATGATCGTGCCTTTTATAGCATCAATTTTTATTAGACTGCTATATGCAACAAACAAAAAGAAATTTCACTCTCCAGATAGTGTAGGCAATAAACCCATTATATTTGCATGTTGGCACGGTGAACTTTTAATGCTTCCTTATCTCTACTTAAAATATAGAAAAATTCCACATGCAAAAGTTTTAATTTCAAGTCATTTTGATGGAATGTTAATCTCTAAAACCATAAAATATTTTGGACTAGAAACAATTTCGGGATCAACAAACAGAAATGCCACAAGAGTTTTAATGCAAGGAATTAAGGCTTTAAAAGATGGGTATGATATAGGGATTACACCAGATGGGCCAAAAGGTCCGCGGCATGAAGTTGCAGATGGTATAATCGCTATGGCTAAAAAAACAGATGCCGAGATAGTTTTGGTTGAAATGAAACCTACAAAATTTTGGCAGCTTAAAAGTTGGGATAGATTCGTTATCCCAAAACCATTCGGTACTTTGAATTACTACTCGACATCTCCCATTAATATCAGTTCTTTAGAAATAGAAGATGCGAGAAATTTAATCAAAGAGAATTTGCTAAAACATGAAAGTTAAGTTTCTTGGAAAAGTTAATAAAATTTAAAAGTAGAGAATTTTTGGCTTATCTTGAAGATGTAAGAGGTTACTCTGATTTAACGATTAAGAGCTATGATGAAACTTTAAGAGAAGCTTTTTTGTATATAGAGATTATTCAAGAAAAAAAACATCTGCTTTTTAATCTTATGCCTTACCGTATAAAGATATCTTCGCTTAATCCAAAAACAATTAGTAAAAAACTTAGTGCAATACGCTCTTTTGTAGAGTATCTCAATAGCAGTGATATGACAGTTGTCTTAAAAGCGGATGACAGTGTTAAAGTTGCCAAAACATTGCCAAAACCAATTTCTCATGAGCATATAATGGAAGCTTTATTGTATAGTGAAATGAAAGAGAAGCTTGTTGTGACTCTTCTTTATACTCTTGGTCTTAGAATATCAGAATTAGCTTCATTGGAGATAAACAATATCTCAGAGGAGTGGGTAAGAGTTACAGGAAAAGGGAACAAGCAGAGAGATATTCCACTTTTGGCAAGTACAAAAAAATTATTGGATGAGTATCTAAGCAGATCAAGACAAAAAAAATTTGTTTTTGAAAAAAATGGTGAAAAATTAAGCGAAAACACCCTAAGATATACTGTTATAAAAGTTTTTAAAAGAGTTGGATTGAAAGTCAATCCTCATCAACTCCGTCACTCTTATGCGTCTGAATTGTTAAACGGTATGGCACCGATTGCTGATGTAAGTGAGTTGTTGGGGCACTCTTCTATGGTTACTACACAAATTTATACAAAATTGGGAAGTGCATTGAAACAACAAAATTACAAAACTGCTCATCCTCTTTGTAAGACAGAGAAGTTATGATAACTAGATTTTTAGAAGGTTTATACAAAAAAATCATTATAAATATTATTGTTAAAGATTCGCAAACAGTTGTGTCTATCGCGGTTTTTTCTAAAAAAGATATTCTTCACAATACTCATAAAACTTTTGATACAACAACAATAAATGCCCAAATGTATGAATTTATAACAGAGTATGCAAAAAAATCTCCGTTTTGTTATATCTCAGTTTTAGATAAATCTTCTCTGCAGGGTGCAGTACCTGCATGCAAAAGCAGTGAAATAGATAAATATTATGATGTTAATTTAATTGAATATAGATGTTTCTCAAAAGATTGGGCATTTTATACATCAAAGCAAGAGATAGAAGCTATTAAGCAAAGATATAAAAATATTGGTGTTGATTTTATTTTTTCATCTTTTGCAATCATAGCTAATTTTTTTAAAGATAAAATAGACACTTCATCGGCAATGTTTGTTTTAATTGAAGAGAATTTTATATCTTTTAGTATTTTTAATAATTCAAAACTTCTTTATGCAGAATATTTGAAGATGCCACAAAAAGAAAATTTCATAAATTCATCAGATGAGGATAGATTACTAAACAGTCTGCTGGGTATAAATGAAATTAATATGCAAAAGATAAATAAAGAAAATAGTTCTACAATATCTGATGATTTAGATGAGATTGATTTTATAAATGAAGTTTCCAAAGTGTTGGAAAATGACACTATTGTTAATAGATCCAGCGAAGAGTACCAAAGATTTTTATTGATACAGAATTCACTTAATACTTTTTATAAAGATCCAAAATATAAAAGTCAATTTATTGAAACTATATACATAGCTGATAGTGTAGGTCTTGGTGATGAATTTAAAAGATATCTCGAAGATGAGATGTTTTTAAATACTACTATAACAAAAATTGATTTGTCTGCAGCACTGCTGGATATGGCAAAGGCAGAGATAAATGAAATATAGCTATATAAAACCTAGAAAAAAAACAATTTTTACTAAAGATGTACAGATTATCTCTATTTTTTTCGGGGTCACTCTTTTTATGCTTTTTGCTACATATGCTTTTTTACTTTTTCATGATTATAGATATGAAAAAGAAAAGGTTGAAATAAAAAAAGAAAAAGATGCATATCATGCATATATTTTAAAAATGGATAAAAAGATTGAAGCTGTAGAAAAACAGAATTTATTAGCAGAAAAAATAGCTACAAAAAATAGTGTTTTAAAAGAGAGTATCCATAATTTATTTGATTTGGTTCCAGATAGAATAACTCTATCAGAAGCAAAAATAATGGAAAAAGGGCTTATTCTTTATGGAGTTACGCCAAATAAGGATGTATATAACTTTATGCTTCAAGCGCCTCTTAGTTCTATATTTCATAGAACGCACAGCACTTTTTATCCTGCAGATAACGGATGGTTGAGGTTTGTATCCAAAAATTATATAGATGAAGAGGAGTTAGGCAGTGAAAATTAATTTTTCGAAACAAAATATGTATTTGCTGGCAATTTGCACTCTTTTGTTAATAATTATTTTGTTTTTTTCTTTTGCTGTTTTAATTCCAAAGGGTAAAGAGTACAGAGTTAAAAGAGATGAATTAAAAAAAGATAATCTTGAATTAAAACATTTAGCAAATATTTTAATTGAAAAAGAAGAAAGAGTTCAAAAACTTCAAAGTGATAATCTTCGTGTAATAAAAGCATTAGATAAAGAGTTTGATATAGATGAATTTATACAACAGTATGGAAGTTTCTTTAGTTCTCTGCACATTACTCAAAAAAGCAATCTTGAAAATGAAAATGGTTTTAGCGTTTATGAAGTAAATGCAACATCTGAAATAAGTTCTCCTAAGAGTTTTTATAATTTTTTAGATGCCCTTAATAAAAGTGATTGGATTGTAGAGGTTAATTTTCCTATAGATTTTAAAAAAGACAGTGAGATGATTAACTCAAATTTTAGTATGAAAGTGTATAAGAAAAGCAAAGATTTAAATGGTAATTAATATCTTTTTTACTTTAAGATATAAGAGATATTAATTTTAAATTTTTTTGGAAAATGAAATAGTGACTCTTCTATTTCAATAGGAAAACTATTTTCTATTGCTTTAATGGCTGACTTTTTAAAAATAGTATTACCAGAAACAATATTTATATCTTTTACATTTCCATCTTCTAGAATTAAAAATTCAATTGCAACAACTCCCTCTATGGCTCGTCTTCTAGCTGAGCGAGGGTATGATTTATTGCTATTAATCCGTTTTATCAAATTGGCGATAAACATCTCTCTTTTTGCTTTAGTCATATCATTTTTTACGACTTTATTGGCATTTGAGATATTTTTTTTCTCTTTTATTTGTTGCGTTTTAGAAACAGGCTCTTCTTGAACAAATTTTTCAACAGGCTCTGACTCTGGTTTCGGCTCTGGTTTCGGCTCTGGTTTTGGTTCAGGCTTTGGTTCAGGCTTTGGCTCAGGCTTTGGCTCAGGCTTTGGCTCAGGCTTTGGTTCAGGTTTCGGTTCAGGTTTCGGTTCAGGTTTTGGTTCAGGTTTTGGCTCAGGTTTTGGTTTTGGTTCAGGTTTTGGTTCAGGTTTCGGTTCAGGCTTTGGTTCTTCTTGTACCTTAGGGCTACTTTTTGTAGCAACTGTTGATAAACTAACTTTTTGTATATCAATAACTTTAACATCTTTATCACTAAATGTATTGACGGAGATAAAGTAAATAATTAATATCGCAGCCGTTATATAAACGGCAGAGCTGAGTAAAAATGAAGAAAAGTATCTATGCATGTTTTTTATAACCTAATAAGAAATTGTAGAGTATAGGAAGATAAAAAAGATTTAGTATCGTTCCCCATAAAAGTCCAAAACCGATAGCAATAGCTAGGGGTTGAAATGTTACAGCCTGCGCTGTTGCAAAAAACATTAATGATGAAAGCCCTATAATTGTAGTGATAGAGGTAAGTATGATTGGTCTAAATCTTTTTGCTGCAAGTGTGAAAATATCATCTTTATGTGTTGCAACTTTTATCGTTGCCATCATTATGATACCGTCATTTACAATGACGCCTGCGAGCCCCAACGCACCGATTAAAGAGGGAAGGGAGATATTTAGACCCATTATAAAGTGACCTATATAAACTCCAAGAAGCGAAAAAGGAATCACTGACATTACTATGAGCGTCTCTCTTATGGAGTTGAAAAGGTATAAAATGGAGATAAATATTAGAACCATAGCTACTATTGATGCCAGTATCATCTCAGACTGCATGCTCTTTTTTTGTTCTGCTTCGCCTTTAAACTTTAACATCAATCCCTCTTTTTTTAACTTTTGTATCGTTGGTTCTATTTTTTCCAATACTTCAGTTGCCGTTATTTTAGAAGAATCAACATTTGCAAAAACATAAAAGTTTGTATGACCGTCATCTTTTACTAACATCTCTAAGGCGGTTATTTTTTCAAATTCACATATATCTTCAAGTTTTACAAATGTATTGTTTGGCAGAGGTATTTCAAGTCTTTTAAAACTCTCTAAATCATCCTCAAAATTAAGTGATTTTACTTTTACATCTAGCAGCTCTTTTCCATCATAGATTGTGGCAATTTTGAGAGATAGATAGAGCTTTGAGATATAGTTACCCAGAAGTTTTTCAGTAATTCCGAGTTCTTCACCGTAGCTGTTGAGTTTGAGTTTAATCTCATCAGTTCCGACTTTGATATTGTCACCAAAATATTCTATACCTTCAATCTTGCTAAAACTGTCTTCAATGGTTCTGACGGCTTTTATAGCTTTTTGATAATCATCACTTACAACCCCGATACGAATATCTGCTTTTGTATTTCCCATCTTGTTCTCTACGACCATAAGATTATTTAAATGAAATCTCTCTTTATAGTTCTGTTCTTTCAGCCAGGCTCTTAAATCTTTTGAGATTTTCTGTGAAGAGATATTTCTGATTCTTTCTTTAGGATCATAATAAAAACTAAGATAAGGTGTGATGTATTTATCTACAAAATTTTCAGGTTTCATTTTATGCAGCTCTAAACTTATATAGCCGACATACGGATATATTTCGGTAGTGCCGGTAGCGCTTCTTCTGTATCCCGCGGTAGAGCTTACATGTTTTACAAAAAATCTATCTTCATTTTTTAAGATATCTTTTTCTAAAGTTTGTACAATATTTAAAGAATCTTCAAGCGTTGTTGCAGGGTCTGCTTTAAATGTAATATTTATGGATGAATTGTCAAAAGGTTGAAACATTTGAAATTTTGATTTTTTTACACCGTAAAAAATAAGAAGAGGTACAATGATAAGAAAAATCAATAAAAAACTTTTTTGATATTGGACAAGAAAAGTCAAAGCTTTTTGATAAAGCAGATTGACTTTTTTCCATGAAAGTGTTTTTGAGTTTGGACTTAGAACATGTGTAGCATGGATGGGCAAAAAAATAAACGATTCTAGCAAAGATGCAATTACAAGTGCGCTAAAGGCAATTGGTATAAGCTGCACTATTTCCCCAAGTTTTCCGCTTATCATTAAAAGAGGTATAAAAGAAAATATAGTAGTTAAAGAGGCTATGACTACCGGTTTTGCAACCTCTTTTACTCCTAAAAAGGCTGCCTCTTTTGCCTTGTATCCCTTCTCAATATATTGCTGAATATTTTCACTTACTACAATGGCATCATCGACAATAATTCCTATGGCTATTAAAACCCCTATAAGTGAATTTATATTGATGCTGTGACCTGTAAGATAAAAGTAGATAGCACCCATAACAAAAGAGGTGGGAATTCCTAGCGCAATCACAAGAGCCATGCGGATATTGATTAAAACAGCTGTTAATAGTGTAATAAGAAGAACGCCGAATAAAATATTTGATATAACAATATTGAGTCTGTCTTTTATGATGGTTGAAGAGTCCATCCTTACACTAAACTCAACATCTTTGACTTTCATTTTAGATAGAAGATTATTTATATCCTCTGCTATGGTAATGGCATCGCCTTTTGGATTTTGTGATATAGCAAGTGTGATTGAATTTTTTCCATCCATGCTTGCAAGCGTGGAAGCATCTTCATATCTCTTCTTTATAGTTGCTATATCTTTTAATACAATTTGCTGATTGTTTATATTGAGTATTGTATTTTCAAGTTCCCTAGAGAATCTTTTATCACTTTGTGTCGATATATAATATTGCTTTTTAGGATTGTCTATCTTTCCAAGGGGAAATATGTATGAGACCTCTGAGAAGAGGCGTAAAATTTCATTTACTGAAAGATTGTAGGCATTAACCTTTTTTTCATCAATCAAAACTTCGTAAAAAAGCTCAGAATCTCCAAATATAGTTACATCCGATACATCTTTAATGGAGAGCAGTTTGGTTTTAAACTTTTTGGATAACTCCTTTAGCTCATCTCTGGGAACATTTGAAGAGAGTATAGATACATGCATTATACTTCTTGAATGTGCAACACCTCTTATGACCGGTTCATCCATATCACTGGGAAGATTTTCTTTTATAAGTGAGAGTGCATCTTCGGCATCACGCGTAACAGTTGCTTTATCCGCTCTTTTGTCAAGTTCGAGAATTATGCTGAATTTCCCCGGCGTTATTACCGATGAAACAGCATCGACACCAATGATGTTTTTAACCTCATCTTCAATCTCCTGAACGGCCATTGTATTTAAGGTGTCAACAGAAGCGCCTTGATAGGAGCCTCTAATTGTTATGGAATCAGGTTCGATTGTGGGTGATATCTCTTTTGGTATCTTTGTATAGGAGTAGATACCCACTGCAAAAATTAAAAAAAAGAGCATGTAATTTACTTTATAGTTCTCAATAAAAAACTTTATTATTCTTTCAAACATTTATTACGCTTCTTCCTTTATTTTAATTACGCTTTATTTATTTTCATATCCATAAGATTCATGTGCCAGTATTGCAGCACCCAAGGAGGTGGTTATCTGCGGAAATTCAGGGATAAATATCTCTTTGCCCAACTCATTTTCAATTGCACTTACCAAACCGCTATTTAGTGCAGGACCGCCGTCAAAGTAGATTCCCTCTTTTATGCCGACTCTTTTAACAAGTTTTATAATTCTTTTTGCGATGGAGTAGTGAACACCTGCAACAATATCTTCAACGCTGTTGTTGTTGCCCAAGAGTCCTATTATCTCTGATTCTGCAAAGACTGCACATGTGTTGTTGATTGATAGCGGCGTGCCTTTTGATCTGAAATGATATTCTCCGAGTTCATCAACTTCTATCTCTAGATTCATAGCTACAACATCCAGAAATTTTCCAGTTCCTGCCGCACATCTGTCATTCATTGCAAAATTTACCACATTGCCTTGGTCATCCAAAGAGATAGCTTTGGAATCCTGACCGCCTATGTTTATAATGGTTTTGATATCGCACTTTCCCTCTGCTGCTGCCATTGCACCCATTGCATTTGCAGTAATTTCGCTTATGTTTTCATCAGCCTCTTTAAAGAGTTTTCTTCCATAACCGGTTGCAACGGTATATACCAGATCTTTTTCATCAATTCCAAGCTCGTTTAGCAGCTCTTTAAGTGCTTGTTTCGCATATTTGTAAAACATACTTCCGCTTGCGCTTATTTTGTGTCCTGCAAGTTTTTTATTCTCATCCACAATCGCAATTTTAATCGCTGTTGAGCCTATGTCGATTCCAGCAAAATAGTGCACTATTGTCTCCTTTTTCTATTTTTAAGTGATTCTACAAACGCTTCAATTCTAGTTGTTAACTGCCCTAATTGACTTGGAGAGTAGTCGCTCTCAAGGTAAAGTATAGGCACCCCGGCTTTCTCCATTGCTTCTAAAACGGATCTCTGCTCCATCTCATATACCTGACATCCCGCAAATGCTTGATAAACTACACCGTCTGCTTTATAATCTCTCACAAGGTCTAAGATTCTTCTTTTCCTGTCATCATTTTTGGTAAAAATCGGGCAGGTGCACCCTTTGAGATATTTATCTGCAATTGAGTCAACCATATCGTACATAAACCACTCATCCACACTTACCATATCATTGAACATTCTGTTTGACGAGCAAGTTTCATCCGCAACTATAATAGCATCGGATAGCTCTATCAAAAGAGGGATTTTAAGGTTTGGAAATATCGGAGGCGAACCCGTATAGACTATGCGAGGACTTCTTTTTGAAGCTACGGCTATTTCATCTTTGACTCTTCGCTCACACTCATTTGCAAGATCTTCCACCGCTTCTATCCAGTTATCTATCTTGTCAAAGAAAAAAGCGTTTGTCACTAAAAACATATCTTTGCCCAAAATAGGGGAGGTTGCATTTTTTCTTAGTATATTTAGTTTATGGTATAGATGTTGAGCATATCCCACTTTTTTAATGGCATCCTTTAGTTTTTGTTTTGAGAGTTTTGTGTTGAGATTTTCTGAAAGATCTTTTGTAAACTTTCTTACACTTCGTCGCCAGTACTCTCTGCTCTCATGGCTCTCTTTAGTTCTTGGAAACTCCATATCATAAACTTCAAATCCCATGTTCTCTATAATCGCGCCTGATTTTGCTTTTTGATCACATGTAGTAGGAGAGATAACGATATCTGGCTTGTCTGAGAAGTTATCTGATGCGAACTGTCCGACTGTAGCTTTTACCAAAGGACATGATTTAGACGGTAGCAGGTCGCTTCCTATCTCATCATCCGTGTAAAAACCGTTGCAAAGCCTTAGCGGAACGGCGTCAAGCGCATGGATTATCTCAGAAGGAACCTGAATACACATGGTTCCTACTTTGGCTTTATCGCTGTGAAGAGGCTCATGTTTGCAATGTACTCTCTCATAGAGGTCATAAAAATAATCCATTGCCTTTGGCGGCTCTTTAAAATCATGTTTTATTTTCTCTAGCAGTATTGCAGCTTCCATCGCTTTATGGCGGTTTTGTCTCTCTTTTGGCGTTTCAATCGTATGTTTAGTCATCTTTTTTCTCCAACTTATCCATCTCCATTCTTTTTGCAAAACCGCCTTTTGTGGATGTAAATAGTTTCATATTTAAAATATCAACATGAAGGGCGTCATCCTCTGGACATGCAGCTACACACTTCATGCAAAGGATGCAGTCATCTCTGAGTATATTTGTGCTTGTGACATCATCGGCTATATCTTTTATCTGCATATCACAGACATTGTAGCAGTCACCGCATTTTGTACATTTTTCACCATCTTTTTTCAGTTTTAAAAGCGCGGCATCGCTAAATATATAGTGCATTGCACTCATAGGACAGAAAAAACAGAAAAATCTTTTTTTAAAAAATGAGCCGATAAAAAACAGACCTGTAATGATTAGACCCAAAGAGGTTAAAATCATTGCTGATTTTGTTGAAAAGTCCAAACTCCATTGAGAAAAATCTCCCACAAAAAGCGGCGTAATCATTCTGCCCGGGCAAATTTCACAAAAGGCGGTTCTCCACTCGCCCCCAAGAAGACCCATGCCAACACCCATCGGTGCTAAAATCACCAAAGCGAGCATAAAATACTTTATTTTTTTTAGTTTGTCAAATTGAGGTTGCGTATATGTACTGTATCTAATACCCATCTTTTTTCTCAAAGCGGTAATCCAGTCCTGCATAGTCCCAAGAGGACATGCATAGCCGCACCATGCCTTGTTAAAGACGATAAACCAGAGTAAAAAGGTTACAAAACCAATCAAAACCGAAATGCTTGCCACACTAAAGAGCACATCTAAAGGACGGGCAAGCTGATGCTGAAGCGGCAGAAAATAGCACATTCCGCCTACTTCTTTGTCATATCCGCATGAAAATACAGGAATGCTGTTTCCAAGATTTATAGCAAAATAGCCACCGTATATAAAGATGATAAAAAAGAATAGCTGCAGCCAAAAACGAAATTTTCTAATATCTGCCTTATTGATAAACTCTCTAATTTTCTTCATTAAAGCGTACCTCTTTAAATGGTTTCTCTCTTGTAGATCTATACCAAAAAATAGCAAATCCTGAAGCTATCATGGCTATAATTGCTGCCGCCAGACCGTATGAGTAAGAGCTGTACTGACTGCTGTTTGGATAGTAGAAAGAGGGATATGTTGCAGTATATCTTATCTTCTTGTAATCTTTACTCCCTTCATTTTCACTTACATTTTTTGTATAAGAAGCGGTTAACAAAAATTCATTTTTATGTCTCTTGTCAAATTCGCTCCACTTGGGAAAATAATCATTTATAAGCATAAAAGATGCGACTCCATCTTTGTCTGTTTTAAGACTCTTTAGCCACCCTGTTTTTGTGCTTAGTGCTATATCTGCACCTTCAACAGCTTTACCGTCAAGCAAAACCTGAACTCTTATATTTTCACCAGAGTAGAGATTGTGATAAAAGGTTTCATCATCATCTCTAAGCCTTACAATATCAAAAGAAGCTTCTTTTATAGAGTGTGCAGCCATCTTCTCTTTGTCATAAACGGCGTCGTTGCTATGGTTAAATCTCATAATCTCATATTTTGCAGTTTTTACAAATAGCGTATCATCCTGAACTTTTTTGTCTATATAAAAAAGATTGTAGTATCCATTATCGGGCATTTTAAAGCTTATGGATTTGCATCCCGGTTCTTTAGAGTGTGCAATTTTTGTTGTATTGAGATTTGCATCAAGCAGATAAAGCTCTGCATCTATAGTTCCCAAACAGTTTTCTTTGCCTTTTGCGTCTTTAAAAACAGGCCACACCTTTTTTACAGGAATTCTGCTGTAATGCCCCCCGCCGTAAGTTTTTTTCTTTATGGCGGGATTGGTTTGTGAAAAGTAGAGAGTATCTTTGATATCAGGCTTTTTTAAAGCGGTAGTATCTGAGGATTTTAAATTTTCAGCAGTGCCCTGAAAGCGTTTTTGTGCACTTGAATGATTTGCATGTCCGCTTGATGCTTTGCCGTAAGTTTTAAAGATATAGCCCGTGTACATATTGACGCCGATAAAAAAGATGATTAAAGAGGCGGCAAAAGGAAAAGCGGCTATTTTTCTTAGTTTTGGTACATTTAAAAGTTTTACTCTTTTGTATAGAATTATAAATGCCCAGATAACAGCAACCCATTTTAGCAGACCAAATATATGCAGCCAGCTATCTCCTCTGCTTGCCAATGGTGCAACATCTAACGAAAATCCAAATCCATAAGCAAATCCTTCTGTGATATGTTCATATCCTTTTGTAAAAAACACTTCAAGAGAATGGGCAATGGAGCCGAGTATAAAGAGAGGCGCGTAGGAGTATCCCAAATCATAAAATGTAGCGTTAAAATCTTTTTTAAGAATTTTTGATGCTATAAACATGCCTATAATCGCAGCTGAAATAGTAAAAATAAGAGCATAAACAAATGCAAATAATCCGATAGTATCAATAGAACCAAAATCTATATAATTTTTAAAAAACTCAGCCGTTTTTGACCATATCATTATATCCGCAGCATTGCTTCTTCCTATGCCGTGATGAAACGACATGCTGATGGATATGGAAGCGAGGATAAGTATATATGCCCAAACTTCGGCTTTAAGTGGTTGGAGTTTTGAAAAAAGAGAAAATGACGGTTTTTTAAATTTAAAACTCACAGCCTCACATGCACTGCTGCAATCCATGCAGAGTGTACAGTCCGTCATAGAGTTTCTGTTGTCAAATGTAAATGGTTTTAGGTTGTAGGGACATGCCGTCGCACACTCAAAAGTTCTGCATTCATTACATGCACTTTTGTAGGTTCCAAGCCATGTAAATGAGAGTTTTGCATAAGCTCTTGTGAGTGTTCCGATAGGGCAGACATATTTACAGTAGCTCATATCTTTGTATAAAAAGTAGATTACAAAAGCGATAAGCGTCATCACCGTAAATAAAATTGCAGTGCCTTGAGGAGTTCTAAAGAGACCCGGAAACATATAGTAAATGCCCCACCAGCCAAACACAAGCAGCAGCACACCTATAAATCTGTTTTGCATCCATTTTGGCATGGTTTTTTTAAGTCCATATTTTGTGATGTATTTTCCCATAAATCCGTGAGGGCAGATACCGCAAAAGATTCGTCCGAATGTCGGAAGAGTCAGAACCATAAACAAAGACCAGAAAATTCCCCAAAAAACAGCGGTAGTAAATGTGTTATCTTTGCCTGTATGTGCAAATCCAAAGTAAAGAGCATATACAAACAGCACCGAAACAGCTATCTTTAACGATAATAAAAACTTTTGATTTTTAAATAAAAAACCAAGCACAGGCTTTGCATAAATATCATCTTTATCGCGTTTTATAAAATTTACCATTTTTTTCCTTTTTCTATCAAAGTATTAAAACACCATTTAGCACAAGCACTCCTACTATCATAAGTAAAAGTGCCGCCGCTCGTTCTATTAAAAGTCTGTAAGAGGAGAATTGAATCATAAATCCCTTAATAACTTTTGATACTATAAATCCGTAAAATAAAATCGAGAACAAAACGGCTCCAAGTCCGAAAAAGAGTCCCAATCCTATCGTGTTGTAAATATTGCTGCTGTTTGCCGCAACTGCCAAAAGTGCCATTATCGGGGCACATGGATTTACCGACATCGTTGCACCGATAGCAAAAAAACCAAATTTGTTCAATTTAGGTTTCTTTATTAGCGGTGTTGTATGTCCGCATGAAGAGGGAGGTTTGAAGCTTTTGTATAGTAAAAATGTTCCCATCCCGATAGTGCTAAAGCCTAAAATAAATCCAAATAAAGAGTTGTCGTTAAGCAGCTGTTTTACCCAAGCAGAACTTAGATATGCAACAACAGCTATAAGCGTATAACTAAATATCCTGCCTAGACTAAATGGCAGGATAATTCCCATTGCCTGCTTTGTACCGCTTGAATTACTAACAAGCAGAGGCGTTAAAAACGGCATACATGAAAACATGCATGCGGTTGCTCCGTAAGAAAGACCTATGATAAAGATCGAAAATAAAGCTGCATATTCCATAGATAGTCTCTTTTGCGGTTAATCTTTTTCTGTAACTATTCCGAGGTTCTTAAAGTTTTTTTGTTTTAAAGTGTCTAAAAGAATTACAAAATGATCGAACTTTGCATTTTTGTCGCAATTTATATGAATAGGCGTATCGTCTTTGTAGTTACATAATTTATGTTCAACATCATCCAAGAGAACAACCGTTTTGTCAAAGAGTATTTTACCGTCTTGCTTAATTGTAATAGTTAAGTTTTTTTTATCATCCTGTTTTGCTGCTACTTTTGACTCCGGAAGATCAACAGGAATAACTCCCTTCGCAACAAAAGTAGCAGTGGTTAGAACTATTACAAGAAGAACAAGCATAATGTCTATAAAAGGCACTACATTTATTGAGTCAAATTTTTTAATTTGCATGTTTTTTCTTTTGATGAATATCCCAAAGAGCTAAAACAACTTCGATTTTTCTAGCCAAATGGTTATAAAACACCGTAGCAGGAATAGCTACCAAAAGACCCATCGCCGTAGCTTTAAGGGCAAGCGCCAAAGATGTCATAATTATCTTGACATCCAAATCGTTGCTTTGCCCCATCGCATAAAAAGTGATAATTATCCCAAATACGGTACCAAGAAGACCAATGTATGGAGCATTTGAACCAAATGTTGAGATGATGTTGATATTGTTTGTAAGAGCAATTTCAAGCTCCTCTTTTGTTTCAAAATTGCTTACATCTATCCCTTTGTAAAAGAGAAGCCTCTCAATCCAAAACCAAAAAGCGATAAAACTCATCACTCCAAGAAGCCCGATAATGCCATAATCAACAGCATCTTTAATTAGTTCTATGTTCATATATTTGCCTACTTTCTACTTTTAAAATTTTACAGATAATCCTGCTGTATATACTCTGCCTTGATTTACCGTAATTGATAAATCTTCCGCATCAAACACACCGTCTTCATTTCTGTCACCGCTTGATCTTGCCGTGTTGTAATAAAATTTATCAAAAACATTATCTACTCTTGCAAAAAGGTTGTATTGATAATCACCTATTTTGTTTGTATAGCTTGCAAGCAGGTTTACTGTAGCGTGCCCAGGTATTTTGATTTGGTTTAAATCATCCGCATAATAGTCAGACTTTGCATTTACTTCTGTTGTTAGTTTTAGCTCATTTATCGGCATATAGTCTAAGATAAGATTTAATTGATGTCTTGGAGTTCTAGGGATTTGGTTGTCAGTTGCATCAAAAAATGTAACAACAGATGTATAAGAACTACCGTCTAAATCAATACCGAAATTGTCATAGTCTGTATAGTATGCATCAAGATAAGTATATGCAAGATTAAATGACAGCTCATCAACCATTTTCCCTGTTGCAGAGAGTTCTAAACCTCTATGTCTAGCACCACCGACATTATCCCACATATCTGTAGTATCTGTATCTCCATAGTTACCAGATGTTTTCATAATAAAATCTTCTCTGTCAATCCAAAATAGTGCCGCTTCATAAGTGATCCCTTTTGCCATAGCTCTAAGTCCAATTTCATAGTTATATGATTTTTCAGGATCCAGGTCTGGATTATTTTGGGTACTTCCCCATGCACTAACATCTCCGGCGTAAAGCTGACTAACCGTTGGTGCTCTAAAGCCTGTGGAGTAGTTTGCATAAACATTGAAGTTGTCGTTTATCTTATAGTTCATTCCCAGTCTATATGAGTAGACTTTGAAATCCTCTTTAAAATTGTTATCTTTATAATCTTCGTAGTCTAGTTTAATTAAATCATAACGAAGGTTTGCAGTCGCACTTAAATCTTTTGTGATCTCCTGTTTGTACTCACCATAAATAGCGTATACATTTTCATCCGTTGTATCATCACTCTTTGCATCGCCTGCTAAGTAGTAATCAGGAGTTACAGAGTAAGATGGGTAGTATCTTATTAAAGCTTGATTGACTCTGTAAGTAGATTTATTTTCATACTCGTTAAATCTCAAATCAAGACCTAAGAGAGTAGCAAATGTATCAAACGAACTTCTGTATTCACTCTTTATACCTCTTTGTATCTGTGCATAATCATTATCATAAGTATAATCCTCATCATCAAGAGAAGGATCTGAAGCTCCGCTTCCATCTTTTGTTTGAGGCGCTGATATATATGAAGTATCATCTGTATAAACATATCCGTTTACAAGCAGGTTTGAGTTGTTGCTGAAGTCTTTAGAGTAGGTAAGAAAGAGTTTTAAGAGTTCAACATCATAATCTCTTGTATAGTCTCTGTTATCCTGATCTCCATCATAGATAGATTCTGGATTTGTTCTTGCTGCTGTTTCGCCGCCTACTGTTCCGTGTGTGTCTTTAACTCTGTCTGCATACTCAAATCCAAAAGAGAGATCGGATGTATCATCGATATAGTATTGCAGTTTACCATTTAGATATTTTGAATCATATTCAGAATCTTCCCAGAAGCCGTCAGATTTTTTTTGACTTGCCTGAATATGAAAACTCAAGTTATCATTTGCATAGCCGCTTCTTGCTAAATATTTTCTATAACCATAGCTTCCAAATTCAACCGCTCCATAATTATTGTTGTATTTTGCACCTTTTTTTGTTGTGATAATAACGGCACCAGAGAGTGCATCATCTCCAAATAGATAAGAAGCACCGCCTTTGATAACTTTGATACTCTCTACATTATCAAGGTCTATATTTACCTTTCCTGTTCTCTCAAATACCGGAACACCATCGATAACAACGGCAACACCAGGTTTTTCACCCATATACATTTGATTCTCTACACCTCTTAGGTGAATTTTTAGCGAATCACCTGAAGTATACTCTGTTGTTACACCCGGAATTGATTGTAAAAGCTGCTGCACGCTCTCTGCATGCGCTTCATCAACCTCTTCACCGCTGATGGTAGTTGTAGTGGAAACCTCTGTTTTTTTTGTGGCAAACTTGTCCTCAATAGTAGAAGATTCAACCTGAATCGTTCCTATATCTAATGCGCTGGCATTGATAGCAAGCGCACAGATTGCTGAAAGATATACCCTTTTTTTCATCTATTTACTCCATTTAAGAAAAATTTTATTTTATTGCAATGGAAGTATAATAAACAAGTGTTAATTTTGTGTTAATTTTAAGTTATAAACAAGATTTAAGAATTTAAATTTAAAAGATTTGTAACTATAAGAAAAGCTTCTTTGTCTTTGTAGAGATATGGGCGAAGTTTTGGTTCTATCTTCAAAGCTCTGCATTTCTCTTTAAATTCGCTGTTCATGCGTGATTCATTTGTAATATAAGGAGCGATAAATATAAAATTATTATCTTGGTTGACAACAAATTTTCTTCCCACTACCAAAGTTTTTTGGTTTTTTAGTAGCTCTCTCTCGTTTGCGCTTAACATATAAAGTTGTGATTTTAGGTATTTATCGATTATAAAAATATCAGCTCTTTGGTTTTTAGAACTTTTAAAGTAAGCAAACTCATTTATGCTTTTTAGCTCTACCTCTTCAATCAGTTCAGCTCTGTCTTCATCTATATAATCAAAACTTTTTTTGATTCCGCTGAGGTACTTTTCCAAAAGAGGAAGAGAGTAGTTATGTCTAAACTCATTTCTTTTTATCTCTTCATCAAAGTTGCTTGCATCTTCAAAATAGATTTTGTTATTTGCATGAAGATAAGCCAGCAGTTCTTTTTTGTCAAGATGCAGTAAAGGGCGCACAAGTGTGTAAAAATCTCTTCTTTGCTCTTTTTGCATTCCCGCTATCTCCGCACATCCCGCACCTTTGCAAAACTGCATAAGCATCCACTCAAACCTGTCTCCGAGGTGATGCGCGGTAAGAAGATTGTCGTAGTTGTGTTTTTTGATAAGATCTTCAAAAAAGTTGTATCGTATTTCGCGTGCTTTGGCTTCAAAGTTTTGCTTGATTTTTGGAGCAGTAAAAGTATGGCATATAAGATGATGCGTTTTTGCCAACTCTTTTGCATATGCAACTTCATCTTTGCTCTGCTCTCTTTTGCCGTAGTCAACAATGGCAATATCAAAAGGAATATGCTCTTTTAAAAGAAGAAAAAAAAGAGCAGTGGAGTCTGCTCCGCCGGAAAAGGCAAGGAGATTTTTTTTATCTTTTAGTTGAGATAGTGTTCTTTTTTCAAGCATTGTTCACAGTCGCTGTTAAGATACTTCCAACTTTGTCAGTGATTGTTGCTTTGTAAATTTTGCCAAATTCCAGCTCTTCATCACCGGTTTTGTCGTTTACATAAATCTCACCGTCAATCTCAGGCGCCCAGATAAGTTTTCTTGCACTAAGCAGATACTCATGTTCTTCGCTTTGAGCATCAATAACAACAAGAGTCTCTTTTCCAATCTCGTTTTTTAAAGATTTTTCTAAAGATTCAGAGGCTATTTTACCGAGTTTTTGTGCTCTTTTGTTGATAATTTTTGCCGGAATTTTTTCGCTCATCTCATGTGATGATGTTGTCTCTTCATCAGAATATGCAAAGACATTTATGCGGTCAAAGCCGAAGCTAGCGGCAAACTCACACATCTCATCAAACATCTCCTCTGTTTCCTTAGGGTGTCCTACAATAAAGCTTGTGCGCAAAAATGAATCAGGAAGCGATTTCATGTATTCAAGCAGCTCAAGCGTCTGTTTTTTGCCAAAACCTCGTTTCATTATTTTAAGCATGGTGTCGTTTATATGCTGAATAGGCATATCAAAATAGTTGTGAAATATTTTGCTCTTAGCAATGTTTTTCAAGAGTGTCAGCGTTGTTGTTGAGGGGTAGAGATAAAGAATTCTTGCACTCTTTACTCCCTCAATAAGCTCAATTCTATCGATAAGCAGACTAAGCCCGTCTTTTACATTTTGATCCCGCAAAAACGAACTGGAGTCTTGCGATACAAAGGAGAAATCCCAGTAACCTTTTGCCACTAAACCCTCAACCTCTTTAGCAATAGAATCTAAATTTCTTGAGTGTAACTTTCCTTTGAATGAAGGAATGGCGCAGAAGCTGCATGTTTGGTTGCACCCTTCTGAGAGTTTGATGTAGGCGTGGTATGATGAACCTGTCACCACACGCTCGGCACCGTCTATTAAAAATACTTCATCTGAAAAACGGCTCTTTTTTTCCTGTAAAAGTTCATCGATTTTGTCATAGTCGCCTACTCCGGTAAAGATATCAACCTCAGGCATCTCTTTTGCAAGCTCCTCTTTGTATCTCTCACTCAAACAGCCTGCCATAACCAAAACAGAGTCCTCTTTTCTGCTTTCATGAAGATTTAAAACAGTATTTATTGACTCCTCTTTTGCAGCATCTATAAAGCCGCATGTATTGACGATAATTACATCCGCTTCTTCTTGTTTGTCTGTTAGGATAAAATTTTGAAGTTTCCCTATCATTACTTCTGTGTCGACAAGATTTTTTGTGCATCCTAAAGATACTATATGAAGTTTATTGCCCATTAATTCTACTTTTTTTCAATAAATTTATTTTTTTGCATTATATCTAAAGGTGCCATAAAGTATAATTTTATTATGAAAATATATGATGTATTAATACTTGGAGCTGGTGCAAGCGGACTTATGTGCGCTTCACATCTGGATAAAAAACTTAGTGTCGGTATTGTGGATAGCAATAGTAAAATAGCCCAAAAATTAAAAATATCCGGGGGCGGAAAATGCAATATCACAAATGTGCAGCTAAGCAGAGACAATTATGACGGGGACAAAGAGTTTATATTTAATGTATTTGAGAGCTTCTCAAAAGAGGATCTGCTCAATTATCTGCATTTAAGTGGTGTTGAACCTGTAATTCGCAAAAAACGCTACTATTTTTGTAAAGAGTCTTCAGATGAGATTATTAAAATTTTTAAAAAAGCAACGAATCATGCGGATATCTTTTTAAACAGTGATATTTTATGGGTGAAAAAAGAGGGTGATATTTTTGAGATACAAACACTCAAAGAGCTTTTAAGAGCTAAAAAGGTAGTTGTTGCAACCGGCGGCAAAAGCTATAAAAGTCTAGGAGCCAGCGATATCGGTCTTGAGATTGCAAAGAGTTTTGGCATAAAAGTAAAGGAGTTTACTCCCGCACTTGTCGGCCTGACTGTTCAAAAAGAGCAGTTTTGGATGAAAGAACTTAGCGGGCTTAGCTGTGAG
Organism: Sulfurimonas sp. CVO; assembly: GCF_009883775.1. NCBI lineage: Bacteria > Pseudomonadati > Campylobacterota > Epsilonproteobacteria > Campylobacterales > Sulfurimonadaceae > Sulfurimonas > Sulfurimonas sp. CVO. Next base: position 332,553 of record NZ_CP033720.1, read on the forward strand.
GTAAATATAAAGATCGCAGAGAAGAGTATAAAAGATGAGCTTTTGTTTGCACACAAAGGCATAAGCGGACCTGCTGTTTTATCAGCATCTCTTTATTGGCAAAAAGGGAGTATAACGATAGATTTTTTGCCAGAGTCCAATATTTTAGAGCTTATCAAAGGAAGCAAAAAACAGCTTAGCTCTGTAATCCCATTGCCAAAAAGACTCTCAAAAGCACTTTTAGAAGCACTGGATATAGAAGATGTAGAGTGTAAAAGAGTTACAGCTGATATAAAAGAGAAATTAAAACAGATACACAGTTATGAGTTTGCCCCGGCAGGAAACTTCGGTTTTTCCAAAGCGGAAGTTTGCAGAGGCGGAGTTTTGACAGATGAGCTAAATCCATATACCTTAGAATCATTAGATGTAAAAAATCTCTATTTTATAGGTGAAGTAGTTGATGTGACGGGTGAGCTTGGAGGATACAATTTTCAGTGGGCATTTAGCAGCGGTTATGTGTGTGCAAATGGGATTAATAATTTTTAAAAATATGTAAAATTTGAGTTATATTAGTAGAGTACATTAATATTTAATCTATAAGAAATTATTAATATAATTATAAGTTCTTTAGTATACAATTTTCGTAAAATATCTATATTTAAAGGAAAAATCAATGAAAAAAGTATTAATGAAAATCGCGTTAGCAGCGATTCTGTTAAGTCCGCTGAGTGCAGCTGCGTCACAGAGTGCAGAGAAACTTCTTTTGGTAATAACAACAGAAGATAGTCTTACACAGTTTATGGCAATGGTTTTAGGAAATCAAGTGCAAGCAAAAGGTGCAGATGTAGAAATATTGCTATGTGGAAAAGCAGGCGATTTAGCTGTCAAAGGTTCGAAAGAGATTTTACTCAAACCTAAAGATGTGTCTGCGCAGATGTTAATGAAAAAGATGATGAAAGGTGGAGCAAAGGTTGAAATATGTCCTCCATATCTTCCAAACGCAGGTAAAACAAAAGCAGATTTGATTGATGGTGTTTCTGTAGCACAACCGGCAAAAGTAGCAGACACAATTCTTGAAAAAGATACAAAAATTCTCAGCTATTAAAATAAAACTACAAGATGAGCATACCTGCTCATCAAACTCTTTTACATATTATAAAAATTCTTAGATATTTTTTCATTTTAAATTGGTGTTTATTACAAAAAAAACTAAAAGATTGAAAATAGTTAAAATAAGTGGTTGGAAGTAGTAAGTGATGGTGCTCACAACTGGACTCGAACCAGTGACTTTTACCTTGTCGAGGTAACACTCTACCAACTGAGTTATGCGAGCAAGAGCGAAATTTTACCAAAAAATACTTAAAGTAAATTTTCTATTTTAAGTTCTTCGAAAAGTTATTTAAAAATTTTATTGATATAGTATATTTACTTTTAATTTATGTTTATTAAGTGTATAATTTCATTCATAATTAAAAAGTAGCATAAGGTAAGTTATGAACTTAAAAGAGTTAGAAGAGATAGGTTTAAAAAATGTTGGTAAAGTTTATCATAACCTTAGTTATGATGAATTAATTCACCATGAGATGGAAAATAAAGAGTGTACTTTTACAAAAAAAGGTGCAAGTGCCGTTGATACGGGTATCTTTACCGGTCGTAGCCCAAAAGACAAATATTTTGTAGATCGTTACCCATCAAATCAATACATAGCATGGGGCGATGTTAACCAAAAAATAAGCGAAGAGATTTTTAATGAACTTTTGGAACTTTCAAGAGAGCAGCTCTCAGGTAAAGATTTGTATGTAACCGATGTGTATAGCGGTGCAAGTGAAGCTTCTAAAAAATCAATCCGTTTTATAACTGAAATAGCATGGCAGTCTCATTTTGTTAAAAATATGTTTATTCGTCCCACTGAAACTGAGTTGGAGAGTTTTAAACCGCAGTTTACAGTATTAAGCGCTTGCAAGGCTGTTAATGAAAGATGGAAAGAGCATGGATTGAACTCTGAAGTGTTTGTACTTTTTGACATTGAAAATAATATGGCAATTATTGGTGGTACATGGTATGGCGGTGAGTTGAAAAAAGGAATTTTTTCAATGATGAATTATTGGCTGCCGCTTGAAGGCAAACTCTCTATGCACTGTTCTGCAAATGTTGGAGAGCGTGGCGATACTGCACTTTTCTTCGGTCTTAGCGGAACAGGGAAAACTACTCTCTCTACCGATCCGCATAGAAGACTTATCGGTGATGATGAGCATGGTTGGGATAATGACGGTGTGTTCAATTTTGAAGGCGGATGTTACGCCAAGGTTATTAACCTTGATGGAAAAAGTGAGCCTGAAATTTATAATGCTATAAAACCCGGTGCGCTTCTTGAAAATATCGTAATGGATGAGGAGGGTGAAGTAGATTATGAAGATTCAAGTAAAACTGAAAATACCCGCGTCTCTTACCCGATAGAACATATTCCAAATCATGAATCTTCTTTATGTGCCGGGCATCCGGAAAATATAATTTTTTTAACTGCTGACGCTTTTGGCGTTCTTCCTCCGGTCTCAAAACTTACTCGTGAACAAGCAATGTACTACTTCTTAAGCGGATATACTGCAAAAGTTGCAGGAACTGAGCGCGGTATTACAGAGCCTGTTGCAACATTTAGTGCTTGTTTTGGAGAGGCTTTTTTACCACTTCATCCAACGGTTTATGCGAAGCTTTTAGGTGAAAAGATTGATAAGCATGGTGTAAATGTATATCTTGTAAACACTGGCTGGACTGGTGGAAAGTATGGCGTGGGACATAGAATGAGCATCAAAGACACTCGCGCGTGTATCAATGCAATTTTAGACGGAAGCATTAAAAACAGTGAATTTGACACTACAAAAACATTTAGACTTCATGTTCCTACAACTCTAGGTGATATAAATCCAGAGATATTAAATCCTCGCAATGCGTGGAAAAATAAAGATGAATTTGATACAACAAGAGATACTTTAGCTAAAATGTTTATTGAAAATTTTAAAAAGTATCAGACTGAAGATAGCGAGTTTGATTATTCTACTGCAGGACCTAAAATAGAAAATTAGTCATTGATTCAAAAGTGAAGAGGTTCACTTTTGAATTTTATTTAACTTTTTTCTTTCTAAAGAAACTCAGTTCCTTCGTTTTCTAAAGAAGCTAATTCTTACGCTTTCTAAAGAAGCTAATTCTTACGCTTTCTGAAGAAACTCAGTTCCTTCGTTTTGTGGCATGTGTCATGTACAACCATAAAGACCCACCAAGAACCACGAGTATAAGAGGCGCTATCCAAGGTTTGTCTCCGACTAACTCTGCCATCTTTACTAAAAAACCTCCTGAATAGTAACTTCCAATACCAAATATTAAAGCCCATGCTGCAGCGCTCAATATATTTAAAATTGCAAATTTTTTAAAGTCATATTTTGTTAAGCCGATGGCAATCGGTATAAGTGTTTTTATGCCATAGACAAATTTTTGAATTAAGATTATCCATGAGCCGTTTTTTTTCATCATAATATGTGCTAGAGCTAGTTTTCTTCTATGTTTGCGCAAACCATCCATCATCATTGTTTTTTGGTATCTTGCCATGTAAAAAAGTAAAAAATCTCCGAGCGCATTTGCTGTAAATGCTATAAAAATGGATAAGCTTAAATCCATTTTACCCATAAATGACAAAACTCCTGCTCCGATAAGGGCTATAAAACCACCGCCTAGCGAGTAAAGAAAAAGTCCAATGTATCCATATGTTGCTAAATTGCTAAATGTATCTTCCATTTTAAATATTGCTTTCCTAAAGTTTTTTTATTTTTGTTATTTCATCACGAAGTCTTGCTGCTTCTTCAAAATTTAACTCACGAGCAGCTTCTTTCATTTTAATAGAGAGCTCTTTAATCATTGCTTTTCTCTCTGACGGCGGTATTTTATCCATTTTTTTATGTTTTTGGTAAATATTTCCGTAATCTTCTACTTTTAGATTTTCATCAAGTTTGCGAATAGTCGTTGTAGGAGTTATACCGTTTTTTTTGTTAAATGCTTTTTGTATTTCTCTTCTGGCATTTGTTGTATCTATAGCTTTTTGCATTGAACGGGTTATTTTATTTGCGTATAAAATAACTCTTCCGTTTGAGTTTCTTGCTCCACGGCCGATTGTTTGAATAAGAGCAGTTTCGCTTCTTAAAAATCCCTCTTTGTCTGCATCTAATATTGCTACCAAACTGACTTCAGGCAGGTCTAGACCTTCACGAAGAAGATTGATTCCGATAAGTACATCAAACTCTCCCTGGCGAAGTGAACGAATAATCTGATTTCTTTCAATCGTATCTATATCTGAGTGCATATACTGTACTTTTATGCCTAAGTCAGCTAAGTATTTTGTAAGTGCTTCTGCCATTTTTTTCGTTAGAACTGTTATAAGAACGCGCTCATTTTTTATGATTATTTTTTTTATCTCATCGTGGATATCTTCTACTTGATTGGTAGATGGTTTTATTTCTAGCACCGGGTCTAAAAGACCGGTTGGACGGATAATCTGCTTTGCACAAACACTTGAGAGCTTTATTTCATACTCCGAAGGTGTTGCAGAAACAAAAAGATAGTGAGGTGCTTTATTAATATACTCATCAAGCATTAAAGGACGGTTGTCAAGCGCACTTGGCAGACGAAATCCATACTCTACCAAAACTTCTTTTCTGGCTCTGTCTCCTGCATACATGCCGCGGTATTGCGGAAGTGAAACATGTGATTCATCAACAATTACGAGATACTCTTTATGGTGCAGAGCAAAGTAATCAAGCAGAGTGTATGGAGCTTCACCCGGTTTTTTGTTTGTAAGCAGTCTTGAGTAGTTCTCAACCCCTTTGCACATTCCAGTCGTTTGAAGCATCTCAAGGTCAAACTCTACTCTCTGTTTTAGACGCTGATATTCAACAAGTTTGCCCTCTTTTTGAAAGTAAGCAAGCCTCTCGTCGAGCTCCTCTTCTATGCGTTTTATTGCCACAGCCATTTTCTCTTGACTTACGCTAAACTGTGAGGTTGCATAGATGGTAAAACTTTTGTGCTCTTCAAGCTTTTTGTTGTCTATTACATCAAAGGTGTAGATAGCTTCTATCTCGTCGCCGAAAAACTCTATGCGGATGGCTTCTTGCTCAAAGTAGGGCGGAAATACATCCAAGCTCTCTCCGTTTACGCGTATATGCCCGCTGTCGAAGTAGGTGTCGTTTCGGCTGTAACCCATCTCGACAAGACGAAGCAGAAGTTTTTTTTGTGCTATTTCATCACCGACAGCGATGGATTGCACCATGCTTTCATACTCCTCGGGGTCTCCCAGCCCGTAATTTGCTGAAACTGAAGCTACGACAATAACATCATCGTAAGAGAGAAGATTCGCGGTTGAAGAGAGGCGAAGACGCTCAAGTTCATCATTAATGGCACTATCTTTTTCTATAAACAGATCTTGACGAGGAATGTACGCCTCTGGCTGATAATAATCATAATATGATACAAAGTACTCTACATGATTTTTTGGAAAGAATTGACGAAACTCACTGTAAAGCTGAGCAGCAAGAGTTTTGTTATGCGTCATAATAATGGTCGGCATCTGCACTTTTTCTATAACACTTGCCATAGTATAGGTTTTACCGCTTCCTGTAACACCTTCTAAGGTTTGGTAACGATTACCCTTAAGAATGGAATCACTTATGGTTTTAATGGCTGTAGGCTGGTCGCCTGCTGGCGAATAATCTGAATAAATTTTAAATTTTGACATATGAAATTATATCTGAATAGCTTAATGTTATGGATAATGATAGTTGCTTTCTCTTGCCCTTCTTTTTTGTGTTGAGCTGTTTTTTATATAAAATTAGATTAGACTTAAAAATATTAGATAACTATAAAGTAATTAGAAATATAAAAGTTAAATAAGATAAAATTACTCTGATTTATTTCTCCTTCTAAAATAGGTTTTTTCAACCTATTTTAGTAATAATCTTTTTTATCCTCAAACTTTCTTTTTTAAAAAACTTATAGCTCCTGCAGTTATTGCTAATAAGAAGAGTATTAGAATCATAACATTTGTTGTTCCGTCTGTTGTATCTGTAAATGGTAAGCCGCTTGTATTCATACCAAAAAATCCTACAACCAGATTTAAGGGTAAAAATATAGCCGATATCATTGTTAGGTTGTAGACGAGAGAGTTCATTTTTTCATTTGTTCGTGCACTGTAAAAACTATAAAGATAATCAAGTTTAGAGAGTTGCAGCGTAGCAGATCTTAATGTGCGCTCCATATGTTCATGTAAATCTATATAATGATTTATAGGAAAATCATCACTCTTTTCATAATGCTGAATTGCTTTATTCATAGTAAAAGATGCATGGAATAATGTTCTTTCAACTCTTACTATATTGCGCTTAAGTTTTAGCCAGTTGTTCATAAAAGAAGTTGTTGTTTTGTTTAAATATAGAGACTCTTCCATATCTGCAATCAAATCACGATAATTTTCAAATGATTCTAAGAGTTCATCTACCATCTTGTCTAATATTTTATATGGAGCTTCAAAACGACTCTCTAATGTTTTAAAGACTCTATTATCTCTGTCGTAGAGATAACTGTTCTCATTTGTAATTATAAATCCTGTGGAAATTACCTGTAGCTCTTTATAAATAACAGGAAGTCTGACAATTAACATGTCATATCCTTCATTTTCGTCAAATATTGACGGATGTGTTTCGTTTTGTAAATCTTCTAAATGAAGATTGTCTATTAGATTGTAAATATTGCTCATTGTATTTTTTTAGTCGGATTTCGCATAAAATTCAACTCCCTCTTCTTAAAGCCTTTTAAGGCTTAAAAACTGTTTCGCAACTACTTCTATATATTTTTCTCTCTTTTAAAATATATAAATTCTTAAGCATAATAGAAGAGATGCAATAAAATCAAGCTTATTATAAAAGTATATAATTTTTTTACTATCTCTTCTTATAAACGATAACATAATTTTGTCATTTTTTTATTTCATTTTATAAAAATTTTAAAGAGGGGCGTTTTTACCCCTCATTTTCTTCAAATTTCATTACATTTTTAATTGAAAATTTGTATCCCAAATAGATTATTATAGGCCAAAGGCTAAACCATGTTAGTCCGTATGTATATTCCATTGTCTTGTCTCCTAGTAGTTGTGTGCATTTGGAGATTCAATCTCCTCTTTGGTTATCTTTACTCTGTCCATTAAGTACCATGCATAAGCGATATATGCTAATACAAATGGCACCATTAAAGAAACATAACTCATTGCCATAAGTGTATAATGACTTCCCGAACTATTCATAATTGTTAAAGAACTTTGCAAATCATAAGTTGATGGATAGTAAGCTGTATTATTAAAACCTAAGCTTGTTAAAAGTGCTGTTACGGTTAAAACAACGCCTATACCACCTGTTTTGATACAAGATGTTTTTTTGAATGCAATAGTATTAAACACAGATATAATAACCATAATTATTCCTATAATAAATAGAGTTAAAAGAATCGGCATATCTAAGAAATTATAAAAATATTTATATTGCTGCATAAAAACAATACCACTTTCATTTATTGCAAATCCATCTTTGGTAAAAATCCATCCTATAAATCCTAAAAAGAAAAGCAAAAATAAAAGCATATTGATTTTTATTGATGAAAGTGCTTTTTCTCGGATCTCCTTATGATTAATTATATTGATAAAATACATTGCACCGGTAATTTTAGTAAGAAATACCAGTGCAAACCCTAAAAGATAGTTCATTGGATTAAAAAGTGCTTCTAAACCACGAAGTGGATTTTGCCAATGAGAAAAGAAGTTTGAATCAATTTTAAATTCACTGCCGCTAAAAAAGGTAGCAATTGCCACACCCAGTAAAAATACTCCTAAAGTTCCATTTATATATAAAAATACTTCATAGGTTTTTTGTCCTAAGAAATTATCCGGTTTGCTTCTATACTCATAACTTACTGCTTGAATAATAAAGCAAAAGAGTATTGCGAGCCACACCCAGTAAGCTCCGCCGAAACTCGTTGCGTAAAAGAGAGGAAATGCTGCAAAAAGTGCCCCGCCAAAAAGAACAAGAGTAGTAAATCCCAATTCCCATTTACGCCCAATAGCGTTGATTAACATTGTTTTTTCTGTCTCATTTGTAGATAGTTTGTAAATTAGAGTTTGTCCACCCTGAACAAACATCATAAAAACAAAAAGACCACCTAAAAGCGAGATCACAAACCACCAGTATTGTTGAAGTGTAAGTAAATCTAAATCACCGAATCCTACCATTTTAGTGTCCTCCATCCGGACCAATTTTTATTTGTTTGGTCATAATTTTTATTTCTGCAATAAGCAGTGTTGTGAAAAGTGTTGCAAATAAAAAGAAACTTATCATTACATTTGTTGTAGATATATGTGTTGCTGCAATGCCGACTGGCATTAAATCCTGAATTGCCCATGGTTGACGACCAACTTCAGCAACAACCCATCCAGCCTCACCGGCTATATATCCAAGTGGAATTGACCAAAAAGCCGCTTTAAGCAAAAGAGGATATTTTTGAATCTCTTTTTTTGTAAGGAAAAAAAGTACAAAAGCAAAAAGTATAATAAACCAACCGCCAAGCCATACCATGATATGAAATGCGTAAAAAGTTGTAGCAACCGGTGCTACTATATCTTCAGGTTTTTTTAAATATCCATATCCAAAGTACGGCATATACTCTTCAAGCGTTGTCTGTGCAGCTTTGGAAGCTTCTTCATTTGCATCTTTTTTTGCCTCTTTATAGCTTTGTAGTGCTTCAAGAGCAATTTTGCCTTTTTCTATTTTTTCTGCCGCTCCCATTATGTTATATTTTTCATTTCCATATACTAAATCTTCTAAGCCCGGTACAAAAGCATTCGTTTTATGGTAGCTTAAGATTGAAAGAATATAAGGTATCTCTATATCAAAAAGGAATGGATTTTCGTCATTGTTAAGAGCTTTATTTGGATTAAGCAGACCAACTGCAACAAGTCCAGCTCCCTCTTTTCCTTTATATAGTCCCTCCATCGCTGCGAGTTTTACGGGTTGTTTATGCGCTACTTGATGTGCTGATTCATCTCCGCTTAAAGCTAAAAACAAAGAGGTAATTAGTCCAAATGTGGCACCTACAAGCATCGATTTTTTTGCAAATACTACATCGCGATTTTTGAGAAGATACCAAGAACTGACTCCTACTACAAAAAGGGCAGCCATAACATAACCACTTCCAAGAGTATGGAGAAATTTACTAACTGCAACGGGAGAAAAAAGTATATCCCAAAAGTTCATCATCTCATTTCTTACAGTATTTGGATTGAAGTGCATTCCAACAGGATATTGCATCCAACCGTTTGCCACTAAAATCCAAAGTGCTGAAAGATTTGAACCAATCGCAACAAGCCAAGTGGACAAAAGATGAAATTTTTTATCTACTTTATCCCATCCAAAAAACATAACGGCAAAAAAAGTCGATTCCATAAAAAACGCTAAAATTCCCTCTACAGCCAGCGGCGCACCAAATATATCACCTACAAACCAGCTATAATTTGCCCAGTTTGTACCAAATTCAAATTCCATAATTATTCCGGTTGCTACACCAATTGCAAAATTAATAGCAAAAAGTGTCATCCAATATTTGGTTGTTTTTTTCCAAAAATCACTTCCGGTTTTGACATACATTGTTTCCATTATTGCTACTATAAATCCAAGTCCCAAAGTCAGGGGCACAAAAATCCAGTGATACATAGCCGTAAGTGCAAATTGTGCACGACTCCAGTCAATTAAAGATTCTTCCATCTTTTTCTCCTATTTTAATCTCAAGTTTTCATAAACGAAATTTATTTTTTCGTCATATGTTTTATACTCTGTTTTAAAATTCTTGTTATGAATAAAGTAGTTTAAAAAGAGCAAAATTACCACCAGTTTTATAAAGATAATTTTCCATAAAGTTTTTCCTATTGTCATGCTTTTGAAGCCATTGATATAAAAACTAAAAATCTTCTTGATACTCATGGTTTAACCTCATATTTTTTAACTTTTTGAGTCAATATACTTAGAGAGCTTAATAATTTTGATACAACACTTTCTAAGATATTTTTTATTTAGTCTCCAGCTGCTTAAATAAGATCATAATCTTAGAAGTTCTATAAATCTTCAAGTTATGATTTTTTTGACATTCTAGTTGACAACAAAGTTTTATAAATTAATAAATCGAATAAAAAGGAGAGTAAATCCTTTTTTTTTAATTTATTGCATCAATAATAACGCACATATGTTCAAAAGTCAATAAAATGTCAAAAAATTGTCAAACAAGATTTGAAAGGAGCTAAAAAGTTACTTTCTAAAAATTTATTTTATTTATCAATTTTTATTATTAAAAGTGTTATTTGTGATTGATTTGAAGTTTATTTTAGAAATATTGTAATAATAATTTGCATAATATTTAAAGGTCTCAATATTTATATATCATTTTATGTATATTTTTTTTAAAATAGTAATTATGCTCTCAACTGATTTTTTTGTTGTTGTTTCATGTACTGTATGGTAACCTATTGTCGGTATTTGTAGAGTTGTTCCTTGAATCTCTCCCTTGGTTGCATAAATCAATCTTCCAAGTTCTGTTGTTCCGAGAGAGCTGATTGTGCCATTTTTAGCCATTTTAGCTTTTAAATAGTTATCTTTAAAATTGTATTTTATCTTCTCTTTTATAGCAATTTTCTTGATTTTATTTTTTAGAGGTGATCTAAATACGGCATTTGAATCTCTGTTTCTCATAACTATATCTATATTTTTAATCTCCTCCAAAGTAGGGTAGGGACTTGTGTCAAGCACAAGCAGCTCATCTGTTTTTATATCAAAACGCTTAAACCACTCCATCAAAAATCTCCAGCTTCTGCCTGCCTCTTCAGAAGCAGTAAAAAAAGCGGTGCCTTGATAGCCAGCAGTGTACATATAGATAATAACAGCAATGCTTATGACATTATCTAACTGCGCAGATATTAAATCGCCATTAATTTCAAGTTTGTCTGTAAAGGCTATAGGCGTTCCTGGAAAAAGATAATCAAAACCATCTATTTTAAAAAGAATATTATTTCTTCTTTGACAAAGATACGCATCTTTTATAGAGCCAAGCCCTAAATAGTTTCCCGACCAAGGCTCATATGCCTGAACTTTTTCATCAACAAATCTTGCCGTAAAATTGTGCAACAATTGCTCTGAGTTCGAATCACCGGTTAGATCTGCTTTATTTTTTGCAATAAATGCAGCATACTGAAACTCATTATGGCCGGTGCAAATAAGTCCATGTCTATCTGCGTGAGCGGAGATATAACCACTATTAGGCTCTTTCCCTTTTGCTACAAGTACACCGTCATAGTATTCAACTGTTACACCAATTTCTTCAAGTTCTCTTTTTATAAACATAAAAAAAGGATGCTCTTCTCCTACAACACTAGGTATGCGAATAAGTTGTTTTAATATATCATAAAACAGTTCCATCTTTATTCTATTATCTCCTCATCATTAAGCTCGAAGAATTCGCTTGATTCAATAACATTTTCATTAAAGTACTCAATTTTGTTTTCTGCAACTTCAAGATTTCTAAATTTTGCTATATGAAAAATAGCATCTCCCTCCTGCACTAAAGGGATTTCTGATTTTCCGATTATAACTCCGTCAAAAGGCGCTTTTAACTCAAAACTTTTATCTCCCAGGGGTTCATCAATGAATGCAACTATCTCATCTTTGCGCACCACATCTCCAAGTGCTCTTATTGTTCTTAGCATGCCGCTTTCTATTGAGCGTATCCATTGAGTATTTCTTGTGATTATTGGAGTTTTTTGACCTCTTTTTTTTACTACTTTGGGAAGCATACCGTTTTCTCTAAGCACATTTATTATACCATGCACTCCAATTCTAATAGATTTTTCATCAAATCGTAAAGCTTCGCCTGCCTCATATAGAAGTATAGGTATACCTTCTTCTTGAGCCACAGCTCTAAGTGAGCCGTCTCTTAATTCAGAGTGCAGTACAACAGGAGCTTCAAAAGCTTTTGCAAGTTTGAATGTATACTCATTTTCGATATTTGTTCTAACTTGAGGCAGATTTGATTTATGAATCGAAGCAGTATGCAGGTCTATTCCCAAATCACACTTTTTTACTATTTCATCAAAAAAAATTTTTGCAACTCTGCTTGCAAGGGAACCTTTTATGCTTCCGGGAAAACTTCGGTTTAGATCTCTTCTGTCGGGTAGATATCTTGAGAGTGTCATAATTCCATAAACATTGACGATAGGAACCAATAAGAGAGTTCCTCTGATTTTTTTTAAAATGTCTAATTTTCTCAGTCGTCTTATTATCTCTATACCATTTAGCTCATCGCCATGTATTGCAGCACTTATAAATACAACAGGTCCCTCTTTTCTCCCTCTTATAACATGAACAGGAAGCTGTGTAGGAGTATTGTATAATTTTGGCAATTCAAGATTTATGGTTAAATTAGCACCTTTAGGTATCTCTTGATTACCTAAAATCAACCTTGTATCGGGCATTTTTTAAGCTCCAATGCTATCTTTTTTTAATTTTCTTTTTTTTGCATTCATTTCATTTTTAGGAGCTACATTTTTTTCAATATAGCTCATGATTTTTCCGGCTATATCAATTTTTGTAGATTTTTCAATTCCCTCTAGGCCGGGAGAGGAGTTTACCTCCATTACTAACGGGCCTCTTGATGAAGGTATCATATCGACTCCGCAGACTCCAAGTCCCATCGCTTTTGCAGCGGCTAATGCCATCGCTTTTTCTTTTCTTGAGAGCTTATGTGCAGTTGCACTTCCCCCTTGATGCAGATTTGATCTAAAATCACCCTCTGCTCCCTGTCTTTTCATTGCACCTACTACTTCACCGCCTACAATCAAGACTCTTATATCAGCTCCGCCTGCTTCTTCTATATACTCTTGAACAAGCAGGTTTACATCCATCCCGTAAAATGCGTCAAGTACAGATTTTGCAGCTTTTTCACTGTCAACCAAAACTACACCAACACCTTGTGTACCCTCAAGTATTTTAAGAACTAAAGGTGCGCCACCGCTAAGTTTTATAACATCTTTGGCGCTTGATTTATTAGATGCAAAAACAGTTTTTGGCATGTCGACACCATTTTTAGATAAGATTTGAAGACTTCTTAGTTTGTCCCTGCTTCTTTTAATTGCCAAAGAGCCTGTAACGGAAAAAACATCCATCATTTCAAAGTGTCTAACCATTGCAGCACCATAAAATGTTCTGCTTGCTCCAATTCTTGGGATAATAGCATCAGGAGTCGGCAGCTCTTTACCTAAATAGTTGATTTTAAGTTCATCTTTCATAATTTCAATACTACATTTCAGGTAGTCAATCACTCTTACTTCCCATCCTCTTTCCTCGGCAGCTTCAACTAATCTTTTAGTAGAGTATAACTCTTTGTTTCTTGATAATATATAGACTCTCATTTTTCTTCCTGTTTAGATTTTGTAAGATATTTTTTTGAAACATCAACTAAAAATTTATTCGCTAAAAATTTTCTTCCTATTAACATGGGATATTTCATATCTGAACGGTTAGTTAATGATATAACAGTAGTGTACTCTTTTCCAAAAAAATTAACTTTTACACGAATTGAAGGTCTCTCCTGAAGTTTTCCGTTTGAACTCCTTATCTTTTTCATTTGATAAAGAGGTATTTGCATTTTTTTTCCGTGATATGCTTCATGAACTTTATCGAGTAGTTTAAAATGCACAATATTATTTTCATCTACAAATATATCATCACAATGCAGAGCATTTGAATCTGCACCAGTATCTATTTTTGCATCTAAATCATAAAGTTGTAAATCAATAATAGAAATGATCTCTTTCGCCCCAATAATTTTTTTTTCCGGCATAAAATAAATCCTATCTTTTATATAAATTATAGCATATATAATAGTAAAAAATTTATAATTTTATTGATGAATAACTGTTTAAAAAAATAAAATTTTAAAGTTATTTTTAGCAAAATTTTTTTTTTTTGAGAGTATAATTTTATATAAAATTTAGGTTTAGGTTAAATAGGCTTGAATGCCAGTAGTAGTTATGTGAAAGCATCATTGATCCACAACAAAAGGGGTGGAATATATTTGTTAAAAGGGCAAATGTGACATTTAAAGATTTAGAATTTGCATTAGAGTTAAATGGTGTGATGAAAGAAGATATTGATTATATCTTAGATTTTAGTAAAAAAAATGGTATCGATATAGAGCTGCTTGATGATGAGCTCAATAAAATGGGATATGAGAGAGTGCTTGAAAATGAGTTTGATGACTCTTGGGATGATGATGAAGATGATTATGATCATATTGAGAAGTTTCCAAATAGAAGTAAGTTCTCAGAAGATTATGATTAAAAATAAGTAATGTTCGTATCGGCAGCACAGCTACATGTTGCCGATAATTTTTATCAGAAGAGTTTATTTCTCTTTTTTTGTTTTAGGTTTTGGTTCAAATAGAGTTCCTAGAGTATGTTTACCCTCTAGAAGAAATGATTTTGCAGCACTTAAATCAAAGCCATTACATAAGAACATTCTTTTTTCTCGCTTTATTAAAAAATCAGCCGCTTTAAGTTTTGTTACGATTCCACCTGTTGCAAATTCATTATTTGCAGTAGAGGTGTCATTGAGTACATTTTCCGGTAATTCATTTATAGTTTTGTAAAGTTTGGCATCTTTAAATTCTTGAGGATTTTTATCATAGTATCCATCAATATCGCTAAGTATTACTAGCAGTTCGGCATTCGTTGCATAAGCTACATTTGCCGATAATTGATCATTGTCTCCAAAGAGCTGCTCTGGCGTAGAAGTAATATCGTTTTCATTTACAATAGGCAAAATATCATTTTCTAGATGCGCATCGATAATCTCTTGAAACATTTTAGTTCTTTTTCTTGAGTCAAAATCATCCTCAGTAAGTAAAATTTGAGCTGTGGTAATATCATAAATATCAAATTTCTTTTTGTAAGAAGTCATTAAGATTGGCTGTCCGGTTGCAGCGAGCGCTTTTTTTCCAATTTGTTTTCTTTTATCAAGCTTAAGTATAGAATATCCTGCAGCAACCGCACCAGAAGTAACCAATATAACATCATATTTTTTCTTTAACATAACAATTAATGTAACAAGATTAAGCATTCGCTCTTTGGCGATATTATTATCTTCTGTTAAAACTGCCGTACCGACTTTTATAACTATTCTTTTCATATAATTCCTTTATATTCATTAGAAAACTCTATCCATATTTGAATAATTTTTTAATAATTTTTAAGATTATAAGAGCTTCTCGCGGGCATTATATCAAGTCAAAGATTTAATTTATATTATATAAGTTGCTTTTAATAATATAAAAATAAATATTATAAAAAAAATCATACAAAAAATATGATAATTAAATATCCTATATCAAATTATGATAGAATTATGATTATATAAAAGAGGTAGGATTGTTTTATGCAAAATCAAACAACTTTAACAAAATTAAATGATAAAGTATCAGCTGTTGTGGAACAGTATAATTTGCTTAAACAGGAGAATGAGACCCTTCGTTTAGAGGTAGTTAAATTAAAAGCTGAGAGTGAAATAAAAAACCAAGAGATAGAAAAGTTGATAGAACAAAATGCCATGAAAGATTCAGAAATAGAGTCAATAGTAGAGAAATTAGAAGAAATAATGGTTTAAATATATGAGTAAAAAACTTGGTTTAAATATAGGTGGCCGCCGTTTTGATGTAGATGTAGAAGATGGTTTTGCTCATTTTTTAGAACAGCAGATGAGAAAAGACTTTAATGTTGAGGGAAATAATGATTTAAAAGTGCTTCTTCAGGCATATGTTCGTAAAAACCATGAACTATTTTTACAAGAACAAAAAATAGAAGAAATCACAAAAAAATTAGAAATTTAAGAGTTGAATTTATTATTATCTAAGGTAAGAGTGATATAATTTCGTTCTCTTTAATAGAGATGGTGTGCGCTCGTAGCTCAGCTGGATAGAGCACTGGTTTGCGGTACCAGCGGTCACATGTTCGAATCATGTCGGGCGCACCATTTTGTATTTAAAACAACTTCTATACTCTTCTAAAATTTAATATATTTTCTTACATTTTAGCTTTTAACAAGCAGCAAAAAAATAAAAAACAATGGATACCAAAATGTTCATCGAAATTCCAAACTATAAAACTGTTGATCTTAAAAATATTGTATGTGATTATAATGGAACCATAGCCAAAGATGGAAAATTGCTTAATGGTGTCGGCGAATTATTTAAAAAATTGACAAAAGATTTTAAAGTTTTTGTGATAACGGCAGATACATTTGGAAGCGTTCAAAAAGAGTTACATGGGTTTGATATCGAAATTA
Source organism: Sulfurimonas sp. CVO (assembly GCF_009883775.1). Taxonomy (NCBI): domain Bacteria; kingdom Pseudomonadati; phylum Campylobacterota; class Epsilonproteobacteria; order Campylobacterales; family Sulfurimonadaceae; genus Sulfurimonas; species Sulfurimonas sp. CVO. The sequence goes on from NZ_CP033720.1 coordinate 348,992, forward strand.
TTGTATTAAAGAGCACTCACCATACAGTAGAAAAAAAAGATTTTTTAAACTCTATCGGTGCTCAAAACTCTATTGCTATCGGAAATGGAAATAATGACTCTTTAATGTTACAAGAAGCTAATATTTCGATAGCTTTAATGGGTGATGAAGGGTGTTCGGTAAAAACTTTAAAAAATGCTGATATTGTTTGTAAAAATATTTTAGACGCTTTGGAGTTAATAATCTATCCAAAGCGGCTTATTGCAACATTAAGAGAGTAGTTTTAACTATTTATTTCACTCTTTAGTATTTTTGCCAGTTCGCCGCATTTAGCTATTTTTTGCGTATAATTTAAATTATAATCTAGCAGTATTTCAACAAAAGCACTTCCGACAATTACTCCATCAGCACCTTTTACTTTATCTTTTGCAGTTTTTTTATTAACTCCAAAACCGACATAAACCGGAGTTTGAGTATATTTTTTTATAGATGACAGGACAGATTGAAGATCTTCTGAAACACCTGAGCCTGTGATTCCTGCATATGCTACCATATATATAAATTTTTTAGAATCTTTAACTATCTCTGCAATTCTGCTTTCGCTGTCAGTTGGAGCGATAAAACTAATATTTGATATATGATTTGAGTCAAATAAATTTTTATATGCCAAACTCTCTTCATAAGGCAGATCCGGAATGATAAATCCGCTTATTCCTATCTCTTTTGCAAGCGGAATTAATGTGTTTAGGTTATGTTGATAAAAACTGTTAAAATATCCCATCCATAATGTATCTACTTTGGGAGCAATTGTTTTAGAAATATCTAAAAGATGTTCAAATTTAAAACCAAGTTCCAAAGCTTTATAGTTTGCTTTTTCTATCAATGGACCATCTGCAACAGGGTCAGAAAACGGAACTCCCAACTCTAGCAAATCTACCCCGTTCTTACTAAGGGCAAATGCTAAATCAACACTAAAAGACTTTTCTGGATAACCAGCTGTAATATATGCTACTAATTTTTTCAATTGTTTTCCAAGTTAGATTATTTAAACTAAGAATCTTTTTAATATTTAAAGTATTTTTAAATTTATACAAAGTTTCTCTATAGAGTTTAAATTATAGCACTTTTCTAAAATCCTTTCAAGTTAACTTTATTGTTAAAATAAATTTTTATATTTATAAAATTTATAAGTCGGCTATAAAAGTTAATTCATTATTACATTAATTTAGTTAAAATTCTTTTATTAAATTTTCTATTGAAAAAAAAGAGTGCCAAATGATTAAAAAAATGACAATAAACAGTATTAAAAAAGCAAAAGGTGTTCAACCTTTGGTAATGATAACAGCTTATGATGCTCTTTTTGCGAAACTTTTGGAACCAAGTTCTGATATGATTTTAGTAGGCGATAGTCTAAATATGAGTTTTGCAGGTAAAAATGATACTTTGAGTGCAACTCTTGAGCAAATGATTTATCATACAAATGCAGTTTGTCAAGGAGCAAAGAACAGTTTTGTTATTTGTGATATGCCTTTTGGAACAGATATAAATTCTGAAGAGGCTCTTAAAAACTCGATACGAATTTTTCAGGAGACAGCTGCTGATGCTGTAAAAATTGAGGGTGGTGAAGACAAAGCTCATATTATAAAGCATCTTTGTTCTAACGGAATAGCAGTTTGTGGCCATATTGGGCTGCTTCCTCAAGCAGTTCGTTCAGAAGGCGGTTATAAAGTAAAAGGGAAATCAGAAGAAGAAAAAGCAAAGCTTGTTAAAGATGCAAAAGCGGTAGAGAGAGCAGGTGCTTTTTGTATGGTTATTGAAGGTGTAAAAGCTGAAGTAGCAGCTGAAGTGGCAAAAAGCGTAGCAATACCTGTTATTGGCATCGGTGCAGGAAAAGATGTAGATGGACAGGTTCTCGTATTTTCTGATATGTTGGGATTTTTTGAAGAATTTACACCTAAATTTGTAAAAAAATACATGGATGGAGCATTATTAGTTAAAAATGCAGTGAAAAATTATTCTGATGAGGTAAAAAGTAGAGAGTTTCCTCAAGAAATACACACTTACTAAGAGAGAGTATGGAAAGATTAGTTGAGATAGAGAGATTTGAGAATGAAGAGAGTTTAGAGACGACTCTTCGTCCAAGCGCCTGGAGTGAATATATCGGTCAAGAACAGATTAAAAAAAATCTTGGTGTTTTTATAGAAGCCAGTAAAAAAAGAAGAGAAGCTCTTGATCATGTTCTTTTTTTTGGACCACCGGGATTGGGAAAAACAACATTAGCGCTAATTATCGCCAACGAGATGAATACAAATATAAAAGTAACAGCTGCTCCCATGATAGAAAAAAGCGGAGATTTGGCTGCAATTCTTACAAATTTGGAGGAGGGTGATATTCTCTTTATCGATGAGATACATCGTCTCTCACCAGCTGTTGAAGAGATACTCTACTCCTCTATGGAAGATTTTCGAATTGATATTATTATAGGAAGCGGACCGGCTGCGCAAACAGTTAAGATAGATTTGCCGCGTTTTACTCTTATCGGTGCTACTACAAGAGCAGGGATGCTCTCTAATCCGCTTCGCGATAGATTTGGAATGAATTTTAGAATGCAATTTTACTCTCCTGAAGAGCTGGCAAAAATTATTTTGCAGGCTTCGGCAAAACTTAATAAAGAGATAGTGCATGAGGCATGCATTGAAATAGCAAAAAGAAGTCGTGGAACACCGCGTATTGCGCTTAGACTCCTTCGTCGTGTAAGAGATTTTGCAGATGTCGCTAATGAGGAAAAGATTGTACATTCAAGAACAAAATTTGCGCTTGAGGAGCTTGGCATAAACTCTCATGGATTTGATGAGATGGATATTAAGCTTTTAAATCTTCTTATTGGAGCAAAAGGAAAAGCTATCGGGCTGAGTACTATAGCTGCCTCGCTTAGTGAAGATGAGGGAACGGTAGAGGATGTGCTGGAGCCTTATTTGATTGCAAATGGTTATTTGGAGAGAACTTCAAAGGGCAGAAAAGCAACAAAAAACACTTATGATGTTTTAAATGTTAATTTTGAACATGAAGAAGGATCTCTCTTTTGAAACCGCAATACTTTGTAGCCATACTATTTGCCACCTCTTTATACTGGATGTATCTTCTGTATGTTCCATTTTTGCTTGGAATGATAATCGCAGCGTTATTGGCAATTTCTACATCAAATATTCAGAATTTTTTTGAAAAAACAGTAAAATCAAAATTTTTTGCAGCACTGATTTCAAGTTTTTTGTTGGCAGTTCTGTTTTTTGTGCCTCTTGGATATTTTTTGGCAACATTGACAATAAAATTAAACAGCATGGATTTTACAATTTTTAAAAATATAGAAGTGTTTATTAGGGAATTTTTGTTAAATCCGCCTGAATATTTGTCATTTTTAAAGCCCTATACTGATGATTTAATGAAAGAAGTTAATGTAAATTCGATTGCTTCTTATGTTCTCTCTTTAACGGGAAATATTGGATCAATGAGTGCAGGGTATCTTAAAAATTCGTTTTTAGTGATAATTTTTTATTTTTTTGCTCAATACAATGGGAGTTATGTAGTAGATTTTTTAAAGAGAGTTGTCCAGATGTCAGTTGATGAGACAACACTTTTAGCAAAAGAGCTCTCATCTGTAATGAGTGTTGTCTTTTACTCTATAATTGTTAATGCGATGTTTCAAGGAATACTTTTTGGGATTGCTATCTCTTTTATGGGGTACAATGGGCTTTTATTTGGAATTATGTATGGATTTGCATCATTGATTCCTGTAATTGGAGGAGCGCTTATGTGGCTTCCTTTTATGTTTTATGAATTTTCTGTCGGCAATAGTTCTAATGCAATATTTATAGCTCTTTATTCTATTCTTGTTATTTCAGTTGTTGCAGATACTTTTATAAAACCTTTGATTATTAAAGAGATAAATCTAAGACTTTTAGAAGAGGATGATGCAAAGATGAATGAGCTTATTATCTTTTTTGCCATTATTGCGGGACTTACGACTTTTGGGTTTTGGGGAATGATTTTAGGACCTGCTATTACTGCATTTTTCTTAACTATTATGAAGCTTTTTGAGGCGAGAACAAAAGAGTGTATAACATAAAACTCAAAAAAGTTTTTAAGTCTTTTTTTTATAAATATATTGATATCTATTTTTAAATCTACGATGAATCCAGAACCAAAATTTTGGGTCATCTATTATGACTTTTGTTAGCCAGTCAGCTTGAAGCTGTGTTGCTTTTTGAATATCCTCTTTTTCGTTATCTGTTTTTGGCACCTCTATCTCATCAAAAAATGTTAGAGTATAGTTTTCTTCATCTTCTGTTTTTATGATAACTGGAATAATTGCAGCATTGAATTTTCTTGCTAAATAGGATGGTGTTGCAGTTTGATGCACTTTTTTACCTAAAAATTCAACTTCTACACCTACTCTGGAGCTAATAGCCGTGTCGATTAGAATACCGCTGGCTTTGCCATTTTTAGCAAGTTTTATAAGAGATTTAATTACACTAGATTTTTCTAATGATGTATTTCCTAAGTTTGATCTTGATTCAAGTACCCACTTCTGATAATTTGGATTTTTCATTTTTTTATAAACAGCGGCTATTGGTTCAGCAAAAATTCCTACCGCTATCCCGCCTAACTCCCATGAACAGTAATGGGAAGTTATATATACAGCTGCTCTTTTTTGTTCGTGCACTTTCTCTACAGCTTCTATATTTTTTACTGTTATTTTTTTTGCAAAATCCTCTTTGTTCATATGCCTGATTTCCATTAAATGCAAAAAGTTTAAGAGTAAGTTTTTAAAACTGTATTTGATTATTTCTTTTTTCTCTTTTTGTGTAAGTTTATCGCCGAATATAAAATCTAGGTTTGCAAATCCAACATTTCTGTATCTAAAAGAGAGGTAATATGCAACTTTTGCCAAAAAAATAAAAAAACCTTTTCGTATTTTTTTCGGTAGAATCATTAAAAATTTTTCAAATAGCAAAAATAGTTTAAATCCCATTGTTCAATAACTCCAGCTATAAATTTAAAAATAGATTATATCAAATGAAAGTAGGGTAACTTATAAAATTGTTATAAAGCATTTGGTATAATCATACAAAAATTTAAGGCAAAAAATGGTCCCAACGGATATACAGGATTTTTCAAGAGGCAGAACAAAAGCAAGAGCCTACTTTTGTTATCTTTTTTCTAAAAATATTCCTAATAGACTTCCTTCGATAAGTCAAGAGATGATACTGCCGAGACTTTTAAAAATCAAAGGAGATCTTGAAAACTGTGACGGTGTTTATCTTTTAGATAACAAAGGGGTGCAGATTAGTCCGACATTTCAAGAACACTCACAAAGAGATCAGGATGTAGGAAGAATTTTGGCTGACAGGGCATACTACTATAGAGCCGTTAGAGAGGGAAGATGTACTGTAACTGACCCTTATCCTTCACTTTTAACAGGCGAATTGTGCGTAACAGCTTCGCAGCCAATTTTTGATGAAAATGGCAATTTAAAGTATATTGCATGTTTGGATATGCCTCTTAACGAAGTTTTAAAAATATCTCGTTTAAATACTTCTGATACATTTTTTTATACATTTTTTAAATACTCTTATGCTCTCTTTGCATTTGCACTGGTAGCTATTGCTTTGCTGCTTTTTATAAATGGTGTGCAAAGTTTTTTTATTTATGAGATATCAGCTGTTCATTTTGATGCTAAAAATGTTTTTGAGGCTACAATTCTTTTAACGCTCTCTCTGGCTATTTTTGATTTATCAAAAACAATAATAGAAGAGGAGATAATGGGGCGTGAAAGAGATCATAATATTTCAGGACCGCATAAAACTATGGTTAGATTTTTGGGTTCTATTATTATCGCTTTGTCCATTGAAGCTCTTATGCTTGTGTTTAAGTTTGCTATAACGGACCCGGAAAAATTAGTTTATGCTATGTATATAATAAGCGGAGTTGCAATGCTTTTAATAGGGCTTGCTGTTTATATAAAATTTACAAAATTAAAGATTGATGAATGATAGCAATTGTTGATTATAATATGGGGAATTTGGCAAGTGTTCAAAATGCATTTGCTAAGATAGGCGCTAAAACAGTGGTTGAGAGTAATCCTCAAAATTTTAAAAAGTATGAAAAGTTGATACTTCCGGGTGTTGGTGCTTTTCCTGACGCGATGCAACATCTGCGTGAACGAAATATGATTGAAGCCATAAAAGAGTTTGCGCAAAGTGGTAAATATATGCTTGGAATATGTTTGGGAATGCAGCTTTTGTTTGAAAGCTCTGAAGAGTTTGGCAGTCATGAAGGTTTGGGTCTTATAAAAGGAAAAGTTGTTGCTTTTGATCCATCTAAGTTCAGTGAAGCATTGAAAATTCCTCATATGGGTTGGAATAGAGTCTTTACAAAAGAGCATCCTCTTTTTAAAGGTTTAGATGAACAGCATTATCTATATTTTGTTCACTCTTATCATGCTGTATGTGAAAATGAGCAAGACATTATCGGTAAAACTGTTTATGGCTATGAGTTTGCTTCTGCGGTTGCTCATAAAAATATTATGGGAATTCAGCCTCATCCTGAAAAAAGTCATAAAAATGGACTCAAAATATTAGAAAATTTTATAAAGTTATAATATATTAAAAAGGATTTATATACATGACACTATACCCTGCAATTGATTTAAAAGACGGAAAAGCAGTTAGACTTACAAAGGGTCTTATGGAGAGTGCTAAAATATACTCTGATGAGCCTTGGATACTTGTGAAAAAATTTCAAGAGATGGGTGCCAAATGGGTACATTTAGTTGATTTAAATGGAGCATTTGCCGGAGAGCCGAAAAATCTAGAGCAGATTATTAAGATTAGACAAAATTGTAATGTAAAGCTTGAGCTTGGCGGCGGCATTCGAGATGAAGAGACAATTAAAAAGATGCTTGAAATCGGTATAGACAGAGTAATCCTTGGTTCTATTGCCGTGAAAAATCCGAAATTTGTTAAGGATATGGCGGCGAAATATCCCATTGCTGTAGGCATAGACGCTATTGACGGATTTGTCGCAGTTGAAGGATGGGGTGAAGTAAGCTCTATGAAAGCGACTGATTTGGCAAGTGAATTTGCAAATGCCGGCGTAGAAGCCATAATCTGTACTGATGTTTCAAAAGACGGAACACTAAGTGGTGTAAATGTGGATTTTACTGTAGATATCGCAAAAGCAAGCGGAATTAGTACTATTGCCAGCGGTGGCGTAAAAGATGAGAAAGATATCGAAGCTTTAATTGCTACAAATTTGGTAGATGGTGTTATTATAGGCAAAGCATATTACGAAGGAACTCTAGATTTAGCAAAAATGTTTAAGTTGCTTAGTTAAGCTTTGCTTAATAGCAAAATAAATAAAATTTAGCTATTATAGTTTATTGATTTATAGATATTTAAAGAGAAGGGTTTCATTTGAAATTACTTGTTATTGATGATAGTTTAAGGGTGTTTGATGCTATAAAAAGTGCATTGGCAAAGGCAAAAAAAACGGGTATTAATGATTATATTGAAAAACCGTTTATTTCAAAAGATTTAAAAAAGAAATCTAGCATTTTTATGGGTGTTTTAATTTAATGCAGGAGTATTATTTTGAATTAACAGTTACTGTATCTTCTTATCATTCGCTTTTTTCGGATTTTTTAACAGATACTTTACCCATCGGTTTTGAAGAAACGGATAATGGTTTTATTATTAGAAGCGAAGAAGAGCTTGATACTATAGTTTGGGGACTTGAGCAGTTTGCAGAAGCTTTGCAAAAAGCTTTAGGCAAAGATGTTGAACTTGAATGCAAACAGAGAAAACTTAAAAACAGCGACTGGATAAAAGTGTATCAAGAGAGTGTTCAACCGATTCAAATTGATAAATTTTATATTCATCCTACATGGGATGAACCAAGCAGTGAGTTGATAAATATAGCTATTGATCCGGCACTGGCATTTGGCACAGGGCATCATCCTACAACAGCATCATCACTAAAAGCTATTGCAAAATATGTAAAAGAGGGTGATAGAGTTTTAGATGTAGGATGCGGGAGCGGAATACTCGGTATAGCGGCAATTAAACTTGGTGCAATAGTTGATGCTTGTGACACAGATGCGGAGTGTATAGAAAACAGTAGAGTAAATGCTAAACTTAATTCAGTAAAGTTTGAAAACTTATGGGAAGGCTCTTGTAGTTTGACAAAAGATAGTTATGATATTGTTGTAGCAAATATAGTGGCTGATGTTTTGACTTTTATAGCAAATGATTTAAAAAATGTTTTAAAAGCAGGCGGATTGCTTATATTATCAGGAATATTAAATAAATATGAATCAAAAGTCTTAAAGTTTTATCAAGATTTTGAAATTCAAGAAAAAATAACTCAAGATGAATGGGTTACATTAATATTAAAGCAAGGTAAAAAATAGATATGCAAAACAAAAACGATAAAAATGACAACAATAATAATAATTTTTTTAATAAAAATCCGCTTATAACTTTTGCGATATTTTCAGTAGTAATTATCATGCTTTTTAAAGCCATAATTGGAGAAAATAGTGTCTCAGATGGAACACTAGCAGGCAGTAAAAAAACAAAGCAGATAAGTTACTCAGAACTTAAATCTTTAATAGAGTCTAAAAGTCTAAGAAAAGTTGAAATAGGGCAAAGTTACATTAAAGCATATGGCACAGATAATGCAACTCTATATACGACAAGAATTGTGCCGGGCGACTCTAAGTTAACAGAATCATTGGACAAACAAAATATAGAGTATGTTGGCTTTAGCGAAACAAACTGGTTTACAGAGATGTTTGGATGGCTTTTTCCATTTCTAATTATAATTGCAATATGGATGTTTTTTGCCGGACGAATGCAAAAAAGTATGGGCAGCGGTATTTTGGGGATGGGCGGCTCTAAAAAGATGATCAACTCTGAAAAACCTAAAACTAAATTTGACGATGTAGCAGGGGTAGAAGAGGCAAAAGAGGAGGTTCAAGAGATTGTTGATTTCTTGAAATATCCGGGTCGTTATGTAGAAATCGGGGCAAAAATTCCAAAAGGCGTTTTGCTTGTAGGAAGCCCTGGTACTGGTAAGACTCTTTTGGCAAAAGCGGTTGCAGGCGAAGCTGATGTGCCATTTTTTTCGGTGAGCGGTTCTAGTTTTATTGAGATGTTTGTCGGTGTCGGAGCGGCTCGTGTTCGTGACCTTTTTGAACAGGCTAAAAAAGATGCACCGAGCATTATTTTTATAGATGAGATCGATGCTATCGGTAAAAGCCGTGCGGCAGGTGCTAATATGGGCGGTAATGATGAGAGAGAGCAAACTCTTAATCAGCTTTTAGCAGAGATGGACGGATTTGGAACAGATACTCCCGTTATTATTTTAGCAGCTACAAATAGACCTGAAATACTTGATCAAGCACTATTGCGTCCGGGACGATTTGATAGACAGGTATTGGTGGATAAACCTGATTTTGAAGGTCGTATAAAGATTTTGAAAGTGCATGTTAAAGGCGTTAAGATGGATGAGGATGTTGATCTCGAAGAAGTTGCTCGCTTAACAGCCGGTTTAGCTGGAGCTGATTTGGCAAATATTGTTAATGAGGCAGCACTTCTTGCAGGTAGAAAGAGTCAAAAAAGTGTAACACAAAAAGATCTTTATGAATCAGTGGAACGAGCTTTAGCAGGACTTTCTAAAAAATCTCGCCGTATAAATCCAAAAGAGAAAAAAATTGTTGCATATCATGAAAGCGGACATGCCTTAATGGCTGAAACAACGCCGGGAGCTAAAAAAGTTTCAAAAGTCTCAATAGTACCTCGCGGTTTAGCAGCACTTGGATATACGCTCAATACGCCAGAAGAGAATAAATTTATGATGCAAAAGCATGAGCTTTGGGCAGAAGTTGATGTACTTTTAGGTGGGCGTGCGGCGGAAGAGGTTTTTATAGGTGAAATTTCTACGGGTGCCGGGAATGATCTAGAAAGAGCGACAGATATTATTAAATCAATGGTTCAAACTTACGGTATGAGTGATGTGGCAGGTTTAATGGTCCTTGAAAAAAGTAGACAATCTTTTTTGAGTGGCGGAGGTATGCAGGCGAGTAGAGAATATAGTGAAAAAATGGCGCAGGACATGGATGAGTTTATAAAAAGTTCGCTTCAAGAGAGATATCAACATGTTGTTCAAAGACTTCAAGAGTATAGAAGTGCAATTGAAGATATGGTGAAACTTCTTTATAAAAAAGAGAGCGTTACAGGTGCTGAAGTTAGAGAAATTATTATAAACTTTGAAAAAAAGAGTGGATTAGAATCTAAAGTAAATCTTGTTGTTGATGATATTGAAGAAGAGTTAAAAGCTGATGCAAAAATGGTTGAAGATGAACAGAGTTCAAAAAAAGAAAGAGATGACAAAGAGGGATTAGATGAAGAATAATCTTTTACCTGTTGCAAAAGAGGGGTGGAATTATTTAATATTTTCTGTTGCAGCGCTTCTTCTTTTTACTTTGCTTGATTTAGATTTTTTGCAGTTTATTGCTTTTTTGACGACACTTTTTTTTCTTTTTGTTTTTAGAAATCCAGAGAGACAAAATATGCTTTATCAGGAAAACAGTGTTGTTAGTCCCGTTGATGGAAAAGTAGTTTCAATAGAAGAGTTGGATAGCAAAGAGAGTTACGCATACAAAATAGAAGTAGAGAGTAATTATTTAAATGTATCTCTTCTTAGAGCCCCTTTTACATCATTATTAAAAGATATATCGATCTACAGAGGTGCAAGATTATCTTCTATTTATCCTCTCTCAAAAGATATTAACGAAAATGTAGAATTGATTTTTGTTGATAAAAAATCATCCAATAAAATAAAAGTTACCCATATACTAAAACAAAGTTTCAAGGCAATTGACATAGATATTATAAAAGCTCAAAATATACTTCAAGGCTCTAGATACGGATTTATGTTAAACGGCGTTACAGCACTCTATGTGCCTTCTAACTTTAGATTAAATATTAGTGTTGGCAATGAGCTTGCAGCTTCAGAATCTCTTATTGGATATTTTACAACTGAGAGTAAAATAGAAAATACAAATTCGGAAATATAAGCTACTTCCGAATTTTATAATATTAATTTATATATGGTTCAAGCGCTTTTGGAATAGTGATGCTTCCATCTTCATTTTGAAAGTTTTCCATAATAGCTACCATAGTTCTTCCCACTGCCAATGCAGAACCATTTAGAGTGTGTACAAAAGAGTTTTTATCTCCATCTTTATATCTTATTTTTGCGCGTCTAGCTTGAAATTCTCTGGTATTTGAGACTGAGCTTATTTCTCTGTAACTATTTTGACCCGGAAGCCAAACTTCCAAGTCTACGGTTTTAGCTGCACCAAATCCTAAGTCTCCGGCACAAAGTGTGACAAGACGATGCGGAAGTTCAAGTTCGGTAAGTATATCTGAAGCAGTTTGAACCATTTCATCAAATATTTTATCGCTATCTTCAGGCTTTGTTATAGAGACAAGTTCAACTTTGTGAAATTGATGCTGTCTTATCATACCTCTTGTATCACGACCTGCCGCACCTGCCTCTTTTCTAAAACATGATGTGTAAGCAGTCATTTTTATAGGCAGTGCATCAGCCGGCAAAATCTCATCTTGATATAGATTTGTAACCGGAACTTCTGCCGTTGGAATTAAAAACAACTCTTGATCTTCTATTTTATAAAGGTCGTCTTCAAATTTTGGAAGCTGTCCTGTTCCTTCCAATGCAGCTCTATTTACTATAGAAGGCACACTGACCTCCGTAAAACCTCTTTTTGAATTAAAATTCAGCATAAAGTTAATAAGTGCTCGTTCAAGTTTTGCACCCATGCCAAAAGAGACGCTAAAGCGGCTTGTTGCAAGTTTCACTCCTCGCTCAAAATCTATCCATCCGTTATTTTCGGCTAGTTCCCAGTGCTCTTTTGGAGTAAATATAAATTGTCTTGGAGCTAAAACTTTTTTAATCTCAACATTGTCATTTTCATCCTCACCATCAGGTGTGTCATCATCTGGAATATTTGGGATAGACATAGCTAAAGTTTCAAGCTCTTCTTGTTTTGTTCTTTGAACTTCAAGCGCTTCTGCAATTTTAACTTTATTTGCATCTACTCTCTTTTTTAATTCACTTACATCTTTTCCCTCTTTTTTATAGACGCCAAACTCTTTGCTCATCGCATTTTGAGCAGCTTGGAGCGTTTCATAATCAACTTTCGCAGCTTTTAGCTCTTCATTTTTTCTTTTTAGAGAATTTAAAAGTTTAATATCAACGCCTTTTCTTACGAGTTTATCGCTGACGCCTTGAAAATCTTTTTGGAGTAGTTTTAAATCAATCATCTTTATCCTTAATTTATAATAGTATATCTCTTGCTATTTGAAACTGATTTGCCGTCATAAGGTGAATCTTGGGATGAAATGCTTTTATCTCTAAAAAGAGATTTTTACTAAGTTCAAATCCAACTCTATACTCTTCTTCTGTTCCTTGCTCATTTGCAATTTTAAGAGCTTCTATCCACTCATCTGGTACATTTATTCCTGGAACATGGGCAGATAAAAATTGTGCTGTTCTAAGTTTTGTAATCGGAAAAATTCCTAAAATAAGCTCAGCATCTTTTCTCTCATTACAACACTCTTTATTTGCAGCCTCTTTAAGCTCAAGCAGAAGTTTTGCGTTTTGCAGGTCATAAACCGGCTGTGTAATGATTCCAAGCGCACCGTGTTTTATCTTTTTTTGCATCTTTTTTTGAAGTGTTTTAGGATTTTTTGCATAAGAGTTTACAACTGCAAAGGGGTAAATCTCTTTTGGTTTATGTGTTAGAGGTTTGCCTGCGTAATCAATGCCGCTGTTAAAACAAGAAACGATGTCAAGCAAAAGCGTACTGTCTGCTTCAAAAACAGCCTTAGTATGAGGCTGATCAGAGATAGATGCAGGATCTCCGGTAAGTGCTAAGATAGCTCTTATGTCAATTTCGTTTGCTCCCAGCAAGTCTGATTGAAGAGCAATTTTGTTTCTATCACGCATGCTCATTGTTGCAATTACTGGCTTATGAAATCTTTCTTGAAGCATTTTTGCAGCAAAGAGAGAGTTATATTTTAATTTAGCAAGAGGGTTGTCTGTTGTTGTAAAACCATCTACTAATTTATCAAGCCCTAATTCAGCTATCGTATCGATAATAGGAGAAAATACAGGAGAGTGCCCCGGCGTCGTCTCAAGAGTGATATATGTATCGTTTTTTAGTTTATTTATAAGTTCATTAAACAAAAAGCATCCTAAATGGTATAATTGCGTAATTATAACTAAAGAGAGAAAAATATATGCTAAAACTGGCTGTTTTTGATTTTGATTCTACGCTGATGGATGGCGAGACGATAGATTTTTTTGCTGAAGAGTTGGGACTTGGTGAAGAGGTTGGTAAAATAACAGAAGCTGCGATGAGCGGAGAGATTGACTTTTTTGAATCACTGCAACAAAGAGCGGGTTTGCTAAAAGGTTTAGATTATAGTGTGGTTGAAAAAATAAGTCAAAATTTGCCATATATGAATGGAGCTCGCGAGACAATAGCTGAGCTAAAGAGCAGAGGAATGAAAGTGGTCTGCTTTAGCGGCGGATTTAGAAATGCTACTGGATATGCAAAAAATATTTTAGGGTACGATGCAGATTTTTCAAATGTACTGCATCATAAAAATCAAAAACTTACAGGTCTTGTCGGCGGAGATATGATGTTTAACTACTCCAAAGGCGACATGTTAATACGCTTGCAGGGGCTTTTGGGAGTCACTGAGAAGGAAACATTGGTGTGCGGAGACGGAGCAAATGACCTCTCAATGTTTGCTCATGCAGGAACAAGAGTCGCTTTTTGTGCAAGAGAGATTTTACGCAAAGAAGCAAATATAGTAGTTGAGACTAAAGATTTAAGAAAAATATTGGAGAAATTATAATGTTAGAAAATAGTGTCTGGAGACAGTACAACAGTGAAAATAGTTTTAGAGAAATGCTTGTGAAATTTTGTAAATTAGATGCAATTAATATGATTGAAGATGATAAACTTTTATATGGAGTACTTAAGTCCAAGCTTACAAAAAAAGAGTTAAGACTTTTTGCTATGGATAGTGCTGATTTGGATAATAATGAGATTAAATCTCTATTTAACTATAATGATGAAGAACTTGAAAAAGCAAAATTCAAACTTTATAAAAAATTAAAACAAGACAAGGTTCGCTTAGGTTTTAAAGCAGCTTGTATAGAAGAGTAGAAGAGTTAAATAAGAATTTATTTTTATTGAAAATTGAGTTTAAAACCAAAATCCTGTTTTAGGATTTTGGTGCATGTTTTGAAAATTATTTTAAATTTTCAAACGGTGCAGTTACTACTGTTTTACGAGTTACAGTATATGGAACTAATGCCGCAGCACGAGCTCTTTTAATAACAGTTGCAATCATATCTTGGTGACGCTTGCAGTTACCTGTTAAACGGCGAGGCATGATTTTATATCTTTCTGAAAGAGAGAAGCGAAGCGCTCCTACATCTTTATAATCCATGAAGTCAACTTTTGCTTCACAGTACTTACAGTATCTTTTTTTATACTTTCTTCTTTCTGCCATGGTATTTCCTTTTATTATCTATTTTCTAAAATGGAATTTCATCTTCATCAATGTCTATTTCCGGAACAGAACTGCTCTCAGGTATAGCTCTGTTTTGTGAATAGGATTGCTGTTGCTGATTCGGCTGTTGATAACTTTGTGCTTGTTGTTGATAATTTTGTTGTCCTGCTTGATTTTGTTGAGCAGGATAATTACCACTGTTTTGGTTATCATTTTTCGAATCTAGCATCTGCATTGTTTCAACAACAACAGAGTGTTTAGAGCGTTTCTGTCCGTTTTGATCTACCCATTGATCAAAGTTAAGTCTACCTTCTACAAGGATTTTACTCCCCTTTTTAAGGTACTGGTTGGCAATCTCTGCACTTCTTGCAAAGAATGTAATATCTACAAAGCAAACTTCCTCTTTTTTTTCACCGTTAACAGTGAATTTGCGGCTTGTAGCAATAGCAGTGTTTGCTATTGCCATTCCGCCTTGAGAGTATCTAAGTTCTATATCTCTAGTTAAGTTTCCAACCAAAATAACTTTGTTATACATGAATCTTCCTTCTTTGTTTAGGCGTTAGCCAATTACTCTGCTGTCTCTTCAGCTACTTCTTGAACTTCTGTGCTTGCTTCAACTTCTTCTTTAGTTTCTTCAGCAGGTGATGAAGCTTTTTTGTTTGCTTTTTGAACTAGTTGGTTCCAAGCTGACACTTCACGATTTGTATCATATTTGATAGTTACAAAACGAAGAAGATCTTCATTAATACGGAAGCGTCTTTCAATTTCGCTGATTGCTGAAGGAGCAGCTGTATAATAGATAACATGGAAATAACCACGCTCATTTTTTCCAATAGAATATGCTAATTTTCTCATTCCCATTGCGTCTGTTGCAGCTATTTCGCCGCCGTTAGAAGTGATAACTTCTTCAATAGCATTAACGCTAGCTTGAATCTCTTCTGCTGTTAATGTCGGTTTTACGATTACTAGGTTTTCGTAATTTCTCATAGAGTATAATCTCCCTTTGGTATTTCGCCTATAAACAGGCTTTTGTTTCCCTTTCGGATGTATATATATATCGAAAAAATTCGATACAAAGAGAAAGGAACTCGAAATTATACAAAAAGAATGCTTAAGAAAAACAATGTTTTAAAGAGTATATTAATATGTCATTATGCAATAAATAATCTCTATTTTAATTTTTTAGGATATAGTTTTATTATAATTTATGGAGAATTTATGTCAAGAAAAAGAAAAACAAGTTTTAAGAAAAAACCAAAAAATTTAACTTTTATAACTTGGATTGTAACTTTTATAATTATCGCTTTTAGTTCCTTTGGTATAGGATATTATGTTGGATATGATGATGCAAAAAAAGATTTATTTAAAAAAGAGAGCAAAATCGCTAAAAAAAGCGTTAAGCAAATAAAAGAGAGTGAAACTATTGAAAAAAGCACTAAAGAAGCAAAAGAGAAGTATGAAGATGCTTCGCATGAGGTTGAGAGTTCTATAGAGCCAAAACCAATAGAGCGGGAGAAGACAGTAGAGACTTCTGCCAAAGCAAAGTTGGCAATTATTATAGATGATGTGAGTGTAAAGTCTCATATAAAAGCTATCAAGAGCCTTAATCTGCCTATAACAATGTCTTTTCTGCCGCCAAGTGAATTCAGACCAAATTCTCATAAATTGGCTGCAAAAGAGGAGTTTTATATGGTTCATTTGCCTATGGAAGCAAAAAATTTCACAAAGGAAGAACCTTATACACTAAAAGTGGATGATTCTCAAATAAAAATATTGCAAAGAGTTGCAGAAATAAAAAAGCTATTCCCAAAAGTCAAATATATCAATAACCATACAGGAAGTAAATTTACATCAGACGAAGCGGCAGTAAATAGACTTATTTATGCGCTGGAAAAAGAAAATATTAATTTTATAGACAGTCGGACAATTGGATCAACAAAAGTACCAAAGGTGATGAAAAGTTATGGAAAAAAATATATGTCAAGAGATATCTTTTTAGATCATGAACTTGATAAAGATTATGTAAAAGGACAAATAAAAAAAGCAATCAAAATAGCTAAAGTGCATGGAAGTGCAATAGCAATAGGTCATCCGCATGCAAATACTCTTTTGGCCATTAGTGAGTCAAAGCATCTTTTTTCTGAAGTTGAATTGGTTTTAATAGATAAGCTATATTGAAATGAAAATAGTTAAAAATAAAATACCTGAACTTTTTTCTATGAAAAGTTATCCGAAGCAGCTTTTTTATAACGGAAATCTTGAACTTTTACAGAGAGTAAAAGTTTCAATCGTAGGCAGTAGAAAACCGACAAAATATTCTCGCGAATATATCCAAAAAATTTCTTTAGCATTATCAAAAAATGGAATCTGTGTAGTAAGTGGCGGTGCAATGGGGATAGATGCTACAGCCCATTCAGGAGCGGGGAGCTTTAATACTATAGCTGTTTTGCCATGTGGTATAGATATGCGCTATCCGGCAGTAAATAAAAATTTGTTAAATAATATAGGAAATAACGGGCTCTTGCTTAGTCAGTTTGAGTTGGGATTTCGTGCAACTCCTTGGAGTTTTATTGTTAGGAATGAACTTGTAGTTGCTCTCGGGGATGTTTTAATAGTGGGTGAAGCTGATATAGATAGCGGAACAATGAGAAGCGTAGAATTTGCTTTAAAAATGGGAAAAGAAATTTTTGTACTTCCAAATCGCTTAGGTGAAAGTGAGGGTACAAATCAGCTTATTAAAGAGTCTAAAGCAGAGGCAATTTATGATATAGATGAGTTTGTATCAAAATTTTCCTCTTCGACAACCCTTGGAGTGTCAAATAAGGATGATTTTATAGAATTTTGTAGTGCAAATCCAACATATGATGAGGCTTTGGCAAAATATCCGCAAAGAATTTTTGAAGCTGAGTTAAGCGGCGAGATACAAATAGTAAACGGCAGAGTTTTAGTTCTATAGTATCAACATTGCATCGCCGTAAGAGTAGAATCTATACTCTTTTTCAATAGCAATCTTATAAAGCTCCTGTGTTTTTTCTAAGCCTACAAAAGAGGCTACCAACATAAGAAGCGTGGATTTTGGAAGATGAAAATTTGTAAGCAGATGATTTACTCTTAAGGGTCTGTTGTTTGGGTGTAAAAAGAGATTTGCCTCTCCGTTTACAATATCTTTGTTTCTTGCATAAAACTCTATTGTTCTAGTGGAGGTGGTACCAATGCTCAAAATTGCTCTACTGGAGTCTAAAAGTTTTTTTGCTTCATCTGAGATGGCATAATACTCTGAGTGCATAGGATGTTCAGTTATAGTATCACACTCTACCGGTTTAAATGTTCCGCTTCCGACATGGAGTGTTACAAATGCGTGAGCAAATGTTTCGCATACTCTTTTATGCTGCTCTTTTGTAAAGTGCAGAGATGCCGTTGGGGCCGCAACAGCGCCTTCTTCTTTGGCAAATACGCTCTGGTACTCCTCTTCATCTTTTTTATTGTCTTCTCTTTGAATATAAGGAGGAAGAGGAACATGTCCGATTTTTTCTATTATCGGAAGAAGCTCTTCAAAGCGCAAAATTTTATTGTTTATATAAAAATGAACGACTCTGCTTCCATCATCATAAAGCTCTTTAACTTCAGCAACAAGATTTTCATCAAAGAAGATTTTTGTGCCTGCTTTTACCTTTCCTCTGATATATACATTGATATCATAAGCATTCAAGGCTCTGTTTATAAGAAGCTCTATTTTTCCGCCACTCTCTTTCTTACCAAAGAGCCTTGCTTTTATAACCTTAGTATCGTTAAATATTAGCGCGCACTCTTTTGGGATAAATTTTTCCAAATCCCAAAATTTTACATGAGATATTTCATCCGTTTCTCTATTGTATACAAGAAGTTTTGCGCTGTCTCTGGGACTTGCAGGATGGGTTGCTATAAGCTCTTTTGGAAGAAAGAAGTCATAGCTTGAGGTTAAAAACTCTTTATTCACTGTCTTTATTTATCGCTTTTATCTCATCAAGAAGATTTATATCCTCATCTTCACTCTCTTCTTCAAGCGGAGGTGCAGGATTAACAACTCTTACTATCAAAATAGAGATTCCATAGAGCAGGACAAGTGGTCCTGCCATTAAAAGCTGTGTTAATACATCCGGCGGAGTAAGAAGTGCTGCTACTATAAAAATAATTATGACCGCATACTTAAAAAACTCTCTCATTTGTCTATCATCTACCATGCCAAGAAGTGCTAGAAAATATGCAAAAACGGGGAGTTCAAAAGCTATACCAAAGCCAAACATGATTTTTGTAAAGAAGCCTACATAATCCTCTATGTTGATAAGCGGAGTAAACTTAAAGCTACCAAAAGTAATCAAAAAATCAAAACCAAAAGGAGTAACTATGTAGTAAGCAAATATAACTCCTATTGCAAACATTATGGTTCCACCGAGAATAAACGGGATAATCATCTTTTTTTCATTAGCATACAAAGCAGGTGCTATAAAAGCCCATATTTGACTTAAAATAATAGGAAGAGCTCCTAAAATGGCTGCAAAAAATGAGACTTTAAGAGCAACAAAAAATGCTCCGCCTACTTGATTTGTTGTTACCATTCCATCGGCAGCGTGAAGAGATTTTCTGCCAACTTCTAAAAGAGCGACATTTAAGGGTTCTACTATCCACTCTAAAATTGCTTCATGAAAGTAAAACATTACAAAAAACATTACAATAAGGCTGGCGACAGAGATACCAAGTCTTTTTCTTAGTTCAACTAAATGCGGTTTTATTTCATCAAACATCTTTGCTATCTTCTTCTATTTTATTTGGATTCTTTTTTTTCTTTGCAAGAGTTACTTCATCACTTTTATTTGGCGTTTTTTCACTTTTGTTATCTGATTGATTACTCTGTTTTGACTCTTTGAAGAGATCGTCATCTTCAAATGTACCATCTTCAAGCGTTGTTAATTTTGCTGCCATCTTTTTTATGTCAGTTGCGCTTTTTACTTGATTTGAGGCATTAAGCAACTCTTTTTTGTATGCCAATGCTTCATCTTTCATGCTTTTAACATTCATCTCTTCTTCTAGAGACTCTTTCATAGTGCCAATAGTATTCTTCGCATTTCTGAAAAATTTAGCTATCTCTACCATTGCATCTGGAAGTTTATCCGGACCAAGGAACAAAATGGCAATAACAGCGATAATAAGTATCTCAGTAAAACCCATACCAAACATAAAAAATCCTCAAAATTATTATAAAAACAAGATTCTATCTAAAGAATAATTAAACTAGGATATAAAGAGTGTAATCTCATCTGCTAAAAGATAGTCGATGTTATAAAAAGTATCATTCTTAAAGAGCAGTTTTTTTTCATTAACAAGAAGTTCTGCTTTTTTTAACTCTTCTTTATTTAAAAGATCTTTATGAACTCCTACACACGAACGCAATCCTAAAAAAATCTGTTCAATTTTTTTATCTTCGAGTGTTAATAATTCGCTTCTAATATCGAGCGGATTTTTTATATAATCTTCAATGCATGTGGTTGGATAGTATCTTTTTAAGCCAAGTTTGCCAACAGCTCCGCTTCCGAGTCCTATATAATCTTTATACTCCCAGTATCCAAGATTATGAGTGCTTTGGTAAGAGCCGAAGTTACTGATTTCGTATTGATTAAAGCCAAAATCAGTTATTTTTTTTAAAAACCAGGATGTCAGTTCCAGCTTCTCATTTGACATATAAGGTTTTGATTCAAATAAAGTACCCTCTTCAATCGTTAAAGCGTAAGCACTTAAATGGTTTATCGGCAGAGAAAAAGCGGTACTCAAATCATTTTCTAAAAGCTTTTTTGTGTCATTGAGTGTAGCATAAATAAGATCAATTGAGATATTTTTAAAACCAATCTTTTTGGCATTTAAAACAGCTTCTACTGCCTGCACAGCGCCATGTGAACGATTTAGAAGTTTGAGTTTATCTTTATCAAAACTTTGTACCCCAAAACTTATACGATTAACCCCAAGTTTAAACATCCCCTCAAGCCACTCTGCAGTTGCACTGTTTGGATTGGCTTCGCTTGTTATCTCAATATTATCTTTTAAGTAGGGTTTTAGAGCGTCAAATATTTTTTTGTACAGTGCCGGTGCAACCGTAGAGGGTGTTCCGCCGCCGATAAAAATTGATTCTATCTCTTTGGATGTGATGTTAAATCTTTTTAATTCAAATTGAAGCTGGGTACAAAGAGCTTCCATGTAGTGCTCTTTTAGATGAAACTTGTCTAGATAGGAGTTAAAAGCGCAATAGTAACATTTAGAATCACAAAATGGAATATGTATATAAAGTAGCACAAACCCCTCCTTAGTTAAGTTGAGAATTATAGCTTTATTTGATTTTTTTTAATAGTTGGATTTTTATTATTTTGAGTAAGTAGAAGCGCATTATAAAATAGTAAAAATTAGGTTACTTTAATTGCTAGTCTTGTATAATTTTATAATTCAAATCTCTCAAAATCTATATTTAAGTGAAGCTATGAGTAAAAAAAATTTATATCGACCTAATGTCGCAATGATTATTGTGTCCGACACTTATCCGCAAAAAAAAGAGATAT
Organism: Sulfurimonas sp. CVO; assembly: GCF_009883775.1. NCBI lineage: Bacteria > Pseudomonadati > Campylobacterota > Epsilonproteobacteria > Campylobacterales > Sulfurimonadaceae > Sulfurimonas > Sulfurimonas sp. CVO. Next base: position 370,224 of record NZ_CP033720.1, read on the forward strand.
TTTTGGCGCAGAGAAATGATTTAAGGGGTGTGTGGCAATTTCCTCAAGGCGGAATAGATGAAGGAGAAGAGGTCATAGAAGCTCTTTTTCGTGAACTAGAAGAAGAGATAGGTACAAATAGAGTTGAGGTGATTGCTGAATATCCTGAGTGGGTATCTTATGATTTTCCTTTAAAAATAGCACAAAATATGAAACCTTTTATAGGGCAGAAACAAAGGTATTTTTTAGTAAAACTCCACAAAAACGCTAAAATCAATATTGATACAAAAGAGCCTGAGTTTTCTGATTATAAATTTGTAACGGCTGATGAGGCTCTAACTTTAAGTGCAAGTTTTAAAAAAGATGTATATGAGAGTGTGATAAATTATTTCAAAGATGAAGGATTATTGTAGATGTTGATAGTTCAAAAATTTGGCGGAACAAGCGTTGGTGATTTGGATCGTATTCAAAATGTGGCAAATCGTGTAAGCGCTACCAAAAAAGCCGGTCATGACATAGTCGTAGTGGTTTCGGCTATGAGTGGGGAGACCAATAAACTTATAGGATATGCGGAGCATTTTTCAAAAAATCCTGCAAGAGTAGAGATGGATATGCTGCTAAGTTCAGGTGAGAGAGTAACTGCTGCTCTTTTAGCAATTGCGCTAAGCGAGATGGGATTCCCTGCAATATCAATGACAGGCAGAAAAGCTGGAATTGTTACGGATAATATTCATACAAAAGCGCGTATTGAAGAGATTAACCCAGTTGTTATGCATAATGCTATAAAAGAGGGAAAAATTGTAGTAGTAGCAGGTTTTCAGGGTATATCGCAAGATGGAAATGTAACAACGCTCGGACGCGGAGGAAGTGACCTCTCCGCTGTTGCAATCGCGGGAGCGCTCAAAGCAGATTTGTGTGAGATTTACACAGATGTCAGCGGAATTTTCACGACTGACCCTCGTATTGAGCCAAAAGCGAAAAAACTTGAAAAAATTTCATATGATGAGATGCTTGAGCTTGCCTCTTTGGGTGCAAAAGTACTTCAAAACCGCTCAGTGGAGCTGGCAAAAAAATTAAATGTCAATTTAGTAACAAGAACAAGCTTTTCAGATGAAGAGGGAACATTAATTACGAAGGAAGAAAATATTATGGAAAAACCGTTAGTAAGCGGAATTGCACTGGATAAAAACCAAGCGCGTGTATCGTTAATAGGCGTAAAAGACAGACCGGGAATTGCTTCGGATATCTTTACAAAACTTTCAAACAATAGTGTAAATATTGATATGATAGTTCAAAATGTGGGTCATGACGGCAGAGCAAATATAGATTTTACAGTACCTGTAGGTGATTTAAATGATGCTAAAGTTGTTGTTGATACATTTGTCAAAGATGCAGAGGTTGATGAGGTCTCTTATGATGAAAACATTTGCAAAGTTTCAATAGTAGGCGTAGGTATGAAATCTCACACCGGTGTTGCAGCAAAAGCGTTCTCGACAATGGCAAAAGAGAATATCAATATCGGTATGATCTCTACATCAGAAATAAAAATTTCAATGGTAATAGATGAAAAATATGCAGAGCTTGCAGTTAGAGCTCTTCATAATGCTTATGAGTTAGATAAATAATGAAAATTGATACTTCTTTATATTTTGCAACTTTAATAAATAAATACTTTTTTAATATTATAGAAGAGAAATAAAAGATATGCAGGATTTTGCGCAGTGGAGTTTGGATGCAATCAGAGAAGAGGGTGGCTGTTTTAGTTGGCTAGAAGAGCAGAGATTTGACTGGACCACTACAACTTCACAGGCGCTTGAGCAGATATTAAGCGGTAAAACAATTATTCTTATTACGGATGAAAAAAGAAAATGGCTTGAGACATATATTCTTGATTTTTTAAACTCTTCACAGCTAGACCGCCCACTGCTTCCTATTATCAGCATAGATAGTTTATATAAGCATTATAACAGTGTAAACGGTGGAGAGATGCTTGATGTAGTTGAAGATATGATATCTTTGGCGCATAAAGAGGACTATTTCTTTTGGTATATAGGCAAGGGAGAGGATAAAAGAGCAGACCTTGCAAAGAGAAAAGATACAAGTTATTTTTGGATTTTTGATGAGGAGTATCTCAACGCATTTCATCTTAAATCTTATGACAAGCTATTAGATATAAAACTTCTTCAGCTTTATCGTCTTTTTAATGCTTCTCTTAATGCAGCGATGTTCGGGGAAGTTGATGTCAGTTCATAAATCTCAAAAGGGCTATATACTTATCTCCACTAACATAGAAAAAGAGTTTGAAAGACTTAAGGAGGAGTTAAAACCTAATAGAGTTGCAGGTTTTATAGAGGATGAATTTAAAATTGAACATGCAAAAGCGGTAATAGCAGAATCTTATATCAGCGAATCTCAAACAAAATATATTATTTTAGGTGCAAATAACTTTAATAAAGTATCTCAAAACTCACTTTTAAAAGTTTTAGAAGAGCCTCCTAAAAATATAAAATTTATAATTATTTCTCCCACAAAATCAAATTTGCTTCCTACAGTCCGCTCAAGAATGCCTATAGTAAAAGGTGAAAAAACGCATATGATTCAAGAGATTAATCTTAATCTCTCCAGAATAGATTATGCAGAAGTTTTTGAATTTTTAAAAGCAAATGCAAGAGTGAAAAAAAATGAAGCAAAAAGTCTTGTTGAAGCAATCTACTACAAAGCAACTGTTGTGGAAAAACTTATTTTAAGCGCTTCGGCTCTTCAAAATTTTGATAAAGCTTATAGACTTTTAGAGTTAAACGCAAGACCGCAAAGTGTGTTGGCGATGATTCTTATGAGTTTTACAGGAGAAAAAAATGCAAGTTGAACTTTTATCAAATAGTATAAATATAAAAAAATATCTAAAAGAGTTGGGAGTTGACAGCGGCGGGATTAAAATACTTGCATCAAAAGCGGCGCTTCATATTGTCTATATAAGAGAGTTACATGTAGGCGGAGCAAATATTCTAAAACAGGATGCTCTTAGCATAGGAGCTGATTTAGCGGTGCCTCGCGGAACTGTTGTGGCAAAAATTTCGCATGTTGATTGTATGTTGATTGCAACAACAAAACAGTTGCAGCTGCTTAGTAAAAAAGAGCTGGCTCAACCATTTGGTTTAAAAGAGCTGGCTAAGAAACTTCAAGATATTTTAAAAGTTAAAAAAACTTCACGCGTAGAAGTTATGGGTATTCTTAATGCAAACGATGACAGCTTTTTTTCAGACTCAAGAATTAAAGAAAGAGATGCGATAAAAGCGATAGAGAAAATGGCAGAAGAGGGCGCTGATATTATTGATATTGGTGGAGTTTCTTCTGCTCCTAACACCATATATGTCGGTGCCAAAGAGGAGCTAAGAAGAGTAAAACCGATATTTGATATGATAAAAAAAGAGAAGTTATATGAAAAGGTAAAATTTAGTATCGACAGCTACGAGCCTTCAGTTGTCTCTTACGCTCTTGAGAGCGGGTTTAAAATAGTAAATGATATTACGGGATTGGCAAATGATGAAGTTTGTAAACTTTGCAGCGCATATAATGCAACTGCCCTAATTATGCATATGCAAAAAGATCCGTTTACAATGCAGCAAAGTCCTGAATATAAAAATGTTTTAGGCGATATATACTCTTTTTTTGAACAAAGAGTCGCTAAAGCTGAATCATTCGGTGTTAAAGATATGGTTTTGGATGTTGGAATTGGATTTGGAAAAACGCTAGAACATAATCTAATGCTGATAAAACATCAAGAGCATTTTTTAACTCTAAAAAAACCGCTTCTTGTTGGTGCTTCAAGAAAATCTATGATAGATAAAATATCCCCATCTCTACCAAAAGAGAGATTATCAGGAACTTTAGTTTTACATTTAGAAGCGGCTAAAAACGGAGCTTCTATTATTCGTGTGCATGATGTAAAAGAACATGTGCAAGCATTAAGAGTCCAAAAAGCTTTAGAAGATATTTGATAAGGATTTTTATAGTTTATGCAGTGTAGAATCAGTCAGAGCTCAATGCTCTGACTGGTATTTTAGAAATAGTTTTTACTCTATTTCAGCGTCGATAACATCTTCGTCATCTTTTTTCTTTTTAGTATCAGCAGCTTCCGCTTCACCGCCTTGCTCTTTTTTGTACATCTGCTCAGCCATTTTATGACTTGCTTCAGTTAGAGTTTTTACTTTTGCTTCGATTTGCTCTTTTGTAGCACTCTCATCTTTTAGAGTCTCTTTAAGCTCAGCTATAGCGCTCTCTATTTTTGCTTTCTCCTCAGCTTCGATCTTATCTCCCATCTCGCCAAGAGATTTCTCAGTTTGAGCAATAAGCGCATCCGCTTGGTTTTTAAGCTCAACCAGCTCTTTTCTTTTTGTATCTTCAGCTTTATGAGCTTCTGCATCTTGAACCATTTTGTTGATCTCTTCTTCGCTTAGTCCTGAGCTTCCGCTGATAGTGATTGATTGAGATTTACCTGTACCTTTGTCTGTTGAGCTAACAGTTAAAATACCGTTTGCATCAATGTCAAAAGTAACTTCGATCTGAGGTACGCCTCTTGGAGCTGCAGGAATATCTCCGAGTTCAAAAAGACCTAAAGATTTGTTGTCTTTTGCAAACTCTCTCTCACCTTGAACAACTGAGATACTAACAGCAGGCTGGTTATCTTCTGCAGTTGAGAAGATCTGAGATTTTTTAACAGGTATTGTAGTACCTTTTTCAATAATCTTAGTTGCAACACCGCCTAGAGTCTCTATTCCAAGAGACAGTGGAGTAACATCTAGAAGAAGTACATCTTTAACATCTCCTCTTAAAACACCGCCTTGGATAGCTGCACCTGCTGCAACCACTTCATCAGGGTTTACACCTTTGTTCAGTTTTTTGCCGCCGAAGAAATCAGATACCATTTTTTGAGCCAATGGAACACGCGTTGAACCACCAACCATTATAATCTCTTTAATGTCACTGTTGTTTAGGTCAGCATCTTTCATAGCAGTTTTAATATGGCTGATAGTCTCTTCAACAAGCTTCTCGATCATACTCTCGAATTTTGCACGAGTAAGTTTTGTTACAAGGTGTTGAGGTCCCGCTTCTGTCATAGTGATAAATGGCAGATTGATCTCTGTTTCAGTTGAGCTTGAGAGCTCCTTTTTAGCATTTTCAGCTGCATCTTTTAGACGCTGTAGCGCCATTTTGTCATTTTTGAGATCAATGCCGTGTGTATTTTTGAATTCGCTGTTTAGGTAGTCAACAATTTTGTTGTCAAAGTCGTCTCCTCCTAAAAATGCGTTACCATCAGTTGATAGAACCTCAAAAGTACCATCACTGATCTCTAGAACAGTAACATCAAATGTTCCGCCCCCAAGGTCGTAAACAAGTACATTTTCATCGCTTTTGCTCTCAAGTCCGTATGCAAGCGCAGAAGCTGTTGGCTCATTTATGATACGAAGTACATTAAGTCCTGCGATAGTTCCTGCATCTTTTGTTGCTTTTCTCTGCGCATCGTTAAAGTAAGCAGGAACCGTGATAACTGCGTCTGTTACAGTTGAGCCTAAGTAAGCCTCTGCATCCTCTTTTAATTTGCTAAGAATTTTTGCAGAGATCTCTTGAGGAGTGTAGATCTTTCCTGCAACATCAACTGCCGCCATACCGTCTTTGTCTACAATATTGTAAGTTACTTTGTCGTGAGCCGCTTTAGCATTCTCTTCACTCATCATAAGACCCATGATTCTCTTAATAGAAGAGATAGTTTTGTTTGGATTTGTAATCGCCTGTCTTTTTGCAGGATCTCCTACTAAAACCTCACCTTTGTCTGTAAATGCAACAACTGAAGGAGTTGTGTTTTTTCCCTCTTTGTTCGGGATGATCTTCGCCTCACCGCCCTCATAAACTGCTACACATGAATTTGTTGTTCCTAAATCTATACCTATAACTTTTGACATAATTTTGTTTCCTTTGTTTGTTTAATTTGTAAAAATTTGTTTTATCAGGCGAAATTATATCGCCATACTCTTTTTTCGTTTGCTACTTAAGTAGCACTATTAGTTGGCGACTACCACCATCGCTTCCCTTAATGGTCTATCTTTATATCTATAACCGGTTTGAAATGTCTGAACGATTTGACCGCTCTCTACCGTGTCGCTATCTACGCTTTGAATGGCGTTGTGAATATTTGGATCAAACGGCTCATCATGTGAAACCATTGTTACACCATGTTTTTGCAAAGAGGTTGTAAATTGTTTGAGTGTAAGTTCAATGCCCTCTTTTAATTTTTCTAAATGCTCTGTCGGATCAGTTACATTTTCCGTAGAGGAGAGTGCCATTTGAAGTGCGTCCATAACTGGAATCATGTCTTTGGCAAATTTTTCGTTTGAATATTCTACCGCTGTATATTTCTCTCTCTCTAATCTTTTTTTGATATTATCAAAATCAGCATGTACACGAGCATATTTATCTTTTAGAGAAGCTATCTCCTCTTGTAAAAGATTAATTTCATTTTCAACAGATTTTTCATCTGCTTCAGCTTTTGCTTCCGCTTCAGCCTTCTCTTCTGCCTCTTTTTCAAGAGTTGTTTTATCTAGCTCGATATTTTCAAGAGATTCATTTTCAATCTCTTCATTATTTTCTTTTGGCATAGTTGTTAAATTGCTCCTTTTCTAAAAAGATGACATCATTATACATATTGAGTGTAATAATGTCAAGTAAAAGTTGATTTTTTTTACTTAATAAAGTTTAGTCTATTGCTATCAACTATTTTATTTGCTAAAAAAATAGTTTCTATTGTATCATTATATATTATATATATGAATTGGAGATGTTATGAAATATTTAGTTTGGTTTGGCGGAATTTTGGCAACGCTGGTTTTGGCTATTTTTATAGTTCTTTTTACATCATTAGGCAATGGTGTGTTAAAGCCCATTTTAGAGCAAAAGATAAAAGAACAAACAAAACTAGAGAGCAGACTTTCTGAATTTTCATTAAGTATAAGTGATTTTTCTGTAATTTTAGAATTAAATAAAGGCAATATTATTAAGGCAGAGGGAGAATACTCTCTCTTCTCTCAGGCTTTTACTGTTTTTTACAATGTGGATTTTAAAAATTTAGAGACACTAAAACCATTAGCAGGAACTGAGCTTAGAGGCAATTTTAGTACAAACGGCAGTGCAAAAGGTGATATTGCTTTTATGCAGATTGATGGTAAGAGCAGTGTGGGCGAGAGTGACACATCTTATCATATAGAGTTAACTGATTTTAATCCTACATCTATTATTGCAAATATAAAAGATGCCAAATTAGCATCTCTGCTTTATATGGCTGCTCAAAATCCTTATGCAAGTGCAGATATAGATATGGATATAAATTTTAGAGATATAAGATTGCATAAGATGGATGGGGATGTTGTACTAAAAACAAAAAACGGCAAAATTGACCCAAAATATATGTTAAGTGATTTTAATGTAACGATTCCTCAAACCTCATTCTCTATGAATCTTGATGCAAAACTAAAAGGTGATGATGTTGATTATAGATATGAACTGCTCTCAAACCTTTTTAAAATCAACTCATCAGGACTAATTGTTCCAGAACCTCTAAAAGCTGATTTGAAATACTCGCTCAATATTGAGGATTTAGAGGTTTTAAAGCCTTTAACAAAGGCAGATGTCAGAGGTGCTTTTAAGCTCAAGGGGAGTGTAAAAGGGACAAAAGAGAAGATGATTGTGGAGGGAGTGAGCGATTTGGCTTCATCAGATACGGTATTTGAAGCTGTTTTAAAAGAGTTTAACCCCGCCTCACTAAGAGCAAAAGTAGTAAATCTTGATATTGCAAAACTTCTTTACATGGTAAAACAGCCCCACTACAGTGATGGTCTCTTCTCTATGGATGTTGATATTAGCGATGCAAAAGCGCAGAGTTTAAATGGAAAAGTGATCACAACAATTAAAAAGGGTTTATTAGATTCAAAGTATCTCACAAAAACATATGCCTTTACATCTCCTATGCCAAAAACTCTCTATGATGTAGTGACAACTACTCATTTAAGCGGTAATATTGCAGATACAAAAGTTGATTTTAATTCAAATATAGCAAATCTTGATGTAAAGAGTGCAAAATTTAACATCAAAGATGCTTCATTGAAGAGTGATTACAAGATTGCTATACCAAATTTAGACTCTCTCTTCTTTTTGACAAATCAGCATATGAGAGGTGAAATTGTAGCAAACGGCACTATTTCAAAAACAGAAGATTTGGATTTTACAATCTACTCAAATATTGCAGATGGAAATATGGAAGCAAAACTGCATAATGATGATTTTCACGCAGACTTAAACTCTGTAAAAACAATCAAACTGCTTCATATGCTCTTTTATCCGGAGATTGCAGATGCTTCGTTAAATGCTAAAATAGATTATAATTTAGCACAAAGCAAAGGAGTAATGAACGCTCAGGTTGCAAATGCAATATTTGTAAAAAATCAAACATTTGATCTTATAAAACAGTATACGAAATTTGATATGTACAGAGAGCACTTTAACGGTGATGTAAAAGCAAAAATAGAAAAGGAGAATATTTTAGCTTCAATGGACCTTCGCTCAAAAGAGGCCTCCATCAAAACTCAAGAGACAAAATTCAACACAAAAACGAAACAGATAGATACTGATGTAACATTTCAGGCTAAGAAAAATGTAATAAGCGGAGATATAAAAGGGGATTTAAACTCTCCAAAAGTAACAATAGACCTTGAAAAACTTATGAAATCCGAAGCCGGAAAAGTTATTGAAGAGAAGGTTAACAAAGCTATAGAGAAAGAAGTTGATAAACTATTTAAAAAATTATTTTAAGAATTTTTATTTTTACTTAAAATTTAGTTTTTCATTATAAACTTCTATGCGATTTCGCCCGTTTTGCTTTGCAAGATAGAGCATATTATCTGCTTTTTTAATAACTTCATGCAGATTTTTCTCTAAAGCCGGGTGATTGTGCAAACCAATAGAAACACTAAGATTAATCGTATGGTTGTTATAAAAATATTTTTTTGAATTTATATTCTCTTTGATTCTCTCACAAATATGTAAAGCTGATCCGCTTCTAGTATGAATAAAGAGTAAAAACTCTTCCCCTCCGTATCTAATAAGTATATCACTCGCGCGAATGGATGTTTTAAATATTTCACTTGCTTGAACAAGAACATAGTCTCCGGCATCGTGCCCATAAGTGTCATTGATGACTTTGAATTTATCAAGATCAATCATAGCGACGCTGTAGTTATTTAGATTGATAACATTTGGCAGCTCTTGAAGATAATTTCTATTAAATGTATTTGTGAGCGGATCGGTAAAAACTCTTTTTTTGGTAGCAAAGTAGTAAAAAAGCTGCATTAGAGTTATAAATATAAAGAGTAGAATCAGCCAAATTAAAACAATAAAAAAATTCTCCAGAGGCTCAATGGATTCTAATAGATATTTTTGAAGATCTGTTGATATATCAACACTAAACAGAGCTATGACTTCGTTATTTATAACTATTGGAAGCAGATAGGTAATATAAAGATTTTCCATATTTTTCTGTTTTATGATTTGAGGCTTTTTTGTTTTATATGCGTCAATATACTCCTGCTTTTCAACATCAAATTTTTGATAAAAATTTGCTTTATCAGTTTTTGAAGCATCTAAAATAAATCTAAATCTGTCTATCTCGTCTTTATATAAAACATAGGTATATTTAATATTTGACGATATTGTCATGGAGAGCATATTTTCATATTTTGCTCTGTTATTTTCATTTTTAAAAGCCAAAAGCATATCTTTTGAATTTTGTATATTTAAAGATTTTAAAAAATCATGCTCTATATTTTTAAGGATAGAAGAGATATGCTCAATATCATGTTTTTGTATATTTTCAAAAATACTTGTACTTGTTTTTTTTGTATAGTTGTAAACATACAGCAGTGCTATACTTAAAATAAAAAGCAGAAAAAATATAAATATCTCTTTCTTCTTTACCATATCTTCTCTTCTATATATTTGTCTAGTTTGTTTGAAACTTTAATGGATTGTTCTTTTATTCTTGGTTTAAGGATAACGATATTTGGTCTGCCTTTTTTCCAAAACATTGCGCCAAAACTGCGTGGAATCTCTTTTAGCAGTGAATAATCAAGTACAAAAATAGTTTTTTTGTAGCAACTCTTTTTTAGGTTTTGTTTTTTATCTAAAATTATTAAAGAGGAGTCTTCGCAAGTTGAAGAGGTTTTTAGGCTTGTGCTTTCTTTAAATTCAAAAAGCAGATTTTTATTGTCTGACCAGATAATTAACTCATCTTGTATAGAAATATTTGTAAAAATTTTTTCTAATATTTGCGTTTTTATAATATGTTTGTTTTCTGAAGCAAAAACAGTAATAATTAAAAAAAGTATACTTACAACTGTTTTCATTTAAAAAATATACTCCATTGTGAAGATGGCTCTCTTCTCAAGAGCAGGCACTTTTATACCTGATATGCTGTTTTGAATTGCTTTGTCAAATATATTCTCGCCTTTTATTTTCAAATCAAGTTTTTTGCTGTAATGATAGATTATACCCGCGGTATAGTCATAGCCTGCATCGATATGTACGCCGTCGACACCGATGTAAGAGGATCGATATACGAGTTCATTATAGATGTCAAACTTATTAACTCTATTATAAATTTGAAGAAGTACTCCTTCGTCTGAGCTAAAATAAAAATTATCTTTATATGCCTTAAAATACTCAAAAATTATTTTGTTATCTGCGTTAAATTTATAGCTGCTGTTGATAAAAAAATGTTTATAATCAGAATTTTTATCATTATTTATATATATTTTTTCTGAAGCATCATATATGATTCCATTTTTAGATTTAGAACCTCCCGCTCCTGCGGTTATAGTTACACTCTCTTTTTTATACTCAAGTTCAACTTTGGCAATAGCTGTTTTTGAACTTTTTAAATATGGATTTGGATTGTAGATTGGGGAGAATGTTGTTTGCGCAAAAATCGGGTAGATATAACCTTTTTGAACAAATGACTTAAGCGAAAAATTTTCACTTAATCTCCCTATATAACCCAAGCGAAATGTCTCCTGTGTTGAAGAAGTGCCAAAATGGCTGTCGTAATGATCAAATTTAAGACCCAGTGTTATTTTATGATTTTTGTTTATACTGTAAATATCTTCAAAATATGCCATGTAGATATCAAGCTTTTTTGGACCGAGAATTATCGGTTTTTCTGTGCTATTGCTTTTTAACTCATCAAGAAAAAATCTTTTAAATTTTACTTGTGCGCCAAATAAAAGATTATTGTTTTTGTATTTGTGTCTCTTCTCTAAGATTGCACTGTTGGTATACGAACCTGCTCTCATAATAAAATCATTTGCTATTGTTTCATCAAAAAGTGATATACCGGTTGTATCCGAATTTTCTATTTCCAGAGTTTCGTAAGTACTTGAAAAAATAAATTTTAAAGAGGTATCAAGATATTTTGTAAATTGAATGTAGTGATATTTTACATCAACTTCTCCATCTTCTATGGAAGAGCCTATACCGCTAAAGAGATCATACTTTTCTGAAGAGCTTCCTGCTTCGAGCATAAAGTCCTCTTTTTTTGAGAGGTTAAAGTAAAATTGTCCTCTATATCCATCTCTTGACAATGTACTTTGGTTGTTTTTGTATTTTTTATACTCATTTTTACCGATATCAATATTTGCTAAACAGGAGTAGCCGTTAAATGTATCAGCTTCTATTATTTGAGCTCTAGAGCCTCCCTCAGAGTCAAGCGAGAGTTGTGATACAAATGCCCTCTCTCTTGATGAATCTTTAGTGTAGAGTTTAATAATCATATTCCCAGGTTCACCGCTAAAAGTGATAGAGTTTGAAGCTTGGTAAACTTCTATATGATCTATATGATTGAGTCCCATTTTTCCAAACTGGGCCATGCTTGTACCAGAAGTAACAGATGTTAATTCATAAGAATTTATAAATATTTTAACAGATGACATACTCTGTTCTGAGTAGGGAGTTTTTACAAGTGAGCTCATTCCAAAGTTTGTAGTTTTTAGTGTAAACATTCTTAATGTTTTTAAAACATCATTTAGTGTATAAGCCTGCATTTTGTCTAAGTCTGCGCGAGAAAATACTATAATATGTCCCGCTTCTTCATTTTTTGTTTCAAAATAAAGTTCACTTGCCGCTCTATACTGAGAAAGCAATTCATCGATATCTGCTTCTTTACTAAACAACAGAGTTGTTAAAAATATTAAAAAAAGATATATTTTCACATTTAACCCCTATTATTTAGAAAATACGGCTGCAATTATACATAGCTGCCGCTTATTTTGTACTTGCATCTGCTAAAGCGAGACAAAACAGGACTTTTTTTTGATTTTTTTGCATAATCTGGACGGCCTGTGTAAAAGTAGAACCTGTTGTGACTATATCATCTACTAAAATCAACTCTTTTTCTTTAAATTTTTTTAGTTCAAAATCTCTTGAATTTAAAATTCTAAATTCTCTGCTTTTTCCGGAATAGGAGATTTTGTTTTTTGCTCTTAGTTTATTAAAAAACGGCTTTATGCTTTTGCTTTTTAATGATTTATTTAATATTGCTGTATGAGAGTAACCGTTTTGCACATAATCATCAATGGCTATTGAAGTTACTATACCGGGATAGTCAAATGCAGCAGCAAATTTTTTTAGAGAATTTTTTGCAAGTATGGAGTAAACATAATAGCCTAAATCGGTATGTTTTGTATGAAGCAAATCTTTTATATCGCTGTATTTGTAAAAAGAGATAACTTCTATATTGTTAAGAATTTTTCTTTTGTAGATAGAAGGAGATAAAAATTTGTTTTGGCAATTATTGCAGATATGCGAGAGTGATAAGTTCTCGCACATTAGACATCTCATTTATACTGCTTAGTCCATCTTCAATACGGACATAAACGCTTCTTGAGGAAGCTGTACTTTCCCGATAGATTTCATTCTTTTTTTGCCGGCTTTTTGTTTTTCAAGCAGTTTTCTCTTGCGGGTAATGTCACCGCCGTAACACTTTGCAGTAACATTTTTGCCCATTGATTTTACTGTTTCACGAGCAATTACCTGATTGCCAAGAGATGCTTGGACGGCTACTTCAAATAGTTGTCTAGGGATAAGTTCTTTCATATTTTTAACCAAAGCTCGACCGCGAGTTAAAGCCGATGTGCGAGGCACTATAACGCTTAATGCATCAACAACCTCACCGGCTACTTTAACATCTAGTTTTACAAGGTCACCCTCTCTAAACTCTATCGGCTCATAGTCAAATGAAGCATAACCTTTCGAGATAGATTTTAAAGTATCGTAAAAACCGACGACTATCTCGTTCATCGGAAGAGAATACTCAAGCATAACTCTATCTTCATTTAGATATGTCATCTTATCCTGCGTACCTCTTTTGGATATAAGAAGGTTTATAACATTTCCAAGATATTCGCTTGGTGTTATTACCGTTGCTTTTATGTAAGGCTCTTCTATTCTGTCTATATGGTTTATCGGCGGAAGTTCCGAAGGATTTTGAACCTCTACCAAATCTCCGTTGTTTAGATACACATTATAAATAACAGATGGTGCAGTAGCAATTAAATCAAGCCCAAACTCTCTTTCAAGACGCTCCTTGATAACTTCCATATGAAGCATTCCCAAAAATCCGACACGAAATCCAAAACCAAGAGCTATAGAGGTTTCAGGCTCATAAGAGAGAGAGCTGTCATTTAAACGAAGTTTGTCTAATGCGTCACGAAGCTCTTCAAACATATCCGTATCAATAGGGTAGAGACCTGCAAATACAAACGGTTTAGCCGGCTCATACTTTCCTACAGGTTCTGCAGTTGGTTTTTTTGCATCGGTAATAGTATCACCTACATTTACAACGCTTACATCTTTTAAGCCAAGAACTACTATGCCGATTTCGCCACTTTTTATAGAAGCTGTTTTTTGTCTCTTTAATGGATGAGGATACATTAAGTCAAGAACTTGATGCTCCTCGTTGTTGCTCATAAGTTTTACTACTTGATTTTTTTTAATCTCTCCATCAAACACACGCACTAATGCCAATGCACCAAGGTACGGATCAAACCAGGAGTCGTAAATAATAGCTTTTGTAGGAGAGTCAGGGTCTCCAACAGGAGCCGGAACTCGTTCTACTATAGCATCTATAAGCTCACGGATACCGACTCCTGTTTTTGCGGATACTAAACAAGCATCAGTTGCATCTATTCCTATGCTTGTTTCAATCTCTTCTGCTACTTTTATGGGATCTGCTGCAGGAAGGTCTATCTTGTTTATAACAGGAATAAGTTCTAAGTTATTTTCCATTGCAAGATAAACATTTGCAATTGTTTGAGCTTCAACTCCTTGAGCTGCATCAACGATAAGCAGTGCACCATCACTTGAAGCCAAGGACTTACTAACTTCATAAGAAAAATCAACATGACCCGGAGTATCAATAAGATTTAAAATATAGTGCTCACCGTCTTTAACATAATCAAGCCTGACACTTTGAGCTTTTATGGTAATACCGCGCTCCTTTTCGATATCCATCGTATCCATCATCTGTTTGCCTAGTTCCCTCTCGGTTACAGAGCCGCACTCTTGAATGATACGATCAGCTAAAGTACTTTTACCGTGGTCAATATGCGCTATGATAGAAAAGTTTCTAATATTTTTCAATTAATTCCCTTGATTATGCAAATAATGAGTTTACGCTTTCGTTATGATAAACTCTGCGAATAACTTCTGCAAAAAGAGGTGCAACCGTTAAAACTACAATTTTATCGTGCGGTTTTGATTCTAATGTATTTGTAACAATGAGCTCATCAAGTTCACCGTTTTCTATATTTTCGTAAGCTTTTCCGCTTAAAACAGCATGCGTAGCACACGCCATAACAGAAGAAGCCCCTTTATTTTTAAGCGCAGTTGCCGCTTTTACCATAGTTCCGGCAGTATCTACCATATCATCAATCATAATAACATCTTTTCCGCTTACATCACCGATAATATTCATAACTTCACTCTCATTTGCTTTTTCACGGCGTTTATCAACAATAACCATATCAAGTCCCATGCGTGAGGCGAAATATCTTGCTCTTGCAACACCGCCGATATCAGGAGATGCTATAACAGGATTTTTAAGATTTTTACTTTTAATATAATTTTCAAAGGTTACAGAGCCGTAAAGGTTGTCAACAGGAATATTGAAAAAGCCTTGGATCTGCCCTGCATGCAAATCTATCGTTACAACTCTGTCTATCCCGGCAGCTTCATACATGTCAGCTACAAGTCTTGCAGTAATTGGAACACGAGGAGCTGCTTTACGGTCTTGCCTTGCATATCCATAGTATGGAACAACAGCTGTAATACTAGAAGCACTTGATCTGCGAAGAGCATCTGTCATAATTAGAAGCTCCATTAAATTATCATTTGAGGGTGCTCCTGTTGACTGGATGATAAATACATCACGCCCGCGAACACTTTCTGATATTTGGATAGAGATCTCTCCATCACTAAATTTTTTAACATCAGCTTTTGCAAGTGGGACATCTAGAATTTGACAAACTTCTTTGGCAAATTGATTGCTGGCAGAACCAGCGAAAATTTTATAACCGCGCATAGAATACCTTTTGAAAAATTTAAAAGAGATTATACAAAATTAGTGCTGAGGAGTTGTTAAAATAATAAATCTTAAAAAAATTTAATTTCTTTATTCGTTTTAAATTTTTT
Source organism: Sulfurimonas sp. CVO (assembly GCF_009883775.1). Taxonomy (NCBI): domain Bacteria; kingdom Pseudomonadati; phylum Campylobacterota; class Epsilonproteobacteria; order Campylobacterales; family Sulfurimonadaceae; genus Sulfurimonas; species Sulfurimonas sp. CVO. The sequence goes on from NZ_CP033720.1 coordinate 385,989, forward strand.
AGTTTGATATAATGATAAAAAAATTAATAAATACTTAAGTTTAAAAGAGATGGTAAAAATTTCATGAATTCTGCTTATAAAATATTTACACAATTTTCATTTCTCTCATTTTTCGCCTCTTTATTTGCAGCACTTTTATTAGCATATACTCCTGAATATGGATTATCAAAAGAAGCAGTGAATACACTTTTTATACTTATCTTTGCAGCAGGACTTTGGATAAGCGAGGCAATACCGGCATTTGCGGTTTCGCTTTTGGTCGTGGCGCTAGAGATAGTTCTTTTAGGTTTTAGTGATTTTGATTTTTCAGCTTCAAATGAGTGGGAAATATACTTAGACCCCTGGTCTTCACCTTTGATTTTTCTTTTTTTAGCAGGTTTTATAATGGCATTAGCCGCCTCAAAAACAAAGATTGATGTATGGCTGGCAAAAAAAGTTCTATTTTATGTCGGAAACAAACCGCATAATATTATTACAGGTCTGATGGCAGTTACTTATTTTTTGTCTATGTTTATCTCAAATACTGCTACGGCTGCTATGATGATGACTATTATCACTCCTATGCTGCTAAGTATAAAATCATCAAATCCATTTTCTAAAGCTACAGTTCTGGGAGTTGCCGTAAGTGCAAACCTTGGCGGAATGGCTACAATAATAGGAACACCTCCAAATGCAATAGCTGTCGGTATTTTGGGGCAGAGTGCTCCATCATTTATAGGATGGATGGGTCTGGCTTTGGTACCATCGTTATTTATCGTAATAATTCTTAGATTTTTGATAGTAAAACTTTATCCTTCAAATGAAGAGTTTATAAATCTACAAAGTATCGGTGAAGTTGAACATCTAGATAGTGAAACAAAAAATTCAAACACAGAGATACTTCCTGGCTGGAAAAGGGTAGTAACCATTGTGATTTTTATAATAACTATACTCTTATGGTTAAGCGGTCCATTACATCATATCCCAACTACAGCCATATCTTTTCTTCCTATAATAGGACTTACTCTTTTTGGAATAATAGACGCGGATGATATTTGTAAAATTCGATGGGATGTAATTATTTTAATCATAGGAGGACTTAGCCTTGGTTTTGCCATCTCAAAAAGTGGATTAGATGCATGGTTTGCAACGCTTATTGAAACTGATGGGCTCTCTCTATTTTGGATTGCATTGATATTTTCATACTTTGTGGTTTTAGTGTCAAATTTTATGAGTAATACAGCAGCTACCAATATAACTCTTCCGATAGTTGTAGCAATTGCCGCAACAATTTCTGCATCTTCATCCCAATTCGCTGTAATTGCAGTAGCTCTTAGTGCCTCTTTTGCTATGAGCCTGCCTGTTTCAACTCCTCCAAATGCCATAGTGTTTGCAAGTAATAAAGTTATTTCCAGAGACTTTTTAATTATTGGACTGGTAACAGCTCTTATTGGGCCTCCGGTGGTAATAGGTTGGCTCTATTTTATAAATACTGTTTTTTAAAAAACTTAAATTAACTTTTTTTAAGTTTTTAGATAATAGAATGAGTTATAGACGGAGTATTTTTTATATTAAACAAAAAGAGGAAGCATGAATTTTTTAGTTAAATATTGGGATAAGATATTGATACTTTTTTTTTCAATAGTTGTAGTTGTTTTGGCTTTCTCTTTTGCTATCGATATAAAGGCAAAAGAAATTATTGATGACTCTTTGGCTCAAGCAATTGTAGTATTTGGCAGCGCTAAGGCTCTAAATGCAGTTATATCTCTTGCTCAGGGAACAGAGTTGGATCTGCCTTTTTTAACGGTTGCTATAGGCGAAGTTTTAGATCCGATCAATGATTTAATTGAACAATTTTCTCTTATAATGCTTGCAAGCATGACATCATTGGGTATTCAAAAAATATTGATGGCTTTTGTGACAAACAAAATATTCAATATAGTTTTGGTCTTTTGTTTGACGGTAGTAAATATTTGGTTATTTCTTAGGTTTAAAAAAGATGAAAGAGTTCGATCGTTATTTTTTAAAGTTACTGTTATTTTGGTTTTTTTGAGATTTGCAATACCTTTTATAGGATTTGTAAATGAGGTGACATATCACTATTTTGTTAAGCCTGAATATAATATTGAGAAGCTAAACGAAAATATTGTTAAAGCCAAAGATGAGGTCAGTAAAGTTACAAATGAGACTATTATGCAAAAACAGCAGAGTTCTTTTTTTGATAAAGTAGTAGAAAAATTTGATTCTGATTATTACAGCAAAAAAGTTGATGAGTATAGAGATGCGGCTGAAGATTCCAGTCAGTATATTGTTGATTTGATAACTGTTTTTGTGTTTCAGACTATACTTTTGCCAATAATTTTTCTTTTGGTTTTATACTATTTTATAAAAGGAATTTTCAATATAGGCAGATAAAATCTTAGAAATATCAAAAAAATAAATATTACTAATTTTGTTTTTAAAGTATTTTTTGTAAAATGTGTTTAATGCTAGAAAAAATTTAGCATTTTTGAAAATTAATGTTGTAAAAGTTTTAATTTTTTAAAGTAATAAAATTAACTTTTAGAAAAATAGATTTATATTTTAAAATATAATAAAAATCGGGAGAAGTTATCATGAAAAAAATCATTTTAAAAGCATTGTGTGTAGCATCATTAATTGTTGTGCCATCGGCACTATTTGCCCAAAACGGCAAAGGTTCTAAAAATAATAGTGAAGGATACACTCAAGAAAGAGTTCAAAAAAATGAGCAAAGTTATGACAGAAAACAGGAACAAAAGAATTTAAAAGCTCAGAAAAAACAAGAAATAGAAGAACGCAAAGCTCAGAAAAAGCAAGAAAAGGAAGAGCGTAAAGCTCAAAAAAAACAAGAAAAAGAAGAGCGTAAAGTTCAAAAAGAAGAACGCAAATCTCAAAAAGAGTTAGAAAAAGAGCAACGCAAATCTCAGAAGGAAAAAAATCGAAATTCAAATATAGAAGCAAATGACGATTAATTTTTCAGATTATTAAAAATTTTTTGTTTACAAAAATTTAGCCAGTTTGGTGGAAGCAAACTTCTGCTTTAAACTGGTAATTATTTTTTTTATTTAAAAGTAAGTGATTGGTGGAGCTGTGGAGGATCGAACTCCAGTCCGAAACCACGCTACTCCTAATGTCTACATGTTTAGAAAAGTTGTTTAAGTTTAATCCTGCTTTACACAACTTGCAAAGCTACACAAGACGATCCTCTGAAGTTCTTTTTATGTTCGAGGCGTACATAAAATATATCTACATAAGGGTTATACTTCGAATCCTGCCTATCTAGAGTCAACAGGTGAAGCAGCCCACCTCTTGCGAGGGGTTAAAACTTATGCTACTGCGTAAGCTGGGCGGTAATTTGTATTGTTTGCGTTTAAGCAAGTTGAGCCGCGTAACGGAAGTGCTCAGTCCGACATGCAATTAGAAGCTACTTGATCCCGTCGAAACCAGATCAGCCCCATGAACGAAATTATATCTCAAAAAATTTAATTTTTTGGCAAATAAATAGAATATTGATTAGTTTTAAATTTCTTATAAGATAAAAGGGTGGTGGCCAATCTCGGAATCGAACCAAGGACACAGTGATTTTCAGTCACTTGCTCTACCGACTGAGCTAATTGGCCATTAAAAAATTTGAAAGTCTTTAAAAGGGTGGTGGCCAATCTCGGAATCGAACCAAGGACACAGTGATTTTCAGTCACTTGCTCTACCGACTGAGCTAATTGGCCATCTTTTAAAGAGCGCAATTATATAACTTAAGGACTGAAAGTTAGCTTACAAACTGGTTTATTTGATGTTTTTAAATGCTTCTACTATTGCAAGCTGTTCAAGTTTTTTGATTTTAGACTCTAGCGAATCTACGCTTTCATCTTTGCTAAGTGAGAGTTTTTTTTGTAAAAGTATCTCTCCGTCATCATAGTTTTCATTAACCAGATGAATGGTAACACCGCTCACTTTTTCTCTGTTTTTAATAACGGCTTCATGAACAAAGCGCCCATACATTCCAGTTCCGCCATAGTTTGGAAGAAGCGCAGGATGTGAATTTATAATTTTAAACTTTTTTGTTAAGACGCTTGATAGTTTTTTCATATAGCCGGATAAAAAAACATATTCACACTCATACTTTTTTAAAAGCTGTTCTATTTTTTGGTTTGGATCTGTATCAGTTTTTGAGTTTATAACAAAATTGTCAATTCCATATTGCTTTGCTTTTTGTAAAGCAACTGAATTTGAGTTATTTGAGATAACTACTGCTATCTCTATATTTATCTCTTTTTGTTGAGCGGCTTTATACAGCGCAACAAAACCGCTACCGTTGTGTGATGCCAGGATTGCAACTTTTTTCATTGAAGTTCTTTTACCTTATTTTTAAAAACTTCTCCTCTATGTGCATAGGAGGTAAATTCATCAAGGCTTGCAGCAGCGGGAGAAAGGAGAGCTATTTCATTTCCATGGAGCTGTTTATCAATCCTCTCTACGGCATCTGTTAAATTTTTGCATATCTCAAATGCAATGCTGTATTTTTTTGCAAGTTCACAGAGTTTGTCTTTGTTTGACCCTATGGCGTAAATCTTCACATTACAATTTTGCAGGTAGATAAAAAGTTCGTTCAAATCAACGCCTTTGTCATCTCCGCCTAAAATCAGATGTACATATTGTTTCTTGTATCGTTTGAGTGCGGCGATTGTTGCATCAAGATTTGTCGCTTTTGTATCATTAACCCAGAGCCGATTTTTATTGTCTCTGAGCTCCTCTTGTCTATGCGGATCTATAACAAATGCGTTGATTTTTTCGTAATGGGTTCTGTCAAAAAGTATCTTCTCTACCGACATTGCCAAAAGCGCATCTATCAAAAAAGCGCCTTTAAAATTGATTTTTTCTATATTTATGCCGAAATACGCTGCCAAATCACTCTCATCATTATAGGTAATAAGGTGTGCAGATGTTTTTACATCTTTATACGCTTCAGGTATGATTGCAACTTCTCCTTCGCGCATCATGGTTACAGGTTTTACTTTGGCGCTTATATATGCATCTATATCTCCATGCCAACTGAGATGGTCAGGAGTTATGGGAAGCAGAATATAGATATTTGGGAGAGCTTTTTTTGTGTAGTGAATTGTAAAAGAGCTCGTCTCTAAAATCCAAATAGCTGCATTTTTATCCATATCTGCCAAAGGTGTTCCGATGTTTCCGCCTGCTGCAGAGCCTCTCTCTTGTAAAAGATGCTGCATCATCTGTGTTGTGGTTGTTTTGCCGTTTGTACCGCTTATCCAAATCTTTAAAGGTGCAGTATCTGCAAAAACATCATATTCGCTGATGAGATTTTTAGCTTTTTTTATAAGTGCATTTTTCGGCGGTATACCCGGGGAGACAATTTCCAAATCTGAGTAGCTTGGATTAAACTCTGATGAAGGTTTTACTTTAAAGCCTTTCTCATCTATAAAAGGTTTGATGCATTTATCATCATAAAATAGTGCATTAGGATAGAGTTTTGTCAATGCCTTTGTTGTTTTGCCGTAGCCAAATAGAGAGACTCTTTTCATCAGCGTATCTTTAGAGTGATAAGAGCTATAACATTAGAGAGCATTGCAATAATCCAAAATCGAACAATTATCTTATTTTCTGCCCATTTTTTCATCTCAAAATGATGATGAATAGGTGCCATTAAAAAAACTCTTTTTTTTCTAAGTTTATAGCTTCCTACTTGAAGAATAACGGAGAGTGTTTCTATAACAAAAATAGAGCCGATAAGCAGAAGTAAAATTTCACTTTTAGAGATAATCGCAAGATAACCTAAAAATGCACCGATTGTAAGCGAACCGCTGTCACCCATAAAAACTTCTGCAGGATGGCAGTTGTACCATAAAAAACCTGTTAATGCGCCAATAAGAGCACTTGAGACGATTGCAACCTCTCCTATGTTTATATTTGGCATAAGCAGGTAGGAACTGATTGTAGCATTTCCGGTAATGTAGATAATAATGCTAAAAGATGAAAGAGCGGCCAAAGAGGGTACAGTTGCAAGTCCATCAAGTCCATCTGTCAAATTGACTGCATTTGATGTTGCTATTATCACTATAACCCAAAAAAAGATAGCAAAAAATTTCATGTCGCAAACCGGATTTTTTAAAAAAGGAATATAAAGGTTGGTGTTAAAATCAGATATAGTATATAGAAAAAGAGCTATAGCTGTTGCTGAGATAATTTGTAAAAGGAGTTTTGTTCTTGCTTTTAAGCCTGCTAAGTTTTCATTTTTTTTGATTTTTGCAAAGTCATCCTTAAAACCGATAAGGACAAATATGACAAGCGTAGCAATAGCGCCTAGAGCGTAAATATTTGAAAAATTTATGCTAATCAAAGAGGCTAAAATAGTTGAAAAGATAAAAATAACTCCACCCATCGTCGGGGTTTTTGCTTTGCCCTGATGTCTCTGGGGTGCCCAGCTGTTAATAGGTTGGACACTTGAGTTTTTTTGAGCCCATCTAATAAAACGGGGCATTAAAAAGAGTGTAAAAAACAGAGCTAAAAAGAATGATATTCCAGCACGAATTGTTATATATCCAAGTAAATTTATATGTAGAATTTCTGATAGCCAATATAGCAAAGTAAATAGTCCTTATAAAATAAAAATGACATTATAGTATAATTGCATAAAACTTTCGTTAGAAGAAGATTTGGTAAAAGGAGTCAACATTGACAAAAAAAGCTGTTTTAGTCATAACGGATGGTATAGGCTATAGTGCAAAGACTGAATATAATGCGTTTTATAACGCGACAAAACCTACTTATGACAAACTTTTCAATAGTACTCCGCACTCTTTGATTGATACTTTTGGACTTAGTGTAGGACTTCCTGAAGGACAAATGGGTAATTCTGAAGTCGGGCATATGACTATTGGAAGCGGGCGGATTTTATATCAAGATTTGGTAAAAATATCTCTGGCTTTAAATGAAAACAGATTTAAAGACAATGAAGAGTTTAAAAATCTTTTACTCAAATCAAAAAGATTGCATCTTATAGGACTTATGAGTGATGGCGGTGTTCATTCGCATATTGATCACTTTATGGGCATTGCTGATTTGGCTGCAAAAGAGGGCAAAGAGATCTTTTTGCATCTCATTACAGACGGCAGAGATGTGTCACCAACTTCTGCTAAAAAATATTTAGAACAAGTTTGTAAGCATGTTGGAGAAAATATAAAGATTGCCACAATTAGCGGCCGTTTTTATTCAATGGACAGAGATAATCGCTGGGATAGAGTCCAGAAAGGTTACGAAGCGATTGTAAATGCAACTCCAAAAACCGATATGCAGCCATCTGAATATATTGATGCCTCTTATGCAAAGGATGAGACGGATGAATTTATAGAACCTGTTGCATTTAGTGACTATGAGGGTATGAAAGAGGGTGATGGCATTTTAACGATAAACTTTCGAAGCGACCGAATGCGTGAGATAGTAAATGCAATTGCAGATAAGAATTTTAACGGTTTTAAAAAATCTCATATAGATGTTAATCTTGCAACGATTACAGAGTATGACAAAAGTTTTACTTACCCTGTTTTGTTTAAAAAAGATACGCCGAAAAATACCTTGGCAGAGGTTATATCCAAAGCAGGTCTTAGACAGCTTCATACTGCTGAGACTGAAAAATATGCACATGTAACATTTTTCTTAAACGGCGGAATTGATGAACCTTATGAGAATGAGACAAGAGTTTTGATTCCCTCTCCAAATGTAAAAACCTATGATGAAAAGCCGCAGATGAGTGCGCCGGAAGTCGGAGAAGTAGTACTTAAAGCAATGGATGATGAGTATGATTTTGTAGTTGTAAATTTTGCAAACGGTGATATGGTGGGACACACTGGAGATTTTGAAGCGGCAAAAATAGCTGTAAATACAGTTGATACCCAGCTTGGAAAGATTTTAAACAAAGCAAAAGAGAAAAATTATGCTGTTGTTATCACTTCAGACCATGGAAATTGTGAAGAGATGAGAGATGATGAGGGGCATATCTTAACAAATCACACGGTCGGAAAAGTGTGGTGTTTTGTGGAAGCTGAGGGTGTAAGCAAAGTTGAAAATGGTGGATTAAATAATATTGCACCGACTCTCTTAAAACTGATGGGGCTTGAGGTCCCTTCAGAGATGGATCATAGTTTAGTATAAAAATTTTAAATATTTTACTCTAAACAAATTGTTTGAACAAAAATATAAATCAAAAAAATTAAGGAGAAATAGTATGAAATTTAGCGGAAAAAATGTTTTAGTAACTGGTTCAAGTAGAGGTATAGGCGCAGAGATCGCAAAGGTTTTGGCAACTTACGGACTTAAAGTTTGGATAAACTACAGAAGCGGTGCAGCGGAAGCGGATGCTGTTAAAGATGCTATCGAAGCGGCAGGTGGCAGTGCGGCTGTTATCGGTTTTGATGTAAGTGATGAGAATGCTTTTATAGATGCGATTAAAACTATCGTTGATTGTGATGGCGAATTAAGCTACCTTGTAAATAATGCAGGAATCACAAACGACAAACTTGCACTTAGAATGAAGAGCGAAGATTTTATGTCGGTAATCAATGCAAATCTTCTCTCATGTTTTGTTGGATGCCGCGAAGCTATGAAAGTTATGAGAAAGAAAAAATTCGGCTCAGTTGTAAATATCGCCTCAATCGTTGGCGAAACCGGAAATGCCGGTCAGACTAACTACTCTGCTAGCAAAGGAGGCGTTATTGCTATGAGTAAGAGTTTCGCACTTGAAGCGGCATCTAGCGGCATTCGCTACAACACGATAACTCCGGGCTTTATAGCAACCGAGATGACTGATGTTTTAAGCGATGAGATAAAAGATAGTTTTACATCTAAGATCCCTATGGGGCGTTTTGGAAACCCTGCTGAAGTAGCAGAGGCAACGGCATTTTTACTCTCAGATCACTCAAGTTATATTACGGGCGAGACGCTGAAAGTTAACGGCGGAATGAACATGGCGTAAGCCAAAAAAAAGGAACAAAAGATGAATATAGCAGTATCGGCATGTTTACTAGGGGAGAAAGTTCGATTTGACGGCGGGCACAAGCATGACAGATTTGTTACCGATGAGCTTGGAAAGTACGCCTCTTTTGTTCCATTTTGTCCTGAAGCCATAGCTTTTGGCACTCCAAGACCATCTATAAAACTTGTAAACAGAGATGACAATATTGCCGTTGTCTCAAACAAAGACGGCAGTAATTTAACTCAAAAGCTTCTTGATAAATCTTATGAGGAGATTCACAGAATATCTGATGAGAAGCTAGGCGGCATTATATTTAAATCCCGCTCGCCAAGCTGTGGTTTTGGAAGTGCTAAGGCATATCTAGACAATGGCTTTGCCGACTCAAAAACAGACGGTGTTTTTGTGAGTATTTGCAGAGAGAAGTTTCCTCTTTTGCCTATGGAAGAGGAGGGTAGACTTCAAGATGCGTGGCTAAGAGAGAACTTTGTGATGCAGCTCTTTGCGTATAACTCCATAGAAAAGTTAAAAGAGAGTAAGCTGAGCATGAAAACGCTTGTAGATTTTCATACAAGAAACAAGTTTTTGCTTCAGGCAAAAGATGAGAATCTCTACAGAGTACTTGGAAATATTGTGGGTAATCATGAAAATCTCTCATTTGATGAACTCTTTGCAAACTATGAGCATAACTTTAAAGTTGCCATCTCGCAAAAAAGCTCGATAAAAAGAAACAGAAATGTACTGGAGCATATGGCAGGTTTTTTTAAAAATGAACTAAGTTCAGTTGAAAAAGAGGCTCTGCATGAGCAGATAGATGATTATGCAAAAAAGATAGTCCCGATCATCACTCCGCTCTCAACGATCAAGCTCTATGCTAAAAAATACAACACTAGCTATCTTTTGGCTCAGACTTTTTTGGAGCCCTACCCAAAAGAGCTCGCTCTTCGCTCAAGCCTGCTTAGTTCAAAATGAAGCGCATCCTCTGGTTTAGAAGAGATTTAAGGGTTGAGGACAATCCGCTTCTCTCTTTTGGCGGGGAAGTTCTTCCTATCTTTATATTTGATGAAAATATCCTCAAAGAGCTCTCTAAAAATGATAAAAGAGTCTCTTTTATCTTCCATTATGTAGTAAAGTTGAAATCTGACCTGCAAAAAGTTGGGCTTGACCTTAAGATCTTCTATGGCAAACCGGAAGATATCTTTGAGGAGTTAAAAGGTTTTGATGAAGTTGTAGCATCTGGAGATTATGACGCTTATGCAAAAGAGCGTGACACAAAAATCTCTCATATATTGCACTTTCGTTACCTTAGTGACACATACATCTTCAAGCCAAAAGAGGTGCTAAAAGAAAATGGTGAACCTTACTTCGTTTTTACTCCTTTTTACAAAAAAGCCAGAACGATTCTTGAGCATAAAAATATAGATGAAGTAAAAATTGCAGAGCATGTTTTGGCACAAGAGGATTATGAGGACATCCAAATAAATGGCAAAAAACTCTTGCTTGAGCTTGAAAGTATAGGATTTATAAAACAAGAGATCGAGATAGTAGATCCGCATGTAAAGCTGGAGAATTTTTTAAAAAAGATAGACAACTATCAAGAGATGCGGGACTATTTGTCCTCGGATGCGACTTCGGGCTTAAGTGTTGATCTGCGTTTTGGTACTATCTCCATCAGAGCGATTTTAAGAGCTCTCTTCTCTTTAAAAAGCTCAAATATAGAGCCATTTATCAGACAGCTTATCTTTAGGGACTTTTACGCCTATCTTCTTTTTCATATCCCGACATTGGAGACTCAAAACTACAAGTATAATTTTAACGGCATAGAAGATGATGAGAAATTCAGAGCCTTTTGTGAAGCAAAAACTGGCGTTCCTATCGTAGATGCAGGGGTGAGAGAGTTGCTCGAAACCGGGCAGATGCACAACCGTGTGCGAATGGTTGTCGCCTCTTTTTTCACAAAAGACCTGCTTCTGCCTTGGCAATGGGGAGAGCGCTTTTTCGCATCACATCTGCTTGACTACGACCTAGCCAGCAACGCACTATCATGGCAGTGGAGTGCCGGAACGGGAGTTGACCCGCAACCCTACTTTAGAGTCTTTAATCCATATTTACAGAGTAAAAGATTTGATAAAGAGGCATATTACATCAAAAAATGGTTACCTGAATTAAGAGATATCGCACCAAAATTTTTACATGATGAAATCTATCTTTTAAAAAACTCAATTCCAAATTATCCCAGACCTGTGGTAATACATAAAGAAGCGGCAAATAGAGCGATTTCACTTTTTAAAAAATAACCAATCGACAAAATAAAACTATGAAAAAAGTTTGTAGCAATGTAAAATATTTCTTTAAAATAAAACTTATACATCACTGAAATAAAAAGGAGTATTAATGAAAGTTGTAATGAGTATAGCTGGTTCAGACAGCAGCGGTGAAGATTGGGATGCTCTACTCCAAAGAAATTATTGGATTTATAGGAGAGCTGTTTGATTTTTTTATTCAGTTTGAATTTGATAAAATGTTTGCATATAGACATAAAATTACAAAAAGTATTTTAGAAAGGAAAAAAAATGTTTAAAGATTTACTCTACACGAGCATTGGTGCCGCGGTTGTTTTAAAAGAGAGAGTTGAGGCGGAAGTTAAAAAACTTCAAGATGAGGGAAAAATTAAAACAGATGATGCGAAAAGTTTTTTAGATTCTATCGAAGCAAAAGGAAAAGAGGAAGAGATACGCATCAAAGAGCAGTTTAAGAGTGCTCTCAAAGAGGTTATCGATGAGCTTGGCGTTGCGACAAAATCGGATTTAGATAAACTAAAAGAGGATTTAAAATAAAAACTTTTTTCAAAAATATTGATTTCTACTCACCTATGCGAGTGGTGAGAGTTTTTATGTTTTTGCTTAGCATCTATTTGGTTATAAAAAAGAAAAAGAGTTTCTTTGGTATTAAGCCATTAGGTGCAAAAGAACTCAAAGAGACCATAACTTATTTGGGAGCTAGTTTTGTAAAATTAGCACAAGTTTTAGCTACAAGAGCTGATTTTTTTGATAAAGAGTATCTTCAAGAGCTTAAAGAGCTTCATGATCAGCTTCCTCCGATGAACAAAGCGGAATTTAACGAGGTTTATTCAAAGGCTTTTAGGAGTGAAACCTTTTTGAGTTTTGAAAAAGAGCCTATTGCTTCTGCTTCCATAGGTCAGGTTCATGTCGCTTATACACATAAAGAACAAAAAGTTGCAGTAAAGCTTAGACGCCTAAATATCGAACAGATGGTAAGAGCAGATATAAAAATCATCAACTTTTTTAATACTCTTTTTAAGCCTCTTCTTTCTCACTACACAAAAAACTCTATTGAGGCAGTTGTAAGTGAATTTTCAAAAATGATTCTTCAAGAGGTGAGTCTTGCTCAAGAATTAAAAAACCTTCAGAAATTCTCATCTGTATATAAAGATGCAGGTATAAAGTTTCCAACTCCTTTGGTACAATTTTGCAGCGACGATGCTTTGGTTATGAGTTTTGAGGAGGGATTTCGTTTTGATGACAAAGAAAATATTTTAAAACACAAAGTAGATTTTAACTCCATCATATCTAAACTTGTAGATTTTTATACGACACAGATGCTAATTAAAGGCTATTTTCATGCTGATCCGCATCCTGGGAATTTGCTTGTAAACAAAGAGAGTGAGCTGATTTTGTTGGATTTTGGTATGGTGAAAATGGTGCCAAACAGCTCAAGGGTTGCTATCATAGAGCTTATAAAAGCGGCAAACGAGCAAGATTATGAACGCTATATCGCCGCATCGAAAAAATTAGGCACCGTTGCTTATGAAGCCCCTGTTGCAGAGGTGGCAGAATTTACTTCTAAAATGTTTGAGATATTTTCCAATGAAAATCTAAGCAGCGAATCAATGCAGCAACTTGCTTTTGAAGTTTTAGAATCTACACGAGGTTTGCCTTTTAAACTTCCAAGCGATGCTATTTATATTTTGAGAGTAAGTGCCATAGTTGAGGGCTTAGGAACAACATATATAGAAAATTTTAATGGCATAAAGGATATTTTACCTATTTTGCAAAAGAATATCCCAAGAGCATTGGGAGCAAAAGACAGCATCATAGAGACGCTTATAGATGAGATAAAAGAAATTCCTTTTTTTGCAAAAGATTTTAAATCGGCTCTAAAAAAAATAAGTGCTAATGAACTTCAAGTTGAACTTTCTCTTGATCAGTTAGAGTGGATAAAAAGAGATTTAAAAGAGAGTCAAAAATCAAATTCTCTCTCTTTTGTATTTATGCTTCTGAGTGTTTTTATTCTTTTATATGACAAAGAGTTTGCAGTATTGGCTGTAGGGTTTTTCGCTTTTGGTGCAATAAGAATTTTAAACAAATAGATATTTGGAGAAACTGATGTTAAATCTACAAGATATGCGAAGAGAGTATAAACAGAGCGAACTTGATGAGAGCAGCGTAGATGCAAGCCCTTTTGTGGAGTTTGAAAAGTGGTTTAAAGAGGCTCAAAACGCACAAATATTAGAACCAAATACAATGCTCTTAGCTACTAGCAGTGCGCAAAATATTCCAAATATAAGAGCTGTTCTTTTAAAAATATTTGATGAGAAAGGTTTTGTGTTTTTTACAAATTACAACTCCGATAAAGCAAAAGAGATAGAACAAAATCCAAATGTTGCACTGGAGTTTTTATGGTTAGATCTCGAGAGACAGGTGCGTATTATCGGCGCATGTGAGAAAATTTCCCACACAGAGTCGCTCTCTTATTTTATGAAACGCTCTCGTGGCAGTCAAATAGGTGCATGGGTAAGTGAGCAAAGCACAATTATAAGCTCTAGAAAGCTTCTTTCTATCGCACTTGAGAAGATGAAAGAGAAGTTTGAAAGCGGTAAAGTTCCGTTGCCGGATTTTTGGGGCGGCTATAGAGTAAAGCCTAGCAAAATGGAGTTTTGGCAAGGAAGAGAGAGCCGTTTGCATGATAGAATTCTCTATACAAAAGAAGGTAATAGATGGAAAATTTCACGATTGGCACCGTGAGAAAGTTGTTAAAGAGTAATTAAAAGTTATTTATTAGTTAAAACGACAAAAAGAGGGTACAAAACTCTTTTAATTTAATATAAACTACATTAAAAAAAATAGGGAGAGATTTATGCCACATATAGTTTTAGAAAATATTAACAAAGCAAGAGATGCTTTTAATGCCGTGCAGCCCTTTGCAAACAAGATAGAGGGTGGAATGTTGAAGGTTATGGATAAATACATAAATGCAAATGAGCAAACAGTTCTTATAGATTCTCTTGCGATAGAAAATGGAAAAAATCAAAACTTTTTTGTGCAGCTTAGTCAAAAAAAATCAAGCCTGACGGTGAGACTTTTACCTCTTACCGACCCTCAAAAAACAGATGGTGTTAAAATAATTATGGCGCATATTGCAAAGCAGATTAAAGATACAGATCCAAATATAAGTTATGGTAAAAATAATTTGGCAGATTTTTTAATAGATTAACTTTATGATAAAAGATTTTGCAGTAGTCGGTTCAGGCATCGGTGGGAGTTCTATAGCGGCGCTTCTGAGTTCAAAAGGCTTTGATGTTATTTTATTTGAAAAAGAGCCCTATCTTGGAGGGTGCAGCTCTTCATTTTCAAGAGCCGGCTACAACTACAACACAGGCGCTACAACACTTGCCGGATATGAAGATGGGCATGTTGTCAGAGAGATTTTTGATGCTATTGGAGTAGTGCCAAATCTTTTAGAGAGCGATCCATCTATTGTTATTATACACAATGAAAAGGTAACTCCTAGATACAGAGATTTTGAAAAATTTTTTGAAATATTGCAACTCAACTATCCGCATAAAAAAAATAGAGTATTTTGGGAACTTATCTATGATATAAATAGAGAGTTTTACAGATTTAGCGGACATTACTATGCAAATTCAAATATCTTTTCAAAAGTAGAGTCACTTTTTAGTTTTTTGCCTATTTTTTTAAGGTTTAAAAAGTATCTTGTTGCAAATGCTCATTCGTTTATAAAAAATTTTTTTGCCGATGCGGATGATGAGTATATTGCATTTTTGGAATCTCAAATATTTATCGTTGCTCAAGCTCCACTTAGAGAGATAAACTTCTTTACTGCAGCGCTCTCTCTGGCTTATACATTTAATAAAAATTACTATGTTTTGGGCGGATTTAGCACTCTTTTTGACGATATAACGCAAAATGTCAAAGAGTTACATAGAAAAAGTGAAATAATCTCTATTTCTCGTCATAAAAATCACTTTGAACTTTATACTAAAAATGGGAGATATAAAGCAAAAAAAGTGATTCTTAATTCTACAGTGTATGATAGCGGCAAACTTTTTAATGATATTGAGATAAAAAATTACTATAAAAGGTATAAAAAACTAGATAATTATCAAAGTTCGTTTATGTTTTACATGACTATAAAAAGTGAGAAAAATTTTCATCATCACTACCAAATCATCCAAGAAGATACTCTTCCCTACACTCTTTCAAAGGCGCTATTTGTCTCTTTTTCTGATAAAAATGATACTTTGATTGCGCCAAAAGGGCACTATAGTATTACAGCTTCAATACACACCGACAGCAGATTATGGGAGAATAAAAGTTTTTATAAAGCTAGAAAAAAAGAGCTTGAGGATATACTGCGAGAAATAATTTTAAAGAAACTTGATATAAAAGAGGATGAAATAGTTCAGAGTTTTGGTGCAACCTCAAAAACATTTTATCGCTATATAAGAAGATCACAACTGGGAGGTAATGCCATGACTTTTAAAAATTTTCTTCCGTTTCTACCTGGAAATGATACCTCTATAAAAAATTTATACAATGTCGGTGATACTGTTTTTCCTGCTCAAGGCTGGCCAGGTGTAATGCTTGGTGTAAAAAATCTAAAAAGGCTTTTAGATGCATAATATAGCCCTCTATATAAAAACAAAAGATTGGTTTTATATCTTGTTTATTGGGCTGTTTTTTGGAATGTTTTTATCTCTGTTATTATAGGAGTTTTAACATACACTACTGGAGCGTTACTTTATAGATTTGCGAACAAAGTAAAACTTCATATATAGCCTATACCCAAACACTGGAGTGTGCCAAAGTTTTCCATACAGCTTATTGTAGAAAATGCCATTAAACACAGCTTTAAAGAGAATAAAAAGAGTCTTAATGAATTTCTCTCTTTTTATGAAGATAAGAAGAGTTAAAAATTTGAGGCAGGACTTTCAAATCTAAAATAAAAGATATTCAAACAGTTCAACAGAGCAAACTTAGTTTTACTTTTAGAAATATTTCTGATACCATAGAATCAAGTAAAGATGGTGCAAAAGCTTTTAGAAAAATTTTTGAATAAAAATCGATTATTATGCCTAAAGAGGCTCTTTTTAATTTTATTAGTCTGATAGTTTATTTAAGTTAAATATGCTACAATTACGAAATTTTATATATAAACATAGGAGCTAGAATGGCACTTTTAGATGATATTAGAGAAGTAGTAGTTGAGCAATTAGGCGTTAACGCTGATGAGGTAAAAGAGGATGCAAAGTTTGTTGAAGATTTAGGTGCTGATAGCCTTGATGTAGTTGAATTAGTAATGGCTCTTGAGGAAAAATTTGATATTGAAATTCCTGATGATGAAGCGGAAAAAATTCAAACTGTTAAAGATGTAGTAAACTATATCGAAAACAAGTAATTGTTTTAAACTCTACTGAGGACTCCTCAGTAGTAAGTATTTTTTAGTAATCATTTTTTTGATTTTTAAAAAGTATTTATATTTTTACGGAGATTTTAATGAGAAGAGTTGTAGTTACTGGACTGGGTACGATAAATGCAGTTGGAAATGATAAAGAGAGTTCTTTTAAAGCTATTTGTGAGGGTGAGTGTGGAATTGACACGATCACTCTCTTTGATCCGGAAAATTATAGTGTAAAAATAGCAGCTGAAGTTAAAAACTTTGATCCCTCAACTGTTATGGAAGCAAAAGAGGTTAAAAAAGCTGATAGATTTATTCATCTTGGATTAAAAGCTGCTCAAGAAGCGATGAATGAAGCTAACTTTTCTGAAGACACAGATATGGAAAGATTTGGTATAAGCGCAGCTTCTGGAATTGGCGGTCTTCCCTCTATTGAAAAAAATTCAATTATTATAGAGACAAAAGGTCCAAGAAGAATAAGCCCGTTTTTTATTCCGGGTGCGCTTGTAAATATGCTTGGCGGTTTTATATCTATAGCACAAGGAACAAAAGGACCAAACTTATCAAGTGTAACTGCATGTGCTGCGGGAACACACGCAATCAGTGAAGCTGTAAAAACAATTATGTGTGGCGGTGCGGATAAAATGTTGGTAGTTTCAGCTGAATGCGCTATTACAGGTGCCGGTGTCGGCGGATTTGCTTCTATGAAAGCGCTTTCAACAAGAAATGATGACCCTAAAAAAGCGTCTCGTCCGTTTGATGCAGATCGTGACGGTTTTATTATGGGAGAAGGAGCTGCTGCACTTGTACTAGAGGTATACGAGGATGCTGTTGCTCGTGGAGCAAATATTTATGCTGAAATTGTTGGTTTTGGTGAAAGCGGTGATGCAAATCATATTACTACTCCAAGTCTTGACGGTCCGGCTCGTGCAATGAAAGCTGCTTACAAAATGGCAGGTGAACCTAAAATTGATTATATAAATGCGCATGGAACAAGTACTCCTATCAATGATAAAAATGAAACAGCAGCCATAAAAGAGTTGTTTGGAGGCAAAGAAAATTGTCCTCCGGTAAGTTCTATCAAAGGGCAAATAGGTCATTGTCTCGGAGCTGCAGGAGGTATAGAAGCTGTAATCTCTTTAATGGCAATGCGTGATGGAATAATTCCTCCTACTATAAATTATGAAAATCCAGATGAAAATTGTGATTTAGATGTAGTTCCAAATAAAGCTAGAAAAGCAGAATTAAATACAATAATGAGTAACTCTTTTGGTTTTGGCGGAACAAATGGTGTTATTATATTCAAAAAAATCTAAGTATAAGGATCTGATTTGGCAACATATTTAGACTTTGAGTACAAGATTAAGTTTCTTCAAGAAGATATTATATCTGCGCAGGTTCGTCACGATGAGGGTGCAGTTAAAACACTTCAAGAAAACTTGAATAAAGAAGTTTCAAAAATATTTAATAATTTATCACCTTTTCAGAAGCTTCAACTCGCGCGTCACTTAGATAGGCCATATGCACTTGATTATATTAATTTAATTATGAGAGATAAATATGAGATTCACGGAGATAGACATTTTCGTGATGACGCTGCTATTTTGTGTTATTTAGGATATATCGGTAATGAAAAAGTTATGGTTATCGGTGAGCAGAAAGGTCGTGGAACTAAAAATAAGATAAAAAGAAATTTCGGTATGCCTCATCCGGAGGGATATAGAAAAGCGCTGCGTGCTGCAAAGCTGGCAGAAAAATTCAACATACCTGTTCTTATGCTTATAGACACTCCGGGTGCGTATCCAGGAATTGGAGCTGAAGAGAGAAACCAGAGTGAAGCAATTGCTAGAAATCTGCTTGAACTCTCAGCGCTGAAAACTCCTACTATTTCTGTAGTTATTGGAGAGGGTGGAAGCGGTGGAGCTCTTGCTATAGGGGTTGCAGATAAATTTGCTATGATGCGATACTCTGTGTTTAGTGTAATCTCTCCTGAGGGTTGTTCTGCTATTTTATGGAATGATCCCGCAAAAGCAGAAGCTGCAACAAATGCTATGAAAATAACCAGTCAAGATTTAAAAGAGTTAAACCTTATAGATGACATCGTGGCTGAGCCTTTAATTGGTGCTCATAGAGACAGAGATGGTGCTGCTGCTGCAATAGGCGAGTATTTTTTATCTGAATTATCAAAACTTCGTGAAATGTCTGATGAAGAGAGAATGGAAACTAGATATAAAAAGCTTGTAAGTGTTGGAGCTTTCAGCGAGTAAGTATGCTTTTTTTAGCATTAGTTATTTGATTTTTAATTTATCTTCTTGCGTTTTGCATTGAGACTCTTTTTCTAAAAAAGGGTCAAATTTTAATCTTTTTAATTTTTTTGCCTCTTTAGTGAATTTTATAAAGTCTTCAACTGTCTTCACATCTTTTTTTATATTTGCCATTGATAACTTAAAGAGTTCGTAAGTTGTAAGGACATCGCTCATTGCTCTATGATGTGTTGCACTGGGATGCAGTCCAAATGATTTGTTTAAGTAAGAAAGGGCATATCTATATGATTCTATAGTTCTTTCTGCTAATGATAATGAGCACAAACTTCTATTTAAAAGTGGCGCTAAACCAATTTTTTGCATACTTAATGATATAAATTTATAATCAAACTTTACATCATGCGCAACAAAAACAGCATCTCCCAAAAAGTTTTTAAAATCATACATGACTTTTTTCAGATCTGGTGCATCGCTTGTGTCTTCTGCAGTTATGCCTGTTATTTCTGTTATATGCGGGTTTATCTCTTTGCAGCGAACAAGAGATTCATAGCTATCAATAATTTTGCTATTTTTTACTTTTATGGCAGCTAATTCTATTATTTGATGTTTATCTATTTTGGACCCATTTGTTTCTATGTCAACGATACAAAACTCAGCATCTTCAAGAGAGATAAATTTTGTTGCAAAATAAAAATTTCCCTGGTGTTTTAAAATCTCTAGACCTTGTGAATGCCAAAGTTCAAGCAGGAAATCCAAATCTTCATCTATCTGCTCTTTTAAGGTTTTTAAAGAGAGCCCTTTTGAAGATAATTTATATATGCTTTTAGCATCTAAAGAAAAATTATTATTAAGCAGCATCTACTATAATCCGTTATTTTGCATTTTTTATAAACTCTCTAACTTTAGATGCATCTTTTTTTCCATATGAGAGTTCTACACCGCTGCTTACATCAACAGCGTAAAAACCATACTGTTTAAGAGAGGATACATTTTGAGGATCGAGTCCGCCTGCTAAAATGATTTTGGAACAATCTACATGTTTAAACCACTCTATATTTAGTTTTTTTCCGCTTCCGCCATATGTTTCACAATAGGCATCAATAAGTCTATACTCATTACTAAATTGTAAAATATCTTTAGCCTCTTTTGCTCGTACAACTTTTATATATGGGACGAACAACTGTTCATAAAGTTCATATGGAGCTTCAAAGTGAACCTGGGCAAGTGTCGCCCCGGCTTCTTGGCAGTATGAGTTTATTACCTGTGCATCGCTGTTAACGAAAAGAGCCACTTTTTCTATAAACGGAGGCAGTTTGGCTATAATTTTTTTTGCATCCGATACAGAGATATATCTAGGAGATTTTTCATAAAATACAAATCCCAAAGCATCTGCGCCGGCATCTATTGCTGTCATAGCATCCTCATAAGAAGTAATACCGCAGATTTTAGTACGCATAGTTAAATTTTTAAAGAGGCAATTGCCTCTTTTTTGTCAAAATGATTAAAAACATAACTGCCTGCAACTACGATATCAACGCCCGCATCTTTTAAAAGAGCTATGTTTTTATCATTTACTCCGCCGTCTACTTCTATAAGGCAGTTCGGATTTATTTTATCCCTCATGGCACTTAATTTTTTTGCTTTAGGAATAACACTATCGATAAAACTTTGACCGCCAAAACCCGGGTTTACACTCATTAAAAGAATCATATCCAAATCAGCAAGCAGGTACTCTACAGACTCGGGAAGCGTATGAGGGTTTAAAACGATTGCCGGTTTTATGCCAAGTGAGCGGATTTTTTGGATCAATCTGTGGGGGTGTTTCTCCTCTTCTATATGAAAAGAGATATATTCAGGTTTTAAAGGAGCAAAAAGATCTACAAAAAATGTATTGTTTTCAACCATAAGATGAATATCAAGCGGTTTTGTAGCACATGCGGCAATAGCAGAGACTACAACCGGACCTATTGTCAGATTTGGAACAAAATGTCCATCCATTACATCTACATGTACAAAATCACAACCAGCTTCACAGATGGCTTTAACATCTCTTTCAAGATTGCCAAAATTAGCAGACAGGACACTTGGGGCTACATACATTATATTTCCTTTTTAGCATATAGAGACTTTTTTTGTTATTCTACTGTTTTGGTATTTAGAAGTTGCTTTTATTTTCTTAATTTAACAAAATAAAAATATTTATATTTGCCCTTAAGCAGAAGTTTTGTTTGGGCTTGATATAATTCGCAACTTTAATTAAACCTAACACAAGGAAGCTAAGATGGCAAGAAGATGTGCTATAAGCGGCAAAGGCCCGATGAGCGGGAATAATGTTTCTCATGCTAAAAATAGAACAAAACGTCGTTTTTTATTAAACCTTAGAACAGTGCGTATAACTTTAGAAGATGGCACTACAAAAAAGGTTAAAATCTCTGCAAAAGAACTACGCACGCTTAAGAAAAATTCTTAAGACTAACAGGAAATAAACTTGAATCTCTTAGAGAAGATTCGAAAATTCCTACATTGGGAGTCATCTCCCAAACCTCATATAACACTCAATAATGAGCTGTACTCTCAACTTTTACCATTTAGAACACCTTTAGTATTAATTCAACTTCTTATGATTATAGGAACTTTAGGCTATATTTATATTGAAGATTACACCATAATGAATGCAATTTTTCAAACCGGATATACTTTTACTACAGTCGGATTCGGTGCATTAAATGAGGGAGAATTTTCAGCAGCAGGGCAGATATTTACGGTAACTCTGATTATTTTAGGATTTACGGTATTTACGATTGCAATCGGTATTGTTGTTGATGTTGTCGGAAAAGGAAATCTTAGTAAAATAATTAAGGAGAGAAGAATGTTATATAGTGTAGCAAGATTAAAAAAGCATTTTGTTGTATGTTATCATAATGACTATACCCTTGAAGTCACAAAAGAGTTAAGAAAAAATCATATACCTTTTGTAGTTGTAGATCCAAGAGAAGAGATACATCAATGGGCCGAAGAGCATAACTATACTACATATTTAAAAGCTGAACCGCACGCAGAGCTCACCATGCTTAAAGCGCATCTCTCATCAGCAAAAGGTCTGATAACGCTCTCTAACTCTATATCTGACAATATAGCTTTGATAGCTTCAGTTAGACTTTTTGAAAAAGAGCATTTTTTGCCAAGACCTTATTATGTTATCTCTTCAGCTGAAACGGTAAGTGATATTGGAAAATTAAGAAAACTTGGTGCTGATACTGTCGTCTCTCCTACAAAGTTAACTGCTCAAAGAGTAAGCGCAATGGCAGCTCGTCCAGATATGGAAAATCTGCTTGAAGAATTTTTATATAAAAGCGATAATCCTCTTGATATGGAAGAGATAGAAGTACCAAAATATAGCTGGTCGGTTCTTAAAAAATTAAGAGAGACACATATTAGAGAGATAACAAATACATCTGTAGTAGGTATTACTAAAAAAGATGGTAAATTTTTAGCTATGCCAAAAGGAGATGTTTTGATTACAAGTGAATGCAAACTACTTGTTATAGGAACACAACAAGGTATTAATGTAACAAAAGAGCTCTTAAGAAGAAGAGACAAGCCAAAGGAGCTAAGATTTGTATAATATAGTATATTCGCAAGGCGGAGTATGCGCTAGTGACGGTTTTTTTGCAGATGGCATAAGTGCAGGACTTAAAAAAGGTAACGCTAAAGATATGGCATTTATTTATAGCGAAGATTTGTGTGAGGTGGCTTCTGTTTTTACAACAAACAAGATGTATGCGGCACCAATTAGACATTTTCGCCAAATGGGAGATTTTAAGACAAATTTTGTTCTTATAAATTCTAAAAATGCAAATGCAATGACCGGCCAGGCAGGAGTTGAAGATATAAAAGAGGTACTCTCCTTCTGTCCCTTACAAGCCAAAAATCCTATTATGAGTTCAACAGGTGTAATCGGTGTTCGACTTCCAAAAGCTAAAATTATAGATGGGATGAAACTTTTTGATTTGAGCCGAAGAGATTCTGCTTGCGCAGCAAAAGCTATTATGACAACAGATACATTTCCTAAAGAGATAGCTTTTAAAGTTGAGTTGGATGATGGAAGCAGTTTTAGTATGGGAGCTATAGCAAAAGGTGCCGGGATGATAAATCCTGCCATGGCTACAATGCTATGTTTTATCACAACTGATGCAAATGTTAGTAAAAGTGAAATGCAAGAGGCTTTAGATGAGATAAAAACTACGACCTTTAATGCCATAAGCGTAGATGGAGACACCTCTACAAATGATACTGTTTTGCTTTTATCAAATGGTAGAAGCGGTGCTTACAATAAAGAGGCATTTAAAGAAGTTCTTTTTAAAATTATGCATTTTTTAGCATTAGAGATGGTGCGTGACGGTGAGGGTGCAACAAAACTTGTAACCTACAAAGTAACAGGTGCAAAAGATGATAGAGAGGCGGAGATTGCTGCTAAAGCGCTCTCGGATTCGCTTTTGGTAAAGACTGCACTTTTTGGCGAAGATCCAAACTGGGGAAGAATCGCTTCGACGGTTGGTGCAAGCGGGGTAGAGGCTTATGAAGAGAAGTTGAAAATCTCATTTGACAATCTATGCGTTTATGACAGGGGAGAGATTCTTTTTGATGCTGAGATGGAGAAGAAGTGCGCTGTTATTATGCAGCATCAAAAATTTACTATTTCATGCGACTTAGGTGTTGGAGAGGGCAGTTTTAAAGCGTATGGATGTGATTTAGGACATGAGTATGTAAAGATAAATGCAGATTATAGAACATAAAATCTATTTTTTGCATAATATATTTAATTGACGCTTTTTTTTGCTAGCAAAGAGAGCTGTCCTTTACTTGAAATCTTCTTATTTGTTAAGCCTTGGCAGATGCCATCCTCTTTTAAATGCTAAGAGTCTTAGTGTTATGCTAAGAAGAGCGACAATAATGATATTAAATTCATTAATTGCATTAAAAAAGTTAAGCGCTCCAAGCAAAAACGCTACAATTACTGCGATAGAACCGTAAAAATCGCTAACAAGAACTGTAGGAACTTGATTTATCATAATATCTCTGCTAACTCCTCCGCCTACCGCCGTAATAAAGCTTAAAATAACTATGCCAAAGAAATTATACTCTGCATTTATAGCTAAAAGTGCGCCAGTTATACTAAAAGCGACAAGACCGATTGTATCGCTTACTACAAACATCCACTTTCTTTCTATAGAGTCTTTTTTATAAAGCTTAAATATATATGCAATGAAAATAGTTGTTATAAGTGTCAGAGCAGGATGTAAAGTTGTAAATGCAAAGGGAGCAGAGCTAAGTATGGCATCTCTAATGATTCCGCCTCCAAGAGCAGTAAGTGACGACGCTATTAGCACACCCAAAATATCAAGATCATTTTTAATAGCGATTAAAAAGCCGCTTATAGTAAAAGCAGCAATTCCGATGATATCTGCAAATATAAAATATTCAGGCATAAATCTATCTATTTTTGATAGTGAGACTTAAACTCTACATAGCGTGATGCAGAAGCGTAGAGCTCTTTAACCTCTTCATCGTTTAGCTCTCTTATAACCTTTGCAGGGCTTCCCATGATTAGCGAACGGGGAGGAAAGATTTTATTTTTTGTTACAAGCGCGCCGGCGCCTACAATAGACTCTTTTCCAATGACAGCACCGTCAAGTATAGTAGCACTCATCCCTATAAGGCAGGCATCTTCTATTGTGCATCCATGAAGCATCACACGATGGCCAATTGTTACATCATTGCCGATTATAGTAGGATTTCCATCACTCCTGTCCTCTTTTTTATAGTGAGTTACATGAACCATACTAAGATCTTGTATGCTTACTCTATCGCCTATTTTTATATAGTGAACATCACCTCTTACAACCGTTCCAAACCATATAGAGCAATCTTCTCCGCATGTAACATCACCTATAACATCAGCTGATTGTGCAATCCAGGTATTAGCGCCAAGTTTTGGTTTTATGTTTTTAAATTCATATAACATAAGTTACTCATTTTCCATAAATATGCGAGATGCTAATTCTTCAATTGAACTTGCAGTTTCTTTTGTTGTGGCTTTAACAATTTTATTTACATAATCTTCTAAAAGTTTATGATTGTTTATAGTTTTTGCACTCTCATCTTTTATCTTTATATATGAACCATCGCTTTGAAGTTCATGTGCTAAAGAGTTGTCCGCACATTGAAGATTAAGTATTTGTATAATCTTATCTTTAGATGTTTTATCTTTAATCGCAGTTAAAAGTTCTATACGCCTCATTAGATTTCTTGGCATCCAGTCAGCGCTTGAGATATAAACTTGAGATTCGTCATTTTTGAAATAAAATGCTCTTGCATGTTCAAGATATTTGCCTAAAATGGAGACAACTCTGATGTTTTCGCTTACATCTTTTATCCCTGGTTTTAAACAACATATACCTCGAACGATAAGATCAATCTTTACGCCGGCTCCACTTGCTTTATATAGAGCTTTGATTACATCTTCATCAACAAGTGAGTTTATCTTTGCAATAATACGGCCTTCAGGACCCCTTCTTGTCTCATTTTGAATAAGTGAAAGCAATTTAGGTTTAATTTGTGATGGAGACATATAGAGCTCATTTAGCTTGCCTTTTTTGCTAAAACCTGTCAAAAAGTGAAAAAATCGTGTCATATCGTTTGTAATTACATCTTTTGAGGTTAGGTAACTCATATCTGTATAGATTTTTGCAGTAGAAGGGTTATAGTTTCCAGTTCCTAAATGAGCATATTGCTTAAGTTTACCGTTTTTTCTTCTTGTAATTAGTGTTGCTTTTGCATGAACTTTAAAACCTTTGATTCCGTAGATAACATGTGCACCAGCTTTTTCAAGTGCTTTTGCCCAGATAAGATTGTTCTCTTCATCAAATCTTGCTTTAAGTTCAACCATAACTGTTACCTGCTTGCCCGATTCGCTTGCACTCATAAGAGCTTTAACGATTGGTGAATCAGTTCCCGAACGATAGAGTGTCATTTTTATAGAAACAACATCTGGATCTTTTGCAGCACTTTGAATCAGTTTTACAACAGGATCAAAGCTTTCATAAGGATGATAAAGCAAAATATCCTGTTTTTCCAAAGTAGTAAAAATGTTTTCACTCCCCTCTAAAGGCGGAATTGTTTTTGGTTTAAAAGGCTCTGTTAAAAGATGGGCAAGCTGTTTATTTGAAACTATCTGCCAAAGACCCGATAGGTTTAAAAAAGTATGATATTTATAGATATCATCTTTATATACATTTGTATGACGGTTAAAGAAATTAATAACTTCTTCATCAACATCACTTCCGATTTCAAGTCTAACCATAGCCCCTTTTTTACGAAGCTTCAATCCCTCTTCAAGTATTTCCAGAAAATCATCAGCTTCCTCTTCTTCAATCTCAATATCAGCATTTCTGGTAACTCTAAAAGAGGCATATTTTATAAGTGTATATCCCGGGAAAAGACTCTCTATATGTTGTGCTATAACGCTCTCTATAGGGATATAAACATTATTTTCAAGTTCTACAAATCTGTTTAAAACCCTAGGAACACGAATAATTCCAAATCTTTCTATGGATGTGTTGTCACTATCTTTTAATTTTACTATAAGTCCAAAACTAAGATTATTTAAATGCGGAAATGGATGTGTTGCATCAACAGCGATAGGAATAATAACCGGATAGATATTTTCATTAAAAAATCTGTTAAGTTGTTTTTTTTGATGCTGGCTTGCATCGTTATAAGATTTGATGCTGACATTTTGGGATTCAAGCTTTTTTAAGATACCGTTCATACAGTGCTCTAGTACTTGCTGCTCTTGGTGAAGATATTTTCTTATTTCACGAAGTTGTTGCAAAGGAGTTAATTTATCAGCACCCGAAACTATAATACCGGCAGCAAAAAGCTTTTTAAGTCCAGCTACTCTTATCATATAAAATTCATCTAAATTTGTTCCATAAATAGCTAAAAATTTAAGGCGCTCCAAAAGAGGAAGAGATTCATCTTGTGCTTGTTTTAAAACTCTTGTATTAAATTGAAGCCATGATAGTTCACGGTTGTTATACAAAACTGGGTTTTTTAGATTTAACATTAGCAAAAACTCCAAATAATTATTTTCTCTTATTATATCTAAGAAGTTGTTACATAAAAATTACAAATAGAGACACTTTTTATTATTTTATAACACTTGTACCTCTGTAATTGGCTGAATGATAGATAGTAGTTTTATTTTTACGCGCATAATATTTCATAAGAAGTTTTTGCAGAGTTGGCTCAATTGAGGGAGCGAACCAGGCATTGTTGCTTATAGCTATAACAAAATTCACATTACCTTCATAAATTTCTTGACATGTAGCTTCATAACAGATGGCATTTCTAAATTTTACATTTTTAATAATAAAATCAGTTGCCTTGTCAGCAGTTTTAAAATCAGATGCTCCCGCAAAAAAGAAGTCGTTTATAAATTTTTGTGCAAATTTCGGCAGGGGAATGTATTCGCCAAAGGGAACCAAAACCAATTTTTTTGCCACTTCATAATGGCCGTTGTTAAATATGTAGGTTACATTATAGTGCATATTCTCTTCACTAAGCAGAGAACCTGCAACGATGGCTATATCATATGATAATGTTTTTAACTTTTCTATAATAAGGGGCGCTTTGTTCATGTAAAAAGGAAAAACTGATTCAGGTAAAACAACGATGTCATATCCGCTGTTTTTTGCATCTTCTATCTCTCTAAAAATCAACTCAATAGTTGCAGATAGATTCCTTTTCTCCCATTTTTGGTCCTGTTTAATATCTGTAGCAACAAGTTTTATCTTTAAGGGAGCTTCTTTGTTTACTGGAGGATTAAAGTTTATAGTGAGTGCTAAAAGCAGCAGAGGAGTAAATTTATATCTTTTTTTTATGTAATTTGGTAAAGAGAGAGCAAGAAGTATAAGAAAAAGATGGTATTTAAATATTCCCAAATAGCTCTCTACAAACAGTAGTTCAATTTGAAGCCAGTTAAAATCAAAAGGTTCAATAAAGCTTAAACAAAAGAGTAAAACAGCTCGAAGCGCCACACTGTTTGTTAATGCCAAAATTCCGAAAAAAAGCATATAGACAATAGCAAAAAGTATGGTAATCAAAGGCTCCATATAACCAACGCCATTGTATTTGAAGCTATATCCAATCCAGTAAAACCAAAATAAACCTATAAAAAAACCTGCTACTAAAAGAGCTCTCTTTGGCATATATAAAAGCATAGACAGAGCCATAAGCCCAAAAATTGTATTTACTATTTTTATGGTTATGTCAAAATGTTCAAAATAGATAAATGCACTAAAAAAAGTCGAAGCTATAACTCCGCATAGTAAATCAAAGAGTGCAGGATTGTAATTATTTTTAATTTTTTGAAATTTTTCGATCATATTTTTACTCTATTTTTAGTGCAAATTATAGCAGTATTCAGTCTTTTATTAATATACTTTTTGTATAATCGTCTCAATTTATTCAAAGGAAACCCTAACTCATGGAAATATTAAGTCAGTTACTGCCATTTATAATTTTAATTGCAATTATGTATTTTGTAATTATCCGCCCACAGCAAAAAGAGGCAAAAAATAGACAAGAGATGATAGCATCTCTTAAAAAAGGTGACAAAATAGTTACTGCTGGCGGAGTAATAGCAGTGGTTTACAAAGTTGAAGAGCAATTTTTCAGTGTTAAAATCAATGATGAAACTATTGTAAAAATAACTAAAGAAGCAGTTGCTAGAAAGTATGAGGATGAAGCTTAATTATCGCGTAGTTATTTTTGCTTTATCTATAATATTTGGTCTTTTTTTTTCAGCTCCGTCTCTGTTTCAGATGCAAGACGGAAAAAAAATTACTTTAGGGCTTGATCTTCAAGGCGGACTTCATATGCTTCTTGGTGTAAAAACTGAAGAAGCTGTAAAATCCCGTATTAAATCAATTGCTGCAAGTATTAAACACTTTAGTGAGAGAAAAGATATCCTAATCGATTCTCTTCATTTTGATGAAAATGAGATAACATTTACTCTTTTAGATAAAGATGATGCAAAAACTGTTCAAACATTTTTACATGAAATAGAGGGTGCCGTTGTAGTTGTTGTTGATGAAAAAATTTCTCTGAGTCTTACTAATGAAGAGATAGCAGAGACAGAGAAACAGGCAATTTCTCAGGCGATTGAAACAATAAGAAACAGACTTGATCAATTTGGTTTGACAGAACCGGTGGTTGCTCGTCAAGGCGAAGAAAAAATTCTTGTGCAATTAGCAGGAATTAAGAGTGCTGATGAAGAGCAGCGTGCCCGTGAACTTATATCTCGTGCTGCAAAACTTGAGCTTATGGCTGTTGATGAAGATAGAGCTGCCAGAGTTCATACTATGAGCGAAAGTGATGCCGCAGCTTATGGAGATGTTATTTTAGAAGATGCCGCAAATCCGGAAATAAAACATTTGGTGCATGAAATTCCCATATTAGACGGAGGAATGCTTACAGATGCTCATGTAGGTTTTGATCAAAACAATCGTCCTCTTATTAATTTTTCACTTAATGCTGAAGGTGCTGAGATATTTGGCGATTTTACCGGTAAGAATGTTGGAAAACGCTTAGCTGTTGTTTTAGATGGCAAGGTTTATTCTGCTCCGGTGATAAATGAGAGAATTGGCGGCGGAAGTGGACAAATTTCAGGCAGCTACTCTGTTATGGAAGCAAAAGATTTAGCTATTGCTCTTCGTTCAGGTTCTTTATTGGCGCCAATTTATCTTATGGAAAAGCGTTCAGTCGGGCCAAGTCTTGGCGCTGACAGCATTAAAGCAAGTATGATTGCGCTTATTGGCGGATTTATATTGGTAATTGTATTTATGATTGCTTACTACAGAGTTGCAGGAATTATTGCAAATATTGCTTTGATTGCAAATCTCTTTATTATTTTAGCGGTTATGAGTCTCTTTGGCGCAACATTGACACTTCCGGGTATGGCGGGTATTGTTTTAACAGTCGGTATGGCAGTTGATGCCAATGTTATCATATCAGAGCGTATACGCGAGCTTATACATGAGGGTGTATCGACTCATAGAGCAATAGAAGAGGGTTATTCGAATGCAATGAGAGCTATTTTGGATGCAAATATTACCACACTTATTGCTGCTGTTGTTTTGTATGCGTACGGAACAGGAGCAATTAAAGGTTTTGCAATCACGATAAGTATCGGTATTTTAGCTTCAATGATTACTGCGATTCTTGGAACACATGGGATTTATCAAATGTTAGAAAAAAGAATTCAAAAAAGCAAAAACAATCTTTTATGGTTTGGAATTAAGGGTTAATTATGGAATTTTTTAAATATACAAGAACCTTTAATTTTATGGGCAAGTCAAAACTTGCAATGATTTTATCAATAGTTTTAGTTTTAAGTTCATTCGCTCTTTTGGCAACAAAAGGTCTTAATTACGGTGTAGATTTTGCCGGAGGAACAATAGTTCAGGTGAAGTACACAACAGATGCGCCAATTGATGATATGAGAGAGAAGCTAAAGGGTAACAAAATTTTTGAGGATGCCACGATTACAGAATTTGGTTCTGCCGAAGAGGTCGTTATCCGTATGAAAACAACTACCGGAAATGTTACCGTCGATATAGGCGATGTTACTCGTGAGTCACTTAAAGATACGGGAGAATTTGAGGTTCGTCGTGTTGATATAGTTGGTCCAAAAGTCGGAAGCGAGTTAAAAGAAAAAGGGATCATGTCTCTTATCTTGGCTATTGTGGGAATTTTAATCTATGTTGCATTTAGATTTGAGTGGAGATTTGCCGTTGCTTCTATTATCGCTCTTGTTCATGATGTCTCTATCGCTCTTGGTGCTATAGTTTTGGTCGGCTTGGAGGTAAACTTAGATGTTTTAGCTGCACTTCTTACGATTCTTGGTTACTCGCTTAATGATACAATAATTGTTTTTGACAGAATTCGTGAGAGTGTAGTAAAAACCAGAGAGAGTGAACTCTCAGAAATTATAGATGATTCTATTACAAAAACATTAGCTAGAACAACTCTGACTTCACTTACAACACTTTTTGTTGTGTTTACGCTTTTTATGTTTGGCGGTGAAATTATTCATGCTTTTGCATTTACTCTTTTGGTAGGTATTGTTATTGGAACTTATTCATCAATTTTTGTAGCTTCACCTATTTTGCTTCTATTTGGTTTTGATGTGAAAAAATATCATATTAAACTCGCTGAGAAAGCAAAAAGAGAAGCGGAGAAAGAGAGAATGAGATCTCAATTTGAATCTGGAGTTATGTAAAAAATTAAAAAGTCTCTATCTTCTTCTTTATATTTATTTTTTCTAGGCTTTTGCCTGGATAATATTTTCATAAAAATTATTTCAAAAACAACTCAATAAACACTTCAGTCACTACTTAAGATACTTTTTGTATAATCCTTCTAATTAATTTAAAACTAAGGTGTTGCTATGGATTGGGGTAAGGTAATATATGTATTTTTCTCGTTAATGAGTTTAACATCAATTGCGGGATTTTTGTATGAGCACAGTGCTGTGGCGCTATTTGTCGCGGGAAGTTTAAATTTAGTTTCAACATTTTTAAAAATAGGTGTTAGAAATCTTCTTTCTGCTGAGCTATTGGCTTCATCTCTCGTAGCTGATTTACATCTTATACCGGCATTTATATATTTGGAAGTTGTTGGAAATTTAGAGTGGGCTATCGCTTTGACTATCGGTGCATTGATAGCAAATTTATTCTCTATGGGACTTGTTTATATAGAGAGTTCGAAAAATCGTGATGAGTATTAGGAGATTATAGTTGGAATACAGTTCAAAAGAGTTAGAAAAAAAGTGGCAGGAGTATTGGGCAAAAAACAGAAGTTTTGAGCCTAATGAAAATTTTACAAAAAAGAAAAAATATATCTTAAGTATGTTTCCCTTCCCAAGCGGAAGATTGCATATGGGACATGTTAGAAATTATACTTTAAGTGATGCTTTTGCAAGATATTACCGCCAACAAGGTTTTAATGTTCTTCATCCAATCGGCTTTGACAGTTTTGGCATGCCTGCTGAAAATGCAGCTATAAAAAATGGCTCGCATCCAAAAAAATGGACTTATGACAATATTGATTATATGAAAGAGGAATTTAAATCTCTTGGATTCTCTTTTTCAAAAGAGAGAGAATTTGCAACAAGTGATGAGCTCTATACAAAGTTTGAACAGGGTTTTATCATCGATATGTATGAAAAAGGACTTCTTTATCGTAAAAAAGGATTTTTAAACTGGTGCCCTAGTTGTCAGACTGTGTTGGCTAACGAACAGGTAATTGAGGGCTGCTGCTGGAGATGTGATACGCAGGTAATTAAAAAAGATATGAATCAATACTATTTTAAAATTACCCAGTATGCAGATGAGCTTCTTTGTGATTTAAGTAAACTTGAAAAGGGCTGGCCTAAACAGGTTTTAACAATGCAGGAAAACTGGATAGGCAAATCAAACGGTTTGGAGTTTAAGCTTTGTTTTAATGAAGCATCTTTAAGTAAGCTAGATAGCAAATTTGATGGTTTTGATGTGTTTACAACTCGCCCTGATACAATTTACGGAGTAAGTTATGCAGCTTTGGCTCCTGAGCATGATATTGTAACTTATATGATTGAGAACTCACTTTTAGATGATGAGACAGTTGTAAAAATCAAAGAGATGAAAAATGCGTCATCTATTGATAGACAAAAAACAAAAAGCGGTGTAGCTTTAGATATAGATGTAGTTCACCCTCTAACAAAAGAGAAGATTCCTGTATGGGTAGCAAATTTTGTTTTAATGGATTATGGAAGCGGCGGAGTAATGGCAGTTCCTGCTCATGATGAGAGAGATTTTGAATTTGCCAAAAAGTACAATCTGCCAATTCGCCCAGTAATCAAATCTTTTGAGGGCGAATTAAGTGATGATCAAGCATTTACAGAAGTGGGTGAATTGTTTAACTCTGCTCAATTTGATGGGCTAAACTCCAAAGATGCACAATCAAAGATAATAGAGTATTTTGAAACAGAAAAAATAGGTAAAAAAACAACCAATTATAAACTAAAAGATTGGGGTGTTTCGCGTCAAAGATACTGGGGAGCACCTATTCCTTTTATTCATTGTGATAAATGCGGCATAGTTATGGAGAAAAAAGAGAATCTTCCA
This sequence comes from Sulfurimonas sp. CVO, assembly GCF_009883775.1. Taxonomy (NCBI): domain Bacteria; kingdom Pseudomonadati; phylum Campylobacterota; class Epsilonproteobacteria; order Campylobacterales; family Sulfurimonadaceae; genus Sulfurimonas; species Sulfurimonas sp. CVO. Next base: position 419,189 of record NZ_CP033720.1, read on the forward strand.
GTAGCGCTTCCTGAAGATATCGAGATTACGGGTGAGGGAAATCCGCTTGAGAAACATCCGACATGGAAGCATTGCAAATGTCCTAAGTGCGGAGAGGATGCAATTCGTGAAACAGATACAATGGATACATTTGTAGAGTCTTCATGGTATTTTTTAAGATTTTGTGCATCATCTAAAAATTGGGAAAAAGAGGCTTTTTCAAAAGAGCAGATTCAGTACTGGATGCACCAGAAAGGGCATCAAGGTGTTGATCAATATATCGGCGGTATTGAACATGCAATTTTGCATCTTTTGTATGCAAGATTTTTTACAAAAGTTTTTCGTGATTTAGGTTATTTGGATTTTGACGAACCTTTTGATAAACTTCTCACTCAAGGCATGGTGTTAAAAGACGGTGCCAAAATGAGCAAGTCCAAAGGCAATACGGTTGACCCCGATGCTATAATAGAGAAGTATGGAGCAGATACAGCAAGACTCTTTATTCTTTTTGCAGCTCCTCCAACACAGGAGTTGGAGTGGAATGACAGTGCTGTTGAGGGTGCGTATAAGTTTATAAAAAGATTTTATGACAGAAGTTCAAATATTTATGAAACAGATGCTGTTCCTGTTATTGAACATGCATCTCTCTTAAAAGAGGAAAAGTTTGCCAGAAAAAAGGTGTATGAAGCATTGGTTCGTTCTATTGATGTTTATACAGAAAAATACACTTTTAATACTATGATAGCCGGTGTTATGGAAGCAATGAATGCTCTGAATCTTCAAACAAATAGAGATGTCTGGTGTGAGGGTTATTGGATTTTAACTTCTATTATGGAGCCAGTAATTCCGCATGTATGTTCTGAAATAAGCAATAAATACTTTAATCTTAAAAACTTGACACCGCAAAAAGTTATAGAAGATGTTTTTGTTGAAGAGGCTGTAACACTCGCTGTTTCAATCAATGGAAAAAGAAGATGCGAGATAGAAGTTGCTGTTGATGCAGATCAGAATAGTATTCTTGAAGCTGCTAAAGAGAAGGCACAAAAATGGCTGGAAGGAAAAACTATAATCAAAGAGATCGTAGTTCCTAAAAAATTAGTAAATTTAGTTATCAAGGGTTAAATTGAAACTGTTTTATAATATTAAAATCTTTTTATTACTATTTTTAGTTTTCATCATATTAAGCGGTTGCGGGTATAAACCCAGTGCTAAATTTTCTCGGGATGTATTAGGAGAGAAGATAAGCACAAGCGTTATAATCTCTGTGCAAGATCCTGAAAATACAGTTGTAATAAAAGATGAGATTGATAGAGCAGTTGTAGAAGTTTTCCAGGCATCGCTAGTAAGCAGATCAGTATCAGATACGCATTTGGTAATAAAAATGAATGAACCTAGTTACGCGCCAATTACCTATGATGTAAATGGTTATATAACAGGCTATCGAATGAGTGTTGTGTTAAATATTGAAAAATACACAAACGGCTCTTCAAAAAATTATACCACAAGAGGGTTTTATGATTTTTCAGTAGCACCAAATGCTATAGTTACTGATCAAGATAGATTTGAGGCTATTGGATTTGCTGCACAAAGAGCTATTAAATCATTTGCAGCTCAAGTTTCTGCTGAAGGAGCAAGAGCTGAAAAACAGCAGTAACTAAAGTTAATCAAAATAAAGCAAAAAAATTCGAAAGAAAGAATAATCTATAAATGACACTACAAGAGTATTTAAATACTAAACCGCTCTATTATGAGAAGATTGATTATACTCGTATGCCGCGAGTATATGAAAAAATTAAATCATTTTTAAATCATCCTAAGATAATTCATATAATTGGAACAAATGGAAAAGGCACAACCGGCCGTTTTTTGGCTAATGCTTTGTACTCAATGGGTTTTAGTACAGGTCATTATACATCTCCGCATATTTTAGAGTTTAATGAAAGAATATGGAAAAATGGTAAAAATGTAACTAATGCAGAGTTGGAAGAGGCATATGCAGAGCTTCAAAAAATTTTGAGCAAAAATGATGCATCTTCACTTAGTTACTTTGAATACACTACACTTTTAGCAGTGATAATTTTTAAAAAGTGTGATTATATTATAATGGAAGCTGGCCTTGGCGGAGAGTTTGATGCAACTGCGGTATTTGCTAAAACATTAACACTTGTAACTCCTATCGCATATGACCATGAAACTTTTTTAGGCTCAGATATAGAGCAGATAGCTGCTACAAAATTAAATGCAATTCAAAACAATGCTATATTGGCTATGCAAAACTACAAAGATGTTTATAAGGTTGCTGATAAATTATGTAGTGAAAAAAAACTCAATATTTACAGAGTTGAAGAGCTTTTAAGTAGTGCAGATAAGCAAAAAATAGAAGAAATTTCAAAAAAACTCTCTCTAGTGCCGTATTTAATAGAAAATTTATCATTAAGTATAGCTGCATTGAACTTTTTAAAGCTTGAATATACAGCAGCAAATTTCCAAAATCCGCCTCTTTTTGGAAGAGTGACAAAAATAAATGAAAATATAATAGTTGATGTGGGGCATAATGTCTTAGCGGCAAAAAGCTTGGTAGACGCACTAAGAGGAAACAAATATATTGTGATTTATAATAGTTACAAAGATAAAAATTACAAAGAAATCTTATCAATACTTAAGCCAATTATTTTGCAAGTGGAGATAATTGTTATACATGATCAAAGAGCTGCCAAAATAGAGGATATTCAAAGCACTTTAAATAATTTAGAGATAAAACATACTATTTTTCAAGAGATAAAACCTGGATATAAATATTTGGTTTTTGGTTCTTTTAGTGTTGTTGAAACATTTTTAAAGAAGTACTATGAATAACCATTTTACAATTACAATAGAGGATGATAGAGGGATAAAAGAGTTTAATCTTCATAAATTTATAAAAAAAGTTATTTATTACGCTCTTTTATTTATAGGAACTTCTGCTTTTATTGCTGTGGGGACAATTTTATACTTAAATTATACAGTAGAAAAGATAGAATTAAAACGACAAAATATGCAAAAAGCGTATCTGGCGCTTAAAGAAAAAAACAGAGTATTAGATGAGAACATAAAAGAGACGCAATTATCTCTTATCGATAAAAAAAGAGAACTTGCGGAGGTTTCAGAATCACTTTCTGAGATAGAGACATTAATTGGTTTGACTCCCGCAGCAGAGATGACGCTTGCCGAGAGAGTGAATTTAACAAAGTTAAATTCTGAACATATGACAACGCTTATGCAGTTTGTGCCAAGTGGTTCTCCTGTAGAGTATAAAGGAATTACAAGCAAATTTGGTTATAGAGTACATCCTATATTAAGATCAAAAGAGTTTCATCGAGGCATCGATTTGCGAGCAGCGATTAATACCCCTGTTTACGCAACAGCTGATGGAATTGTTGAATGGGCGGGTTATCATAAGAAGAGCGGCTTCGGCAATCTCGTGATTCTTCAGCATAATTATGGCTTTAGAACTTATTTTGGGCATTTAAACAAAATTGTGATAAAATCAGGAAAATTTGTAAAAAAAGGTGATTTGATTGCATATACCGGCAACTCAGGTAAAAGCAGCGGTCCACATCTTCATTATGAAATCAGATTTATTCAAAGAGCGGTTAATCCTTTGGAATTTGTAAAGTGGAGTCTTAAAAATTATAAAGATATATTTGAAAAAGAAAATAAAATACCATGGCATTCTTTAATAGAAGCTACCGTTTATATAAAAGTTTCAAACCCGACACAATCACTGCCCTCATTACAAATGGATTTACAGCAGTAACATGATTGAATGGTTGCAAAAATATAATAATTTTAATAAAGATTGGTATAAATTAAATTAATGTCACAAAATACACTTTTCCAATACTATAAAACTGATAAAAAACAAGATTTAGAACTCTTGATCTGTCAAGACTCCAAAGAAGCCCATGAACTTGAAAATGTAGCTAAATTCTTCAAGCAGGATGTTTTGGTTTTTCCCGACTTTAGAGCTGCTTTTGGAGATGATTTAAGAGTATATAAAGAGGAGCTTCATCAACTTTTTTCTTGTTTGAGAAGATATTATGCTCTGAAAAAAAAGCCTTTGATTATATCGCCTCTTAAGACACTTTTGTTCTATCTGCCAAATGAGAGTTTGTTTGACTCTGTTTCTTTGGAGTTTGGTGCAAAGATAGAGCTGAAAAAATTTCAGAAAAAGATGCTGTTTTGGGGATACAATTTTGTAGATATGGTGCAAGTTGAGGGGGAGATATCTTTTCGCGGAGATATTATAGACATATATCCGCCTTCAAGTAAAATGCCTTTAAGAATTTCACTTTTTGATGATGAGATAGAGCAGATAAAGTATTTTGAATTAGAGTCTCAAAGAACCCAGAAAGACGAGATTGAGAGCATTGAAATAACACCTGCTTTTTACTCTTTGAGCGAGGAAAAGTTTGACAGTTTAAATGAAAAAATCAAACAGAGTGAATTTAACTCTTTAGTCAAAGATATAGCATCTTTGGGTTTATGGTATCTTGGTGATAGTGCCATAAATTTTTTAGAGGATAAAAACGCAAAATTAGTCAGAAATTTAGATGCTCTTTTGACTGATGCTTATGTGCTTAATAAACCTATGCTCTCAAGAGAGTCTTTTGATCTTGAAATTTTACCGACTTCTGATGATTTTAAAGAGCTGGCCGTAACAGATGTTCACTCTCTTTTAAGAGTGCATAAAGATAAAAAAACAACTATTATTGCTTCAAATGAGGCTGTTGTAAAGCAGGCCGGATTGTTTGATTTAAATAAGATTGAGATAGTTTATGCTCCATATATTTTAAATATTCTCAGTAAAGATGAGCTTGTTATTTCTCTTAATAAACCTCAAAAGGCTAAACGAAGAAGAAAAAGCTCAATTTTGCTTGATGATTTAAAAACGGGTGATTATGTTGTTCATGAAGATTATGGCGTCGGTATATTTGAAACCATAGAGCAGACTGAGATTTTAGGCGGTGTTAAAGATTTTATTGTTATCAAATATGTCGGTGATGATAAAATTTTGCTCCCCGTGGAAAATTTAGATGCGATAGACCGCTATATTGCATCAAGCGGTTCGATTCCTGTTTTGGACAGACTTGGTAAAGGGAGTTTTGGCAAACTAAAAGAGAGTGTTAAAAAAAGGCTTATGGAGATTGCAGGTCAAATAGTCAATACTGCAGCTGCAAGAGAGTTGATTCAAGCTCCTAAGATTAGCATCGATACCAATGAACTAAAAGAGTTTCAAAAACTCTCAGGTTTTGAGTATACAGATGACCAGACACAATCTATCAATGAGATAATTGCGCAGATGAGTTCCGGGCATATTATGGACAGGCTTCTTAGCGGAGATGTCGGTTTTGGCAAAACTGAAGTAGCTATGAACACCATATTTGCGGCATATAAATCAGGTTTTCAGTCAGCTCTTATTGTTCCTACAACACTTCTTTCGGCGCAGCACTACCGTTCACTGCATGAAAGATTTGATGCTTTTGGCATTAAATGCTCAAAACTCGATCGCTTTGTAAGCGCAAAAGATAAAAAAAATATTATTAAAGCTTTGGCAAGCGGAGATCTGGATGTGGTTGTCGGGACACATACTCTTTTTGATCTGGATTTTAAAAATCTGGGCGTTGTTATTATAGATGAAGAGCATAAGTTTGGCGTAAAGCAAAAAGAGAAGATAAAAGAGCTTTATCACAATGTGCATCTTCTTAGCATGAGTGCAACACCGATTCCCCGCTCTCTCAATCAGGCACTTAGTTCGATAAAAACTATGTCACAGCTGCTTACTCCGCCAAGCGAGAGAGAGCCGGTGAGAACATTTGTTAAAGAGTATGAAGAAAAATTTATTAAAGAGATTATTTTAAGAGAGATTAGACGCGGCGGGCAGATATTTTATGTTCATAATTCAATTGATCATATGCCGATAAAGTTTGGCGAATTAAAAGCACTTCTGCCGGAGTTGAGAGTCGTAATGCTTCATTCAAAAATTTCAGCAACAGAAACAGAGAAAGAGCTCTTAAAGTTTGAAGCAGGCGAGTATGATTTGATGCTTGCTACCTCTATTATAGAGTCAGGTATTCATATGCCTCGTGTAAATACCATAATAGTTGACGGTGCAGACAGATTTGGAATGGCAGATCTACATCAGCTGCGAGGTCGCGTAGGAAGAGGAAAGATAGAAGGATTTGCATATTTTATTGTAGAAAATAGAGAAAATTTAACAGATGATGCAAAAAAAAGACTTTTAGCTCTTGAGTCAAACTCATTTTTGGGAAGCGGCTCAATTTTAGCATACCATGATTTAGAGATTCGAGGCGGCGGAAACCTGGTAGGCGACGCTCAGAGCGGGCATATTAAAAATATAGGCTACTCTTTGTATCTTAGAATGTTAGAAGATGCTATAAAATTACTGAGCAATCAGGCACAGAGCCAAAAGATAAAGGTTGATATAAAACTCACCATCTCAGCTTATATTTCTGATGAGGTTGTAAAAGAGGATAGACTTCGTTTGGATATCTATAGACGCCTCTCGGCGTGTGAGCAGAGTGTAGAGATATATGAGATACAAGAGGAAGTGATAGACAGATTTGGGGAGATTGATACTCCTACAAAACAGTTTTTTGAACTAATGGTTATTAAACTTTTAAGTCTAGAAAAAAAGATAAAAAGTGTAACAAATTATGGACAAAATATTACATTTACATATATGGATGAGAAAAAAGAGAGCATAAAATCAGACTCCAAAGATGATGATGACATTATTAGAGCAACGCTTCTTTATCTTAGAAACAATACATTAAAGGCAGTATGATGAGAGTGGCATTTATAGGCGATATAGTGGGGAGCCCCGGCAGAGAAATGTTAAAGAGTTATTTGTTAAAAACGAAAGAGGAGTATAAAATAGATTTTGTTATAGCAAATTATGAAAATGCTTCTCATGGTTTTGGGCTAACTACAAAAAATGCAAATGAGATTGTTAGTTATGGTGTTGATTGTATGAGCGGCGGAAACCACACATGGGATAAAAAAGAGATTGAAGCACTTTTTGATACCCATGAAATTTTAAGACCGCATAACTATCCAGATGAGGTAAAAGGAACAGGCTGCAAGGTTTATGATGTAGCTGGGGAAAAACTTGCAGTTTTAAATCTGATGGGTCATTATGCAATGCCATATACAGATAATGCTTTTAAAAAGGCAAAAGAGAGCGTTGAAAAGCTTCATTTAGATGGAGTTAAAAATATTTTTATAGATTTTCACGCAGAAGCAACAAGTGAAAAAAGAGCGATGATGATGCTGCTTCAAGGAAGTGTGAGTGCAATAATCGGAACACATACCCATGTAGGAACTGATGATTTTCAGATAGCAGATTCAACTGCATACCTAACTGATATGGGACTTACAGGATGTAGAGATAATGTAATAGGTATGGATAAAAAAGTACCGCTTAAACAGTTCCTTACAGGTCTAAGAGGTCATTTTGATATTTCAAAAAAGTGTAAAAAAATATTTCAGATAGCTATAATGGATTTCAATGAGGGTAGATGCAACAGCGCTTTTAAGTTAAAAATATTTGATGACGGAAGGGTTTTTAAAACGCAAGCTTGGATTGAAGAGTAAGCGTTTGTTTTATGATTTTAAGTGTAATAAAAAAGAGATTCTTTTTTGATACAATAGTAAAAATAAATTTAGGAACGCTTTATGAGTGCAAAAATTGTTATTGTAGAAGATGAAGAGGATATTCTAGAGCTCATTGAGTATAATTTACAAAAAGAGGGGTATGAAGTTATAGGCTTTTTAAATACAAAAAGCGTAGAGCAGATGCTCGTTGAAGAGGATGTCGATCTTCTTATCATGGATAGAAATCTTCCGGGTGTTGAGGGAAGTGAATTTGTCCAGACTCTTAGAAAAGAGGGGTTTGCAACGCCTGTTATTTATCTAAGCGCAAAAAATCTTGACTCTGAGGTAGAAGAAGGTTTTTTAAGAGGCGCAGATGACTATATAACAAAACCTTTTAATATGAAAGAGTTGATGCTTCGTGTTAAGGCGGTTTTGCGCAGAACTTCTAAAAAAATAGAAGATGGTATTTTAAGTTATAGAGACCTAGTTTTGGATAAGAGCTCAAGAACTCTAAAAGTTGATGGCAAAAATGTAGATGTCACAAAACTGGAATTTAATCTGCTTAGTGAGTTTATTTTAAATAAAAACAGCGTGCTTGATCGCGACTATCTTTTGCAAAATGTTTGGGGCGAGGGTGAAGAGTATCAATATAGAACTGTAAATGTTGCCATAAACAGATTAAAAGAGAAAATAGATCCCGATAAAACAAAAGAGTATATATATACAGTTCGAGGTGTAGGTTATAAACTGTGCTAAAAATACATCAAATATTTATACTAAAATTTTTACTGCTTTTTATAAGCACACTGTTAATTACATCCATAATCAGTTATCTTGCTTTAAAAAATATAATAATAGAACATAATAAAAATCATTTAAAACATGCTATTGAGTTTATAGAAATTGAGTTGGAAAATATAGAAAATTTAGATAATTTTGTAATGAAAATCAACAAAAAAACCTCTCTGAGAGTTACAATTGTGGATAAAGATGGTTTTGTATTGGCAGAATCAAATGCAGATAAAAGTAAAATGGATAATCACGCTTCTAGATTTGAGATAATGCTCTCTAATCGAGAAGATTACGGAGATATAACTAGATACTCAAAGACTGTTAAAACTGATTTTTTATATGTAGCAAAAAAAACTGTATATAAAAATGAGCCGGTTTATGTAAGACTCTCTATGAGTTTAGCGCAGATAATGTATGATTTTTACTCTTTGTGGACAAAACTTTTGTTTGTTTTTTTCATAATTGTAATAATAGCTGCTTTTGTATCTAAAAGCATGAGCCAAAAGGTTCTCTATGATATTGATCAGATTACAAAATATTTAGATGAAGTTTCAAACAAAAACTATAAAGCCATTATAAAAACAAAATATTTTTATGAATTTTTACAAATCTCTTTACTCTTAAAAAATTTAGTAAAAAAATTGAGTAAGAATGAGAAAAAAAAGATAAAAAATATGGCTAAACTAAGGCTTATAAATAAACAGAGAAATGATATATTGTCGGCTATCTCGCATGAGTTTAAAAATCCTGTTGCCTCAATAATAGGATATGCTCAAACTATACAAGGCGATGCAGACATGCCGCAAAACATTAGAGATAAATTTTTGTCTAAAATTAACTCAAACGGTGAGAAGATATCAAAAATGCTAGACAGACTGGCTCTTTCTGTGAAGCTTGAAAACGGTGATTTGACTATAAATAAAAGCGAATTTGATTTAAAACAGCTATGCAATGAAGTGGCCCTAAACCTTGCAACAAAATATAAAAACAGAGAAGTGATTGTTCAAGTGGATCAAAAGATGATATTTAGCGATAAAACAATGATGGAATTAGTACTTATCAATTTAGTGGATAATGCTTTAAAGTATTCAAGCGGCGATGTTATTATAAAGCTTGAAGGAACTAATCTCTCAGTAGAAGACAGCGGAATAGGAATAAAAGAGGAATATTTAGAAAAAATTACAAATAAGTTTTACAGGGTAGATAAAAACAGCTGGGATAATTCTATGGGAATAGGTTTGGCGATGGTCAAATATATTTTAAAAGCACTTGGCTCTTTGTTGGATATAAAATCAGAGTTTGGCAAAGGTTCAATATTTAGTTTTAGTATAAAAGAGATGCTAAAGAGTTAAATTTTTGACTGGATAGTCATTTTTTTAGCTTCAAACAACTCTAATGCTTTTTTTACCATAGGCTCATCTTTGATTTCAAGTGCATCTATTTCTCTTGATGATTCACGACTATCGCACTCTGTAACACAACTCCCGCTTCCGCCAATCTCGGCTTCTTCAACCATAGAAGAAGATTGGGCATAAGGCATTGAGGGCTGCTCTAGATTTGAATCAAGATTCTCTTGTTCTATCTTGTTTTTTTTTTCTTCTTTTGGGTTTGTGCATAATTTATATTTTATTTTTGTTTCAAATCCAAACACCTCTCTTACTAATTGTTTTATAACAGAGTAGCCGTGAGTTAGGATTTTTTTACATGTTTCATCGGCACAGCTCTCCCATGTAAGTGTATTGTTTTCAAAAGAGATAAAAGAGATGCTTTTTTCAAAACACTCCCCAAGTTCAAAATTTCTATCTTTTATTTTGAGGATAAGTTTTGCAAATAGCTCTTTATAAGAGTTTTCTTCTATATTTTGTTTTTGTTTATTCTCTTTATCTTTAGGCTCTGGTAACTTGTCTTCAGAAATTGTGGATGTACACGATATGGCAGGTCTGTGAATCTCTTTTTGCAAAGACTCTATCATCTGATCTACCTCTTTTATGCGCAATGCTTCTACCATTTTAAAAAAGATAAGCGAGAGTACAAAAGAGCCATCCGCATTTATGCTAAAGAGATATTTAGAGTCACTTAATATTCTAAAAAATCTATCGAGAACAAGTGTGGAGAAGAGGGCATCGTCCTCGTACATTCTCTCTTTGAGGTAGGCTATAAGCTCATCTACTACCATTTCAGCTTCATAATCCTCTAAAACCTTAGCAAGCTCTATAAGAGTGTTATAGTCTTTTGCAAAAACTGCACGAAACAGATCAGAGATAAATTTTGGATCAACAAGCCCAAGCATATCTGTGACAGTGCGGACATCGACATGATTTTTTGAGTATATGATCGCTTGATCCAGCAGCGTAAGTGTGTCTCTAAGACTTCCGTTTCCGCTTCTAGCAAGAATTTCCAATGCTTCAGTTTCATACTTTATACCTTCAAGGTTAAGTATATGTGCTAAATGATCTGTTATTTTGTTTGCAGCTATTGATTTAAATCGAAAGTGCTGTGTACGGCTTAAAATAGTAGCTGGAAGCTTAAGAGGATCAGTTGTTGCAAGGATAAATTTTACATATGAGGGCGGCTCTTCTAATGTTTTAAGCAAAGCATTAAAAGCCTCTTTTGTAAGCATGTGAACTTCATCTATAATAAAAATTTTAAATCTTGCAGTTGTAGGTTTATACTTTGTCTGCTCTATTAAATCTCTTATATCATCTATTTTTCTCGATGAAGCCCCATCCATCTCTACAATATCCATATGACGATTTTCAAGCGAGAGTAGGCAGTTTTGGCATACGCCGCATGGTTGATGTGTAATTCCCTTCTCACAAATAAGAGCTTTTGCAAAAATACGCGCAGTAGATGTTTTACCGCTTCCCCGAAGCCCAGAAAAGAGGTAGGCGTGAGAGAGTCTGTTTGCATCAAGCGCAAGCGAGAGAGTTTGGGAAATAATCTCCTGCCCAATCAGCTCATCAAAACTTTTCGGTCTATATTTTCGCGCTAAAACTTCTGAACTCTCTCTCACATATACTCTCCATCTTTAGTTGAAGTGATTCTAACATTTATAGGGTTAAAAAATCATAACAGACAACTTATAGAGATGTGGCTGCTCTCCTGTTTTGCAATTTTTTTACTATTTTAGAGAGTGCTTCTGTGTACTTCTCTTCATTCTCTTTTGTCGATTCAACGGCTACAAAAAAATCATCTCCTCCGATATGCCCTTTAAAAAACTCTGTAGGCAGGTTTTTTCTCAAAATATCCGCAAAAAGCATAATCGCTCTATCTCCGTTTCTAAAGCCGTATACATCATTAAAGGCTTTAAAATTGTCTAAATCAAAGTAGCATAAAATATAAGTTTTTTTACTCTCTATAATCTCTGAGATAAGTTTTTCTATCATGGAGTTTCCGGGGAGTTTTGTCAGAGGATTTTGCTCCCTTGCATGGATGATATTTTGCTCGCTCATAATGGTAATAATTGCTCTTGCAGACAAAAAACCGTAATATTTAGAATTGTTTGTAAGGATAATGCCGATGGACTTCGAGTTGTTTGAAAATAGCTCAATAATTGTAGATATGTTGCAGTTTATCTCTGTTGTTCCGCACGGTTCTATAAGATTTACCAGTTTTGATCTTTTAACAGCTTTATTTGTCAGCAGTGATCTTCCATATGGAGAGTAGATAAACTCCTTAATCTTGTTCTCTTGCAAAATGCCCATCGGTTCGTTGTTGGAGTTTACAATAGTAACAGTTTCTGCTTGAGGATTTTTTTGAAAATGCTTTACGATGTTTTTTATTTCGGTATCAATAGAAAAAGGGGGTGTTTTATTTAAAAAGGTCTCAATTTTGTAACTACTCTCGGTCACTCTTTTCTCACTGTTTAAAATATTTAAAACATGAGGATACTCCTGCGCTATTTCCGATGCAAGCAGAGTCGGTATTTGAATAAAGTATCCCTGAACAAAATGACATCCTATATCTCTGCAGGTAAGAAACTCCTCTTTGCTCTCAATCCCCTCGGCAATTACTTTTATGCCAAGCTGAATCGCTAAATGAGTTATGCTTCTTGCCATAAGTTTTTTTTTCTCATCTTTTTGTATGTCGCTTAGGAAAAACCTGTCTATTTTTATGATGTCTGGTTTGCTCTCATAAAGAAGCTTATACCCCGAATAACCGACCCCAAAATCATCTATGGCTATACAAAAATTTTCGCTTTTATAGTGTTCTAAAACCTCTTGCATCCTTGAATTGTTTGAGATTTCATGTCTTTCCGAAATCTCAAAGCATATTCTGTTTTTCCCAATGCCGTATTGTTTTAAAAGCTTGCCGGTATTGCCCTGTTTAAAATTTGGCATCTCAAGGAGTCTGTTGTCAAGGTTGTAAAAGAGTTTTATGTTCTCATGAGCGTTGATAGTTGTAAATTTTTTAAAGGCTTTTTTTCTGAGTTTTAAGTCAAACGAGTAGAGCAGATTGTCTTTATACACAGCATCAAAAAGATCAAAAATGGAGTTGAAACCGACTTTCTCATAGTTTCTAAGAAGTGCCTCAACGGCAAAAATTTTCCCTGTATGAATATTAATAATAGGTTGAAATGCAACATCTAAAGTTTTTAAGTTATGAATCCATTTTTTAGGGAGCTCTAATCTCATAACAGAATAATAATGCTCAATTATTTCATAAATGTTACAGATTAAATCTTACTGTTTTCTTTCTCTTTAGGCTCTTTTTTGGCAAAACCAGCACCTTCTTTTGTTTTGGCTTTTAAATTTAATGCTTCTATGATCTCTTTATAGTCAATATTTGCATCTTTCATTGATGCAAAACATGCGGCAATTACAGCTATGGTATTTGGTATCTCTTTTTTCTTTTTGTATGCTTGAATATTTTTTTCGCTCACTTTTATAAGTTTACTAAATTTAGGCAGGCTTATATCTGCGTCAAGAAGTAATTTTTTAAAATCAATAAATGTCATATATCTTCTTTTTTGTAAATTAATATGAAATTATAACATATCTCTATATTTTCTTGACAAAGATATATATAAACTATATAATGACTATAAATTATTACTATTTTTTGGTGATAAAAAATTAAAGGAGTCCTAAATGGCAAAAGAGTTAAAGAAAAAAGATGTAAAAGCAATAGCAAAAAAAGCTATCAAAAAAGTTGATATTGCTAAAAAAGATGTTAAAAAAGCTACAAAGAAAGTGGCAAAAAAAGTTAGTAAAAAAGCTTTAAGTGAAAAAAAAGATGCTAAAAAATTAGCAAAAAAAGTTGCAAAGAAGATTGCAAAGTAGTTGATTTTTGAAAGTGGTTACAGAGCCACTTTCATTACTATGAACAAGCTACAGCTTTAGCCATTTTTTGGCAATTGATTTAAGTGCTTCGGGATTTTCTGAAGCAAAAAATTCAAGTTTGGGTTTTTTATGTTTTGTATTTAAATTAAAAGTTTTTTCTAAATACTCTACTATAGCATCACCAGAGTGAATAAGTATACTATCTTTTCCAAAATGATTTTGCAGTGCTTGAGCAATAAGAGGGAAGTGTGTACAACCTAGAATTATTGCATTTGGGGTTGCTGTGGTGTTAAAATAGTGTTTAAAAGCAGCATCTAGTATTTCACCCTCATAAATCTCCTCCTCAACTATCGGAACAAATAGTCCCGTAGCCTTTACCTGAAGATTATAAAAACCTTCCATTTTTAGTCCAATTTCATAAGCTTTAGAGTTAATAGTTGCTTTTGTCCCAAGTATAAGTATATTTGAGTTTTTATCCTTAAGCGCATTTGAAGTTGCTAAAATACCGGCTTCAACAACGCCTATAACAGGGCATGAAGAAACCTCTCTCATCTCATCAAGCGCATATGCGCTGACTGTGTTGCATGCTACAATAATTAAATCAATTTCAAAATTTTTAAAAAACTCTACAGCTTCTATTGCATAACGAATAATAGTTGTTTTGTCTTTTATACCATATGGAACGCGAGCAGTATCTCCATAATATATAATCTCTTCAAATAGTTGGTTTTCTAATAGTGATTTTACAACTGTCAAACCACCAATTCCACTGTCAAATACGCCGATTTTCATTTTAGTTTGTGTTCATACTCTCTAAAAATTCTTCGTTTGTAGCTTTTTTACCCATTGTAGAGTAGACAAACTTAAGTGCTTCTATCTCATTTTCTTGTTTGTGGATCATTTGACGCAGGATAAATACTTTTTGCAGAACTTCGGGACCGATAAGGAGTTCATCTTTTCTTGTTCCTGATTTAAGAATGTCTATAGCAGGGAAAATGCGTCTGTCTGCTATTTTACGATCAAGAACAACCTCTGAGTTTCCTGTTCCTTTAAACTCTTCGAAAATAACTTCATCCATTCTGCTCCCTGTATCTACAAGAGCAGTCGCAATAATAGTCAAACTTCCGCCGTTTTCTATGTTTCTTGCAGCACCGAAGAATCTTTTTGGTTTGTGTAGAGCGTTTGCGTCAACACCGCCTGAGAGAACCTTGCCGCTTGAGGGTGTAACTGTATTATAGGCGCGGGCAAGGCGGGTAATGGAGTCAAGTAGAATAACTACATTGCGACCGAGTTCAACGCGTCTTTTTGCCTTTTCTATTACCATCTCTGCAACTTTTACATGATTTTTTGCAGGCATATCAAAAGTGGAGCTGTAAACCTCGCCTTTAACGCTTCTTTCCATATCTGTTACCTCTTCAGGTCTCTCATCAACAAGTAAAACCATTAAATCAATTTCGGGATGGTTAGCAGTTATACCGTGAGCAATCTCTTTTAAAAGTTCGGTTTTACCGCTTCTTGGAGGGGCAACGATAAGTCCGCGTTGACCTTTTCCTATAGGAGCAAAAAGATCCATCATACGGCCTGTTAAACCTTTTTCTCTGTATTCAAGCTTGATTTGATCTGTTGCATAGAGTGGAGTGAGATTTTCAAAGAGAGGTCTTTTTTTGCTCTCTTCAGGAGGGAGGCCGTTAACTGCTTCTATCTTGATGAGCGCGTAATATCTCTCCTGCTCTTTTGGAGGACGAACCTGTCCGGTGACAACATCACCGTTTCTTAGGGCAAAGCGTCGAATCTGGGTATTTGAAACATAAGCATCGTTTATACTCTCATCAAAACTTTTGTCAATCGAGCGGATAAAACCGTATCCATCCTGCATAATTTCCAAGATACCGCTAAAGAGGATAAACCCTCCCTGTTCGGTTTGTGCTTTTAAAATTTCAAAGATAAGATCTTGTCTTTTTAGCTCATTTGGATGTTCTACATTGAGTTCTGCCGCAATAGCCGTTAACTCTTCTATGCTTTTTATACGCAAATCATCTACACTTGCGCCTTTTGCCGGTTTGTGAGTTCTTGTTTTTGTGTTGTTTTTGTTACTGTTTTTGCGAGGTTGTTGTGGAGTATTTTCGCTCATACGATTAGCTGCCTTAGTTTTTTTAGATTTTGCCCAGTAGGTATTTCTTGTAAGAAGTATAGGGAAAGTGTAAGAGTTCTTTACACAATTTGATGCCGTATTTTACACTAATAGAAGCTATGATGTCAAGTTTTTGTTTTTTTTAAAGAGTTTGTACGCCGATAACAGCAGTATAAAGCTTAATCCTGCTTCAAGAAATAGAGCATTTACCATGCCAAACAAGAGTGAGCCTAAAAACGCTCCTAAAATAGATCCCAGAGTCATAAAAATAATAATATTTTTAAAAGTTAATACTTCGATCAATCTCTTATTTTTGTGATACTTAAAAAGTGAAACAATAAGAGTTGGAAGTGAAATTGCCAAACTTAATGTTCCAGCCAATTTTATATCGGTTCCGTAAAGAAGTATAATTGTGGGAATAAGCAGCTCTCCGCCTGCAACGCCTAAGAGCGAACTAATTATGCCGATTCCAAGGCCGGTTATAAAGCCGATGCTAAGCTGCAGGATATATGGAAGCTTTATTGTCTGTGTAAAATCAAGGAAAATATGACTAAAAAGAACAATGCTTAAAAAAAGCAAAAGATAAAAAATATAAGTATTGAGTCTCTCTTTATTGACACTTGTGGCAAAATTTACTCCTATCCATGCACCTGCAAGAGTTCCTAAAAGCAGATTTAAAACAATATAGCCATAAGAGAAAATATGCGCATCTACACCTCTAAAAGCAAGGGCAAAAATTACCGTAACAAGTGAGATTAAAAGATTTAAAATAATAGCATGGAGTGTATCTATCTTTAAAATTCCTACTAAAAAGGGAAGTCTAAACTCTGCTCCGCCAAGACCGATAAGTCCGCCAAGTGATCCAATAATCGCTCCTCCTAAAAAACTTTTTGTTTTTAAAGAGATTGTATTTTTAGAAAATTTTTGTTGAGATTTCATTTTATTCCTTGTGCAAAAATCGGTACACATCTTTTGTGTCTATCGTGTGTAATAATGTCGGCGTTAATGCCGTAAACATCTTCTATAATAGAGGATGTTATGATTTTATCGGGTGCTCCGTCTGCAATGATTTTTCCGCCTCTCATAACGATTATGCGGCTGGATATAAGAAGAGCGTGATCCGGATAGTGGGTGGTTTTTAAAAATGTATAACCTTCACGGTTTAGTTCATTTATAAGTTCTAAAAGTCTGATTTGGTTTCCATAGTCAAGGCCGTTTACAGGCTCATCCATAAGAAAAACAGTTACCTCTTGAGCAATAGCACGGGCAAGCAGTACAAGCTGTTTCTGCCCGCCGCTAAGTTCGCTAAAGGCTCTGTCTTTTAAATCTAAAATACCGATTTTATCAAGGGCGTTATGCGCTGTTTCATAGTCATAAGCTGACGGAGATGCAAATATTGAAAGTTTTGAGACGCGTCCCATAAGAACCATTTCAAGCACTGTGTAGTTAAATGGTACGGTATGGTATTGCGGAATATATGCAATATGCGAAGCAATCTCTTTGTGAGAATAGTTTTCTAACTCTCTGTCGTGCAGGGTTATACTGCCATAAGCAGGAAGAAGTTTGAGCATTAAACGCATAAGTGTACTTTTTCCGCATCCGTTTGGTCCTAGAAGCGATATCACTTCCCCTTTATATAGATTTAAATTTATTCCGGACAATACAGGGTTGTTTTTGTATGAGAAATGAAGATCTTTTATTTCAATAAGCGGTCTTAGTTCCATGCTGCCCTCGCTTTTTTTAATACAATGATGAAGATAGGAATCCCTATAAGAGAAGTTAAAATTCCAATTGGTATCTCAACACTAAAAGTCAGTCTGGATACAGCATCAACAAGAAGTAAAAATGCTCCTCCAAAAATCGCTGATAAAGGAATCAGCAGACGATGAGAAGGCCCCACTGCCATACGGATAATATGCGGTATGATAAGTCCTACCCAGCCTATAATTCCTGCCATTACAACAGCAAGAGAGCTTGCAATTGTAGCAAAGAGTATTGCAAGAGTGCGTATAAGTTTTACATTGATGCCGAGTGCTTTTGCCTCCTCATCCCCCAAACTTAAAAGATCAAAATATTTACTCATAAATATCATTGCAAAAATACTAAAAAGTATGGGAGCAGCTATAAGAAGAACTTCATTCAGCTCTGCCATGGAGAGTGAACCCATCAGCCAATGAACAATTGCGGGAAGTGTACTGTATGGATCTGCTATATATTTTATAATTGAAAGTAGCGAAGTAAAGAGTGACCCGCTGATAACACCGCCAAGAACAAGCATAACCGTTGAGCGTGAGGCAGTTATGGTTGAGCCGATAAGCAGGGCAATTGCAACGGCGACAAAACCAAAACAAAAAGCAAATATTTGAACTATATACCAATGCTCACTTATAAGCATGCCCAAAGCCGCTCCAAAAGATGCTCCACTGAGCACTCCGAGTATTCCAGGAGAGACAAGCGGATTGACAAACATTGCTTGAAAAACAGCCCCGGAAGTTGCAAGTGCCGCTCCTATCAAGAGGGCTAAAAGGATTCTGGGAAGACGAATTTGCAAAATAATATTATCTATAAGCGCAAAAGCATCAGCTTCCATAGTAGTGCTGCCCAAAAATTTATACTCTAAATATTTTATAAAAGTTGTCATATCTATAGGATACTGCCCCCATAAAAGGGAGAAAGTTGCTGCTGCTAGTAAAAGCATCGCTGCAAAGATTAAATATTTGCTATAACTTGTTTGATGCATCAAAAACCTTAATATTTTAGATTTGCACTAAAGTAGATAGCAAAAGGTGCACCTGTTTGATAGGTGCTTGCTGTTGTTGATGCTGCTAAAATATTATCTGCTGCATTAATGGTAGAGATATATTTTTCATCTGTTATATTTGTAGCAGTTGCTCTGAAAATGGTATTTTTTGAACCCATAAATGAGGATGCCTTATAGGAGATATCCATATCTACAAGAGTAAAAGCATCTATTTTTTGTGTATTTTCTACATCCCCATAACGGCTTGATGTATAACGAATGCTTGGAGTGAAGCTCCATTTCCCCAAGTAGTACGAGATCGCTGTTTTTGCCATATATTTGGGTGCATCCGGGAGCTGATTGCCTTTAATATTTGTAGTGGAGGCGGCTGAGCTTTGAAAATTTTGACTATAAGAGTATCTGTTATAGGATAAGCCGAGTAAAAATTCTGTATTTTCACCTATAAGTCCAGATGCTGAAAATTCAGCTCCGTAGCCAAAAGCATCTCCAACATTTGCAGGATAGTTTACATTGTAAGATGAGTCATAAATATTTGCCTGTTTGTTTTTCACAAATGAAACAAAAAGAGACGGATTTAAAGTAATTGCACCTAGATTTATTTTAGCACCAAAATCTATATTATCTGAAGTTTCAAGCTCCAGTGTATCCCACAGTTCTTGAAGAGTCACCCCTTTGCTTACAAAGTTACTTCTTTTATTGAGATAGGTTGAAAAAAGATTAACATCAAAGCCATATGTACGAGAGTAGTCCATATAAAGAGCACTATTCTCAGTAGCTCTATATCCCAAATAGAGTGATGGAAGATAGGTTTTAAATGTTTTTGTATCTACACTTGAGTAGGGATCAAACGCGGCGCTTGTAATCGCTGTATCATAATCACTGCTTGTTGAAGCGTCTGATGCATAACTTTTAATAGCACCTACTTCAAATGTTTGGTACTGAACTCCTGCACTATAATTAAACCTCTCAAATTTGCCGCTAAATTCTAAAAAAGGAGACTGAATGATATGATCATCAGTTTTGGCAAGCGTTGCATAACCATTAAAGACAAGCTCACCATCTACAACTGCATATTTTTTTTGATCGCTTGCAGGTCCAGGAGGCTCTTGACGATGATAAGAGTAGCCGATTTTGCTTTTTAAAGCAGGCGAAAAGATATGCTCATACGCGGCAATTGCACCATATACTTCATGATCTATATCCCAATTTATAACACGGTTCTTTGATACATCAGCATTTTCTCTTGAAAACCAGTACTCTCCTTTGTCTTTTTTATAATATGGTTTAAAGGTTACAAGATCATCTAAAGTCGCTTGAAGTTTTAAATTTGCCACAACTGTTGTCGTGTCAAAGTCCTGCTTATTCCAGTCATAGTAGTTTATGTCATTTGAGGTCGTTGGTTTTATGGTAGCATAATCTTTATTGAAATATCTCTCTAGATCTTGTGTCTGTTGGTAGGTTAAACTATCGTAATTATGATGTTCATCACTGTTTTTTATTGCGTAAATATCAGCTTGAAAAGTATCATTTGGATTATATGAAACTCCAACCATTGCGTTTGTTCTTTCTAAATCTCCGGCGCCTTTTGTTTTATTGTTGGAGAGAGTAGATAGTGAGCCAAAAACTCTAAAATCTCCTATTTTTCCGCCATCAACTCTAATAAAGGTTCTTTGAAAGTTATCAGAACCAAAGGATTGCAAGAGAGTTGTTTTCGTCTCTTCTGAGGGCGCTAAAATATTCATATTCACTTTTCCGATGAGACTTGAAAACCCTAGATTTTTATCAACGCTCATATACCCTTTTAGCAGGTCAATAGATGCAATATTTTGTATATCTACCATCTGTTTTCCGCCGCCTGGATTGCTTGATACAGGCATAGAGTTTATCATAAAAACTCCACCAGGACCTGTCTGTGATTTGCCGCGGATACGAATAGGATCATGAAATGAGGGTTCATTTGAGCCTGCTGCATCGGCCGGAGTAAAATTAACAGAGGGCGAAAATGCTATTACCGTGTAAGGGTTCATGTTGGCATGTGTGCTAAGTGTTGAGATACTTCTTGATGTAAAAGTTTGTATGTTTTTTGCATCTGATAGATTTGTATCATCTACAAAAAAATAAGCATCCTCCTGTACACCGTTTACAACTATCTGTTCTATACTAATCTGGTTGGCGGCAAGTATACCTGCTGTAATGAAAGATAGAACGATACTTTTTTTATTCATCTATTTCTCCCAATAACTGTTTTATATCTTTATCTGTTAGTTCTACATTAAAAAAGAGCTTATAAAACTCAGCTGTTTTTTTGTGAATGTTTACTGCGTACTCTTTTGGATGAAAGAGGTTTGCCAGCCACTGAATTCCCATGATGCGCATAAAAGATGTAGGTCTGTCTACCCAGTTAAAAGGATTGTTTGGGATAAGATGGATATTTTTGTTTTTTACGGCCTGCAGATGCTTCCAAAGAGGATTATTTATAATCTTGTTGTAAGTGAGGCTATCTTGGACTATTATAATCTCTGGATTGTAGGATAAAAGCGTCTCAAAATTTATTTTTTCCAGCCCTAAAAGTCCTCTTTGCTGGCATTTATGAACATTTTCTCCATTTGCAAAGTTGAGTGCCTCTACATGAAAAGAGCTGTCGCATTCGGTTGAGAGTCCATCAAGCCCTTCAGCATAGTAGTAGCGAATCGGTTTTGTATCTTTTAGAGATGATTTGATTTCATCAATAATATTATCGGTATAAGAGCTAAGAAGTTCTCCTCTTTGCTCCTCGTCTATAGTTGTTGCGGCTAATCTAATCGATTTTGGCATATCTTCTATTTTTCTAAAAGGGATGGAGATGGTCGGTATATCTGTTTTTGCTATCTCTTTGGAAATTTTTTCTATTAACATATCATCTTCCCAGACAAGAATTAAATCCGGTTTATGCTTAAGAAGCTTTTCAAGGTTTATGCCTTGTCCCTCGCCGTGAAAAGTACCAAGAATAGGCAAAGATAAAAATCTATTGTTAAGAAACTGCTTACCAGCACAGCTGTTTTGCTCTTTTATTTTAAAATTTAATCCTACTGTTTTTTCCGGGTTGAGTGCGTATATAAGATAGTTCATAGGCGGCGATGAACCAAAGACTTTTTTTGTTGTATTTAAATCTTTGATTACTCCGGCATTTAATGATACATTTAAGAGAAGTAGAAAAATAATTGATTTTATGAGCATAGACATTTTATGTTCCTTATGATTTTTTGTTGAAAAAAGAAAATTGATTTAAAAAAGAGAGTTGTAATCTAGTGAAGTGCTTTTTTTGTTGTATGGCTGCAACTTGTTTTGGACATCTAACAAGAGAATATAATAAGAAAGGAGAAATTTGCTTCATTTCGCATGGAGCATAAAAAGATTCACTAGATAAATGAGGCGCAGACGCCTCAGAAAATAGTGCAAAAAAAAGCACTATTTTCTGAAGAGTCTTTGCTTTAATTTGAAATATTTTATATTTCAGCATGAAGTATATCTTTTCTGATATAACGGTAAAATTAAAAGAATTCACTTTTTTCCTTTTTTAAGTTTTTATAAAGATATATAAACAAATAACTTCTTAGCTTTGGATAGTTTTCTTTATATCTTAAGTGATATAACGAATGATAAACAAAAATTTCTTATATATTTATTAAAGTTACACTCAAGAGCCTATAATTATATTTTTTTTGTTAATTATTGCGTAGGCTTTGGAGCCTATCTTTAGAGAGTCAATATCTGTTTTGTTTAAAATGGCTATTAATGTTATGTTTTTGTTTATAGCAAAAGATACTTCTGCGGAGTTTTTTGAGATTTCTATCGTTTTTATCATGCCTTCTAAGATATTTAAATCTTCACAGTCATCCGGAATCTTATTTGCTATATTTATATCGCTGGATTTGATAATTGCATAGATATCATCGCCGACACTCAGCCCCATGTTTTTAACAGATTTTGCTGTGATTATGGAGGTTAAAGAGGAGCCGCCGGAGAGTGACATAGCTATTTGGGCATTGAGTTCATTTAAATTAATAGCATCTATTTTGGAGGGTATCTGATTTCTAGCGCTTGTTGTTAAAAAGGTCCGCTTGAGTATTTTTGCTAATCGTTCCGGATCATCGCCGGCTTCAGCGAAGCGTTCGATAAATTGGCGGTGTAGCTCATCGAGGCGGTTGTATGTTTCTATAAGTTTATGTGCATAGGGAGTAAGTGTTGTCCCGCCGCCACCTTTTCCGCCGGTTTTTCTTTGAATCAGCGGCTCATCAGCAAGATTGTTCATTCCGTTGATTCTCTCCCATGCAGCTTTATAGCTCATTTTCATCTCTTTTGCCGCGGCATTGATCGAGCCTGTTTTTTCAATCTTTTTAAGAAGTTCAATGCGTCCGGCCCCTAAAAAACTCTCGTTATCTTTTGTAAGCCAAAATCGTCCATCTATCTTCATTTGCAAAAGCCTTTATTTAAATTTTGAGATAAACATAAAAATCATCAGCGACACAGCAGAGACTAAGATAATGCAGGCACCTGAAGTTAAATTAAAACTATAAGAGAACCAAAGACCGATAATTGTAAATAGAGATGCGATAAATCCGGAGATCAGCATCATGCTGTAGAGTGAAGAGGAGAGATTTTGTGCGATATATATAGGAATTGTAAGAAGCGCTATAACCAAAATCAATCCTACAACCTTTATGGCGATTACAACGGTTAATGCTGATAAGATAAGTATCAGTGTATAAAAAAATCTTACATTTATTCCGCTTAGTGCAGCATATTCGCTATCATAAGATACAGCCAAAATATCGCGGTACCAAAATGTTACAGCAAATAGAACAACTGCAAAAAGAATCCCCATAAAATAGAGGTCTTCGCTGTTTACTGCTAAGATAGAGCCAAAGAGATAGCTCATCAAATCTACATTATATCCCGGTGTCAAATCAACCAAAATGATCCCAATAGCCATTCCTACGGCCCAAATAAGCCCTATGAAGGTATCAGTTTTTTCCCTTTGATTTATAGTAACAAAAGCCATAAATAGCGCTGCGACAACGGCAAAAAGAGAGGTTCCTAAAAATATCGGGATGCCGGTAAAAACAGCTATTCCTATTCCGCCGTATGCCGCGTGCGCAATTCCGCCGGCTAAAAAAACCATTCTGTTAGCAACGATCAAAGAGCCGATAATTCCAGAAATAAGGCTGACAATTATTCCGGCAATTAAAGCATTTTGCATAAATTCATAAGATAAAGCTTCTATCATTTTTGCTTTCCTAACATTTGAAGAAGTTCAACTTCACAAAAGTGTTCACCGCTTGTATAAAACTCTTTTTTGATAGAACTTAAATCGTGAAAGAGCAGCTCTTTATTGATATAAGCCACTTTAGAAGCGTATTCTAAAATAATAGATATATCGTGGCTCACAACAACAATTGTTATTTTTTTATTTAACTCTTTTAAGAGTTCATAAATGCGTTTTTGCCCATCTGCATCAATACTTGAAGTTGGCTCATCAAGCAGAAGAATTTTTGGGTCCAAACAGAGAGCTCTTGCTATCATAACTCTTTGACGCTGACCTCCTGAGAGCGAACCTATTTTGCTGTGGGCAAAATTTTGCATGCCTACTTGCTTAAGCATCTCCATAGCATGTGAAACTTCCTCTCTTGAGTAACCAAAAAGAGGGCGTTTTTTTGAGCTTCTTCCCATCATCACGACCTCTATGGCTTTTATGGGAAAATTGAGATTTACATTTGTGTTTTGCGGAACATAGCCTATTTGTGAGATGCTTTTGTGTAAAGGTTTGTTTAAAATCTCTATAGAACCTTTTTGCATAGAATTTATACCAAGCATTAGTTTTATAAGAGTGCTTTTTCCACCCCCGTTTGGACCGATAAAAACCATAAAATCTTTTTCATAAATTTTAAGATTTATATCTTTTAATGTCAGTTCTTTATCATAAGCAAAAGAGAGATTTTTAATTTCTATAATAGGTGGATTTTTATCAGTTTGCAATTGCTTTTGCCATGTTTATTAGATTTTGTGACCAGTTCGGATTTAGTGGAGAGATTTTTTTAATCACAACGCCAGCCTCCTTCGCAATAATCTGAGCACTTTTATCTGAAAATTCAGGTTGAGTAAAAATTACTTTTATATTCTCTTTTTTTGCTTCATCGATAATTTTAATCATCTCTTTTGGTTTTGGCTCTTTGCCTTCTACTTCAACTGCTATTTGCGTGAGATTGTACTCATTTGCAAAATATCCCCATGATGGATGAAAAACCATAAATTTAGTTTTTGGTTCTGTTTCTTTAAGTATCTCTTTTATCTGTGTATCTGTATCTCTGATCTCTTTTATAAAATCATCAAAGTTTGACTTGTAAAGGTTTTTATTTTTCGGATCTACTGTAATAAGCGCTTTGTATATAGAGTTTGCCATTATCTCTACATTTTTTGGTGAAGTCCATATATGAGGATCGTTGTTGTTGTGTTTATGATTGTCTTTTTTTATGGCTATTTTAGGGATATTGTCGCTTATATTTATAAATGTAAGATTAGAGTTTTGTGATTTTATTTTACTTAGCCATACATTTTCAAATTCAACGCCTATACTAAAATATATATCAGCTTTAGAAACAGCTATCATTTGTGAAGATTTCGGTTCATAAGAGTGAGGAGAGTTCCCCGGTTCGACCATAACGGTTATATCTGCCATATCTTTTGTTATTTTTTGAACAAAAGTTTTTTGTGGAAGAATGCTGACTATAATGATAGGTTTAGCAAAAGCTAAAGATGTAAAGAATATAAACAGTAGAAATAAAATTTTTTTCACACACTATCCTTGTGCTATTTAAAAAGAATTGTACTTTTAAGCCACTTAAAGAGATCTTAGTTATATTTTACTTAAAAATTAAGCTCATTTGTAATTACAATGAGTAAAATATCGTTATGAAAAATAAGTATAAAATTTTAGTCACTAATGATGATGGGTATGAAGCAAAAGGTTTGCTCTGTTTAGTAGAAGCTTTAAAAGAGTTGGATGATGTTGAAGTAACAGTAGTAGCTCCCGCAAGTGAGAAGTCTGCATGCGGGCATTCTCTAACTATAATTCGTCCTCTTCGTTTTGTTGGAGTCGAGGATAACTTTTTTAAATTGGATGACGGAACTCCCAGTGATTGTATCTATCTTGCACTAAGTACAATGTTTGTAGATGTTAAACCGGATCTTTTAATTAGCGGTATAAATCGCGGTTCAAACATGGGCGAAGATATTACCTATTCGGGAACGGCGGCGGGAGCAATGGAGGGTGTTTTACATAATATTCCATCAATCGCCATCTCTCAAGTTATGGATTTTACAAATCCTCAGGGTGATTTTACTTTAGCGCAAAAAACTATTAAAAAATTGGTTTTAAAGATCAAAGAGGGCACATTTCCTTTACCTGAAAGAGAATTTTTAAATGTAAATATCCCTCCAAACATTGATTTAAAAGATCCAAAAATTTTTATAACATATGCCGGCTACAGGCTTTATGCAAACGATTCGCACCTTCATAGAAATCCTAGAGGAGAGGAGTATTACTGGCTTGGAACTCATCCTCTGAATTTTTCTGCTCGAAAAGGAAGAGAGGGCATAAGCGATTATGAAGCAATAACATCGGGAAATATTTCCATAACCCCGATCAAACTCGATATGAGTGCATATAAAAGCATGAAGAAGCTTAAAACATGGATAGAAGAGAATGAGATATGAGCGCATAAAATCTCTTTTGCAGGATGATTTTTACAAACTTAAAAATGCAAATATTTTACTTTTAGGCGTCGGCGGAGTCGGAGGACATTGCCTTGACTGTTTAAGCAGAAGCGGTGTTACAAATATAACAATTGTAGATTTTGATATATATGATGAAACAAATCAAAATCGTCAAATACACTCAGAAATGCACATAGATGAATTTAAAGTTGAAGCTCTTCAAAAACACTATCCGCATATAAAGATTATAAATGCAAGAGTTGATGAAGAGTGGATAATAAATTTTGATTTTGATGAATATGATTTGGTTTTAGATGCTATAGATGATACAAAAGCAAAACTTGCTCTTGCTCAAAAGTGTCATAAAAAACTGATCTCATCATTTGGTTCAGCAAAAAGACTTGATCCCACAAAGGTTCAAGTATCAGATATCTGGAAGAGTTATGGCGATAAATTCGGTTCAAAAATTCGTTATGAGTTAAGAAAAAAAGGTTTTGACAAAAAGTATAAAGTTATCTTTAGCTCAGAAGAGGCAAAAGTAAAAGATAAGGGTAGTTTTATTGGTGTGACTGCCACTTTTGGACTTGTTATGTGTAGTGAAGCAGTTAAGATGATAGTGTCAAAAACAAAAAAGGAAATATTTGAATGATTTATGGTTTTAGTTTAGATAGTCCGCTTGCGTGCGAAGGCATTATTGGCGACGGCTGCGGGGGCGGAAGATGGTTTTTGGTAGATGATGAGATGCTTAAAGCATATGATCCGCAAAGCAAAGAAGTTATAGTTTTGCTGCAAAATGTAAAAAATGCGAAAAAGATAAGCAAAAGCGGATGCGACATTACGATTGAATGTAGAGATAAAAATATAAAATTTAACCTCTCTACCATGAGAGAGGGTTGATTTTTTTTGCTATAATGATTTAAAAATTTATTTCTCAGGGTGATTTATTAATGGAAAAAATTGAGCCGATGACACTGTTTGGATATAAAAAACTCCAAGCAGAAGTAAAGTATTTAAAAGAGGTAAAAAGACCTCAGATAGTTAAAGATATAGAAGAGGCGCTCGAACATGGCGATTTAAAAGAGAATGCAGAGTATCACGCCGCAAAAGAGCAGCAAAGATTGACAGATGATAGAATTGCAGAACTTGCAGAGCTTATCGGAGCATCTAAAATAGTTGATCCAAGCGAGCTTGAGCACTCAAGAGTAAGCTTTGGTTCAACTGTTGTGATGAGTGATACTCAAACAGATGAAGAGGTTACATATACAATTGTTGGTGGTTGTGAAAGTAATCCAAATATTGGTTTAATCTCTTTTAATTCGCCCTTGGCAAAACAGCTTTTAGGCAAAGAAGAGGGAGACGAGGTTAAAGTACAGCTTCCAGGGGGCAAAAAAGAGCTAGAGATAGTTGAAATAAGATATCAGGAGATAGTCTTTGAGTGTCACTAAAGTCGGTGTTATAGGTGCAAGCGGTTATACCGGGCTTGAACTTTTAAAAATTCTTATAAATCATCCAAAATTTCAGCTCAGTTA
Source organism: Sulfurimonas sp. CVO (assembly GCF_009883775.1). Lineage (NCBI taxonomy): Bacteria > Pseudomonadati > Campylobacterota > Epsilonproteobacteria > Campylobacterales > Sulfurimonadaceae > Sulfurimonas > Sulfurimonas sp. CVO. The sequence continues at coordinate 447,071 of NZ_CP033720.1, forward strand.
TGTAGCAAACTCGGAAGGAAATACAACTTTAAGCCAACTTCATCATTCTTTAAATAAAGTATATGAGTGCGATGTTTTAAAAGCTGATATAGATGAGTGTGCAAGTAGCTGTGAGCTTGTTTTTTTAGCACTTCCACATAAAACAGCTATGGTGTATGTAAAACCTCTGATATCAAAAGGCTTAAAGGTTGTTGATCTTTCAGCTGATTATAGACTGCCGCAGGATATTTACGAGCAGTTTTACTGTCCTCATACAGATACAGAAAATCTTTCTCATGCGGTTTATGGTCTGCCTGAGCTCTTTCGCGATGAGCTTCGCAGCGCAAAACTTGTGGCAAATCCGGGATGTTTCCCTACTTCTGCAATTTTGGGTGTTTTGCCATTTATGAGCAGAAGAGTTAAAAACACTCCAATTATAGTAGATGCAAAAACCGGTGTCAGCGGAGCCGGCAAAAAGTTAAGCGATAATACGCACTTTGTAAATGTAAATGATAATCTTTTTGCATATAACCCTCTTATGCATAGACATGCACCTGAAATTGCGCAAAAACTTGGGGTTGATTTTGATGAGGTTCATTTTGTCCCTCATTTAGTACCTCTTACTCGTGGGATGATAAGTTCAATATATATACAGGTAAACAGTGATTTTGATGCTTATAAAGTTCTTGAAGAGTTCTATAAAGAGGCGAAGCATATAAGAGTATGTAAAAATCCTGTAGATATGAAGAGCGTGGCTGGAACAAATTTTTGCGATATTTATGTCAAAAGAAAATCAAATATGCTTTTTATTTCAAGTGCGATAGATAATCTAATGAGAGGTGCATCATCCGCTGCAGTCGTTAATGCAAATTTGATGATGGGATTTGATGAAGATTTAGGAATACCAAATATAGCCTATGTCCCATAGTTTAGAGATAAGAGAGGGTGCATTTGTTGTTGCAGATGCGCACTGCTCATATAAACGCCCGGATTTTTTAGAATTTTTAAAAGATATTTCTGCAAAAAAACTCTCTCCTACACAATTAATTCTTATGGGAGATATTTTTGATGCTCTTTTTGGAGAGATTCCCTACACACATAAAAAAAATCAAGAAGCTATTAAAATTTTAAATAAGATATCTTTTGATATAGAAGTTATCTATTTAGAGGGAAATCATGATTTTAATCTTAAGAGTATATTTCCAAATATAAAAGTATTTCCAATCTCTCTTCAGCCTGTTGCGTGCAGATTTGAAAATAAAAAAGTTTTGCTTGCACATGGTGATATAGAGAGTGATTTTGGGTATAAAATATATACGACTATTATTAGAAATTTTGCTGTTTTGTACTTTTTAAGGATAGTTGATTTTTTAAGCGGGCATTATATTTTAAAACGCTTAGATCTATATCTGGGTAAAAAAGATGATTGTAAAGAGTTTACAGGATTAGATAAATTTATGTCGCAAAGACTAGATGGAAAGTATAGCTGTGATTATTTTGTAGAGGGTCATTTTCATCAAAATAAAATGATACAATTAAAAAATTTCACTTATATTAATTTAGGTGCTTTTGTATGCAATCAAAGATATTTTATTGTAAAATCAGACGGAGATAGAGGATTTTTACAAGAAAATTTATTTAAAATGGATTTAGAATATGAATAAAACAATAAAACAGAGAGATTGTTGACTTTTTATTATGCATGACTCATCTTTGGATATTTTATATATTGACAATAAGCTTTTTTTAAAATTTAAAGGAGAGCTTACTCTTTATAATCTTACAAAATATGAAAAAAGAGTAAACACTGCAGATTTAAGTAAAGTCCATAGTGTAGTTATAGATTTAATGCAATTGCACTTTTTAGACAGTGCTGCATCTATTTTTATATATAATTTACAACAACAACTCTTATCAAAAAATATTTTGCTTGAAGGTCTGCTTTGTGATAATCAAGAAATTTCAGATATGCTAGAACTTGTAAAAAAACAAAAGCTACAGTCTAAAAAAGTTTTACATCGTAAAAAAAGAGGTTTTTTAGAAAAACTGGGCGAAGATACATATAAAAATTATTTTGTTTTTTTATCTTTTTTATCATTTATGGGTGAACTTTTTGCAAATAAAATACAATATCTTATATATTATAAAAATATAAGATACAAAGAGATAGCTTTTGAAATAAATGAAACTGCTGTAAAAGCATTTGGTATTGTTGCTTTGACAAGTTTTTTGATTGGTCTTGTTGTGGCGTATCAATCAGCCTATCAGTTAAAAATATATGGTGCAAATATATTTATAGTTGATATGCTTGGAATATCTATTTTTAGAGAACTCTCACCACTTATTACGGCAATAGTTATTGCAGGAAGAAGCGGTTCGGCATTTACAGCGCAGATAGGAGCAATGAAGATAACGCAAGAATTGGATGCAATGCAAACAATGGGTTTTGATCCTTATAAATTTTTGGTTATTCCAAAGATTGTTGCTCTTATGATTGCTATGCCGATACTTATTTTTATATCAGATATCATGGCAATTATTGGCGGAATGGTTATTGCAAATTTAGATTTAGGCATTACAACTGATATGTTTTTAGATAGATTCAATAGTGTTGTTGCACTGAAGCATTTCCTTGTCGGTATAGCAAAGGGACCGTTTTTTGCTTTTTTAATTGCTTCAATTGCAATATATAGAGGAATGCTTGTAAAGGACAATACGCAAAGCATAGGACTCAATACAACAAAAAGTGTTGTAGAGTCAATTTTTGCCGTTATTATATGTGATGCGATTTTTTCAATTGCTTTTACAAATTTGGGAATATAATGAATAATATTATTGAAGTAAAAGATATAGAAACTAAATTTGGAGATAAAGTTGTCCATGATAAAATTAGTTTAAGTGTGCCAAAAGGGAGTATATATGGACTTTTGGGTCCAAGCGGATGTGGAAAAACAACTCTTTTACGAGAGATGCTTATGCTTCAAAAATTTCAAGATGGAGAAATTGAAATATTGGGGCATAAACTTAGTTCTATTAAGTATAAAGAAGCAGTAAAGTTAAGAAAAGAGTGGGGTGTTTTGTTTCAATCGGGAGCACTTTTTTCATCATTGAGCTTAAAAGAAAATATAGCGCTGGCACTTGTTGAGTATAGTGATTTATCAAAAGCTATGATTGATGATATAGTGGAATTTAAGATAGCTCTTGTCGGATTAAACTCTAGCGATGCAGATCTCTACCCATCTCAAATAAGCGGCGGAATGAAAAAAAAAGCAGCATTGGCTCGTTCTCTTGCAATGGATCCAAAACTTCTATTTTTGGATGAACCTACAAGCGGGCTTGATCCAATTTCTGCTAGAGAATTTGATGCTTTAATATTAAAACTTCGTGATTTACTTGGTTTAACAATTGTTATGATTTCACATGATTTGCAATCAATTTATGATACACTCGATAAAGTTGCAGTTATTGATAATAAAAAAATAGTGTATGAAGGTGATTTGGACAATATATTTGTTGTTGAAAATAGATTTGTTAAAACTTTTTTTAAAGGGACAAAAAGTGTATGATAATAAAAAATATTTGTTACATGAAAGAGAAAAAAAATTATGAATAATAGAGTAAACTATAGCCTAATCGGGTTTTTAGTACTTTTTTCTTTATCTCTTATGATGGCATTTGGGTATTGGCTTTTAAAGCCCTCTAAAGAGATTGAAATGAGAATGTATGCTATCTATTTTAATGAGTCAGTTTCAGGTTTAAACTTAGATTCTCCGGTAAAATACAGAGGTATTGATGTCGGTAAAGTTACAGCACTAAATATTAATCCGAAAAATCCGGAACAAATTGAAGTTTTAGTAAGTATTTTAAAATCCACTCCCATAAAATCATCTACGGTTGCACAACTTACTTCACAAGGAATTACAGGACTTAGCTATATCAATTTAAGTTTTGGCAATGAAAATGCTGAACCTATAATAGTTCAAAAAGGTGAGAAGTATCCGGTTATCAAAACAATTCCTTCACTACTTATAAAAATTGAAAATACATTTGGAAATGTATCTATAAATATGGTTGAGATACTTCAGAGAATACAGCATTTATTAAAAGATGAAAATCAGGAAAATATCTCTTTAGTGCTAGAAAATAGCGCTCTTTTGCTCTCTAAAATGAATCAGATATTAGATGATAAAACAATTCTTAATTTTAAACAAACTATTGAAAATTTAAATAACTCTTCAAAAAAACTTGATGAAATGATGCCAAAAATAACTGTTTTAATAGAAAAAAGTACTAAATTTGAAGATAATATGGCTTTATCGCTCAATTCAATAATGAATAGTTACCTTGAAGTAGAAGATTCAATGTCAACATTTAAATCCGCATTACAAAGCGGAGAATTTAATATAAAAGCAATTACGAGTGAGATGGTGCATAATATAAACGGAACACTTTTTGAGATGCAGCAGTTGATTGTAAAAACTCAAGAAGTTATTGACAAATATGAAAGAAGTCCGGCTGATGCTATATTTTTACAAGAAGAAATTAAAAAAGGACCTGGAGAGGAGTAGAGATGAAAACAGCTCTAGCTATAATTATGATCCTGTTTATATCAGGATGTACAACAATTAAACCTGCTGTTACAAAGTATAAGCTTGTTTCAGCAGATAATTCAAAGATATTTAGTGCCGATGTAGATGGATGCAAAGATAAGACAATAAAGATTTCTCAAGCATTTAGTTTATCGTCTTTAATGCATTCAGATATGAAATATACAGAGTTTCAAAATAGAGTTTTTTCATATTCTCAAGCTCAGTGGCAAGAGTCACCTAATGATTTTATAACTTTAGAAATTTTAAAAAGCATACGAAACTCTAACTTATTTAAAAGTGTTCAATCTTCAAAATCAAGAGGGGAAAATGATTTTATATTAGAGAGTAATATAGAAGAGTTTATGCAGTTTTACAGTGAAGATTTAAAAAATTCATATGTCAATATGGTTATAAGCTTTACGCTGATTGATTCTAAAACAAACACTATAATTGAATCAAAAACTTTTAATTCAAGAGTTGATGTTAAAACTCCTAATGCACAAGGTGGTGTGGAGGCTTTAAATATTGCTTTGTCTGAAATAATTTTTAAAAATATAGAGTGGCTTAATGGAGTTTGCAGATGATAAAAGAGAGTGAGTATAAAAAAAGAAGAGATCTTCTGGCTAAAAAAATGCTAAATAATTCAGTTGGAATTATTTTTAGTGCTGAGTATACAACAAGGTCCCATGATACACAGCACCCTTTCAGACAAGATAGTAACTTTTACTATTTGACCGGTTTTAAGGAGGACAATGCTGTTTTGGTTTTTATAAAAACTAAAAACAAATATAAAACAGCTCTTTTTGTTCAAAAAAAAGATGAATTATTAGAGCTTTGGACAGGAAAAAGGCTTGGCGAAAAAGAAGCTAAAAAAAGATTTCAAGTGGATAAGGTATATACAAGCGATAAATTAAAAAAAAGATTTAAAAGCTTTGTAAAGAATAAAAAAAATATCTATTGTGAAGTAAATTCAAAAAAACAAGAATTTAAAAAGATTTTAAAATTAGTAAAAGATTTTAAAAATAGATATGACATTACACAAATAGTACAAAAAATGAGATTATTTAAATCTCCTGCAGAAATAGAATTGATTAAAGAATCAATCGCTATAACAGCCAAAGCACATCACAGAGCTATGTGTTTAAATAAAAGAAACAAATATGAGCACGAGCTTCAAGCAGAGATAGAGCATGAGTTTAAAGTAAATGCTGCTTACAGTGATGCGTATACATCTATCGTTGCATGCGGCAATAATGCAAATACGCTTCATTATATAGAAAATGATAAGCCTTTGATAGACAAAGAGCTGATTCTGATTGATGCAGGCTGTGAACATAACTATTATGCAAGCGATATAACAAGAACAATTCCAGTAAACGGAAGGTATACACAGCCACAAAAAGAGCTCTATAATCTTGTTTTAAATACACAGCTAAAAATTATCAACATGATAAAACCGGGAGTAAAAAGAACTCACTTGCAGGAGATTGCAGAAAAGATGTTGACAAAAGGGATGGTTGAATTGGGAATTTTAAAGGGTGATTATAAAAAATTGATAAAACAGCAAAAGCATAAGAGATATTATCCTCATGGAATAGGGCACTGGATGGGAATAGATGTTCATGATCCTGCGCCATACAAAGATACAAAAAACCAAGAAATACCACTCCAAAAAGGCATGGTTTTAACTATAGAACCGGGTTTGTATATAGATAAAAATGATAAAAGTGTGCCGAAAAAATATCGTGGTATCGGAATAAGAATAGAAGATGATATTCTGGTTATAAAAGATGGAGCGCAAAACCTCTCTAATGCTATCGTAAAAAGTATAGAGGAGATAGAGGCTTTAGCTAATTATTGATTATAAGAGTAGCTCCAACCGGTTAAACTTTTCTCTTTTGCTTCATGAAAATTTTCGGAATCAGCGAGAAAATCTATAACAAACATAGGCACATTCGGTATATCTTTTTTGTCTTCTTGCTTAATTAAAAGCATAGGCATAAAAGTTTCTTGAGTTCCTTGAGAAAATCCTACAGGCATAATTTTGCTCATAACTTCTGCAGGATTTTTTATACTGTTTTCATTTAAAAATTTATTAAAAATGGCTTCTTGAATATCTCTTGGCAACTCTTCATGTGTATTTAAAAATATAGTAAAATGAATAGGCGTATTTTTAAAATGCTCAGGAGCGGGTGCTGCCATAATAATATATTCAACACTATTTAAATGCTTTTTAATTTCAGGGATACTTAAATATTTGAGAGTTTTTATAGCTTTTGCTTCCACTTAGCTATTTTCCTCTTTAATAATAGGTTCACCTCTCTCTTCTTCAATCTCCTTTTGGAGTTGCGCCATTTTAAATCTGATTTCATTTATTATTATGGGATGAATATCTTCATTTTTATTCCATTTGACTTCATCTATAATGCCGCCATATTTATTACCAAGTTCTTCTATTTTTTTGGAGTACTCTTGTAAATCTTTGCATATTTCAATAGTGCCATCAATAGTATCTTTGAGTTCAATATACCAATCAGTTTTACTACCTTCAACCATTTTTATAGTTGATTCAAATATAACAGACAAAACTTATCTCTCCGTTTTATCAAAATTTTTAGCAAATGTTGTTAAATCTTCTTTTTTCTTTAAATCACCATTGTATCTTATTGCAGATGCAGGAATACTGTCATCATTTAACATTTTTGGAACTGCATCGCCATTAGCAATAACTTCCATATGTGCATCAAGCTCATCTTCACTATAAGACATCTGCATATCAGCAGCTATTACATGCGGGATATCTTCAATGACTCTTAGTTTTTCTAACTCTTCTGAAACTGCTTCACCTTCAATTGTTATAATAATTCGCCCTTTTTCATCATGCATATGATAATCACATACTTCACAATCTTTAAGATTTTGTACCACTTCGTCTAAATATTTTGGTAATGTTTGAACGACTATGCTTGAAATATTCATTTTTTTTCCTTTTGTTTTTAAATTGCCTGTAAAATAGTTTTTCACAAGCTTTCTCAACTCTCTTCTTAAAAGAGTTTTTCAGTTATTCGTAAATTACTCTTCTTATTTTTTCACCATTTTCTTTGCGTATTTTATCGTATAATCTTTGATGTTCTAACTTTTCGTCATACTCTATCGGAGTTCTTAATGATTTATATTCAACAAGCTCTCCATCTTTGTAAACACCAGAAACTATAGCTTTAACCCAATAGTGACCTTTGTCTTTTCGTAGATTTTTAACAACACCTATCCATTGATTTCCACTTTTTAGTGTGTCCCACAACTCTTTGTAAACGCTCTTTGGCATATCAGGATGTCTAACAATGTTATGAGGTTTTCCTAAAAGTTCTTCAAGAGAATAACCGCTTATTTCACAAAAAATTTCATTTGCATAAGTAATATTACCTTTTAAATCAGTTCTTGATGTTATAACTTCATCGTAAGGTACTTCTGTCTCTATTAAAAATTCACTTTCATTATACTGCATCTTTTTCCTCCTGGTTTGTTATTTTACATTATATAAATTAATAACATTTGCATCACTTGAAACTAAAAATTCTTTTTCATTTATAAAAACTATTTTTGAAATTGTCATAGGATTGCCGCCGTATATACCGATCTTGGATTTAGTAATAGTATTTACTAAAGTTACATTGTTGGCTTCATCGCTATAGTATCCTACAATTTTACCGCTTGGAGATAGCCCAACACTGTAAATTAAAAAATCAGATTCTAAATAATAGGATGAGTTTAATTTTGGAGTATATATAACAGTTCTTCTATCTTGGCCGGCTGTTGCAATAATACCGTTTTTATAATCCACCTGAAATACATTGTCTAGGTTTTGACCGGCTAATAGTTTTATGCGTTTTCCATCTTTCGTACTATGAATTTTTAAATCTCCGCTCTCATCAGCAACTACAACTTCAGATTTTGACTCATTTAAAACAAAGTCTGAAAATTTTGCGGCTGAAACTTGAATTATCCAATTATTAGAATTATTTTTTATATTGTATGAAACAAGCTCGTTGCTTAACAATCCCAATAAAATAGTATCGCTATTTAAAAATTTAGCTTTTGCTATTGTAAGTGCTTTATTATAATCAAATAAAAGTTCAGTTTTTCCGTTTTGATGAAGATGAACTCTTCTAAAACCTTGTTTGTCCTGTGATAAAATTAGTATTTTATCATCGATAACATCAACAGAGTAAACCTTTGAGTGCACAACATCACCCATAAAATCTGTTATTTTAGGTATCTCTATTTTTTTGATAAGTTCTCTGCTTTTAAAATCAAAAATATCTACACAGCTGGCATTTGTTGCACTGTATACCTTTCCATCTTTATATAACAGATCTACAACTGGTCCGCTTGAAGTAAATTGAGAGACAGGTTGTTTAATCTCCTGTGAAAAAAGAAGTGTTAACAGTAGTGTTATTAGAGTAATGATTTTCATTATAGTACCTTTATATGTATTGCATTTGTCGGACACCTGCTTATGCAAAACCCACAAGCTGTGCATTTATCATTTATTGTCGGCATAAACATAGCCTGAAAATCTATCGCATTATCTAAACATGGATCTTTGCAAGAAAAACACATTGTATGATTCCAACTTAAGCAACTGTTTTTATTTATCGTTATTGTAGCATTAATGAGCTTTTTGTTTTCTATATTTAATACTCCAAATTTACATGCTTCAGCACACTTGTCGCAATATGTGCAACCACTATTTGAAAATACTAAATATGGTGTTTTATCATCTGAAATTTTAATTATATCTTCTTCACAAACAGTGGCGCACGCTGCATCACATTTGCTACACTCATTATGAAAAAGAGATTCATCTGTATAATATGGCGGTCTTAATAATTTCTCTTGCTTTCTGCTGCTTTTTAAAGAGGAAGCAAGAGAGCTAAAGAGCTCTCTTCTTTGCATTAGTGAGCTGCACCCTCTAAAACACCAGCTTTTGATTCGCTGTTGTCAAGATCTTCTTCAGTTACATAGCTTGGACCGCCAATAACAGTATCTAAAGATTCAGTAAGCTTTGTTCCGTTCCAGCTTGATTTTTCTGCACCGTCTGCCGATGTATACACAGGCTCAAATGTATTTTCTACAAGTAGATTACCTTGAGATTGCGGAGCATGACATTGTGAACAGTTGTATCTTGCACCTTGAAGTTGTTTATTCTCTTTAATAGCAACTTCATTTTTTAAGTTATCTACTGCTTTTGTAAAAACACCGTTAACCATCTTATGTTTAGGTCTAAAATCCGTGAAATGTGATACAGGAATTGGTGTAGCACCCATTGCAGTAGCTATTTCCGGCATATGGCAGCCAGTACACTGATTGTCACCGATCTTAATCGGTAGCATACCAGTTGTATCATGAGGAACCATTGGCGGAGCATCTTGAAATGCTCTTTGGATTCTTGAACTTGTTGTAGCTTGCGCTGTTCTATATTCAGTTTTTGTAGATACAGTAGCATCTTCAGAGTATAGGTCAGTTTTTCTTAAACCTAATGACTCTTCAGATACAGTTTGTACTACTTCTGTTTTTGATGAAGATTTAGCATTAGTATCACCTACACAACCAGTCATTAGCAGTGTAGCAGCAACTAAACCAACCGATATTTTTATCATTGTTTTCATTATTACTCTCCCTTTTTTTTATCATTTACTAGTTTTCTTATTGAAAAACCAAGAGCATCATCATCACATACTTCTATACATCTTCCACAATTCGTACACTCTCCAGAGAGTACAGGAATGCTTTCTTTACCAATCATATATAGAACCTGCTGCTCAGGACAAACAACTTTGCATTTCATGCATAAAGTACAATTTTCTTCATTGTGATGTACTCTTACTAAGCTGTTCTTGCCTATTAATGAATAAAATCCACCAAGTGGGCAGATATGTCCACACCAACCATTTTTTAAAACAAAAAGATCAAAAAGAAAAATAATGAGCATTGCTGCCCACCCAAAGCCAAAACCAAATATAACACCTCTATGTAACATAGAAATAGGTGATATGTATTCAAAAGCTGTAACACCCATCATAAAGGATATAATCAGACTTAGTCCTAAAACCCAATATCGCATATCGCGTGAGGCTGGTTGTTTTTTTGCAATGTTGTCAATTTTCAACTTTCTTCTTAGTAGAGCTGCTGCATCCGTTATGAGATTTACAGGGCAAACCCAGCTACAAAATGCACGACCGCCGACTATCAGATAAAATATTGCAATTATCAAAGCACCTATTAGTAAATCTGTTGCTATTACAGCACCAGCTGCAAACATTTGTAATGCTGCGTAAGGATCACTTAAAGGAATGATTTCAAATACTAATGATGAACTGAGATTTCCCATAAGGACAGTCCAACCCCATGCATTTGCTCCAAAATACAAAAACAACAAGCCAATTTGAGTGGTTCTTCTAAAGAAAAGATAGCGATATTTATTCCAAAGTGTTTTCATTAGTATAAATCTCCCATCCCGCTATTTAAAGAGTCCATGGCTTTCTCTTTGCTTAGCTCTGTTTCTGTTTTTATTTCTGTAGCTTCTTCCATACGGCTTTCATCAGATTTATCCCAGCCTTTTATGTAGTAATTACCAGCTTTACCCATTGCCACCTCTCTTGGAAGTACAAAGATAGATGCTTTTTCCGTAACACAAGCTTTTTCACAAAGTCCACAACCCGTACAAGCATCTGCATGAACAACAGGTGTCAAATATGCGTGTTTTCCTGTTCTCTCATTTTTGTTGTATTCGACAGTTATTGCTTCACCTAATATCGGACAAGCTCTATAACATGCATCACATTGAATACCCCAAAAAGCAATACAAGTTTCTCTGTCTATAACAGCAAGACCCATATCCGCGATGTTTATGTCAAGTTTACCATCCGTTGTAACACTTGCTTCATCAAGTGCACCTGTAGGACATACAGGCACACATGGAATATCTGGACACATATAACAAGGAATATCTCTAGGAATAAAATAAGGCGTACCTAAAGGTTTGTTATCACCTGGTTTTGCAAGTAATAGAGTATCATAAGGACATGCCTCAACACAAAGTCCGCATTTGATACAAGTTTTTAGAAAATCTTCTTCCTTTATGGCACCAGGCGGCCTGAGTATAAGAGAGCTAGCTGTAACTTCATCTACATATGCGCTCCATACTAAACCACCTAGAGCTGTAATACCAGCACCTCGAGCCATTGTTAAAATAAATTTTCTTCTATCACTTTCTGTTTTGTTTCTCATTCTATATAGATAGCTTTTTATTTATAAAAGCTATCTCTCCTTTTTGTTTTTAGTAAATTACGCTTTATAAATTTTTACAGCACATTTTTTATAGTCTGTTTGTTTTGACATTGGACATGTCGCATCTAAACAAACTTTATTGATAAATACTTTTTCATCGAACCACGGAACAAACACTAAACCTCTTGCAGGTCTGTTTCTACCACGAGTTTCAACTCTAGCTTTTACCTTTCCACGGCGTGATTCTACCCAGCATAAACCGCCTTGTTTAAGGCCTTTAGCTTCTGCATCTTTTGGATTCATGTAGCATAAAGCCTCTGGAACAGCACGATAAAGTTCAGGTACACGCATTGTCATAGTTCCTGAGTGCCAGTGTTCTAGTACACGACCTGTACATAACCAAGTGTCATATTCTTCATCCGGCATTTCCGGTGGATCCATATATGGACGAGCAAATATCTTCGCTTTGTTTGCTAATGATTTTTGTTCAGTATTTTTATCCATTCCAGTTAAGTTACCAAATTTAAGTGATTTAGCAAGTGTTCCATAGAACGCATGTGAATTACCTGTCTCTTTTGTAGCTTTAGCTGCATAAGGATCATATTTAGCGTTAAATCTCCATTGTGTTTCTTTACCGTCAACAACCGGCCATTTAAGACCACGAACTTTATGGTAAATATCAAACGGTGCAAGGTCATGACCATGTCCGCGTCCAAATGCCGCATACTCTTCAAAAAGATATTTCTGAATAAAGAAGCCATATCCTTTAAATACTTTTCCGTCACTTCCTACAACATTTCTGCTGTCTCCGTAACCTTCACTATTGTCATATCCTTTTTGAATTGGATCATTTTGGTCAAGTTTGTATGACTTAGCAATATCGTTTGCATAAAGAATTTCAAACATAGTAGTATCTTCACTATATCCCATTGCTTTTGCTTGTTCTATAACACTAGGAAGAGCTTTTTTTCTTGGACCTGAAGGTGCCCATTCACCCCATAAATCTTTAACTGTAAATCTTTTTGAGAGTTCAACCCACTGCCATGTATCACTCATAGCATTTCCTACTGGAAGAACTTGTTGTCTCCAAAGTTGTGTTCTTCTTTCAGCATTACCATATCCGCCCCATTTTTCATAAATCATCGCAGATGGTAAAACGAGGTCAGAAACTTTTGCAGAGATACCAGGGTATCCATCAGAAGTAACAATAAAGTTGTCCATCTCACGCGCTGCTTTAATCCAGTGTGTAGCACTTGCAGAATCTTGATACGCATTACAAACATTTACCCATGCAAATTTGATAAGCCCATCTTCGATATCACGATGAATTTTCATAATATGTTGTACGCCAACTGGGTTGATTGTTCCTTCTGGAACCATCCATTTGTTTTCAGTGATTTTTCTATGTTTTGGATTTGCAACCATCATATCAGCTGGAAGTCTGTGACAGAATGTACCAACTTCACGAGCAGTACCACAAGCAGACGGCTGACCTGTTAAAGAGAATGCTCCAGAACCAGGAACAGCTTGTTTGTTTAACATAAAGTGTACATTGTATGAAAGTGTATTTACCCATGTACCGCGAGTATGTTGGTTCATACCCATTGTCCAGAATGATACTACTTTTCTATCTTTTTCAATATATAGATCTGCTAATGCTTGAAGTTTTGCTTTAAAGCTCTCTAAATCTTCATCCGGATCACCTTTAACTATCCTAGCTGTGTAGTCTAAAGTATAAGGTTCTAAAGATTTTTTATACTCTTGAAATGAAATTTCCCAGTGACCAAGAGTACCAGGAATATTTTCCATTACATCACCCTCTTTATATCCATAAGGCTCTAATGCAGGTGCTTCTTTTGCAGAAACTTTTTTCTTCATCTCTTTAGAGATAGTTTCCATCTCTTTAGCAGTATATTTACCGTCTTTAATTGATTTTTCATCACTTCTTCTCATACCATAACCAATGTTTACAGGCCCTACTGTAAAGATGATATGTTTTTTAATGAAATCCCAGTCAATAATGCCTTCTGCCTCATCTCTCATTACAATTTCTCTAGCGATATAGTTCCATATTGCCAAGTCTGTATTTGGTGAAAAGATAATCTCTATATCTGCAATATCTGATGTTCTATGTGTATATGTTTGGATTGACACAACTTTTACACGATCTGGATCTGAAAGTTTTCTGTCAGTTACACGAGACCATAAAATCGGGTGCATCTCTGCCATATTTGAACCCCAAGATACAACAGTATCCGTCAACTCGATATCATCATAACATCCTGAAGGCTCATCAATACCAAAAGTTTGATAAAAACCAACAACCGCAGAAGCCATACAGTGACGAGCATTTGGATCAAAAGCATTTGATCTAAATCCGCCTTTCATCATTTTTTGAGCTGCATAACCCTCCATAATAGTATATTGCCCTGACGCAAATACACCGACTCCTTCCGGTCCAGCATGTTTTAGTGCTTTTTTAATATGGAATTCCATCTCATCAAAAGCTCTTTCCCATGATACCGGAGCAAATTTACCTTTTTTGTCAAAGTTTCCATTTGCATCAACTCTGAGAAGTGGTTGAGTTAATCTATCAGCACCATACATGATTTTAGCATTAAAGTAACCCTTAATACAGTTAAGACCACGATTTACCGGTGCAGCTGGATCCCCTTTAACAGCAACGATTTTACCGTTTTTTGTTGCCATCATAATACCACAACCTGTACCACAGAAACGACAAGCTGCCTTGTCCCATCTCCAGTCGCCTTCAGCTTGATTAGCCGCTGCTTTTAGCTCTGTCGGCACATTCATACCAACAGCTGCTGCTGCAGATGCTGCCGCTGAACTTTTAAGAAACTCTCTTCTTGAAAGTGACATATTTTCTCCTATATGATAATTTTTAAAACACTTGTAGTAAAAACTACGACTACTATAATTTTTGTTAAGGTGTCCATTAACAAATCTATAGTATCACTTTGAGGCTTTTAAAATCTTTGATCTATGTCAAAATATTAGTTTTTTAAGCTAAGAATAATTTTATATTTCGAATATGTAGATATAAGTAGCACTTAAAAATAAAATAAAATTAAGTATATTTTATTAAACTTTTTGATTCTTAAGATCTTGACAGCTTTTGGTTAGTTTTTCAAGCTCTTTTTTTAGATTCATTAACTTTTTTGTTGAATTTATAAGTTCTTCTGTAGACTCAATAACAATATCTTCACTATTGTTTAAATGCTTAGTTACTAATGATTTGTTTTTTAATTTATTGATAATAGTATCAAACTCATCAGTAAGTTCTTCTAATTTTGATGAAGCTTTTTCCGACTGGTTGAGTGCTTCATTTGAGTACTCAACTGCTAAATTTATTTTTTTGATAAAACAGTTTATTGTGTCACTTACTTCAATAATTTCACTTTCGCTTTCAGACCCTACTTTTAATGGAGCTAAATTTGATATATTTTTACTTTTTACTAACATTTTTGAATATTTCATAAATGAATTAACATGAGATTCTATTGATTTTAACTGCATAAGCGAGTATGCAAAAAGTAAAAAAAGTATTGCACCTGATGTATATTGAAAAGTTTTTATAAAATTTGTTTTATCTTCACTGTATTTTGTGTACATTGCAACCAGTTTATCTACATTGTCGAGCAATATTGTATTGTTTTTGTATATAGATAAAATTATTTCTTTTAGTTTAGCTTCATTGTTTTTGTTTGAGTTTATAATTACTTTGAAATTTTGAACATCTTTGTAAAAAGAGTTCCATAAATTGCTTACTACAATGAGTTGAGTAGATATTTCATTCGTAGGAACAGCTAACACTTTTTTATTGTTATCTGTGTTTTTTAGGATGCTTAGCCCGTTAGCAAATTCATCACAAGCTTCGTCTAATTCAGTAAAATCTTGTGTAGAATCATAATTTATATAGAAAACATTTTTTGCTATTTTTTGGGTTAGCATTCTTTGTTTTCCGGCAATATTTATCGTCAAAGCATCTTTAATATTTTGTTGATTTAAATATATTGTTGTTGCTATAACACTTGTTATTAAAAATATTAGTAAAGCACCGATAAATTTTATTTTTGTACTAATTTTTTTTGTTTTAATCATAATATTTCGCCTCTATATAAATTTTGGAGCATTTTATTGTTTAAAATAACAATCTTTGATTTTTCTATATCTATAATAGAATTTCTTTTAAGTTTTTTTAAAACTCTAGATAAAGTTTCAGGCTGTATATGAAGCATAAAAGAGACTTCATGCCTTTTAAGAGAGTTAAACATCTCTAAATCATCACATAAAGAAAAAGCAACTTTTGCAGTTGCATCAAAAACAAGTTCTCTATTTATAACACAATGTAGTTGTTTTGTTTTTAATAATATTTCATTTATAAATTCATTGTTTAATATATTTTTGGATAAAAAATTCGCTTTAAATTCTAAAAAATCAATCTCTAAAACAATGCTTTCTTCCATAAATTCGGCATTTGACATGCAGTATATTGTGTCGTTTTCGAGTGTTGTAAGCTCAGATATAAGAGAGTCTTTATGTATATGATATAAAAATATTTCATTTTCAAATTTATCTATTTTATATATTTTTAAAAGACCTGATACTAAAAAAAAGAGTTTATTGTTTAAATCATTTTCATAAAAAAGTATAGAGTTTTTTGGATAAGTAATGATTCTTGATATATTATTAAGGATATCTAATTTTTCATTATCAAGAGAATGAAAAAAAGAGAGCTGTTTTATAAAATTTAATTTTTCATTTGTATCTGTTATGTTTTTTTCTGTCATATTTACTTCTTTTTGACTTTTTTAACCAATATTTCGCTGTTGATTTTATCTTGTATTATAAAAAAATTTTAATAATATAATTTTTTTGTTTGATATGGCATTTTTATTTTTAATAAAAATATATTTATTTAATGAATTTCGCAAGAATAGTACAACTAAAAATATGAAGCAATTATCTTAATATATATTTAAATATTTTAGCTTCGAAATTTATTCGAAGCTAAAAAAATTTAGCAAAAATGATTAAACTAATCCCTGCTCAATCATGGCATCTGCCACTTTTCTAAATCCTGCAATATTTGCACCCAGAACTAGGTTTGTAGGCTCACCAAATTCAGCCGCAGTTGTACTTGCATTTACAAAAATATCTTTCATTATTTGAGCCAATTTAGCATCCACCTCTTCAAAAGTCCAACTGCTCATAGAAGCATTTTGCTGCATTTCCAGCTGGCTTGTCGCAACACCGCCGGCATTTGCCGCTTTACCGGGACCGTAGCAAATTTTTGCATCAATGAACGCGTGAACAGCCTCAAGAGTTGAAGGCATATTTGCACCTTCGCTTACACAAACACAACCGTTTGTAAGAAGCGTTTTTGCATCATTTAGGTTAAGTTCATTTTGAGTAGCACTTGGAAATGCTGCATAACAAGGAATACTGTAAACACCATTGCAACCCTCAGGGTACTCTTCAACAGGAGTATATTTTGCATTTGGTCTACTTTTTACATACTCTGTTAATCTCTCTCTTCTTACCTCTTTTAAATCTTTTAAAAGTTCTAAATCGATTCCATCTTCATCATAAATCATACCGTTTGAATCACTGCATGTAACAGGGATTGCTCCAAGATGGTAAAGTTTTTCAATTGTATAGATAGAAACATTACCGCTTCCTGAAACTACACATCTTTTACCCTCTAAAGTCTCACCTCTATCTTCAAGCATATATTTTGCAAAATATACCGCACCATAACCTGTTGCTTCAGTTCTTACCAGTGAACCACCCCATTTAAGTGATTTTCCTGTAAGTACGCCTTCATATCTATTTGCAAGTTTTTTGTACATACCAAACATATAACCGATTTCTCTGCCGCCTACACCGATATCTCCAGCCGGAACATCTGTGTTCGCCCCAATATGTCTGTAAAGTTCGCTCATAAAAGCTTGGCAAAATCTCATAATTTCATTGTTTGATTTGCCTTTTGGATTAAAATCACTTCCGCCTTTTCCGCCGCCGATTTGAAGACCTGTCAGTGCATTTTTGAAAATTTGTTCAAATCCTAAAAACTTAATTACGCCTGCATTTACGCTCGGGTGAAATCTAAGGCCGCCTTTGTATGGTCCAAGAGCCGAGTTGAACTCTATTCTGTAACCTTTGTTTACTTGGATTTCGCCGTTATCATCAACCCAGTTTACTCTAAAGAGTATTTGTCTCTCAGGTTCAACAATTCTCTCTATAATTTTATGTTCTCTATATTTTGGGTATTTTTCCATTAACGGTCTAAGTGACTCCAAAACCTCTTCAGCAGCTTGATAAAATTCTGTTTGAGACGGACTTGATCTCTTTAAATATTCAAAAACATCTTTTACATATGGCATATACTTTCCTTTTGTTTAGTTTCAAATAATATTACTATAAGATATATTAAATCTTTATAATATTAATAAAATTTAATGAATATTTAAATAATTCAGCATATGTTAAGTTATTTTTAATTTGACAATTTAACTACTTTTTTGTTAGTCTAGTAGTAGGTTATGCAAAATTGAGTAGGGAGAGTTGTAAATTATGAAAATATCTAAAGAGAGATTTGATGAAGCAAAAATCGTTGCAAAAGAGTGGCAGCAGTATATAGAACAGCATAGAGAGTCAATAGAGCAAAAATTTCATGACACAATGGGCAGAATGTTAAAAGACCCCATGAACAAAATGTTTTTGATTGAGCTTTTAGATCAGAGTTTTCGCTCACGAAATCCTCACAGAGTAGCGGACCAAATAGAGTATATTTTCAACAAATATAAAGACACAACATTTTTTACTGCCTTTGAAGAGCTTCTTGTTCTCTCTTTTCGCAAAGTTGGTATTTATATGACCAATGTTTCTGTACCGATTTTTATAAAATATCTTAGAAATGATATAAAAAATGTGGTTATTCCGGGTGAAGAGAAAGCTCTTATTGAACATATCAAAAAGAGAAAAGCGGAGGGAACCCGTGTAAATATCAATATAATAGGGGAGATAGTTTTAGGAGAAGAGGAGGCTGACTACAGAGTTAGTAAATATATTAAAACTCTTCAAAACCCTAATATTGACTATATTTCTATAAAAATATCTACTATATTTTCTCAAATCAATCCTCTTGCACATGACTGGAGCGTAGAACAGGTTTCAAAAAAACTGGAAAAAATTTATAGTGCTGCTGTAGAAAATAGATTTACAGATATCGATGGTAAAAAGAAAGATAAGTTTGTAAATCTTGATATGGAGGAGTATAAAGATATACATCTTACTATTGATGTTTTTAAAAAAACGCTCTCTCTTGAAAAATTTAAATCTCTTCATGCCGGTATTGTGCTTCAATCATATCTTCCTGATACTTTGGCATTGACAAAAGATCTTGTTCAATGGGCAAAAAAGAGAGTAGAAAATGGAGGAGCACCTATAAAGATTCGTCTTGTAAAAGGTGCAAATCAGGAGATGGAACTAACAGAAGCTAGTTTGAGGGAGTGGGAGTGTGTTACTTATACGAAAAAATCGCAGAGTGATGCAAACTTTAAAATAATTATGGATTATCTTTTGAAACCTGATGTAGCTCCTTATGCACATTTGGGAGTAGCTTCGCACAACCTTTTTGATCACGCATTAGGAATGCTTTTGGCTAAAGAGAGAAAGGTTGAGAAATTTTACAGTGCCGAGATGCTTGAGGGCATGAGCGAGACTGCTTATAAGGTTTTGAAAAAAGAGGGTCTTGATGTCATACTCTATGCGCCGACTGCGACAAAAGAGACTTTTACAAATGCAATCGCCTATCTTGTAAGGAGGTTTGATGAAAATACTGCCCAGCAGAATTTTTTACGCCACAGTTTTGGACTTAAAGTTGATTCTGAAGCTTGGAAAACTCTTATAAAAAGTTACGGCGATGCTATAGAAGAGATAAAAGATTTAAGACTTACTCCCTACAGAGTTCAAGATAGAAACAAAGAGCCTGAAAAACCTGATGTTGATCTGGATAATTTTATTTATAAGAGTGAGCCTGATACCGACTTTGTTTTACCGCAAAATAAAAGATGGGCAGAATCTATTGCTGATAAATGGAAAAATATAGCTAAAAGCGGAGGATATAGTGCAAAACCTGTCGTAGCTTCCAAAGAGATTGAGAGTGATGATGCTGTAGAGGTAATAGATAAATCCCAGTATCATGATGGTGTTTTGGTCGGTTCATATGTAAGAGCAGGTGCAGAAGATATGCATGAAGCTGTAAAAATTGCAAAAGAGGATCCAGACGGATGGAGAGATTTAAGCACAAAAGAGCGCCAGAAGATACTTTTAGATGTGGCACATGAGTTTAGAAAAAGAAGAGGAGACCTTATAGGCGTCGCCGCGGCAGAAGTAGGAAAGGTTTTTGTTGAAACTGATGTTGAAGTTTCAGAAGCAGTTGATTTTTTAAACTTTTATCCTTACAGTATGAGAAAAATAGAGGCATTAGAGGGTGTGAAAACGACTCCAAAGGGAGTAGGCCTTGTAGTCAGCCCATGGAACTTTCCTGTTGCAATTCCTACAGGCGGTGTTGCCGCAGCACTTGCAGCCGGAAATACGGTTATACTAAAACCTGCATCAGACTCTGTTCTTTGTGCTCAAATGGTGTGTGAGTGTTTTTGGAGTGCGGGTGTGAGTAAAAACACGCTTCAGTTTCTTCCATCAAGCGGAGCTTTGGCAGGGGAGAATCTTGTTACAAATAAAGATATTGATTTTACTATCTTTACGGGCGGTGAAAAAACGGCTTACAGCATGATAAAGCAGCGACCGGATATTTATCTAAGTGCTGAGACTGGAGGAAAAGATGCTACGATAGTTACATCAATGGCTGACCGTGATCAGGCAATAAAGAATGTTATAGCTTCTGCATTTAATAACTCAGGGCAGAAGTGTTCGGCAACATCTCTGCTTGTTTTAGAGGATGAGCTTTATAATGATAAAGATTTCAAACAAACTTTAGCAGATGCAGCCTCTTCTTTGAAAGTCGGTTCTGTTTGGAACTTTGAAAATAGAATAGGGGCGCTCTCCTCAAAACCTTCAGGTAATTTAGAAAAAGCGCTTGAGTATCTTGATGATGGTGAAGAGTGGCTTATAAAGCCCTCTTGTGCTGAAGAAGAAAACCCCTATATGTTAAAACCATCTGTTAGATGGGGGACAAAAAGCGGTGATTTTTGTCATATGAATGAATTATTTGGACCGGTTTTAAGCGTTATGAGAGCAGATGATTTAAAGAGTGCCATAGATATAGTAAACTCTACAGGATACGGTCTCACCTCGGGAATAGAGAGTCTGGATGAGAGAGAGCAAAAAATATGGAAAGAGGAGCTCTTAGCCGGAAATCTATATATAAATCGTGGTACAACAGGTGCTATTGTAATAAGACAACCTTTTGGCGGAATGAGAAAATCTGCCATAGGAAGCGGAAGAAAAGCAGGCGGGTTTAACTATGTAACACAGTTTGTAAATATAGATTCTCAAAATAAAAATATCAAAGAACTGTTATCTCATCCTTTTATAAAAAAGATTGAAAAGTTAGCTTTAAATGATACTTTTTCAAATGAGATTCTTGAAGCATCAAATATAGCAAAAGGATTTTCATATTGGCATGAGAAAGAGTTTGCAAAAGAGCATGATTATGCAAATGTCAGAGGTGAAAGCAATATTATCAGATATTTAGGAGTAGAGAGTGTTCTTTTAAGATGCGAAGAAAGTGACAAATTTCAAGAGATACTTGCATCTATCATAGCGGTTAAAATGGCAAAGGCAAAATTATATATATCTTTACCAAAAAGTATAGAGAGTGATGCACTTGTATGGCTAATAAATAATTCTAAAAAGATTTTGGAAGAGGAAGATTCTTTGCAGCTGCAAAATGAAGAAGAGCTTATAAGCGCTATGAAAAAAGTTCAGAGAATTAGATTTTTAAATCCAAAACATGTAACCAAAAAGATATATGATGATCTAAAAGATGAGGCAAAGCATATATCAAGTGAGCCATTTATATCTCATGGAAGAGTTGAGCTGCTTCACTACTTTATAGAGCAGAGTGTTACAAACTCATATCACAGATATGGAAATTTAGGAGTTAGAGGGCTAGAGGATAAAGCTAATGTCCACTCTTAAATCTAAAACCATCTTGGGCAAGCAGAGCTCTTAATTTATCTTTAAGTTCGCCTTGAAACTCCATCCAGCCGTCTTTAAAAGTTCCGCCGCAGCCGAGTTTTTTCTTTAAAGCCTTTAACAGTGCTTCTGAGTCGTTTTGCGGTGTATGAAATTCGCCGACAAGAGTTACCGTCTTGCCGCGTCTCTTCTCTTTTTTAAAAACTAAAAAATGTTTAGAAGGCTCTAATATCTCACCTGATATGACACTTTTTCTGGGAGTCTCAACTTTTGCCCAGCCATCTTCTATTTCTGCACCGATAAAGAGGTCAAGCTTTTTTCCTCTGCTCATAAGATTACTTTTTGTTTGAGAAGACTCATATTTGAAGATTTAAAACTACTCTTTTTTATGCTTTTGATTACATCATCCAAAGAGAGTTCCGTATGACTGTAAAGCACTACAAAAACCTCATCTCCCTCTTGCAAAAATGTGCTCTCTCCATAAGAAGTATATCTTGTGGCACCTATGCTTATAATAGCATCTGAAGGATTATTGCATGATGCTATATAGTCGCTTAAGGGCTCAAGGGGACCGAAATCTCTCTGGATATTTATCTGCTCTACCATCCACTCTTGGAGTTTTTCATAGAAGTAGCTGTAACCTTTTAGTTCAACATCTTCACCGTAAGCATGAAGTTTACCATCTCTTTTTAAAAAACTGCAAATGGAGTAGTTATCCATTATGCTGCCATCGCTAAAGCGGTCTATTTTGATTAGATTTTCGCTCAGTCCTTTAGAATTTTCGCCCCAGTTTTTTTTGTCACTTATCTTGGAAGCACCTGCAACTCTGATTGAACAGTCATTGTATGCACCAAAGTGTGTAGGGATTATTTTGCTTGGTTTATTGTTTTCGTATTCAAGTCTGCAGATAAGAGCGACTTCAGGCTCTGCTTGAATATTAAGTTCTTTGTTTGGTATTTTAATGGTGGAGCTTGAGAGAGGGTAGGTGTTTAAGATCTCTTTGGCTCCTGTGACTCTTTTTGGCAGATAAAAAGGAAACATCCCTTTAGGTGCTGCCTCATCTGCCGTGATAACATCTTTAAAATCTTCTAATTCTCCTGCTTGAGCTAGGTGCAGAGCAAAATTACCTGCGATCCCAAGACCTAAAAAATCTCTATAGTTCACCTTTTTCCTTAGCTTCTGCAAACTCTTCATAACTTCCTTTGAAATCTACGAAAGTGCCGTCTTCTCTTAGTTCGATTATGCGGTTTGCAAATGCATCCAAAAGTTCACGGTCATGTGATACACAAATAACATTGCCTTTAAAGTTGTAAAGTGCCTCTCCAAGTGCCACGATTGCCTCAAGGTCAAGATGGTTTGAAGGCTCATCCAGAACCAAAAAGTTTCCACCCTCAAGCATCATTTTAGAGAGCATCATTCTATGTTTTTCACCACCTGATATGCTAGCAACCGATTTTTCTTGTTGTTCGCCTGAGAAAAGCATTCTTCCCAAACAGTTTCTAATCTCTGCTATATCTCGTTTTGGATCAAATCCTCTTAGCCAGTCATATAGAGTTCCATCACCTTTGATAATGTCGGCAGTGTCTTGAGGAAAGTAGCTGTTTTCTATGGTTGCTCCCCAGTGAATCTCCCCGCTTGTCGGCTTCATCTCTTCCATTATAATCTTTAACAGAGTTGTTTTACCCACACCGTTTGAACCTATAAGAGCAACTTTTTCATCCGGATCAAATTTAAGATTGATATCTTTTAAAACTTCATTGTCGCCGTAAGAGTGGTTTACTCCAATAACTTGAAGTGCTTCATCTCCCATAACTCTTTTTGCTTTAAAAACAATGCTCGGGTCACGGCGTGAAGATGGCTTGATATCATCGATTACTAGTTTTTCAAGCTGTTTTTGTCGTGAAGTTGCCTGTTTTGCTTTTGAAGCATTTGCACTAAAGCGGCGTACAAAAGCTTCTAGCTGCTCTTTTTCTTTCTCTTTTTTTGCATTGTTAAGCTCTTGCTGTTTTGCTATTACATTTGCGGCAATATACCAATCATCATAATTACCCGTAAACTCACGAATTTTTTGATAATCAACATCGAGAATATTTGTTACAACAGCATTTAAAAAGTGTCTATCGTGAGAAATAACTACCATAGTACCTTCATGACGCTTTAGTTCATCCTCTAGCCAGCTAATTGTTTCAATATCAAGATTATTTGTAGGTTCATCTAAAAACAAAACATCAGGTTTTGGAAAGAGAACCTGTGCAAGAAGAACTTTAAATTTATCTGCACTGTCAAGCGTGCTCATAAGCTCATTGTGCTGATTTGCAGGAATTCCCACATTCTCTAATATTTTTGCAATATTGACATCATATTCATAGGTAGGATCTTCTTCAACGGAAATTACTTCTAATTCTGCAAGGCGATTATTTACAGAATCATCTTCAAAATCTCCTGTTGCATAAAGATGCTCTTTCTCTTTTATTGCATCATAGAGTCTTTTATTTCCATATAAAACTGCATCTGCTATGGTGAAGTTTTCGTAAGCATATTGATTTTGACCTAAAACACCTACTTTATTTGATTTTGGGATAATAACTTCACCCTCATATTCATTGATCTGACCGCTAAGTATTTTTAAAAAGGTTGTTTTTCCGGCACCGTTTGCTCCGATAAGTCCATATCTTTTATGACGATCTAGTTTTAAATTTATATCTTGAAATAGAACTCTATTTCCATAACGCATTGTTAAATTTTGTACAGTTACCATTGTTAGTTTCTTTCATGCAGGCACATATATTACGCACCTATTTATTTTTCGCGATTATATCCAAGAGTTGTTTAAAGCCTATTTAATAATTGAATATAGTGTAAATTTATATATTATAGAGTATTGTAGAATTGAGGGTATTAGTAAGAAAATATAATCTATTTTTAGTTTTATAAAAAAGTTATATAAAAATTGCAGGCGCTAAGCCTGCAATATAAAAGTTATAGCGGAGTTACATTCTCAGCTTGAGGACCTTTTTGTCCTTCGCCTAGTTCAAAAGTTACCCTTTGACCTTCAGCTAAAGAGACGCGACCTGGTCCCGTTCTGTTTACTTGGCGAAAGTGTACGAATACATCTTTACCACCATTGTCTTGTTGAATAAAACCATAACCTTTTTCTTCATTGAACCATTTAACTGATCCGTCTAGCAATTCTGCCATGTTGTAGTACCTCTTTGGTAAAAATTCACTTCTTTTAGAAGAGGAGTCAAAATATAGGGGAGTCGTTTGTCTAGCAGAATATACTAATAGATGAGCTCACACACACAAATCTTTCATCAAAAACATTATATCAAAAGTTTTTAAATTTTGTATGTAAATATAAAAATTTTATATAATTTTTAATTTTCGATAATTTGTATATATATTTTATATCTATTCATATTATAATTATATAAGAAATTTTAAATAAAGAAGAAAAGTATGAATTATAAGTTAAAAGATGAGTATATAGAACTTTATAAACTTTTAAAAGTTCTAGATTTGGTCGATAGCGGAGCAGAAGCAAAGCTAATAATTGCTAATGGTCATGTCAGAAGAAACGGTGAAGTTGAGTTAAGAAAAAGAGCAAAGATTCAAGTGGGTGATATTATAGAGATTGCTGATGTAGTTATAGAAATCTCTTAAGTTGGATTTTGTTAAGTTTGAAGCTACATTGATAGCATAAAAGAACTTAACAAGCCAATCAGTCCACCAAAGACTCCACCCTTATGTTTTACAACTCTCTTTAACATTTAACAAAACACCTTATTTCTTCGTTTGTATGGACTTTATACAATTCTTATCCTTTGCAAGTATTTTCAGTTTTATGCTATTTTACAACAAATTGTTGTAAAATTTTGTTGTAAAATTTTTTATACAAATATACTTGATTAAATTCACAACAGAAGTTATAAAGCATATTGTATTTAAATAAGGTTTAATATGGGATTTAGAAAACTAAAGGCTAAAAAATATAGTGGTATTTTTGAATATTTTAAAGATAGTGATAAAGATAAAAAAACTATTGCTTATTATATTTCATATAGAGATATTGATAATAAGGTAAAAAAACTAAAATGTGATGCCACAACAAAAGAAGATGCACTTAAAATTTTAAATGATAAAAGAAATGAACTTTCAAAAAACAGACTTGAAATACAAAAAGATGCATCACTTCTAAATCAAAAAATCATGAATAGTAATCTGACATTAGAAGATGTTGCCAAACTATACTTTCCTACAAAAACTGCTAAATCAACAGCTATGATAAAATCAGCATACGATAGATTAATTAATCCTATTTTAGGAAAAATGAAAATTTCAAAAATAAAAACGGAAGATATAAAAAATCTTAGTGAGACTTTAAAAGCAACACCATCGAGACAAGGTACTCCACTTAACCACAGAACAATTAAAAAGACTATTTCTTACCTTAGAGCATTATATAACTGGGCTATAAAAGAAGGATATGTTGATAAAAATCCTGTAATTATAAAGGATATTATAAAAGTTGATAGGAATGAGGCAGGAAGAGTTTTATCAAACGAAGAGCTTGAAAAAATATGGAACTTGGATGAATTTATCGTAAAGCCAAGGTTACTGCTTTTTTTAAAAGCGTG
This sequence comes from Sulfurimonas sp. CVO, assembly GCF_009883775.1. Classification (NCBI taxonomy): domain Bacteria; kingdom Pseudomonadati; phylum Campylobacterota; class Epsilonproteobacteria; order Campylobacterales; family Sulfurimonadaceae; genus Sulfurimonas; species Sulfurimonas sp. CVO. The sequence continues at coordinate 473,751 of NZ_CP033720.1, forward strand.
TTATCATACTGGAGCAAGACCGTCTGCTGTTATGGATATACAAGTAAAACACATAAACTTTCATAAAGGTACAGTACATATTCGTGCTATGAAACAAGGTAAACCTTATGATGCAAGAGTTAGCAAAGAGCTACTCGATTTATTTAAAAACTGGATAAAGGAACACAGTCTAGTACATGACAATTTTATTTTTTATCCACAACAACTATATAAAAGAGCTATAACTAAAGAAGAGAAAGACGCACTAAAAAACCAATCAACAAGATACCAAAAATATGCAGAACAACTAAGAAAAATATTTGACAAACATTTTAATCAAAATATTGGAACTTATGATTTAGCATATAGAGTTAGTGTTTATACAATGAGGAGAACAGCTGCAACCAATGTTTATAAAAAATTTGGTATAGTTCATGCCAAAAGATTTTTAAACCATACTGAGATAGATACGACCATGAAATATCTCAATATAGATGATGATATGGAGGTTGTAGATTATGGATTATAATGATGAGTTTGAAGAAAATGAATTTCCTAAAAGAACAGATGATAGATATAAGAGAATAGAAAAATTTAAACCTTATGAACTGACACATTGTATTGTTTTTGAAATGGCGGGAAGAAACAAGAATGTAAGAGCATCTATAGAGTTAATTGCTAGTATAGAAAAGGTATTGAATATCAAGTATAGTTTAAAATCTGATAATGATTATGAAGGATTCGAAGAATTAAAAAAGCTTGATAATGATTCACTTGAGGTTACTTCTGAAGAGTATGAAAAGCTTGAAAAAAAAAGACAACAATTTTTAGAAACTTATAAAGAAGGCATACATATTTTAAAAAACAAATATTTTATACATTACGATCAAACTAAAATTAATATACCAGAAATAGAAAACCCATTTAAATATAAAGATTTTAGTGGTATGTCTTTTGAAGAAATTGAAGAAGAATTTTCAGATGCATTACGCTCTCCGATGATGAAACATATTTCAGGAGCAATAGGAAAATTCTTACATGGAGAAGAATACCCACTTTACAAATCTGATCACAACATATACGAAGGTTTTGTAACTGCAAGAGGGATTAATCCAAGGTGTAAAACTTTTGATATTTCTAGCATAAATACACATTTTCAAAGAAAAATTTATGATACAAATCAAATAAATATAGCTTTAAATATCTCATTACCAGAAAATGAACTAGTTGAATATATAAAGCATATTAAAAAAACTTTATCAGATGAAAACTCAAAAAAATTAAAGACCCCAAATAAACTACTAGGTAAAGATGTTCAAGAAGCAAAAAAGACAAAAAACTATCCCAAAAAACAAACTGCAAAAAAATTAGCAGATATGTTTTTTGTATATGATTATGTAACTGCACGATTCGATGATTATGCATCCAATAGTCAGGAAAGTGTAAAAAATGAAATATTTGATGAATTAGAATCTCATATACCAATAGCTTATTATTTAGAAAAACAAAACAAGAATAATTTAGATTTAGAAAATTATCAAGATGCTATTTTTGAAGATTTAGTATCACCATTGTATAGAGAAAAAATAAAGCACGTTCAGAGAAGATTCAAGAAAAAAATTATACATACTAAAATAAGTGAGGTATGCAAAGTTTTTGAAAATTATTTAGATGTTAGTGAAATATCAGTTATTACTAAGAAGTATTCCCAAAAAATTGATAATCCTAAAGAGAATAAAATTTTTGAAGATTTAGAAACAATTTTATACAAAAAACATAAAAAAGAGATTGAAAAGAGATTTTCTCATATTCAAGATAATCAAATAAAAAGAATCTTTAAAGATATAGAAGCACTAATTGAGGAATATAAAATTAGTAGCTCAACAGTTTCAAATTATTATTACGCTTTAAAACCATATATTAAAGAGTGTAGATATCCAGAATTTTTAACAGGTGAAAGTATTATTGAAGATACAGAAGATAAAAAATGACACATAAAGTAATGCTAAGCTTCATATAAAAACCTAGCTACTTCATCAAGCGAAAACATTACTTGACCCAAAATTTTTTTTGAGTTTAATTGACCATTTTGTCTAAGCCTATCAATGGTAGCTTCGCTAACATTTAGCTCATTAGCCGTTTCTTTTTTTGTAAGTAATATTTTTTTATAATTATCTCTGAGCATATTAAAAAAATCTTGTTGAGACATAGCAAATCCTTTTATATTTGTTTTATAAAAGAATTCTACAAAAATGATTTTTTTTGAATTGTAAAATTTTAAGATGATTTTTTACAATCCTTTTAAAGCTCGAATTACTTGTTCTTTAATCTCCTCAAAATTTAAATCAATTCTATCCCTCTCACTAAGATAAACAGCTTCATCATCTCTAGGTTCATTTTTTGATTTTATAAAATTAACAACATCATCTGCTGAAACTATTTTACTATTAATTTTTGAAAACAATTCAACTATTTCATCAATCGACAATACATTATGTTCTAGTATGGCTCCAAAGTCAAAAAGATCTCTTGATTTATTTCTCATGATGAGAGCTACTATTTTTAGCTTTGCTATAGATTTTACATCAAGTATTTTTAGTTTTGAATCTTCATAATTTGAAAATGATGCGGTAGAAAGTATCTCTTTTTGGATAGGTCTATTAGCTTGGAAAAACTCTAACTTTACATTATTAAGTAAAAATTTTATCATGTATTCGTCTGGAAACAGTCCAGCCATTCGTAAAGCTGTTACATTTTCATCTTGTAATTTCTTAGCTCCTATTACACTTATATTTGGGATAATAGCTCTATGATTTAATGTTCTAGCAGACACTATATCTATATCTTCAGAAATTCTATGGTTCAAGTAGTAAGCCAGAGCTGTACCTCCAGTGAAGTACAGCTCATCGTTAAAGATTTCATTGTTGCAGATTTTATCCAGTGCATTTTTAACATCAACAGTCATTAATCACACCTATTAGTTGTTTATACATTTCATTTTGATTAAAAGAACCTGTTAAGGGTATATCTATACTGCTAGTAGATATAAACCCCATCGCATACATTTTTTGATATTTATCTTTGAGTACACTTTTGACTAGGTTTTTACCAAATTGATTACATAATGTTTTAATATCATCTTCATTCATAGTGGATAGATAATTTGAGATGATAGCATAAACTTTTTGCTCACTTTGTTCGTTTGTCTGCCAAAAAAGATTATACGAATATTGCTCAGGTTTAAATACAACTACATCGTCAATATCAACTGCATTAATCTTCTCTTTTACTTCACCGTACTCTAATGATTCTAAAAGATTATAAAGCCTCTGTCTATTCTTTTTCCAATCTCTTAGTGTTCTGTCTGGTACATCTAATAATTTACTAATTTGTTGTTGTGTCATAGTAGTACCTTTTTAGTTTTTATATATTATAGGCGAATATCGCCTAAATGTCAATTATACAATAATAGTTTTTATCAGTCATCCAACAAAAATCCTAATCCCAAACCACTAAAAAACGGTAGCCAAAAATTAAGTTCACTTGATTTTGTATTATCTGCTATAAAGCTTATTATTTCACTCTCAATCTCTATATTAGGGATAAATATAGCTTCATCTTTACTGATGCATATAAGTGCATTTTCTAGCTTCTCACACCAAATTATATAATCGTATAATACTTTTTTACTAATCTGTAGTGATAGTAATGCTTGGATATTATCACTTGAGATATTACTCTTGAGATCTTTATAGATAGTGATAAGCTCTTTTAGTTCTAAGTTGATACTCTTAAAAGAGTTTATAACAGCTTTCATCATCTGTTCTTCACTCTCATAGTTGCTATTAAAAGTTTTAGCTTCTTTTTTTATAGAGTTTGAAAGGCTTTTAGTGTGCTTTTGAATATCTTCTAAAACTGTATCAAAATCAACAAATGAAGCTCTTGAGGAATCATCCTCAAAAGCTTTTATAATTGGTTGTTTACTTTGCTTTATAATTTTTAATAGTTGGATTAGAAGAGTGTCGTTCATTACTTACTGCTTACAACTTTTTTAGTTGCTTTGATTTTACTATCCGCATAGTGAACCACATCTTTTATAACAAGTTTTTTAATAGCAGATATTAGAGTTTCCATAGTTTTATAATCTGGCTGATTATCTTTTATTGGAAGCTCTATGCTTTTATCTTTTACTATATTCCAACCACCTAATTTATTTTTATATGAATATATAGATAAATCTGTTACTTTATTTATACATGGAACTGTAAATAAATACTGATTAGGAGATAGTTTTACATCACCATAAACCCAGTTAATTGCATAAGCATCAGATAAAACTGTAAACTCTCTTGATTGAAAATAAGCTCTATAAACATCACTATTAGAAGGGATTGAAATTACATTTTTTAAAATAGTTGCATTATCTTTAGGTGCAAAATAGTTTAACCCTTGATTCTGAAAACTAGAAGTAAGACAAGGAAGAGCATATGTGTCTGTTGGCTCTTTTGGAAGTTCACTTGCTTTAAAAGGTAACTTGTTTGTTTTTATTCTTTCAAACAAATTCTCAAGTCTGAACTCTCCCCACTTCATACTATCAAACTCATCTAAAGATTTTTGCTCTTGATATGTAAGATTGTAATCTTTTAAACCAGTAGCTATTAGGTATGCTTCTAGCTCCGCTATACGCTCCGCTTCTAGCTCCGCTATGAAGCGTTCCATAAAGTCAAAATCAATTTCACCATTTTTGGTTGGAAGTTGAATATTTAAATTATCGGCATCTTTTGCATAAAAATTTCTTCCATAATCAAACTTTCCTGTATAAGATGATTTATGAATTGCACCTGTTATAAAAACTGAAGCAAGTTTTGGTAAATTTTCAGTATGAACTACCGCTACATGGTCATCTGCACCATATTTATAATTTCTATATTTGGCAGAACCAAACATATCAATAGTTGTTGTATTTTCTGAAAATATAGTTACATCATTACCAATATATGCAGACACCCCTTCATCGGTTTCACCAGCAGTAACAAAAGGTAAATCTCCAGCTATTCTATCATCACTTTTTAATCTTTTTCCACGAGTTGATTTGCCAAATAGTTCTTCAAGATTATACTCACCCCACTCAACATTTTCTAATTTTTTGCTAAGTGAGGTTACTACTTTCCCGCTTGTTTTTCTCCTTGCTGCTTCAATAATTGGCTTACTTCCCAAGCTAAATAGTCACTTACGGTTTTTTTTAAGTCTTCTAAAGTTGGTTTTGTATTAATTATTGGATTATAGTTCCAGTCTGCACCATTATCAGGGTTTATAGTAGCTTCATAGTATTCTTTTTCACTAAAAATACTAAGCTTACTTTTTCCAAACCGTACTAAGTTTACAAGTTCTTGATATCTCTCTTTTGCTCGGTCCGTATCTTTTAAATTATTACTAGCTTTTTTACGGTTTGACCTTGAGTATCCATCATTTGAGAAATCAATAAACTTTACCATTTCGTCTTTATGATGTTTTTCACCAATTTTAAATACATAAATATTTGTTTGTACACTTGCTTTTCCTACAAATATATCTATTGGCATTTTAATACTTGCGATGAGAGTATTTTTTTCTAGTATTTTTTTGTTGTAATCTTTGGCTTTTCCACTTCCTGCTGAATTTTGAATAATTATAGCGGCATAGCCCTTGTTCATCATTTGTATAGCTTTTTCAACAAAAATCATACCATTTCCAGAAGCTGAATATGGAGGATTTAAGATAAATGCATCAGCTGGGAATATTTCATCTGTTTTTCCAAATCCATATTTACCATCAAAATCTTTTAAAGAGTCTTTATTTAGAATATTAGAACTTCCATCACCCATCATAATCATATTTAATACTGCTAACATATAAACATTTGAAAGAACTTCAAGACCTAATAGTTGTTCTGCTTTTATTTTAACTTCTTTTTGTACAAGTTCCTCTGGTGAAGTTATTGTATCTTTTGCATCATTCAACATTTCATTCATAGCTGATACAAGCAACCCTGCTGAACCAGTTGCAAAATCCCATACATAAGAATCTTTGTTGACTCTAGCTAACTTAACTAATAATGTTGCAATATAAGATGGAGTAAGCACCACATCATTAAGTTTATCTTGTGTAAATCCTAACCAACTATACATCTCATTGAAAAGCTTCCCAGTAAAGTCTGTAGATAGACCGATTTTATAGTAAATTCCTAAATCATCTACAATTTTGGTAAACACCCTTTTTAGTTGAGTTTCGCCATCTTCAACTTTGTTTATGTTGTCTGTTAAAAGAGTGTTTGAAAGTGTTCTTATAATAATATCTTGCTTGTCTTGAGGTATCTTTTTTTCTTTTAGAAAAGCTTTGATTTTTCTAAGTACTATTTCACCGTCTGTATTACCTTCTTCTGATGAAGATTTTAAATCTCCCTTTTCAAGAGGAGCAACTTTACCAGGTATTCCAATAGTTGCCATAATTGAAGCAGCTACAAGATAAACCCTGTCATTTTCACCTAAACCTTTTTCATTCTGATATATATCATTATTTAAGTCTTTTAGACTTTTATCAATCTCTTTTTCTTTTTGTTCTTTTAGTTTGTCCAGTTCTTCTAAAGAAAGATGCAAAGTTTTTACTTTAGCAATAAAATCATCAAAATTCTCAGGTGCTAAAAAAGAAAAATCAGAGTAATCATCTATTTTTTGACCAGCACCAAGATTTGATTTTGAAACATAATAAACACCAATTGTATGTTTTATGTTTCCGCTTTCATCTTTACATCCAGTCATACCTATAGCTATAATATCAGTGTAGCTTGTATGATGAAGTAACGCATTTGCATAATGTACCGCACCATTAACAGCATATGAATTGATATTTTTAAAGTTAGGTTCATTTTTGGCAGTTTTATTTTCAATTTGTTCATTTACATCAAGTTTTACCAGCTTGTCTTTATGTCCCTTATATTCAATTAGGATAGGAAAAAAATCTAAATTTTTATCTTGTAGTAAAAGTTTTGCATCAGGACGATTTCCTCCTGTTCCACCATTCTTAGAATAATAATCATTAAGAGCTTTATCAATTTCACTATTTAAATTTTCTTGTTCTAATTTGTAATTTAATTTATATGATTTTAGCCATCCATTAGCTAGGTCTGCTATATTTGGTTCTATTGATTGTACGGTTTTCTTTTTTGCCATTTATTCTTTGTCCTCTATGTTTTGTTTTTTAGGTAATGATGTCGTTTTTTTGGAAGTATTTATTTCACTGTTAGTTGCTTGTGTTGTATTGTGTATATTTAAATATTTAGCTAATTTTTGAGCATTAAATGCTGATACTGCAAGTAGTAGATAAATCACTATAACAATAATTTGAACAGTTATAAATTGAACTGTTCTAGTTTTTAACGGTCGAGTAACATATTTATTATATGTTTGAGAAGTCATGTAGTCCATAGAACTAGCACTCCATCTGTGAGCTTCTTTTTGAGAGAGCCAAATATCCCAGAAATTAAACGCTGCTTGAGTCAGCATTGAAATTAAAAAGTATGACCCTAAAAGTAAAAAAATAATTGTAGCGTCATCTGAAAAAATAAAATCCTTATTACCGCTAAATCTTGAATATGCAGTAAGTCCCAAAAAGAAAATAGAACCTAAAATATCTCTTAGAAGACTATTTATAACGGTTCTCGTTTTTTCTGAATATTTGTCAGTTTTCTCTTTTGTATCTTTAAGTAAATCTCTTAAATCTTTTGTATATTCTTCAGACTTTTCTGTAACTACAAATTTATATCGATCTTTTGCTTCTGTAAATGCTTCTTCAATATGTTCAATCACTATTTCCATTAAACTATTAGCATTGTCTTTATGAAAACTCAATCTATCTGCAAGAAGTTGTAATCTGGTACTGGTATTTTCTTCATAAACCCATTCAACAGCTTTCTCTAGAATTTTTACAATATTGGTATTAGGTTGTAAATCGTTATTTAGTTTTATTTTAAAATGCTTTAATCCTTTTATAGTAACATCTTCTCTTGAATTAAATATATGTACTATAGAAGCTAATAGAGTTTCTGCATATTTAGTTTCTAAAATATTTTCAAATTTATTAGTATTTTCTTTTAGTGTAAAGGCTAGTTTTTTTGGAGAAAAAACAATTGACTCTTGAGAAATTAAATGTACAAATTCTTTAATTTTTAAATCATCTGGTAGTTTGTTTTCATCACAAAGTGACAAATTTCCTTTAAGTTTTTTTGTAATTATAAAACTATTACCAATTATATCTTCATCATCATATGTAGGTAAGACAATTTGTAAGTTTTCATATTTTAATATTTCATTGTTTTGATTAAAGACATTGAGATTTTCAAGCCATTCTTGAAACTTTTGTATGTCAAAAAAAGTTGTGATTTTATAATGATTGTAACTGAATAAATTTACCTTATTTAAATTTATCTGCCAATTGAAATCAGTATAATCAGTATCAATATTTTCTCTTATATCTTCTTGTGAAACACTTGCATTATTTTCAGATAAATTTTCTACAAAAATTCTTGTTTCATCAACTTTTGTAAAAGCTTCATAAAGTACTTCTAGTTCTTTTAAAGAATCAATACTTTTATTAATGCTGATGATGATATTTTCAAAAGATTCACTTTTTACAGTTCCATGATTTTTTTGGAGGAACTCATTGATATATTGTATAAGTGATTCTATTGATTGTACTTTATCTTCCATTATTCTAAGTCTTTTAAATCAGCTGTTGTAATAGTAATTTGTCTTCTTTGGTCTTGAAGAGTTGTAATAGAAATTCCCTTATCTTCAGGGTTACCTTGCCATTCTATTACAACCCCTTCTTCTGTTCGTTTTTTAGTACGTGAAATTGTCTTTGGAATAGAATTAGGTTTAGGAATAAACACTTGACCATATATACCTGTGTTTGTTAAATGATCTTGCATTTTAGTCTGTAGGGTATTAATTTTATTTTTAGATTCTTGAGTTAATTCATCAAGAGAAAATAAATGTTTAATAAAGTTGTCTGCATCAAAAGTAATTCCTTCATTAGAGTTCATAAAACTTATTGCTCTACTTTTAAAATAACTTGCATAATCACTTGTTCTTTCAGTGTATTCAGGAATCTCCTTAATCAAGTTAGCATGTACTTTTGACCATTTACTAACTTCACTTACAGTTCTTTTTGTTAAACCACTTGAAGTATCTCTCATTTGAGCATTTAAAAATTTTTTAAAGTATTCTGCAATTCCTTCTGTCTTTTTTCGCTCTTTGGCAAGAATGTCCCATGCAAATGTATCACTTATATCAATAATTGCAACTTTTTGAACAGCATCTTTGCTTTCTATAAATGAATCTGCAATCTCACGCATAATTGCTTTTCTACCCTCATCTGTATTTTCAAGTTCATATTCTAAAACTTTTTTTTGATCCATTTTTAGTAATGCAATAAGTGTTATTTCCTCTTCATCTGTATTTAACATTGAAAATGTTGAAACAATAAATGCTCCATCTGTAGTTGTTCCTCCGTGATGAGATTTAAAGTCATTGCAAATGGTTTTTGAATTGTCTACAAAGTTACTATTGTCAATATTTAAATTTTTACATAATGTTGCGAGGGTATTATGGCTTTTATCAATAAAAGTGTACTGAGTACCTTCTGCTACTTCTGCTATTCTATCTTTAAAAAATAATTTTTGTGCATCTGTTAAATCAACTTCGTCTAGGTGTGTTGGCTCATCATTTTCAACAATGATAATATGAAAAATGAACTTTTCAATTTTGATACTCTCTTTTTGAACTTGGGTTAAAGTACTTTCTTTTGACATTATCCTCTCCTAGACATAAATTAAACTATTTTATCTAAAATTGGATTTGACTATTATTTTAAGAGTCAAAATACTATCTTAATTTTAAAATTATGTGCCATTTTTCATCTTTATAATTGTCTCGTTGTATGAGTTTTAAGTTGAATGAATATTGCTATTTCAAAAATGAAACAACTTTATCTAGCATTTTATCCTTTAAGCTATCAGTTTGTAGTTTTGCAAAAAACTCATCTATCTCTTCGCCTTTTTTTATTCTTCTTCTCTCTTCATCGACAATATTATATTTATCGTTGTAAAGTGTCTCAAAACTGCATATTACGATATTGTTTTCATTCAGTTGTTTTGATTCTATTTGAGATTTAAGTCTGATTTTTAAGTCTTTATCTTCCGTTATAAAATATACCTGTTTTTCACTTTTTAAATCATCAATAATCATTTTGATAAATATCGGGTCGGCATAAGATGATGAATCAGCTGGCATATCTTTTAAGTCTAGTATATCGATATGTTTTGAATCAACTAGTTTTTCTATTCTTCTAAAAGCATCTCTTGCGGCTTTTGAGCTAGATTCTTCATCGCTTCTTTTTAAATTATAAATTTCTTCATATTGTTCTCTTGGCATTGTGATTTTGATATTATCGTACGATGTAAATTCATCAAAAAATCTATCTACAGCTTTGTTGGGTTTAGCCATGAAAATATTAGAATCAACATATAACTTTTTATTTTTTAGTTGTTCAAAAAGAAGATTTAAAAAATCATCCTCATAACTATTTTCAATGGCATTTTTTGCCTCTTTGTCTTTTTGATCTTTTATACGATATATTTTTCGTGCTATTATTACTAAATCTGTAAACTCCATATTTCTATTCCTTTTAAATTATTTAACTTTTTGCTAACTTTACAAATCTTTCATTGTACGAGTTTTGTATTAGCTCTTTTTTGTCTTTAACGGATTGAGCGGTATTGATTTTAAGTTCTTGTAACCTTAATTTACCACTATCAATTAGATATGTTCGTCGATTATCTACTTTATTTACAAATATAAAAACTTTTTCAACTTGTGGATATTTATTTAAAATTTCATTTTCTAAATCAAACTCTTTCCAAATACTAACTAAGATTGATACACCCATCATAGCAAAACCTACAGGTGGAAACACAATACTTATAGTTATCATCATCCCTTTAGATAAAGCTTCTGTACCAACTATATTTACACATTCTTCAAGAGTCATTTCACCTTTGAAGTATGATAGAAGTGTTTTATAAACTATTGGAGCAACAGATACTATTACCAATGGTAAAGCACCGCTGTCTTCCATTTGTTTTTCTAAGATTATCTCGATAACTTTGATTAATGCACCTCTAAGAGCACTTGAAGATAACGTTGTCATTATATTTTTAAGGGCATCTGTAAGCACTTCTTTAGGTACTTTTTGTCCTTTTTGAAGTTTTGCTAATATTTTGATTGATTCTTGAAGAGATTGAAATATTGCTCCAATGGCTGCACCGCTCATAGCACCATCCATTATCTCTTCACTATTTGCAGAGTAGTGTAATTCCTCTACATATTCAGTTGGATTTTGTGCGATTTCTTTCATCTCTTCAACTGTAAATGCTTCAGCACTAATTCCATCATGGCTAACATGAGATTCTATATCTAAAGCTTCATTCATAGTATCTAATGCTTTAGAGAGTTCATCTAGTGAATCTAAGTCGTTAAAATCAGTTTGTGATAGCTCTTTTTCAATGCTCTCAAGATTCTTCATTGCTTGATTATAGCCGTTGTCAATATCAGTAACAAAAGCATCAGTATTGCCATCTTGATATTTTTCTTCTTGAATTTGTTTATTTATATACTGTTCTGTACCTATTTTGGCTTGATAATTTTTTATTGTTTCCCCAGTAGCTGTATCTACAATTCTTATATCTGGTGCACTTTTACCATCTATTCCAGTTGGTGGATCAACTATAGCTCTTAAAGAACTCCCATCTTTTGCAGCCACTTCATTAAAAGTTCTTGCTTGTTCTTCTTCAAACACAAAGCCTTTTAGATTGATATTTTGACTTATTTCCCCAGATTTTGTTGTAACTGTATCTAATAAATTATCAGCCCCATCTCGTCTTGCATCCATTGCATCATTCATTGGCTTTGTAACTTGTTCAATACCTATATTTATCGCTGTACTTGTACTTTTAGCACTATCTTTAATAAATTCACTGCCAAGTTCAACACTGCTTTTTGCAGTCTCTTTTGCTTTATTGGCTAAGGATTCAGCTCTCTTTTTAAAATTATCTAACATGTTTGCACTCCTAAGCAAACGATACATATATCGTTGATAGATTCTAGCGAAAAGAATATTATCCAATAATTAAATATATAGGTCGTTAGGAATAAATGTGAATAGTAGTGATGATTTAGAATCATTTAGCGAAGAGATATTAGATACTGTCTCTAAAAATGTACTGAAGTACCGAAAAGATAAGGGCTTAACTCAAATGCAACTAGCTCTTGAAATCGGTATGAGTGGCGGTGCATATTTAGGTCGTGCAGAAATTAGAAAAGAGAACCATCATTTCAACATCAAACACCTTGCAAAAATATCAAAAATCCTCGATGTAGATATTTGCGAATTTTTTAAATCCTAAAGAACCCTAAACTTATCCTTTATATCCTAATTCTCACTTTTAAATAATCCTACCAACTTCCACAAATAAAGCCAATCTATACCTTTTAGTTCGTAGCACCACTTTTTATTACTCATTTTGTAATTCCAATTTTTTTCAATCATATATCATAAACATAGTCAAGGTACATGGATACTTTGAGAAACCAATAACAGGAGAAAACACAATGTTTCAAAAGTTAAAAAAGTTCTGTGTGTTCACTACCAAACCATTACTAGATGATTTGATATGTGACGGTTATGATTTAAATTGTTCAAAGGTTGAGCTATGAAGATAAAAAATCAACTTCAAAAACAGCAAGAGAAAGAGTTTCAGGAAAATCTATCATTTGCCGAGTGGCTTGATTATTTTAGTAAAGAGCTAACTAGTAAAGAACTAGATGATATGGAAAGAAAATCTTTTAAAATCACTTCTATAAACAACAAACACTACCAGCCACTAAAGGGAGTATAAAAATGATACCGCCATCAGTTTTATTAGCAGTGATTATTGCAGGAGCAACGATTATCAAAGAGACTTTAGAAAAGCAAGAGGATTAGTCAAAAGACTTTCAATACAAAAAAAGAAAAACAAAAGGATAGAAAATGTCAGTAAAACCATTAAGCAACGAAGAGTTAAGAGTTAAAGCACCAACGCTTTTTACACAAACACCACACTTTGAAGTAAGTGATAAATACCACTTCATCCCTACGATAGAAGTGATTGAGGAGATAAAATCTCATAATTGGCATCCAGTAAGTGTAAGTGAAGCAGGAGTTAGAGATATTCAAAAAGAGGGGTATCAACAACACTGTGTTCGCTTTAGACACTTTGAGGATCTGTTAAACCCTAGTGAAAATGCCGTTGAACTGCTACTGTTTAACTCTCACGATAGAAGCAAAGCTTTTAGTATCAGTGCAGGTATATTTAGATTTGTATGTGCCAACGGGCTTGTACTAAGTGATAGTGTATTTGAGAGTTATAAAATCAAACACTTAGGAAGCAGAGATAACGATGTAGCAAGAGCAGTTGCAAATATAACGGCAATCAAACCAAAGCTTATGGATAAAATTCAAAAGTTGGAATCTATTACGCTCAATGAGAACGAAAAACAATCATTTGCAAAAAGTTCAATTCCACTTAGATTTGAAAATCATCTTGAAGTGGATTATAACGATTTGCTTATCCCACATAGAGATGAAGATACAAAAGATGACCTCTACACTACGCTCAATGTTATTCAAGAAAATCTCATTCGTGGAAACATAACAGGTGTAAACAAAGATACAGGCAGACGCTTTACTAGCAAACAAATCTCATCAATCTCTAAAGATGTTGAAGTAAACAAGGGTATTTGGGATATTGCAGAACGCATTGCATCCATAAAAGAGCCTACTTATCTTATGGCTCCTTAAGGGGTGTATTATGCAGATGAAAAAATATCGACTTCAAACAGAGATGGAAAATCTCAAAGTAGATAATCAAGAGTGGTTCAAGGACTATCTAAGAAGTGTTCTTGAATCTGATAAAAGCTATTTTGAAAAGGCTGATTATATCGCTTACTCTATCAACCAAGTTCAAAATAAAATAGACTATATCTCAAATGAGATAAAAGAGTTGCAAACCATCAAGAAAAATCTTACAAATGCAAAAGAGATAGCTCTTGAAACTACGGCAACTGTATTAGCGGAATATGGTATCGATAAATTAGAGGGTGCAACAATTTCATCCATTACCATCACTCCAGAGAGTTCAAAATCAAAAGATATAGTAACCATCAAAGACGATAACGCCGTTATGGGTCTTGGATTTGTCTCATTTTCGGTGGATATGGAAGCTGTAGAAAAAGCAATTGCTTCAAAAGAAGGAATTGATGAACTCAAAGAGTTTATCGAAGTAAATACTCTTACTGTGACAACACCTGCAAAGATAAAAATCAATAACAAAAGATCATCTGCAAATAGTGAAATAACAGTAGATGAAATCTTAGTTACCAAAGAAGCAGCATAAGGAGGAAATTATGTTCAATGACAATCAAATAGCTATCTTAAATCAAGAGTTAGACGGCAACAGAGTAAAAACAAGAGAAAAAGGAAATATCAACCTCTCATATTTGGAGGGGTTTGATGTAATTGAGACCGCCAATAAAATATTTGGATACGGTAACTGGTCGTACTCTATTACAAAACTAGAGCAAGTATCGCAAGAGCAAAACCAAAATCAAAACTTTGTAGTTTGCTACAAGGCTATTGTAAATGTGATAGTACATGACAATGGACATCTCAAACAGATACATCGTGAAGATGTAGGTACAGGAACAGGTATAGCAAAAACTTTAGCAGATGCACATGAGGGAGCAAGTAAAGAAGCCGTTACTGATGCACTTAAAAGAGCTTTACGGACACTAGGGAATCAGTTTGGGTTATCACTTTACGATAAAACAAAAAATCATCAAAGTGCAAATAACAATAAGCATTACAATCAACCTCAAAACCAACCTATGCAAAACAATACCCCTCAAGACTATAGCCAACTTACAAATCTTGGATTAACCGTTATGCATCAAGGTCAAAACCTCGTTGTCATAGGTGAGAATATTTTTGAGAAGAAAAATACCATTAAAGCTCATGGGTTTAGATGGGATGGTGCATCTAAAACTTGGTACAAGCCATTGGCACAACAAGCAGCGTAAGATGAGAAATTTTATATTCTTCACAACGGAAGGGTTTACATACGACCCCAACAATAAAGAGATTACCAATATGCAGATACTCGGCTCTGAAGAGGGAAAGGATATTTTAGAAGCGTTTAAAAACTTTAAAATAAGCCACTCCTACTTAAAAGAGTTTGCATTTAAAGATGTAAACGCCATTGAGTGCATCGGTGATTTTATACGCAATTTGGAACTATGAAAGGGGTTATACAATGGAGCTAATACCAAAAGAGATAAAAGAACAAATCCCTAAACTCTATGAAACAGAGGAACAAAAAGACCCTATGGCTTACATCAAGCTATTTATCGATGGTTGGACTTGGTATATCACAGAACTTTCAATCAATGATGATATTTGCTTTGGGTATGTGGTATCTCCATTTGGAAGTGAACTTGGATACTTTTCACTTCAAGAGATAAAAGAGGTAAAAGGAAGCTTAGGCTTGGGTGCTGAGAGGGATTTGTACTTTAAACCAACACCATTATCTACGATCAAAAAAGCTTCATAAATGAAAATTCTATGGCTACTAAAATGTAGCTATAGTTTTTTCTTTTTTTTATTTTAAAATCTCTAACTCTGTATATTACATCAAATTATAAATCATCGTAAAACAAGAACTTCCCAAATCTTGTATACATAGTTTACTTAGTATATTGAATATTTCATATTTTAGGTTATTAATATTATTAGTAATTATTATATATAGACTATAACTATACTACAACCAATATACTCATAGATTTATTATTTAAAATAATATATAAATATAGATAGAAGTGTAGCTATAGGGTGTCTTCATCTATAATACAAATAAAAAATAATTGTATACATACCTTTTATTGAAATAAAAATAAAAGGATATTAAATGTCAGATAACAAAACTGTAAACAAAAGATTAGAGAGTACCAAAGAGTACATAGATGCACTACAAGACAAGTATTCAAAACTATGTGTCGTAAGAGTAGATCTTGGATATAAGAAACCTCATAGCGATAGTATTGTACTAGATGATGCCAATAATGATTTTAATAGGATGTTAAATAATAGAAGAGGTAAGCCATCAGTTTTCAAAGACCAAGTAGGCTATATGTGCTTAAAAGAGTACACGGAAGATAAAGGTGTTCATCTACACACAGTTTTTATATACGATGGTAACAAAGTGCAAAAAGATGCTCACATGGGAGATAAGATTGGTGAATACTGGAAAGAGCTAACAGATGGTAAAGGTAGCCATTTTAATTGTAATCGCAAAAAATACAAACATAAAGGCGTAGGTATGCTTCATCATAGCGATACTGATAAGCGAGAAATTTTAGATGAATATGTAACCTCATATTTATGTAAAACTGATGAAGAACAAGATTTAGCACCTGTTAAAAGTAATAGTAAGGATAGAGCGTTTGTAAGAGGGATTATGCCAAAAAGCAAAAGTAAGACAGGAAGACCTAGAAATAAATAGTATATTCTATAAATAGCCCTTTTTTTGGACATTTTACAGAAAATACAAATTTGCTAAAAAGTGTAATAAAGCCCGTAATCAAGGTATTCTATGGGCTATTCTAAGTTTATTCCAAATGTACATAAAAATATCTGGAATAAAAAAAGAGCATCCCAGAATGGCTCTGGAATACTCTTGGAATATGGATAAATTACAGTAGCTTGTATCGAAATTTATCATTATATTTTTTGTGATCTTTTGGATTTTGTTTAAACACTTCATATCTGCTTCTTAGTTCAGATAAAAATAGTTTGTTATCACTGACATGTGCTTCAGGATACATGATATTGAAATAGAAACTCATTTCGGGTTGAGCAATAAATCTACCATTTTCATCATTTATAAGGTTATACAAAAATTCAGCATATTTTTCTGGATACTTTTCTAATGGCTCAAAATATTTTAAATCAATAGTTTCTGATAGCAGTTTTCCAACAAATTCATCAACAGCTTCATCAAAATTAAACACTTTGGTACTTCGATAGTAGTTTACAAGTTGATATTGTTTATGCTCTTTCCATTGAGCATTAGATATCTCTTCTTTACCGTCTAGTAGTTTATCGGTGTTGTTGATTTTAATAATGTCGTTAGAACCAGCTGATAGATAAAACTCTCCAGCTTTAAGAGTTTCAACATCCTCTAATTTTGTATTTAGAGTCTTGTTCATCGATTCAAGGGTTTTATTACTATTTTTACCAATGATTTTAACATTAGTCATAGTAGTCATAATATCTCTAAGATTAGTATCTTTTATCTGTGTGATTGCTTGATGGGCAAAAGTAACAAAAAGCTTGTATTTTCTCGACTCAGTAAGTATTTCACTAATAGTTGCTGTTGAAGAGATAAAGTTATGTGCCTCATCGATGTAGAGATGGGTATGTGTTCTTTCTTCTTCTGAAATATCAGCTCTTTTTAGTGCCAAAATTTGGATATATTCAACTATAAACTTAATATAGTATTTGTAAGTATTTGTCATCTTGCCTTTTGGGATATTAAAAATAATAACCATACCTTTAGTATTCATCACTTTTTCTAAATCAATCACATTTTTACCATTCATCATATTTGAGAAAACATGATCATTTAGAAGTTTTTTAAGTCTTCTTCTAAGAGCATCTTTTGTTACTGATGCCTTTGGATTTTTAAAATCATCTTCAAAAAATTCTGATTCTAAAAGATTAGGACTATTTATACCAAACTCTATAAGGTCATCATTTCTATTGTCATTAAGAAACCTATAAAGCTCTTGAAAGCTACCATTACCTCTTCTAAGTAATACCCTAATACACATCTCTAAAGAATCTTCCATTGCACCACTAAAAGATTCATCTGAATTAATCCCTTTTAATACATTAAGGATAATCTGTGTAACTCTTGCGATATTAGCTTCACTTTTATCTTCTAAATGAAATAGATTAATAGTTGGTGCTTTATTTTCACCTAAAAATGGATCTAGATAAATCAATCTTGTTTTATCTTGAACCATTTTTGCAACTTGTTCACTAAGATCACCGTGGGGTTCTAACAGTACAACTGACCCATCAGCTCTTAAAATATCTCTTAATATTAATGTTTTTAAAAGCTCTGACTTACCACTGCCTGTTTTACCTGTAATATAACAATGTTTGTACCTTTCAATTACTGGAATCAAGTTCTCGAAATTATCATCAAACGGATCCAACAGATTATTTTTTACAAGTTTAGCAATCTCTTCATCCATATTATCAAGTAGTTTGATAAACTCTTCATTTTGATTTTGTAGGGAATCATCACAAGGCATATTCCCAATCGCTGAAAGCTCTTTTGCAAAAGTATCTAAACTATTGTGAATCTTCTTATAAAAAGAGATTTTATCATCTACTTGTAGTTGATGCATTATATTATCTAATGTATCTACAAAAAAGACATCACTTGAACTTAAAAAATCTTTGAAAAATATATCTTCTTTATCTACAGTAAAAATTACTTGACCGTGAATAGGTATAGTGTTGTCATCGATTTGTATTGATTTATACACTAGGATAGAAATAAGTATTTCTCTAAGTTTCTCTCTATCTTCTGCGTCGGTTGGGATATGGTCAATATGGTAGATTAATTTATTTTTTACAATATCTTCTACACTCATAGTTTGCAACATTTCATCAGTGATTGTAGTAAAAAACTGTGAGCCAAAAATAGGCTTTAGTATCTTTTTTAACAATATGCCTTCTGAAACATCTTTATTACCCATAAATACGATTGCATTTGATGTTATGAGATGTTTAAAGAATTTTCCAAATCTGCTAACTAAAAATCTTAAATCTTTAATTGTAGTCATCTTTTGAATAAAATATCTTGCTTCACTAACATTGTTCTCATCTAGCCTAAAATCAATAAATCTTTTATGTAAATAAGAGGTATAAGATAAACAGTTCCTAGATAAATATCCTTGATGATTTACAAATATCTCATTCATTTGATTAATATCAAACACTTCTTCATCTACAACGGGTATAGAATTAATAGCGACATAGGTTGTATCAACTCTTATATCCATTTTTTTATAAGAAAGTGCATCGTTTAAATCGTTTACTATTTTTATGTTGATATTACAATATCTTGAGCTAATCTCTTTTGCAAGTTCTTGTTCATCACAAATTTTAAGCTCACCGTACTGGGTAGGTCTATAATAAAACTTATTTTTATACCTCCATAAACGAATAGGTTGATTAGGTCTGTTTATATCACAAAGTATAGAGTGCTCTTTATTTTTAAAGTAATCGTACTTTCTTTCCTCATTATTCATGATTTGGTTAAAGTTTGCCTGTGCATCCCAATATCTTACATTTGAGTTTTCTAACTTTCTGATATTTCTATCGTATAAACCAACTTGATGATACATGTGATCATTAATCGTAGTTAATCTGTTAGCTTCATACTCGTAATTTTGTAAAGCTGTTTCTACTTCTAAAGCGTTGTTGTCATTTTGAAGTACCATTCCATTCATTTTTTTATCCTTTAATAAAATTGAAACTATATAAAATATAGTTAACACCTCTCCATCAAATCACAGTTGAAACAAAAGTCGACAACTATAATTTTGATTTATGGATTGTTAAGTAATTTACTCAACACCTATAATTTAAAACACAACGAAAGAATATAAAAAAATAAAATTTGGGATTGTAAAAAAAGAAGGTAGAATTTTACAATGAGATTAAGAGAGTGAAATGAAGATAGAATTTAATTAACTTGTTTTAAAATAAGAAGTTTAGTATCTGGTATTTGACACATCTAAAAATTGAAGTACTTTGCAACTTTTATCAAAATTATGCAGATTTATAACAAAATGTTGTAAAAAAATGTTGTAAAGTTTTAAAGTAAAAAATATAATAGCCCTTAAAATAGGGCTATATTAAGAAAGAAGAGATTAAACCAATTAGTCCACCAAAAACTCCACCCCAAACTATAAGCCAAGAGAGATGCTCTTTTATAAGCTGTTGTACTATCTCTTTTACCATATGTGGAGTTAATTCGTTTAATCTAATCTCAATAATATTTTCAATAGATTGAATCATATCCTCACTTAAAGATGAATTTTGCAGATGCTTTTGCAGAGTGTAGTTAAAAGTTTCGCTCTGTACTATTTTAATAACGGCGTTTTTCATTTTTAAAGAGAATGGTTCACGAAGTCCTTCAAGTGCATTTGCTCCTCCAAACATCCCAAGCATTCCTCCAAAAGAGGACTCCATAACAGTTTTGCTTAACGCGTCAAAAGCGGGTGAGAAATCAGTTTTTTCTATAATAGGAACTAAATTTATCTTTCTCTCTTCACTTTTAAAAAAGTTATCTAGTTGATTTCGGGTGAAAAATTGGCTCATCATAAGGTTTTTAATAGCATCTTTAAAAGCTTCAAATCTAGCAGGTATTACTCCTGAACCATATAAAAAAGGTACTTTTTCAAATAGCATATGAATTGCAAGTTGATTTGTTACTGCACCCGAAAGTGCAAATAAACCTGTATATAGCAACAAAGAATTTAAAGTACTTTCAAATAAAAATGATAAAAAAACAAGTATTACGGCGATGCTGTTTGTAAGAAAAGTTTTAGATAACTTCAATTTTTGCTCCTAGATAATAATAAAAGCAAAATTATACTAAAAGTATTTTATAATGGCACAAATTTAATATAAAATGAGTACTTTAATGAAACAGCAAAGTTATGATCTTCTTAAAAATGCAGATATACAAACAATTTTACAAACTTTAGAAGATGAACTAAAAAGTAAAGAAGAGTCTCCTTTTTGGAAAGACAGAGTAATCCCTTTTAGTCAAGCTATTTTGAGTGTTTTGATTCCGCTAAGAGATGCAAATATGCTTTTTAGTCCTGAAGGAATTGCTCAAGATGAGCTTACTCCGGAACTTTTTTTAAAGTGGAGCGATCTTGTAAGTTTAAAAACTTTGGCATTTACGATTCAAAAATCCAATGAAGCGGGAGTTTTGTTAAGAACTGAACTTAATGAAAATGTCTGTAAAAATTATAAGAGTATAGATTTAAAGATATTGGGCGATTATCTATCAAAAAACAGTATAAATCTTCAAAACGAATTTTTGGATTTTCCAATAGCAAACTATAACTTGCATCAGGGTGTAAGCAGTGTAATAAAATCGCTTTTATAAGAGTGTTCATTGAATAGATTTATTGAATATTTTATAAAAAACAGCAGATTAAATTATGCTTTGCTGGTTTTTCTAATTTTTATGGGCATTGATGCTTATATAAAAATACCCAAAGAGATTTTTCCTGATGTAGAACTTGATAAAATCAGTGTTTTAGGCTCTTACCGCGGAACAAGCGCCAATATTATGGACAAAATGGCTGTTCGTGATATAGAAGATGAGATAAGCAATATTAGCGGTATTGATAAAACAGAGACCACCATCACTCCCGGTGCATTTGCGATACTGTTAACACTTAATGAAAATGCAAATAAAGAGATAACGCTTGGTCGTGTGAAAGATGCCATAGCGCTAAGCAGACAGTATCTGCCTTCAGATATGAATGAGCCGGTTGCACAATTGCTAGATAAAACAAGACCTCTTATAAGATTGGCTCTTTCATCAGAAACTCTTTCAATAGGTGAGTTAACTGTTATCGCTCAAGATTTGAAATCGAAAATATCAAAACTAGATAATATTAGTGAAGTTCTGATTCGTGGTGATTCTGATGAAGAGGTGATTATTAAAATAGATTCTGAAGCAGTCTTGGCATATGGACTTCAGCATGAAAGTGTACAAAAAGCGATAGCAAATTTATCATACATATATCCTGTTGGAAATATAGAACAGAAGGGAAAATTTGCTTATGTATCAACTGTTAACGGAAAACCGGATGCAGAGGGGTATAAGGAGAGCATTTTAAATATTGATGAAAAATATATAAAGCTGGGTGATATAGCTGAGGTGAGCATAGAGTATCCTCAAACTGATACTTTGGCAACTTTTAACAATAAAAAAGTAATTTCTTTAGTAATATCAAAAGGAACAAAAGGTGATGCAATTGTTTTATCAAAAGAACTTAGAGGGTATGTCCAAAATATAAAAAAAAATTATGACGGAGTTGATTTTAATTTTTATCAAGACTCTTCAAAACCCATAAAAGAGAGATTAGATACAATTATTTCAAATTTGATGTTTGGTTTGATTTTGGTCTTTTTATCAATGTATATTTTGATAAATTTAAGAATTGCATTTATTGTAGCTCTTGGAATTCCATTCTCTTTTATAATAGGACTTTTAACTATTTATCATTTGGGATATTCAATAAATATGATTTCTTTGCTTGGAGCATTGATAGTCATAGGTATCGTAGTTGATGATGCAATCGTTGTAAGTGAAAATATTCAACGATATATTGATGATGGTATGGATAATTACAGTGCTGCAATAACAGGCGTCAAGGAGATGATGCTTCCTGTGACACTTGCAACGATAACTACAGTAGCTGCATTTTTGCCTATCTTTATGATGCAGGGAGAGATAGCACTTTTTATTTTGCTTATTCCTATCACAGTAGTTATGATTTTAATAGCTTCTCTTATAGAGAGTTTTTTCTTTTTGCCTCTTCATGCACAGGAATTTTTAAGAAAAAGCAATAATTTAATTAGCTGGGTACCTTTACAAAAGTTTTATGTTAGGCTGATTTTACATTTTTTACATTTTAAAAAAATATCATTGTTGCTTTTTTTAATCTTAATTCCGCTGGCAACCTTTTATATAGCACAATCTATGAAATTTCAATTTTTTCCTAATTTTGATGGAAACTATCTATATATATCAGGAAAACTAAATATCAATACTCCGTTGGAAGATACATATGAGATATCAAAAGAGATTGAAGCAAAACTGATGGAACATTCAGAAGAGTTTTCTCTTAAAGCAATATCTTCTGTTGTCGGTTATAGAAGAAGCCTCTCAGGAGAGACGCAAAGAAACAATAGTGTTTTTATGATTACCATGGAGCTTTATGACAGGGTTGATACAAACTGGGTTGACAAATATATAAATCCAATTTTAAATTTTAGTTTTGAATTTGACAATCCTAATAAAATAAGACAAAAACAGACCTTTGAACTCTCTCCGCGAGCAAAAGAGATAATTGATGTTTATAGAAGTAAATACAATATGGAAGATCTTGGTGTTATGGAAGATAAACCGGGACTTATTAAGAGCGATATTCAGATAAATTTATCTGGAAGCAATGATGAGATACTTCAAAAAAATATAAAAAAACTAGAAGATGAACTCTCTAAAATGGAGTATATTAAAGATTATAGCAATAATATAAAATATGGAAAAATGGAGTATAAAATTAAAATAAACTCTTATGGGGAAAGCTTGGGGTTGAGTGAAGCTTCTGTTGCTAAAACACTTAGCGCTTATTTTTTAGAGCAAAAACAGACAACCACTTTTAATGAATCGGGAATAATGGAGATAAAAACAGAAGATAGTTCAAAAGACAATATTGAAAGATTTTTAAACTTTAATTTAGCGCTAAGTGATGGCAGATATGTGAAATTGTCTGATATTGCCGATATTTCAGAGATAAAAGATTATGAAAAAATAGACAAGCTCAATGGAAATATAATTAAAACGGTATTTGCTAATGTTGATAAGAGAAAAATTACAGCTGAAGAGATTTTAGAAAAATTAAAACCGACATTGGATTCAATAGCAAAAATGGGTGTGCATGTTGAACTTTTAGGAGAAAAAGAGAAGAATGAGCAATTGAAAAATGATATGAAAAAAGCAGTTTTTTTAGCAATATTTTTGATTTTTTTAACTCTGCTGCTTATTTTTTCAAAAATAAAATATGTGCTTATGGTCATGAGCGTTATTCCTCTCTCTGTATTAGGAGCCCTGATTGGGCATAAAATAATGGGAATAAATCTCTCTATGGCTTCAATAATAGGAATTTTAGGATTAGCAGGCGTTGTTATTAATGATGGAATAATAATGATAGATTTTTTGCATGGAACTCATAAGCTAGAAGATTTTCTACAAAGAGCAAAACTGAGACTTCGTCCAATTATTATAACATCGGTAACAACATTTTTAGGACTCTTCTCACTTATATTTTATGCAACGGGACAAGCTGTTATACTGCAACCGATTGCAATATCTTTAGGTTTTGGTCTTGTTTGGGGAACATTTTTAAATCTTATTTATCTGCCCACACTTTATGCCATGATAAATAAAATAGAGCCAACTAAATAAAAATGGCATATAAGAGTGCCCAAAGCAGAAAAACAATAAGCGCTATAATAGCAAAAGTCAAAAAAACTCTTGTAGTGAAATAGAAAAGAAATTTTAAGAATTGCATAATTTTTTAATTAGGTTTATAAGGCAAAATATCCAATTTTAGATATTTTGCATAAAGAATACCTCTTTTTATATTTATAACATCATAATTTAATTTTTGAGATAAAAAAGATGCCAGAATTCTTGTTCTGCTTCCTGTTCTGCAGATGATAGCAAAAGGCTTTTTTGTATCAACAGCACTATTTAGTTTTTGTAAAAAATCATTTATATCATAATTGCCTTTTTCATCAAAAAACATAATAGGTATAGAGCCTTTTAAAAGTCCAGTCTCTCTCCACTCGGCAGGAGTTCTTATATCAACAATCGGTATTTTTGAATCAAGCAGTGCCTGAGAAGCTTCTTCATTTTTAACAGTAGCAAAAAGCCAAGTGGATAAAAGCAAAAGTGATAATATTGTTTTTTTCAATATAATTCTCCATTATAAATAATTAAGTGTATAATTATACTAACAAATAAATAATAGGTTAAAAATGGCATCACAAAAAGCGATAAACAATTCACTTAGACTTCGTTATATAAGAGCATTAGAGAGATTTCACAAGAGTGTTGTTTCTTATTTGTCGAGTACATCAGATATCACTAAAGAGGGATATGAAAAAAAAGTCAATAACAGTTTAAAGCTACTACAAAGGGTTGAAGAGACAGCTCTTTACAAAGGTGACTTTCAAGATCTTGAAAAGTTGATTAAAAAGATTATCAACTATAAAAACAGTGATAAAAACATAGATGATATAAAAGAGGAAATTCTTTATGAATCAAATCAGTTAGATAAAACTAAAAATGCCAGACATTATAAAAAAGATAAACATTCCCACTCTAAATTTAATGACTGGGAATAGTTTAACTGCCGTTATAAAAACATAAATTGTGATAATAAAATAATAATTACAACCAGGCTAAATGGGAAGAAGTGGCTTTTAAATACCCAGGGGTTTATTTTAAAAAGTTTCTGATTGATTCCTCTTATGCCTAACCATAAAGCAAAAAAAGCTTTGATGGAGAGTAGAGTTTGAAAATATGAGAGTGTACCGTTTTCTATTTTTCCAAATATTTGAGAAATAAGGTACAATCCGCTTGCAACAGCTACCATTAAAGCATATGGAACAACTTTTCTTACATGCATCATAATAGCTTCTCTTGCTTTTGCATGTTCGTCATCGTTTAAAGTTTCTTTCATTTTAGAAAGAAATAAAACATCAACAAATAAAAATCCGCCGTAAATAAATACTGAGAAAATATGAATTGTATGAACTAGAGTATAAGTAATAGAGTATCCTTTTTTTGATTTGAATTTTAACATAAAATAGGGCTGATATATTTGTTTTATATTAATTGTTGTAAAATGTAAAAATAAATTTATAAAAAAAATGGAAAAATATGGATATAACACGGGAAAATATTAAAAAATCATTGACAGGTGATAGTGCTCAAAATAATGTTTTTTTTCAAGCGGTTCAAGAAGTTCTTTACTCTATATCTCCACTATTAGAATCAGATAAAAGATATGATAAATACTCTATTTTAGAGAGATTGGTAGTACCGGATAGAGTTATAAAATTTAAGATAGTTTGGTTGGATGACAGTGGGAAGATTCAAGTTAATACTGGATATAGAGTTCAGTTTAACAATGCTATTGGACCATATAAGGGCGGACTTCGCTTTCATCCAAGTGTTAATGAGGGTATTTTAAAATTTTTAGGATTTGAGCAGATTTTTAAAAATTCACTTACAGGTTTGCCTATAGGCGGAGGAAAAGGCGGAAGTGATTTTGATCCTAAAGGAAAAAGTGATTTTGAAATTATGAAATTTTGTTCAGCTTTTATGACTGAGTTGCATAAGTATATAGGTCCCCGCATAGATGTTCCCGCCGGAGATATCGGAGTGGGAGCACGAGAAATAGGGTATCTTTTTGGAGAGTATAAAAAAATCACATCATCTTATGACGGTGTTTTAACAGGAAAGCCATACATGTTTGGAGGCTCACATATGAGACCGGAAGCAACAGGATATGGAGTTATATATTTTACTCAAGCAATGCTTGAGATGGAAAAAAAAGAGAGTTTAGTCGGTAAAAAATGTGCAGTAAGCGGAGCAGGTAATGTTGCTTTGCATGCAATAGAAAAACTTTTACAAATTGGGGCAATTCCGGTTACATGTTCAGATTCAAAAGGAACAATATATGATTCTCGCGGCCTTGATTTAGAGCTTTTAAAAGAGTTAAAGTTAGAAAAAAGAACTTCGCTTGAAAAGTATATAGAGTCTCATCCAGAAGCTAAATATATCCCTGTTTGCGATTATATTGACGGTGAGCATGCAGTTTGGAATATTGAGTGTTATGCCGCTTTTCCGTGTGCAACACAAAATGAGCTCAATGAAGCAGATGCTCAAAACTTAATCTCTAATGGCTGTGTATGTATAAGTGAAGGAGCAAATATGCCTTGTACCCCTGAAGCAATAGATGCTTTTTTAAATCACAACATCTGTTTTGCTCCGGCAAAAGCTGCAAATGCCGGCGGTGTCGTAGTCAGCGAATTTGAAATGAGTCAAAATGCTTCTATGCAGAGATGGAGTTTTGAAAAGATAGATTATAAACTAAAAGATATTATGCAACAGATTTGTAAAAGAGTGGTACTTACCGCAAAAGATTACGGGGTTGAAGGAAACTATGTTGATGGTGCAAATATAGCAGGATTTAAAAGAGTCGCAGATGCTATGATAGCAGAAGGAATTTAGTTTTTTACTCTATATTTAGACTTTTTTGATAAAATCTAAAATAAAAAAAAATTATATATAAAGAAGAAATATGCAAAACACAAAAGCAAGAGTTAATATCTATGCACTTTTATCTCGAATATTATTGCAAGAGTTAGATGAAAATATGCTAGATACAATAAAAAAAGATGAAAATATTTTGGATTTTCTCCCAACTTTAAAAAATTGGGAGCCTTTTAAAGAGTTGCAAAATAACAAACTACTGGAGGAGTATTTTAATCCAGATTTTGTAAATCTCTCTCTTTTGCATCTTATCCCTTATGAAACATTTTACACTAGAGAAGATCAGAAGATTGAGACAGGCGGAGCAAATCCGGTAACTGATATATACAGCGCATATGATTTTATGGTTGATTTTGAAGCAGCTCGTACTATTTCAGCCGATCATATCGGAGTTGAACTTGAGTTTATGCATCATTTGGCAGAAGCTGAATTGAAAGCTATTGAAAATAATGATAAAGATGCTATAAAAAATCTTAGAGAAGTGCAAAAAGAATTTTTAAATAAACATCTTTTACAATGGGCTCCGATGTATTTGATAAATGTTAAGTATGAGGCTAGAACTCCTCTCTATTATGATACTGCGGATATGGCTTTGGAATTTATCTTAAGTGATAATGAATATCTCAGCAAAGAGTTAAGTGCATAAATGATACAACTTAAAGCCAGTCGTTGTATTCGTTCTCTCTCAAAAGAGAGTAATTGCAACAGATGTGAAATTATCTGCCCGACAGGGGCTATTGTTGTAGGAGACAATCCTCTTCCGGCAATTAATTTTTCTTCATGTGTGGGATGCGGAGCGTGTGATGCAGTCTGCCCGAATGAGGCACTCTCTTTAGATGATTTTAATTCTACAAATTTCTTTTTTAAATATATAGAAGAGAGTGATAATCTTATCTCATGCAGAAAAAATGTTCCATGTATAGCAGCTTTAAATGTAGAAAATATAATCTCGATGGCTCTGCTGAAAAAAAAGATGATTTTTGATATTGGACATTGTGATGCATGTGCAATAGCACATAAGTGCAAACCTGAGATAGAGAAAAACTATGAAGAGGCTTTATATATATTAGAGGCTATACAAAGTGATGCCGTTATAGAATTAAAAGATGTTAAATATGAAGATAAAGACGAAGTAAAAGAGAGTAACAGAAGAGAGTTCTTTAGCAGAATAAATTTAAAAAATGTCGCTAAAACCAAAATGAAATTTGAAAAAGAGATACAAAAAGCAACTGATGCATTAGTTGAACATACTTTGCAAAAAAGTGATATTGCACTCTTAAAACAAAAACGCATAACAGATAGAAGAAAGCTTCTGTTTATGGCTCTTAGAAGGGTCGATAAACCATCTATATATCACACAATTGAAGCAGGTGAACTAACATTTACCTCAATGAAACAAATAGATAGCAAAACATGTACTGCCTGTCAAATGTGCTATAGAGTCTGTCCGAGCGGCGCACTTAGTTCAGATATAAAAAATTCAAAGATAGATTTTGATCCGTTATTGTGTATAAAGTGTCATATTTGTCATGATGTGTGTGAACCTAATGCAATCATACTTTCGCCTGTTTATAAAATAAAAGAGTTTTTTGAACCTGAAGTTCACAATTTGATAAAATTTAATGTTAAAAGATGTGATGAGTGCAATATGATTTTTAGTACAAACAATAGCAGTGATAAACTCTGCTACAGATGCAAAGCAGAAGAGCAAGAGGCTAGAGAACTTTGGGGAATAAAGGAAAATATATAATATGATGAACAATGCAAATGAGATATCACATCATACAAAGCTTTATGGTTTTATAGGGGAATTTGCAGGACAGAGTAGTTTGTCTGCAATATTAAATAAGCTTTTTAAAGTAAAAAACAAAGATGCCATGATGATACCTATGAACATTAGGGAGGATGATTTTTATTATACTGTAGCAAATATGAAAAAATCGCATGTAAATGGTGCGTTTATATCCAATGAGTATACAAAAAATGTAGTAGAACTTTTGGATGAAGCAAGTGAGGCAGTTTTAAAATCAGGCATGTGTGATATTATTTTAAGAGAGGGACAAAAACTTATTGGTGATATTTTGGGCATAAATGTATTGGCAAAATTTTTAAAAAACAGAAATTGTAAAAAAATAGCACTCATTGGAATTGATTCAAGAGCGAAAGCATTTTGTTTTTTAAGAGATGATTTTGAAATAAGTTACTTTTATAACGATTTGGAAAATCTTATGAATTTTACTATTGAGATGGGAGTAATAAATCCTGATATAAATCGTATATCAGATAGTGTAAATATTGATTTTTCAAATTATGATGCAGTTATAGATTTTTCTGATTTAGAGAGTTTGGATATGGTCGATAAATTTAGTGATATAAATTTGGATATGAAGCAAAAAAAAGAGTTTTCAGCACTTAAATTGAGAGCAGATGAACTTAAAGCAAATTATATTGGGTTTGATGCTATGTTAGAAGAATTAAGCAGCGTTATTTTTGAATTTTTAGAAAAGAAGCAGCATCTAGATTATGACAAAAGCAATATGAGATTTTAAAAAAATAAAGGAAAAAAATGAATCAACATGATTTAAGTGATTTAAGAGCAGAGTTTGATAAGTTTGTAAAAGAGAGATGTCCAACAGATCCTGAAAATTTGCAAGAGCAAAATTCGGATGCTTCAGACAAAGAGGATGAAGAGAGTGTTCCGCAATTTGTAGAAACACTTACAAATAAACTTTTAGCACCTGCAATTAGCGGCGTCTATCTCTCAAGACTTGATATAAAGAGAATAGCTGAAGCAATAGATGAGTCTCTTCCTATTAAAGAACGGATTAAAATGATTCGAGCTCTTTTTAGACATACAAATACAAAACAATATTTAGAAGATGCTTTTGGTGAGATAAACAAGCACATTAATGGGCGTATTTTAATCTATCAAGAGCTTGGTGAAGCATTTCCGGCATCTAAAACAATCTTTGATGAGCACTCCAACAAGGCTAGAAAAATTATGAAAATTTTTGAGCACATTATAGAAGATTTTGAAGAGATAGAACCCTCCGAAGATCCGCTGTTTGTTTAGTTTTGAAAGATTAAACGAGAAAATGTCTTCTCATTTTGTAGAGCAGTATAGATAATAGTATCGCTGCTATCGATGCAATCATAAAAAGAGGAGTGCTCCCATAATTGTCCCACAGCCATCCGCCAATAGTAAGCGATAGCAGGGTCATTACTCCTATGGAGGTATAATAAACTCCATATGCAGTTGCTTTAAGCTCCTTAGGTGAAGTGTCTGAAATAATGGCTTTGGCAAGTGCATTAAAACCGCCGGCGAAAAAGCCGTAGATACCAAATCCTATCCATGCTCCCCAAATATCTCCTGAAACCATAGCAAGTGCTCCCAATCCAAAAGCCATATAGACAACGGATAAAAGTGTTGCTTTCCCAAATCGATCTGCCATTTTTCCAATTGGTATGGCAAAAATCGAGAGAATAAGATTATAAAGAGTATAGGCGAGCGGAATAATTGCTAATGCCATGCCGTTGTCTTGAGCCTTAAGAATCATAAAAGAGTAGTTCATTGCAAAGAGGCTGAAAAGACTCTGAAAAATGAGCAACCAGTAGAACTGCTTACTTAGTGATTTAGGACGAAATTGTTTTAGAGGCACCGGTGTAAAAGAGGTGTCTGTAACAAAAAAGATAAGAATTGCCATGGCAATAAGACCGGGAATAAGACTTAGAGCAAAAATAGTTCGAAAAGATGCCTCGCTCTCTCCCAAAAACCAGAGCAATCCAAAGGCACTTAAGCTTCCTACAACGGCTCCTGCACTGTCCATCATTTTATGAAAGCCAAAAACAAAGCCGCTGGACTCATTTTGAGTAGAGTCGCTGATAAGAGCATCGCGAGGTGCGCTGCGGATTCCTTTGCCGATGCGATCAGCCACTCTTATGGTGGCAATCATGGCAGCACTCTGAGCAAAAAAAGCAAAAGGTTTGATGATGTTAGAGAGACCATATCCGATAATTGTGAGTACTTTGCGTTTTCCGATTCGATCAGAATAAAAACCAGATAGTGCAATTAGCAGAGCAACTCCGAGCTCAGCCACTCCTTCTATTAGACCGATTTCTCCTTTGCTTGCATGTAAAAATCTATCTAAAAAAATGGGCAAAAGAGGAAGTATCATTTCTGTTGAGAAGTCTGTAAAAAAGCTATTCGCACCTAATGCGATAACATTTTTATCTATTTTATTCATAAGAACATATCCTCTTTTATCTGCTTCCAACACTACTGTTGTAAAAGCAAATTGATATAGAATTAAGACTATTTATCTTATATAAGTTATGCTACATCATGCCTTGAAGTTGTAAAAATCCCTGCCAAAGAACAGCACTTAAAATTCCCGCTACAAATCCTGCAACGATATCATCGCCAACGACGCCGACACCACCTTTGGCCTCTCTGTCCAGTCTACCGATAATAGATGGTTTTTTTATATCAAAATATCTAAACAGTACAAAAGAGAGTAAACTTTGAATTAAAAAACCATTTTGCAAATCAGCAACTTCATTTAAATTTACACTGATTGCAGGTGCAACGCTAAGAGCAAACCACATTCCGATCAACTCATCAATAACTATGCGTTTATCATCATGTATAGCGCTTTTTTTTTCGTACTTGTTTATTTCACGAATGGCTATTGCAGAGATTAAAACAGTAGCTAAAAAAAGAGTTTGAGCATCAAAATATATAAGTATAAGCATACCAAGAGGCAAAGAGACGAGTGTTCCGACAGTTCCCGGAGCTTTTGGTGCAAGCCCGCTGTATCCCAAAGTTATAAAAAACCAGTTCATTTTTTTCCTTCAGTAAATTTGTAAAACAACAAAATTATGTTAATGATGTTGTTTGATAGAGTTTCATTAGTTCCAAGTAGAAGTCATTTTCAGTATGCTCTTCTAAAAGCCCTTTGCTAGGGAGTATGTCATAATAGATTTTTTCTAAATTTTTAAATCTATTAGGATGAAGTTTAGATAGGACTACGGCTGAAATCTCTTTTCTCATTAGTATTGTAGGCGGTAAAATGCCAAGTTCTAAAAGTTCCAGTATGGAGTTTGAATGATAAGAAATTTGATGATGCTGGCCATGCGGGCAAGTATTTTTACTCACAAGTGTAGTACATTTGTCGCAATAAACATACTCGCTTGCAACGGTGATTTCAATATCTATTCCTATTACTTTGTCAATGATGGATTTATTTGAATTACAATCATAAAACATTCCAAGCCCGGCATGATTTCTGCCAATTGTTAATCTGTTGCAGCCATAGTTTTTAGCAACTACAGC
Organism: Sulfurimonas sp. CVO; assembly: GCF_009883775.1. NCBI lineage: Bacteria > Pseudomonadati > Campylobacterota > Epsilonproteobacteria > Campylobacterales > Sulfurimonadaceae > Sulfurimonas > Sulfurimonas sp. CVO. The sequence goes on from NZ_CP033720.1 coordinate 506,426, forward strand.
ATCAATTATTATTTCATTGTATCCTGCAAAAATATAACTGTTTTCAAGCGGTACAACAACTACATGATTTTTTGTTAAAAAATTATTTATAAAAAATTCAAGAGACTCTTTTCTTATTTCAAAAGATAAGTTTGATTCTGAATATGGTTTTAATAAAAAAATTACAAGCAAATCAGTGCTGTCGAGTGTTTGACGAATCAGTTTTTCATGTGCTCTATGCAGAGGATTTCCTGCCATTACAAGAGCAGTTGTATGTTTTGCATTTATAAGTTTTTTAGCTTCTTGTATTTTTTGTTTGTTTGTATTGCTGGATTTATTTAAGAGAGTATACTCTCCGCTGACGGCCAATGAACCAAGTCTGTTCAGTGTTGTCATAACACCGGGATGAGAGATGTCATCTGTTCCATATATATGTTTTATTCTATCTCTGGGGTCTATATGAAAAACTTCATCAACTATTAAAGAGGCAAAAGGTTTTTTATCGAAGAGAATAGTAATCTCCTCTCCTTTTTGCAATGAACGCAATACCTCTGCATTTATTTTGCCTGATGGGGCCAAAATAAAGGGAAAAGGAAAAGATTTACCATTGATAAGCCCTGTTTTTAGTACGCTTTCACTCTCTTTTTTATTCATTAACGACTCAACTGGGGAGAGTAAGCCGTCTTTGAGAAGTTCAAGTGCCGCCGCTGCTTCTTTGTCTATTAAAAGAGTTTTATTTTTTCTTGACAATGTCATACTTCTTTCTTTTTTCCCATAAACTTTTACGGCTGATTCCTAATTTTTTTGACAGTTCGGTATCGGGAAATTTGTGTTGATAGTTTAAAACGATAAATTTTACATAATCTTCAATAGGGAGAATTTCTCCCTCATCGAAGATATTGTTTTCACTTTTAATTTCTATAATATCATATGTTTCATCATCTATTTTGTCAGTACTGGAAATTATAGCTTTTTTATTTTCAAGTGATGAATAAAGAGCTTTTCTCTCGCTTTTTTTAAGAGTTTGAAAATCTATAATATAAATAAGCGAATTATCAGTAATTGATTCTATCTCATTTATGGCTTTTGGGTCACTAAGAGTTATAAAATGTAGTGGTAAATTTTTCTTTTTTGCATATTCAAAAGCGAAAGAGTCTGCATGTTTCTGATATGGTGAAAAAATAAAAATAGGAAGTTGCAGATTATCAAAGTTGTGCTCGCTGTCAAGAGATGCAAAAGAGTGCGTCAAATATTTTTCATAAGCTTTATTTCTTCTTTTTAACTTTTCATACTCTTGATAATGATTTATCTTCCTAATAAGTTCTTCAATCATAAAAGGTTTGAGTATATAATCTTTTGCCCCCGCCGAGAGAGGTTTAGACACGGTATCGTTGCTTATATATGAAACCATAAGAATTATAATAGATTTTTTAAATGTCTCTATTACAGGATTAAAATCCTGACCGTTTATGTTTGTTGAAAGCAAAACGACATCATAGTTGTTGCTTTTTATTGCATCTCTTGTTGATGTGCACATTTCACACACATGACCCAGTTCACTTAGTTTTGTAGCTATGCTTTGCGCTAGGTAAACTTCATTTTCTATAATTAGTATCTTCAAATTTTTGTCCAATCAAAATATTTTAAATTTGCGTTGGCAATAACACCAACACCTTCGCTTCTGCCGATAAAACCAAGTTTTTCAGTTGTTGTGGCTTTTATGTTTACTCTTTGGCTCTCTATATTTAAAATAGTGCTGAGCACTTTTCTCATTTGTAGCTTATAGTTGCCGATTTTAGGTTTTTGGGCTGCTATTGTCAAATCTACATTTATAATTACAAATCCAAAATTACAAAGTTTTGTAACAACTCTTTTTAAGAGCTTTTTTGAGTCTATATTTTTATAAGCAGTATCATTATCCGGAAACATCATACCGATATCTCCCATTCCGGCAGCGCCGAGAAGAGCATCAATAAGAGCATGAATTGCCACATCACCGTCACTGTGAGCTTTAAATCCATATTGGGAATCTATCTTTACACCGCCAAGATACATTTCACCCTTTTCATCAAAAGCGTGAACATCAAATCCAGTTCCGCTTAATATATCATTTGAGGGCGGGTTAAGGCATTGTAACTTTTTTAAATCTTCTATATGAGTTATTTTATGGGCACTGCTTTGGCCTAAAATAAACTCTCTTGAGCCTCCGTTTGCAACTATTGCACTGCTCTCATCCGTAAATTCCTCTTTTTGCTCAAGAGCACTTATGAGTGCAGCGGTAATTGAAAGTTGTGGTGTTTGAACAACTTTTACTCTATCTCTGTCAATTGTTTGATCATCATATACTATAGTATCATTTACTTTTAAGTAAGGAACAATGCAGTCACTTTTTCCTCTATATGAAATAATATTTTGCAAAAATTCTTCACTTATGCAAGAACGGGCAATATCACTTACTAAAACAAATTCTGTATCTACCTCTTTAAGAGAGTTTTTTAAAGACTCTTGTCTGCTGTTTCCGCCCTCTATAAATACAAAATCAGAGTAATATTTCATAAATTCTATATCATCTAAAGATGAAGTTATGATAATTTTTTTAAAAAGTTTTGTTTTTTCACATTTTTCGGCGACAAACTGCCATAATGGTTGATTTCCAACTCTAAGCCATTGTTTCTTTATATCTAGTTCAAAGCGTGTTGAACTGCCTGCTGCAAGTAAAATAAGTGTTACATTAGACAATAAAACTCCTAAAATATATAAGTGTTACGAAATTATACACATCAAAAGCTTTTTTTTCTCTTGAAGCAGGTAATAATTTCGCAAAAATTTAATTTAATATATAAATTATTAGAGCAGATAATCAACTTAATATTATATTAACTTTATTTGACTATATTTTCAGTGCATGATAGTGGTATATAATTAAAGTGGGAGAGAATATGAGAACTTCATGGGTAAAAAAGCGTCAAAACGACCCTGTTAAAACACAAATGCATTACGCAAAGCAAGGTATTATTACCGAAGAGATGGAGTATGTGGCAAATATAGAAAATCTATCTCCTGAGTTAGTTCGCAGTGAAATAGCAAGAGGAAGATTGATTATTCCTGCAAATGTAAATCATACTTCACTAGAACCAATGGCAATAGGTATTGCAGCAAGATGCAAAATCAACGCAAATATTGGTTCGTCCGCAATAGCATCTGATATACAAGGCGAGGTTGAAAAGATTCAGGTATCTCAACATTACAAAGCAGATACTGCGATGGATCTTTCAACAGGGGGCGATTTGGATGAAATTCGCAAGGCTGTAATTGCTTCATCTAAAATACCTATAGGAACGGTTCCAATTTATCAAATACTACATGATGTCGGAAATAAAATAGAAGATTTAAGCATAGATGTAATGCTTGAAGTACTCGAGCGTCAAGCAAAACAGGGTGTTAGTTATTTTACTATTCATGCAGGATTTTTATTGGAGAATATGCCAAAAATTGCTAAAAGAAAAATGGGAATAGTAAGCCGCGGAGGCTCTTTAATGGCTGCATGGATGATGCACTATCATAGAGAAAATCCTTTCTATACGGCATATGACGATATTTTGGATATTTGTGCAAAATATGATGTTGCGCTTTCTCTAGGTGATTCTCTTCGTCCTGGATGTTTGGCAGATGCAAGTGATGATGCTCAGCTTGGCGAACTTAAAGTATTGGGTGATTTGACTTTAAGAGCATGGGAGAGAGATGTTCAGGTTATGATAGAAGGACCGGGACATGTTCCATTAAATCAAATAGAACGCAATATGAAACTTCAGCGTGAACTTTGTCACGAGGCACCTTTTTATATTTTAGGACCATTGGTAACAGATATTGCTGCCGGATATGATCATATAAGTTCAGCAATCGGTGCTGCGGTCGGCGGATGGCACGGTGCATCAATGCTTTGTTATGTTACTCCAAAAGAACATCTAGGACTTCCAAACGCAAATGATGTAAGAGAAGGTATTATTGCTTATAAAATTGCTGCTCATGCAGCTGATATTGCAAGAGGGCGCAAAGGTGCTAGAGATGTTGATGATGCGATGAGTGATGCAAGATATAGTTTTAATTGGGAAAAACAATTTGAACTTGCGCTTGATAGCGAAAGAGCTAGAGAGTACCATGATGAAACGCTTCCTCAAGATGTTTTTAAAGAGGCAGAGTTTTGTTCAATGTGCGGACCGAAATTTTGTTCATACAAGATAACGCAGAATATTATGGATAATCCGGAAGCAATTGATAAAATCATACAAGATTCAAAAGAAAAATAAAAAATAGTTTATAAAATAAAATTTATTGATATAGGATAATTTTTGTCTTATTTAATTATGGTAAAATTTTGTTCTAAAAACAAATGGGGCTTTGCCCTAAAGGCGTTGTTAAATTAAATAAAAAGGAAAATATATAGAATGACAAAAGATATTGTAAATTCAGCACTATCAAAAGTTATGTATCCAGGTTTTACAAAAGATATAGTAACTTTTGGTTTTGTTAATAGTATAGAAATTAACGGTAATGATGTTAGTTTTAATGTTGAGATTACATCAAGTGCTCCAGAGGTGAAGCAACAAATTATTGATGATGCAACAAAAGAGCTAAAAGCAGTCGGTGCGGGGAATGTTACGGTAAATATTAATGCTCCGAAAATGCCTGAGCCTCCAAAGCCAAAGAGCAAAAATATTGCTCCGCATATTAAAAACTTTTTGATGGTCAGTTCAGGAAAGGGCGGAGTCGGTAAATCGACAACATCAGTAAATATAGCTATTGCTCTTGTAGCACAAGGTAAAAAAGTCGGTTTACTAGACGCAGATATCTATGGACCGAATATTCCTCGTATGTTAGGTGTAGCAGATGTTAAGCCTGAAGTTTCAGGAAATAAAGTTCTTCCAATTAAAGCGTATGGATTAGAGATGATTTCAATGGGCTCATTGATGGAAGAGGGAAAATCTCTTATGTGGCGCGGGCCAATGATTATAAAAGCAATCGAGCAGTTCTTAAGTGATATATTATGGAGCGATTTGGATGTTTTAGTTATAGATATGCCTCCTGGAACAGGTGATGCACAGTTGACATTGGCGCAAAGTGTACCGGTTACTGCGGGTCTTACAGTAACTACTCCTCAATCAGTTTCGCTTGATGATTCTCGTCGTTCACTTGATATGTTTAAAAAATTAAATATTCCAATTGCAGGAATTGTAGAAAATATGAGCGGTTTTATTGCACCGGATACAGGTGTTGAGTATGATATTTTTGGTAAAGGAACTTCACAGCCAATGGCAGAAGAGTTTGATACTAAAATAATTGCTGAAATTCCTATCGAACCAAGTATAAGAACCGGTGGAGATGAAGGAAAACCAATTACATTTGTTAATCCAATGAGTGAAAGCTCAAAGCGTTATATGGCTGCCGCTGAATCTATTTGGGCTACTATCGAAGAGGTAAATGCAAGTGGTGGAGTTAGCAATGAAAATGTTCAACCAGTCACAGCACCAGGCGGTAAATCTGCTTGCAGTATGTAAAAATATGACGCATTTTATGCGTCATATTATTTATAAAGCTAGAAAATAATTACTCTACAGTTACACTCTTTGCTAAGTTCCTTGGCATATCCACATCATTTCCCAATCTTATAGATATCTCTAAAGACAATAGTTGTAAAACTACCATCATCTCGAAAAATTCCAGCATATAGTGCTCACAAGAGGAGATTTGTATAAAATCATCTGCTTTATCAAACTCACTCTGACTTATTGCACAAATAGTAGAATCTCTGGCACTGAGCTCCTCGACATTGCTTTTTGATTTTTCATAATGAAGATGTTTTGGAAGAAGAGCAATGGTAAATAGTTCTGGATCTGCAAGGGCGATCGGACCATGTTTCATTTCACCTGCGGGATAACCTTCTGCATGCAGATAAGAGATCTCTTTAAGTTTTAGTGCACCTTCAAGAGCAAGCGGATAGAAGATATCTCTTCCGATAAAGAAAAAACCATGTCCGTGGAGATATCTTTTGGATAATCTTTTGATTCGTTCATGCATAGCATCTGTTACTTTTATATGTGAAGGAACCTCACGAAGCAGTGAAATATGTGAAGCTATCTCTTGTGCATTTAGCGAATTTTTTCTCTTTGCAATATATAGGCTTAACATCCAAAAAACACTAACTTGCGTAGCAAAAGCTTTGGTTGAAGCCACTCCTTTTTCTATTCCTGCTCTAGTTAAAATAGTTGCATCTGCCAATCTTACCATTGAAGAGTTGTCAACATTACAAATAGCTAAAGTTTTAAGATTAGCAGCTTTTGCCATTTTGAGGGTTTCCAAAGTGTCAGCTGTTTCACCGCTTTGAGAAATAACGACAAAAAGCGTGTCTTTTGTCATAATTGGTTCTCTGTAGCGAAATTCGCTTGCAATTTCTAATGAAGTTTTAATTTTTGAATATCTCTCAAAAAGATATGAAGCACTCATAGCTGCATGATAAGATGTTCCGCATGCGCAAAGTTTTATCTCATTTATACCGTCAAAAAGAGTTTTGTCAAGTTCATCAAAAATAATTTCATTTTCACCCAATCTTCCCATAAGAGTATCTGAAATTACAACACTCTGCTCATATATCTCTTTTTCCATAAAGAATCTGTAGCCATCTTTTTGAGCAAGAAGTTTATTTTGTGAAAGTGCGGAGAATTTCAACTCTTTCTTAGCTCCATCTTTGTTAAAAACAGCTATCTCTTTAGAAGTTGCATATCCGTAATCTCCATCTTCAAAATAGTTGACGCTTTGGCAGTGTCCAATTAACGGCGTGTCGGAGGATGCGAAATATTTTTCATCCTCTTTATTTATTCCAATTAGCATCGGAGAGCCATACTTCGCAAAAAAGATTCTGTCAGGTTCATTTTTTGTAACAAGCAAAATTGCATAAGCGCCTTGAAGTTCGCTTACAGTTTTTGCAAATGCCTCAAAAGAATTTTTTGCGCTTTTTTGATTTTTTTCAAATTGGTGAACAATCACTTCCGTATCAGTTTGGCTTAAAAACCGTGCGCCATTTGCTTGAAGCTCTTTTTTTAACTCTACATAATTTTCAATGATTCCATTGTGAACAACATAAGAAGATTCTCCTAAATGCGGATGTGCGTTTAGTTCTGTAGGCTTTCCGTGTGTTGCCCATCGCGTATGCCCGATGCCGAGTGCAAAGCCTTCTGTTTTAAAATCTTTTGTTTTTTCTTCAAGGTTAACAAGTTTGCCTACGGCTTTGTAGTTTGAAAAATTTCCATTTTGTAAAACGGCTATTCCTGCTGAATCATATCCGCGATACTCTAACTCTTTTAGACCCTCTAGTAAAATCTCTTTTGTATTTTTTTGTCCAAGATAACCAACAATTCCGCACATCTATTTGCCTTTTGTAATCAATAATTTATAAATTTTTTCGACATTATTACATAGTTCGTTTTGTTTTTCTATTAAGAAACTGTCTCTTACTTTATGTTTTGTGCTGTGAATTTTTGCTGATACAATGTTTATGCCAAGTTCTTCAAAACACTCCATTATGTAAGCTAAAAGACCCTTTTGGTTTTGTGTATTTATATTTATTTCTGCATGTGTAAGCGAGTGCTCAAAATCTATGTTTATTTCATGTTTATATATTGTAACTTCTTTTAGTTTTATATGCTTGCTCATATCAAAAGCATTGTTTATAATATTTTCTATTTGACGAAGCTCATCTTTGCCGACATGCTCGATAAATTCAATTTTAAAATATTTTATATCATCAAAAAGTGTGAAAATCTCCATAGATGCAACATCGAGATGACTTAAAGATGCAAGAAGATATCCAATGTTTAATGGAATTTTTCTATAAATTTCTATAACAAGAGAGCTCTCTGTAGAGATTGAAAAATCATACTTTTTTGTTTCTTTTGCTTTTTTTGCAATTTCTATGATATCTAAAGGCGTGTGTTTAAAAAAGAAAAGATTTGATTCAATGCCTAAGAGTTTCTTTTGAAGTAATTTTGGAAGTTCAAGAAATTCAGGAAGTTTTTGAACCCTTTTTTCACTGTTTATTCTTTTGGAAGCATCTGTAATTCTACCTTTGTTTTGTGCAACTTCAAGAGCATTTATATAGAGTTCGCGAAGAAGTTTTGAGCTAAAAGAGTTATAAACTCCTTCACCCACACCATTAATATCGGCATAAGTTAGAACATAAAGAAGTTTTAGATTTTTGATATCTTCCACATTTGACATAAACTTATAGAGTGTTTTTTCATTATGAATATTTTGTCTAAAAGCGACATTGCTCATGGTTACATGTTGCTTTACTAAAGTTATAGATCTATGTATATCTTCATCTTTTAGTTTCATTTTTTTAACAAACGGCGCTATAAGTTTTGCACCTACCTCGCTATGGTCTTGAACTCTTCCTTTTCCTGTATCATGAAAAAGAGTTACAATTTTTAGCAACAGTTTTTCATCATTGCCAAATTCATCATAAAGTTTTTTAATAAACGGCTCTTCAATATTTTCCAATGCTTCTACACATTTTATGGAGTGAATGTCTACGGGATAGTGATGATATCCGTCAAATTGCGGCAGATGAAGCACTTTTTTAAAATTATGAAACAGATGATGAAGTATGCCTGCATCATAAAAGAGTTTTAAAAAACAGTACATATGTCTTTTTTTAAAGAGTTCTTTGAGCAGCATATATGTTTTTGATTTTAGCGGATACTCTATCTTTGTATAGGTAAACTGGTTTAAAAATCCGGCATCAAAATGGTATGTTTTATTTTCAAGAGAAACTAAAATTTCTAAAAGCTTGTTTAACGGCTGAATCGCTAGATTGTAAGAGGCGTAAATTCTGTTATCTAGTTCGTAAATACCTCTGCTTAAGCGGTGATGTCTAAATTTTTTCACATTAGAGATATCCGCAATATATGGTCTAACCATTTTTTTAACAAATATTTGAGTAAAATTATTTATGCGCCATTGCGCCTCAAGTACTTTTGTAATCATCTTTTGCTGATTTTTAAAACCAAGCATATGACTTACCTCTGGTATATACTCTAAAAGAAGTCTATCTTCTTGTTTGCCTGTAATAAGATGAAGAGCACTTCTTACGCGAAACAACAATTCTAGTGCTACTCTGTACTCTTTATACTCTTCATCAGAATAGAGAGAACCTGTTAAATCTTTTAAGCTTGTAATTGCATAAATAGTCTGTGCTATCCAAAATATAAAGTTAGAATCTCGAAGCCCGCCAACGCTCTTTTTGATATTTGGCTGCATCGAGTTTGGATATTTTTTTCTTCTAGTTTGAGCCTCTTTAATTTTTGCAAGAATAAACTCTTTTTGTTTATAAAGTCGTATTCTATTTAACTCTTTGCTTGCTGCATGCCAAGTCAAACTTGATCCGGTAACAAATCTTGCTTCCATAAGTGAAGTTCTTATTGTGATATCTTCATTGCTGGCTTTAAAGAGATCATCTACCTCATGTACTCTATGGCTTAGTTTCAGTCCTGAATCCAAAATTAGATAGAAAAATTTTTCTATAATAAGCTCACTGTTAAAGCCGTCAATTTTTTTATAAACTATAAGCAGATCTATATCGCTGTGAACGCATAGCTGTTCCCGCCCGTAACTTCCAAGAGCAACAACGGCTATGGGAATAGAGCTTCTCATGGGAAGGTAGTTTCCAAATATACGCCTTAAAGTAGTTTTGTACATTAATGAGATAATGGAATCTAGCTGTTTTGTGTGGCAAACGAGAAAATCTTTGCCTTGATTTTTTTTAAAGAGCTCACTAAGAGAAGCTTTATACTCATTTATAAAAGTTTTGAAGAGTTTAGATAGCTCAAAATCACTACCATTTTTTTCTATTATATCTTCAATATGAACTGCTAAATCCAAGGCAATTGTCCTGCTTTTTTTATAATTATAGTGTAATTACTCAAACAGGGCAGAGACAAAGAGATAAAATAGTATAAATTTTAATTTTTGAAAAAGATTACGAAGTACAATTAAAGTTAGTAGATGCTAATATTACGACTTTAATATGCAAAAAAGCATCAGGATTATAATAGTTAGGAATAAATAAAAATGTATCTATTTACAAGTGAAGTAGTCAGCCCGGGGCATCCTGATAAGTGCGCTGACATTATAGCGGATAGCATAGTCGATAGACTAATTATAGGAGACTCAAAATCAAGAGTTGCATCAGAGGTTTTTGTTGCCGGAAAACATATAGTAATCGGTGGAGAAGTAACATCAAAAACTAGAATAACTACCGAAGAGTATAAGAAAATTGTTCATGACGCTCTTGTAAATATCGGTTATGACGGAAATCCATACTTTACGAAGGAGGAGTGCCTTCATCCTGAAGATATAGAACTTCAAGTGCTTTTAAATGCGCAGTCTCCCGATATTAATCAAGGAGTGGATCAAGAGAGCGGCGAGATAGGTGCCGGAGATCAGGGAATTATGTTTGGATATGCTGATATTGAGACGAAAAACTATATGCCAAGTGCTATCACATATGCAAGAATTTTGATGGAAAAAGTTTATAACTATGCAAAAGAGAATCCATCTAAACTTGGTGTTGATATCAAAACACAGGTTACTATGGATTACGGCAAGAAAGAGAATTTCGAGAGCTGCAGACCTCAAAAAATTCATACTATTGTTGTTTCAGCTCCTTGTGTAAATACGATGGATATAAACAGTGTAAGAGCTTTAATACAAGAGTTGATAGATGATGCAGGACTTCCTGAAGAACTTTACAATAAAAATGAGTGCATTATTCATATCAACCCGACAGGAAAATATGTATCCCACTCATCTCTGCATGATTCAGGACTTACGGGAAGAAAACTTATCGTTGACAGTTTTGGCGGATATGCACCCATCGGAGGCGGAGCGCAGAGTTCAAAAGATTATACAAAAGTTGACAGAAGCGGTTTATATGCAGCCAGATGGATAGCCAAGCATATTGTAGCTGCAGGTTTAGCAAAAAAAGCGCTTGTACAGATCTCTTATGCAATCGGGGTTGCGCGTCCAACCTCTATTGCGGTCGATACATATGGAACAGTAATACAAAGCTTGGACGATGATAAACTTTCAGAATTTGTACAAGAAAATTTTTCTCTTACTCCAAACTGGATAACAAATAAATTTAGTCTTGACAAACCATCAAAAGAGACTTTTTTATATGCTGATGTAGCTGCTCGTGGACAGGTTGGACAGAGTGATTATCCTTGGGAAAAGCTTGATGAGCTTGAAAAATTTGAGGCATTAAGATAATTATGGATTTAAAAGAAAAAATTTTGGCAAGAAAACGGGTAAATTTTGAAGAAGCGCTTGCGCTTTATGATATGGATCTTTTTGATCTTGGTGAGCTGGCGGATGCGATTCGCAAAAAAAAGCATGATAAAAAAACATACTTTAATATCAACCGTCATATAAATCCGACAAATATTTGTGCTGATGTGTGCAAATTTTGTGCATACAGTGCAACAAGAAAAAATCCAAATCAGTATACTATGAGCCATGACGAGATTATGGAGATTGTAAAAGATATTGACTCCCGTGGCGCAAAAGAGGTCCATATAGTTTCCGCTCATAATCCAAATACAGGTTTGGAGTGGTACCTTGATATATTTAAAAAGATAAAGAGTGCTTATCCTCATCTGCATGTAAAAGCTCTTACTGCCGCAGAAGTTGATTTTTTATCGCGTCAATATGGTAAAAGTTATGATGAGATACTTGATTTGATGGTTAAAAACGGTGTGGATTCTATGCCAGGAGGCGGAGCCGAAATATTCGATGAGAAAGTAAGAGATTATATTTGTAAAGGTAAAGTCACATCAGATCAATGGTTTGAAATTCATAAAAAATGGCATGAGAGAGGAAAAAAGAGCAATGTTACAATGCTCTTTGGACATGTTGAGAGCAGGGCAAACCGCATAGATCATATGATGAGAATTAGAGAGCTTCAGGACAAAACCGGCGGCTTTAACTGCTTTATCCCTCTTGTTTATCAAAAAGAGAATAATTATTTAAATATAAAAGAGATTATAACTGCAAACGAGATTTTAAAAACGATAGCGATAAGCCGCATAGTTTTGGATAATGTTGATAATATAAAAGCATACTGGGTAACTTCTACAGTAAACTTGGCATTAGTTGCTCAAGAGTTTGGCGCAAATGATTTAGACGGAACGATAGAAAAAGAGTCTATAAATTCTGCAGCGGGTGCAAAAAGTGCACATGGCATGAAACTTGAAGATTTTACTGCGCTTATAAAAAACAGCGGTTTTATTCCGGTTGAAAGAGATAGCCTTTATAACGAAATAAAAATTTGGTAAAATCCAAATATGGATATATCGGTTGTTATTCCTTCTTATAATCGATATGAAACTTTAAAGAGAGCGTTGACTTCAGTTTATGCCCAATCTTTTAAGCCAAAAGAGGTCATCGTTATAGATGATGGCTCTTGCGACAAAACTTCTAATATTCAAAATTTATTTCCAGACATCAAATATTTTTATCAAAAAAACTCAGGTGTCTCAAGCGCAAGAAATCTGGGTATAAAAAAAGCTGCGTATAAGTGGTTGGCGTTTTTAGATTCTGATGATGTATGGCATAAAGAGAAGTTGGCTTTTCATGCGATATTTCATAAAAAAAATCCTCACATATTGATGAGTTACACAAATGAGAGATGGATAAGAGATGGTGTTGAAGTAGCTATGCCTCAAAAATATCAAAAATTTCACGGAGATATTTTTGATGCGTCCCTTTCTCATTGCATTATTGCTCCCTCGGCAACGCTTATGCATAAAAATTTATTACAAGATGTCGGCTTTTTTGATGAGAATTTAGAAGTTTGTGAAGATTATGATATGTGGCTAAGAGTAGCATTAAAAAACAGTATCGGGCTTATAGATAAAAAGCTTATTACAAAATATGGCGGAGCAGACGATCAGCTTAGTACAAAATTTTGGGGAATGGACAGATTTAGAGTTAAGGCTTTAGAGAAGCTGCTTGATTTAGAGCTGCCAAAAGATAAAAAAGATTTAGTTATAAAAACATTAGTGCATAAGTACACACTACTATTAAAAGGCGCCATAAAATATGATAGAATATTGGATATTAATGCGTATAAAATAAAAATAGAGAGATATACATTTGAATAATTTAACACAAAGTACAAAAGTAACACTGCTTTATATAGCGATAGCGTTTCTGTTTTCAGTTGCTGTAAGGATGATTTGGTTTTATCAATTTTTTGGGTATGAACCTTTTATGTTTAATTCTCAGCTTATGATAAACACAAATGACGGCTATTTCTGGGCAGAGGGTGCCAGAGATATTCTTAGCGGCATAAGTCAAGAAAACGATCTCTCTCCCATAACTACTGCTGCTTCGCAGTTAACTGCACTTTTTGCTTATATATTGCCTTTTTCGTTTGAGAGCATAATCTTATTTATGCCTGTTTTTTTAAGTTCGCTTGTTGTTGTTCCTATAATACTTATTGCAAAGAGTTTAGATAATTTAGAGATGGGTCTTATAGCTGCACTTTTAGCTAGTATTGCATGGAGTTACTACAATCGAACAATGATTGGTTATTATGATACCGATATGCTAAATATAGTACTTCCAATGTTTCTGCTTTGGTCGATAATTTGGGCTATAAGAACAAATGAAAACAGGTATCTTCTTATAACAGCTCTTGATATTTTAGTTTATAGATGGTGGTATCCTCAAAGCTACTCTTTGGAGTTTTCATTTTTTGGTTTAATCCTTTTTTACACACTTGTTTGGGATAGAAAAAATTTTTATAACTATAAACTTTTAGCTTTAATGATGCTTGCAATGGTAAATCTTGACGGCTTTATTAGATTCCCTCTGGTTTTGGCTGTTTTTTATATCTTTAAAGATAAAAGATTTGATAAATATACATACTCTATTTTAGTTGCTTCAGTTGTTGTGTTTTTCGCATCAGGCGGTTTTACCCCTATCTGGAATCAGTTAAAAGGATATGTATTTAAAGATGCCGTAACTGCAGCCGATGAGGGCTTGAAGCTTCACTTCTTCTCTGTAATGCAGACAATAAGAGAAGCAGGACATATACCCTTTGAGACATTTGCAAACCGCATAAGCGGACATGTAATTACTTTTATTTTATCTCTTGGAGGATTTATATATCTCTCCTACAGACATAAAATAATGCTTTTTGGACTTCCTATGATAGGTCTTGGTTTTTTGGCTTATTTCGGAGGGTTGAGATTTACTATCTATGCAGTTCCTGTTTTAGCTTTTGGTGCTGCTTTTTTAATAACAGAAATTGCAAGATATATGCCAACAAAAAGATTAAAGTTTTTAACTATAACTGCTTTTACATTAGCCGTTTTATATCCAAATATAGCTCATGTGCAGGAGTATAAAGTTCCAACGGTATTTAATGTGAATGAGGTTAAGGTTTTAGATAAGTTGAAAAATATAGCAGATAGAGAGGATTATGTAATTGCGTGGTGGGATTATGGATATCCTATTCGATATTACAGTGATGTAAAAACATTGGCAGATGGCGGGAAACATAGCGGAAGTGTGAATTTTCCTGTTAGTTTTACGCTAACCAGTCCTCAAAATATTTCAGCAAAAATGGCAAGACTTGATGTTGAATATACTGAAAAAACATTTAGATTTAAAGAGGAGAATAAAGAGCGTATTGAAGATGAAAATATAACGATATTTTCAAATATAGAACAGATGACAAAAGAGTACGGTTTTGATGATGCAAATGATTTTCTTCTATCGCTTCAAACTGATATAGAACTTCCTTTAAAAACAAGAGATATCTATTTTTATCTTCCATATAGAATGTTAGATATCTACCCGACTGTCAAGGCATTTTCAAACATTAATCTTATGAATGCAAAGATGAAGAGTTCACCTCTTTTTTATATGAGCAGAGTATTTAAAGAGGAGCAAAGCGGTATAAATTTGGGGCAGGGAATTTTCTTGGATCTTCAAAATTCAACTATAACTTTTTCAGATCAAAAAATGCCAATTAAAAGATTTGTACAGACTTCATATGATAAAAATATGAAATTTAAAAAAGATGTAAATATTTTAAATATAACGGCAGATATAAATGTTATTTATATGTCAAGCTACAATACATTTTTAGTGCTTGATGAAAAAACCTACAACTCTTTGTATATACAGTTAATGGTTTTAGAAGAGTATGACAAAACTCTATTTGAAGAGGTTATTTTAACCCCGCATGCAAAAGTTTATAAACTAAAAATTTAACTTTTTTTATGGCGCAGTTAGATAAAATAAAATAAATATAATTAATGAAGGTTAAAAGATGCCAAAAGATAAAACAAAAGTTAAAAAATGTCTTTTTCCGGCTGCCGGATATGGAACAAGATTTCTTCCCGCTACAAAAGCGATTCCAAAAGAGATGCTTCCTGTACTTACAAAGCCTCTTTTGCAATATGGTGTTGAGGAGGCAATAAGTGCCGATATTGACACAATTGCCATTGTAACGGGGCGCGGAAAAAGAGCAATTGAAGACCATTTTGATATATCTTATGAGCTTGAGCATCAAATAAAAGGCACATCAAAAGAGCACTATCTGACTGAAATAAAAGATGTTATTGAAAAATGCACTTTTTCTTATACCAGACAGATGGAGATGAAGGGTTTGGGACATGCGATACTTACCGGTGAAACTCTTATAGGGGATGAGCCTTTTGCAGTAATTTTAGCAGATGATTTGTGTGATAATAACGGCGAATCTGTTATTTGTCAAATGACAAAATTATTCGAAGAGTATAAATGCTCAATAGTGGCTGTTGAAGAGATTCCTCCGCAAGACAGCAATAAGTATGGTGTTATAGCAGGTGAAGCGGAAGAAAATGGCGTTATTAGAGTTTCTGATATGGTGGAAAAACCTGATCCAAAAGATGCACCTTCAAATTTGGCGATTATAGGCAGATATATCTTAACGCCTGATATTTTTGATATTTTAAGAGAGACAAAACCTGGCAAAGGCGGAGAGATTCAAATAACAGATGCGCTTTTAGCCCAAGCAAAAAAGGGTAGAGTAATTGCTTATAAATTTAAAGGTAAAAGATTTGATTGTGGAAGCGTAGATGGTTTTGTAGAGGCTACAAACTATTTTTATAACAAAAGCAAGGATTGAACATGAAATATCAACATAACTTTAATCCAACAATATCTGATGAAGATATTTTTAGCGAAATTGTAAAAGAGAAAGAGTATATAGGGTACTATAATCTTGTTTTTCAAGATACATTAGAGTATAAAGAGTATGCTAAGTCTGTTAAACAAAAAAATATAGTCGTAATTGGAATCGGCGGAAGCACACTTGGAACTTACGCTATATATAAGTTTTTAAAATACTCTAAAAACTTAACTAAAAAACTCTATTTTTTGGAAACTACAGATCCGATTGATATAAAATCAAAATTGGAAAATATTGATCTAAATGATACTCTTTTTATAGTTATATCAAAATCTGGAACCACAATTGAGACTATTTCTATTTTTAAGTATATAAACTCTCTTATTACATGTGACAGAGACAATACTCTTGTTATAACAGAAAATGATTCTAAACTAAATGAATACGCAAAAGCAAATAAGATAAAATCCTTTGAAATACCAAAAAATGTAGGTGGAAGATTTTCAGTTTTTAGTGCAGTTGGATTAGTTCCGTTGGCTATCGTTGGAATAGATATAGATGAGATTTTACATGGTGCCAAAAAAAGACATGATTCATTTTTTACTCAAGGCAAAACATATGCTCGAATAGTTAAAAAAGCAAGATTTTTTATAGAGTATAAAAATAGTTTTAATATAAATGTGGTTTTTTCATACTCATCCAGACTTGAAGGATTTAACAAATGGTATATACAACTTTGGGGAGAGAGTCTGGGCAAAGTTGATATAAACAGCAGCAGACAAGGCTTAACTCCTATTGGAATTATAGGTCCGATAGATCAGCACTCCTTTTTACAATTAATTGTAGAAGGCAGAAGAGATAAAACGGTTACTGTTATAAAAGTTGATGATTTTTACAATCATTTAAAAATACCAAATATAGAGTTAACGGGCTTAAGCGAGCTGAATTATGTTGATGATATAGAGTTTTCTCTGCTTATCAACAAGCAGGCAGATGCTACAATAGAGTCAATTAATAATTTAAAAGATATACCCTGCGATGTAATTACAATAGATAGTGTGAGTGAGAGAAGCATTGCCGGTTTGATGTATGAGTATGAACTTTTAACATCTGTTTGCGCTAAATTTATGTATATAAATGCCTATGATCAACCGGGCGTAGAAGCTGGAAAAATTATTTTAAAACAAAAGCTTCAGACAAAAAGTTAAAAGTATTTGCTAATGTAGGAGAGATGCATCTCTCTTACAAACTAAGCGATAAAGTGTCCCACGAATTTGCTCATATTGTTCATAATTTCTGAACCTTTTCTAAAGCTGAGTCCGCACGCCTCATAGGCAAAGAAAACACCTGCTTGATACTTCGCACCGCTCTCATCCATATTTAGTTCCACATACTCCTGATAAACCTTTTTATAGTTGCCGTAAGGCCCATCTTGCTGGTTTAAAAGCTTTTTATCTGCACTAAATATTTTTATATTTGCACCCTCTCTGCCAAAAACACTTTTTTCTACATGCTTTACTCCCTCTAAAGGTTCAAAAGATGTTTTTAAAAGATATGGTGAGTCGGGAAATAGATCATATAAAATTTTCAGCATGCCTTTGGATTGAAAAAGCAGAGTGTATGCCGGATTTAAAATAATAGCACTTTGATTTTGCATAATATTTGTAAGCAAGGTAGCAAGCTCGGGCTCATCTACTGCTATATCTTCCCATGGATAGAGTTTAAACCAGTATTCATATTGATTGTCATCTCTGTCAAAGATTCCATTTTCATCAAATTTTACATTTTCAAGATACTCAAAACCGGTGTTAAAACCTGCATCTGTTGCAATTTGCTGCAGAAGCCTTGTAGTTGCCTCCTCCTCTTCATTGCCATAAATCGAAGAAAAAAGTATCTTCCATCCATCATATCTTTTATCAAAAAGCTCTGTATCATCAAAGAGTGTTATTACTCTTTTAAAATTTTGCTGGATAGCCTCATAAACACTATTAAACTGCTTACTTTCATCCATTGCATTTTCTTTGAGAAGAGCCCATTGTAAAAGAGCAGTTTCAAATAGAGATGTTGGAGTGTCTGCGTTAAACTCCAAGAGTTTGATTGGTTTTTCGTCAATACCGCCGGCTAAATCAAATCTGCCGTAAATATGCCAATGAACATCATTTTCCCAGCTTTTTTTAATTGCATCAATAAGGTTAAAAGGGATTCCCAGCTCAAAAAATAGATTATTCTCTATAACATACTCTGCAGCTTGAACATACATATCATAGAGTTCATTTGCCGCGTTATAATAAGCTTGCGCTTCATCTGTAGTAATTTGTACCAAACTTTCACTTATATATTTGCTATTGTCGCTATCAGTGTGCCATGTAAAACCCAACTCCTCGAGCTGCTCATTTTTAAGAGGCTTAATTTTATTTAATTTAACCAATGTTATCCGCCATATCTTGTAGTTGTTGATGATGAAGCTGTACTAGAACTGCCAAAAAAGCTTTTTCTAGCAGATGTGCTGCTTCTTGATGCACCTGCAGCAGAACGACTGTAAGCACTTTTATTTACAGAAGATGCTCTTGAAGCAAAATTTTTATTATTCATTAAAGCATTTCCGATCATATTCCCTAAAAGCGAACCTGCTGCAACAGCAAGTATAGTTCCTGCAAGCCCCATACCGGCACTTCCTTCACTGCTTTGTAGTGTTTCAGATGTACCTTCTTGAACTTTTTGATACTCTTGTTCGGCTAATGCTTTCATCTCTTCTTCGTTCATAAAACGCTCAATTGTATTGCCGTTTTCATCTTTTTCGCGGATAATTGCTCTGTTTGGACCTTCTGTGGGCATCTCTTCAACTACAATGTATTTTCCGCTTGCTTGCTGTTCAATAACCAAATATCTGTTTTGCGGCTCCTGTTGTTGCGATGTACATCCGCTCAGTACGCTCATCATAACAATACCGGTACTTCCAAGTGCAATTCCGTTTGCTATCGAAGAAATATATTTCAATATTCTGTCTCCCTTTTGCTAAGTTTGATAACTCTTTTGCAACTATATTTTTTATTCATTAAAACAACTCTCTTATCTTATTTTTTTACTTTTTACTCTATTTATTTTTATAAGAGCTGATGATTTTTTTTCAATTAAACCATTTATATCTTCTATTATTATGTCAGCTTTTGATTCACAAAAATCTCTACTAAATTTTTCACTGCTTTTATTTGCAGATGTGGAGTAAAACCATGAAATATCTCTTAATAGTTGTGAATTTAGGGGAATAGGTGCAACTCTAAAAGCAAAATCATTGATGATAAATGTAGTTTTTTTAGCGCGTCTGACTAAATTTTTTCTATTTTTAATAACTCTATTGCCATCAGCTAAAAAGCTTTTAAAATCTTTATAAACTTTTATAAAAGGCTTTGTTGAGGGACGAGATTTTATCTCATAAAGTTTTTGTGAATTTTGAGATAAGAAACCGACAGTAGTGTCGGTTTGAGTTAAAAAAACAGGCATTTTTATGCTAGAAAATCTTGCAGCGCTTTTGAGTTTGACCATGAATCATCTTTCATTTCATCAAGGGCAAGAATAAGTGCTCTTGCAGCACTTAGGGTTGTAAAGTAAGGAATATTTCTTTTTAAAACTTCTTGACGGATAACAATAGCATCTTTTTTTGAAGTATTGTTGTCAGATGTATTGATTGCCATATGAATTGCATCGTTTTTCATACTGTCTTCAATATTTGGACGGCCTTCAGAGATTTTTAAAACCACCTCACACGGAATTCCTGCATTTTCAAGTACTGCTTGAGTTCCTTTTGTGGCAACTAAAGTAAAACCATGTTCTACAAGACCTTTTGCTATCTCCGGCGCATGCTTTTTATCTGTATCTACAAAAGATAAGAAACAAGTTCCCTCTGTAGGAATTTTATTTCCCGCTGAGAGTTGAGCTTTTGCGAAACTAATACCAAAGTTTGAGCTAATTCCCATGACTTCACCGGTTGATTTCATCTCAGGACCTAAAACTAAATCAGCACCGTATAATTTATGGAAAGGAAAAACTGCTTCTTTAACAGAGATATGACCTTTTAAACGAGGTTTTAAAAGTCCATTTTCTTCTGTAACAATATTGTATTTATCATAATATTTAAGCGCATCTCTTAGAGTCTCACCAACCATAACGCGTGTTGCAACTTTTGCCAACGGCATTCCTGTAGCTTTACTTACAAACGGAACAGTTCTAGAAGCTCTTGGATTTACTTCAATTAGATAGATTTCATCTTCATAAATGGCATACTGAACATTCATCAGCCCGCAAACTCCAAGACCAAGCGCGATAATTTTTGTCTGCTGTTCAACCTTTTCAATCATCTCTTTTGATAAATTTACAGGAGGAAGAGAACATGCACTGTCGCCTGAGTGAATACCAGCTTCTTCAATGTGCTGCATAACAGAACCGATATAAACATCTTTACCGTCGCAAATAGCATCAACATCAAGTTCAACTGCCTGATCTAAAAATTTATCTATTAAAACAGGAGCGTTGTTTGAAACTGATACTGCCAAATCCATATATTGTTTAAGTTCATCTTCGCAATAAACAATTCTCATTCCGCGGCCGCCAAGAACAAATGATGGTCGAACCAGTACCGGATAACCAAGTCTTTTTGCAATAACATAAGACTCCTCTTTTGTTCTAGCCAATCCGTTTGCCGGTTGTTTTAATCCATGTTGATTTACAAAATTGGAAAACTGCTCTCTATCTTCAGCCAAATCAATGACAGCAGATGGAGTTCCTGCGATTTTTGCTCCGATTTGAGTCAAGCCATTTGCCAGTTTAAGAGGAGTTTGTCCTCCAAAATGAACAATGATTCCATCAGGTTTTTCATAATCTATAACTTCTCTTACATGTTCTAAATCAATTGGCTCAAAATATAGTACATCAGAAGTATCATAATCAGTTGATACTGTTTCAGGATTACAGTTATACATTATGGTCTCTATGTCCATCTCTTTAAGGGCAAATGCAGCATGAACACAACAGTAATCAAATTCAATACCTTGACCGATCCTATTTGGCCCGCCGCCGAGGATAAGAATTTTTTTCTTATCGCTTGCACGATTTGCTATATTTGGAAGTTTTGTAATATTTGTTGTAGAGTAAAGATATGGGGTTAATGCTTCAAATTCAGCAGCACAAGTGTCAACTTCATTATATTCTAAATTTATATCCATAGCTTTTCTAGCACTATAAACATCCTCTTCATCTATCTCTTTATTTGTATTTTTAGATATTAGCTGAGCAATTTTTTTATCTGAAAAGCCATCAACTTTTATCTTTCTTAAAAATTCTTCATCAGATAAAATTTTATCTGTAATACTATTTTCTGTTTTTACTATCTCTTCTATTTGATACAAAAACCAAGGATCGATATTGCAAGCCTCGAACATCTCCTCAACGCTCATTCCACGACGAAAGCCCTCCGCTACATAAAGAACTCTGTCCATATTTGGACGGCGAATCTCATGTTTAATAAAGTCTATATCTGAATTTATTTCATCAAATCCACACAAGCCGGTTTCAAGTGAACAGAGAGCTTTTTGCATAGACTCTTTAAATGTTCGCCCGATAGCCATAACTTCACCGACTGATTTCATACTTGTGCTTAAAGTGTTTTCTGCTTCAGGAAATTTTTCAAATGTAAAACGAGGAATTTTTGTAATTACATAATCAATTACCGGCTCAAAAGATGCAGGAGTTCCTGTAATGTCATTTGTAATTTCATCAAGAGTAAAGCCAACAGCTAAAAGAGTTGCAACTTTTGCAATAGGGTATCCAGTTGCTTTGGAAGCAAGAGCTGAAGAGCGCGAAACTCTAGGATTCATCTCAATTACTATCATACGCCCTGTTTTTGGATCAACTGAAAACTGAACATTGCTTCCGCCGGTATCAACGCCGATTTCACGCAAAATAGCAAAGGAAGCATCACGCATTCTTTGGTACTCTTTATCTGTTAATGTTAAAGCAGGAGCAACAGTAATACTGTCTCCCGTATGAACGCCCATCGGGTCAAAGTTTTCAATAGAACAGACGATAATGCAGTTATCTGATCTATCACGGATGACTTCCATCTCATACTCTTTCCAGCCAAGAAGAGACTCTTCTATTAAGATTTCAGTAACAGGAGATTCGTCTAACCCGCGCTTTGCAAGTTTTTTGAACTCATCCATATTGTAAGCAACGCCGCTTCCGCCGCCTGCTAAAGTAAAAGATGCACGAATAATTATAGGAAATCCGATTTTTTCCGCTGCAGCAAGAGCGTCATCCATATTGTAGGCGTACATTGAAAACGGCAGATCCATTCCAATTTTTATCATAGCCTCTTTAAATGCTGAGCGATCTTCGCCTTTATGAATAGCTTCAGGGGATGCACCTAAGAATTCTACTCCTTCTAACATTCCTTTTTCATACATTTTTGTAGCTACATTAAGTGCAGTTTGTCCTCCCATTGTGGGCAAAACTGCATCTACTTTTTCATCTTTGATAATTTTAGCAATTATCTCTTCTTTTATAGGCTCAATATATGTTCTATCTGCAAATTCAGGATCTGTCATAATTGTAGCTGGATTAGAATTGATTAGAATTACACGATAACCTAGCTCTTTTAGTGTTTTTACGGCTTGCGTTCCTGAATAATCGAATTCACAAGCTTGACCAATGATTATTGGACCTGAACCAATAAGTAAAATAGTGTTAATGTCGGTGCGTTTTGGCATTTTTTACCTTTTGTATTTATACATAAAAAAATTTGTTTATTATAGGCAAAAAGCACTTAAGATTTGATGAGTTATTTTACTTTTTTTATTATGTGAAAATAATTTGGATTATTTGCTTTATAGTACGGTTCTATAGTAGCAATTTGATATCCTTGAGATTTAGTAACAGATAAAACAGTTCCGACTTTTAAATCTTTAAAAAATATTTCATCCAGTCCTGATGTAATAACTTCATCTCCCTCTTTGATGTGATACCAAGCAGGGATAAACTTGACTATTAAATATTGCGTATTGTTTCCATGCACAATTCCTGGTGCTTTTTCTTCGCCAATGTAGACTGCATAGGAACTTTTTATGTCTTTATTTAGTAGTCCCAAAGCTCTTCCTTCATTTGAAACTACAATTCCTGCGGCGAGTTCTTTATATACAAGTCCGTAAACTTTTGACGCATTATAATCTTCTATTTCTAGCCATATTCTGTTAAAATCGCCAAATTTTTGATATGAGATGGTTCTTACAAGTTCTACATTTGGGTCTGTTTTTAGAGAAGAGTTGTTTTGTGCAAAAAAATCATTTATTTCAGAGGCCAACTGCTGCATAATTAAATGATCTTTTTCATATTTTTGAAGTTTTTTTTTCAGTTCTGATATTTGTTCAGCTTGAAAAAAGTGTCTATCTAATTGATCTTGTATAAATTCAGTTGTATCATGATATTGCGATTTAATATTGTTTAAAGTAGAGATAAATGGAGATTGAATAGATTTTGAAAAATATAATGCACCCATCAAGAGTGCAAAAAATATTGAAAAAAAACCAAATAATCCTTTATTCATTTTCAAAAAGTTCTTGCAATAAATCTATCTCTTCAAGTGCTCGACCTGTTCCGCGGGCAACTGCAAGAAGCGGTTCATCTGCAACATAAACAGGGATTTTTACTATATCCGAGAGGTATTTGTCAAGTTGGCGGATAAGTGCTCCGCCGCCGGTTAATATAATACCGTGATTTACTATATCACCTGCTAAATCAGGCGGCATCTGCTCTAGCACATCGCGAAGAGCTTCTCCTATCTCTTTAAGCGGATCTCTCATCGCTTCTCTGGCATCTTCGCTTGTAAGTTCAACAGTGCTTAAAAGTCCTTCTACCTGGTCTCTTCCTGTTATTGTCATTTTTAAATCTTCATCAAGAGCTACAGCTGTTCCAATAGCGATTTTAATCTCTTCGCCAACTCTTTCTCCGATTAAAAGATTATATTTTTTTCTGATAAAGTTTACAATACCTTGATCTATTTTATCTCCGGCAGTACGGATTGATTTTGAAAGAACAAGTCCGCCTAGTGATACAACACCGATTTCGGTAGTACCTCCACCTATGTCAACTACTAAATTTCCTCGTGGTTCTCTTATCTCTATACCGGCCCCAATTGCTGCTGCCATTGGTTCTTCTATTAGAAAAACTTCTCTTGCTCCGGCACTTAATGCAGATTCTCGAACAGCTTTTCTCTCAACTTGCGTTAATCCGTAAGGAACACAGATGATAATTCTAGGGCTTACAAGAGATCTTCTTCCATGTGCTTTTTCAATAAATTTTCTAATCATTTTTTCTGTTATATCAAAGTCGGCTATAACACCGTCGCGCATAGGACGGATTGCTTTGATATTGCCTGGAGTTTTTCCGACCATCTCTTTTGCTTCTTGACCGACTGCCAAGACTCTCTGTCTGCCATATTTTTCAGTTTTTACCGCAACAACAGAGGGCTCATTTATAATTATGCCTCTGCCTTTTGCTATAACAATTGTATTTGCAGTTCCTAAATCGATAGCTAAATCATTTGAAAAAAGACCGACTAATTTGTTAAATATCATTGTATTGCCTTATGCTATTTGTTTTGAGTGTTTTTTTATATAGACTGGAGCTTCGCCATCATCAATTACAGCTTTTGTAATTAATAGTTCGTATCCACTATACTCTGGAAGTTCATACATAATATCTATCATATTTTCTTCTAAAATAGCACGAAGCCCGCGAGCACCGGTTTTTCTCTTTAGAGCTTTTGTTGCAATAGCTCTTAATGCATCCTCTTCAAAATTGAGTTCAACATTATCAATTGAAAATAGTTTTTTGTATTGTTTGATAATTGAATTTTTTGGTTCAGTCAGTATTCGAACCATATCATCTTCAGTGATTTCATTGAGTGACGCAATGATAGGAAGACGCCCTACCAGCTCTGGAATAAGACCATAACTTACCAAGTCATCAGGCTCAACTATGTCATAGCTTAGTTTTTGTTCATTTTTGCTCTTTTTCTCATGACCGAAACCTAAAATATTTTCGCCCTGTTTTCTTTTTAGTATCTCATCAAGACCGTCAAACGCACCGCCGCAGATAAATAAGATTCCTGTTGTATCAATTGAAATAAACTCTTGATTAGGGTGTTTTCTTCCACCTTTTGGCGGGATATTTACAACAGCACCCTCTATAATTTTTAAAAGTGCCTGCTGTACGCCTTCGCCTGAAACATCACGAGTAATAGAACGGTTTTCGCTCATGCGCGAAATTTTGTCTATCTCATCTATAAAAACTATTCCTCTTTGTGCTTTTTGAACATCACCCTCAGCTGCTTGCAGCAGCTTTGTTAAAATATTTTCAACATCTTCTCCGACATATCCAGCTTCAGTAAGACTTGTAGCGTCAGCTATGGCAATAGGAACATTTAGGACTCTGGCAATTGTTTGAGCCATAAGAGTTTTTCCGCTTCCTGTCGGTCCAATAAGAAGTATATTTGATTTTGCAATTTCTGTATCATCATCTTCTAGATTTTGATTTTTAAAAATTCTCTTATAATGATTATAAACTGCAACACTTAAAAGTTTTCTTGCTCGTTCTTGCCCGATAATATAATCAGATAAAAAGTTGTTTAACTCTTTGGGAGTCATAAGATTTTCAACAGTTTCCATCAACTCTTCATCTTGTGAAGAGATTGAAGCGCTGTCGTCCCCAAACATTATCTTATATGCCGAAATAACACAATTTTTACATATATACACACCGTTTCCGGCAATTAAAGGATTCGTGTCACTCTCTTTGGCACCGCAAAAGCTACATGTTCTGTTGATCATAAATTTTTCCTCTCATATGGAATTCCGCGTTTTGTTTTAAGAACAAAGTTGCAAAGTTTTTGAACATTATGGTTTTTAGTTTTTTCAAGCAGCTCATTTGCAACATCTTTTAGCGGTTTTCCAGCTTCAAATAGCTCTCTGTAAGCAGATTTTAACTCATCTATATCTTCACGGCTTAAATTTCTTCTAAGTCCTGTTAGATTTAAGCCTCTAAGCGTTGCACGATTTCCCTCTGCCATGCAAAATGGGGGAATATCCTGCGCTAAAGCAGAGGCTCCTGCAACCATTGCATAATCACCTATATGAACAAATTGATGGATAGGAGTCATTCCGCCGATAACTGCATAATCTCCCATCTCTACATGTCCTGCAAGTGTTGCTGCATTTGCTAAGATACAATGGTTTCCGATAATTACATCATGTCCAATATGCACATATCCCATAAAAAGGTTGTGTGAGCCAATAATTGTTTTTCCGCCTCCGCCTTTTGTGCCTGGATTGAAAAGTGTAAACTCTCTGATTTTATTGTTGTCACCTATAATAAGCTCTACATCTTCACCGGCAAATTTGAGATCTTGCGGAGCTGAACCTATAACGGCATGTGAAAATATATGATTATTTTTGCCTATGGTTGTTTTTCCATAAATGGATGTACTTTGCTCTATTTTTGTGCCGTCACCGATAGTGGTAGCAGAAGAGATAAAGCAGTACGGCCCGATTTCAACATCTTTGCCGATAACAGCACCTTTTTCAATAATTGCCAGGGGTGAAATTTTATTCAATGATCTACCTTTATTTATCTACAATCATAGCTTTGAGTTCAGCTTCTGAAACTAAAACATCATCAACATAAGCTTTGCCATCAAGCATCCAGATAGCACCTTTATTTTTTATAACCTTAAGACGATATTCTAATCTATCTCCAGGTTTTACAGGATTACGAAATTTAGCTTTGTCAATACTCATAAAATATACAACTTTATTAGCAGCTTCTTCCTCTGTCATATTTCCCATGCTTTTAAATGCCAAAATACCGCCTGCTTGCGCCATACCTTCTAAAATCATAACGCCTGGATAGATGGGATGACCCGGAAAGTGGCCTTGAAAAATATTATCACCGATTGTTATATTTTTAAATCCTACTAAATATTCATTTTCTTTGATCTCAGTAACTCGGTCTAAAAGTAAAAAGGGATAACGATGAGGTATAATTTTTTGAATCTCTATAACATCCATAATCATAATACAAAAGCCTTTATAATAATTTTGGCTATTTTAGCGAAAAAAAGATTATAGAATCATTAGTTTTTCTTTAGTGTCTTCGTAAACTTTAGCATCAAGTTCTATAGTAAGTTTTGTTTGAGGGATTTTATCAATTATGATGATTGGGCTTAAATCATAATTTGTATTTGTTAAAATTTTTCTAAATTTTAGTTCATCATCATAAGCCGGAGGATTAAAGAGCAGCTCTTTTAATGTTTTATAATGTAAGTTGCATGTTTGATTAAAAAAATCCAGTGTTACAAATTTTATCTCTTCTCGATTAAAATAACCGATATTATTGTGTAAAAACTCTATTTTTCCCTGTGTTTTTTTTCTTGGAAGAGTAGAGTAGAAGAGAGCATATGCGGGGATAACTTCACTTTTTTGTGAAATTAGTTTAAAGTTAAATTGGCGATAGTTTAAAAATTTCTCTTTTATGATTTTATAAGTAATATTTTTATCTTCAAGTTTTATGCGATATCTGTATAGCTCTAAACGCTCTTCTATTGATGCTGGCAAGATTTGGTTTGAAACTGAAGAAAACATCTCATCCATTAAGCGGTTTTGTTGCTTTCTTTGCATAGTGAGTCCATAAATGCACCCGCAGTAATCCTGGCGATAGAGCTGCTCCTCTTTTGTTACACGGCTCTGATCCTGTGTTCCTCCGTTTGAACGATAATCAACAGCTATAAATGAAACGCCATATTTTTTAAAAAAAAGATCACCGCTTTTTTTAAGCTGTTGCTGTGATTTTAAAGGACTGACAAGCAGCGTTGTTGTTACTTTTTTTTCACCAAGTTCAAGAGCTTTTTGCACACTTACTTCAAATCTTTTATCGAAGCATGCTTCACATCTTTTACCTTTTTCAGGTTCATCTTCCAAGCCTTTTACTGTTTTTATCCATGTTTCAAAATCATAAGGACCTTCAAGAAGTTCAATGCCCAGTTTTTTACATGAACGCTTTACATCAAGCAGACGAAGCTGGTACTCTGAATAGGGGTGAATATTTGGGTCATAGAAGAAGCCTATCAGCTTCTCCTGCGGATAGTCACGCTGCAGCTTTTGTAGAAAAAAATGTGAATCAACGCTGCAGCAGATATGTACTAGCATAAAATTTTATTTACTGTTTTTTTTATTTACGAGTTTCAAAAATCTCGATAGAGTTGATTCCGTCTTGACCTTGGATACTATCAAGAACTGCAAAACTTTGGGCATCATCTTCTTCAATAACACCAAAAACAGTGTGCACTCCATCAAGGTGCGGTGTTGGAACAAATGTAATAAAGAATTGGCTTCCACCTGTATTTGGTCCGGCATGTGCCATAGATAGAGCACCTCTTTTGTGTTTTGTAATGTTTTTGTCTGTTTCACAAGGAATTGCCCAGTCAGGTCCGCCCGTTCCTGTTCCATGTGGACAGCCTCCCTGTGCCATAAATCCTGGAATTACACGGTGAAAATTAAGACCGTTATAAAAACCTGATTCTGCTAAATGTGCAAAGTTTGCCACAGTATTTGGAGCTTCTTCGGGAAGCAGTTTTAACCATATATCGCCTTTACTTGTTGCAATTTTTGCCCATTGAAATTTATTTATCTCTTCAGCGCTTAATTCATATCTTCTTAGTTTTTTTCCAAACATATTTTTGCCTTTTTATTTTTTTTAGAATTATAATCTAAGTTTAATAATATATAATCATATACATGAAAATAAAATCAATTTTTCAAAATATAACAATAAAACGGGCTAATCTTTTTACAATTTTATTTATATTTTTACTTACTATGATTTTTGTTACTCTTCTTGTTGATGAGATGTATAAAGATTATGAGAGAGCACTTCAGCAGAGTTCTTTAGTCAAAAGTGATACTTTTTCAGATTCCAAAAAATTAGAGCAAAATAAAAAAAAGTTAAAAACGCTTCTTGTAAAAACAGTTTTAGCAATTATGACGCTCTCCTTTATACTGTTTGGAGTTTTTTTAGGTTTTAATACTCTTTTTAACAAATTACTACAGAGAGATACACAAACTTTTTTGGATTTTTTTAAAAAAGCTGTTGACCATGATGAGGCGATAAACCCGAATACCATATTTTTTCAGGATTTTAAAGATATGGTCGGTTATGCAAATGAGATGGTCAGTAAAATTAATGAGCAAAAGAAAAGTCTCAAAGAGCTTAATCTTGGGCTTGAAGAGAGAGTAAAGAAAAAAACTGCGGCACTTTTAGAGATTAATAAAAATCTAGAAGAGGAAAAAACATTTTCGCAAGATCTTCTTAATGCTCAAAAAGAGTTTTTGCGTTACACGGTTCATGAAACAAATACGCCTCTTAGTGTTATATTAACAAGTATTGAGCTTTATTTAATGAAACATCCAAGAGATAGACAGTTATCTAAAATAGAAGCTGCCGTTAAAAATATTTTTAGTATATATGATGATTTGAGTTATTTGGTGAAAAAAGATCAGATAGAGTATAAAAAAACTGTAATAAATTTAAATAATTTTTTAAACAGCAGAATAGATTTTTTTACAGAAGTTGCTGAATTTTCAAGAATACATTTTAACTTTATCTCTCCTGATGAAGAGTTATATATATATTTTAATGAAACAAAACTTCAAAGAGTAGTAGACAATACATTGACAAATGCTATAAAATACACGCTTCCGGGTGAAAATGTTTATATAAAATTGCTAAAAGTTGGTGCATATGTAGAGTTTATAGTAAGCAGCAGATCAAAAATTATTAAAGATACAGATAAAGTGTTTGAAGCTTACTATAGAGAAGAGAAGAGCAGAGACGGATTTGGACTTGGACTTGGACTTGTAAAAAGCATATGTGAAGAGGAAAATATAGAAGTAAGTGTTACTTCTAGTGATAAATTAACTACATTTAGCTATAAATTTAAAATAATGGGAGACTGATGAAAATATTGCTTTTAGAAGATGAGGTAATGCTTAATGAGTCAATTTGTGAATATCTTGAATCTGATGGACATCAAATAGAGAGTTTTTTTGACGGAATTGATGCACTTAAAGCTATAAAAGATAACTCTTATGATCTGCTGGTACTCGATATTACCGTTCCAGGTCTTGATGGTCTCTCCTTTTTAGAACATATTCATGCGTTGAAGATTCATGTACCTGCCATCTATATAAGCGCTTTAGTCGATATTGAAGATATTTCAAAAGCTTATGATTTGGGATGTAATGATTATCTAAAAAAACCTTTCCATTTAAAAGAGTTATTGTTGAGAGTAAATAGAGTAAAACTTCTAGTCAATACCCCAAGAGTACATCTAAGACTCTCTAAAAACTATAGTTACGATCAGGAACACAGCAGATTGCTTTTTAACCAAGAACCGCAAATTCTTACAAAAAGACAGTCTCAAATCATAGATATTCTCTCCCGTAATCGCGGACGCATTGTTGATTTTGAACAGTTTCAGAGCTATGTCTGGAGTGAGCAGATGGTTGATAACGCTACTATTCGTGCAGAAATAAACAGGTTGAAAAAAAACCTCAAGGAAGATTTTATTATCAATGTGCGCGGCATGGGATATATGATAGATAAGCCGTAATACCCCATGCTATTTTATAAAGTTAATTATCATCCTTTGGCGTTGCTTCTTGAATAGTTTTATAAAAATAACCAAGCCCTACAAACATAATTGTTGTTCCTATAAGCAGATAAAAGGCTGAGAGCATATTTGAAAGATCTCCAAGTGCAATTTTAAACACTACCATTAGTGATTCAATAGATAGTGCGATAATTATAGAGATTAAAAATTTACCCAATACTTTGTACTGTTTATCTTCAGATTTATGAAATGACTGATACATAACCTCATGTTCAAAAATTTGTTTTGCAAGATCGTAAATTGCCAATCCAAGGGTTATGGAAATAATTGACCTGAATATATCATTTAGAAAGTTTGACATTGATAGAGAAAACATAAGCATAAAAAACACGAATACGCCATATCCTATAAGAGCGATAGAAACCAGAGCCAGAGAAGTAGAGCCAAAAAGGTAGACAACTCTTTTGACTTTATCATGAAAACTGTTGTATTCAATTAGTTTAAGCCCTTCAAGCAGATGGATAAGATCTATATCAAAAACATAATATGTTGAATCTACTAAATGAACAACTGAGATGCTTGCCTTACCTGTTTTATAATGAATATATGGGTTCGAGATATAAATATTATCTTCATCAAGATTGAGTTTTACAAAATAGTGGCTTTTGTTGTTTCCTATCTGAGAAGTATCAGACTCTTTTTTATATACAGTAGGTGTTGATTGCTTAAATTTAGCATCAACGCCATATATAAGCTGTATATAATTATATCTACTAAATATTTTTGCAGACTCTTTTATATAGTCACTCGGCAAACTTTTTATAAGAGTCTTAATATAAGAATCTACACTGATTTTTTGTTTTCTATAAACATTTATAATTTCTCTCATTGTGTCCATCCCTCTTTTATAAATTTAGATATCTTATTATAGAACAATCATTATAGTATGGTGTAAATATATTAAGTATTTTTTTTATGAAAATCTAAAAAATTTCTTTTAAGATAAGCTGGATATTAAAAATAAGTTACTTTTCTACTCATTTTGTGAAATTAAAAATTTAAAACATAACTTTTCTTCACATTGCTATGTTCGTGCTATTTTTCTTTTTTACTATTAGTTTGATGAAATTCTATAAAGGAGAAAAAATGAAAAAAGGGTTGATGTTAAGTGTAGTAACATTTGGATTAATTGCTTCTTCGCATCTAAATGCCGCGGAAGATTTAAGCAGTATGTTTTCTGAGGGAAAAGCTAGCGGTCAAATTCGTATGTTTTATATAGACAGAGAGTATCAAGGAAGTGCAGGGAATACAACACATAGAGGTTCAACTGCAATTGGCGGATATTTAAAGTATGAGACGGCTTCTCTTAACGGTTTAAGTTTTGCAACTGCATTTTATACTATAAATGAGATAGATTCTCGCGAAACTATGGATCCGACTCTATTTGGTGAAGGCAATGACAACTACTCAATGCTGGGTGAAGCTTATCTTCAGTACAAATTTGAAAATACAACATTTAAAGCAGGACGCCAAAAACTTTCAACTCCTATGCTGGGTGATGATGATGCAAGAATGCTTCCAAACTTATTTGAGGCTTATGTTTTAACAAACAAAGATATTACAGATACAACGCTTACTCTTGGACATGTAACAAAGTTTGCACAAGGAACATTTGGTCGTGCTTATAATGGTGGAATTTTATCTGCAACAGCAGGTTACTCTTATGTTAATTCTCAAGATTATGCGGGAGAATTTAAAAATGTAGGAACATATGCTTTTGATGAGTCAACAGACGGTATCACAATGGCTTCTGTTACATATACAGGCATAGATAACTTAAAACTTCAGTTGTGGGATTATTACGCACATGATATTATGAACATAGTATATGGAGAGGCTAACTTTTCATGGAACTGTTTAATAACTGATGCAATCAAGCCTTATGCAGGAGTACAGTTTATCAAAGAGAACTCTGTCGGAGATGAATTTGGCGGTGAGATAGAGAGTATATATGGTGCGGCAAAAGTTGGATTTAAAGTGCAAAATTTTAATCTATCGTTTGCTTATTCACAAACCGGTGAGAATGATGCAGCAGACAATAATAACTATCTTGAAAATGCAATTGTGTCTGCGTGGGGTGGAATGCCGGCATATACACAGGGCATGGTAACGCGCCATATGTTTTTAGCTGGTACAAAAGCTGCAAAGGTAGCTGCATCATATAATTTTAAAGATATGGGCACAAACTTAACAACTGCAGCTTATTATACTGAGTTTGATATGGATGAAAACAGTGGATATGGCATAGCGAGAACTGCTAGTGAAGCAGGATTTGATGCAATTTATAATCCACAGGCTGTAAAAAATCTTCAACTTCGTCTCCGCGGAAACTTTCCAAGAGGTTTTGCAGAGAGCACAAGCGGTAAAACTGGCTGGAATGAGTACAGATTTATTGCAAACTATAACTTTTAAAGGAAAAAAAGATGCATAAAGATATCGTAGAAGTGGTCAAGAATGACCCAAATTATCAAGAGTTAGTAACAAAGAGAAGCTCTTTTGCCGTGACACTCTCCATTATCATGCTAGTAGTCTATTTTGGATTTATCCTTATGATTGCCTATTTTCCAGAAGTGCTTGGAACTCCGCTATCTGAGGGTTCTGTAACAACGGTAGGAATTCCAGTCGGGATGGGAGTTATCTTTTTTGCTTTTATTTTAACGGGTATTTATACAAAAAGAGCAAACGGCGAGTTTGATGACTTAAATAACAAAATCAAAGAGAAAGTGAAGGGAATGTAGATGATAAATAGAATATTTTTATTTTTAATTCTCGGCAGTGTTGCAGTTTTTGCAGCAGGAGCAATTGAGGGTGAAGTAGCAAAACAAGATCTTAATGTACCTGCAATTGTAATGTTTGTTATTTTTGTCGGTGCTACACTGGGAATAACATATTGGGCTGCAAAGCGTACAAAAAGTGCAAAAGACTTTTATACTGCAGGCGGTGGAATAACAGGTTTTCAAAATGGTATGGCAATTGCAGGTGATTATATGTCGGCAGCATCGTTTTTAGGTATATCAGGACTTGTTTATCTTAACGGTTATGACGGACTTATCTACTCTATCGGGTTTTTGGTCGGTTGGCCGGTTGTTTTGTTTATGATTGCAGAACCGCTTCGTAATTTAGGAAAGTATACATTTGCCGATGTTGCATCGTATAGATTACGCCAAACACCTATTCGTATTTTAGCGGCATCAGGTTCGATAGCAACGGTTATTTTGTATCTTATTGCTCAAATGGTTGGTTCGGGAAAACTTATTCAACTTCTTTTTGGTCTTCAGTATGAAATAGCTGTAATAATTGTAGGTGTTTTAATGATTCTTTATGTAACATTTGGAGGGATGCTTGCAACTACTTGGGTTCAAATTATTAAAGCATTCTTGCTTCTTGCAGGTGCAACATTTATGGCACTGGCTGTAATGGCACACTATAACTTTAACTTTGGTCAGTTATTTGCACATGCAACAGAGTTAAAAGGAATTGAGATTATGAGTCCGGGTGGTTTGGTAAGTGATCCAATCTCAGCGATTTCTCTTGCAGTAGCTCTTATATTTGGTGTTGCAGGTCTTCCTCATATTTTAATGAGATTTTTTACTGTAGGTGATGCAAAAGAAGCGCGTAAATCTGTTTTTTATGCGACAGGTTTTATCGGTTACTTTTATATTTTGACTTTTATTATCGGTTTTGGTGCTATCGTTATGGTTTTTCAAAATCCTGAGTATTTGGATGTTGCTAAACAAGCAGTAAGTGGTGGAGCTCCGATACTTGGCGGAAACAATATGGCGGCTATTCACTTAAGCCATGCAGTTGGCGGCGACTTCTTCCTGGGCTTTATCTCAGCTGTTGCATTTGCTACAATTTTAGCGGTTGTTTCAGGTCTTACACTTGCAGGTGCTTCTGCAATAAGTCATGACCTTTATGCTTCTGTTATTAAAAAAGGACAGATTGACTCTATTACAGAGATGAAAGTTTCAAAAGCTGCTACTATAGCGCTTGGAATTATCGCGATTATTATGGGTATCTTGTTTGAACAGCAAAATATTGCGTTTGTTGTGGGTCTTGCGTTTGCTATTGCGGCATCTGCTAACTTCCCGATTCTTTTCCTTTCAATGTACTGGAGAGGTTTAACAACTCGCGGTGCTGTTATTGGCGGTAGTTTAGGTTTAGCGACAGCGGTACTTTTAGTTATCCTTGGTCCAATTGTGTGGGTTGATATTTTAGGAAATGCGACAGCAATTTTCCCTTATAAATATCCGGCACTCTTTTCTGTAATTGTTGCTTTTGTTGGAACTTACATCTTCTCTGTAACTGATAAATCTCAGGGAGCAAAAGATGAAGCAGAAGCTTTTGAAGCGCAATATATCAGAGCACAAACTGGTATCGGCGCTGAGGGTGCGACTGAGCATTAATAACATTAGAACAAAAGGAATTTTTTCCTTTTGTTTGTATAGTGAAATTTTTTTAAAAGAGTCAATAATGGAGTTAATCTTGTGAGTATACATGATCAAAGAAAACTTATAGAATCTATCCACCCCTTTGAGCTTTTAAGTCCGATTACATTAGATAATTTGATGAAAAAGATTGATATAGCTTACTACCCAAAAGACACTCTTCTTATCTCAAAAAATCTCCCTTCTGTTGCATTTTACATTATTATCAAAGGCTCTGTTAAAGAGATTATTGACGGAGAGATTCATACAGTTTTTACTCGAGAAGACAGCTTTGATGCTGATGCTCTTATATATGAAAAATCAAATGGAGATTTTATTGTAGAAGAGGATCTGATCTGCTATGAGATAAAAAAAGATGATTTTATAGATCTTATGCAAGACAAACGAGTTCAAGGATATTTTTTACAAGATTTTGTAACCCGTCATCAACATTTAAAAAATTATGCAACGCAGAGTGAATTAACACCTTTTCTTATCTCAAGAGTAAATGATATTTTTCTGCATAATGCATGTATGGTAGATGAGACTGTCTCTATACAAGATGCACTTAAAAAACAAAAAGAGTTAAAATCCAGTGTGATAATTGTAAAAAATGTTGATGAATACGGGATAATTACAGATAAGGATTTAAGAGAGAGAGTTTTGCTTGCTAGTATTGATGTAAAAGATAAGGCGTATAAAATAGCGACATACGGTTTAGTTTGCATCGATAAAAATGATTTTTTGTTTAATGCACTTTTATTGATGACACAAAAAGAGATAAAAAGAGTTGTTGTAAAAGATAAAGAGACAATAATAGGAGTTTTAGAGCAATTGGATTTGCTTAGTTATTTTGCAAATCATTCACATTTAATAGCAGTTCAGATTGATAAAGCACAAAAACTTGATGACTTAAAAGCTCTTGGAGATGATCTAAAAAATTTAATCATATTGCTTAGAGCAAAAGGTGTGAAAGTAAGATATATTACAAAACTTCTCTCCTCTTTAAATGAGAAAATATATAAAAAACTTTTTGATATGTGTGTTGAAGATGATTTAAAAAAAGATTGTGCTTTAATAGTTATGGGAAGCGAAGGCAGAGAAGAACAGACTATAAAGAGTGATCAAGACAATGCGCTTATTATTAGAGACGGTGTGGATGTAAATCTATTTACAAAACCTATGATGAAGTTAAATGCATATCTGCTTGAGCTTGGATTTCCAAAGTGCGGCGGAGATGTTATGGTAAGCAATGCATTTTGGCGTAGAAATATGACTTCTTATAAATCGCTTATAGATGAATGGACATATGAGATGAGTGAAGAGAGTGTTAAAAATCTTAGTATATTTTTAGATTCAAAATGTGTCGCAGGCGATATCTCTTTATTGAATGAGTTAAGAGAGTATCTTCACAATAATTTTTATTCAAGAGATGATGTACTGGCACATGTAGCAAAGGCGATACTCCATTTTGATACGCCTTTGTCTCTGTTTTCGGGTTTTGTAATAGAAAAAGAGCATGACAATAGGTTAAATTTAAAAAAAGGTGGCATTTTTGCTTTAGTTCATGGCATAAGAACATTAAGTCTTAAGCATGGAATAGATGCTACAAATACAATTGAGAGAATAAAAGAGCTAAACAATATAGGCGTAATTGATAAAACATTCGCAACAGAACTAATAGAGAGTTTTGATACGCTAAGTTCTATTCGTTTACAAGCTATGCTTGAAGCGAAAAACATTGAAGAGAGTAACTATATTAATCCAAAAAAATTGGAGAAAATACAAAGAGACTTGTTAAAAGACAGTTTTAAAATCATAAATAAGTTTAAAAAATTTATGGTTTTTCATTTTCATCTTAATATGGTTTCTTGATAATGTTTTCATTTATCTCAAAGCTAAAAACTAAAGCAAATTTTTCTAAACTTAAAGATAAAAATTTTAAATTTTTATTTGATGAAGATAAAAGCGGAGAACTTGTTGTAGTAGATACTGAAACAACAGGTTTAAACACAAAAAAGGATGAAATACTTTCTATCGGGGCTGTTAAAATTAAAGACAATAAAATTCTTACATCACAAACTTTTGAAGTTTTTTTAAAGAATTCTAAGGAAATAGACTCTAGCAGTATTAAAATTCATGGTATTCGTCCATTTGATTTAAAAAATGCAAAAACAACAAAGGAGGGTATTTTAGAGTTTTTAAATTTTGTAGGTTCTAGACCACTTGTAGGATATTATTTAGAATTTGATGTGGATATGATAAATAAATATACCAAAGAGATTCTTGGAATAACACTTCCTAATAGAATGATTGAAGTATCTGAAATATACTTTGACAAATCAATTTCTTTGATTCCTCAAGGAAATATTGATTTAAGATTTGATACAATTTTAAAAAACTGTGACATCCCTAATATGGGGACACATAATGCTGTCAATGACGCAATTATGACGGCAATGATTTATTTAAAACTAACAAAGGAAAGATAAATGACAAAAAATATTTTCAAACCAAATAAAGAGTTTGCGAAAAATGCTAGAATTAAAAATATGTGTGAATATCAAGAGTTGCAAGATGCGGCGATGGAAGATTATGAAGGTTTCTGGGGCGGTTTTGCAAAAGAGAAATTAGACTGGATAAAACCTTTTGATAATGTACTTAATGAAAGTAATTTCCCGTTTGTTAAATGGTTTGAAGGCGGAAAATTAAATGTTTCAGCTCAATGTATTGATCGTCATTTAAACAGTCGTAAAAACAAAGCGGCTATTATTTTTGAGGGTGATCGCGGAGATAAACAAATTATTACCTATCTTGAACTTTATTATAATGTAAACAAGTTGGCAAATCTTCTTAAAAATGAGTTTGGTGTAAAAAAAGGCGAGCGTGTAGTTATCTATATGCCGATGATTCCGGAAGCTGCTTATGCAATGCTTGCATGTGCTAGAATCGGAGCAATTCACTCTATAGTATTTGGCGGTTTTTCTGCTGAAGCATTAAGAGACAGAATTGTTGATGCTGAAGCAAAAGTAGTTATTACAGCTGATGGAGCTTATAGAAAAGATAAGCCTTATATGTTAAAACCTGTAGTTGATCAGGCTCTTGAAGAGAAAACAACAGTTGAGAAAGTTTTAATTGTTGAGAGAAATAATGAGGATATAACCTGGGTTGCTGGGCGTGATTATTCATATAACGAATTGATTAAAAATCAAGATGTTACATGCGAGCCTGAAGTTATGGATGCAGAAGATCCTCTTTTCTTATTATATACATCAGGAAGTACTGGAAAACCAAAAGGTGTACAGCATAATTCTGCAGGTTATATTCTTTGGGCTCAAATGACTATGGAATGGGTATTTGATGTTAAAGAGAATGATACATATTGGTGTACTGCAGATGTCGGTTGGATTACAGGACATACATATATCGTATATGGTCCATTAGCAATGGGTGCAACAACTGTTATGTTTGAGGGTGTTCCAACATATCCTGATGCAGGGCGTCCATGGAAAATGGTAGAAGAGTATAAAATTAACCAATTTTATACAGCGCCTACGGCTATCCGTGTTCTTCATAAAACAGGAGAAGATGAACCTTCTAAATATGATCTTTCAAGCCTGAAAGTTCTTGGAACAGTTGGTGAGCCGATTGACCCTCCGGCGTGGAAATGGTACTATGAAGAAGTTGGCGGAAGCAGATGTGCAATTGTGGATACATACTGGCAAACTGAAACAGGCGGACATATTGTTTCTCCTCTTCCTGGAGCTACACCAATCAAACCTGGCTGTGCAACCATGCCTCTTCCTGGAATTATGGGAGAGATTTTAGATGAAAATGGAAACAAAGCAGAAGTTGGAGAAAAAGGGTTAATGTGTGTAACTCGTCCATGGCCATCAATGATAAGAGGCGTTTGGGGTGATGAAGATAGATTTATAAAATCATACTTTGGCGATGTAAAAAAAGATGGCAAACCAGTTTACTTTACAGGTGACGGCGCTATTTATGATGAGGATGGATACATTACTATTACTGGAAGAACTGATGATGTTATCAATGTAAGCGGGCACAGAATGGGTACTGCTGAAGTTGAAGCGGCTATTAAAAAGCATCCAAATGTTGCTGAAGTAGCAGTTGTAGGAAAACCTCATGATATCAAAGGTGAAGGTATTTTTGCTTACATAGTTTTAAAAGAAGATAATGGTATTGCTGATGAAGTTGAAGAGGTAAAAGCAATTAATAATGTTATTAAAAAAGAGATTGGAAATATCGCTCTTTGTGATGATGTTGTTTTTGTTCCTGGACTTCCAAAAACTCGTTCTGGTAAAATTATGAGAAGAATTCTTCGTTCAATAGCAAAAGGTGAAGAGATTACACAAGACACATCAACTCTTGAGGATCCTTCAATAGTTGCAACTATTGCTACTGCGGTTCAATCTTGTAGATTATAAAAAAATAGAGTAGATTTTTCTACTCTATACCCCTTCATTTAAAATAAAAATACAAAAGAGAAACAATGGAACTTTGCGTAGCCCTTGATTTACCTACAAAACAAGAAAATTTAGATTTAATTAAAAAAATAAAAGATTATCCTCTTTGGCTAAAAGTCGGACTTCGCAGTTATATTCGCGACGGCGAAGAGTTTTTAAAAGATATTAAAAAAATAAATCCCGATTTTAAAATATTTTTAGATCTTAAACTTTATGATATTCCCAATACAATGGCAGATGCTGCTGAATCGATTATCGGACTTGGAGTTGATATGTTCAATGTGCATGCAAGTGCAGGTAAGCGCGCTATGAAAGAGGTTATGGATAGAATAGCTCCGTATGAAAACCGCCCAATAGTTTTAGCTGTTACCGCATTGACTTCTTTTAATGAGGAGGAGTTTGCAGAGGTTTATGAAAGTAAAATAGCACAAAAAGCTGATCAATTTGCAAAAGACGCATATGACAGCGGACTTGACGGTGTCGTCTGTTCTGCTTATGAGAGCGCATCTATTAAAAAAATAACAAATGAAAAATTTATGACATTGACTCCAGGGATTCGTCCTTTTGGCGAAGATGCACAAGATCAACAAAGAGTAGCTGATGTAGCATTTGCAAAAAAAGCAGATGTAGATTTTATAGTTGTCGGTCGTCCAATATATAAATCTGATAATCCTGCCTTAGTTGTTGCGAAAATATTAGAACAAATTTAAATATATAGCTTTGCGTGAATAAGTTTTAAGCTATATATTATTTATATATGACTATAATTGCACTCTTCAACGGATAGATGGGTGAGTTGGCTGAAACCACATCCCTGCTAAGGATGCGTATGGGTAACTGTACCGAGGGTTCGAATCCCTCTCTGTCCACCACAAAACTCCAACAAAAAAATCTCAAATTTTTATTAGTAACAAATTGTTGATACTCTTTATCTTCATTATCTATTGTGCTATAATCTCGATAAAAATAATCAAAAAAGTTATAAATGCGTTCATCTGAAATCGAATCACTTTTAAACAATAAAGATAAATTGCTAACTCAAGCCTACTTTGATCTGCAAAGATATTTCGAAAAAAAATATGGTAATGATACTGTTCTTTTTATGGAAATAGGGACCTTTTTTGAAGTTTATGAAGTAAATAACGATGAAGAGCAGATAGGTAAAGCCAAAGAGATAGCTGAGCTTTTAAACATACAACTTACCAAAAAAAATAAAAACATAATAGAAAATAGTGATAAAAATCCCCTTTTAGCTGGAGTTCCTGCAGTATCTTTTGATAGATATTTAAACCGCCTTATAGCAGAACAAAAATATACTGTTATAGTTGTAAAACAAAAGGGAAATCCACCAAAAATAAGCAGATATGTTTCCCAAATTGTATCTCCTGGAACAAATTTTGATTATATAATTGATAATGACGACAATTATATAGTTTCAATTTTGGTGGATAAATTTAGAGGAATATATACAGTAGGTTATAGTGCCATAGATGTAACTACGGGTAAAACATGGCTTTATGAAAGTCATGGAACAAGTGAAGATCCTGCTTATGCTTTAGATGAACTCTTTAATCTTTTAAATACATATCGAACATCAGAAGTAATTGTTACATTTTTGGATGGAGTGGATGATCAAAGGCATGTAATGCACTATCTTGAAATTCCCGAGCATTATAACTACAGCGTAAATAATCAAAGATTAAAGATAGAGTTTCAAAATAGACTTTTTTGTGAAGTATATCAGATTAAGTCGCTGCTCTCTGCCATAGAGCATTTGGATTTGGAAAGAAATCCAATGATAACAGAATCGTTGGCAATTCTTATAGATTTTATTATTGAGCATGATATTCATATAATTCAAAAGTTGGATTATCCAAAGATAATAGACAATCGCCGTTTTATGTATCTGGGAAACAGCGCACTTGAACAGATGGGCGTAGTCTCAAAAGATAAAAAAGAGTTTACTCTTTTAAAAATGCTCGACAAGAGTGCAACGGCAATCGGCCGCAGACTTTTAAAAGAGAGACTTCTTAATCCTATTATGGAGAAAGATGAGCTTGAAAGAAGGTACGATTTAATTGAAAAAGTGTCATCGCATACAAGATATCTTGATGAGATAATGCGTGGGATATATGATTTGGAGAGATTGTCGCGTAGGCTTGATCTGGGCAAACTTCATCCATTTGAGATGAATCATATATATGAATCAATGTTAAGTGTAAAAGAGTTGATAATATATGCAAAAAAACATAAAATCCAAAAAATACCTTTTCACGAGAGTGAAGTTGATGAATTTTTAAGAGATATTACAAAGAGTATAGATTTAGATATCTCACGCCGTTTTACAAATGCAACGATTGATGAAAATTTTTTAATGGGCGGTGTTGATGAGGCTATTGATACTTTAGTGAAAGAAAATAGAATTATATTTATTGCGTTTGAAGATATTATGAATAAAATCGAGCTTATTTTAGAGAGTGCAAATGCAAGCAGTTCAAATAAATTGGTGACTCTTGGATTTTTGGAAAAAGAGGGATACTATCTCTCTCTTAGCAAAAATAGATTTTCGATGATAGAATCTGAGTTTTACAAGCACAATGATTTTAAAGATTATATGGTTAAAAAATTAACTAACAGTGTAAAAATAACATCAAATTTTACCGATAAATTATCGGATCAATTGATGAAAAATCGTCGTAAGATTATCGCATTGGTAAAAGATAGATTTATTGGGCTGCAAAGTGTTTATGAAAGAAGATATTCTCTTCTTTTTGACCGCATAATAAGCTATGTTGCTGATTTGGATGTAGGAGTGAGTTCATCAAAAGTTGCTCAGCTTTACAAACATTCAAGACCTAAAATTTGTGATGTAGAAAATGATGAAAATTTTATTCAAATAATGCAGCTTCGTCATCCTCTTATCGAGATACAAAGTGACAGTATTTATGTGCCAAATGATGTTATTATGGGAAATCGCTCTTATATGGATCTGCCATATCCCAAAACTGTTATGTTGGACACAGCCTCGCATAACGGACACGAAATAAACGGCGTTTTGCTTTATGGCATAAACTCCAGCGGAAAATCATCTCTTATGAAAAGTATCGGACTTGCCACATTGATGGCTCAAGCAGGCT
The DNA here is from genome assembly GCF_009883775.1 of Sulfurimonas sp. CVO. Classification (NCBI taxonomy): domain Bacteria; kingdom Pseudomonadati; phylum Campylobacterota; class Epsilonproteobacteria; order Campylobacterales; family Sulfurimonadaceae; genus Sulfurimonas; species Sulfurimonas sp. CVO. The sequence goes on from NZ_CP033720.1 coordinate 549,466, forward strand.
TTTTTGTAAGTGCTTCTGCTATGAAGTTTTCTCTTTTTGATTCTCTTTTTACAAGAATTGTTTCAAAAGACAATCTCGCTAAAGGATTATCAACATTTGCGGTTGAGATGCTGGAACTCAAAAATATATTTAACCGTGCTACGGTCCGCTCGCTTATTTTAGGAGATGAGATAAGTCATGGAACAGAGACGCTCTCCGGTGTTGCGATAGTTTCAAGTGCTATTATAAAACTGGCTAATCTTCGTTCTATATTTCTTTTTGCAACACATCTACATCAGCTTTCAACTATGCAGGAGATAAAAGAGTTAAAAAATGTTGTAGATCTTCACCTAAGTGTTAAGTATGATGAGCAGATGGACAAACTTACTTTCAATAGAATTCTTCAAGCAGGAAGCGGAAGCAGTATCTATGGGTTAGAGTTTGCAAAGTCACTTCATATGGACAGTGAATTTTTAGAAACTGCAAATAGGATTAGAAAGCGTCTTGCGAATGATTTTGATGAGCTAGAGCTTCTTGTAAAGAAGAAAACAAGCAAATATAATAAAGAGCTCTATATAACAAAATGTGTGATTTGTGGAGCGGTAGCTGAAGATGTACATCATATAAATCATAAATCAAAAGCAGACAGCAGCGGTTTTATAGGCCATTTTCATAAAGATGTAAAACACAACCTTATTCCTCTTTGTAAAAAACATCACAAAGAGATACATGAACAAAAGATAAAAGTAGATGGTTTTGTAATGACATCAAATGGATTAGAGTTAAAGTATAAAGAACAAATCAATAAAAAAGAAGATAAAAATCAAGATAATTTAAAGGAGTTTACTTTAGATAATTGGGATTAAGCACTATAGAAAATAGTATAATTTGCTTTTAGATAAACTAAAAATTAGGTATAAAATGAAAATAATTGAACTGTTTAAATTTATGATTGAATCAAAAAGTGAAACACCGCATGACGGGGGACTTTTGGATTTTATAGAGAGTTATCTGCCTGATTTTAATGCTGTTAGAGTAGATGTTAAAGATGTAAAAAATCTTTTTATTTATAAGAAATTTGGAAATGGGGAGCATCTATGTTTTGCCGGACATGTTGATGTGGTTCCGGCGGGCAACGGTTGGGATAGCGACCCTTATAAAGCAGATGAGAGAGATGGGTATATCTACGGTCGTGGAACACAGGATATGAAGAGCGGTGTTGCGGCTTTTACTCAGGCTGTTAAAGAGAGTAAAAATTTCAATGGAACACTCTCTTTGCTTTTAACTTCAGATGAAGAGGGAGAGGGAACATACGGAACAATAGAGGTTTTAAAGTATCTTAAAGAGCATAATATGCTTCCGGATGTCGCCATTGTTGCAGAACCTACATGTGAGAGTATCTTTGGTGATGCCATAAAAGTAGGTCGACGCGGCTCTATCAATGGTTATATTACTGTAAAAGGCAAGCAGGGTCATGCGGCATATCCTGAAAAATCTATAAATCCAATCAATTTAATAGCTCCAAGATTAGCCAATATGGCAGGAGTAGATTTGGATAATGGCGATGAGTTCTTTGCTCCAAGTAAATTTGTTATAACAGACATTAGGGCGGGCATGGAGGTTACAAATGTAACTCCAAACGAACTTAAAATGATGTTTAATGTAAGAAACACTACTCTGACAACACAAAAAGAGGTAGAAGAGTTTGTAGCTAAAAATTTAGATGGACTGGAATATACGCTTAGACTTACTCAAGGCTCATATCCCTTTAGAACAAATACTGATACAAAATTGGTAAAAAATATTGATAAAGCAATAGAAAGTGTAACGGGTATCAAACCAAAACACTCAACCGCAGGCGGAACTTCAGATGCAAGACATTTGGCTCCTTTAGGTGTTGATGTAGTAGAATTTGGCGTGATAAATGATACAATTCATGCAGTAAATGAGAGAACAACAAGAGAAGAGGTTGAGAAACTTTATGAAGTTTTCAAAAATTTAATCAAGATGTGGAAATAAAAGAGATAAAAATTTATTAATAGGAGAAAAAAATGAAGTTCGTACAAACAAACAAGGCGCCATCGGCAATAGGTCCATACTCTCAGGCAGTAGTAGCAAACGGTATGGTTTTTACATCGGGGCAGATTGCACTTACTCCAGAGGGTGTTATGCTTGAAAATGATGTGGTTATTCAGACAAAACAGGTTTTAAAGAATCTTCAAGCAGTTTTAGAAGAGGCGGGGGCTTCAATGCAGAGTGTTATTAAAACGACGATATTTTTGGACTCTATGGATGATTTTGTAACCATCAACGAGATATATGCAGAGGCTTTTGGCTCTCATAAACCTGCTCGTTCAACCGTTGCAGTAAAGACGCTGCCAAAAAATGCCCTTGTTGAGATTGATGCAGTAGCGTTGGTAAAATGACAAAACTTCTCTTTTGATGCCGTCTTTTTTATATAGAGTTATAGTTCTCTCAGTCTTGTGGTTAAGTGATTTTATAAAGAGGATTGAAACGGCTTTATAGTATAATTTTTTATATAAAGAGAGTAGGAGAGTATTTTGTTAGATAAAAAGCAGTTAAAAAAAGAGCAGATAATACAAGCGGCTCTAGAACTATTTGCTTCAAAAGGGTTTTATAGTACAACTATTCCTGATATTGCGCTTTTGTTAAAAATGAGTGTTGGAAACATGTATAACTATTTTAAATCAAAAGATGTTTTAGCAATAGAAATCATAAAATATATCTCTGCATATTTAGGTGAAAAGTTAAAAGAGATAAACGAACAAGAGATATCTACTAAAGAAAAAACAAGAAAAATAGTAGAGATGTATTTTAAAACAGCCTCTTTAAAACCAGAGATGATAGACTACTTTTTAAGAATATATCTCTCAAATCGTGAGGTTTTTAAAAATAGCTGTGAGGGAATGCTCTGCGTAAACGAGTTTGTAACGGAGATAATGATTTACTTTGAAGAGGGCGTTAAATGCGGCGATTTGAGAGAGCAGGACTTTTTTAGCGCTTTTGGACTTTTTATGGGCTATCTAGGCGGTATGGTTTTTTTAAAGGGTGAAAATATTTTGCCAAAAGATTTAAATGATTATGTAGATGATATAACATTTAATATCTATAAAGCGTTGAGTGCAGAATAATTATGAAAACAAAAATGAGAGTATTATGGCTTAGCGCAATCGCTTGCAACGGCAATACCCACTCATTTTTAAACTATCCATACATGGAACAATTTTTAGATGATTTTGAGTTTATTTATCATCCCGTCATAGATTCTGAGTATTCGCTTGAAGATATTGTTTCAAAAGAGATATCTTGTGATATTTTACTTATCGAAGGTGCAATCTCAAAAGAGTTTAAAAGAGCCGATGTCTCTGTTGTGGATATAATTGAGAAATATTCTAAAATAGTCCAAAAAATAGTCACAGTCGGTACATGTGCAACTTTTGGCGGGATTTTTAGAGAGAGCGGTTATGAAAATACATCTGGTTTACATTTTGATCAAGAAGAACCGCTAAAAACAGATCAGGATTTGTTGGATAAAACCATCTCAGTTTCAGGATGTCCCGTTCATCCTGAAGTTTTGGTAAATACTCTTTATGCAATCAAAAAAAGCGCTGCATTAAAACTGGATAATTTTCTTAGACCAAAAGAGTTTTATGCTTATACTGTCCATAATGGCTGTACGAGAAACGAATATTTTGAGTATAAAGTAGATAATCACCGATTCGGAGAACTTGAGGGGTGCATGTTTTACGACCACGGCTGTCAAGCGCCATTTACCCACGGAAGCTGTAACAAAATACTTTGGAACGAGGTAAACTCAAAAACCAGAGCAGGACTCCCTTGCATGGGTTGTACGGAACCTGCTTTTCCGAGAAAAAATCTCTTTAGCACTAAAAAAAATATGGCAATACCCGAAAATCTCCCCGTTGGCGTGAGCAAAAGAGTCTATCTAACTCTAGCAGGCATTACAAAAGCATTTAAAATTGATAGACTAGAAAAGAAGTTGATTGATGATTAAATTAATAGAGAAGATAGAGGGTGAGGCGAAACTCAACTTTAATTTTAAAGAGGGTAGGATTGATTTTGTAGATATAGAATTTATGTCAACGAGAAATATTGAAAATATCTTAAGAGGCAAAAATGCTTTTGACGCACTTGTTATAAATCCGAGAGTCTGCGGAATCTGCGGACATGCCCACTTGATAGCTACAGTTCAAGCATTAGAGAGCTGTTATGATAATTTGAAGCTTTCAAACAAGGCGAAAATTATAAGAGAGTTAACGCTTAATTTCGAGCTTATCCAAAACCACTTTAAATGGTTTTATCTCACAATGCTGCCTCTATTCGGGCATAAGCAAGAGATTTTAAAAGCTACATATCCGTCTCAGCTTATGGGAAAAGCCATTGCAATATTCGGCGGACAGTATCCGCATACTTCTTACGCAGTTGTCGGCGGAGTAGTTTGTGAAATAACAGAGATAGATATTATAAAATTGCAACACTATATAGCCCAGACGCTTAAGTTTGTGGAAGAGAATCTGGTAAAAACCAAGAGTGAGAATTTTTTAACATGTGAAGATGCAGATGCTCTTTTGGATTATGAGGGAGATTTGCCTGACATACTCAGACAGATAAAAAAAGAGAACTTGTTAGAGTACGGAAAAAGCTATGACAGATTTATATCTTTTGGGCACAACAGCTATTTTAAAAAGGGCAAATCGCTAAAGGCAAAAGTAACTCATAATATCTCGCTCGAACATGTCAAAGAGTCTGAAATGCCTTCATCGTTTGCAAAAAACGTAAGCTTTAAAGATAAGTATTATGAAGTAGGTCCGCTTGCCCGCGCCATGGTGAACAAAACTCCGCTTATAGCAGATGCCCATAAAAAATACGGCGACAGTATCTTTAGCAGAATACTGGCAAGGGTTTGTGAAATATCCCAACTTTTACAACACTCAAAAGAGTTGATTAAAGATTTGGATTTGAGTGAAGAGTCATATATTGAACCCTCTATTGATATATCAAAACTAAGTTCCAGCGGATATTCTGCCGTAGAAGCTGCGCGCGGCACACTTATTCATAAAGTTGAGATAGAAAACGGAATGATAAAAAATTATGAAATTATCACGCCGACACAATGGAATCTAAGCGGCGGAACAAAAGATAAACATGGTGTTTCGCAAAAAGCGATGATTGGTTTAAGCGATGTTAAAACTGCCGAACTTGTTTTCAAATCGTTTGATGTCTGCTCAGTTTGTACTACCCACTAAAATAAAAAAAAATAATTATTTTTTAAGCTAATAAGAGTATATTTATATAAATAATAGTTATATAAGACATATTAATTTTAGTTTAAGTTTTTTTCATATACCATTATTGAATGAATATTCATTTTTGAATATAATTAAAATTAAAGGGGGTTTGTCATGAAAAACAGCAGTCTGTTTAACAAGTTGTCTTCTAGATTGGATGAGTTGTCAAATTTACCAAAACTTGATGATGAGGTATCAATATCAAAGTTGATTGAAGAGAAAGGCTTTTCAAGAAGAGAGTTTATGGGTTGGGCTGGGGCGATGACATCCATGCTGATGTTGCCTGCCAGTTTTACCCCTCTTGTTGCAAAAGCTGCCGAACTAGCCGATAGACTTCCTTTAGTTTGGCTTCATATGGCGGAGTGTACGGGATGCAGCGAATCACTCCTTAGGTCTGCGACTCCGAGCATAGACAGTCTAATATTCGACTATATCTCGTTAGAGTATCATGAAACGATTATGGCAGCGGCGGGTTGGCAGGCTGAACACAATCTTGAACATGCCATGGAAAAATATAAAGGCAGATATATTTTAATGGTAGAAGGCGGTATCCCGCACGCTCAGAGTGATTATTTTTTAACTATCGGTGCTCACGGTAAAACGGGAGAACAGAGTGCAAGGGAAGCTTCAGAAAATGCTGCGGCTATTTTTGCAATCGGTTCTTGTTCATCTTTTGGAGGCGTTCAAGCGGCATATCCAAATCCTACAAATGCAACGGCACTTAGCAACATAACGGACAGACCTGTTATAAATGTACCGGGATGTCCGCCGAGCGAGAGCAATATTGTGGGAACACTGCTTCACTTTATTCTTTATGGAACGCTTCCCGCGCTTGATGTTTTTAACAGACCGAAATGGGCTTACGGACTTAGAATCCATGATGCATGTGAGAGAAGAGGCAGATTTGATGCAGGTGAATTTGTAGAGCAGTTCGGCGATGAAGGTGCAAAAGATGGTTACTGCCTTTACAAAGTAGGCTGTAAAGGACCGTACACTTTTAACAACTGTTCAAAACAGAAGTTCAATCAAGGTACTTCTTGGCCTGTTCAAGCAGGGCACGGTTGCATGGGATGCAGTGAGCCTGATTTTTGGGATAAAATGGGAATCGTTCACGAACCTCTTGGCGATAGACTTTATCATACGGTTTTTGGCGGTCTTGGTGCAGATGCAACGGCGGATAAAATCGGTGTTGGGATTTTAACGGTTACTGCAATAGGTATAGCGGCACACGCGGCGATTTCACTAATTAAGAACCCAAAAGAATAATTAAGGAGTATAGATATGTCAAAAAGAGTAATAGTTGACCCCATAACAAGAATAGAGGGACATTTAAGAGCCGAAGTAATAGTAGGGGATGACGGAGTAGTTCAAGACGCTTTCGTATCTTCGACTCTTTGGAGAGGATTAGAGGTAATAGCAAAAGGGAGAGACCCTAGAAACATACCTCTTATGATGCAAAGAATTTGCGGTGTTTGTACCTATTCACACTATTTAAAAAGTACGATTGCCGTTGAAGATGCACTCGGAATTAAGATTCCTTATAACGCGGAGCTTGTAAGAACTTTGATGAATGCGGCTCTGTTTTTACATGACCATGTTATTCATTTTTATCATCTTCACGGAGTTGACTGGGTCGATATCGTCTCTGCACTCTCAGCCGATGAGGCAAAAGCTAGTAAATTGGCTTTTAAATATACGGACAATCCTATAGGAACAGGCGAAAATGAGCTTAAAAAAGTAAAAGAAAAAGTGGCAAAATTTGCTAAAAATCCTCAAGGACTAGGACCATTTGCAAATGCATACTGGGGGCATAAAACATATAGACTCACACCTGAGCAAAACCTTATAGCGCTTTCGCACTATTTAAAAGCACTTGAGATTCAAAGAACGGCGGCTCAGATGATGGCGATATTCGGCGCTAAACAGCCTCATCCGCAAAGTTTGGCAGTCGGAGGAGTTACATGTGTAATGGATCTTCTGAATCCTGCTAGAATGGGAGAGTATCTAGTTAAGTATCAAGCAATAGCAGATTTTGTAAACAACGCTTACTATGCCGATATCGTAATGGCGGCAGAGATGTATAAAACCGAGTCTTCGGTTATGAAGCCTATGGGTGTTAAAAACTTTATGGCGCATAAAGAGTTTATGATAGGCAGAGAAGAGTATCTTTTTGATAGCGGAATAATTATGAATGGAGATTTGAGTAAGGTTTTTGAGATTGATGAAGATAAGATAACGGAAGAGGCTACCCACTCTTGGTATAAAGACGATGCCCCGCAACACCCTTATGAGGGAACTACAAATCCAAACTATACGGGTTTTATAGACGGTCAATCAGTCGGGCCTGACGGCAAAATGACAGATTCTAAGATGATTAACGAAAAAGAGAAGTACAGCTGGATAAAATCGCCTAGATATAACGGTGAACCTATGGAAGTCGGTCCGTTGGCATCGATACTGGTCGGTTACGCAAAAGGGAACAAAAAAGTACAAGCAGTTGTAAATGAGTTCTTAGCTAAAACAGGCATTCCTGCAGCTGCTCTGTTTTCAACTCTGGGAAGAACGGCAGGGCGAATGCTGCAGGCAAAACTTGTTGCCGATAATGCGCTTGTTGCTTTTAATAATCTGATAGAAAACCTAAAAGTTGATCAAGAAACTTGTGCTACTTATGTAATAGATAAAGATAAAGAGTATAAAGGCAGAGGGATAGGCGATGTGCCTCGCGGGATGTTAAGCCACTGGATTAGAATCAAAAACGGCGTTGTCGAAAACTATCAAGCGGTAGTTCCTTCAACATGGAATGCGGGACCGATGGACTCTAAAGGTGCAAAAGGACCTTACGAGGCGGACTTAATCGGACTAAAGATAGAGGATTTAACGCAACCGCTTGAGATAATCAGAATCATTCACTCTTATGACCCGTGTATAGCATGCGCAGTACATGTAATGGACACAAAGGGCAAAACATTAAGCCAGTATAAAATCGACCCGCTTTACGGCGGATGCACTATTTAAGGGAGTCATTATGCAAAGTGTTGATACATTAGAAAAAAATTCTCTTAATCATGCTGATGAAACCATTGAAAGAGAGCTAGAGTTTACTTCGTTTTATAGATGGCACCACTGGATTAGGGTGTTTAGTATAATTATATTAACGGTTACGGGGTTTTATCTCTCTGTTCCTTTTATAATTCCTGCAGTAAATGCAGAACCGACAAACTTTTTAAATGCAGAGTTTAGAGGTGTACATGAGATATTTGGATTTATTATGATTTCTATGTTTATAGGAAAGACATACTACTTCTTCTTTTCGGTAAAAGATAAGATTGAAATCAACTCTTTTAAGGATGTTTTGAGTCTTAAAAATTGGCTTAGTCAGATAGGTTATTATCTGCTTTTATCGAAGCATCCAAAGTTAAGCGGAGCGTACAATGTTATACAACTTTTGGCTTATTTTGTCTTTTACATCGCTATTACAGGTTTGATTATAACAGGGCTTATTCTTTATGTTCATAGTTTTCATCTTGGAATAGGCGGAATGCTTTATGATATTATGAGAGAATTTGAAGTGATGCTAGGCGGACTTGCTGCCGTGAGAGAGCTGCATCATCTGCTTATGTGGGGAGTAATCTTTTTTGTAGTCGGACATGTTTACATGGTAGTTTTTAATGCAGTTCACGGAAAAGAGGGAACAGTTGATTCTATATTTAGCGGATATAGATGGAAAAGAAAACATTAAGGGTTTATATTGAAAATTTTAGTTCTTGGCATCGGCAATATTTTATTTGGAGATGAGGGGATAGGTCCTCATCTTGCAAATTTAATAGATGAAAAGTATGAGTTTGTATCAGATGAACATGTTGTTGATGTTCTTGACGGCGGTACATTGGCACAGAGACTTATACCCATAATTACTGATTATGACAATGTTTTACTTATAGACTGCGTTAATGTAGCAGATGGAGAAGTCGGAGATGTTTACAGTTTTGACTTTAACGATGTGCCTGAATGTATAACATGGAATGGAAGTGCTCATGAGGTCGAAATGCTTCAAACTCTTCAGATGATAGAGATGTTAGGCGATTTGCCTCCAACTAAAATAGTGGGTGTCATTCCTTATGTAATCGGGGAAAACAGTACCTTTTCAATGACAGCGGAAGTTTTAAAAGCAAGTCTAACTATGGAGCAGGTCATTACAAAATATATAGAAGATTTCGGGGTTAAAGTTCTCATCAAAAAAAATACAACCCTAGAAGAGGTTTCAAAATATACATACTTAAAAGGCACGCAATGATATTGGAGTTTTCGTTTAACTATCTCTCATCATCTTTGATTTATGAAAAAATAATTTTAAATACGCTTGGAGTGTTTTTCCTTGAATCAAAAATTATAAAAAAGGGCGATAATCTTTTTTTGTATGTAAAATCAGATGATAGCGATGAGTTGGAGAGTTTTGCAAACAGATTGTCACTTGAACTGCCTCACTCAATTTTTTTACATGAAACAGATGTCAAAGTCGTAGATGAGATGCCGCAAGAGAGTTCTGTTTTACCTCAATTACAAAAACTTCCTATGGCATTTTGCCCTAAGTGTTTGCGTGAAGTTATGGATGAATCAAATGAGAACTATTACAATATTTTTCATGAGTGTGAAGTCTGCGGATACGATGTGAATGGCGAAAAAAAGAGCTATAAAGATGATTTTGTAAATCTTGCAAAATCAATAAGCGATGGTTTGGTAGTTGAAGTAAACACATTTTACTCAAAATATTTCGTTGGTAAATTAGGTAAAAAATGTAATGAGGTTGATTTTGATATTATCAGTTATGATTTAGGCACGACCACACACTACACAAATGCTACAAACAGCGAAATGGCGGCACTTGGAGCTATCGAGAAACCTTTTGTAAAGTTAAAAACAAACATCAAATTTAAAATGGATTTTGAAGATGTAGCAAATGAACTTATCCGTTTTAAACTCCCTGATGATTTAGTTTTGCATTTTTTACTCAGTGAGCTTAACAAACTCGGAATCAACTTGATTTTTATAACAAAAGAGAAGCTTCCTTTGGATGTTAAGTTTGATTTAGCGGAGTATGAAAAAGAGCTAGAGCCTATCGAAGTTGTCGTCGGCGATAATCATATCGCCATAGTAAGAGGAGAAAAAGGTCTGCCATATCAAAATCTAAGTAACAGCAATGATTTAATCCCTCATGTAGGAGCTTTTTTCTCGGTTATAAAAGAGCACTCTTTGTTTGATAACACGGTTGTTGGAGTAAACATCTCCAAAATGTATCACAATAATATTTTAGTCTATTGTAAAAAATTCGGAACTATAGAGTATCTCTCATTTGCGTTTAAATTTGACTCTGTTAAAGATGTGTTTGATTCTATCATGAGTTCAAATGAAAGCGGCAAGAAGCTGGTAGAGAACTTTAAAAACAAATTTCCAGAGCATTTTGAGGCAATATCTGCCATAACATTTAATGAAGAAGAGTTTAATGTTTACAAACTCTGGGGTATAGTTTCCATAGTTTTAGGTTACTCAAAAGATAAAAATCTTTTTGCATCTGCAAAAGTGCTTGAAGATAGTGCGAGTTCATTTTTTGGAACAAAAGGTCCAAGAATTGACTATAAACTAAAAAGAGTTGACTCTAAGGTTTACTTAGACCCATTGATGACGATTAGAACCGCTATGAGTTTCAAGCTGGCGGATGTTGATAGACTTACGCTTAGTTACGGGGTTATTGAGAGTTTTGTGGAGTTTGTCTCAACTCAATTGGATGAGATAAAAGAGGAGATGAAAAGCGATGCTGTGGTTGTAACGGGTTCACTTTTACAAAATAGACATCTTTTTAGTAAACTTAGCAAAGAAGTTTCTATAAATCATAATCTCTATTTTAATAAAGAGCTGCCAATTGATGGAAAAAATATTTTATACGGCGGAAATGAATTGTTTTGAAAAGATATAAATATATTATAAAAGGACAGGTTCAAGGTGTTGGATTTCGTCCTTTTGTATATAAGTCGGCACTCGATTTCAAACTCGCAGGTTTTGTCAAAAACGATATAAACGGAGTGGAAATTGAAGCAGAGGGAAAGCAAAAAGATATAGAGCTTTTTGAAGAGTCGCTCCGCTTTAAACTTCCGCCGCTTGCAAGAATAGACGAGATACAAAAAACAGAGATAGAACCGCTTTTAGAAAAAGGCTTTGCGATTATACAAAGCTGTGATGACTCAAAAACCTCATACAAATCTGCTCTTATTCCTCCCGATACCGCTACATGTCAAGAGTGTTTGGCAGATATAAAAGATGAGAAAAACAGAAAATATCATAACTACTTTGCCACAAACTGTACAAACTGCGGACCGAGATATAGCATCATAAAAACAGTTCCCTATGACAGAAAAAACACATCTATGCAGAAGTTTAAGATGTGCAGATCGTGCGAAGAAGAGTACAATAATCCCTTAAACAGAAGATACCATGCACAGCCTATTTCATGCAACGAGTGCGGACCCTCTTTGTCTCTTTTTAGAGGCGATAAAAAAGTAGATATTGCTCAAAAAGAAATTATCCAAAAAGTTGCATCTCTTATAGAAGAGGGAAATATTTTAGCCATAAAAGGCATAGGCGGATTTCATATAGTCTGCGATGCAACGAATGATGAGGCGCTAAAAAAGTTAAGAGAGTTTAAACACAGACCCACAAAACCTTTTGCCATCATGTGTAAAGATTTGGAGCAGATAAAGGCTTTGGCGTATGTAAATGAGAAAGAAGAACAGCTCCTAACATCAAAAGAAGCGCCCATTGTCGTACTGAAAAAGCTTACATGTCAAAACAATCTACATGTCAAAATATCATACTTTTTAGCTCCAAATATTGACAGAATAGGCTGCTTTTTGCCATACACCGCTCTTCATCATCTTCTCTTTGCTTATCTGCAAAATCCCATAGTTGCCACAAGCGCAAATCTCGGCGACGAGCCTATCATCATAAACGCAGAAAATATTTTTAAAAAGCTTCCTTTTGTTGATTTTACTCTTGATTTTGACAGAGAGATAATTAACGGTGTTGACGACTCACTTGTTCAGGTGGTAGATGACAAAACCCAGATACTAAGGCTTGCACGCGGATACGCTCCAAAGGTAATAAAGCTTCCCTTTAAGAGTGAGAAAAAGATTTTGGCAGTCGGAGCAAACCAAAAAAACTCCATAGCTTTTGTGATGGACGACAACATAATCATATCTCCGCATATAGGGGATTTGGGCTCTATGGAGGCTTTTGGATTTTTTGAGAGAACATTGGAGAGTTTTAAACGCTTTTACGATTTTGAACCGGGTGTCATAGTGCATGACAGACATCCAAACTATGAAACGACCAAATGGGCGAAAAAACAGAACAAAAAGCTTGTAGAAGTTGGGCATCATTTAGCACATATCTACGCCTGTAAAGCGGAGTTTGGACTTAGGGGTGATTATCTTGGATTCAGTTTTGACGGCACGGGTTACGGCGATGATGGTACTCTATGGGGCGGAGAGATTTTTGTAGGAGACAAACGCAAATACAGTTTCAAAACGGTAAAACTTCTAGGCGGAGAAAAGGCTATAAAAGAGCCTCGTAGAGTAGCACTCAGTATGCTTTTTGACAAACTCTCTTTAGAAGAGGTTTTAAAGCTTGAACTAGATGTTGTGAAATCCTTTTCAAAAGATGAGATAAAAATACTTCATCAAAGCTACCTAAAAAATCTAAACGCGCCAAAAAGTAGCTCAGTAGGAAGACTCTTTGATGCCGTGGCTTCATTTTCAGGTATTGCCCAGAGTGTAAGCTATGAGGGCGAGAGCGGACTTTTGTGTGAGAGTTTTTATGAGAAGAACATAGAAAAATATTTTGATTACGACATAGAAGAGGGCGTAATTGAGATAAAAATAGCAGAGTACATGTTAAAAAACAAGCCGGATAAAAAAGAGCTAAATACCATGTTCATAAACACGCTTGTAAAAATCATCGTTGATATCTCAAAGCGAGAAAAACTTGAAGTGATTTTAAGCGGCGGAGTATTTCAAGACAAAACTCTGCTTGAGCTTACATGTCAAGAGTTAAAACAAGAGAAAATCAAATGCTACTTTCAACAAGAAACGGCTACCAATGACGGCGGAATCGCTTTGGGGCAGGCTTATTATGTTTTATCTCACAGTGAATTTTGATACAACTCTGCTAATATTTCTTTCTGCATCTCTTTAGAGTAGTTAAACTTAAACTCAATCTCTTTCAAGTAGTAAAAAAAGTTTTCACTTCCAACTCCTTTGTATTTTAAAATAGACTCTTCAAAAAAGAGCCAGAACTGTGTGATTCGGTTTTCTCTTTTTTTTGTTTTTGAGATTTTGTTGCGCATCATAAATTTTGAAAATTCTTTGAAATAGACTTCTTCTATGTTATTGTCTAAAAACTGATTTTTATACTTGTTTAGGTTTGGCATAAGCAGGTTGTATACTTTGTCATCGTAGGCAAGAGTCAGAAAGTTCTGCGCATCAAAAATGTTCTCTTTTACTTTTTTCTTGCTTTTCTCAAGGTAGATATATTCATCGTACTCTATGATCTGTTTGTTTTGATACGCTTTTTCTAAATAGTTTGCGATTAGTTGACGAAAAAATTCATATCTTTTTTTGAGGGTTATATAGTTGATAAAGAGTTTTTTGCTTGCTTCATTTACTGTGAAATTTTCGCAAAAATACTCCATAATTTTTAAATCTGTTTTTATTTTTTTTTCAGAGAACTTTTTTTTGCATTTTGCACACTTCATCTGTCCAGATTTCAGCTCGTAGAGTTTGGTATGTTGGCAGTAGATACATTTCATAAAATATTCTACCATGTTTAGTACCAAAAATAACTAAGAAATAAGAAAATTAATGTTACTTTTACAATAAAGATATAAAATATGAACAGCTATTCAGAAGAATAGAGATACAATCAATTTAAGGAAAAAATCATGAAAATGTTATTGATGCTTTTATCATTCTCGGCGTTGGCTTTTGGACACACTACTACTTTGGAGAGTGGTGGATTTGGGAGTGGATTTTTACATCCTATCAGCGGTTTAGATCATATCTTGGCGATGGTGGGCGTCGGTATGGTTGCTTTTCTTTCTCAGAAAAAAGGTTATTTACTTTTAGTGGCATTTATGGGTGCAATGATGTTAGCGGCAGTAATTGGTTTTATGGGTGTTGAGATATTGTTCATCGAAGAGGGCATTTTGCTTTCCATCGCAGTTGTTTTTGCACTTATCGGTTATGCGAAAAAGATTTCATTAAATGTTATTATTGCAATCATTGCATTTTTTGGAATGTTCCACGGTTTTGCCCACGGGTCTGAGTTTCAGGGCGGAAATTTTGTAACTTATATGCTAGGATTTAGTCTTACAACTCTTATGCTTCACCTTAGCGGAATCGTTTTGGCTTACGGATATACGCGTATTCTTGAAAAACGCTCACAAGTTGAGGCGCTAGAATTAGCGTAGTTTAAAAACACAAAAGGTTTTGTATGGAGCACTTAGGCTTACTTCTTATATTTTGGTATGGTGTGTTTCATGCTTTTGGACCTGATCATTTGACTGCAATTGCAGATTTCTCAATCGGCAAAAACAAAAAAAGACGATACTTATAACGCTTGGAGTAATTAAGGAACAGAGTGTTGATTTTGTAATGGTTTTTGCGTTTACGCTTAGAGTTATGAGTATATTTGTAGGTTTCGGGGCAGTTATACTCTATATTAATAAAAATCTATTAAACTCAAAACAGAATTTAAGAAGAGTTTTTGCAATTGCCGGAGTCGTCTCAGTCGTTGTCGGCTCTAACATGTTAATCGGATAGAAAATCAGATAGAAAGAGGCATAAGTGCCGAGGGTCTTCTGCCGAAGGAAACAAAGTGTTAATGTAGGTATCGGAATTACTTCCGATACCGTAATAAATCAGATGAAGGGCTTCCTTCATTTTATGAAATAAAATTAAGGATATAAATATGTGTAAAGATTGCGGCTGCAGCATTGTAGAACATAGTCACTCTCAGAAAGAGAATCATTCACATGAACATCATCATCGGGATTCTCATGAACATCAGAGCGCTCATAAACATCTGCATGACAATCCACAGCTAAACGACCCTAAAACCATCTCGGTAATTACAAAAATTTTAGATAAAAATGACCAAGAGGCACAGCATAATCGTGAGCATTTTAACTCTCACGGTGTTTTGTGTATAAATCTTATGAGCTCTCCCGGAAGCGGAAAAACGGCACTTTTGGAGAGTTTGTCGGATTTGGGCGAGTTTAAATTTTGTGTCGTTGAGGGTGACTTGGAGACGAGCCGCGATGCGGACAGACTCAAAGCAAAAGGGATAGAGGCTCATCAGATTCAAACGGGTTCGGCTTGTCATTTGGACGCGTTTATGGTTCATAAAGCTTTGCATCACATGGATTTGGACAATATGGATGTATGTTTTGTAGAGAATGTCGGAAACCTCGTATGCCCTGCTAGTTATGATGTAGGAAGCCACTTAAACATAGTACTTGTCAGTGTTCCCGAGGGCGAAGATAAGATAGCAAAATATCCCGTTATGTTTCGTCAAGCAGATTTGATTCTTTTTACTAAAACCGACCTGCTTCCATATTTTGAATACGACATCCAAAAAGAGAAAGAGACTGCAAGAAAGTTAAAACCTAGTGTTGACATACTTGAAGTAAGTACCAAAGATGAAGAGTCCATCAAAAAAGTGGCTGCGTGGATAAAGTTTAAAATAGGAATGAGATAATGTGCCTTTCAATACCCTCAAAAGTAGTAAAAATAGATAAAAAAAATGAAATAGCGACAGTCGATACGATGGGCGTGCAAAGGGAAGCCTCTTTATCTTTGATGAGCCAAGAGGATATACATGTAGGCGATTATGTGCTTTTGCATATCGGATTTGTGATGAACAAAATCGATGAAAAAGAGGCGTTAGAGAGTTTGGAGCTTTATAGAGAGATTATAGATGCTATGAACGAAGAGGATAGGCGGCTGGCGATTTTAGAAGTAGATGAGTGTCCAAATAGAGAAGTCTAAAATGGGTTTGGAACTTAAAAATCTTTATGATGACTTTAGAGACGCAGACACCATAAAAGCCTATGCAAAAATCATAAAAGAGGATGCGGCAAAGCTGAAAAATCCTATAAACATCATGGAAGTCTGCGGCGGACATACGCATACTATTATGAAGTACGGTCTTCCTCAGCTTCTGCCATCAAACATCAAGTTTATCCACGGTCCCGGCTGTCCGGTTTGTATCATGCCAAAAGAGCGCATTGATCATGCTTATGTTTTAAGTATGCAGCCTGATGTGATACTTGTGACTCTAGGCGATATGATAAAAGTACCCGGAAGCAACGGAAGTCTGCAAACTGCAAGAAGCAAGGGTGCAGATGTTCGTTTTGTCTATTCTCCGCTAGAGTGTCTAAAGATTGCAAAAGAGAATCCTACTAAAAAAGTCATCTTTTTTGCCATAGGATTTGAGACGACTACGCCGATGACAGCTGCACTTCTTGATGCGGTTATAAAGCAGAACATCAAAAACATCTTCTTTCACATAAACCATGTAACCGTTCCCGAAGTTATGCGTGAGCTGATAGATAGCAGAGATGTGCATGTAGATAGTTACAACAACAAAATAGACGCATTTCTAGGACCCTCACATGTAAGCGTGATAAGCGGAAGTAAAATCTATGAAGAGTTTCCGCGTGATTATAACCGCCCCGTGGTTGTCTCGGGTTTTGAGCCTGTTGATGTCATGCAGGCAATTAGCATGATAGTCAAACAGTTCATAGAGGGCAGATGCGAGCTTGAAGTGGAGTACAAACGGCTTGTGACATATGATGGAAATGTCAAAGCGCAGGAGCTAATAGAGAGATATTTTGAAAAAAGAGACCTGTTCAAATGGCGAGGTTTGGGCAATATTCCTAAAAGCGGACTAAAACTAAAGCCTGAGTTCAAAGAGTATGACACAGAGATAGTCTACAAAGATGTTCTGCCACTCGGCGAGATAGAAGACCACAAACTATGCATCTGCGGAGATATACTGAGAGGCATGGCAAACCCGCCCGAATGCACTCTCTTTGGAACCGCATGCAAACCGACTTCACCCATTGGAAGCTGCATGGTAAGCAGCGAGGGCGCGTGTGCCGCGTACTATAAATATGGGAATTTAATTTAATATGAAAGAAAAAACCCTACTTCGGATAAAATATACATGTTGATTGTGAAAGGTATGTTTTAGAAAAAAGTGATATTCAAAAATTGCAATTTTATAACTTTTGAAAAGAGAGTGCGAGAGGTACAACTTGTGTGATGCTAGATGAAAATAGCGCTATGGCTGAGGAAGTAATATGTTAAATATAATATATGAATACAGTAAAGTAAAAGATAAAAAGCTAAAAGAGCATATCATAGATACGCCACTGCTTCATAAATATTTTAAACTTGATAGGAAAATTTCTCCTCGTTCCCATCTTCTCCGATGGGAGTGCATACATCGCTTCCTAATTTTGAAGTCTTTACAGCCTTTGGAGCATTGGAACGAAAAAAATACAAAACAAGCAGGTGCGAACAAAGGTGGATACTGGAAAGTGAATATAATAAATACAATGGAGAAAGCAGATGACTAAAACCATAACATTAGCACAGGGTAACGGCGGGCAAGAGAACAACGAACTTATCTCTAAAGTTTTTTACAAGGCTTTTAAAAACGACATCCTCGACAAAAGCGAAGATGCGGCTATTATCCATAACGGGGAGTTGGCATTTTCAACTGATAGTTTTACGGTTTCGCCTCTTTTTTTTGCGGGAGCGGACATAGGCAAGCTTGCTATCTGCGGTACATGTAACGACCTTGCCATGATGGGGGCGAAGCCGAAATATTTGACATGTAGCGTGATTATCGAAGAGGGTTTTGAGACTAGAGAGTTAGAGAGAATCGTGCGAAGTATGAAAAAAGAGCTTGAGGTAAACGGTGCGATTGTCGTGAGCGGAGACACCAAGGTTGTGCCTCGCGGAAGTGTCGATAAGATTTTCATAAACACTACGGGAATCGGCGAAGTTTTGAAAAAGGGTATCAGCTCCAACAACATAACAAAAGATGATCTCATCATCGTAAACCGTGATATCGGCTGTCACGGTGCGGCTATCTTTGTTGCGCGCGAAGGCATTGAGATGAGCAGTTCTTTGCAGAGTGATTGTGAGTCGCTTTTTCCTCAGGTAAAGGCTCTTTTGGACGCAGATATAAAGATAACGGCTATGAGAGACGCAACCAGAGGCGGAGTAAGTGCTGTTTTAAACGAGTGGTCGAGGCAGTCAGATATCTGTATAGAAGTGCAAGAGGAGAGTATCCCTGTCAGCGATGAGGTAAAAGGCATCTGTGAAATGCTCGGTTTTGAAGCGACGGCTTTGGCAAATGAGGGTACTTTTGTGTTGGCGATAAATCATGAAAATGCACCAAGAGCAGTTGAGATTTTAAAAACTTTTGAGAGTTGCAAAAATGCAGCGATAATTGGCAAAGTAACGGATACGCATCTAAAAAAAGTCGTTTTAAAGAGCAGTTGGGGAACTTCACGGTTTTTAGATACGCCAAGCGGCGAGCTGCTTCCAAGGATTTGCTAAAGCTATGAAAATACTTCTTATCGTATCTGCCTTTAACTCTCTTACGCAAAGAGTTTTTTGTGAGCTTCAAGAGATGAATCATACGGTCTCGGTGCAGTATGCCATAAGCAATGAGGCGATGATGCAAAGTGTTGACGCGTTTGCGCCCGATATCATCTTTTGTCCTTACTTGAAAAAATACCTTCCAAAAGAGATATTTCTAAAAATTCCCACTTTTATTCTCCATCCCGGCATAAGAGGAGACAGAGGACACAACGCGCTCGACCATGCCATAAGGGAAGATAAAAAAGAGTGGGGCGTTGTCATACTCAGAGCAAACGAAGAGTTTGACGGCGGAGATATATACGCCGAAGTCAGGTTTGAGATGAGAGATGCGACAAAGGCTTCCATCTACAGAAACGAAGTCGCTGATGCCGCCTCAAAAGCGTTAAAAGAGCTGCTTAAGAATTTGGACGACAAAGAGTTTAAACCCACTCCTCAACTCAAAATGCCGATGCATAATTACTTAACGCAAAAAGAGAGAGCCATAGATTGGCAAAGAGATACGACAAAAGAGATCATAAAAAAGATACATGTAAGCGATAGTTTTCCGGGTGTAAAAGATGAGTTTTTAGGTGTAGAGTGTTATCTCTTTGGAGCGTGGGAAGAAGAAAAGTTCAGAGGAAAACCCAAAGAGATAATCGCCAAAAGAGACGGCGCGATTTGCGTCGGCACGATTGACGGTGCTTTATGGATAAGCCACATGTCAGAAGTCGGCAGGTTCAAACTTCCCTCGACCTATGTTTTAAAAGATAAAATCAAAGGTATTAAAGAGATTCGTTTGCCGTTGATAGTCAAAGAGAAAGAAAAAACTTTTCATGAGATTAGCTCAAAAGTTATAGGCGAAGTAGGCTATCTCTATTTTAACTTTCACAACGGCGCTATGCATTCTGAACAGTGCATCAGGCTAAAGTACGCGTTTGAGTATCTAAAAGAGAGCTGCAAGGTTATAGTTTTAATGGGAGGAGAAGATTTTTTTAGCAACGGCATACATCTAAATATTCTTGAGGACTCTAAAAAACAGGGAGAGGACGGCTGGAGCAACATAAATGCCATGAATGATGTCGTAAAATCGATACTTTTTGCTGATGATATTATAACAGTTTCATCTCTGCATAAAAATGTAGGAGCAGGAGGAGTGTTTTTGGCTCTTGCTTGTGATTATGTTGTGACATGTAAAGATGTTGTTTTAAATCCGCACTATAAAACTTTGGGTCTTAGCGGAAGCGAGTATCATACTTACACACTGCCAAAAAGAGTAGGTGCGCACAAGTCAAAAGAGCTGCTGGAGCGTTGTCTGCCCATAAATGCCGCTCAAGCGAAAGAGATAAATATGGTGGATGAGGTTTTTGAAAAAGAGAACTATTTTGAGCAATTAAGAAGTTTTACCGATAAACTGGCAAATATGCAAGACAAATATGATGATTTTATATATGAAAAAGAGGATTATTTGCAAAGAAACAGAGAGTTTATAAATGAGTGCAAAGAGAATGAGTTAAAGACGATGCACTTGGAATTTTGGAATGAAGATAGCTCGTTTCATAAGCTAAGACATGATTTTGTTTATAAAGTCTGCTCTATTGAAACACCTCAAAGATTAAAAGGAAATTTAGATGCATGAATACAGTATAGTGCAGTCTCTTTTAGATTCATGCGAAGAAAATGCCGCAAAAAACAACGCTACAAAAGTAACTAAAGTCGTAGTTAAAATCGGCGTTATGAGTGGGGTAGAGCCTGAGCTTTTAAGAACCGCATTTGATACATTTAAAGAAAAGACGCTCTGTGAAGAGGCGGAGTTTGTTATAAATATCCAGCAAATCGTTATAAAATGCAACAAATGTTTAAATGAGTCAGTTTTAAAAAGTATAGATTATTGTTGTCCAAAATGTAAAGATACGGATATTGAGATTCTTGAGGGTGAAGATATGTATTTGATGCAGTTAGAGCTTGAGTAGATGTGTGAAATATGGTTGAATTATTCTCTTTATATAGTTACAGTAGAAAAATAGAGTAAATAAATAGCAAATTTATAATTTTTATACCTTTTTTTCAATAAGTTTACAATATTTTGAAGAAATGATGTTTATAAAAGTAGCTAAATTTGTAGTTTAGATATTTAAATTGAAAACTTTTTATTTAAGTTAAACAATACTTAAAGCTTGTAAGAGTATAATTTCGAACTTTTTGTAGAAACAAAACCAATGGGAATGTAAATTTAATGCGCCCATAGGGACCCAAGTATTTAAAGATTTAAGGAATTGTAGATGTACGCAATTATCAAAAACGGTGGCAAGCAGTATAAAGTTCAAGAGGGTGATATTTTATTATTTGATAAAATGTCTCTTGAACCTAAAGCTTCTATCGAGATTAAAGAAGTTCTAGCTGTTAACGCAGGTGAACTTAAAGTTGGAGCACCATTCGTAGAGGGTGCTGTTGTAACTGCTGAGGTTATCAATGAAGGTCGTGATAAAAAAGTTATGACTTTTAAGAAGCGTCGTCGTAAAGATTCTAAAGTAAAAAGAGGCTTTAGAAGAGATTATACGCGCGTTCGTATTACAAAAATAGCGGCATAAGCTAAAAAAACTCAAGGAGATTTAAGATGGCACATAAGAAAGGTCAAGGTAGTACACAGAATAATCGTGACTCGGCTGGTAGAAGACTTGGTGTAAAGAAGTATGGTGGAGAAGCTGTAATAGCAGGAAACATTATTATTCGTCAAAGAGGAACTAAAGTTCACCCTGGTAAAAATGTAGGCATGGGCAAAGACCATACTATATATGCATTGGTTGACGGTGTTGTATCATTTCATAGAAAAGATAAAAAACGCCAACAAGTTTCAATTATCCCCGCTGCATAATTCTACAATATTTGAGCCTAGGCTCAAATATTTCTACTTCAATATTAGGTCGTGCGCCTAAAAAATTTTAAATATTTAATAGTTTACTTTTTATTGTTACTAGTAAATTTTTAAGTATTAACTGACTTTACACACCTTTTATAATAGTGCGTAACATCAGGTATTTAAATATCAAGGAAAATATATATGTTTACAGATAGCGTTGAATTAACGGTCTCTTCAGGAAAGGGCGGTCAAGGGTGTGTAGCATTTCGCCGTGAAAAATTTGTTGTAAACGGTGGACCAAACGGCGGAGACGGCGGCAAAGGTGGTGACATCTGGTTTAAATGCGATAACAACACTCATACGCTTTCTCATTTTCAAAAAAAGATGCATATAAAAGCAGATAATGGTGCTCCAGGTGAAGGTTCAAGCATGACGGGAAAATCTGGTGCAAAAAAAGTTATTATAGTACCGCCGGGTACACAGATAATTGATCAGGACAGTGGTGAAATACTGTTTGATATGTTAGAAGATGGGCAAGAAGAGCTGTTTTTAAAAGGTGGAAAAGGCGGGCTTGGAAATACCCACTTTAAGTCATCTACAAATCAAAGACCTACTTATGCGCAACCCGGAGAAAAGGGTGAAACAAGAAGAATTAAACTTGATCTTAAGCTTATTGCCGATGTTGGTTTGGTCGGTTTTCCAAATGTAGGTAAATCAACCCTGATTTCAACACTCTCAAATGCTCGTCCTGAGATTGCAAACTATGAGTTTACTACTCTTACGCCAAAACTTGGTCAGGTAAATATTGGTGATTTCGAGTCGTTTATAATGGCTGATATTCCAGGAATTATAGGCGGAGCTCATGAGGGCAAAGGTCTTGGAATAGAATTTTTGAGACACATAGAAAGAACGGAGATTCTTCTTTTTATGGTTGACTTGGCATCGTACAGAGATTTAAAAGAGCAGATAGACACCTTAAAGGCTGAAGTATCTGCGTTCTCAGATAAGCTGGCAAATAGTAAATATGCCATTGCATTAACAAGATCAGATGCAGTTTCTCCAGATGAAATAACTGATCTGGTCAGTAATTTTTTAGAAATAGTAGGAGTAAAAGCCACTAAAAACAGTGATATTGGGTTTGACGATTCAATTCCATATTTTATTCAAGATAGTGCAGATGAAACACTTGGATATGATAGATCACTTCCATATTTTGTTGCACCGATATCATCGGCGACACAAAAAAATATTGAACCGCTTAAAAAGGCTTTATTTAAATTAGTTCAATCCAAACGATCCGAGTTATAAAAAAATGAGAAGAGTAGTTGTAAAAGTAGGAAGTGCTGTTTTAACGCAAGACGATTCCATTGCGCTTGCTAGAATGAGAGAATTAGTAGATTTTTTGGCAGAATTAAGAAAAAACAATGAAGTTATACTGGTTTCATCAGGTGCAGTTGCAGCTGGATATACAGCGTTAAAATTAGATAGAGGCATATTGCAAAATAAACAAGCTCTGGCATCTATTGGACAGCCAATTTTGATGAACAAATATAGTAAAAAATTTGCAACTCACAATATTTTGACAGCACAAGTTTTAGTAACGGCTGCAAATTTGCAAAGAGATGATGAGATACAAAGAATCAAAGATACCGTCAATACGCTTCTCTCAAACAGTGTTATTCCTATTATTAATGAAAATGATGCTACTTCCACAAAAGAGTTAGTCGTTGGAGACAATGATCAGCTCTCCGCATATATTACAAAATATACCGATTCTGATTTACTTATTATTCTTTCAGATATTGATGCTTATTATGATAAAGATCCGAGAAAATTTTCAGATGCAAAAATACTTAAAATTGTAAACAGTATTGATGAGAATGAGTTAGAGAAAGAGGCTAGTCCACATGGAGCTTTTGCAACCGGCGGAATTTTAACAAAGCTTAAAGCTGCTAATTATCTTTTAAAACACGGCATAGATATGGTTTTAACAAGCGGATATGATTTGAGCGATATAAAGAGTCTTATGTTGCAAAACAGGCATTTAGGCGGAACTCTTTTTACTAAGGTCAAGTGATGAAAATAATTTTCATGGGAACACCGGAGTATGCCGCTAGGATTTTAGAAAAAATTATAACCACAAAAGATATGGAAGTGGTTGCTGTTTATACACAGCCGGATAAACCTGTAGGAAGAAAAAAAGTTCTTACGCCTTCAATTGTTAAAACTGTAGCACTTCAAAATAACATTAAAGTCTATCAGCCAAATCGATTAAGAGAAGCGGATGTTATTGAAGAGCTTAAAAAAATAGAGTGTGATTACATTGTAGTGGCAGCCTATGGGCAGATATTGCCTCGTGAAATATTAGAACATGCCCCATGCATAAATCTTCATGCCTCGATACTGCCACAATATAGAGGAGCAAGTCCAATCCAGCAAGCTCTCTTAAAGGGAGAAAGAAAAACCGGCGTAACAGCAATGCTTATGGATGAAGGTCTTGATACGGGAGATATCATAAAAATTAAAGAGATTGATATAGATAAAAATGAGATGGCAGAATCACTCTTTAATAAACTTGCTGATGTTGCATGCGAGCTTACTGTTGATGTTTTAGAGAATTTTAATAAATATACCCCGGTTAAACAGGATAATTCTAAATCTTCTCATTGTACAAAAATTACAAAACAAGATGGTGAAGTTACATTTGAAGAAGCAAAAACTCTTTTTAACAAGTATCGCGCATTTACTCCTTGGCCGGGAGTATACCTCTCAAGTAAATTGAAACTAAAAAGGATAGAGTTTTTAGAGAATGAGACTCAAAACGAGAGCGGTAAAATTTTAAAAATTGAAAAAGATTCTATTATTGTGGGATGCAAAAAAGGCAGCATAAGAGTCTATAATGTACAACCAGAATCAAAAAAAGAGATGGACATCCTCTCGTATATAAATGGAAAAAGGATAGGGGTTGCAGATACTCTATCTTGAGAGTGTAGACTCAACGCAAAAATATCTAAAAGAGCTTATTCAAAATAATAAAATTTCTCCTCCTTATGCCGTGGTTGCAAATTTTCAAACAGCAGGAATCGGAAGCAGAGGAAACTCTTGGAGCGAAGGCAGAGATAATCTTTTTTTATCTTTTGCGCTTTCTTTGCAAGATTTGCCAAAAGATCTGAAACTTGAATCTGCATCTATTTATTTTTCTTATATTTTAAAAGAGACTCTTAAAGAGTTTGGTTCAAAAGTTTGGCTTAAGTGGCCCAATGATTTTTACATAAAAAATAAAAAAGCAGGCGGTATGATTACTAATATAATCAAAGAGAGCCTTGTTTGCGGAGTTGGATTAAATATAACAGAGGCGCCTGAAAGTTTTGAAAAATTAGATATAAAAGTTAACAGAGAAAAGTTGATTGAAAGATATTTTATAAACATTAAAAAAAAGAGTTCATGGAAGCAAGTTTTTAGTAAATATAAGTTAGAATTTTATAGAAATCAAAACTTTTATACACATGATAAAAATTTAAGAATTTCTTTAGAAGATGCGTCACTACAGAGTGATGGTTCGGTTGTAATCAATGGTGAAAGGATATATAGTTTAAGATGAGTGAAGTAATTGTAATTGCAAATCAAAAAGGTGGTGTAGGCAAAACGACGACTGCCGTAAACTTAGCTGCATCACTTGCAGTTGCAGAAAAAAAAGTGCTCTTAATAGACTCTGATCCGCAAGCCAATGCTACTACATCTTTGGGATTTCACAGAAATGATTATGAATTTAATATTTATCATGTACTAATCGGAACAAAAAAATTAAAAGATATTATTTTAAAATCTGAACTGCCTACACTTCATTTGGCACCTTCAAATATAGGGTTGGTTGGAATTGAAAAGGAGTATTATGATGCGCAAAACTCTAAAGGGCGTGAACTAGTTTTGAAAAAAGCTATAGCAAATGTCTTAAAAGATTATGACTATATCATTATAGACTCTCCTCCGGCACTTGGACCGATGACCATAAATGCACTCTCTGCTTCCAATTCTGTAATCATTCCTATACAGTGTGAGTTTTTTGCACTTGAAGGTTTGGCGCAGCTTTTAAATACTGTAAAACTAGTAAGAAAATCAATTAATCAAAAGTTAAATATTAAAGGATTTTTACCAACTATGTTTAGTGTTCAAAATAATCTATCCAAACAAGTTTTTGCTGATTTAAAACAACATTTTGACAGCAAACTTTTTAAAGATGAAAATGGAGAAATTATAGTAGTGCCAAGAAATGTAAAATTAGCAGAGTCTCCATCATTTGGGAAACCTGTGATTTTATATGATGTAAAATCAAGCGGTTCTATATCATATCAAAATTTAGCACAAGCGATTATGGAAATATGAAGTCACAAAAATTAGGTAGAGGTTTAGGTGCACTGTTAGGTGAAATAGATGAGGCGTATGAGAATGAAGTTTCTCAAAAAGATTCTATTGTAGAGATTCCACTAAAAGATATTAGACCCAATCCATTTCAGCCAAGAAAACATTTTGAAGAGAGTTCATTGTATGAACTTAGCGAATCTATAAAAAGCAACGGGCTGCTTCAACCTGTAGTAGTAACGGAAGATGTTGACGGGTATATGCTTATTGCAGGAGAGAGAAGACTTCGTGCATCAAAGCTTGCAAAATTAAAGTCAATTCGTGCCATTATTTTAAATAGTGATGAGCATAAAATGAGGCAGTTTGCACTTATTGAAAATATTCAAAGAGATGAGTTAAATTCAATAGAATTGGCACATGCTTATGCTGAGCTTATTAAGCTGCACAGTATAACACAAGATGAGCTTTCTGCTAGAATTCATAAAAGCAGAACACATATCACAAATACTATCAGATTGTTGCAACTTTCGTCAAAAACGCAAAAAGCTTTAGTAGAAAAAAAAATTAGTACAGGACATGCTAAAGTTTTAATTGGTCTTGATGAAAAACAGCAGCAGCTAATCGTTAACTCAATTGTTGGACAAAAGTTAAGTGTAAGGGATGTTGAGTCAATTATAAAAAACATTAAAAACAACAACAAAGAGTTGAATGATAAAATAGAAACAGTTTCATATAATTTTAAAAATATTAAAGATAAATTATCAGAACTTGGATTTAAGAGTAAAAGTTCTAATAAAAAATTAATAATAGAGTTTGAAAGCGAAGATCAAATAAAAGATTTGTTGAGTTATTTTTCAAATTAAAATAGTATAAATTAAAATAAATTTATAATTTTTCATAAAAATATAAAAAAAATTTAAATATTTTGTCAGTTTAACAATTCTTTTAATTTTAAGATAGTATAATCACGCAACTTTTAGGAGGTGCTATGTTAGATATAAATCCGATACTACTTGTAGCTACATTAATCGTGTTTCTTACACTTATTGCCGTTCTAAACAGTTGGCTTTACAATCCATTATTCGCTTATATGAAAAAAAGAGATGAGGACATCAAGAAAGACTTGGAAAAAGTAGGTTCTAATGATGATGAAATCAACGAGCTTGAATCAAAAGCGCAATCAATAATTGCAAACGCTAAATTGGAAGCTGCGGCCTTAAGAGAGAAAGTTATTGCGGATGCTAAAGAGTTAGCAGATAGTAAGTTAGAAGCAAAGCGTGCTGAATTAGCTAGTCAGTATTTAGAATTTGAGCAAGAACTTGCTCGAAATCGTGAACAATTGGAAAGTGATCTTAAATTACAAATCCCAATGTTTAAAGAAGCTGTCAAAGCTAAATTTAGTCAAATATAAGGATGTAATGTGAGTAGAATTTTAGTATTTATGCTAATGATATCAACCTTTGCATTAGCATCTAGTGGTGCAGAACATGCAGAAACAGATATTGTTCAAAGAACAGTTAACTTTTTACTATTTGCAGGGCTTATTTGGTATCTTGTTGCCGAACCTGTAAAAAACTATTTTTCTTCAAGAAGTCAGTCTATTGCTGATGAAATGAAAAAAGTACAAGAAAAGTTAAAAGAGACTGATTTATTAAAAAAAGAGGCGCTTGCTAAAATATCAGCAGCTGAAAAATTTGCACAAGATTTGATAGTTAGTTCTAAAAAAGAGAATAAAATTATTAATGATAGTATTATTACTCAATGTGATGCAGATATTGAAACAATTGTTAAACAACAATCTATACTAATTGAATTTGAGCAAAGAAAAATGGTTAGAAATGTTGTTGAGAATACACTTAAAGAAGTATTAAGTCAAAGTGATGATAGTTTTGATAAAGAAGCTATGGCTAATGTTATCTTAAAGAAGGTGGCATAAATGGAAGAGTTAATTGCAAAAAGATATATAAAAGCTATTAAGCAAGGTCTTGATATTGAATCGATACAAAAAATAGCTTCTATATTTTCTGTTTTAGCTGAATCTTTTAATAATGAAAAGTTTAATCAAGTTATGAACAATCCTGATATCAGTAAAAAACAAAAAGCTGATATTTTGTTATTGGCCGTAAAATCAGCTGATTCTAATATTGTTGAAAACTTAATTAAACTACTTGTTGAACACAATCGTATTAACATTATTCCTGCAATAGCAGAAGTGATGAGAAAAGATATAGCAATAACAACTAAAAACTATAATGGAATTATATATAGTGATAGTGATATGGATTCAAAAGTTATAGAAGATTTAGGTAACGGTTTAGGCAGTAAATTTGATTCTAATATATCGTTGAAATTGGTAAAAGAAAATTTTAATGGTATAAAAGTAGATGTTGAAGATCTTGGTATAGAGATAAGTTTTTCTAAATCAAGAATTAATAGTCAAATTATAGAACATATTGCAAAAGCAATTTAACTTCATGAGAGGAGATGTGTAGTGGTAGCAAAAATTCAAGCTGATGAAATCAGCTCAATAATAAAAGAGCGTATTGACAACTTTGAACTAAGTGTTGATATTAATGAAACGGGTAAAATCGTTTCTTATGCTGATGGTGTTGCGCAGGTTTATGGCCTTAGCAATGTTATGGCTGGAGAGATGGTAGAGTTCGAAGAGGGAACAAGAGGTTTGGTTATGAACCTTGAGGAAAGCACTGTGGGTATCGTTATTCTTGGTGCAGGAGCAACATTGAAAGAGGGCATGACTGTTAAAAGACTGGGCAAACTTCTTCGTGTTCCTGTCGGTGATGCACTTCTTGGGCGTGTTGTAAATGCTCTTGGTGAACCAATCGACGGTAAAGGCCCTATTGAGACAACAGAAACTCGTTTTGTTGAAGAAAAAGCTCCTGGTATTATGGATAGAAAATCTGTTCATGAGCCATTAGCAACTGGTATTAAAGCAATTGATGCACTTGTTCCAATCGGTAGAGGTCAAAGAGAGCTTATTATCGGTGATAGACAAACTGGAAAAACAACAGTTGCGCTTGATGCTATTATCAACCAAAAGGGTAACGGTGTTGTATGTATCTATGTTGCAGTCGGTCAAAAAGAGTCGACTGTTGCACAAATTATTCGTCGTTTGGAAGAGCATGGCGCAATGGAATATACTATTGTTGTTTCTGCTACGGCGTCTGAAGCAGCAGCACTTCAATTTTTAGCTCCATATACCGGTGTTACTATGGGCGAGTATTTCCGTGATAACGCTAGACATGGTCTTATTGTATATGATGACTTAAGTAAACATGCAGTTGCTTATCGTGAAATGTCACTTATTCTTCGTCGTCCTCCGGGCCGTGAAGCATATCCGGGTGATGTTTTTTACATTCACTCTCGTCTTCTTGAGAGAGCTGCAAAAGTTTCTGATGAAAGAGGTGCAGGTTCGTTAACTGCTCTTCCAATTATTGAAACGCAAGCAGGCGATGTTTCAGCATATATTCCGACAAATGTTATCTCTATTACTGATGGTCAAATTTTCCTTGAAACTGAGCTTTTTAACTCAGGTATTCGTCCGGCAATTAATGTTGGTCTTTCAGTTTCTCGTGTTGGTGGTGCCGCTCAGATTAAAGCAACTAAACAAGTTGCAGGTACATTAAGACTTGATCTTGCTCAGTATCGTGAACTTCAAGCTTTTGCACAGTTTGCATCTGATCTTGATGAGACATCTCGTAATCAATTAGAGCGTGGACAAAGAATGGTGGAAGTTTTAAAGCAGCCTCCATTTTCTCCGCTTTCTGTTGAAAAGCAAGTTATGATAATATTTGCAGGGAATGAAGGCTTTTTAGATGATATGGATTCATCTAATGTTGTTCGTTTTGAAGCAGAGATGTATCCATTCATTGAAGCATCTTATCCTCAAATATTTGAGAATATTAGAAGCAGTTCTAAAGTAGATGATGATACTAAAGCACTAATGTTGAAAGCACTTGAAGAGTTCAAAGCTAGCTTCGTAGTAGCGTAAGGAAAAACTTATGGCAAACTTGAAAGATATTCAAAGACAGATTAAGAGTGTTTCTAACACTCAAAAGACGACTCGCGCTATGAAGCTTGTATCGACTGCAAAACTTCGTCGTGCAGAAGAACTTGCAAAGCGTTCTCGTCTTTATGCTGCAAAAATGAATCAGGTAATTGCCGAAATTGCTGGGCGTATAAAATGTAACAAAGTTGGTGGACTTGACAATCGATGTTTTGTAGAGATTGAAAATCCAAAAACTGTTGACATTGTTTTTGTAACTGCTGATAAAGGTTTATGTGGTGGTTTTAATATTCAAACTATTAAAGCTGTTAAAAAATTATTAACAGAGTATAAAGCAAAAAATGTAAAAGTGCGTTTACGCGGAATCGGTAAAAAAGGCATTGAGTTCTTTAAATATAACGAAGTTGAACTTTTTGATGCAGTTGCAAATCTTAGCTCAAATCCTGACAAAGATCGTTCGGATGAGTTTATCATCTCTTCCATTGAAGATTTTAAAGATGGAAAGATTGATGCTTTACATATTGTGTATAACGGCTATAAAAACATGATAACTCAAGAGTTGCATGTAAATAAGTTATTACCAGTTGATTCAACTCAATTTGAGTGTGGTGAAGCAGAAAAATCTATGCTTGAGATAGAATCTCAAGATGAAGAGAAGATGTTAGATTCTTTGGTAAATAGATATGTGCAGTATGCAATGTACTATTCATTGATTGATTCTGTGGCTGCAGAACATAGTGCTAGAATGCAGGCTATGGACACGGCGACAAACAATGCAAAAGATATGGTTAGGTCATTAAATGTTCAATTTAATAAAGCTAGACAAGCAGCTATTACTACAGAGCTTATAGAAATTATAAGCGGTGTGGAGTCTATGAAATAATGGAGAAAAATATGATTGGTAAAATAAGCCAGGTTATGGGTCCGATTGTTGATGTTGATTTTGATGGATATCTTCCGATAATTAATGAAGCAATCGAAGTTAATATTAATTTAGAGGGCAATGTAACTCGTTTAGTACTTGAAGTTGCAGCGCACCTAGGTGATGGTCGTGTTAGAACGATTGCAATGGATATGAGTGAAGGTTTAGTTCGTGGTATGGACGCAAAAGCTACAGGTGCTCCTATTAAAGTTCCTGTTGGTGAAAAAGTTCTTGGGCGTATTTTCAATGTAATTGGTGAAACTATTGATGATGGTGAACAAGTTACAGATTCTCCTATGTGGTCAATCCACCGTGAACCTCCAAAATTGGTTGAACAATCAACTACTACAGAGATGTTTGAGACTGGTATTAAAGTTGTTGATCTTTTAGCACCGTACTCAAAAGGTGGTAAAGTTGGACTGTTCGGTGGTGCAGGTGTTGGTAAAACAGTTATTATTATGGAGCTTATTCATAATGTTGCAATGGGTCACGAAGGTCTATCTGTATTTGCAGGTGTTGGTGAGAGAACTCGTGAAGGAAATGACCTTTACCATGAGATGAAAGACTCAAATGTACTTGATAAAGTTGCACTCTGCTATGGTCAAATGAGTGAGCCTCCGGGAGCAAGAAATCGTATTGCATTAACAGGTCTTACAATGGCTGAGTACTTTAGAGATGAAAAAGGTCTTGATGTATTGATGTTTGTTGATAATATCTTCCGTTTTGCACAATCAGGTTCAGAGATGTCTGCACTTCTTGGTCGTATCCCTTCAGCGGTTGGTTATCAACCAACTTTAGCTCGTGAGATGGGTGCTTTACAAGATCGTATTACATCAACAAAGAATGGTTCAATTACTTCTGTTCAAGCAGTTTATGTTCCTGCAGATGACTTAACTGACCCGGCTCCGGCTTCTGTTTTTGCTCACTTGGATGCAACAACAGTTCTTAACCGTAAAATTGCTGAAAAGGGTATCTATCCTGCAGTTGATCCATTGGATTCATCTTCAAGATTACTTGATCCGCAGATTTTAGGCGAAGAACACTACAGTGTAGCTCGCGGTGTGCAGCAAACACTTCAAAAATATAAAGATTTGCAAGATATTATCGCGATTCTTGGTATGGATGAGCTTAGTGAAGAGGATAAAAATGTTGTTGAACGCGCTCGTAAAATTGAGAAGTTCTTATCACAACCATTTTTCGTTGCTGAAGTATTTACAGGTTCGCCAGGTAAGTATGTTTCTTTAGCTGACACTATTAAAGGATTTAAAATGATTCTTAATGGTGAATGTGACCATATGCCAGAAGGTTCTTTCTACATGGTTGGTGGTATAGATGAGGCGATTGAAAAAGCTGAAAAAATGAAGTAATTCATAAAGGACTGACATGGATAAGTTAAAACTTGAAATCCTGACTCCTAACGGTGTAATCTATAATGGTGAAGCCCTTAGTGTAACTCTTCCGGGTGAAGAGGGCGAGTTTGGAGTTCTAGCACAACACTCTTGTTTAACTACACTGCTTGAAGCAGGTGTAATTGATATAGAGAAAGAGGATAAATCAGTCGAATCAATTCTAATCAACTGGGGCGTAGTTCAGGTTGATGAAGAAAAAGTTATTGTATTAGTTGAGGGTGCTGTAGCGATTCGTGGTGAGACTGAAAGTGCAGTTGCAAAAGCTCTTGGTGATGCTAAGGAACTTATTGAATCTATTAAAGACAATAATCCTGCCATTGCCTCTGTTACTGCCAGAATAGAATCAGCAGCTCAGAGTTTATTATAAATAATGATTAACGAATTAATAGATTTTTATCTTAAAAGTCACCCGGTAACTTTGGGTGTTTTAGCTCTTTTAGCACTATATTTCATAGTGCTAAATTGGGTTTTTTTCTATCGATACTTCTCTCTTAATAGTTGGTTTGAAATAGAAAACAGATCTCTTGAGGGTCTTCTTATGGGAGCCAACAGTGTTGATTCTCAATCTTTTTTAAGTAATTTTTTAAAAACTAATTCAAATATCACAAAAAATATTTTAGATTTAGCTAAACTAGCAGCGACAAAAGATGCTACAAAAGGTTTATCTATACTTTCCGTATTTGCTTCTACTACTCCTTTTATAGGTCTTTTTGGAACTGTTGTTTCAATTTTAGATACATTTACGCATATTGGACAAAGCAGCGGTGGTATGTCTGTGATAGCCGGCGGAGTTTCTGATGCACTTGTCGCAACTGCAGCAGGTATATTTGTTGCTATTTTTGCATATACTTATCATCAAATACTTAAGAGAAAATCATTTGAACTTATTAGCTTTATCGAGATGCAAAGTGATGCAATCATAGCTAAAAAAGTGTGAAAAAATGGCTTATAATTGGGAAGAAAAACCTGAACTGAACATTACTCCTCTTGTAGATGTAATGTTGGTTCTTTTAGCAATTATGATGGTAATCGCACCAAATATGATATATGAAGAGAAGATAAATCTTCCTCAAAGCTCAAAAACTAAATCACTATCTAAAATTCCACCTGTTCATATTACAATAGATAAAGATTTAAATCTGAAAGTCAATAAAGACAATTATCAGCTTAATGCATTTTTAGATAATTTTTTTCTCTATTCAAAAAAACTTGATTTAAAAGCAACTGTACTTATCAGTGCAGATAAAAGTTTGGATTACGGTGTCGTTATGTCTGTTCTGGCTGCTGTTAAACAGGCAGGTTTTACCGAGGTATCATTAGCTACTAATGGATAAAAACAATTTTTACTTTTATATTAGTGGTTTTATATCACTGCTCTTATTTATATTTTTTTCAACTCTTTTTGTCATATCTATTATCCTTTCAAAAAAAAATGATAGCTTTGCTATAAAAAAAGATAATTATATTTCAGTATCAATAGATATGCCAAAGATTGAAACTTCCAGTATTAAAAAAAATGTAGAGTCTCCTAAAGAAATTGATAAAAAAATAGTTGTAAAAGATGAAGCTCCAAAAGAGAGTACAAAAGTAGAAGAAAAAAAAGTAAGAAATGTTGAAGATCTTTTTAGTCAAGTGTGGACTAAGGATATCAAGAAAACTCAAGAAATTAAAAAACCTACAAATGACAAAAGAGTTTTAGATGAGATTCAAAAAAAGATTAAAAAATCTGATTCCAATAGAGCTGAATCAATATCCCAAAAGATTATGAGCATGGATACTACAAAGAGAGAAAATGAAAATTCAAAAGCTTCTACTGCTACAGAAGTTAATGAATATTTAGCTAAAATTCAAGCTTTAGTATATCAATATTTTAAACCGCCTGAAAATTCACAGGGCAATAGTGTAACTGCTGTTATTGAACTTAGTTCTATGGGTAAAGTTATAGATTTTAGAATCTTAACATATTCTGATAATGAAGCACTCAATGGAGAGTGTGATAATATAAAAGAGAGACTTCTTAATGTGCTTTTTCCAGAAAATCCCAGCGGTCGTTCTAGCTTACACAAAGTAAAATTAATTTCTAAGGAGTAGTTTTGAAAATTTTTATTTCATTTTTGATGGCAATTGCTATATCATATGCAAGTGATGCAACAATTGAGGTTATTAAAAAAGCTGATTCTTTGCCTACTTTGGCTATTGAAGACTCTTCTGTTAGTTATGATGAAACTTTTAAAAATAAATTTTTCAAATCACTTTTAGCTGATTTAAATGTTCTTTCTATATTTAATGTAGACAGATATCACCGCAGAGTTAATTATGATGCAAGCAGCGTATTGGTAGAAAATAAAGACATGAATTATGTTTTAAGATATAAGCTAAGCGAAGATGACAATCTTGCATTAAGCGTAGAGCTTAAAATGATAAGCGGAGATAATGTTGTTTTTAATAAAAAATATAAAGTAAATAATTCTAACATATATATGTTTGTCTCTCACACAATTGCGTATGATATAAATGAGTTTATGGGCGAAGCGCCGGTAGAGTGGATGAAAAGAAAAGTTATTTTTTCAAGAATTGTTGGACCTAAAAAAAGTGAATTAGTTATTGCTGATTATACACTTGCATATCAGCATGTAGTAGTAAAAGGCGGGTTTAATATATTTCCAAAGTGGGCAAATAAAGAGCAGAGCGCATTTTACTACAGTTCTGTGGATGAAAATAAACCTACTTTAAAATATGTCGATATAACAAGCGCGAAAAGTAGAGTTATAAAATCATCTGATGGAATGATGATCTGTTCGGATGTTAATGATGACGGCAGCAAGCTTCTTTTGACAATGGCTCCACAAGGTCAGCCTGATATCTATTTGTACGATGTTAAAACAGAAAATATAAAAAGAGTTACAACTTACGGTGGAATCGATGTCGGCGGTCAGTTTATGGGCAACAATAGCATAGTGTTTGTATCAGACCGTTTAGGATATCCAAATATTTTTTCTAAAAATATTAATACAAGCAGTGTTGAGCAAATGGTCTATTATGGAAAAAGTAATGCAGCATGCAGTGTTTCAGGAAAATATATAGTGTATAAAGCAAGAGAGAGTTCAGAATCATTTGCAGACAATACATTTAATTTGCATTTAATATCTATGGAAACTGATTTTATTCGAAGATTGACGGCAGTTGGTGTAAATGAATTTCCAAGATTTTCTGTAGATGGAGATGCAATAATTTTTATCAAAAATTATAAGGCTCAAAGTTCTATAGGTATCATAAGATTAAATCATAATAAAAATTATCTTTTCCCTTTAAAATATGGAAAAGTACAGTCAATGGATTGGTAATAGTAAAATTATAAAAATATATTAATTTTATTTTGCTACAATTATGACAATTAAAATTGAAGGTTGAAAAACATGAAAAGTATAATAGTATCAAGTGCAATAGCAGCACTTTTAGTATTAAGTGGATGTGGCGACAAAGATCCTAAAGTTGATGAGTCGACAGTTGACAGTGTTTCTCAGGAACAAATGCAAGGGGATTCTGCTCAAGAGGTTTCTGCTGTTGAAACAGAAACAGTATCATCAAGTGAGGCTTCAGTTTTAGATGAGAGCAGTAAAAATGCGTTAAGTGCTCAAGCTATGATGAATCTAGAAAATGAACTGTTGAGTATATATTTTGACTTTGATAAATTTAACATTCGTGAAGATATGCAAGATAGAGTTTCTTCTGATGTAGCTATCGCAAATGGGAAAGCTGAAAAGTTTTTGGTAAAACTTGAAGGTAACTGTGATGAGTGGGGAAGTGACGAGTATAATTTTGCACTAGGTTTAAAAAGAGCAAATTCAGTTAAAAAAGCTTTAGTTGCTGAAGGTGTTGATGCTAATCGCGTTACAATGGTGAGTTTTGGTGAAAGCAATCCTGTTTGTAATGACAAAACAAAAGAGTGCTGGGCTAAAAATCGAAGAGTTGACTTTAAACTTTTACCATAATTAATGAAAAGAACTAAATTAATTGCTTTACTGGCAATAATCTCTCCTTACTATTTAACCGGTGCTGAACCTTCTGCGTTTGGCGCCGGCGACTTAAATAATCCAAACCCTTATGGTTTGACTTCAACAGAATCTGTTTTACTAGAAACAAAAAAAGATCTTAATAAAGTTGTTATAAAAAGTAATAATCAAGCAAACGAAGTTGATTCTTTAAGAGAGAGAATAGATGGCTTGCAGACTATTATTGAAAGTATAAATTCATCAACACATGAAAACAGACTTCAAATAAAGTCATTATTTGATGAAAATGAAATTCAGAAAAAAAATAGTAATGAGTATGATCAAAGAGTAACAAAATTTTTTCAAGAAAATAGCGATAATATAATAATAAATAAACAAGAGATAGAAAAAATAAAATTACAAATTGCAGAAATTTCTAAAATTGTTGATTCTATAAATGAGTCCTATATTACAAAATCTGAATTTAATGCGCTAGTAAATGATGTCAATAAATTTAAAGATCTTGTTGCAAAAGAGTTAAAAAAGCAAATAGAGCCAAAAAAATCTTTATATGATGGTATGTCAAATGGAGAAATTGAAACAAAAGCAAAAGACCTTTATGACAAAAAACATTATACTGAATCTATAAAATACTACAAATATCTTATAGATAATAATTATAAACCTGCTCGCTCTCACTATATGATAGGAGAGATCTATTATTATAAAAAAAATTATGCTGAAGCAATAGCATATTTTAAAAAAAGTGCCTCTCTTTATGATAAAGCTGATTATATGCCTCTTTTAATGCTCCATACAGCAATTTCTATGGATGAAACAGGTGATAAAAATAATGCAAAAAATTTTTATAATGCTGTAATTCAACAATATCCCGAAACAACATATGCAAAAAAAGCAGAAGATAAATTAAATTTAATTAAATGATAGATATCAATAAATTTGTAATTGATATTATATTATGATAAAATCTCAAAAAATTAAAAGGTACCTATAATGGCAATAGAAACAAATCAAGTTGTATCAATAGAATATGAAGTCCGCGATGGAGAAAAAATTGTAGATAGTAATGTTGGCGCTGAGCCGTTAGTATTTATGTTTGGAAGAGGTCAAATTATTCCGGGATTAGAAAATGCAATCGCAAATATGTCAATAGGTGAAAAAACTGATGTATTAGTAAAAGCAGAGGATGCATATGGTGAACATAATGATGAAGCTAAGCAAGAAGTTCCAAAGGATCAATTCGCAGGAATAGATCTAGAAGTTGGTATGACTCTTTATGGTCAAGGTGAAGATGGAGGAACTATTCAAGTTGTTGTTCAAGAGATAGGAAGTGAAAGTGTTATTATTGATTTTAATCACCCACTAGCAGGCAAAGATTTGGCTTTTACTGTATCAATCAATAATATTAGAGAAGCATCTGCTGAAGAAATAGCAAGTGGAATTCCGGCTGAAAATCAGCAAGAGAGCTGTTGCGGCACAGGTGCTGGCGCTGGTTGTGGATGCTAGTTATATAACTGCTTCCGCTTCTTCAGCGCAAGCATTTAAAACTGCCACTCTTTTAAAAACATTAAATGTAAATTCTCTTATAACCGGAGAATCAGGTGTTGGAAAAAAAACTTTAGCTCGCTATATACTTCCGGATGCTCCGATATTGGAAGCATCTAACTATAATGAACTCTTAATAGCTTTAAATAGTGTTAAAGAGATAATTATTACAAATTTAGAAAATTCACCAAATATAAACAAAATTTTAGAGATTTTAGATAGTCAAAATATAAAAGTTGTAGCAACAGCAAAAAATTTATATCATAATGAAAATGTCGATAAATACTTTAGTGTAAAATTTAATATACCATCTTTGTCAGAGAGACCTGAAGATGTTAATATATTAGTAAAAACATTTATAAAAGAAGCAGCTCTTTTGTTTTATGCAAAAGATGAGTTTAAGATTAAAAATTTTAAGCCAGACTTGAGTCAAAATTCACACTCTTTAAGAAGACAGGTGATGATAAGTTATCTTTTGCAAGATATAAATGAAAATGAATTGATGACTATTATTCAAAACTATCTAACGGATAAGTTAGGTTCTAATAATGATTATAAAAATTTTTTACATCTGTATGAAGTTCCAATAATTAAAGCAGGATTACAGAGATTTAAATCACAGTTGCAGCTTTCTGAAAAACTAGGTTTAAACAGAAACACACTTAGAAAAAAAATAGCTGAAAATCAAAAATATTTATAAAGGGTATAAAATGAAAAAAATAGCAATGATTTTTGCAGGACAAGGTTCTCAATCTTTGGGAATGGGAAAGAATTTTTATGAGAATTCAGATATGGCAAAAGAGATGTTTGAAAAAGCGGGTGAAAGAATTGGTGTAAACTTTGAAAATTTATTATTTGAAGAGAATGATATGCTAGGACAAACTGCTTATACGCAGCCTGCAATTCTTTTAGTGCAGATGATAGCTTATCGTCTGTTTAAGGAGAAATGTCCCGATTTAAAAGCTGAGCTGTTTTTAGGACACTCACTGGGTGAATTTTCGGCTCTTTGTGCAAGTGGTGCGATTGATTATGTTGATGCTGTTGAACTTGTTCATAGACGCGGGCAGCTAATGCAGGATGCTTGCAGTGATATAGAAGCAGGAATGATGGCTATAGTCGGACTTGATGATGCAAGTGTTGAAAAAGTTTGTGCAGAAGCTTTAAGTCAAGGTAAAAAGGTTTGGCCGGCAAATTATAATCAAGACGGACAGTTGGTTGTTGCAGGTATGAAAGCTGATTTACAATCACTTGAACAAACATTTAAAAATGCAGGTGCAAAAAGAGCACTGCTTCTTAATATGTCTGTAGCAAGCCACTGTGAACTTTTATCTTCTGCTCAATTACCTCTTGCAAGTTTAATGGAAGGCATGATTGAAGATAATTTCGAAGCTCCTGTAATCTCAAATGTTACCACTTCTCCATACTCCACAAAAAAAGATGCAGTTTCACTTCTTAAAGAGCAGCTTATAAAACCTGTGAAATACAAACACTCTATTCTTGCAATTGCTGATAGTGTTGATATTGCAATAGAATTTGGCAACGGTTCAACATTAAAAGGACTAAATAAAAGAATAGCTAAAGATTTGGAAACATTAAATGTTTTTGATATGGAAACTTTAGATAAAGTAGTAAAAGAAATTTGTAATTAAGAGGAGAGTAGATGAAAATTGCTATCATGGGAGCAATGCCTGAAGAGATTGCCCCAATACTTGAAAAGGTCGGTTCGTACAAAACAGTAGAGTATGCCGGAAATAGATATTATGAGGCAACATACAGAGGTGTTCGACTTGTGATAGCGTACTCTAAGATAGGGAAGGTTTTCTCGACACTTACTGCTACAACCATGATCGAGCATTTTGGAGCTACAAAACTTCTGTTTTCAGGAGTTGCAGGGGCAATATCTCCCACCTTAAAAGTCGGCGATTTAATTGTTGCTATAAAACTTGCTCAACATGATTTAGACATTACGGCATTTGGTCATCCATATGGCTATGTTCCCGAGGGAGCCGTTTTTGTAGAGACAGATAAAGAGATGATAGAGATAAGCAAAGAAGTTGCTGCAAGCATGGGTAAAAGCGTACAAGAGGGCATCATTGCAACCGGAGATCAATTTGTTGCCGACGAAAAGAGAAAAAATTGGATAGGAACAACATTTGGCGCAGATGCTTTAGAGATGGAGGGAGGAAGCGTTGCTGTTGTATGTGACGCTCTAAATATACCGTTTTTTATTCTTCGCTCAATCAGTGATGCTGCAGATATGGATGCAAGCTTTAGTTTTGATACATTTTTAGAAACGAGTGCAAAAGAGAGTGCTGAGTTTGTGATGAAAATGGTAGACAGGATAGTAGAGTAGTTATGTCTATAAAGATTTCTAAAAAAATAATGAGTAAGCTTGGCAAAACAAATGCAGAGTTTAATCTTATAGAAGAGGGTGACAAGATTTTAGTAGGATTAAGCGGTGGCAAAGATTCGCTTACTATGGTACATGCGCTAAAAGAACAGCAGCGCCGAGCACCATTCAAATTTGAATTTATTGCAGTAACTGTCTCTTACGGGATGGGTGAAAATTTTGATAATCTTATTGCACATTGCCAAGAATATGAAATTCCTCACACAATACATGATACGCAAATTTATAATTTAGCAGAAGAGAAGATTAGAAAAAATTCATCTTTTTGCAGTTTTTTCTCTCGTATGAGAAGAGGTTCTCTTTATAGTGCTGCACAGGTACATGGATGTAATAAAGTAGCTCTTGGTCATCATATGGATGATGCTGCAGAGAGTTTTTTTATGAATTTTATTTACAATGGGCAGTTGCGCTCACTTGCGCCAAAATATAAAGCAGATAACGGCTTAATAGTTATTCGTCCGCTGATTCAGATGAGAGAGCGCCAATTAAGAGCATTTGCAGATGATAATAGTATTCCTACTATTGGCGATGAAGCATGTCCTTCTATGCGTTTTGATGTAAAAATGCCATATGCTAGAGCAAATACTAAAGAGATGTTAGCAAAGATGGAAAAAGATTTCCCTTCATTTTTTACCAGTTTAAATGCAGCATTTAAAAATATATCAGTTGAGAGTTTTTTTGATAAAGAGAAGTTTAATATTTAGACTCTATATTCTCTTCATCTTTAGCAATCTGCACTCTTTTCTCATGTAGTGTTTCTACTTTTAGTGTTTGTAAAAACTCTATCATATTTTCTTGATAAGAGATAACATCTCCATCATGTGAAAGATTAAGCAGTTCTTTGAGCGAGTCAATATCTATTTTTTTAGCATATCTTGGCATAAGTTTTAGATCTTTTTGAATATTTAATACAAGTGTGTCTATATCTAAGCCATTGTTTTCTTTTACTTTTTCAATAAGTTCTTTTGTATTTAGCACTAAAAGATCTGCTCTCTCTTCATCATTTTTATATATTTTCATACCTATCTTTTTTATAATTGAATAGTCGTCTATTTTTGCATTTTCATTTGCAGAGAGAATTAATGCAAAAAGTTTCGCACGAAACTCTAAAGAACTATGATTATAAACAAATAATTCACGAAATGCATTGAAAAGATAGTGTTTAATCTTAAAAGCTAGCTGCATTTAAATACCCCATATAGTCTAATATGCTATTATACATTTTTGATTTTTAAAATGAGTGTAATTACACAAAGTATATTATAAATAATAAAGGAGAATTGATGGGTAGAGCTTTTGAATATAGAAAAGCATCAAAACTAAAAAGATGGGGAGCAATGTCAAAACTGTTTCCGAAATTAGGAAAAATAATTACCTTGGCTGCAAAAGAGGGCGGAACAGATCCTGATATGAATCCTAGACTTCGTACAGCAATTCTTAATGCCAAAGCTGAAAATATGCCAAAAGATAATATAGAGGCAGCAATTAAAAGAGCAACGGCAAAAGATACGGCAAGTATGTTGGAAGTAAGTTTTGAAGGTAAACTTCCACACGGGGTACAGCTTTTTATTGAGTGTATGACTGATAATAATACCAGAACAGTTGCAAATGTTAAAAATATACTTACTAAAAATGGTGGTGAAATGCTTACAAAAGGATCTTTGGAGTTTATGTTTGATAGAAAAGCTTTAATAGAATTTCCTTTAAAAGATGATATGGATTTGGAGGAGTTGGAATTAGAGTTAATTGATGCCGGATTAGAAGAGATAGAAGCAGAAGACGGTGTTGTTATAGTTACAGGAGATTATACAAGCTTTGGTGCATTAAATAGCGCTTTGGAAAATATGGGTATTGAAATTACAAAAGCAAATTTAGAAAGAATGCCAAACTCGCCAATTACAATTACGGAAAAAGAGCAGGCTGAAATAGATAGAATTTTAGATAAACTTGAAGATGACGAGGATGTTCAAAAAATATTTACAAACATAGCGTAATGAAATTTGCAAATAATAATTTTATAACAATATAAAAATTAAATTATCAAAAATTGAATATTTGATAAAGCAGAGTAAATATAATTTTATATTTACTCTTTACCCTCTTCCTTGGACAGCATTTCCCAAATCCCACATTGGTAAAAATATACCAAGAGCAAGTAAAAGAACCATAGCAGCGAGAATTAGCAGCATTACTGGCTCTATCGCCTCATTAAGACCATCAATAATAGCATCAAATTTCATTTTATAATACTCAGCTACTTTACTTACCATAGAGTCTAAAGTACCACTGTCTTCACCGGCACTAATCATTTGAATAATCATATTTTCAAATAATTGTGTTTCTTCTAAACCTTCATGCAGAGATGTACCTTTTTCAACAGATATTCTGACGGATGCAAGTTTCTTTTTTAGAGGAAGATTTTCTAACATTGATATAGAAGTATCTAGAGCTTCTGCAATGGGAATACCGGCACGGACTAACTCTGAGAAAACAAGTGTAAATCGGCTAAGTGTAGCATAAATAATAATATCCTTAATGAGATATGTTTTTAACAAAAGTTTATGCCAGTTATACCTAATATCTTCATAGTTGTTTATTAGATATTTAAAAATAATAAGACCTATAATTAAAGCAGCCAATACATAAAGCCCATAATTGTTGAAAATATTTTCAAGCTCTAGTAAAATCAGCGTAGGCAGTGGTAATTGAGCATGCAACTCTTCAAAAATAACTTTAAATTGAGGAACAACATAAGATATTAGAATTGTAAAAGCAATTGCCATTGCAATCATAACATTTCTTGGATATGCCATTGCTTTTTTAAATTTGATATAATTTGCACGAATTTCTTCAAGCATATTAGCAAGCGAATACAACGAATCATCAAGGTTACCTGTTTTTTCACCAAGTTGAACCATCGCGATAGTTAAATTTCCTAGCTCAAATTGGAAATTTTTCATAGATTTTGACAAGGAATAACCAGAATTTATATCCTCTGCCAATTTATTAAAAACTAATTTTAAATTTTTATCTTGTGTAGATTTTGCAATTTCATTAAGAGAATCATAAATTGATATCCCTGCA
Organism: Sulfurimonas sp. CVO; assembly: GCF_009883775.1. Lineage (NCBI taxonomy): Bacteria > Pseudomonadati > Campylobacterota > Epsilonproteobacteria > Campylobacterales > Sulfurimonadaceae > Sulfurimonas > Sulfurimonas sp. CVO. The sequence goes on from NZ_CP033720.1 coordinate 593,104, forward strand.
TTTGTCATAACAGCTAATTGTCTAATAGAAGCTATTAATGCATCGGGCTTTATTTTTCGTTTTTTTACATTGCTTAACAAGTTTGTTTTAAATCTTTCAAATTGCTTCTCTAGCGGCTCTTCTTCTTCAGAAATTTTAAGAATAATTCCTGGATATTTTAATTTTGTAAGCTCACTAGCATGTTTTCTGTTCTCGGCATACATTCCTATTTGTTCTTTTTTACCCTTAGTGAGGATAGTTGCTACAAAGTATTTCATTATTTTGCCACCCTTAAAATTTCTTCTAAACTTGTAATACCTTCAAGAGCTTTATCGATTCCATTTTCAAATAGCCCAACAAATCCATCTTCTACTGCTTGGGCATGTAAAGTCTCAATTGAGGCATTCTTAGCAATAAGAGATGTCATTTTTTCATTAACAGTTAAAACTTCACAAATCATCTCTCTTCCCAAATATCCAGTTCCATTGCACTCTTTGCAACCTGCTCCAATATAAAATTTACTATTTTCAGGTATAAATTGGTGTAACTCCTCTAAAGTATTTGCTGGAACTTTTTCCTCTATTTTACAATGCGGGCATATTTTTCTAACAAGTCTTTGAGCCTGTATTGCAACTAATGAGCCGCTTATCAAATAAGAAGGAACTCCCATATCTACCATACGAGTTATAGCACTAATAGAATCATTCGTATGGAGTGTAGAAATTACCAGGTGGCCCGTTAGTGCAGCTTTAATAGCAATTTCAAGTGTTTCTGAATCACGAATTTCACCAATCATTATTTTATCCGGATCTTGTCTTAGTATAGATCTAAGAGCTGCAGCAAAAGTAAGACCTATTTTAGGGTTTACCTGTACCTGTTGAATAAGATTCATCTTATACTCTACAGGATCTTCAACCGTAATAAGCTTGTCTTCAACATTTCTAAGTTCATTTAGTGCTCCATATAGTGTTGTCGTTTTACCGCTACCTGTAGGACCGGTTACCAATATGATGCCATAAGGACTTTTAAGTGCCTTTGTAAATTTTTCGTAACTTAAACTATCCATACCTGCTTCTTCTAGTTTTACAAGTGCTTTTTGTTTGTCAAGGATTCTCATAACAATAGACTCGCCGTAAATTATGGGAAGAGTAGATACACGAAAATCATACTCTTTTGATCCGATTGTTGTAGAAAAACGACCGTCTTGAGGTTTTCTTTTTTCTGCTATATCAAGATTTGAGAGGAGTTTTAGTCTTGAAGCAAGCGGAGGATATATATCTTTTTCAAATATAAAAATTTCTATCAATTTACCATCGATACGGGTACGAACAACACAATTTTTTTCTGTCGGCTCAATATGTACATCACTCGCTCTATTTTTAATGCAAGCTTTTAAAATAACATCAATTAAAAGTAAAATGGAAGAAGCTTCTTGTTTTTGATCTAGAGAACTTATAGAATTTAATTCATCTTTGATTTTTTTCACTAAGCCTTTTACACTATCTTTTAATTCTACCTTAGTAAGGTATGATTGAATCTGTTTTTTAGTTGCAACTACTGTTTTAATTGGTTTATTTGGAAAAAGTCTCTGTACAGCTTCTTGAGCTTCAATATCAAGAGGATCGCAAAAAGCTATTGTAATGCTTAAATCATCTTCTGATATTGGAAGAGCATTGTATTTTTTTAATTGAGAAAGTGATGCTTTCTCCATAATTCTATAATCCATATCTATTGAATCTAAATCAAGAAACATAAGATTCTGTTTTTCTGCAAGTTTTGCTAACACATCTTTTTCTTGAATATAGTCATAATTATCAATAATTGATAAAGGATACTCACCGCTTTGAATTTTATCGACAATAAAACGAACAAGCCTATCCATTGTCATAAATCCAGATAAGGTAATATCTCTAAGAATTAAATTTGAATTTAAGCCTTTTGCGATCAGTCTGTCAACTTGACTCTTCATTATAGAGCCATTAGCTAATAGATCAGATGTTATTCTATCCATAATGCCTCTTCCCCTACCAATAAATATGTTTTTTAACGCTAATAGAGTTATAAAACTCTTCAATAATCATTTTATCTATTTTATCATCTTTTAAAAGATAAAGCTTATATTTTAATTGATTGTCATTTTCATCTTCAAAAATATAAACATCTTTAAGTTCATCTTTTTTAAGTTTACTATATAAATCAAAAACTTTTGATAAAACATGATCTGTTGAGGGTAAATTTAGAGATGATATATCATAATTATCTAACATTGCATGATAGAGAAGCTTTTTTTGCATTAAAATAATAGAAAAATAGGCAGCATTAAAGCGTGATTCTTGAGAATATTTTAATTTTGCTATAGGAACAGACAGGCGATCTATATAATCAGCATTTAAACATGAAAAAGCATATAAAGAGATATACTCTTCATCTCTTGAATATTCGCTAAAATGATTAAAACCAAGATTGCACGCCTCTTTATACTCTTTATCTTGATATTGACTTAACATTTTTTGTTTTATATTTCCATATAAATTTATTGTTATAAATAGTATTAACAGTAGTATTTTCATTTAAATTTTCCTGATAAGATTTCATCTAGAAGCTGCTTTGCTTGTGATGAATTAGAGTAGTTTATGTATTTTCTAAGTGTATCTATTGCCATATCTTTTTTATCTAGTTTTACTAATGATTTTGAAAAAATTATCCAGCTTGCTTCAATATTGTTATTTAATTCATTTGTTGCCAAAGCATAGTTATACGCTTGTTCATAGTCTCCTAATTGATAATACTTTTTTGCAACAAAAAGGCTTAGGGCAGGATTGTGATTTATATTAAACCTTTTTATAACATCTTGAATATCTTTTTCATCATCATTTCTTGTTATAGAAATAGAACTTTTTTGATTAACATTTTGCAAAGATTCTTTAACTTCTTCCACTGCAGGCTCTTCTACAGGGAGTGCCGTTTTTTTCTCTTCACTAACTTTTTTTATCTCTTTTTTTGTATCAATATTATTGCTTATATTTTTAGAATATGTTTCTTTTTCTGCTTTTATATTGTCTATAAATTTTAATGATGGAGAGAGCATAACCTTTTCTTGTTTTTGCAAGCTTTCTTCTTTAATAAGTTTTGGCTCTTGCGCTATGATCTCTTCTTCTATCTTAGCAGGTTCCGCCATTTTTTCTTGTTCTATTATTTTTTCCTCTTTTTTGGCAGGTTCTGCTTTTGTATTTTGTAATATTATATTTTCTTTTTTATCAATTGTTGATTTTATAATATTTTTTTTCTCTATATTAGAATTAAAATTGTATAAAGTAAAAAAAGCGATAGAAGAGCTAACAATAATTATACTCGCAGTTATTGTAAAGTAAGGAATGATTTTTTTTTGTTTATATTTTTTATGTCTGATTTCTAAATCATCAATATTAAGCATTAATAAGTCCTGTATGAATAGCAGACATCTCTATAATTTTTTTCGAAATCTCATTTCCTTTTATTTTTTTATAATTATTATTTTCATAATGCATGTATATATCAAATAATGTATATACTAGTTTATTTGTGTCTCTATAATTTCCATTTGTTAATTTATGAATCAAATTAACTGATTTTTGATTAAACATACTTGCAACATCCAGGCAATTTACTTTCATAAGTTTTTTTTGAATGTAAATTTTCAATTCTGAGGGTGAAGCATTTTCAAGCTTGATACTTTCCCAAATTCTAGTTTGAAAATGCTCTTTTGCAATTAAATCCTCTTTTTCTGTTTTATGAAGAGCAATAACAAATTTTACTTTTCTTGTGTCAGAGAGCAGTCTTATCTTTTCCATCATAAAAGTTGAGTAGAGTTGAGCTTCATCTAACATTATGATTGGCATAATATTTGCTCCAACTTCTCTATTTTCAACAACTTTCATAAATTGTGTAAAATTCAATTCACCATCATATTTAATGTCATATAAATCCTGAGCAAGTGTTTTAAAAAATTCACTTTCATCTAAAATAGGTGTTTTATATAGATAAACTTTTTGTTCAGAGACAAGGTCTTGGTGAAGTCTTGAGAGAAACATACTTTTTCCAGTACCAGGTCTTCCATATAAAAGCACCATTTTTAGAGGTTTAGCTATTGAGTCCTTTAATGCCTGGTAAATCATAGAGATTCTTTCAAGCTGGATGTAATCTTTAGCATCAACAGTATCTAAAAAAACATCCCTTGCGTTTTTATAGATACTTGTTTTCAATTTTCTTCTTTTGCACTATCAGTAGTAGCGGTAATTGCATCTTCTGCATTAAGTAAGATTTTCTCTGACAGGCCTTGATAACCTAAGTCTGATAAAGATAAATCATTCTCTTCTTTACGAATAATATGCGGTTCTATAACAATAATAAGCTCATGAACAGTTTTTTGTTTATCCTCATATTTAAACAGATAGTTTAAAAGAGGAATATCTCCGAGTAAAGGAACTTTGTTTACATTGTTTTCAACATTTGTGTTGATAAGACCACCTAAAATAATACGATTACCATCTTTTACAGTTACAACAGAGGAGAGCTGACGGCGAGTAAGATCCGGCGGCATTGTTCTGTCTTCTCCAGGGATACTAGATATATCTGAAGCTGTTTCAGATAGAGAAGGGTTTATTTTTAGTGTTATCATATGATCGCCAGAAATTTCTGGAGTAATATCTAGTAAAACTCCGGCAAAAACTGATAAAACATCTTCACTTTCACTTTGAGTTCCGGTTGTTCCGCCTGCCAATATTTCAGTACTTACTATTTTGTAAAAATATTCAGTTCCGGCTGTTATTAGAGCTGCTTGATTATTTAGAGTTAAAACTTTTGGGTTAGATATAGAATTTACTTCACCTTGAGTTTTAAGAAATTTAATAACTTCATTTAATTTTATTCCGCTTGAGCTGTTGAGTGTAATAAAACTATCCTGTGTATTGCCTGTACCTGTGCCTGTTCCAAAGCTTACATCAATATCTTGAAGAGCATATAGCTGGCTCCAGTCAACACCTGTTGTTTTTCCTTCATTTAAAGTTACAGACAGTAGCTGAACATCTATTAAGACTTGAAGCTGTACTTTGTCTTGAAGATTTTTAAGGTATTTTTCAAACCTTTGCATCTGTTTAGTTGTTGCAGTAACCGTAATAATACCGGCATTTTTATTTATAATAGGAGGCTCTGCTTTGTAGATATCTTGAGGTCTGTTAAGAACTTTTTGAAATTCTAAATCTAGTTGATGCCAAAACATCACTTCATCTGAACTGTCTATTTTCATACCTGATTTACCTGCACTGCCTCCACCTACTTCTGTGTTTGCTGTTGTAGTTGTAATTCCAGAAGAAACGCCAGCACCTTCTGATGAGAGAGTTATATCTGTTTTAGATTCACTTTTTCTTTGTGAAAGAATATAGTCTATACTAAACATCTTAGTTTCAAGATATGAAATTTTTAAAATATTATTTTCAAGAGTATATGTAAGATTATTCTCTTTCAGTATAAGCTCTAAAACTTCATTAATCGTTAGGTTGTTTAGATTTGTTTTATTTAAATTGGTATTTAAAAACTCTTGAGCAGTCGGATCAGTGACAATAATGCTAAATTCACACTCATCACTAAGCTGTTCTATAAAATCTATTATCTTAGTGTTTTTTGTGGAACTAATGCTAAAGAGTTCGTAAGAACAATCAGCTAAAGTATTAACTGATAACAAAAGTGTTAAAAGAGTCGAGTACATTGTTGTTTTTATAAGTTTCATAAATCTGCCCTACTTATTTTTGAATTTTAAATTTGAATTTCTGCTAATTGTTGATAAGATAAGTTTCTTATCACCTTTTTTTAAAGTTACCGAAGTTTTGTCAATATCAGTAATTGTATAATTGCTGATATTCTCATTCTTTTTATACCAGTTACCGTCAATCATAGCAGATGAATTGACAATAGCACTTAAAACAAAAGTGTCTTTTTTAATGCTTTTTTCCGAAGTAGCTACAGCAACAGCTTTTGAAGACGAAACTGTTCTTCGAGCTACTGAAGAAGTTTTAGCTCCTTTTTTTACTTCAGGTTTGCTTTTGTCTAAAAATATAAAAGGATCTTTTACTTTCACAACTGTAACTCCTTTTCTTGGAGGTTTGATTGCTTCTATTTGTTCATCTACCCACTCTAGTTCTGTAGCATAAAGGAGGCTGCTTAAAAAAACTGTAAGTAATATTATTAATAATGTTTTCATTAGTAAGTAATCCCCCAAATTGAAATATTTAAATCTGTACTCAGCTCATTCTGTGCTTTAATGCTTAAATCATGAACATCAACAACTAATTCACTTTTTTCAAGTGAATTGATAAACTTAACTGTATTCAAGTAATTTCCCTTAACTTTGAGTTCAACATCCAAAACATGACCAAAAGTTGATGTTTCGTTTTTTGGATAACTCTCTTCAAAGTTAATTATTTTTACATTGTGCTCTTTTGCATTTACAGATATAGAATTAAGATACTCACCCCACGCAATTTCATCATAGATAAGTGAATATATAGTTTCTATCTTCTCTTTTATATATTTATTGTTGTCTTTTTGAACCAACAATTCATTTTCAAGATTTTTAATTTCTTGAACAAGTTTAGCGACTTTTTCTTCTGTGTTTATTTTTAAATAAATTTTGTCAGAATCTATTTTTTTTGTAATATCTTCAACTTTTTTTTTCGCGCTATTAAATTCATTAACTGATGAATCATAAAACGGATAAGCCAAAAAAAACAAAATAGCAACTATGATAATATATATCATATAAACATCTTTTTGAGATTTTTCCTTAAAAAAATTATCAATTCTTTGTAAGGTATTTTCTATCATTAATTTAAAACTCATAATAAATTCACCTTTAATTCACCAAAATATAATTTTGTTTTTTCTTCATATGATATTTCATCTATCCAAAAATAGAATTTACCCTCATAAATTTTTGTTAAATATTTAATTAGGTCAGTTATTTTTTTATCATTAGAAGAGACTAGTTTAAGCTTCAACTCTTTTGTTTTATCATCTTTATTATACTTATTTGATTCTGTATAAAAAGCAGATTCCAATCTAACATCGTATCTATTTAAATCTTTTGTAAATGTATATATCAAACCAGCTTTCATAGGATAATTTACTTTAACATCGTGAATTTTTATAAGTGTGTTTTTCTTCTCAATATATTCTTGTTCTTCCTGAGCTAGTAATTTTGAAACTTTTTCTTTTTCAGCTTCTCTGCTTTTTATAGTAGCTTCTCTTGTAACTTTAATGTTGTGAACATTTTTATACTCCTCTTCAAGAAGTTTGTACTGGAGTGATTGCGCATATGTAAGTGTCCAGTATGTTGCAGGATACAAAAAAGCAAGCACAAGAGCAGCAGCACTAAGTAAAATAGCACGACCGCTTTCTCTCTTTATGAATTTTGGAGGACGATGATATGTAGTGAAATTACACTCATATCTCTCTTTTTCAGAAAGAGTAGTATAAAGATGCATAAGAGAATGAAGATGATCAATATTATTTTCACTCTTCTCAAATCCATAGTCAAAATTAAAATTATTACTTTTAATACTAAGTTCAACTTCTGATATCTCATCTAGTTTAGTTACAGATGCAAGTTGCGAATCTATGTAGATACAATCTATTTTATTTATATCTAAAGCTCTTTTTACATATGTTAAAATGTCATTGATATTTGTAAATATCTCTTTATATAGCCTAATTACATCTGTTTTATAGACACTTTCAGTAGTTTTAAGATCTTCATTTTTAAGAAAATTGATAAAGTCTTCATACTCAATCATCTCCCCATGCAATTCACAAAATCTTTCGTGCATTTGTAAAAATGAGTAATTTATAGATTTAGTATATATAAAATTTTTCTCATTATATATAGTAATAAAAGTGTCGTTTTCTTGAAAATATATAAAACAGTGGACACCGCTGCTCTCTATAATCTCTTTAGAATAAAGAGATTTTAATAGAAGAGGAGACGGTATAATATAGTCTATATATTTTACTTTTTCAACTACATTTTTAAATACATCATCTATTACAGCCGGATCTATTATAAATACATGAAAGTTTCTGTTTTCTTCATCTAAATTGTTAAAAGTTTCAATATATTCTATTTGATACATAATAGCTTGATCAAGACCAAGCTCATCGTATGCTTTATTATAAATAGCATCATATAGATCATCATCTGGAATATTTTTACTTACAGAAATATGACTATTGATAAAACTTTTTGTGTTTAGGTATGAGACAACATACTGCTCTTTATTCTATGTCGGTGATGTGATTTTATTTAAAAAATTTGAAATTGAACTTACATATGTACCCTTGTAAGGGTTAATAGAAAGTACGCTGGAGAAAGAGTGTTTTTCTTTTTTACTCATTTTCATGATCCTGTTTAAAATAAATTTTAACTAAAGTGCAAAATTTATTATTTTTATAAAACTAAATCTTGTAAATTTAATTAATCTACATGATAATCATTTTCTTTAGCAATGTTACATCATTGTTTACAATAGTATTTGAAGTTTATTTAAAAAAGCTTTAATTCTTTTTACAATAATCTCGAATATTTTGTAAATATTTTACTCTTTTTTTTAAATATTGTAGTTTAAGAATCGTTACTTTGTGTAATAAAACTTTAACTTTACTATCAATACTCTTCATAAATCAGAGAACTTAATTACTTTACTCTTTGATTTTATCTGAAGAAAGCTTAAAAAATTTTTTTTATTTAAAATTTTAAATAAATATTGTTGTTTTTGTTCATTTAACTATATGTTTTCTGCTATTTTCTATCGTAATATAGGAAAATAAATTTTACTTTTTTTTGTAATAGCTATTTTATGAGATATAACCAATCTCTTTTAAAAATGATTTATCTTTTGTCCAGCCTTTTTTTACAACAACCTGCAGATCAAGATAGACTTTTTTGCCACTTAGAGCTTCTATTTTTTCTCTGGAATATTTTCCGATTCTCTTGATTGATTCGCCGCCTTTACCAATTATAATACCTTTTTGAGACTCTTTTTCTATAATGATAGTAGCAATAATTTTGTCTATATTTTTATCTTCATAAATTTTGTCAATTATAACATCAGACTCATACGGTATCTCATCACTAACATTTTGAAATATACCCTCTCTTATAAAACCGGCATATATATCTCTTACCAATTCGCTTGTCAAATCTTCAGGATCATAAAGAAAAGGGGATTTGGGTAAAAGTTTCGAGATAGTTTCGAGCAGATCCTGATGACCGATTTTTTTTGGTACTGCCATTGGAATAAGAGCTTCAAAATAATCTGAAAACTGGTTGTACTGCGCTATTTTTTTAAAAAGTTTCTCTTGTGAAACCTGATCTATTTTACTTAATACTATAATATGTTTGATTTTTGAATTATTTAGTTTTAAAAATTTTTCATAATTTTCAATGCTGTCAGTAACTGGGGCAAGATAGACTATAAGGTCACAATCTCCCATAGCCTTAAGTGCTTCATCAAGCATAAACTGATTTAGTATTTTCTCTCTCTCATGCAATCCTGGAGTATCAACAAAGATGATTTGTGTATCTTTATGCATTACTATTGCATTTGATCTTTTTCTAGTTGCATTTGCCTTTTGGCTAACCATTGCAATGTTTTCGCCCAGTAGCGAATTCATAAGTGTGCTTTTTCCAGCATTTGGACGACCGATTAAGGAGACGAAACCTGCTTTTGTCATATTTGTTCCTATAAGATATATCTCGACAAGTCATCATTTTCGACAACAATGTCTAGTTTTTCATGTACCAACTTTTCAGTGATAACAAACTCTTTGTCTTTGTATTCATCAGCATGAAAACTTATATCTTCTAGAACTCTCTCTAGAACTGTATGAAGTCTTCTAGCACCTATATCTTCAGTTATTTCGTTTGTGCGATGAGCCAGCTTTGCTATCGCTCTAACTGCCTCGTCTTCAAAAACAAGCTTCATCCCCTCTGTACTTAGCAGTGCTTCATATTGGTGAAGCAGTGAATTTTTAGTTTGGGTAAGAATTTTATAGAGAGTTTCTTGTGTTAAAGATTCAAGTTCTACTCTTAGAGGAAACCTTCCTTGGAGTTCGGGAATAAGATCGCTTGGTTTACAGAGATGAAATGCACCTGCTGCAATAAAAAGAATATGGTCAGTATTTATCACACCATATTTTGTGCTTACGCTGCTACCTTCAACTATTGGAAGCAGGTCTCGCTGTACTCCCTCTTTGCTAGGGTCGTTTCTTCCCTGAGATTTTTCACTGACAGCTATTTTGTCAATCTCATCGAGAAATATTATTCCGCCGTCCTCGGCACGCTTTAGCGCTTCGGCATTAATGCTTGCAGAATCAATAAGCTTTGCACTCGCTTCGCTTTTTAGTATCGATTTTGCATCTTTAACCGTTACCTCTTTTTTATTATCCTCTTTATTCATTTGAGAGAATACTTTAGAGAATGATTCTTGAACTTTTGCCATCTCCGGAGGTAGATTTGTGTCGTTGAATTCAACATGTATTTTTTCAACTTCAAGTTCTATGATTTTATCATCCATCTCACCTGAGAGAACTCTTTGCTCCATAGCCTCTAAAAGTCTTTGATAGTCATCTTTTTTGCTCTCACTTGCACCTGATGGAAGAGGGGGGAGAAGTTTTTCAACTATTTTGTTTAAAACATAATTTTCAATTTTTTCTCTGTTTTCTTCCTCTTTTTCAGCTTTGACGATAGAGATAGATGCCACAACCAAATCTCGAATCATGGACTCGACATCGCGTCCCACAAAGCCGACTTCGGTATATTTACTCGCTTCTACTTTGATAAAAGGAACTTTCATCATGCCTGCCAAGCGTCTTGAGATTTCGGTTTTACCGACACCCGTAGAGCCTATCATAAGGATATTCTTTGGCGTTATATCTTTTTGGAGCTCTTGGGAGAGCTGCATTCTTCTGTATCTGGTTCTAAGCGCTAGAGCAATTGTTTTTTTAGCATTGTGCTGAGAAATAACATATTTATCTAGGTAGTCGACTATCTCTTTTGGCGTCAAATTCACTTTGCTTCTCCCTCTAAGATAAGAGTTTTTATATTATGGTTTGTGTAGATACATAAATCAGCCGCAATACTAAGGCTCTCTCTTACCAAATCTTCTTCATCCATCTCTGTATGTTTTTTAAGGGCGCGCGCAGCAGATATGGCAAAGTTTCCGCCGCTCCCAATGGATGCTATCTCGCCGTCTTCGGGCTCGACAACATCTCCGTTGCCTGTTAGTATGAAAATATGCTCATTGTTTAAAACAATCATCATAGCTTCAAGACGGCGAAGTACTTTGTCTTTTCTCCAAGCTTTGGAAAACTCTACGACGGATTTTAGGATATCGCCTTTTTTTGCCTCTAAAAAATCTTCAAACATGTCAAAAAGATTAAAAGCATCAGCGGTACTTCCTGCAAAACCAGCTAATATTTTGCCGTTATGAAGCGTGCGGATCTTTGTTGCATTTCCTTTTAGAACACTGTTTCCAAAAGTGACTTGACCATCACCGCCGATTACTGCTTTATTCTTGCCTTTGTATGCAAGTATAGTAGTGGCATCAAACATTATTCGCCTACAACATCCACATGCAGCGTCGCATGGATAGCGTGACCCAGTTTAAGGTCTAAGTCATGTTCGCCGACTGTTTTAATAGCAACTTTGTCCGTGATATGTTTTTTATCTATTTCTATATTGTGCTGTTCTAGTAAAGCTTGTGCAACTTCATCTTTTGTGATAGAGCCAAAAAGATGTCCGTTTTGTCCAACATTTTTTGTAATTACTATTTCGAGTTTGTCAAGTTTTTTTGCCAAATCTTTTAAAGATGCAATTTCATCTGCCAGCTCTTGTGCTGCTCTTTTTTGATTCTCTTCATGTTCTGTCAAAATTTCAGCAGTTGCATGTTTTGCAAACCCTTTTTTTATTAAAAAGTTTTGACCGTAGCCATCTTTTACCTCTTTAACTTCGCCTGCTTTGCCTAAACTCTTTACATCTTTAATCAATAATACTTTCATTTTTTTCCTTATCTCTCTATTTCGCCGCCGTAAGAGACGATTCCATAAGTCAGATTTCCAATTTTTTTATATCCCATATCTGTTAAAATTCTTGCACAGTGAGCACTGCGGCTTCCAACATGGCAATAAAGAATAATATTTTCATCTTTGTTTAATTTTGCATCATCAAGGGCTGCAAAAAAACTGCTTGTAGGAACCAATTTGTCAGCATCTTTTATGTGACCCATCTGCCACTCCATATGCTCACGAACATCTACAAGCTTAAATTGCACCATGTTAAGTTCTCTCGCTTCCATTAGAGATGCCAGCTCATCACCGTCTAACTCTCTCTGATCTAACAATGTAAGAGCTTCATCTTTTGTTAATCCGCGTGAGTGAGTATGAATTGCTTCTTCCATCCCCATCTCTGCTCTTTTTTTCTCAGCATATTCAGGTGTACAGTAGATTCCACAGTGACATACACCATCCTCAGGCATCTCTTTTTCTATTGCAGGTTTGCATGGACAGATTCTGTCATCAACGCTTTTTGGTTTTCCCTCAACCTCTTCAACCATAAAGCATGGGCAGAAGCGCTTGCCATACATCATCTTATTTCTGGCAAGACCCATCTGTACGCCCTCATTTACTTCGGCTTGAGGATTATATACCCAGTTGAACTGTTCGATTACTTTGTCAGTAAATTTTACTGTTTTTTCTAATTCGGTTTGAAACTCATCTGAGTTTATATCTATCTTGATTATGCTCATACTGTTTCCTTGAGTATCTATTTTTTTCTTGCTTTGCCCTCAATAATAAAACGAAGAGCATTTAATTTGATAAATCCGGCAGCATCTTTTTGATCATATACCGCATCCTCTTCAAATGTACAGTACTCTGGGTTAAAGAGTGAACTCTCAGATGAGCGTCCTACAACCGTAATATTTCCTTTGTAGAGTTTCAGTCTTACGCTTCCCTCTACATTTTCTTGAGTTTTGTCAATTGCAGCTTGAAGCATTTCACGCTCAGGAGCAAACCAAAAACCGTTATAGATAAGTTTCGCATATTTAGGCATTAATTCATCTTTTAGATGCGCTTCTTCACGGTCAAGTGTGATAGATTCGATAGCACGGTGCGCTTTTAGCATAATAGTCCCACCCGGAGTCTCATAGCATCCGCGGCTTTTCATACCTACAAATCTGTTTTCAACGATATCTACACGACCGATTCCATGTTTGCCAGCTAGTTTGTTTAAAGTTGCAAGCATTGTCGCAGGACTTAACTCTTCACCGTTCAACGAAACAGGGTCGCCGTTTTTGTAGCCGATTTCTATATATTCAGGAGTATCGGGAGCATCTTCGGGTTTTGTCGTCCACAGCCACATGCTATCTTCTGGCTCTGCATTCGGGTCTTCTAAAATACCGCCTTCATAAGAGATGTGAAGCAGATTTGCATCCATAGAGTAAGGAGATTTTTTACCTTTTTTCTCTATTTTTATACCGTGAGTTTCAGCGTATGCTAAAAGCTTCTCTCTTGAGTTCAGATCCCACTCTCTCCATGGAGCTATAATAGTCAAAGTGGAGTCTTTTCCAAGATAACCCATTTCAAATCTTACCTGGTCGTTTCCTTTTCCAGTAGCTCCGTGACTTACACCATCAGCTCCCGTAAGATGAGCAATCTCTACTTGTCTTTTTGCGATAAGAGGTCTTGCAATAGAAGTTCCTAAAAGATATTCGCCTTCATAAATAGCATTTGCTCTAAACATAGGAAAAACATAATCTTTTACAAACTCTTCTCTTAAATCTTCAATGAAAATATTTTCAGGTTTAATACCTAGTGAGAGGGCTTTTGCGCGTGCAGGTTCAACCTCTTCGCCTTGTCCTATATCAGCAGTGAAAGTAACAACCTCACAATTATATTCATCTTGTAACCATTTTAAAATAACACTTGTATCAAGTCCGCCGGAATATGCTAAGACTACTTTTTTAACTTCTTTTTTCATTTAAAAAACCCCCGTGAGCAAAATAATTACCGCGAGTTTACTATAAAAAATATTAAAGAACGGTTAGTGGAATTATTGAAAATAAAAAAAACAAATATGACTGAAGCGTTAAGTTTAGAAGTAAAAAATTTATGATAATCTTGCATTTATGAATCAATACATCCAATTACTTAAGTCAGAACCCACACTTAGAAGACTCTCTGCCATACAGCTTATCGCCTATTTTGGGGCTTGGTTTAGCAATGTTGCTATCTATACGCTTCTTTTGCATATGCAGGTTTCCCCTGAAGTTGTAGCGTTTACGGCAATGCTGCATTTTCTCTCTGGAATCATACAAGCACCATTTTCAGGTTCAATAATTGATAATATGAAACCAAAAAAGCTTATGCTGATATTGATAGCAGTTGAGATTTTTGCTACTCTTTTTTTGGTTTTTGTAAATGAACTCTCTGATCTGTGGCTTCTTTATACTCTTGTGTTTTTAAAGATGGCGGCGGCTAGTTTTTACTTCACAACAGAGATGTCGCTTCTGCCAAAACTGCTCGGAGGAGAGAAGCTTCAAAAAGCAAACGAGCTTCACTCTATTATCTGGTCGCTCTCTTACACTTTGGGCATGGCAATCAGCGGTTTTGTTGTTTTTTGGCTTGGTGTAAAGGTGGCTTTTATCCTTGATGCTATGATGTTTGTCGTTGCTTTTTTCCTGCTTTACAAGCTCCGCATTGAAGTGGAGTTTATAAAGAGCAAAGAGAGTTTAAAAGAGATGATGCGTGATAGTTTCAGATACTTTAAGAGAAATCCACACGCCGTCCATTTGATGCTGATGCACTCTTTTGTGGGACTTACCGCTTTTGATGCGTTGGTGGCGCTTATGGTAGATAAATATTATGCCTCCATCATCGCAACATCACTTGCTCTTGGGCTTTTGCACGCTTCAAGAGCAGTCGGTCTTGTTATTGGGCCCGTTATTCTTGGAAACTGGATAAACAACAAAAGGTTGGTAAATATTTTTATCTTTCAAGCATTTGCAATTTGGCTCTGGGCATATCTTATGAAGGATTTTTACATGTCGCTCTTTGCAAGTGTCATCGTGGGTTTTTTTACCACAACTCTGTGGTCCTATACATACACGCTTTTGCAAAAAAATATAGAGAAGAAATATTACGGACGAATCGTAGCATATAACGATATGTTGTTTTTAACATCGGCTACAATTACATCTTTTATGATAGGTTTTTTGGCAACAAAAGGTTTCTCTTTGGAGTTTATAACACTCCTTATAGGATTTGGATTTGTTGTCGGTGCAATTTATTTTAAATGGGTGCTTAGTACTCAAAATATTAAAGAGGTAGGATAGAGAGATGGCATCAGGAATTTTTTTACTTTTAGATGATATTGCGATGCTAGCGGATGATGTGGCGGTTGCAAGTAAAATGGCTACGCAAAAGACGGCTGCAATTCTTGGGGATGATTTGGCGGTAAATGCACAAAAAGCTACGGGGTTTGACCAATCAAGAGAGTTAAAAGTTATCTGGGCGATTACAAAAGGCTCTTTGAAAAACAAGGCCATCATCTTGCCTGTAGCCTTTGCTTTAACCGCTTTTGCCCCTTTTTTAATCACGATTATTCTTGTTTTTGGAGCGCTTTTTCTTCTTTATGAAGGAGTTGAGAAAATAGAAGAATATCTGTTTCATAAAGAAGAGGAAGTTAAAAATGAGGAGCTTTTAAACTCAACAGAAGAGAACATCTTGGAGATAGAAAAGGAGAAGATAAAGTCAGCCGTGCTTACGGATTTTATACTCTCAATAGAGATTGTGGTTATTGCTCTTGCTGCGGTATCCGACAAACCGTTTTTGGTTCAGGTCTCCTCAACCGTTATTGTGGCGTTAATAGCTACTTTTGGAGTTTACGGATTAGTTGCAATGATTGTGAGAATGGACAATATCGGCTTTTGGTTAATAGAAAAAAAGCGTATTCAAAGCGGTAATCTTCTTATAAGCGCTATGCCAAAGCTTATAAAAACTCTCGCATTTGTTGGAACTTTTGCAATGATTTTGGTAGGCGGTGGAATACTTTCTCATAAGGTAGAATTTTTTCATCACTATTATCTAGAATCACTTCCTGCTTTAGCCAATGATCTTTTTATCGGTTTAATTATAGGGGTTGTTGTTTTGTTTGTTGTGAAAATATTTCACATTCTTAAGAATAAAATAAGAAGCAGTTAAAAAGCCAAATATCAACCATCATTAGCTAATATACGAAAAAATAAGAGTTAAAAAGTTTTTGTATGAAAAATATGATATATAAGTCAAAAATAGGTGATATAGATCTTGGCAGGATCACGCGGCTTTATCCTGCAGTTGTTGTTGATTTAAATGGCGAAATTGCTGAAATGAGTCTGGAGTGGGTGGAGCTCTACGGCGATAAAGTAAAAATAAAATCTTTTGTTTTGGTTTTTGATTTTACACCTGTACATAAAGAGGTGAAAGATAGAATGACTTTGGAGTTTGAGACAAAAGATGAGCTGATGTCAGTTATGCAAGAGGTATCACAATTATTTCAAAACTGATTTCTCGCGATACGCGTAAGGTATTTTCTATTGCAATTCCCGCAGCACTCAAACATCTCGTAGATATTCTTCAAATCCTTGTAGATATGCTTATGATAGGTATGGTAAGTGTTTCTGCACTTGCCGCTGTTGGGATGAGTATGCAGTTTATGATGGTGATAAATGTGCTTATGACTCTATATGTTGTAGGAGGAAATGCACTAATATCGCGTTTTATCGGGCAGGGAAGAAAAAGAAGAGCTTCGGCGCTTTTGTATTCGCTTGCGATTTTTGCCGTTGTTTTATCTATTTTTGTAACCATCGGCGGTTATATGGGAAGCGAATATATCTATGTACTCATGGGTGCAAAAGAGGATGTCGTAGAGCAGGGTGCGCTCTATTTTAAGATAATATCACTGGGTATCGTGGTTATTTTTATAGATACGCTTCTCTACAATGCGCTCTCAGCTGCAGGAGATACGAAAAATTCGCTCTATATCAAACTTATCTCTACAGCGATCAACGCTTTTTTAAATTATGTTTTTATCTTTGGTCATTATGGTTTTGATGCGATGGGAATAGAGGGAGCTGCATATGCAACAATCATCTCCTACTGTTTTAATGTAGCAGCCTATTACATATTGATAAAAAATCCGCACTCAAAGTTAAATATCGTTCCGATTATCAGAGTAAAAGATCTTATCAGGGTTTGGCATATAGGGTGGAGTGCAGCACTTGATCGCGGGATCTCAAGCATGTCGTTTTTGGTTTTTGTAGCAATTATCGCCGCTTATGGAACAGCAGAACTTGCGGGATACCAGGTAGGACTTAGAATAGAGGGAATTGCTTTTATGCCCGGTTTTGGTTTTGCAATAGCTGCAATGGCTCTTGTAGGACAAAATTTAGGAGCAAATGACAAAGAGCGAGCTTACAATATGGGAGTTATAAGCGGACGAATCGCTTATGTCTTTATGGGAAGTGTAGGCGTTTTTCTCATTCTTTTTCCGGAGTTTTTGGTTGGTTTTTTTACAAAAGACAGTGCGACAATTGCAGTGGCTTCCTACTATCTTGTATTAGTGGGACTTGCACAGATTCCTCTTGCTATTATGTTTGTCTACTCTGGAGCACTAAGAGGAGCAGGAGCCACAAAAACAACGCTCAAAGTCAATGTTTTCTCTTTATGGGTTTTTAGGGTTATTCCATCTTATATAGCCTATAAAATGGGTTATGGAATCATTGCAATTTTTGTAATTATGAATATAGAGACTCTTTTAAAAGGGCTTATTTATGTTTATCTTTACAAAAAGAGAGCCTGGCTTGATACCAAAGTTTAGTATAGTTTAGAGGAGAGATTAAATTTATTATAATATATATCTATCATTTTTTTTAGCGTCTTATCATCAAGCTCACTCTTCTTTTTTATACCAAATTTTTTTAGATATTCAAGAGGCAGGATAGATTTATCGTAAGTGGGATCTTTAAGATACTCAAAAATAGCTTTTTTGATTCTTTCTTCACTGCTGTATTTAAGAGTATATTTTTTCATAATAATATTAAATTTAAAGTCTTCCCCATGGCAGCTTAAACAGTTTTGCTCAAATTCGGAAGCGTTTAACAGAGTGCAAAAGAGAAGAAAAAAAACTATTTTTTTTACCATGTCAGAGTCACCTTTGTTCCTTTGTTCTGTTTGGACTTAATGTCTATTTTTATATTATACTCATCAATAATTGATTTTATAATACTGTATCCTATTCCAAATCCGCCCTGAGATTTGTCAAACCTCAGATATCTTGTGAAAATTTTCTCTATCTCTTCCTTGCTCATGCCTTTTCCCTCATCCTCAATACTTAGCATTGATTCATTAAGTGTGACAGTTATTGCTGTTGACTTTCTTGTGTATTTGATTGCATTTGAGAGGATATTGTCGATTAAACGCTCCATTTTTTGTTTATCGGCGATAAAATGAACATCCTCTTTTATCTTCAAAACAAACTTTATTTTTTTCATATTTGCCATATTTGCAAAGTAATTTACTCTTTGAACTAATATTTGAGAGAGATTTAAATCTATATTTTGAGTTGATGTTTTATGATTTAAAAGCAGATAGACCAAATCTTGATATATATTTGAGATGCCCATAGACGCAATCTTTATCCGATCTAATTTTCGAAGTGTTTTTTCATCACAATTTGTCGAATCAAGTGTTTCTATATTTGTTAAAATTGCTGTTATGGGCGTATTTAGCTCATGTGTTGTATCTTTTATAAAGTTATCAAGAAGTTTTATGTTTTCTCTTATGGGTTTTAAAACCAAATTTACAAGAAAAAAGGATGTAATTATGGTAATCAAAACAACAATAATTGCGAGATAAATTAAAGCGTTTAAAATATCTAGGTTTTTTGTCTCTTTTTGTACAACGATATATGCAGCCCCCATATAGTAGGGTGACAGGGATGTGATAAGATAAGATTTAGAGTCTTTTATAAAAAACTTATTCTCTAACTCCTCAATATCATCATCAAAAGTGCTAAAGATAAGATTTTTATCAATATCGTAAATTGCACTTTTAAAATTATTAAATCTTGGATATTTATAGTCATGATTGTTTACTTCATGAAGAGCGGAGAGCTTATCTTCAATCTTAAGTGCATATTTTTTTAAAGTTTCTTTTTCATCATGCATAAGTTGATCTTTTTCATAGAAATAGTAACTTGTAAAAAGAGTCGCAATAAGCAGAAGTGTGGAGCTTAGATAGAGTCCCAAAACATAAAGAATACTTTTTTTTTCACCACTATACAAGTTTGTATCCAATGTTTTTTATACTTAGTATGTGTTCTTTTCCTATATGTTTTCGCAAATTTTTAATATAGGTTCTAAGACTCATATAGCTGTGGCTTTCGTTATACTGCCAAACATTTTGATATATATTTTCAAAATTAACACATTCGTTTTTATATCTTAAAAGCAATTTTAAGAGTAACAGCTCTTTTTGATTAAGTGCTATTTTTTCACCCTCTTTTATTAGTTCATTTGAGTAAATATTAAAATCTATCTCATCTGTTACCTTAATAAGCCGCTCCTGTGTTTTATATACTCTTTTTAGCAGAGCATTGATTCTAAGAAGCAGTTCTTTTAGTGCAAATGGCTTTTTAACATAGTCATCTGCACCGCACTCATAGCCTGAAGAGAGATCTTTTATGCTGTTTAACGAGGTTATAAAGATTGCAGGAGTTAAAATATTTGCCTCCCTTAACTCTTTTAAAAGTTCAAATCCGTCGATTTGCGGAACACTTACATCCAAAAGAAACAGATCAAATCTTGCAGTATAAATAGACTCTAATGCCTCCTCTCCATCATATACGCAAACGACATCAAAACCCTCATCTTTAAGAAACTCTTCAACAGTTTGCGATAAATTTATGTCATCTTCAAGATATAAAATTTTCATAAAAAATTATATCTTAATTATATAGAAACTGAAAAGTTTTCAATTTTTATTTTATTTAGATTTGATTTGTTCAACATACTATTAAGCGCATTGACATAATCTTGCAAGCTTAGAGTATCTGGATCAATCTTTTTTATTTGGGTGATTACCGCTGATCTGTCTGTTTGATTCATAGAACTAAGCCGCACTATTATGCTGTTTTTATCTTCTGTAGAGAGATTTTTTAAAATATCTCTTATGCCGCTTTGATTGTAATTAATGCCTGCAGCGTATAATCTTCTCATCTGTATTTACCGCCGCCTCTTGAACCTTTATACATATTGCCTGATCCATCTTGAGAGCCTTGCTTTGTGCCGCTTTGAGAATTATTTTCTTTAAAGGAGTCTCTCTCCTCTTGACTCATGTTTTGAACACGGCTTTGCATTTCAGCTTTAAAAGCGTCACGATCTTCGGCAGGGACAGAACCGCGCATACTTTGCAGCTCTTCTGTACTCATAAGAGAGTAATCGGTTGCAAAACATAAACTTATACTCAACAGTGATAATATTGCTATCTTTTTCATTTATAGATCTCCTTTGTTTTCTAGCTTTTAAAACTATATCAAATGAGTGTGAAATTATTGTGAAGCTCTAAAATAGTTGATTTATTTGATAAGTTTTTTACCCTTTGATTCCATCCGCACGAGGTGAGAGTAAAAATTTAAAAAATAGTTTTATGTATATTGCAAAAGGCAGAGTCCAAATAATCGATGAGTAGAGATAAAGTTCATTTGCATACTCCTCAAAAAATGGAATAGACCCTCTCATAATAGAAGCCAGGAGCATAAAAAACACCATAAGGTGTGTATAGATATTTGAAGTAAGATGTCTTCCTGTATGAATCCATCCTATGATTATCATAACCATCAAATAAGCAAGTCCGTAACCACCGCTTGTTATAAAGTGTCTAAAGTGGTTTATATTTGCACCTTTATTGCTTAAAATATCCCAACCCATAAATGCGTAGCCAACAGCGATCATAATAAAAACCAAACTAAGATAAATTACATAAGGCTGATTTAGTATGAATTTGTCTTTTAGATTATAATCACTTGTAATTGCCAAAATAGCAGCTCCCGCTGCAAGTCCAAGCCACCCTAAAGCAGAATTGTAAGGGTAGAAAAATTCTACTATAGTAAATGTTATAACGGTAAAAATAGCAAGATTTGTCAATGGAGGGCGAGCAATATAAATATCATCAATTCCTTTGTCTTCCATAAGTTCATTGACAGCTTCCATATTTACTCTTCTCATAGCAAGCAGTATTAAAACTACATGTCCGCCAAGAGCAGTTTTAAGTATATCCATTGCATCAGTTTGGGCAAATCCTGCCATTGACGCAAAAAACCATGCTTCAAGTATAAAAAGAGCTACCATCGCATACCCTAAAGATGCATGTCTTTGAAGTTTATCCAAAACAGCATCTTTGGCAAACCAGATCAGCCATCCAAGCATTGCAAGATTAAAAAAAGCGGCTATGTAAACACCTGTTATATCAATAAACCAAAAGCTTATGCGTCCGGCTAACCATAAAAACACAACATATTTGAGTTTTTTGCCTATAAGAGGAACCATTCCTGGAAAAAGTTCAGGCAGCCCTGTGGTTAAAAAAGCCAATATTCCTGCAGTTAAAATACCAAATAGCATTTCATAAACATGCCAGATTAAAATATTATCCATAAACGGAATATTGATAATTCCGCTCCAAATCAGTCCCCACAAAAGCATAGAGATAACGAGGTAAGGAGCAAGAAGTAAAAATGCAGGTCTAAATCCATATGCTAAATATGTAGGTACATCCTTCTCATCAGGATAGTAAAGATAGTGATTTGTAGCATGTAAAGTTTGTGTCTGTTCTTTTTTATTACTCATTACTTTAATTCCAGTTCAAATGTATCAATAATTTCTTCATCTTGCAGTATTTCTGCACTTTTGCCGTAGACATATTTATCATCTCTTTGATTTTGAATCAAATCAAATTTGAATTTTTTTACAATATGCCCCGGATCTGCTTTAAGAAGAAGCATTTCATCACTCAGGCGAATCGCTTCCATAAGGTCATGGGTGATAAAAAGTATGCTTATCTCTTTTTTGCTTATCATATCTATCAAAACGCTTTGTAGCTCTTTTTTGAGTCCGATATCAAGAGCAGAAAATGGCTCATCCAAAAAGAGGAGGGATGGTTTGACGACAAGTGCTCTTGCAAAACTCACTCTCTGCTTCATTCCTCCGCTTAAATCTTTTGGAAATTTTTCAAAATCCTCTTCATCAAGTCCAAATCGAAGTGCTATCTCTTGTGATTTTTTGATAGCCGTATCTTTTTTCTCACCTTTTGCAATAAGTGCTAAAGCGATATTGTCTATAACATTTTTCCATGGGAGCAGTCTTGCTTCCTGAAAAGCATACGCACTGCTTTCAAAGGTATTTGTAACGCTTCCATCCTCAACATCAAGCAGATTTGCGCAAAGGTGCAGAAGCGTTGTTTTTCCACCGCCGCTAGGACCAACGATAGAGAGAACCTCACCTTTATTTAGAGTAAAGTTAATATCTCTTAAAATTTCCGTAAAACCAAAATGGTGATTTAATTTTTTAACCTCTAATCTCTCCATAACTCAACCTCTCTTTTAATCGGCTCTAAAACAATATACTCTATAAACATAAGAGAACCTATCATAATAACCACTATAGAAAGTGCTGTAGGTGTGTCTAGCTGGCTTCTTGCAACAGCCAGAGAAGCTCCGATGCCGTTGCTTGTAGCAAGAAGCTCTGCCATTACAACTATTTTCCATGCCATACCAAGACCGCTGACCCAAGCAGGAAAAACATATGAAAAAATATGCGGAAAATAGACATCGAAAAAGCGCATGTGCCAAGGAAAATGAAAGCTCTCAGCCATCTCTTTAAGATCTCCGTCAAGTGTGCGTGTTCCTTGAAGCGCTCCGACAAAAACTATAGGAAAAGAAGCAACGATAACTGTAAATATAACGGTTTCATCACCCATACCAAACCAAATCATTGCAAGAACGATCCATGCAATCGGAGGCATACCTACAAAAATGGTTACAATAGGTCGACTCATCATAGAAGCTGTAGCAAAAAATCCTGCCAATAGACCAAGAGCAGTTCCAAATATAAGTGAAATACCAAAACCGATGGAAGCGCGATAAAGTGTAGTATTTATCTCATTAATAACGCTCTCATCATGCAGCATTGCATTTAATGTTTTAAAAGTCTCTAGAGGTGAAGGAAGAACTAAATTACCATACATTTGATTGCCAACATCCCAAAGCGCAATAAAAAGAAGTATGGAAGCGATAGCTCCCCATCCGCTCCATAAATATGCAGGAAAGTCTTTTATAATTTTAAGTGCAAATTTCATATTTAAAATCCATAGTAAAAGGTATCATCTGGGAGTTTGCCGCCTATGCTTTTTGGATCTTCTTCTTTTAAAACATTAAAGAAAAATTCTAAATCTTTTTTTGCTTGAGCTGCATTTATGCTTTTAAGTCTAACATGTGATATAGAGTCTTTTACACCATCTTCTTGGAGCATATCAAATGTTTTTACAACAAGAGCAGCTGCTTTTTCGGGGTTTGTTTTGTACCACTCAATGGACTTTTCATACTCTTCTTGAAATCTTTTGATAACATGATCATCTTTTATATGCCCCATAACTGCAATTCCAGCTTCGGGAATATCACCGTTTGTGTCAAAAATATTTCCCCACTCTTTTTGAAGATCAACACTTCTAAAAAGATCAGGTGCTACAAGACTAACAGGAAAAGATTTGGTTTTACGAAGTGCAATAGAGATGGCAGGCTCGGCTAAAAGTGCATGATCTATTCTTCTCATAATAAGCATCTGCATAGCATCCATAGGATTAGCTACATATACAAGATCAAAATCCTTTTGCGGATCTAAACCCTCTTTTTTTAGAAGTTGTTTAAAGACGATATCAGGCATATCTGCGCGAAATGGAACTGCTATTTTTTTACCTTTAAAATCTTTAAGGGTTTTTAGTGAATCATCACGACTAATCATTCCTAAAATTCCCCAAACAGAGACATTTATAAGTTTTATGTCTACGCCTTTGTTGTATAAAATTGCTGCAGTGTTTGTTGGAACAGCCACAAAATCAACATTGCCTCTGATTGTCATAGCGCGAAGTTCATCCGGATTTTTCCAAATTTTAAACTCTACCTCTTCAGCTATATCACTTAGAGCATTTGTTTCAATCATATGTAAAATAGGATGTGAAGATGAAGCAAACGGACCAGATATCACTATCTTTTTTAGTTTTGCTTCAGCACTTAGAATAGTTGAAAACAGTAACAGTGTAAAAAGGCTATAAATAATATTTTTCATATTTATGTTTTCCTTGTTTTTTTTAAATTTATACTGATAATATAATAACAATTTTGATATTAATTATCATTGATTTTAATCAAGATTAAAATAAATATCCCATTCTAACAATAAATCTCTTTTTTTCAAGAGGTTGATACTCTCTTAGATTATAGTGTGTTAAAAACGAGATTCCTGCTCCTAGATGAATTTTTGGTTTGCCAAAAGGGATAAACTCGATTTGCGGTGTTATATAACCCGCATTTCCGCTAAATGCTTTAAAAGGAAGCATAGATCTAAGCGGCGCGTTTGTGTCATCACCCATATCAGTTTTGGTATTATAGGTGAAATTGTACTCAATTCCGACATTTATCTGCTTTGTTACAGCTTTTGTTGTTGAGAGATTTACACATATCTCATCTCCATAATCATAATCATTATCTGCTTTTGGTCGATATGTATACATTGTATGTGCATCAAACTCCCAGTTTTCATCTATTATTTTTGTAATACCGAGTCCAATTTTGTATTCGAACTCTCCGGTGCCCATTTGTGTAGGCATAGGTGTGTTTACACCATTTGCAACAGCTGGTGCTTTAACAAACGAGCCGTTTGTTGCTCCTGTTGGAATCTTAAGTCCGCCATCAATAGATAGTTGATATCCATATTCGTTTATAGGCAAAAGAACATGACGCGCGGCTAAGATTATATCGCCTAACCCTCTGTTGTCAATAGCAACATCACTTGCTCCTAAGCTGGCTTTTGCTTTTATGTTTTTATATGGAACAATTAGACTGATTGTTGTTTTCTTGTTTAATCCATAGTGTAAACCGACAATAGTTATATTGGCAGTAGCATCTAGTTTTTCTCTGTTTTGAACTTCATTTGTACCATCAAACATGCTAGTTCTCTCAAAGTTAATATGTTTTATCCCCATTTTTAATTTTCCCTCAGGTAAAACTAATCCACCGCCATTTGAGTTAATAGCAGGTATAACATCTGCACTTAAAATAAACGGAACCAAAAGAAGAGATTTTATAAATATTTTTTTCATTGTGTACCCTTTTTATATTGATATTCATTCTCAAGTAGAACTTTATAGTAGTTTCCCTTAATTAAATATAAAATTGATATTCATTCTCAATAAACCGTCTTTCTTTAGGACTCTTTTAAAAAAGTTTTGGATAAAATCATATTTATGAATTTAAATGATTATAAAAAAGCTGTAGAGAAGCTAAATCTATACGCATACCACTATTATGTTCTTGATGATCCGATTACGACTGATGAGGTGTACGATAAACTCTATCATGAGGTCTTGGAATACGAAGAGCATCACAAAGAGGATATTTTGCCCTCTTCACCTACACAAAGAATAGGTGATGTAGTCTCTGAAGGATTTTCAAAAGCTCATCATCTTAGCCGTATGTGGAGTTTAGAGGATGTTTTTGACTCTGAGGGTTTGCAAAAGTGGCTTACAAAAACATACAAGTTAGATAAAAACATAACATTTTACTGCGAACCGAAGTATGACGGAGCAAGCTTGAATCTTATCTATGAAGATGGGAAACTTACTCAAGGTATAACCCGCGGAGACGGAAGTGTAGGCGAACTGATAACGCAAAATGTGAAAACAATCCGCTCGATTCCATTGGTTATAAATCATAAAGATAGAATTGAGATTAGAGGTGAAGTTGTACTCTATAAAGATGAATTTTTTAGAATAAATCAAGAGAGAGCAGCAAAAGGCGAAGCGGTTTTTGCAAACCCCAGAAATGCCGCGGCAGGAGGTCTAAGACAGCTTGACTCAAGCATTACCGCTTCAAGAAATCTTGTCTTTTTGCCTTACGGTGTCGGAGAGAACACTCTGGAGCATAAACTTTTAAGTCAAAGAATGGATTATATCTACTCTCTTGGTTTTAAAAAACCGCCGCTTCGAGCTACATGTAAAAATTTTGATGAGATAGAAGCTGTATATGAAGAGATGAACAAAAATCGCGACAGCTACGCGATGATGCTTGATGGCATGGTTATAAAAGTAAATGAAATAGCTGCGCAGATAGATATGGGTTACACCGTTAAAAACCCCCGTTTTTCAGTTGCTTACAAATTTCCTGCAGTTGAGAAGATAACCACGCTAAAAGAGATAGCTCTTCAAGTGGGACGAACGGGTGTGGTTACTCCGGTTGCTATTGTAGAGCCGACAAATATTGATGGCGTTGTAGTTGAGCGTGCGACACTGCACAATTTTGATGAGATTGATAGAAAAGATATCCGCATAAATGACAAGGTCATCATCCTTAGAAGTGGTGATGTTATACCAAAAATCATAAAAGTTTTAACTCATGAGAGAGATGGAAGTGAAATTAAATATGAGCGACCGACAACTTGCCCGGTTTGTGGCAGTGAGCTTTTGGATGAGGGTGTGCTTCTAAAGTGTCAAAATCTAAAATGTGAAGCTAGAGTTATCAACTCCATCATCTATTTTGCCTCAAAACCGTGTCTAAATATTGACGGCTTGGGCTCTAAAATAGTAGAGGCACTTTTTAATTCAGGGCTTGTTAAAAGTGTTCTTGATTTGTTTGATTTAACCTTAAATAAACTCTTAACTTTAGAGGGTTTCAAAGAGAAAAAGGCGCAAAATCTGCTTGATTCGCTTGAAGCCGCAAAAGGGTGTGATTACTGGCGGTTTGTAAACTCTTTGGGGATTGAGCATATCGGAGAGGTGGCGTCTAAAACTCTAAGTAGCAGGTTTGGAAGTTCTTTTATAGATGCCACAAAAGAGGAACTAGTCTCGTTAGAGGGTTTTGGAGAGGAGATGACGGAGTCGGTTTTGGAGTTTGTCAGAGTAAACAGAGATACTATATTAAAACTCCAAGAGATTTTGCGTCCGCTTGAACCAAAGCAGAGAGAAGAGGCAAAAGAGAATCCGTTTAAAGGTAAAAGTGTAGTGCTTACGGGAAGCATGAGCGAGTCAAGAGACGCTACAAAAGAGATGCTGGAAGCTTTGGGTGCAAAAGTGGTAAGTTCAGTCTCCAAAAAAACTGATTTTGTTATCTATGGCGAAGATGCAGGAAGCAAATATGATAAAGCTGTGAACTTGGGCGTTGCTGTTCTTAGTGAGCAAGAGATGAGGAAAAAAATTGAGCAGACTTGATAACTATCTGGTAGAAAACTATCTGTGCGAGAGCAGAAACAAGGCACAAGCACTTATAAAAAAGGGGCTTGTAAGCGTAAACGGAGAACAGATAATAAAGACATCGCATAAACTAAAAGAGAGCGACAAAGTAACTCTAAAAGAGCATAAAGAGTATGTTTCTCGTGCAGCTTTTAAACTGAGTGCATTTTTGGATGAGTTGGGGCTTGATGTAAAAGGGATGAGCGCGCTAGATATCGGCTCTTCAACGGGCGGATTTACTCAGGTATTGCTAGAGGGCGGAGTTGCAGAAGTTACGGCTGTTGATGTGGGACGAGATCAGTTGCATACAAGTCTGAAAAATGATGAGAGAGTCCGCTCTTACGAAGGTTGTGACATAAGAGAATTTAAGAGCGACAAAGAGTTTGACATAGTGGTAAGCGATGTCGCTTTTATCTCTCTGCTTTATATATTGGATGTCGTCGATAGACTTGCAAAAGATAAAATCATTCTGCTTTTTAAACCGCAGTTTGAGGTCGGGCGAGAGGCAAAAAGAGATAGAAACGGTGTCGTGACCGATGAAAAAGCAATACTTAACGCCATGATAAAGTTTGAAGATGCTTGTGCTTTGCTAGGGTGGAAACTGATTTTAAAATCGCCTTCAAAACTCACAGGCAAAGAGGGCAATCTTGAGTATTGCTACTTTTTTGAGAAACAAAATAGAGCATGAAGCCTTTTAACAATAACAAGTAATTTTCTCATTTAAATGTACTACATTTTATGTGTTCATATATTTAGCTGATATAAAGCTGTTTGATATATAATTTTTGTTGAATAAATAGTTATTATCAGATATGATTGACATCTAAAATAAGATAAAGAGCAAAGAAATGAATGATTCTATACTCGATTATGAGGGTGAGATGTGGCAATTGTTTAATGTCACAAAAACAGAAATGCCGGATTTAGCGGAAGCATATTATGGCCCTGTCAAAGATGCGGTTTATCGAGATGGAGCCATGAATCTCAAAACCAAAAGATTGATGTCTTTGGCTGTGGCTATTCAAGCAGGATGTAAAGATTGCATGATTTCTCAAACATCTAAAGCTTTAGAACTTGGTGCAACAACAGAAGAAATATTCGAAACCTGCTCTGTGGCTGTTAGCATGGGGGGAACCCTTGCGTGGAGCAAAGCACTTGTAGTTGCAGATTACTTGAGAGAGAAAGAATTAATTAAATAGGCCATAACAAGTTATTCGTGCAGGGCATGCTCTTCGTTATCTATTATAAAGAGAAAGATGCGAGACTTTTCTTGTTTTAATTCTCCACAGTGAAAACGAGAAAAAACTTACGAACAAAAAGGGTAATCTGGAATATTACTACTGTTCTGAAAAATAAATTATTCAATTATAATTATATAAATATAATAATTATGAAAATATTTTTTACAAAAAAGCAATCCTAAAAAATGACAGTATTTCTTTATTTTTAGAAAAATAAACATAAATAATTTAACAAATAAACCATGGAGAAAATAAAATGAGTAGTTTTGCAGTAGATGTCGTCGGTATCGTGGGTGTAGCAATGGTTTTGGCAACATATTTTTTGTTGCAGAGTGAAAAAATAGATGCCAAAGGCTTTTTCTACTCGTTTTTTAACTTTTTAGGTGCACTTCTTATTGTCTATTCACTCTTGTATAACTGGAATTTCGCCTCTTTTATCATAGAATTTTTCTGGATATTGATAAGCGTGTATGGGCTTTATAAGTGGTATAAAAACAAAAAGCAAAATGCTTTTAATGATAAAATATAGACCTTTTTGATAAAATTTTGCATAAAAAAGAGAGAAGCTATTTTGCTAGAGAGGAAAAAGATTTGAAAAACAGCACATCCATAGCTATAGGCGGCTTTGACGGGATGCATATCGGACATCAACAGCTTTTTTCGGCACTTGATGAGAAGAGTACTATAGTTGTTATCGAGACGGGTTATGCAAACCTTACTCCAAAAAAAGAGCGTGAGCACTTTTCGCACTTTCCTTTTCTTTATCTTGAACTTGAGGATATCCGCCACTTTAGTGGGGAGGAGTTTATAGCTTTTTTAAAAGAGAAGTTTCCAAAACTCCAAAAGATAGTAGTCGGGTATGATTTTCACTTTGGAAAAAATAGAAAATACTCTTTTAATGACCTCAAAACTCTATTTGATGGAGAGGTAGATGTGATTGAAGAGGTGACTCTGCACGGCGATTCGGTTCACTCTCACAAGATAAGAGCAAAGCTTCAAATCGGAGATATTGAGGGAGCCAACGCTTTTTTAGGGCATAATTACACCATCAAAGGCAAAGTGGTAGCAGGTCAGGGCATAGGCAAAAAAGAGCTAGTCGCTACTATAAATGTAGAAGCGAAAGAGTTTTTAATGCCAAAAGAGGGTGTTTATGCAACACTTACACGCATTGATGACGAGGAACATTTTCATCCATCGGTCTCGTTTGTCGGGCATAGAGTAACAACGGATGGAAGTTTCGCGTTAGAGAGCCACATACTTGATAGCGAAGTGTTATGTAAAGAGCGCGCAAGTATCAGTTTTGTTAACTTTATCAGAGAGAACAAAAAATTTGACTCGTTAGACGAGTTAAGAAAAGCTATAAAAAAAGATATAGCAACCGCTTCAAAGGAGCTAAAATTTCTACAATTATAAAAGAGTTAGATAGAGAGTATCTACACAGCATACAGGATATCGATTTAAAATTTTACCAAAATGAGAAGGATTTCGTAGTTGATGAGATTCCTATGGAAGAGTTTTTAGGCAGAGGAAATTACCTCATACTAAAGGTGCAAAAAGTTGAACTCACCACTTGGGATATGATTGCCATCTTCGCAGAGCATCTTATGATTCCCGCTCAAAAGATAGGTTACGCAGGACTTAAAGACAAGCATGCAACGACTACGCAGTATATATCGCTAGAGACAAAACATGAGTATGCGCTTAAAAAATTTCAGCACAAGCAGATTAAGATATTAAGCATGACAAGACACTCTCACTCCATAAGAATGGGAGATTTGGCAGGAAACAGATTTAGCATAAATCTTTACGAGGTTGATGCGATAGACGCAGGAAAGATAGAAAAAGTTGCCAGAAAAATAGCTAAAAGCGGACTTCCAAACTACTTCGGATACCAAAGATTTGGGCGCGATGCAGATAGCATTGAGCAGGCTAGAGAGATGATAAAGGGTGAGCTATTCATAGAAGATGCGAAGCTTAAGAGTTTTTTGATCTCGGTTTATCAGAGCTACTATTTTAACGAGTGGCTAAGAGAGAGGGTGATGTTAAGCAAAGAGAGCGACTCTTCGGAGTTTATGCTTCTTAGCGGTGATGTGTTTGTCTCAAAAGATGGCAAACTCTCAACTCCAAAGCTGATACCCTCAAAAGAGTTTGCGGCAAAGAAGATCGTCCCAACTGGACTTTTATGCGGCAGAGATGTATTTCGCGCCAAATATGATGCAGCGGAGATAGAAAAAAAGTATGATGATGAGTTTTTGCAAGAAAAAGGGCAGAGACGCGAAGCTCTAGTTTATCCTACCGATATTGAGTGTAAATATGTTAAAAAAGAGACAATGTTAAATATCTCTTTTACGATGCCAAAAGGCTCTTATGCAACTGTGTTTTTAGAGAGTATTGCGGGGAAAAACTATAGTGCAAAAGATGTAAAAAGAGATAAAAGCAAAAAAAAGAGATAAATTTTTTCTCGTATTATAAAAGTTTAATTAAATTTTTACTATAATCACACAATTATTACAAGACAGGGAGTACACCTATGGGTGAATTGTTCACATTTTTCGGTCTAATTTCTCACGATAAGACTTTTATCTACATGACGCACATGCTGCTATCAGCAGGTATCGCTTTGATACTAGTAAAGATGGCTATGTCAAACTTAAAAATGGTTCCGACAGGAACTCAAAATGTAATGGAAGCATATATTTCAGGTGTTCTAAAAATGGGAACAGATGTTATGGGTGAAGAGAATGCTCGCCGTTATCTTCCGCTTGTTGCGACTATCGGTCTTTTTGTAGGTATTGCAAACTTAATCGGCGTTATTCCTGGTTTTGAAGCTCCGAGCGCATTTTTAGAGTTTGCTTTTACACTTGCTCTTTCAGTATTTATCTACTACAACTATGAAGGTATCCGCCGTCAAGGTGTTATCAAATATTTTAAACACTTTATGGGCCCTGTTTGGTGGTTATACTGGTTGATGTTCCCGATTGAAATAGTTTCTCACTTCTCTCGTTTAGTATCTCTTAGCTTCCGTCTTTTTGGAAATGTTAAAGGTGACGATATGTTTTTGATGGTAATCCTTATGCTTGCTCCATGGGTTCTTCCTTTGATCCCTTTTGCTCTTCTTACATTTATGGCATTCCTTCAAGCATTCATCTTTATGATGCTTACTTTTGTTTACCTCGGCGGTGCAATAGCTGTTGAAGAACACTAACAGTTAAAGAACATGCAAAAAGATAAATTCGACAGAATTATTAGCTTTTTGCTTGGAGCATCATGGGCAATAGTTATCTTTGGTGCTTTTATAACCTTTCAGCTCTTCTCCTTTTTGGGATTTTCATTTGCTTTTTTTATTACAATAGCTTTTATAGTTGTTTCGTTTTTTTTAATTTTAATGCTTGATGCTTTCTCGGTAAATAGAGAAAAATTAGAAGAGATCAAAAAACAGACAGAACTTCTAAAAAAAATATACTCTAAAGATATTATAGAAGAAAACTAGATTATTGATTGTAGCATACAACTTTGTTGCGGCCGTCTCTTTTTGCTTGATAAAGAGCTTTATCAGCATTTTCAATTACTGAATTTTCATTGTCCTCATCTCTGCATTCATAAATACCAAAACTGGCTGTTATTTTACCTACTGTTGTAAAATCAAACTTCTCTATCTCTCTTCTTAAGTTTTCTGCCAAAGCAAATGTTCCTTTTTGATCAGTTTGTGTACAGATGATTATAAACTCTTCACCACCCCATCTGCCTAAAAAATCAGTATCTCTAATATTGTCTTTTTAAATTTGCGAAAACTCTTTTAAAATTAAATCACCTATAAGATGCCCATGTGTGTCATTTACAAGTTTAAAGTAATCTATATCTATTAAAATAACAGAAAATGTATGATCATATCTTCTTTTTCTTTTTAGTTCTATCTCAATTATTTCATCAATTTTAACTCTATTGTATACATTTGTAAGCCTGTCTATAATGTATAGTTTATCGAGCTTCTCTTTAGCTTTTGTTAGTTTCTCATGACTTTTATGAAGTTTATTTATAAAAATATTTATAGATCTTACAATTTGACCGAGTTCATCATAAGAAACTATCTTGAGCCTTTTTTCAAAATTAACATCTCCATATGCTATTTCGTTTGAGTCGTCAATAATTCTTTGTATTTTATATTTTAAATCTTTATAAACCAAGAATATAATTATAGAGGAGATAAAAAACCATATAAAAAATATAAAACTTCCATACAATAAAATAATATTTGCTTCGTTATAAAGTGAGTTGATATTTTTTTCAATATTTTCTTTTGTTAAAAATTTTAAATCATTAAATAATTTATCAACTTTATTGTAATTTTGAACTAAAATTTTTGTATCATTTTCGATATTTTGATAGTGATAACTATTTTGTATTATTTTTATAGAGACATCTTTGGCTCTTTTGTAGTAGTTTTCAAAAGCGGTTATACTTTGTGTAATCTCTTTTTTATAGTTGCTGTTTATATATTTATTTAAATTTTCTCTTATTTTATCAGCATTTTTGTCAGAGGCAGATATCCACTCTATCTCTTTTGCTGATACTGCGCTATTTATATCATTTGTAATTTTTTCTAACAGTAAAATATTATTTTGTGAAGCTTCATTTAACGGTATTAACGCACTGTTGGCGATATTTACAGACTGTTTCATCTCTAACATAATAAAAAATATAAAGAAATAAAATGGTATAACTAAAAGTAGACCAAATATAGGAGCTAGTAGAAATTTTTTAAGAATTGAAAGAGAATTGTAATAAAAGAGCAGTTTCTTAATTTTCTTCATAAATAATTTTCCATTCATCCCTTATATTTTTTTTATTGATATAAACAATAGTATTTACTTCTTTAAGTTTGTTTACAATATCTTCCCACTCAAGTCTTTTTGAGATAGGTTCCCTTCCCGTAAAAACTAATCTAGCCCAATAACTATTATACTGAAATTCACTCTTGCACAAAACTGTATTACAGAATTCATTGTGTAAATTTTCATTATTTGAGAGAATCGGCTTAACTTTTACACCATCTATTGTATCTGTTTTTGCTAAATATATATATTGGATTATCTCTTTTGAAATAGTGTCTATTTGAGAATTTTTATTTGTTACAACTACTATTTGCGCATTTAAAGAGTAGATACTAAACAGAAGTAACAAAAAAGTTTTCATGTAGTAATCTCTTTCAAAATATAAAATCCATAGCAAATGAAAATACATTTAAATTTTGCGGTTTTTCTAAAGAGCTTAAATGATAACTTCCAAAATCTCCCTTTGGAGTAACATATTCATACTGAAATTTTATGTCAAGATTGTTGTTTATATAGTATTTTATGCCCACTGTTTTTGATGTTTGTGCCAAGTTTTGAGCGCGAAGCAGAGTGTTTAAATCATCTGAAGCTGTATTTGCATCATAGGTGGCTTCATCCATCTCACTTTGTGCATAAGTTATAAAGGGGATTAGTTTGTTAAAGCTATATGCAAGTGTAATAGAGTATCCATGAGTATCTGCAAAAAAACTAGAAATTTTTCTTTGTCCGTACTCAGTAGAAAATAAAAAGTTTTTATAATCCAAAAATAGTCCAAAACTTAAATACTCAGATCTTTTATCTTTATATTCATACTGATCTGCCAACGCACTTAATCCGGATATTCTCAGGTTTTTAAAGAGTTGATTTAAGTCTTGATTTGATGCAGTTATATCGGCGTTTAGATATGTGACTCTTGCTTGTAAAGCAGTTGTCCCAAAAGTCAAATTTAGCGTATATAAGTTATCAATTTCAACATCTACTTTTTGATTCAGTGAATGGATAGGAACAGTCAGCTCTTCTTTGCCGTAGCCAGCCTGAATAGTATAAAAGTATTTATCTATAAGGTTTGAGTAGATTATTTGTGCTCCGTTGTAAGATGAAAACGGGACTTGCCCATAAACTTCAACACTCTCTCTTATCATAAGGGTCGAATAACCTATGTTTAAATTTTCTGAGTTTCTGTAATAAGGCGTTCTGATTCTGCCTAGTTTGAGGATAAAATTTTCATTTGAGTCAAATTTTAAGTATCCTTGATCAAATTTTGCCCTTACTTTATCATCGTAATCATTCTTTGCTATGCCTTGAAGAAGTATTGAGTAATTTTCATTTATCGTAAAAGTACTTTGCAGCCCGATTATGGTGTCTGTTTCAAAACTTAAATCACCAGAGGAGCCATCTTTTTGGAAAATATCTTTTCTGTATATATAGTTGCTATTGTCATTATATACACTGCCAATGGTGCCAAAAGCTTGAAAATCAAATTCATTTGAATGTGCAGAAAAAGTCAACAGTGATAACAATATAAGTTTAGTCGGTAAATTTTGTATTTTCATTATCTAACATTATACAATAAAAGATAACTCTTGTATTATTTCTAAAGATGTTTATGAAAGTTAAAAGCATAATTGGATAAAATCTACTCTAATTTTATACTTTTATCAAGGAACATTATGTTTGAAACAGTTATTGGATTAGAAGTCCATGTTCAACTAAATACAAAATCAAAACTTTTTTGCTCGTGTCCGACAAGTTTTAATCACAAACAAAATACAAATACATGTCCAACCTGCCTGGCACTTCCCGGAGCACTGCCTGTTTTGAATAAAGAAGTACTTCATAAATCAGTAATGCTTGGAGAGGCTATCGATGCGACTATAAATCAAACATCATATTTTGACAGAAAAAGCTATTTTTATCCAGATAGCCCATCGGCTTATCAAATCACGCAACTTTATACTCCAGTAATAGAGCATGGAAAACTTCGCATCGATTTTCTCGAAGAGGGTGCACAGCATCAAAAGAGCGGTTCGCATAAAACGATTCGTATAAACCGTGCACACATTGAAGCAGATGCAGGAAAAAATATCCATGAAGGTGATATCTCAAAAGTTGATTTAAATCGCGCAGGAACTCCTCTTTTAGAGATAGTGAGCGAACCTGATATGAGAAGTGCCGAAGAGGCAATCCTTTATCTAAAAAAACTCCACTCAATTATCCGCTATCTTGATATAGGTGACGCAAACATGCAAGAGGGGTCATTTCGTGTTGATGTAAATGTGTCTATTCGTCCAAAAGGGGATGAGAAACTTTATACGCGTGTAGAGATAAAAAATATCAACAGCTTTAGATTTATCCAGAAAGCTATAGAACTTGAAGTTGCTCGTCAGACAGAAGCTTGGGAAGATGGCGTTTATGATAAAGAGATAGTTCAAGAGACAAGACTTTTTGATCAGGTAAAACAAGAAACTCGCTCAATGCGCGGCAAAGAAGAAGCGGCTGATTATCGTTATTTTCCTGAGCCGGATCTCTTAAAAGCTGTAGTAACTGATGAGATGATGGAAGAGTTTAGCAAAATTCCTGAACTTCCTGATGAGAAGATGGAGCGTTTTGTAAGAGACTACGGCATGAGTGAGTATAATGCGATTGTTGTAACATCTTCAGTTGAGATGGCGCACTTTTTTGAGGCGATGATGGAAGAGGGCATTAGTGCAAAAAATGCTATTACATGGTTAACTGTTGAGCTCCAGGCTAGACTTAAGGGCGATGTAAATATTACCAATTCTCCTATTGATGCTAAAAAGCTTGGATTTTTAGTCAAAAGAATAGAAGATGGCACTATAAGCGGAAAAGCAGCTAAAGAGGTTCTTGATTATCTTATGCAAAACAGTGTTGATGTGGATAGTGCAATTGATACGCTTGGTCTTAAGCAGGTTAGCGATACGGGTGCAATTGAAGCTATTTGTGATGCCATCATTGCTGCAAACGGCGATAAAGCTGAGCAATATAAAAACGGCAAAGATAAATTATTTGGCTTTTTTGTAGGGCAGGTTATGAAAGAGTCAAAAGGAAGTGCAAATCCTCAAACTGTAAATGAAATTTTAAAAACAAAACTGGGATAGTAGTTTTGTTTAAACCTTTATTGGTAAATAGTGCATATTATATAAATACATCAAAAAAGTATGCAAAAATAAAACATTTTTTTTATAATCTGCTTGAAAACAGTAATTATAAATACAAAAGAGTGTTTGATCTTTTTATGATAGTGCTTATTTTTTCAAGTGTTGTCATTCTAATCAGAGAGGTAAAATCTCCTATTAATGACGGTTTGCTCTTTTTTAACAATTATGTAATTTCAATTATATTTTTTATTGAGTATATGCTTAGATTTTGGATAAGCAGCAGTATTACTGAAGTGATTATAAAACAGAGCGAGCATGATCTTATGCTCGGAGATGAGTTTAAAGCAGCTAAAGCTTTAAAAAAAATAGCTCTAATTAAACTTAAATATGTTTTTTCAGTCAAAGCTATTATAGATCTTTTAGCAATAATTCCGTTTTTTCATCAGCTTAAACTTTTTATACTTTTTCGTGTTTTTAAACTCTTTAGATATGCAAAAAGTATACAAACATTTGCCTCTATCATCGCTACAAAAAAATTTGAGTTTTTTACTCTTTTTACCTTTGCATCTATTGTTATTTTTGTTTCATCAGTTCTTGTCTATGTAATGGAAGCCAATAATCCTGCGTCTGCGGTAAATACTTTTTTTGAAGCTATCTATTGGTCAATTGTTACAATTTCAACTGTCGGCTATGGAGATATAACTCCTATAACCCAAGAGGGCAGAATTGTATCAATGTTTGTCATAATAGCAGGTATTGCGGTTTTTTCATTTACAACATCATTAATTGTCACCGGATTTACAGAAAAGTTAGATGAAATAAAAGATAAAAAACTTCTTGATGATATTGCGAATATGAAAAAATTTTATCTAATTTGCGGTTATGAAGATATATCAAAAGAGATTTCAAAAAAGCTTATACAAAGCAATAAAGTTATTATTTTAGAAGAGAATCATGAGAAAGCTTCTCAGGCAAAAAAAGATGGTTTTTTTGTACTAAATTATGACCCTGGAAGTATAGAGAGTTATCAAAAACTAAAAATTAATATACAAGAGCAGGTAAAAGCCATTTTATGTCTAAGCCACAGTGATGTGGAAAATGTATATACCACGCTTACAATACGCTCTTTTAATAAAGATGTTTTTATCTTATCTATTTTAAAAAATAAAATCAACAAAAATAAGCTGCTTTTTGCAGGAGTAAATGAACTTTTTTATGAAAAAGAGCTTATAGGCATGATTGCCAAAGGATTTATAGGACAGCCGGTTGCTTTTGAACTTATTCACGCTTTGCGTTCAAGTTATAATGGTGTTGATATGCAAGAGATAGTTGTAAGTGAGAGAATACTAGATAGTTTCACAATAGTTGGAAATTTAAAGTATAAAAAATATAAAATTCTGCTTTTGGGAATTTATAAAAAAAGTCAAAAAGAGTTTTGTTTTAATCCGCCTGATACAACAACTTTGGAACTTGGTGATTATCTTTTAATTATAGGAAATATACAGTTTATAAAAGAATTTAGCAATTTCCTGCATAAAAAGAGTGATGTATGACAGAAAAAACAGCATTGATATTTGGATATAACGATTACACCTTTGAGATAGTTAAAAATATATCGCTGCATTATGAAAATATACAAATTTTTAAATTGGATGAAAATGAAAAAATTATTCAAAACAGCAAATATAAAATATCACAGTTTGATTTAAGTGACAATTGGGATGACCTAA
The DNA here is from genome assembly GCF_009883775.1 of Sulfurimonas sp. CVO. NCBI lineage: Bacteria > Pseudomonadati > Campylobacterota > Epsilonproteobacteria > Campylobacterales > Sulfurimonadaceae > Sulfurimonas > Sulfurimonas sp. CVO. The sequence continues at coordinate 631,623 of NZ_CP033720.1, forward strand.
GAGAGAGTGTAGATATAAAGAGGTGCGTTGCATTTTGTATTTTGGAAAATATGGCAGAAAATATATTTTTAACTATTTCACTTAGAGATACTTTCAAAGATTTAACAATAGTTGCATTAGCTAAAGATAAAGAGAGTGAAGAGAAGCTTCTTTTAGCAGGAGCTTCAAGAATCCTTCCGACTATTCAAACTACTGCAAATATCATTGTTGAAATGCTGGAAAAACCTATAGTCAGTGAAGTGCTTCATAATATTTTATATGAAAAAAGTGATCTTAAAATTGCTCAAATCAGAGTTGATAATAGTGAGTTTTTTAACAAAGAATATCCTGCGGATATTGATTGGGGCGAAGAGTATGGAGTTATTGTTTTATCTGTTTTAAGCGAGGAGATGGCTATGGAATTTATTTACTCCTCAAAAGCGAAGCATCATCAGATCAAAGAAGGTGATATTTTTGTAGTAGTAGGGTATGAACAGGATATCAAAAATTTTGAAAATATAATAGGAGGGCAGATATGACTAAAATAGGGGTTATCGGAGCCGGAAAATGGGGGAGTGCGCTCGCATTTGCTTTAAGTGAAAAATGCGAAGTCTATATCACTTCAAGAACACCCAGGGATATTAAAAATTTTATTTCGCTTGAAGAGATTTTAAAATTAGAGTATCTTGTTATTGCTATTCCTGCACAACAGATATCATCTTGGCTGGAAGAAAATTTTAAATATAACAATCAAAAAATATTGGTTGCATCCAAAGGTATAGAGGCAACAACAGGAAGATTTTTAAATGAAATATATGCAAAATATGTTCCAAATGAAAATATAGCTTTTCTTTCAGGTCCCTCATTTGCAGCAGAAGTTATAAAATCTTTACCGACTGCTCTTGTGATTAACTCTAAAAATGAAAAGCTTAGTGCTGCATTTGCTTCCTTTTTTCCATCTTTTATAAAGACATATACATCTACAGATGTAGTTGGTGCCGAAATTGCAGGAGCATATAAAAATGTAATAGCTATAGCTGCGGGCATATGTGAAGGCTTAAATCTTGGCAAAAATGCTTCAGCATCTCTTATATCCAGAGGTTTGGTTGAGATGCATAGATTTGGAAAAGAGTATGGTGCAAAAGATGATACTTTTATAGGGCTTAGTGGATCAGGCGATCTTTTTTTAACTGCATCGTCTGTAATGAGTCGAAATTTTCGTGTCGGGTTGGGTATAGCAAAAGGCAAATCTAAAGAGGACATAGTAGAAGAGCTTGGAGAAGTTGCCGAAGGAATAGGGACTACTTATGCACTTTATGAAATAGCAAAGAAAAAAGATCTCTATCTTCCTATCGCAAAAGAAGTTTACAATATGTTAGAAGGTACAGACCCTCATGTCAGCTTAAGTAATTTTTTGGCAAGTTAACAGTCAAAAAATGACTGTTAAAAGGTTTTGTTTTCTAGGATATATTCGGCGATTAGTTTAATCTCATCTTCTGTAACTTTGCCTTCTTGTGAAGGCATAACGCCAAACAATTTTTTTGTTTCTACAGGAAAAAGCATTTTTTCTTCCGTTGGATTGAGTGTATAATCAACTATATAGTTTATTTTATCCTCTTTGTTAGCGTATGCTTCTTTAGCTTTTTTAGCAATTGCCCAGTAAGGAGGTGCTTTCATGTTTTTTAGTTTCTCTTTTGATACAACTCCCATTAAATGGCACCCGCCACATTTTTCAACAGCTAATTCTTCCGCTTCGTTGGAAGCAAATAGCATTGTGAGAGAGGCAAGAAATAAAAATAAACCTACTATTTTTTTCACAGTTATCTCCTTTGATAAATCATGATAATCAGAATCATAACATATATTTATTAAAAACAGCTGTTTTTATAATATATCTTATTCTATTTTTAGTTAAAATTATAATTAAATAAATAGAAGGTTTTGCATGGTAGTTCATATAGTTATGTTTAAATTTCGTGATGAGAACAAAGAGTCAAATATAAAAGATGTAGCAGAGAAGCTTAATGCTCTCTCTGAGTTGATTATTGAGTTAAAAGTAATGGAGGTAGGTGTCAATTTTACAGACTCCGAGCGGGCGTTTGATCTCTCTTTGTACTCTACTTTTGAGACAAAAGAGGATCTGGGCGCTTACACTATCCATCCTGAGCATCTGAAAGTGGTAGAGCTTATAAAGTCGGTTACGATGGAATCAAAAGTCGTTGACTACGAAATCTAGGCAGAAGATATTTTGCCCATCTTCATAACTGTAGCTTAGCGAAAAGTTATGCTTGTCGCTGATTTTCTTTACAATACTGAGCCCGAGCCCGAAACCGTCTCTCTGAGAGAGCTCCTGCGTAAAGGGTTTTAGGTAGTAATCCAGCTCTTTTGAGAGCTTTTTGCCCCTGTTTATGACATATATTTTCTGCTTTGAAGCCTTCAGGGTCACAGGAGGCTCGGCAGTGTATTTGAGCGCATTGTCGATAAGGTTCTTAAGAGCAACGGAGAGATAGTGCAGATCGCCTTCTATCTTAAAATCATCCTCTACTATAAGAGCGATGCTTGATTCATCTTCTATGTAGAGCTTGCTAAGAGATTCGGTTATAAGCGTCTCGGCACTAAAAGCAGAGATGTTTAGCTTTGTAGAGTTGAGCTTCTCCAGTTCTATGAGCTCATTTGTCAGTATCTCCAGATCCGAAAATATCTTTTGAAGCAGCTCTTTTTGAGAAATATCTTCAATCTGAAGTGTTGCAAACTTTCCTTTTGCTATCGGTGTTCTAAGCTCATGCCCTATATCTCTTAGCAGCTCCTCTCTTGTCTTTATAAGCTCCTCTATCGAAGCAGCCATAGTATTAAATGCGCGTGAGAGTGTTCCTATCTCATCATTTGAGGTTACCTCAATTCTGCTTTGCATATCTCCGTTAGAGAAATTTTGTATCTCTTTTGTTATTTTTTTAAGAGGAGAGAGCAGTTTTAGTAGATATAAAAATATAAGAAAAAGGACAAAAACATCCAAAAATATGAGAATATTTAGCTTTAGTTTGTCGTTGATATTCTCCTCATCGGGAGTTTTAAGGGTGTAGTTCTCATCAAGAAAGTTTATCTCAATGACAAACTCATCTTCAAACGACGCCTTTTGGATGGAGATAAAGCCGAAAGTGTGCTTTTCATGGTATAGAACTTCTCTGTTCTTTTTATCCAGAGCATCGACTCTTTTTAGAGAGTATTTTGAGATTATCTCTTCCACTTTCTTTTTGTTGTCGATATTTTGAAATATCTCGTTGGATATCTTCAGGTACTTCTCTTTTATAAGATCATCGACTCTTTTTGAGTTAATGCTGTCGATCCAAAACCCTATAATATTCATAAGAACAAAGCTTATTAAAAAGAGTATGGATATTTTTTTGATGATCGACATATCTAGCCTACGAACTTATAGCCGATGCCCCAGACGGACTTGATGTATTTGGGCTCTTTTGGGTCGTCGCCTATCTTGTTTCTGATGTTTGAGATGTGTGTGTCAATGGTTCTGTTCTTTGTGTTCTCATCAAGTGAGGTGGCATTTAGTATCTGCTCTCTGGAGGAGATCTTGTTCTTGTTCTCCACCAGGAACATAAAGATCTCAAACTCTATTTTTGTAAGATCGATCGAGTAGTCGCCCAGCAAAACTTCTCTGTTTGCTTTGTCTATCGTAAACTCTCCAAGAGTAGTTTTGCCGCTGAGAGACTTTTTTAAAATATGCTCTATTCTAAGGACAAGCTCACGCGGCTCGTAAGGTTTTGCAAGATAATCATCGGCTCCGAGATCAAAACCGTGTATCTTGTTTCCAATATCTCCTCTTGCCGAAGAGATGATGACGGGAATATCCGAGATGCTTTTTATTCTCTTTAAAACATCAAAACCGTCGATGTCTGGAAGCATCAGGTCCAAAATAACGATTGAGTAGGAGTCGTTTCTCTCAAGCTCCTCCAGCGCATCTTTTGGATGCGAAAAGGCGGAGCATATAAAGTCATACTCCTTTAAGTAGTCCGTTATAAAGCCCTGCATCTGCAGGTCGTCTTCTATAAGCAAAACTTTTTTACTCAACTTGCCACTCCCGCAGATAGTATGAAAACCGCTCTCTTTGCGAAGGAGACAAGACAGAGTGGATCTTCTGCAGTGTTTCTATTTCGAGTTCTATGGCATCTTCATGTATCTCTTTGGAAGTCTGTTCGTAGTTCTCTTTGTCAAATTTCTCTTCTCTTAGCAGCTCTTGAAGTCTTTTTTGGAATTTTTCTCTTTTTTTGTAAAATTTTTCATAATCTTTTCTATACTCTATAACTATCTCTTTTATCTCTTTGTGCTGATGTCTGCTTAGGTTTAAATAGTCCAGATTTTTATATATATGATTTTTTTTGTGTTCGTGTTCATAATCATCATCTGCAATAAGAGAAAAAGATAGAAGCAGACTACATATAAGCGTTAATATTTTTAATATTCTCATCTTCTATCAATCCTTTTTCAATATCGCTGTGACAAGCTTTGCAGTTTGCTCTGCTCTTTACATTCTCATGGGCAAAAACTTTTTTTGGTATCTTTGCGTGTCTTGTCTTCCAGAAATCTGTCTGGGTTATTGCTATTATATCTTTATTTTTTAGCGAATTCAAAATCTTCACACTAACCTCTTGGGTCGAGTTTTCCGCGCTGTTTTTTACTAAAAAGTCTAAAATATTTCTATTGTCCGCTTCATCGATAGAGGCATCGTCTCCAAAATGATTCTCTAAATCACCCATCAAAGCCACCCATGATTTTTCAGGCAGCGTATGCGGCGGATAGAGAGTGTGGCAGGATGCACACTCATTTACGAAAAGCTCATTTTGCGCTTTGTAATCCAGAGGCACATAGTTTGAAGCGATCAGAGGGTTGCTCTTGGTAGTCAGGTTAAAGAATAAAAAAGCAAGAAACAGAGCAAGGAATATTGCTGCAAACAGCTTTTGAAATATGTTTAGTTTTATGCCTTCTTGCTCTTTTGTCACTTTATAACCGGTAAATATGGACTCAAGCGTCTTATCTTTTGAGTGAAGAAGCCTGTCGCTTAAAACACCCAAAAGATGCATGGCTATAAGAGCGATAAGCAGACCTGAGAGAAACTCGTGTATCTCTTCAAAAAGCTCCATCTCTTTAAAAAAAGTGCTGTTTAAAGAGGAGAGTACTCCCTTTCCCTCCTGAATCCCCAGAGTCAGAACTCCTGTGATAATAGTAAGAAAAACAACTGCCAGTATGCCGATCATCGCATAAGAAGCCAAAGGGTTGTGTCCTATGTATCTCTGTTCGCTGCTAAAAATATTTGCAATAAACTCTTTGACTTCGCCCATGCCTGTCGGGAAATCTTTAAACTTTGAGTATTTCGGACCCAGATAGCCCCAGAAAAATCTAAAGGCCAAAAGGATTAGAATCCCGTAGCCGATAAGAGCATGGTAGTTAAGCAGATCGTCATCTTCAGTTAAAAAAGCAAGCAGTATCAGCACTACGAAGAGCCAGTGAAAAACTCTTGTCGGAAGAGACCAGATATAGGATTTCATCATATTGCCTTTTTAATCTTCCCATTTTCCGTAATTCGGGATCAAGATATCTCTCTCACTGTATATCCCTTTCTCCGCAGTAGTGTGGCATGCCGTACAGTTAAAGAGCCCTTTTACTTCATCTTGTGTTATAAGATCCTCTCTTATCTCTCTATGTTTTTTTATCATATACGGGGTTTTGGATATCGACTCCGGAATATCTCCGCGCTTTATGCTTTTTACTATCTTGTTGCTTCTTTTGTACTCCATCGCTTTTTCGGCGCTGTTTTTATTTAAGTACTCACTAATAGAATCAAAATCCTCTTTAGCCAAAGTCGCATCGGTATCAAAGTGATCTTGTAGATTTGACATTATCTTCTCCCATGACCTTGAGGGCAAAAGCCCCGGCTGATATGCAAAGTGGCAAGAGCCGCACTCTTTTTTATATAACTCGTCTGTTACCGCAGCAACGCCTTTTTTCTCGTAAGAACCTGCTAATAGAGTTGCGCTTAATGCTGCAAATAAAATTAATGATCTCATCTTTTTCTCCTTATCTGTTGATGATGTATGTCACTACATCACCTTTTTCTTCAATTGTTCCTTCACGGTTATATACATCTATGAAGTTCCTCTTCAGCCATTTCTCGATCGTTTTTACCTCGCTGAATCTCTGCGGGTTTGCTTTTGGAGAGAGCGGCTCGATCTCCTTTGCGGTAAAGAAATTCTTACCTGCTTTGTTTAGGTCCTCTCCATGGCAAGATACGCATGAGACCTCTTTGCCTTTTTTGCCTATGTGCTTTGAGGTAAAGATATCTTCGCCTCTTTTTAGACTGAAACCTTTAAAGGTAAGATCTTGGACTCTTGCCTCTTTTGCAAGAGTCTTTAGATACTCATCTACGACGGCCGCAGAAGAGATGCCAAAAAGTGTAACTAGCGTAAGTATGATCTTCATTTTTTCTCCTTTTTATCTGTTTATAATGAAAGTATAAAAGGATAGTGTCAAATATTTATGTCAGGTTTCTTGACAATTTCTTGACAGGTAAAGGTGGTAGTTGCTTCTATTTTTTGTTGGGGAGTATCGGCATGTTAAATATATAACACGCCGAATTTATCTATCTTTATTTTGTAGCTATCTGTTTTTTGAGCCTTTATTGGATCTGTTTTCTTGCATCTGTTTGTTTTGATTTTCAAGAAACTCCATTTTGCTTATTTTGCCGTCTTTATCACTGTCTATCTCTCCAAAGTTAGGCGCATTTTGTACATTTCTCATAGCTCTGTTTTGACTGGCTCTTTGTTCTTGTCTGGCTTCTCTAACGCTGTTGTGTTCGGCTTCACTGATAAATCCGTCTTTATCTTTATCAAAAGCAGAAAAAGACATTGGACCTGTTGAAGGTACATCTTCTGCTATTAAACTGACAGGAACGAGAGATAAGGCAGTTGCAACTACAAAACTAAATCCTATTTTTTTTGTAAACTTTCTCATAATAAAACACTCCTTTTTTAGTATTGCAAATATTGTATCATAATTTTTAATAGTTTAATGTCACTCTAAGCCAGATAAAATCCTCTGCCTGCTTTTTTCCAAACTCACTTAGACTTCCTCCGCTGTTTATATTGTAAGATAGATCAACTTCTGTGTTATTTTTAAAAGCATAGTTTGCTCCAATTTTATTTTGTTGTGAGCAGTCTTGAAGATTTGTCATATTTTTATAATAAATCGAGAAGTAGAGCAGATTAAATGGCTCTTTTTGTGTAAATGAGGTGATGGCATAATCTTTTGCGATAAATGGAGCTATATAGTCTGCAGTCTCTATTTCGGCTTTTGTCAATCCCTCTGATTGGTATAGATATTCGCTGATGATTGTGAGTTCAAAATCAGTCAGATATCTAACTCCCAAGAGGTAAGAATATCCATCGTTTAACACCTTTGCATACTCGCCGTGAACCTCGAAATTGATATCAATATTTTTGGAAAAATCTACTCCGATCTTCTCACTGGCTTTATCAGAATAGCTGTAGATGAAGTCAATATCGGTGTCATACCAAAGCAGATATAACTTTGCGGCAAAGTTGTCTGATGCTTTTTCATTTGTATTTAGAAGGGAGTAGTCATTATTAATATTTTCATCGGCTTTTAAGTAGACAAGATCAAGCGTTAGGTTCTTTAAAGAGCTGCTAAAGCTTTTGTTATAGCCATATTTTGTGAGAATAAACCCCTCTCTGGCAACCGTCGGGTCTGTCGGGTCTTTTTTTCTATCAAGAAAAGCGACTGGGTTAAAAAAGTACCCTTTGCCCCACATAAGAGATTTTTTGCCGGCTAAAAAGGAGTGGTTGACGCTTAGTTTTGCATCGACATATAGCTCATTAAAATGAGACTCCGTTTTGGCTGTATTGTTGTGGATATATTCGTAAGTTCCAACTCCGTTAGCTTTAAAGGTAAAGATGTCGTATAAGTAGCTAAAATCAAGCAACCCCTCTACTCGAAGCTGGTTTTGGTACTCATCCTCTTGCTCTCTTAATCTTTGTGTTTTGTTATCCGCTCTTAGATAACCGCCATACTCATAGGACTTTGGTTCAATGTTGTCCATATCAAAACTGTACTCATCCGCCATTACCATTATCGTGGCAAGAGAGATGAGTAGAAGCGTTTTAAACATACTGTTTTATCGTCTAAGATCTGATGCTTTTGAGAGGCTATCAAGCGTGAATGCTTCATCTGCAAACTCTTTTGGCGATATCTTTCCATAGATCATAACCGACTTGTAGCCTTTATACATCGGTGACTCGGTCTCTACCACAGCAGGGCGGATAATGTTGTCTCCAAAATCTTTTGGCTCTTTATAGTAGAGTGTTTTGATAAGCATGCCCGTTGAGGTGTAGCACTCGATCTGGATAGGTGTCAGGTGTTTTTTATCGACCTGCATAATGAGCTTATCGTAAGAGACCGTGTCGTTTTTTGCTTTTAGCTCAAGTTCTAGATACTCTTTCATGTCCTTTGAAGAAGTAACATCATACTCCGTGCTAAAATCCAGCCTCATAATGTCTGCATTGTTAAATACTCCGCCAACTACCGACTGCATTGATGTTATGCGAAGAGGCTTGCCGACATTTGGGATGTAGAGCCACATATTATCTCCCAGACGAAGCGTTGCACGCCCTTTGTCGCTCTCAGGTTCCAAAAATAGCGAGATCATCTTGTCCTTGTCTTTTTTCGCCTGAAAAAGCAAAAACTCCTTTTTTGAACCGTCAGGCTCTATATTTATAAGTTTTTTGTACATCTGCGCCGAAACGGGGGTCAGTTTTCTGTCAATATCTTCAAGAATATTCTCTGCACTTAACATAAGAGAGAGCGTGAGTAAAAGAGCGGTTATTTTCATTTTATCTTCCTAGTTTTGTCTTAGAGCATCTACCGGGTTTAGCTTTGCAGCTTTTCTTGCGGGTGAGATGGATGCAATAAGTGAAATTATAATAACTATAAGGCTAACAAGAGCTACTTCGCCAATTTCCAAAGTAGGGGTAAGAAGCAGCCCGTCTTGGCGTCCAAACGAAAATGTTATGCCGATGCCGTTTATAATAAAAATAATAATGTAAGAGAACACGGCACCGATTGTGGTTCCAAAAATTCCAAGCATCAGACCTTCGGCTAAAAAGAGCTTGGTAATAGTCGAAGGAGTCGTTCCCATCGCTGCAATCGTGCCTATCTCTTTTATGCGCTCATAAACACTCATAACCATTACATTTAAAATGGAGATAAGAACAATTGAGATAAGAATAATTTTGATGGATATATCCATGATATCAAGCATCTTTACTATGTTGTAAAATGGGCTTAGTTTCTCCCAGCTGTGAATCTCAAAAACGGGTTTATCTTTTTGGTTTTTTATAAGTTTTAGCGGCTCTAAGAGTTTTAGCGCTTTTTGCAGGTTATCTACATTCTTTAGGCGGATAACAATCTCGCTTATCTGCATCTCCCCAATTCTGAGCAGTTTTTTTGCGTCATTTATATGAATGTAGCCATCACGCCCACCAGGACCGCTGATAGACTCAAGTGTCGCCGATACTCTGAAATTAAGCCCGTTGACCGAGCCTTTCTCATTCGTCGCCACTAAAACAACTGTGTCACCGACTTTGACATCCATCCCTTTTGCCAAGATATCAGGAACTATGAGCGAACTTTCTTTTAAATTTGCTGGATCTTCTCCCGTGACACGCGAAGTAAAAAGAGGAAGTGTGCTTGTCTCTCTTTTTGGCTCGATCGCGTTTAGTCTTATACTGGTAGATGAGATGTAGTTGGAGAACATGGCGCCGAGTTTTAGGCGAAATGTATAGTCCTGAACATAGGGGTTTTCATCTAAAAGTTTTGTTATCTGTTCCAACTGCTTTTTGTTTAGGTTTTTATCAAGCGGGAGATTGTCTATTGACTCTACATATCCCTTTTTATGTATCTGGATGTGCCCCATCATGGAGTCGGTAATCTGAGCGACCATGTAAGATTTGAAACTACCAGAGAGTGCCGCATATACTAAAACAAAGATAACGCCAATTGTGATGAGGCTGGCGGTAAGAATGGTTCTTCTTGAGCTTCTTGTAAGATTTCTAAATGATATTTTTATAATATTTTTCATGATGCAACCTTTTTGTCGCCTACGATCTCGCCATCTACAAGAGTTATGATCCTGTCTACTTCGTTGACAATCTTCTCATCGTGGGTTGCAAAGATAAAAGTGGTGTTAAACTCGCGCTGAATATTTCTCATAAGTGTGATTATCTGGTTTGATGTTTTGGTATCGAGATTTGCAGTAGGCTCATCGGCAAAAACAATTTTTGGGTTTGTGACAAGCGCTCTTGCAATGGCGACGCGCTGGCGCTGTCCGCCTGATAGCTGGTCTGGAAACTTCTCCTTTTGGTCAAGCATATCCACATCTTCTAAAAGCTTCATGATTCTTTTATGCCGCTCATCTTGTGGCAGATTTTGAATCATGATAAGTGGATACTCGATATTCTCATAGACTGAAAGTACTGGGATAAGGTTGAAGCTCTGAAATATAAAACCTATATTTTCGCCTCTAAAGTTTGCCAGAGCCGTTGTGTCAAGCTTGGTTATGTCAGTCTCGTCAATAAAGATTTTGCCCTCCGTGGGCTTGTCCAAACATCCTATAAGGTTTAAAACAGTACTTTTACCGCTTCCGCTTGGACCCACGATGGCAACAAATTCGCCATACTCTATGGTAAGATTTAGGTTTTTTATGACCCTTAGATCAATCTCTCCCATTTTGTAAACTTTGCTTACATTTTGGTTTACTATCATATTTGACTCCTAAATTAATCTTTTGTTTAGAGATTTTTTATGATTTTTTTTGTTTCATCATATCCTATTTGGATTAAATCTTTGATTTGAGACATATCAACGGCATTAAAAGCAGAAAGATCCGGTTTTATGATAATATCTGCATCTTTGATTTGATTTTTTTTGTTTGCTTTTACCAAAAAGTTAAAACTGTTATATAAAACTTCAATTACATTTTCCGGCTTTTTGTATGAACGCTCCGGAACAAGATCTACACCAATAGTAAAATCAATATCTTTGTTTTTTAGACAGCTTAGCGGAACATTTTCTACAACTCCTCCATCAACCAAGAATCTACCCTCAATCTCAACAGGTATAAAAATTCCTGGAATACATGTACTCGCAATCACAGCATCTGCTACACGCCCCTTGTTTAAGATAATCTTATCTCCTGTTGTAATATCCGTAGCTATCATTTCTAATGGAATATTTGCATCTTTAAATTCTTTATCACCAATGTTATGTTTTATAATTTCACCTATTTTTTCATTTGAGAGCAGTCCATATTTTGAGAGTGTAAGAGATGATAATTTTTTCCACTCAAATTCAATAACAATCTTTTCTATCTCCTTAGCACTCTTTCCAAATGCATAGAGTGCTGCAACAATAGCACCTGCGCTTGTGCCGCTTATGGCTTTTATATCAACTTCAAACTCTTCAAATGCTTTTAATACACCTACATGCACAGCACCCAAAACAGCTCCTCCGCCTAAAGCCAAACCTACTTTTTTATCTTTAAGATTGTTCATTTTTATTTTCTTTTTTATCATATTTTCTACTGCTTGATATTCCGGCCGTCATTATAAATCCAAGGGCATCTTCTGTTTTTATATCAATAAAAGTTATATTTTTTTTTGGAATAAAAAGGGAGTAACCGCCCACCTGATAACTCATTTGAAAATAGACGACTACCGGTTCTTCCATATCTAAAAATTTAAATCTCTCTAAATCTCTTGAGGTGATAAAGCCCATGATTTTTGCATCAAGTGCTCCAAGAGAAACAAGAACAACAATGTCGTTCTCTTTGTTTTTTAGGTTTGAAAAGAAGTTGAAAAAATCTTTTATCGCACCGTATAGAGTGTTTACAAGCGGCATTTTGTCTATAAGTGTTTCAAAAAAGTCTCTAATTTTTTGTACAATCCAAAATTTCAACAATAAGCCTACAAGAAAAACTATCATAATTCCGGCTATTAACCCCAAACCTGTTATATAGTACTGCTTTGGAAGTACAAATAAAATCACTTCTCCAAAAAAATTCTCTGTAGTTTTTAATATCCAGATAAGTATATATAACACCAAGGCTGTTGGGAGTATAAGACCAAGTCCGTTTAGAAAGGTTTTCATAAATTCCTCTTTATAATTTGGTATAAGATTTAAAAGATTGTAGCAAAAAAAATATTAAAGCTTTTTAGAGGTACTCTAATGTTAAAATTTCAAAAAAATTAAGGCAGTTACATGTTAATGACTATTATAGCAATTTATACTATTTTTGCTCTTGTCTCAATCTATACAAGTGTTATGCAGATAGGTTATATAAATCAAGCAAAAAGAGGCGAAGCAGTTCTTCTTTTGGAGAGTGACTTTATAAAAGCAGGAAATTATAGTGTTGCAAAAGAGAAGATGAGCATTGTAAGTATGTTTATAGATTATATTATCTTTATTTTTTGGATAGGTTTTGGAGTGAAGCTTTTAGAGCAAAATATCAACTTTGAAAATGAAGCGCTTTTAAATATCGTTATTGTTATGGGTTTTTTGGTTATAAACTCTATTATCTCTTTGCCGTTTGGATATTATGAAAAATTTGTTTTGGATGAGAAGTTTGGTTTTAACAAATCAAGCTTGACCCAGTGGATAAAAGATACTCTTATCTCATTTGCAGCTACTCTTATCTTTGGTTCGCTTGTAGTGTGGGGAATATATGAGATTATTTCAAGTTTTACTCTTTGGTGGCTATGGAGCTTTCTTTTTATATTTGCTGTTGTAATTTTGATAAATATGCTTTATCCTACTTTTAGAGCTATGTTTTTTGACAAGCTGACTCCGCTTCAAGATGAAGCACTTGATGATGAGATAAAAAGATTGATGCAAAAGACGGGTTTTGTTAGTTCTGGCGTATTTGTAAGCGATGCAAGCAAAAGAGATGCCAGACTTAACGCCTATTTTGGCGGTTTTGGAAAAGCAAAAAGAGTTGTTCTTTTTGACACACTAATAGAAAAACTGACTACAAAAGAGCTGTTGGCTGTATTGGGGCATGAACTGGGCCATTTTGCACATGGAGATATCTATAAAAACATAGCTCTTGTGGGTGGAATGCTTTTTGGGATGTTTGCTCTTTTTGGAAATCTGCCATCTTCTCTTTATGCGGAGTTGGGAATCAATCAAGCTCCTTATTCAGTTATGATTCTTTTGCTTCTTTTTATGCCGGTTTTAGGATTTTTAATGATGCCTATTATGGGAATAGTAAGCAGACACAATGAGTATGAAGCGGATAAAACAGGAAGTGAACTTGGAGGAAGCGGTGGAGCTCTGGAGCTGGCAAATGCTCTTAAAAAACTTGTAAATGAAAACAAGAGTTTTCCGCTTTCTCATCCGCTTTATATCTTTTTTCATTATACTCATCCTCCTGTTTTAGAACGATTAAAAGAGCTTGGTGTTGATGTGCAGAAAATAGAGAAGAGAGCTTTGGGAGAAACATGTCAAGCGGATATCTAGTTAAAGATATTTTAAAGCAAATTACAACAATGCTTGCTCCTTGTATCCAAAGAGCATCAAGAGAGGCACAGCTTCTTTTGATGTATCATCTAGATGTTGATGAGCTTTGGCTGCTAACAAACCAAAATTCAGATGTAAAAGATGTTGATAAACTTTTAGAGCTGGCAAAGAGAAGAGCCAAAAATGAACCGTTGGAGTATATTACACAGAGAGTGAGTTTTTACAGCGAAGAGTTTTTTATAACACAAGGCGCACTTATTCCCCGTCCTGAAACAGAACTTTTAATTGATGAAGTTTTAAAAAACATATCGAGTAAAAATGCAGATATAACTATTGTTGAAGTTGGAGCAGGGAGCGGAATTATCTCTATAATGCTTGCAAAATTTCTGCCAAATGCAAAATTTATAGCAGTTGATATATCTGAAGCTGCTATAGAGATAGCAAAGATAAATATAAAAAAATTTGGACTTCAAGAGAGAATAGAGCTTAGGCTCGGATCGCTTTTAGAACCGATAAGTGAAAATATAGACTATTTAGTCTCAAATCCTCCATATATTGCAAATAGTGCTAAGCTGGAATCAAATCTTTCTTATGAACCTCAAAACGCTCTATTTGGCGGGGAAATCGGCGATGAAATAATAAAAAAACTTCTTGATGAAGTCTTAAAAAGAAAGATTAACTTTTTTAGTTGTGAGATGGGTTATGACCAAAAAGATAAAATACAAAATTATTTAAATCAAAAACCATTAACAAAATTAAGATTTTACAAAGATTTTAGTAGTTTTGATAGAGGTTTTACACTAAGGTTATAGTTTATGAAAACAAAAATCTATATTGATTTTGCCTATCTTTTTATATTGGCTTCTACTTTTGGCGCGGTGATAGTGCTGGGAGCTTTCGTAGCACCCGTTATTTTCAATACAGATAAACTTTTAAGTGAGATAATAGTTAATCAATACAATGCCGGAATTATTATGGGTGAAATTTTTCGCCTTTTTAGCTACTGGGTCTATTTTACTGCACTTTTTGTTATAGTTTATGAATTAATTATGTACAAAAAGGGACAAAGAGATTTTATAATTTTTGCCAGTTCTGTTACAGTGGTTTTTTCTGCGCTTATGTTTAGTGCAGTTTATTCACCAAAAATTATATCTATGCAAAGATTAGGAGTAGAAGCAACACAAAGTGATACCTTTAAAAATATTCATATAGCAAGCGAACTTGACTTTAAAATTTTAGCAATAGCTCTGCTTATATTATTTATAAGAAGATTAATCTTTTTTAAGATACAATAATGCACTTTTTAGATATCTAATAATGTATCGAATATGTTTTTATAAAAGAGATGTTTAAATCATTGTGATTTTGACTCTTTTATTTAAAAGTATTTCTTTATATATAGATAATAAAAAAGATATAAAAATAAAAGAGGTAGTTTGCTATGAAATTTGCTTTAATGTTTATAATAACTCTATTTTTGAGTTTGTCGAATCTTGGTGCAGAGGATTTTACAAAAACTGCAACAGTTAAGCCTGAGTTAGTTCAAAAAGGGTCACAAAAAGATTGGTGTCCGGTGTGCGGAATGAAGCTTGGAATGTTCTATAAAACATCTCATGCCTCAAAAATTCAAAACAATAAAGATAGACAGTATTGCTCTATAAGATGTCTAGTTGTAGATATGCAAGAGTATGATATCAATCTTGATGATGTAAAAGTTGTAGATGTAAAATCTCAAAAACTTATTGATGCTAGTAGTGCATTTTATGTAGTCGGCTCAGATGTTCCCGGAACTATGACAAAGGTTAGTAAATTGGCTTTTGCAGACAAAAAAGCTGCAGAGGATTTTAGTGATGAGCATGGTGGAAAGATTGTTGATTTTAAAACTGCTCTAAAAATGGCTCAAGACTCACTCAGCTCTGATATCGCAATGGTTCAAAATAAAAAAGAGAAAAAAATGTACCCAATGGGTAAAAAAATATTTGAGAAAAAGTGTAAACAAGATATAGATATAAATGCTTATTTAGAGATTAATGAGCTAAAAGCTGCAATCAAAGAGCAAAATTTTTGTGGAGAGTTAAAAGAACCTGAACTTCAAGCACTTTCACTCTATCTTTGGGAAGTTAAAAGATTTGGTGATGTAAAAAACAGTAATGAGTATATAAAAGTAAGCAAAGATGAGAAGTGTCCAATTTGCGGTATGTTTGTCTACAAATATCCAAAATGGGCTGCACAAATATTTTATGGCGAAAAACATTACTCATTTGATGGTGTAAAAGATATGATGAAATACTATTTTGATCATAAAGAGAACATTTCAAAAATGTTAGTGAGTGATTACTATTCTCAAAAAGCAATAGACGCTTCAAAAGCTTATTATGTAATTGGAAGTGATGTATATGGACCGATGGGACATGAACTCATACCTTTTAAAAATGAAAGTGAAGCAAAAACTTTCAGTATGGATCACAAAGGTACTAAAATACTTAAATTTGAAGAGATAACTTCAGAAGAAGTATATAAGTTAGATGAATAAAAAAAGTGAATTTTTATTTTATTCTTTTTTTATAGTAATAGCTCTCTTTTTTATTGAAGTAGGTTATCTCTATACTACAAAAGGTATAGACAAAAACGCTTTAGATACGAAAAGAGAGTTTGTTGAATTGTTAAAACTTCCTGATCTTGCAATTTCTACAGAAGCATCTTATGTCAGACACAGAAGTTTAAGTGATTTTTTTTCAATTTACAGAGATGATGGGGCATTACGAGAGTATTTTGCCTCCACCTTTGTTTTTTCAAGCAATGATAAGAGTAGAGATGAAAAGTAAAATAAATTTTTATATAATTGAGTATGCTGTAAATTCACTGCTTCGCCAAAAGTATAAAACTTTTTTTATCGCACTTGTCTTAAGCGCTCTTGTTTTTTTACTAAGTTCACTTTTTTTTATAACAAATTCCATAAAATATGAACTTCAATCTACGGTAGATTCTCTTCCTGAAATTACTATCCAAAAAATCAAAGCCGGACGACATTACGATATAGATACCAGCGTGGCTGATGAAGTTTTACAAATTACGGGAGTTCAAAGTGCTGTTGCCAGAGTTTGGGGATATTACTATTTTGAAAATGCCGGTGTAAATTTTAGCATTGTCGGTATTGATGAATTTGAAAAACAGTATAAAGATAGTTTAAAGCAGGTAGCTGAGCATTTAGATTTTGATAATGAAACATCCATGATAGTCGGAGAGGGCGTTAAAAAAACTATGAATGAAAACTATTACAAAGAGTATTTTAATTTTATAAAACCTGATGGAACACTTAAAAAGGTAGATATTGCCGGTGTGTTTAAGGGTGATACAGAGTTAGAATCGAATGATGTAATAGTTATGAGTAAAGAGAGCGTAAGAGAGATATTTGATATAGAAGAACGAAAAGCTACAGATATAGTTTTAAAAGTTGCAAATGTTAATGAAATAGCTACAATAGCTTCAAAGATAAAACTTATGTATCCTGATACCAGAGTAATTACAAAAGATGATTTGAAGATAAGTTATCAAAATATTTTTGATTATAAAAGCGGAGTTTTTTTAGCTCTTTTTGTTATTTCACTTTTTACATTTTTTATTATTGTATATGATAAATCAAGCGGTTTAAGCAGTGAACAAAAGAGAGAGATAGGAATACTTAAAGCAATAGGGTGGAGAGTAGATGATGTTTTAAAAGAGAAGTTTTATGAGGGATTTATCGTCTCATTTTTCTCTTATGCACTAGGAATAATTTTGGCTTTAGGATTTGTATATATACTTAAAGCACCTCTTTTGCAAAATATCTTTACAGGGTATTCGCAGTTGAAAACATCTTTTAATCTTCCTTTTGCATTTGATTTTCAAACACTTGTGCTTATATTTTTTCTAAGTGTTCCAATTTATATAGCGGCAACTATAATACCTTCTTGGAGAAGTGCAACGCTTGAAGCAGATGAGGTTATAAGATAATGATTGAGTTAAAAGAGATAATAAAAGAGTATGAGGTAAACAACCAAAATATTGTAACTGCACTGAAAGGTATAAACCTGCATATAAAAGAGGGAGAACTAGTTGTTTTAAAAGGATCAAGCGGAAGTGGAAAAAGTACTATTCTCTCACTTATAGCTGCACTTAGCAAACCAACAAGCGGAGAAATCATAGTAGATGGAGATAGAATTTCCAAGCTTCCGGATAATTTTGCTTCTGATTTTAGACGCCATAGCATTGGATTTGTTTTTCAAAAATATAACCTTATCTCTTCTCTTAGTGTTAAAGATAATATAATTTTACCTCTTGTTCCCATGAATTTGGATGAAAAAGAGATTGAAGAGAAGCTCTCAAGAGTTTTAAAAATGTTTCATATAGAGCATAAAAAAAATCAACTTGTTAAAAACCTCTCAGGCGGAGAACAACAGAGAGTTGCAATAGCTAGAGCAAATATAAATAATCCTAAAATTATCATAGCAGATGAGCCGACCGCAAATTTAGACGAGAAGCTCTCATTGCACTTTATAGATATAGTAAAAGAGTTAAAAGCTCAAGGTAAAACTATAGTTATAGCAACACATGATCCGCTTTTTTTCGGACTTGAGATTGTTGACAGAGAGATAGAGATATATCAAGGAGCTATTGTTTAATGTTGCTTACTCCTGAAATTTTAACAATTCTTATTTTAAATGCTATATTTACACTTTTTGCAACAGTGGCATTTTTTTTAAGTGTAAGAATATTTTTGTACTGGGATATTCATTCAACATCTCAAATGCAGTATAAGTTAGAGAAACAAAGTTTCTTGGCTTCAACAATTATAAAATATATATTTAGCATAAAAGTACCTTTGTTTTTCTTTTTTGTTTTTGCGTTAGATAAAATATCTAATGTTTTAACAGGTGCTATGTGCGCTGCTGGTGTAGTTGATGCCACAGATGTAGGAACATATCTATTTATTTTAAAGATTATAAATCTATATCTTTTTGCGCATTGGCTTAAACTTCATTCAGAAGATATGGTAAATAAAAATCAACCATATACAAAGTTGAAATTCGGACTCTTTATTGCACTTTTTTTCTTTTTCATGGTTGAAGTAGTTATGGAAACTATAATGTTTTCAAGTATAGATATTGATAAAATGGTAAGTTGCTGCGGGAGTATCTATTCTAGTTCTTCAACTTCTGCAATCTCAACACTTTTTACTTTAGATACATCGCTTTTATTAACTATATTTTATAGCAATTTTATATTGATAACTCTTTTTTATTTTTTAAAAAATAAATATCTCTTTAGCATATTAAACATTATTTTTATACCTGTGGCACTTATATCTCTTATACTCTTTTTTGGTACATATATCTATGAGCTGCCATCTCATCATTGCCCATTTTGTTTTCTGCAAAGTGAGTATTATTATGTAGGGTATTTTATCTATTTTTTACTCTTTATGGGTACATTTTATGGGTTTATTGTGAGTTTTGTAAAAGAGTCAAATAAAAACTATAATTTGTCACTTTTGTTTAATTCTTTATATGTTATATTATTGTCGCTATATGTGTTAGTATACTATATCAAAAATGGTGTATTTTTATAAGGATATTATATATGTTTAAATTTAAGTTGTTTTTACTTTCGTTAATGGTGCTTTTTTTATTAGGTTGTGAAAAAAAAATTGAAAAGGGTCCTGCAAAAATTCATTGGGACAGAGATATGTGCACTAGATGTGTTATGGTTTTAAGTGATAGAAAAAACACATTGCAGCTTAAAGATCCAAATACTGGAAGAGTATTTAAATTTGACGATATCGGATGTATGATTCTTTGGTTTGAAGAAGAAAATATAGATTATAAAGACAGTGTTAAAATCTGGATTACTGATGCGAAAACAGGAGAGTGGATAGATGCAAGAAATGCATTTTATACCACAAACAATATCACACCAATGGGTTATGGTTTTAGCGGATATAAATCAAAAGAGTCCATTAAAGAGGGTGAAGAAATTGTTAGTTATGATGAAGCAGTAAAAAGAGTGTTGAAAATTGAAGGATATTAATTTAAAAATATGAAAAATTATATTCAAAACACAATTCTTTTTAAAAATATAGATGAGGAGACAATAAAAAAAATAGAAACTTTTACAACAGAAGAGAAAGTTTTTAAAAATAATATTGTTTTTTATGAAGGGGATAAGCCAAAATACTTATATCTTCTTACTAAAGGTGTTATAAAACTATACAAAACATCTTCTAATCATAAAGAGATAGTGTTAAAATATTTTCACAATAATGAATTAATTGGCGAAGTTGCAAATTTTGAGGGTATTCCTTATCCTGCAACTGCTAAAGCATACAGTGATGTAGAAGTTCTAAAAATAGATTTTGAAAAATTAAAAGAGATTGTTTTCTCAAATCCAAATATGGCATTTAATATTCAAACATCTCTGATTAGAAAGATTAAAAACCTTGAAAACATTATATCTACAAATTTGGTTTTAGACTCAAAAGAGAGAGTTGCAAAATATATTTATAATCACGCAGATGATTTTTTTCAAACAAAAAATGTAGAAATAGCAGAGGTTCTAGGTGTCTCTCCAGAGACACTTTCTAGAATTTTAAAGTTTTTTAAAGACAATAATATTATTAATATTAAAAATAAATATATTGATAAAAAACTTTTAATTAACTTTTTTCAATAAAAGGCTAATCAATAAAATTTATGAATATTTTCCATAAAATTTTGAAAAGTTATATCTTCACCTTTATCTTTTAGATAAGCATTGAGATACGCTTCGCTTGCTTCAATACCTTCGGCTTTTTCTATCTCCAGCAGTTTTGCGTAAAGATCTGATATGATTTCGGTTACATGTTTTGAAATTGTTTTTCTTGAAGCAGTATAACCGATAATTTTGCCTGTATCAGTGTCGCGTCTAGATTCGAATTCTGTAAATACCCAGTAGTATCTTCCATCTTTTGCTAAGTTTTTTATAACTGCATTGATGTTTTTTCCTTGAGAGATTGTTTCCCATAGAAGTTTAAAAACAATTTTTGGCATATCAGGATGTCTAATAATACTATGTGGATTACCTAAGAGTTCTTCTTTTGAATAACCGCAGATTTCTATAAAATAGTCATTACAAAATGTCAGTTTACCATGCTCATCTGTTTCACTAACTATATATCTTTTTGGATCTAACACAATTTCTTCATTTATTGGTGCTGGCTTTTTCATTTTAATTTCCTTGAATATAATTTTTGTTTAACCGTTTAACCAATCAATTAAACCTACTGATATTTCAGTAAAAGACAAAATTCTTTTGCCGTTATGCTCGGATGCAAATTTTTTAGCGGCGTCATAAGTTGCAAAGGGAATTAAATCATCACCAGCAGGTGAAATTGTATTGCTTCCATATACATAAAATGCACCTCTTGCATTAATAGGTTTAAGCGTTTCATAATCTGTTACAACTATATTTTTAAAATCACTTTCGCTTTTAACCCCTACATGATACCATCTTCCAGGAACAAGGTAAAACTCCAACATTGATTTTGGACTGCAAAAGAAGAGTTCTTTGCCACTGTTAAGTTCTATTTTACAAACCCATTGCGGAGCTTCATAAACCTTGAAATTTCTTACAGTACATGTTGTTTCTCTGTCAAAATTCATGTTATATGAATCATTGGCAGTTAAAACACAAACTAGTGCTAGAACCATTAATATTTTTTTATACATAAAAACCCCTTTTATTAAACTAAATCTTTTTTCTCAAAAATTTTAAAACCTATAAAGGCAAAAAATAAACCTATAAATATAGGGTATCCAACTGATAATAAAACAAATGTTTTTTGACTCATTAAATCAAGTATATAGAAAGCAACAGGTCCCATTACCGTCAATTCAGGATCAAACAATGAAATGGCAGCTACTCTAAAGAGTTCCATAGGGTTTATCATAGCTATAAAAATTATTACCTCTTCATTGATTCTTTGCTGCATCATTAATGAGATTAAACCTATATCTATAAAAGCAAGTAAAAATATCCATATAAAAAATGCAATTCCAAGTGCAACTTCAGAAGATTTTACAAAAGAAGATATGAAAAAAGCAATTCCCAGAAAAGTACTTGATAGTGCAAAAAGCAATCCTGTGTATAAAAAGAAAATATTCCAAGGAATATCTGCTCCTTTAAAAAGACCATAAAGTACAGCAAGTATCATTGCAAAAATAACCGGAAGGTATACAGTAATAAATCTACCTATAATTTTCCCCCAATAGTATTGCTTAAGTGAGATAGGGAATGAAAGCATGTACTCTAATATATGGTTATCTCTATCACCGGAGATTGAACGAACTGTTGTGATAAGAATAAAAATAGGGAGAATTACTATGGTAATTTGTATATACATTAGTAATAATCTACTTAGCCCGCTAAAACCCATAACTTGTGATTCTGTTACGCCTGCAATAAAAAAAAGAGCTATAAGCCCCCCAAATACAAGCGAATAAACTAAAAACCATTTGGCTCTGATAGACTCTTTTAAGTCTAAATAAGCAATTAAATATAAATTTTTCAAGATAATCCTTTAATATCCAAGTATCTGTTTTCTGATTTTTGGATTTGCTAAATGCTCACCTCTAAGCATTTTGAGTTTTACTTCATCTATTTTAATATAAAAAGTGTCCTCTTTTTTATGCTCATAAGCAGCAAATCCATAATTCATAGGTGTTTTTTCATTTATTGTATAATACGCATCTTTTATATTTATATATTTATGTGTATCATTTGTAAACACTTCTGCCTTAGCTGCATTTATATCAATTTTTTGATTTTTTGTCCATAAAATTAAACATCCTATATCGTCAAAATAGGATATTTTACCATTATTTTCAAGGTTACATGAATAAATGTTTGATTCAGGTACCGGCATGTTGCACTGAGGGCATATTCTTTGAGTACTTTGTGATGTATTAGACGAGCCGTTTTCTGATGAGCTACAACCTGTTATAAGAGATAAAAATAAAAAATTTAAAATAAAAAATGAAAACTTAAAGCCTCTCATCTGATACCACTTTTCCCATATCCATATATATTTGTCTATTTATAAGCTCTTTTACTTCTTCAAGTCTGTGTGTAACAAATAGAAGAACTTTTTCATCTTCATTTTGCTTTAAAAGTCTATAAAAGTCATCTCGTGCTTTAGGATCAAGATTGGCTGTTGGTTCATCATAAATAATAATATTGCTTTTTTTAGCTAAGCTGATTGCAATAAGTAGTTTTTGTTTCATACCACCGCTCAATTTAAAAAAAGATTTATATAAATTAGCTTTTATGTCAAGTTTCATTTCATTTGAATAGTGCTCTATAAGCTCTTTGTCTACATCTGAACTTATGCTGATATACTGCATAAGTTCATCAATATTTAATTTTATCGGCGGAGGAAGCTGCGGCACAAAACTGATATTTTGAAGCACTTCAGTTCTGTTTTTAACGGGACAGAGACCATTGATTAAAACTTCTCCTGAATTTGGATGATAATATCCAAGAATTGATCTAATAAGAGTCGTTTTTCCAGCACCGTTTGCACCCATTAAAGCTATTGATTCATTTTTCTTAAATTGACAACTTACATTGTCTAAAGAAACATTTGAACCGAATTTTTTTGTAAGATTTGAAATAGTAATCATGTTTTACACCAAGTTTTTTAATCTGAAATCAAATTTAAGAGCATCAACATGACATACATCTATACATCTTCCGCAAAGTGTACAATCAGCTCCTGTTATATACTCTCTTGTGATTCCTTTTTCTTCTCTTTGTTTATCATATTTTGCTTTTGTAATCTCAAGTACTTGATTTTCAAAACATACATCATGACAAACCATACAATGGTCACAGTTATCGTTCCACTCAACTCTAAGAGCTGATACTTTACCTATATAACCGTATGTTGTTCCAATAGGACAAATATAAGTACACCATGCTCTTCTGGAGTAAAAAACTTCAAAAGCAAAAACAACAACAACCCAAAGTAATGCTAAACTCCAACCGTACGCGATCATTCTGCTTAGGATTCCAACAACATTTAATGTTTCAAAAACAAGATAACCTGTTGTAAAAGAGAGCACTAAAAATATTGCCCAAAATATATGTCTGACTCTATGATCAAATTTTCTCTCTTTTATAATTTTTTTATTAACAAGAGTATTGTGGATTTTTTCGCCGATTTCGCTTAAAATCCCATAAGGGCAAACCCATGAACAGTAGCTTCTACCACCAACTAAAAGGTAGAAAATAAGTATAGTTACTGTACCAATAATCATGTTTATAGGCAGCTCAAAAGTAGCTAAAAACAACTCCATAGTAGTAAATATGTCAATAAGATGAAAACCTAAAAACCTTGAACCATTAAGCGTTCCCTCAAGTGTCTGAATATCGATATGAAAAGATAGAAAAAAGAGTAGATGTATGGCTATAACCAATATCCATCTCTTCATTCTATAACTAAAAACTTTTTTCCCATCTTTTGTTCTGTCAAAAAAAGTTGACCAAAAAGTGGTGTTTTTTATCGTTTCTCTATTATTATACTTATCCATTTAATGCTCCATTGTTTTTGCTATTGACACTATATTACTTATTAACTTCAGCAGCGCGAGCAGGGAACTCTCCGATTTCATCCGCAAATTTTCTTAACTCTTCTTCGCTAGTGTTGATTAACAACCCTCTCATGATTACATTCTCTTTTCTATTTGCTTTAAAATCAATTAAGTCTTGGTACAATTTATCAGCATTTTGTCCATAAAGTTTTGGACCCATAAGTTTTCTGCCATCTTGTTCTCCTGAACCATTTGCTCCGTGACATGCAGCACATTTACTTTTGTATGCATCACTTACTTTGAAGTTTCCAATATTCCCAGCTTTTTCTTTAAGCGCTTTTATCTGTTCTGCTTCTTTCTCTTCATCACTTTTTTCTGCTGGTGCTGCTTGTGTTGTAGTAGTTGCATCCGCAAAACTTCCAATACCTTTTGCATGATCACCACCATGATATGCACCACCCTTTGAAGCCACCCATGCCATAAGAGCAAATGTTAAGATTGTTATTATTCCTACGATTGTATTTTTCATATTTTATTTCCTCATTTCTTCTATAGATTTATTAAATTGATGTATTTCATTAGCTAATTCTCTTATTTCTTTATCATCCATCTGGTTAATTAGATCAGTCATTAGCACATTTTTAGCTTTACCACTTTTGAATTCCGCAATTTTATTGTAAATATAATCAGAATCTTTTCCAAGCAGAGAAGGTCCTATAACTCCATTTGCATAATCATTATGACAAGCAGAACATTTGACTATAAATTTTTTGCTTAGTTTTTTAACAAGCATTGAAATTTGTATCTTTTCATAAGGACTTCTTACATATAAATTCGCATCAACTGCTGTTCTTGGTTTGCTTCTAACTGAAGCATCCTCATTGGCAGGCTTTGAATTTGGGTCATACTCACTTTTTATATTGTAATCATAATAGTAAGATTTACTTTGATTTTTGTCGTACTCTTTTTCTGCAACTTTTATTACTCGTGCATTTTCATTTTTAGAAATTTCTATTTTTTGCACAGATGCTTCATTTGAAGACAAAGAGGCAGTTCCTGCTTTTGCTTTCTCATCTTTTTGGCTATTGTCACTGCATCCAGTAAAAATAGTAAACAGTAAAACACTAGAAACACAAAGTAGATTTTTATACTTTGATTTTAAATGGTAAGTTTTCATTTTATACCCTTAACTTTTATTCGCATAATATTCTTCATATGTCATTCTTGGTTTAATAACAATAGATGGAATAGTTGTTGGACAAACTTCTTGACATGCTCCGCAGCCAATACATCCGTCATATATCTCGGGTTTATTTCCGCCGCCACTATCAGGCACCATAGCAATAGCGCTTAGTGGGTTGGGTATAGGACACATATCAGCACATAGCGTACACTGTTTACCTTCATATTGATCAAATTTTTCTAGTAATTGTTCCTCTAGTTCATGCTTATTTACTACAGAATTAGTAAATTTATGCATTTTCTCATTGTATCCCTTAGGGACAGGTGTATTTGTCATTGCAAGACAGGTATCAGGAAACTCCAACACAGCAATTCCCATTTTGATATCTTCTGGTTTTTCACAGTGATGATCCAATGCTCCACTCGGACATGCAAGAACACATGGAACAGCACTACAAGCCCAGCAGCCTCTCTCATTAGCATCTATATATGGCGTACCGACACCATGACCTCTGCCAAAGTCAGCGAGTTTTATTGAGTGATAAGGACAAACTTGAAGACATTGGCCACATTTTATACATAGTGCCAAAAATCTTTTTTCATCTACCGCACCTGGCGGTCTTAATCTGTTTTCTGCTCGTAAGGTATATGGGCTAAATATCATTCCCCCACCTAAAACAAGTCCAAGTACTCCAAGTGTAGAATATTTAATAAATTCTCTTTTATCTGTTTTAACTGTTTCCATATTTATCCTTCTATTTTAACTATTGGCTTTTTATCTTCAAACAAAAAGAGCGGTTTTGAAAAAGGTGCCAGTTTCGATAAAAAATTTAGTAAAGACATAGCCGGTGATCCGTAAAAGAATTTTACATCAGGATTGTAAATCCAAAGCTGATCCGCATATCTATAAACTTTATGTGGCGTGTCACCTATATTATCACCGTTTTTATCAAACCCTTCATAGTTATCCCAATAATTTTCGCTAATATCGTTATTGTAAGTTTTACTTGATCCACCATCATTTACAACATCTTCTATATTTCCCATAATAATATTGTTTTTAATAATATTATCTTCGCTAAGGGAGTGAAAATGGAGTGCTTCTGAGTTGTACAGTATTTTATTGTCTTCAATCCAGTTATTAGTATCTGGTTCAAAAGGAGATCTATCAATATACATTCCTTGAGCACAGTAAAGAACGGTATTGTCTTTTATGGTAAAGTTCGTACACTCTTTAAGACCTATGCCCATACCCGTTGCTCCCAGAGAACTTTTTACAATATTTCCTGTTGCAATTGTATCATTTGAGTACATAAAAAATATTCCTACAGAATTATATCTATAACTATTGTTTCTTACATAGTTTTTACCTGCATACATAAAATGAAGAGAGTATCTGCAATATTCGCCAAAATTCTCTTCAATTATATTTCCATGACTATACCAAACAACCATGTCTCTTGAGTGAATAAGAGAATTTTTTTTGATAATATTATCATTACTATACCAAAGTCTTAAGCCATCTCCCTTTAATCCAAGATCAAAGTCTTTAGATGTTATAGTGTTATTTGATACTATAGAGTTGCTTACCATCTGCATATCTATACCAAAGAGACAGTCATCTATAACGCAGTCACTTATTTCACACTGTTTTCCATCAGATATTTTGATGGCTGCATCTATATTTTCATGTCTGGCACCACTACCGACTATTTTTAAATTTTTAAGTGTTACAAAAGAACTTTTAACAGTTATAACAGTTCCTTCGCCCTCAGCATCGATGATAACACCATCTTCTTTTCCAATAATTGTTAAAGGTTTGGTTATAACAATATTTCCTTTATACACTCCTGCAGGTAATTTTAAAATAGAACCTTCAGGAGCATTGTCAATTGCTTCTTGCAATATATTTGCATTTAACAGTGGCAAAAATAGAGTAAATAAAGCAAAATAAATTTTAAACATTTTTATGCATTCGTTTCTTTAAGAGCTTTTTGTTTTGCAAAAAAAGCAAGCAGACTCAATAAACTAATCGCTAGTATTATATAAAATCCAATTGTTGGATAAGAGTGTGTTGTAAATTGAGCAATTTTCCCGTCTCCAAAAACAGTAGGCATAAAAGGCTTAATTTTAAACATTCCCCAATCATGTAAATTGTGTCCGAACCAATAGAGCCAAAATGAATAATCAGCTATAAACAGCAGAGGAAGGGACGCTGGAACTAACATAATATAGTTTAATATTTTTGAATTGTATGCCATAAAATAGACTATTGCTAAAGATAAAAGTAAAAGAGCATAGATACCTATTTCTCTCTCAATAGTACCTCCAACCCACATTGGGTCCATTCCAACATAGTGGTTAATAGTGTTCATCTCATGAACTTCTCCACTATAGCCGTCAAAATGGAAAAATACAGGGATGCCTTCTGGAAAAGCATCTTTAGGATAGTTTGGCGCTTCAAGTGAAACTGCCCAGATTGGCAATGATGCAGGACCGATTTCTGCTGTAGCTTCAATCATCTTGTCTAAATCATTATGAGCTTCTTTAGGTGTAGTTACACTTTTGTATCTTCCTTGATTGTAAAAATTCCAAACACTTTTGCTAAAAGATGATATCTCATCACTTTTTCCCTCGTCAATTTTGTTTAAAGTTCCATGAAATCCAATCATTGGAAATGTAAAAGAGAGAGTTAGAATAATTAAAGCCAAAGCGGCAAAAACTCTTGCCTTGGTTAAACTTTTGTTCATTGTGAAAATTCCTTTTCTAAGTAAAATAAAAATTGAAGATTATAAAAATAATCCTCAAATTTTACATCAACTATTATTATATAGTAAAATTTTTTTTATAAGTTTAAATAATGAAATTTTAGTATAAATTAAAAAAAAGGAGGAGATTTTATTCTCCTCCTTTTTGTTTTTAACTAAAACCCGTTTTTAGAACAGGTTTGCATTCTCATCTACCCATTTTAGGTATTCGATAATATTTTTAGTCTCTTGTTCATTCATATGCTGATTAGGCATTTTTAGATTAAAGTAATCAATCATACCTTTAACATATGGATCATCATACATTTTTTCAGGTTCCATAATAAAGTCTTTAACCCATTTTTCGCCATCTTCACCATGTCTTTCAAGTACACCAGTTAAGTCTGGTCCAGAAGAAACTTTACCGATAACATGACAACCGCCACATCCGCCTTCACCGAATGCTTTTTCACCAGCTGCAGCTGCTGCAGATTGTTTTGTAGCAATAAGTCTAACAAGTGCATCTTTTGCTCTAATACCAACATCGGCAGTTTTAACCATATATTGCCAGATCATATTTTCAAAAAGAACAGCTTTTTCTAAATCGCCAGCTTTAACAGCTTCGTCTGAAAGTTTTTTCTGTTCAGCAATTTTACCATATTGATCCATTGCATCAACAACTAAGTTTTTAACAACTTCATGCTTTTCATAGTTGTTCTCTTTTAAGAACTTTACAACTGATTGGATAACAGCGTCAGTCGCAGCATTTGTTGCAACAGTTTTGTCATACTCAGCTTTTAATTGCTCAGGAGACATTGTTTGCATTTTTAGTTTTTGAGCACTTACATATTTTTTGTTAGGGTCTTTAACCATTAAGTAACCCATCATCTCTAAGTGTAGTGCAGAACAGAACTCTGTACAGTAGTAAGGGAAAACACCCTCAATATCAGCTGTAAATTTAATACTCGCAGTTTTACCTGGCTCAAGTGACGCGTGAACATCATAGTGGTCAATTGTAAATCCGTGAGTCTCATCTTGAGCACGCTCTAGGTTTGTTAAGTACATAGTTACTTCATCACCTTTATTTACAGTGATTCTCTCAGGGTTGATGTGAGATCTAACAAGTGTAGCATAAACTTTTACTTTGTTTCCATCTCTTTCAATTCTCTCTTGACCTGCTAAAGTTTTACCTTCATGAATTTCATTAGTTCTTGTGTTTGTACCCATTGGATATCTTACATGACCATGAAGTTTCTCAGCTCTGATAGCAACCGCTTGGTGAGGTTCACCTAATGGAATAGGCATATCAACAAGAAGATCCATTTTTTTACCGCTAATATCAATTAGCTGGTGGTTTTGAGGATGCAAAGGTCCAACATTTTGGAATCTATCAATCGCAAGTTTGTTTAGAGAAATGATATATTTTCCTTGTGGATCAGCAGATTTACCCTCCATACCACATAAGTGACCAACATTGTAGTGAACATTTACTTTATCTAATACTTTTAAAGTTTTATAGTTCCATTTTACAATTTGGCTATCAACATATAGTGAAGTATAGATTTCACCATCAACATTTGAGTATTGGTTATGTAATGGCCCAAGACCAAGTTCCGCTTGTCCGTGAAGTGATTTTTTCATATCCAAGATAGGAATACCGTAAGGATCTTTACCTGCAAAATCTTTAGAGTCGATTAGTTTTTTGATTTTGCTCCACTTATAAACAGAAGCATGCGTATCTAACTTACCACAAACAGTAATGTATTCACCATCTGGAGACACATCAACACCGTGTGGAGATTTTGGCTCAGGAATTAAAAAGAGTGCATTGTTCTTAACTGCCACATCCATCATAATAACTTTGTGACCATTTATGATTTCTACATTTTTTTTATCTTTAGCAAGTTCTGCTAACTTTTTCCAGTTATATACATGCAAGAAGTCAGTGTCATTTCTACTACAACCAGCTTCAAATGGAGGCATACCAACTTCTATACCACCTGTATACATTTCAGAGTTAAATGAGTTAGTAAAGCCCCATCCGTCAGATACACCTTTACCTGCATCACTTAAATCTTGCATATATGGAGGCAGTTCTAGAGTAAATGAGTTTTTCTCGTCAATTCTACCGATTTTAGGGTTGAATTTCCATAAAGTTACACCACCACGGTATGTCTCTTTGTACTCTTCAATTGGGTGATAGTTGTTATCAAAAGGAGCAGCATATTGAGATGCTTCTATAATGTAATCACTGTTTTGAGTAAAGAAAGCTCCACCGTGCTCAGATTTTAAAACAGGGTTTACTACAATTTGTTTTGTTTCAAAATCTTCAAGGTCGATAATAGCAACTCTAGGGTTTGCTTTATCATTAATAGCTAGCCATTTACCGTCATATTTTCCATCTTTTTCAGAAAGCGCAGGGTGGTGAGTATCTCCCCAGTTGATCTCTCTGCCTCTGATGTTACCTTGTCTTAAAACTTTTTTTGACTCTTCGTCAAATCCGTATCCTTGCCAAGGCTCAGGAGTAAATACACCTATGTATTTTAAAAGTCTCATTGAAGGAACACCGTAAACTAGCATTTGTCCAGCTTGACCACCTGAACTAAATACAACAAACTCATCCTTCACCCCTGAAGGATTGTAAGTTTTTGCAGCACGAACTACATCTACTTCGCTTAGGCCCCTTTTCTTCATTACCTCTGCTAATTCACCACTGCTAGCAGTTAAAGCTGTTGCAGCAAGTGAAGTACTAGGATAATGGAAGAAAACTTGTTGAAATGTTTTTTCATAATATTCTCCTTAAATTCCTTTGAGTTTAAAATACTACTCAAACGATAAATATTATAGTAATAAAAATAGTAGGTTAAAAATTTGACCTTAGTCAAATTTTTTAATTAATTATTATTTTTAAGTTTATAGTGCGAAATAAGACTATCTAAGTCTTTTTTGAGGTTTTTGAGTTTTATCTCTGCCGAACTTAACTCTTCCAATGATTGTATGATTGCATCCTCTTTTTTTCTTAACTCTTTGTCTCTAGTGTCTTCATTCATTGTATAAATAAGTTCTACCAAATCTTCTATATGATGTTCTACATCTTTTAAAGATTCACATGAGTGATTTATGGAGTTGCTGGAATATTCAATGGAGTTATTAATTTTTTCAACAAGAAGATTGAAATTATTTCTTGCTTCACTTATTTCCAAATTTTTATTTTCTATTTCAATCGGTTTAAGTTCTCTAATGGAAGAGTTTGAAATAATTGCTTTTGATGTAGAGAGAAATTTTTGCATAAATATTATCATTGTTTTTAGTTGTGTAAATATATAAAACAATAGTGATATTAATATGGTAGAAAGTATATATAAAAGTAATTTATATTTTTTTTGTTTTTTATTGAAAGCGGTTTCTTGCGCTTGTATAAATTTATTGCTTTCTATAATCAATTCTAAATTAATGTTATAAATATCTTTTACATCTTTTTCAAGAAGCATATTTGAATAAGAAGATCTGTTTTTAGTTTTATCTCTAAAATGTTGTACTTTAAGGTAAAATTTATTCCATAACTTTAAAATTTTTTTACTTTTTTGCAAACCTTCTTTTTTGTTGCTCATAATATTTAAGAACTGTCTTATACTTTCATCTATACTTTTTGTAGTGCTATCTAAATTTTTATAAATATAAAAAACATTTTTTGAAACTTCCTGCGTGAAATTTTTTTGTTCAATCATTGTATTTATAAGGTTGTTATGTGATTGATTCTCTTTGGCTACATGATAAAAAAGAGATACTAATATAATAGAGAGTATAAATATTAATGCGCCGACTAGTTTAATTTTTTTCATGTTTTATTCCTCGCAAATAGATAGTAGAGACTCTTTGTCTAAAACTACTATTTTTCCACTTTTTGAATCGATTATTTTATCTCTTTTCAGCCTATTTAAAACTCTTGAGAGAGTTTCTGGCTGTATATGAAGTATAAGTGATATTTCAGAACGCTTTAAATTATTAAATATATTTAAATCATCATGAAGCATCATTGCAACTTTGACAACAGAGTTGAAAATAAACTCTCTGTTAATCAGTGAACGAAGTTGCTGTGATTTTAAAACAATCTCATTTGCAAATGCAGAACATAAAAAACCTTTTTCCAAAAAGTTTTCTCTAAATTTCTTATAATCAATATTGAGTATTTGAGAATCTTCAAGCAGTTCTATATTTGAAAAAGAGACTATTGTATCTTCTTTGATATTTGATATTTCAGATATTAATGAGTTTGGATAAATGTAGTGAAGAAATATTTCATTATTATGTTTGTCTATTTTGTATGCTTTTGCCAATCCCTCAAGAAGAAACAAAAGAGAGTCACTCTTTTGTTTTTCATAATAAACAATATAATTCTTTGAGTAGCTATTAACAGAGCAGATAGATGCTAAAAAATCTATCTGCTCTATGTTGAGAGATGAAAAAAAATCTAAAGAACTTAATACGCTCTTTATGGAAGTATTTTTACTCATTAATTATAATAAGTCAGGGCAATTTTCTTTACTTATATCAAATGTAAAAAGTTCTGCTTTTGTAAGTGCACTTTTATATATGTATCTAATAGATATATCTGATTCTAAAAATCTCTCTGAACTTCTGCATACACCCTCAGTTACAGCTTTTTGCATTCTGCTGTGATCTTCTTTTTTTACAGTTTCATCACTTTTAGGAGCCGTATCTATTTCAAATATATAAACAAGTGTTGTATCATCTGTTTTGATGTCTATAAGTTTTGTCTGCTTGTCAATTGTTGTAGGAAGTGATTTTGACATCTCTTCAGCTGCCATTTTAACAACATTTCTATTTTGTGCTTTTATAGCTTCAAGTGATATTCCTTTGTTTTTATCTTCTGCAGCTAATCCAAAAATAGGCAATAGAGCGATTAAAAGTATATATAAAAATTTCATTGAGTTCCTTTTTTAATTGTATTATACATATAAATAGTAAAATTTCAATCTTGCTGTTGTCTCATATATGATGGAATATCTAAGTGAGTACTGTCAAGATCCCCGCCAACCACTAATCTTGGACGAATTTTTGCAGCCGGTGAAGGAGTTTCACTTACAAAATTTTCATTATTTGAACTAGGGTTTAAATCTTTTTCAAAGCCTGTTGCAATAATAGTTATTTTTACATAATTTTCAGGTAGTGAATCATCAGTTGAAGTACCAAATATTACATCAGCTTCTTCATGAGCACTCTCTTGAACTACTATCATAGCTTCAGATGTTTCTATCATCGGAAAATTCGGATGCATATGAAAATGTACTAAAACACCCATTGCGCCATTTATTGAGATATTGTCAAGAAGAGGGGACTCTATAGCAGCTTTGATAGCTTCATAAGCTGCGTTTTCACCCTCATGTTCTCCTACACCCATAAGCGCCATGCCTTTATGACTCATTACTGTTTTTAAATCGGCAAAGTCAAGATTTATATCATTGTCGCCGCTTGAGAGAATAACTCCGGCTGTTCCGCTGACAGCTTGTGCCAAAACACTGTCAACAATTTTAAAACTATCTTTGATTCCAAGTCTTCTATCAATAATGGAGAGTAGTTTGTCATTAGGAATAACTACAATAGAGTCACTCTCTTTTTTTAGCTCTTCTAATCCGGCTATAGCAAGCTTTAGTCTCTTTGGTGCTTCAAACATAAAAGGTTTTGTGACAATTGAAATTGTTAGAGCATCTACCTCCTTGGCAATTTTTGCAATAACAGGAGCAGCACCTGTTCCTGTTCCGCCGCCAAGACCGGCAGAGATAAATACAATATCAGCACCCTCTAAAGCTTTTTTAATTTCATCATAATTTTCTAGTGCAGACTCTTTTCCGATTTCTGGTTTCATTCCTGCACCGAGACCTTTTGTCAGCTTTGCCCCAATTTGGATTTTACTTGCACCATTTGTATCATTTAAAGCTTGTGCATCGGTATTTATCATAATCATCTCTATGCCAGTTACACCCTCTTTGATCATATGACCAATCATGTTGCCGCCGCCGCCGCCGACACCAACAGCTACGATTCTTGCTCCATTTAAACTACTAGCTTCTTCAATCAAAAATGGTTCCATAATCTCTCCTTAAAATAACTGGGTTGCCCAGTTCCAAAATTTACTAAATACACCGGCTTCATCTTCTTTTTTGCTTTTTTTCAGTGAAAGCGTCACTATTCCTTCTTCTTTTTCATCATTTTGTGAATGAGGAATCGGAATATCAGGCTCATCAGCAAGATTGATTCTGCTTTCATGCGTCAGCATCTCATTTGAGTGTCTAACTCTTTTGTTTACATCTATTTCATACTGTGTATATGGAGATGCTGCATACATAATAAGACCTATGGCACTTGAATATTCCGGAGAACGGAGATTGTCAAAAAGACCATCCATCTCTTTAGGTTTTGCAAGACGAACAGGAACAGATCCAAAAGTTGCTACTGCTAATTCTCTTATTCCATCCATTTGAGAAAATCCGCCTGTCAAAACTATACCTGCACCAATTTTATCTTTGAGCCCGCTGTTTTCTATAAACTGAGCTAAAATCATTAAGGTCTCTTCAACTCTAGCATAAATTACATTATGTACTACTTCAAGAGAGACTTCATGTGTTGTATTTTCATCACCGATAATAGGAAGTTCTATTAAATCATTGCTGGGAGTTAAAAGCGAACCATATTTTAATTTTACACTTTCAGCAATATTAAGTGGTGTATGAAGTGCCATAGAGAGATCACTTGTTACATGATTGGAACCAACTCCTAAAAAATCATTATATCGCACAGAGTTGCCAGAGTGAATAATAATATTGCTGGTATTTCCTCCCATATCGATAACAGCAACACCCAACTCTTTTTCATCATCATTAAGTGTAGCGATTGAAGAAGCATAACCGTTTAAAACAATATTTTCAACTTCGACACCGGCTCCACGAACTGCTTTTTTTAGATTGTTTAGATTTGATTTTTGTGTTGTTATAATATGTGTGTTAACTTCAAGTCTTGAAGCATTCATTCCAAGAGGATCTTCAATGTAGTCCTGATCATCAGCTTTAAAGTTATAAGGAAGAGCGTGGAGTACTTCATACTCATTTGGAATATTTGCGTTATAAAGAGAGGTTTGCATAACTCTCTCTATCTCTTTAAAACTAACCTCTTTGTTTTGAATATTTACGATACCGCTGGAGTTTAAACTTTTTGTATAAGCGCCTGAGATAGAGACTATAGCAGTTTTTACTTCGCTGCCTGAAACTCTTTTGGCATCATTTAATGCAGTTTTTATAGATCTTGAAGCAAGTTCTATATTTGTAATACTTCCCTTTTTAAGACCCTGCGCCTTGCAGGTTCCGGCTCCTGTTATAGCTATGGAGTTGTCATTAGCAATTTCAGCGATAATTGCACATATTTTCGTTGAACCTATATCTATGGCTAAAACAGTTCTGCTCAATTTATAATCCTTCGATAAAAATCTCGGTTTTGTATTTGTTTTGTAAGTTTTTAATCAAACCTTCATTAAACATTGTAGCTTTTAATTTTGCAATCGGGTTGTTTTTTTCACTTAAAGTATTGTTGAGAAGTTTTTGTTCAAGTATGTTATACATAACAATTTTTCCGCTTTTTATAGGAACAAATCCTCTTTTTTCTTTTGCACCAAAAAGTGTGTTTAAAAATTCAACTGCCTCTTCTGTGCTTAACTCTGTAAATTTACTATAATCATTTCCTGTTATAAAATCTGTTGTTTTACCTTTAAATGTAGAGAATGATTTTTTCGCCATTTCTAGTAATTTTTCTCTTTTTTGTTGATCAACATAGAGAGACATAACCTCGCTTTTTGCATCTTCATAACTTTTTGTTTTTGATGGGTTTACATTTATAAGTTCAAAAGTTATATAGTCTTCTCCAACCATAACAGGCTTTGAAAATGGAGATGACGATGTTAAATTTGATATAGTATCAAAAGCATCTTTGTTAAACGGATTATTTGAAGCTGAGATGGTAGAACTCTCTATAGTAACATCTTTTAGTTCA
Organism: Sulfurimonas sp. CVO; assembly: GCF_009883775.1. NCBI lineage: Bacteria > Pseudomonadati > Campylobacterota > Epsilonproteobacteria > Campylobacterales > Sulfurimonadaceae > Sulfurimonas > Sulfurimonas sp. CVO. The sequence goes on from NZ_CP033720.1 coordinate 667,792, forward strand.
CCTTTTTTATAAGCTATATATGTTCTTAAAGCCTCTTTCTTAGTCTCTTTTGCATTTAACTCTTCTTTGATTTTATCTTTAGCAGCATCTAAAGAGAGTATTTTTCCATCTTTATCTTTAAAGTGAAGTTTGTTTTCATTGTAGTACTGGCTAAGTGTTGCATCATCATACTCTTTTGAAATTTTAGGTTGTTTTATAAACTTGATATCATAACTTACCTCAGTCATAAAATCGTTTTGCATTTTTTCCCAAAAAGGTTTTATCAAGCTGTCTGAAGTATCAATTTTTATTTGATCTGCATTTAAAATTTTGTACTCTATTTTATCAGAGATACCCGTCGCGGTATTTAATATATTTAGCTCACTCTCTTTAACTTCAACAGGAAAAAGGCTAAGTGTTTTTTTGATTAAGAGCTCTTTTTTTATATCATTTTCATACTCTTTAACACTCAAATTGTTTCTTAAAAGAATCTCTTTATATGTTTCTGAATCAAAAACGCCATCTTTAAAGAAAAATTCTTTTGTTTTTATCTCATTTAGAAGTTCAGTGTCATTTATTTGCAAATCATAAGATTTTGCTAAATTTAATATAAGAGCCTGTTGTATTAAATATTGAAGAGCTTGAGATTGAAGACCAAAGCTTTTTGCTTTTTCTTCATCAAACTCACCTTGAAACATTTGAGAATATTGATTGTAAAGGTTAGAATAACTTTTTTGAAGTTCTCCCATTGTTATCTCAACACTGCCAACTTTTGCTACAGCTCCTGCTTTATCACCATAACTATACTGACCCCATCCGACAAATCCAGCTCCAACAAAAGCAATAGTGGAAATCCAAATAGTTATTATGAGATATTTTTTATGTCTTTGCATCCATGTAATCATTGGTTTGACAGCCTTGTATTATGATATTTTTGTAATTTTATGTAAATTCGTATTAAACCTTCATAAAGAGGTGTTAAATTTTAATTTAATACTATGATTTGCAAAACCTAAGATATATATAAATGAAAAATCGGTAGAATCGTTTAAAATGGAGCTGAGAAAGGATTTTCTATGAATGATATTTCAAAATATTCAAATATTGAAAAAGAGTTGCCAAAGTTACCGGAGTTATTGTTAAACACAATTCAATCTGATGTTTTGGAAGTAAAAAGTATTGATAAATCTTGTGATAAATATCTTGATGCGTGCTCTAAAATACCGGAGTTTAAAGATGCACATTATGTTGTTTATTCAAAATATATAGATAAAAAAAATCATAAGTTTGAAAGATTTATATTTTTAGGCAAAGAGGGAGAGGAGCTTTTTGATATAAGCGGAGCAGAAATGGAACTCCATGGACTTTTGTCATGCACTAACCTTAGTTATACTCCCGAGTATAAATCATCTGTGTTAAATAAGTAAAATATATGAATAATTTAGAATTGAAAAAAAGAGATTTAAGTGTTTTGTGGCATCCATGTACTCAAATGAAAGATCATGAAACACTTCCGATTATTCCTGTGAAAAAAGCATATGGTGTCTATTTGGAAGATTTTGAGGGCAATACTTATATAGATGCAGTTAGCAGTTGGTGGGTCAATCTTTTTGGTCATACCAACAGCTATATAAATGAAAAGATAAAAGAGCAGTTAGATACTCTTGAACATGTAATATTGGCAGGTTTTACACACGAACAGGTTATAAAATTATCTGAAAGATTGGTAAAAATAACACCTGAAGGTTTAGAAAAATGTTTTTATGCAGACAATGGTTCCAGCGCTGTTGAAGTAGCGCTTAAGATGAGTTTTCATGCGCATAAAAATGATGGTAAAAATAAAAAACTTTTTGTTTCGTTAACAAACTCTTATCATGGGGAGACAATAGGCGCATTAAGCGTTGGCGATGTAAAGCTTTACAAAGATACTTATGAACCTCTTTTGATACAAAGCATTCAGACTCCCGTGCCAAAAGATATGAGCATAGAGTCGGCTAGAGAAGCGGCAAGAGAGTTTGAAGAGTTGTGTAAAAGCAGAGCATATGAGATAAGTGCAATAATTTTAGAACCGCTTGTTCAGGGTGCCGGATATATGCATATGTATCATAAAGAGTTTTTGGTCTTGGTGCGCCAAATTTGTAATAAATATGATATTCATATGATTGCTGATGAGGTTATGGTAGGTTTTGGAAGAACGGGAGAGCTGTTTGCATGTCAGAGTGCAAATATAACACCTGACTTCCTTGTTTTGTCCAAAGGTTTGACCGCAGGTTATCTTCCGCTTTCTGTCGTTTTGACAAGTGATGATATATATGCAAAATTTTATTGTGATTATAGTGAGTACAAAGCTTTTTTGCACTCTCACAGCTATACCGGAAATGCACTTGCCTGCGCAGCTGCAAATGCGACTCTTGATATTTTTGAAAAAGATAATGTTATAGAGAAAAACAGAGAAATTTCAAAATATATGAGTGATAAACTTTTGAAGTTTGAAGAACTTGAAAATGTAGCATCAACAAGACAAACAGGCATGATCTGCGCAATAGAGTTAAAAGGGTATAAACCAGAGGAGAGAATAGGGCTTAAAGTATATCAGTATGGGCTTGATAACGGTGTTTTGCTACGCCCGCTTGGTCATGTAGTCTACTTTATGCCGCCATATATTATAACACAAGAGCAGTGTGATAAGATGATGGATACAGCTTATGAGGCGATAAAATCGCTTCTTTAGTTTTGTATCTAGTAAAAAGCTGAATTACTGTTTTTCTCATTAAGTAGAAGAATTTTACAGCTTTTTTCTAGTATAGAGAGTTTTTTTGCCATTTCATAAACATCTCTGTTAAAAGTGTAAACACCATAACCTCGAATAACCATAATATCTGTTTTTTGACTCTGGAAATAGTAAGCAATTTCACTATTTGCTCTTTCATACCAATCATCAAAATTTCTTGGGTCAAATATCTCTATAGAACCTATCTCTTTATGACCAAAATAGTCTTTGGGAGTGATAATATTGTGCTCAAGTGAGTATGCGGTTGTAAAGGGGGGCATACTAAAAGAGATAAATTTTGCATCAGATATTTGTGAATAGACGCTGTAATGAATATTTGCATCAATACTAGCTTGATTCCATCTGTAATCTTTTTTAAAATAGAGTTCTATAAGAGAGGTATTGTCAAGTGTGTCAAAAACAGCCTCTTTTGTGTTTATAATAAATCTATTTATTTCTGTTTTAGCAGAAAGAGAACCATGATAAATACCGAAAAAATCTTTTCTAAACATTGACAACGCTAAGCTAGACAGTTTCTTTTTAAGATGCTCTTTGTTCATGTTAAAGTACTCATATATTTTTGTATAAGTGTATCATAATTTTGTTATTAAAGAATTTTGGTTTAAATAGGGAAGAATTTCCTATTTAAACCAGCTTTTCATTTTTTCGATGGCAGAGTCCAAAACGCTTTCATGCGGTTTTGATTCTATACCGAAAGATTCTTGAAGTTTGCTAATAAGTTCACGCTGTTCATCAGTTAATTTTTTAGGGTAGGTAATATTTACCTGGGCAATAAGATCTCCTTTGCCATGACCGTGAACATCTTCTATGCCTTCGCCTCTGAAGACAAACTGCTGTTTATCTTTCGTACCGATATCAAGTTTTAATTCCAATTCTCCTGTGAGTGAAGGAATGGTAAGAGTCTCTCCTGCAACTGCTTGTGTAAAAAATACAGGAATTGCTATGTATACATCATTTTCGTCTCTTTGAAAATGTTTGTCGGGTTTTACGCTAAATGTTACATATAAGTCGCCTCTTGCGCCTCGTTTTCCAATATTTCCTTTTCCAGAAATTCTAAGGCGGTTTCCGTTATCAACACCTTTGGGTATCTTAATGGTTACATTTCCTCTCTCTTCATGGTAGCCGCGTCCATCACAGCTGGCACAAGGAGCAGATGGTGCGGAACCTGTTCCATGGCATGCCGGACAGGTTTGAGAGAATGTCATAAACCCCTGTTTCATAAAAATCTGACCTTGCCCTCTACATTGATGACATGTAGAGAGTTTGCCATCTTTTGCACCGGTGCCTTTACAACTGTTACAAGGTGTTTTATATATAAATTCTATATCTTTTTCACATCCAAAGATCGCTTCGTTAAAACTAATGGTCATATCGACGCTCATATCAAGAGGATATTTTTCCATATCCGCAGGGTTTTGGCGGCGACGGGAACTTCCGCCTCCAAAGCCGCTGAACATCTCTTCAAAGATTGAACCTAAATCATCAAATCCTGCAGATGAGTGGCTTCGGCCGCCCATTCCCTGCAATCCCTCTTTTCCGTAACGGTCATAAATACTTCTTTGCTGGTCGTCGCTCAAGCACTGATATGCTTCATTGCATAACTTAAATTTTTGTTCGGCTTCAAGATCTCCTGGATTTTTGTCCGGATGATAAATTTTAGCCATTTTTCTGTAAGCTTTTTTAATTGTTGATTTATCCGCATCCCGTGATACTTCTAATATTTCGTAATAGCTTAAATTTTGCATATTATTTTACTATCCTAACACTCTAAAATTTTTGCAATTATATCGTTTTAAATTTAATCTATGTATAATCCTTTTTATGAAACATTTTATATTATTTTTTAGCACTATTTTGCTTTTTTTAGGTTGTTCAAAAGAGTCATATACAACTTTTTCTAATATGCCGGATACGAAACTTATCAAGAGCAATTTTCAAAAGCTTCCAAATTGGGATGATGAAGAGTATAGCAATGCTTTAAACTCTTTTATTGAAAGCTGTAAAACCAGTAAAACAAAAAAGATTTACGGTGATTTATGCGTTAAAGCCGCTGCTGCTACAGATGCAAAAGAGTTTTTAACTACCTATTTTATTCCCTATAAAATAAGTTCAGCAGATGCTTCTCAAGACGGACTCTTAACCGGCTATTATGAGCCTGAATTAAAAGGATCTTTAACAAAAAAAGAGCCATATATATATCCTATATATAAAACTCCAAAAGATTTGGTCGTGGTTGATTTAACACAGCAGTATCCTGAACTTAAAGGCTACAGGCTAAGAGGCAAACTCCAGGGCAATAAACTAGTGCCATACTATGATAGAGAAAATGCAAATGCAAATACGCTTGATGCTGAAGTTTTATGTTATACAGATTCAAAAATAGATCTCTTTTTTTTGGAAGTTCAAGGCTCCGGAAGAGTAACTTTTGAAAACGGGGAGACGATTTTTATCGGTTATGATAACCAAAATGGATATCCCTATAGTTCAATAGGCAGATATTTGGCAGATATCGGTGCAATACCTTTGCAAGAGGTATCGCTTCAATCCATAAAGAGATGGCTTGAGGAAAATCCCTCAAAAATAGATGAGGTTTTAAATTATAATAAGTCAATGGTTTTTTTTAGACAAAAAGAGCAGTCGGCAACTGGCTCGCTCGGTGTCACACTCACTCCAAAACGCTCAATTGCGGTAGATAGAAAGTATATTCCTCTTGGCACTATGCTTTATCTTAGTGCCAAAACAGATGAGGTGGACTTTAATCATATAGTAATGGCACAGGACACAGGCGGAGCGATAAAGGGAAGCGTTAGGGCAGATATTTTTTTAGGTTATGGAGAAGAAGCAAAAGAGAGAGCAGGCAAGTTGAAGGCACCTTTAAAATTATGGATATTATTACCAAAAGAGGAGTCATTATGATCGTTTTTGGCAGAGGTGAATTTTGAGAGGCTCGCTAGATAAATTTAATATGCTCGTAGAAGCGCTGCAAGAGCTTCCGACTATTGGAAAAAAGTCTGCAACACGGTTAGCTTATCATATGCTTATGAAAGACAGTTTTGCAGGTATGAAAATATCACATGCCATAGAAGAGGCTTTGGGAAGTATAAAAAAGTGCAGTTTATGCGGTGGAATGAGTGAAGATGAACTATGTTTTATATGTTGTGACGAGAGTAGGGATGAGACACTGCTGTGCATAGTTGAAAATGCAAAAGATATACTTCTTTTAGAAGAGAATGCGCTTTTTAACGGCAGGTATTTTGTTTTAGAATCTTTGGCAGAGTTAAATTTTTCAAATTTGGAAAAAATAGCAGCCTCGGGAATAAAAGAGATAGTTTTTGCACTAACACCTTCTGTTTCAAATGATGCAGTAATATTATTTATTGAAGATAAATTAAGCGATTATGATATAAACTACTCTAAAATCGCTCAAGGCGTTCCAACTGGTGTCAGTTTGGAAAATATAGATCTGCTCTCTTTGACAAGAGCATTGGCAGATAGAGTAAAGGTTTAAAGTTGAGGTTGATTTATATCGTTTTATTTTTATCTATAACTTTAAATTTGACCGGATGCAGTTCAAAAACTCTTGAAAAACCAAATGAAGCAGCTATTTATAAAGAGAATAGCAGTGATGCGGCAAATGATGAATTTAATGAATTTTTGGATGAGTTTGAAGTAGAAGAGGTTTATGACCCCTTTAGCGGTTATAATAGAGTTATGACAAATTTTAATGATGGTGCGTATGAGTATGTTATAAAACCGGTGGCAAAAGGTTATAGATATGTGTTGCATGCGGAGATAAGAGAGAGCATAAGAAATTTTTTCAATAATCTCTATTTTCCTATGCGTTTTGCCAATAATCTTTTACAAGGAAAACTTTATAATGCTTCTGAGGAGACGGGAAGATTTTTAATCAACAGCACAATTGGTATTTTAGGTCTTTTTGATCCAGCCAAAGCGCACTTTAATCTTGATGCGCATAAAGAGGATTTTGGCCAAACTCTCGGATTTTATGGGGTTGCAAGCGGTCCGCATATTGTTTTACCGCTTCTTGGACCTTCAAATTTACGAGATGCAATCAGTATCTATCCGGATTCACTTTTAAGCCTGATAGACTATACTGAAAGAAACTACTGGACGCTAACAGACACATGGGCGGAGTATTTGGGCGTAAAAGCACTTGAAAATGTGAATTATGCGTCTTTAAATATAGAAGAGTATGAAAAAATGAAAAAAGATGCAGTTGATTTATATCCTTTTTTAAGAGATATTTATGAGCAGCATAGAAATAAACTGATTGAGGAGTAAGAGTGAAAAATATTTATAAAATAATTTTGGTGTTATTACTGTTTTTTACACAAAATTTGATTGCCGATGAACAAGTAGAGCTAAAAAAGCATTTTTTAACTAAAATTGATGAAGTTATTTTGATAGTTGAAGATAAGAGTTTATCTAAAAAAGATAGAAACAGCAATATTATCAAATCTTTAACACCAATGTTTGATTTTGAACTTATGGCGAAACTAAGTCTTGGCAGTACATGGAAAAAACTTGCAGAAGAGGAGAGAGAAAAATTTGTTGATCTTTATGTGGAACGGATGAAACAATCTTATTCTTCGAAGATTGACGCCTATGAAAATGAGAAAGTTGAGATTAGAAAAATAGAACAGCCTCAAGCAAACAGAATAGCTCTTATAACTGATCTTGTAAGCAGTGAAGAGAAATTGGAAATTGTATATAAATTTTATAAGCCCAATGAGAAGATTCAAAATAAAGATAATTGGTTAATTTATGATGTAGAGATTTTAGGAGTAAGTATTTTAAAAACTGACAGAGCTCAATTTAAAGAGTTTTTACAAACCAAAAGCATAGCCGAGCTTATGGACGCTTTAGCGAAGCAGTCGTAGATAGTAATGTTAAAAAATCTTTATCAAAGCTATATTTTAAAATATCCAAAAATTGTTTTAGCTCTTATGAGCGTTTTTATAGTCGCAATGGCTTTTTTTGCTTTTCGGCTAGAAATTGATGCAAGTGCAGAGACGCTTCTGCTTGAGGATGATAAAGACTTGGAGTACACTAGAGATGTACTAAAGAGATTTGAAGCGCCAAACTTTTTAGTTGTTACCTATACCACGCAAGATGACCTTCTCAGTGATGAAAATATTGCAAATATTAAAAAGCTTAGTTCACAGATAAAAACTCTTGAGATAGTTGAGAGTATAAACTCCATAGTGAATGTTCCTCTTTTGCAGTCTCCTCCTGTTCCGATAAAAGAGCTTTTAAAAGATATACCCACATTAGAGTCTCCAAAGATTAATAAAGAACTTGTAAAACAGGAGTTTTTAAACAGCGCTGTTTATAAGCAAAATCTTGTAAGCGATGATTTTACTACTACTGCACTAATGGTAAATCTTAAAAGAGATGAGAAGTACTTCTCTCTTATAGATAACAGAGACAGATTTGTAAAGCTAAAAAAGCAAAAAGAGCTTAGTAAAGAGGAGAAAGAGGAGTATAAAAAGGCAGAGAGAGAGCTCAAAGAGTATAGAGATGTCTTAAGAGAAGAGACGCATCAGATCATAGTCAAACTCAGAGAAATCCTTAAAAATTTTGAGCAACAGCACAGCAGCGTAAAGCTCCATTTAGGTGGGGTTGAGATGATTGCCGATGATATGGTAGAGTTTGTAAAGTATGATTTAAAAACTTTTGGTTTTTTAATAGTAGGACTTCTTATAGCCATCTTGTATATACTTCTTAAAAAAGTGCAGTGGGTTATAATAGCGCTTTTTATATGTACCACTTCGCTTATTGTAACAAGCGGGTTTTTAGGGCTTTTTGGATGGGAGATAACTGTTGTTTCCTCAAACTATATCTCATTGCAGCTAATCATGAACATGTCGTTGGTTGTGCATCTTATAGTAAGGTACAAAGAGCTTTATGCCCATGACAAACATGATACGCAGATGGATATAACGCTAGATACTGTTCTCTCCATGGCAAAGCCCTCGTTTTTTGTCGTCCTTACTACCATGGCTGGATTTAGTTCCTTAGTGTTTAGCTCCATACTGCCTGTTATAAACTTTGGCTGGATGATGAGTGTTGGGATAGTAGTATCGCTTATTCTTACATATATTCTCTTTCCAATCATTTTGCTTCTATTTGAGAAAAAAGAGTCTCTTGAATTTGGCAAAGGAGGTGCTCCATTTACTGCTAAAGTGGCGCATGTTGCATACCATTATAAAAAAACCATCATTGTCTCGGCTTTGGTTGTTGTGCTTTTTTCCATCTCGGGTGCGACAAAACTTAGAGTTGAAAACAGTTTTATAGACTACTTTAAACAAGATACCGAGATATATAAAGGGATGGCTCTTATTGATCAAAAACTTGGCGGAACTACGCCTCTTGATATCATATTGACATTTAAAGAGAGCAGTGATGAGGTAGTCTCTGTTGAGGTAGCAGGAGCAGATGAAGAACTTGACTCATTTGCAGATGAGTTTGAAGAGAGTGAGGAGGACAGAGAGAAGTACTGGTTTACACAAAACAAGATGCGCAAGATTAAAGAGGTTCATCACTATCTTGAGTCTCTTGAAGCTGTGGGAAAAGTACTCTCTCTTGCAACTACCGGTGAGATTTTAAAAGTTTTAAATGATGGCAAAGAGGCTGACGGTCTTACACTGGCACTTATGTACAAAGAGCTGCCCGAGGAGTATAGAAAAATAATTTTAACGCCGTATGTGGATATAAAAAATAATCAGGTACGCATAAGCACTAGAATCATCGACTCAATGCCAAATCTGCAAAGAGATGCTCTTATTAAAAAGATAAACAGCGATATAAAAAGCATGCTTGATCCTGAGTATGTAGAGTATAAAACGGCAAATCTTTTGATAATGTATAACAATATGCTTCAGTCACTTTTTGATTCTCAGATCAAAACCATAGGAGTCGTCGTTGCTATTCTCTTTTTAATGTTTTTAGTTCTTTTTAGAAGTTTCAAAGTAGCAGTAATCGCAATAATTGCAAACATTATTCCCGTAGGTGTTATTTTTGGATTTATGGGGTGGATGGGTATTCCTCTTGATATGATGACCATAACAATTGCCGCCATCAGTATAGGAATAGCTGTAGATGATACCATACACTATATCTACAGATACTCTCTGCTTTACAATCGCTCAAAAGATGCAAAAGGCTCTATGTTTAGAGCGCATAAAAGCATTGGAACGGCGATGTTTTACACATCAACCATTATTATGATAGGTTTTTGTATCTTGGTGCTCTCCAACTTTTTACCGACTATCTATTTTGGACTTCTTACTATGATTGCTATGTTTATGGCAATTGTTGCAGATCTTCTGCTTTTGCCGGTGCTGCTTCTGCTTTTTGGTATCTAGATATTTTTTTTAAAAAAAAGTGTATAATTATAAGAAAAAATTCTAATACTGAGACAGAATGAGCTATTTAAAGATAAAATCTAACTTACTATTTATAACAATTATACCTCTGCTTTTTGTTATTACACTCTCATCTATCATTTTATATGAGATGCATGATAATAAAAAAAGTCTTGAATTTATAAAAAACCGCATACTTGAAGCTGAAGCTCTCTCCAAAGTTATTCATAATTTGCAAATCGAGAGAGGTTTGACAGCGGGGCTTGTAGCAAGCAGCAATTTAGATGAAAATGAGAAAAATTTTATTGCCGCAAAAAATGATTCAAACAGAGCTATCGAAAATGCAAAACATATATATTTAAATGTTACCAAAAACAGAGACAGCGTTATTTTTGAACTTTTAGACAGCCTATACTCAAGAGATACTTCATATCTTATAAATATGCAAATTTCCAGTGCTAGAAACTACTATACCAAAAATATATCCAAACTTATTAAGCATATAAAAACTATACCCGCTTTGATGGATGATAAAGAAAATAGAAATTTTATCCAGTCATACAGTAATTTGGCTTCGGCAAAAGAGGCGCTGGGGCAAATCAGAGCAACTCTGATGGAAGTTTTGTCGACAAATATATTAATAGATGAAGTTTTTGTATCTGCAAAAGAGCAGCTAAAAGAGTACAACTTAAATATTGAAAATTTTAAAATAAGCACACCTGAAAAATTGTTAAACTACTATAATAAAAGTTTTACCAACGCAAGGGCAGAAAGCACTTTTGAAATTATAGAGGCTGTTTTAAGAAATAGAAATAGTGATAATTTCAATCTAGAACCAACCTACTGGTTTAAAACAGCAACAAACACTATAGATGCGCTTAAAAAAGTAGAAGATGAACTTTTTGCATGTGTGGAGAGATCAATATCTCAAAAATTAGACTCTGTTCATTATAAAATAGCCGTACTTTTAGTGATTTTGGGCATTTCTGCGATTATAGTCACTATTTTAATGCTGCTGGCAATTACAAGAATTTTATCTTCAGCCGACAAACTGGAAAAAGAGCATGAAGCGTCTCTCTTACTGCTTGAGCAGTATAAATCAACAGTTGACAGAAGCTTTATCGTTTCAAAAACTGATCCCGAAGGAGTTATTACTTATGCTAATGATGAGTTTTGCAAAATCAGCGGTTATTCAAGAGAAGAGCTTATAGGAAGAAGACATAGCATTGTAAGAGATCCTGATACGAAAAAAGAGTTTTATAAAGAGCTGTGGCATACCATAAAAGATCTTAAACAGCCATGGATAGGCGAGATGAAAAATCGCGAAAAAAATGGTATGCCATACTGGCAGCAAGCTATTATAAACCCAATCTTAGACACAAGAGGCAATGTTGTAGAGTATATTGCTATAAGAGTGGATATTACACAGCAAAAAGAGATAGCGAACTATTTTGAAGATCAACAAAAGATATCTTCTAAAAATTTCAAATTTTCTATGCATCTCTCTAGGGAGTATGAAAAAGCTATAGATGCAAGTACCATACTTTTAAGAGTAGATAGAGACGAAAATATAACATACGCAAATAATAAGTTTTTAAATATTACCGAATACACACTAAATGAAATTCTAGGAAAAAGCTATAGAATATTAAGTTTAGAAGATATAGACGAAGCATTTTACACAGAGATTAAATCTACTATAGCAAGCGGTGCCATATGGCATGGAACCATAAAAAGCAAAACAAAATCAGGAAAAGATTTTTGGACAAAAACAACCATTATCCCGATAAAAGATTTAAACAGCGAGATTATAGAGTATCTGGCAATTAGCAATGATATAACAGAACTCATAAAGCAAAAAAAGGAGTCTGAGAGAATTGCCAGAACGGATATATTAACCGGATGCGGAAACCGCTTTAGATTAAACAGTGATATGCGTGAGCTAGATAATTTAGCAGTAGCAATATTTAATATAGACAATTTTAGACAGATAAATGATTTTTACGGACATCAGTTTGGAGATCTGATCATAAAATCCATAGCAGATAAAATATATACTCAAGTTGTAAAAGAGAAAAATTTAAGATTTTACAGACTTCAAGGCGATGAGTTTATAGCTTTGGCTGAGAACTACTCAAAAGAGATGCTGATACAGAAAGCAAAAAACATTCTTGATGTTATCAAAGAGAAGTTTATAATACAAAATAAAGATATATTGATATCTTGCAGCTGCGGCATCTCTTTTGAAGACAAAGAGCATCTTCTCTCAACCGCAAACATGGCACTCAAAATTGCAAAAAGAGGTAGTGCGGATCTTGTGGTATATGATGAGAGCATCTCTTTAAATAGTGAGTATGAAAACAATATCTTCTGGACGAAAAAGCTCTCAGATGCTATTAAAGAGGACAGAATAACAGCTTATTATCAGCCTATCGTAAATAATAAGACTTTAGTTTATGAGAAATATGAGTGTTTGGTAAGAATGATAGATGAAGACAAAGTTATAGCTCCATTTTTCTTTTTAGATATTGCAAAACAGACAAGACAATATTTTTATATTACAAGAACAGTGATTTATGAAGCTTTTGAGATGTTTAAAGATAAAGAAGTTGAGTTTTCTATCAATCTCTCCCTTATGGATATACTAGAAAAAGAGATATGTGAATATATCTTTATGATGTTAGAAAAGTACGGTATCGGCTCTAGAGTTGTTTTTGAAATAGTTGAATCTGAATATATAGAAAACTTTGAAGGTGTTATAAGTTTTATAAATGAAGTAAGAAAGTATGATGCTAAAATAGCAATAGATGATTTTGGTACAGGATACAGCAACTTTGGATATCTTATAAAACTAAAAGCTGATTATCTAAAAATAGACGGCTCACTTATAAAAAATATAGATACTGATAAAAATGCTTTTTTAATCGTATCTACTATTGTGGAGTTTTCAAAAAAACTTGGCATGAAAACAATAGCCGAATTTGTTGAAAATGAAAAAATATTTAAAATAGTAAAAGATCTTGGAATTGACTACTCTCAGGGTTATTACTTCTCAGCTGCTAAAAAAGATATAGTATAGCTATCTTTTTTTAATATCGAGATGATTTAAAATTCTCTCCATTCTCTCATTGTGAATATCCAGACTTTTATCGGCAAAAGGGTGCTCGTACTCTTTGCCGATAAATGTTTTTGCGCCTCTTTTTTTCGCGAACTCTCTCAAAGGCGCTGTTAAACTCTCTGGAAGAATAGAATCTTTTTGCGCCGTAATGATAAGAAATTTGCTTGCATCTTTTGGCAGATTTGCTACGGGATCAACCCGTTTTGGACATCCAAATGGAGAGAGAAAACTGGGAGCTGAGTCTATAACCGCAGCATCATACTCGATGCCTGAGCCGATAACATTGAGCATAACGGCACCGCCGAGTGATATACCGTAAAGCAGTTTTCTTTCATATACTTTATTGAGTGAAGCAGCTATTTCTTTGTAATCTTCGATTATCGCTTTTATGCGTCTGTTCCCTTCAGAGTTGCCATAGCCTCTGTAGTCGTAAACATAAACATCATAATTCCTTTGTGAAAAATTTTTGAGCATAATAATCATCTGATCAGAGACCATTGCATTTCCCATGGCAACCAAAATATACCCTTTAGCAGAGATTTTTGCATATCCATCATTTGAGATATACTTATATCCTTTGAGCGTTTTGCCGTCGGAAGTTTTAAATTTACTAGGTACAATAAAGGGTATGCCCGCGACTCTGTGACTATCAGGATTGGGTGTCATGGAACTCCATACCCAAAAAAGAAACGGCTCTAAAAAGGTGCCGCATATAGCTTCTTCTCTCTCGCTCGCTGATAGATTTACGGCTATAAAAAAAGTTAAAAACAGTATCTTGATTCTCTTCATAACAGCGCCTTTAAAATCTTAAAAGTGATGCATGTTATCATCTTTTAAATAAAATAAATATACATAGTAAAAGCGTATTAAAAAAAACTTGTTACAGCTCTTGAAATTTTGATGTACAATTAGCTTTTTAATTTTAGGAAGTATATTGAAATATATTATTGTTTCCCTTCTCGTTGCTTCGTTTCTTCAAATTTTTTTATGGCTTGGCAGCGAACAAAAATTTATCACTCCGCCCGATGCCGAGAATATCATAGAATCTCTCTCGTATGCACCCTATAAAAAAGGAAACAAAAAGGAGATGCTTAGCGATGAAGAGGTATATAAAGATTTAATTCTGTTAAATAAATTTACAAACAGTGTGCGCCTCTACTCTGTCGAAGATTCACAAAAAGTTATGCCGATAGTAAAAAAACTTGGTATGCAAGCGCATTTGGGTATTTGGCTTAGCGGAAATAAGCAAGATAATGAAAAAGAGATTGCACTGGCTAAAAGTCTTATTACTGAGTATTATGAGAGCTTGATCTCTGTAATAGTCGGAAATGAGGTGCTGCTTCGCGAAGATTTGTCATCACATGAGCTAATTGGGCATATTAGGGATATGAAAAGATTTGTTTATATCTTATTTAATGCTAGAAAAGAAGCCAAAGAAAACGCTATAAAAGATGAAATTGCTACAATAAAAAACAAAATAGAAAGAGTAGAAAAAGAGAAAATTCTTAGAGATGAGCTTTTAAGGCAAAAAGAGTATATAGTTCCGATTACAACGGCAGAGGTTTGGAATATATGGCTTCTTAATCCAGTTTTGGCTGGGGAAGTTGATATCATAAATATCCATATTCTTCCATATTGGGAAAAAGTAAAAGCCGAGAATTTTGAACTGTTTTTCAAAGAGACATATCAAAAATTAAAAGATGTGTATAAAAACAAACCTTTGGTTATAGGCGAATTTGGATGGCCGAGTCAAGGATATAATAATAAAGCCGCCATAGCGAGCCCCCAAAATCAGGCAACCGTTATTAGAAGATTTTTACTTTTAGCAAAGCAAGAGGGTTTTAGCTACAACCTTATTGAAGCGTTTGATCAGCCATGGAAAGGCTTAGACGAGGGGAGTGTCGGGCAGTATTGGGGCATTTTTGATGCAAACCGCCAGCAAAAATTTGAGATGCATGGAGAAGTTCTTGTTGAGCCCTATTGGTTTGCGCAGATGGTTGCGGCTGTCATAATAGGGGCAATTTTAACTTTTTTTGGTCTTAGAAATCAAAACATCAATTTTCTGCATGCGCTTACCTATGGTCTTGCTGCGCAGGGAATCTCCTTTGGTATCGTTATGTCGGCAGTTTATCCTTTTGTTCACTACATGAACTTCGGTACATGGATTATGTGGGGCATGGGCTCGATTCTTATGATACCTCTTACGCTTATCACACTGGCTAAAGCAAATGAGCTCTTTAAGTGTACAATCGGAAAGCGTCCGCAAAGGCTTATTCCTCTTGATTTAAAGTCTGAGAGAGTCCCTTTTGTGAGTATCCATGTGCCTGCATACAAAGAGCAGCCTGCCGTTTTAGAGGAGACTCTTATAGCACTCTCAAAACTAAAATATACTAATTATGAAGTTCTTGTAATTATAAATAATACGCCTGAGGAGTTTTATAAAGCACCCATAAAAGCTCTATGCAGTGAGCTTGGAGAGAGATTTGTTTATCTTGATATAGAGTGCAGCGGTTTTAAGGCGGGAGCGCTCAATAAAGCACTTGAGTTTACAAATCCCGAGTGTGAAATATTAGCCGTAATTGATGCCGATTATGTTATCAGTCCAAATTGGCTCATAGACTTAGTGCCGATTTTTGATGATCCTAAAGTTGCTTTGGTTCAAGCGCCTCAAGACCACAGAGACGGAAATGAATCGCTTATAAAAACGGCAATGAATGCCGAATATGCAGGTTTTTTTGATATCGGCATGGTTGAGCGCAATGAAGAGAATGCTATAGTAGCACACGGAACAATGCTTATGGTGCGCAAAAGCGCTTTTGATGAAGTCGGAGCGTGGAATACCGATACTATCGTCGAAGATAGTGAGCTTGGACTTAGACTCTTTGAGGCTGGTTATATCGCTCACTATACAAACCGCAGATACGGGCATGGACTGCTTCCAGATACTATTGAAGCTTTTAAAAATCAGCGCCATCGCTGGGCGTACGGTGCGGTGCAGATTCTTAAAAAACATTGGCACCACTTTAAACCATCATCCAAAACTCTTACGCGTGCACAAAAACACCACTTTATTACTGGATGGTTTTTTTGGCTCTCTGACGCTTTGGGAACTCTCACTTCGATACTCAACATCATCTGGGTTCCAGTTATTATTTTTGTAGGAGTAACCATTCCGACTATTGCGCTGACTGTACCGATTTTAACGGCTTTTTTAGTAAATGTCATTCACTCGTTTGTGCTTTATAAAACAAGGGTAGGGGCAAATCTATATCACTCCCTTTTGGGCGCCATTGCCGCCATGAGCCTGCAGCTTATCATTTTTAAAGCGGTATATGACGGATTTGTAAAAGACAGCCTGCCGTTTAAGAGAACGGAAAAAGGGGGCAACAGTAAAAAAAGCGTAAGCAGTCCTGTGAAAAATGAGATGATTTTAGCATCACTGCTTTTAGGTTCGTTTGTGGCACTTATAGTGACAAATAAGCAGGGAATTATAGAAGTTTATGTTTTTTGTGCAACTATCTTTATCCAAAGTATTCCATATGTTTCAGCGATTGTTCTTAGGATGATTGAGAAGCATTCCTACAAAAAGGCTCTTTAGGAAAAATCTTACTCTGCTTGTATTTGATATTATTATCTTTTAAATAAAATAAATATACAATGAAGCCGTATTAAAGAAAAGAGGAATCCAAATGAGACTCTTAATTATCGGCGGCGGTATAGCCGCGGCTTATTTTGCAAACAACATTAAAAAAGCGGATAGTTCTGTAGATGTCACAATTCTCAGTGAGGAGAAGTATGCGCCTTATGACAGGATACATCTCTGCAAACTTGTTGATGAAACTTCTGATATAGAGGAAATATCTCTGCATCTCGATCCCACAGTTCATCTGGAGTTAAATCAAAAAATCATCAAAATTGATAGAGAGAAAAAACGCGTCTACTCTAAAGAGGCAATGTTTGGTTATGACAAGCTTATCATCGCAACAGGCTCTTTGCCAAACGCTCCCTTTGATGTAAAAAGTGTTGAAAATGCAGCTGTTTTTAGAAGTGCCGATGATTGCGAAATTATCAAAAAAAGTGTAAAAGGAAGAGAAGTCGTCGTTGTCGGCGGAGGACCTATCGCTCTTGAGCTTCTTGAGACGCTGGATAAAATGCCGCAAGTAGAGAAAATCTCACTGCTTATCCGTTCAGACTCTTTATATGACAAAAATCTCTCAAGCGAATCTGTAAAAATTATAGAGCAGAGTTACACAAAAAAAATTACTGTATATTTTGAAGATGAGATAGTTGATACTATTATAGAAGATGCAAAGATAAAGCTTTTAAAAACGAAAAAAAGAGAGATAAAAAATCCTTTTCTTATCTTTGGCATAGGAATCAGACCCAATGTTGAGCACTTTAGAGATACTCTCAAATGCAGTAAAGGTATTTTGACAAACACTTTTATGCAGAGTGAAGATGAGAACATATATGCCATCGGTGAGTGTGCGGAAGTTGAAAGGTTTGGTTTTATAGCAGGACATGTAGAGGCGTGTACGAAGCAGGCAAAAAGTGCTATTTCTCATATTTTACAAAGAGAACTTCAAGAGTTTGAACCAAAAACAACCATAGACATGTTAAAAGTTGGCGAGTTTACATTGGTGGATGTTATGTCGCCAAATTTTGATAAAGAGTATAACAAAGTCATAATTAGCAAAGAGAACTCTATGGATGAGTATTTTTTAAAAAATGACAGAGTTTTAAGATACATCGGAATCAACTCAACCGTTGATGTCTGCTATGTTCAAAATCTTATAGAGAGTGCAAAAGAGATAGAGATAGATGAACTCTATAAAGCTGCTAAAACTGAGGGCAGGGGGAAGCTGGTTTGCAGCTGCACGGGAACTTACTATAATGATTTGGTTGACATAGTCACACAAAACGCCGTAAACTCTTTTGCCGATTTGAAGGAGTTTTCAGAAGCTGGCAGGGTTTGCGGCAGATGCCGAGGCGAGGTTGTAAAGATCATAGAGAAGTCTCAGTGTCTTATCGACCCAAATATTGTAAAAAAGAGTCCCGAAGAGAAAGAGTTAGAAAAAAAACTGAAAGTTGCAAAAAAGAGAGTTGAAAAGTTCAACAAAGAGCATCCGCGCAATGCTCTTGATGAAGAGAACCTTGAAGCCGCCATGCAGAGTATGGATATCACAAAAGATGAGGTTAACAGATGGATCAGCATGGTTACCGCAGATATGCAGCTGCATCCAAAGTTTGAAGAGGTGGTCGCAAAAGGGGTAAAGAGCCTAAATAAAATCCCGATTGTTTGGCTTGAGCTCTCAGATTGCAGCGGCAACTCAGAAGCCTTTATTAAGTCGGCAAATCCCGCTATAGAAGATCTTATATTTGAGTATATCTCACTTGACTATCATGAGCTCTTGATGAGTGCGAGCGGAGATGAGAGCGAGAGTCTTTTGGATGATATCATTAAAAATCAAAAGGGCGAGTATATACTTATAGTCGAAGGTGCGGTTCCGCTCGGACTTGATGGAAAGTACCTAAGAATCGGCTCAAAGGGCGAGACGGGCATAGAGCTTTTGAAGCGGTGTGCAAAGGATGCCGCACTTGTTATCGCCGTGGGAAGCTGCGCGTTTGACGGAGGCGTTGTAGCTGCCGCTCCAAACCCGACAGGTGCGGTAGGAGTTGCAGAGGCGCTAAATAGAGAAGATGTTGTTAATATCTCCGGGTGTCCGACAAACCCCGTTAATATTGTCGGTACGCTTCTTTACTACATTATGTTTGAAGAGATGCCGCCTTTAGATAAGTTCAACCGACCTCTTTGGGCGTATGAGGGAAGAGTTCATGACAACTGCGAGCGGCGAGGACACTATGAGCTTGGAGAATTTGTTGAGGAGTGGGGAGATGAGGGTGCAAAAAAAGGGTGGTGTCTTTTTAAGATGGGCTGTAAAGGTCCTTATGCTTTTGTAAACTGTCCGACCATGAAGTTCAACCAAGGCGCGAGCTGGCCTGTTCAGGCAGGGCATGGATGTATGGGATGCACAGAGAGAGGCTTTTTTGACAAGTTTGCAAATGAGAGAGTCTACAATAAGGAAGAAGAGAATGAAAAAGATAGTCATTGATCCCGTTACAAGGATAGAGGGGCATTTGCGCGTTGAGGTTGAGGTTGATGAAGAGGGCGTGGTTCAAGAGGCGTATGCAAGCGGGCAACTCTTTCGCGGTATAGAGACTATACTCAAAGGCAGAGACCCAAGAGATGCAGGACTTTTAGCGGGGAGAATCTGCGGAGTCTGTACAAACTCTCACTTTCGCGCGGCCGTGAGTGCCGTCGAAGATGCTTACTCTATTGTGCCGCCCGATAATGCACGGGTTGTTAGAGATTTGATGACGATGGCGCTCTTTATACAAGACCATGTCGTGCACTTTTACCATCTGCACTCTTTGGATTTTATCGATGTAACCGCTGCGCTTGAAGCCGATGCCTCTCTTGCTTCAGAGGAGGCGAAAAAGTACTCTCAAAATCCCTATAGAAACTCGGTCGCGCACTACACGGAGGTGCTACAGAAACTGCGAAATTTTGTAAAAGCGGGAAGACTCGGTCCTTTTGCAAACGGCTACTGGGGGCATAGCGCTTATAAACTAACACCGGAGCAAAACCTTATCATTCTCTCTCACTACTTAGAAGCGCTTAGGTTTCAAACAGAGATAAGCAAGGCGGTGGCGATATTCGGCGGTAAAACACCACATCCTCAAAGCATTGTCGTAGGCGGGGTTACAAGTGTAGCCGATATGCTCAATCCGCAAAGAGTTAACGACTACATCTTTGTTATCAAAGAGGCAAAAGAGTTTGTGGATCGCGCTTACATGAGCGATATGAAGCTGCTTGCGACGGCTTACAGAGATGAGATAAAAGAGGGTTTGGGCAGAGCAAAAGGTAATTTTTTATCCGTGGGCGGCTATGTGTTTGATGAAAAACAAAAGCTCTTTAGCGGCGGCGTGATTTATGGACATGACTTCTCAAAAGTAGAGGAGTTTGACGAGAGCAGAATCAGCGAAGAGGTTGATAGAGCATGGTACGATGAAAAGGGCGAAGTCTGTTATACCGACTTAAACGATGACGGTACGCTTAAAACCGCAAAAAGTGATGACAAATACACATGGATTAAGGCTCCCAGATACGGTGGAGAGGTAATGGAGAGCGGACCGCTTGCAAGAGTGCTTGTAAGCTATCTAAGCGGCAACGAGCTTATAAAACCTTTTGTAGATGAGTTTTTAGATGGTACGAATCTTGAGCTTATAGACCTTACGACAACCATCGGAAGAAATGCCGCGAGGGCGATAGAGAGTGTTTATATCTGCGAATATATCTTTAAGCTTGTCTCACGCCTTGTGCAAAACATCAAATACTACAACACCGATACATGGGCGAAATATGATTTTGAAAAGCTTCCAAAAGAGGCAAAAGGGAGAGCCTTTCTTGAAGTCCCGCGCGGTGTTTTGTCCCATTTTGTAAGCATAAAAGAGCAAAAGATACAAAACTACTCCGTCATAGCTCCGACCACATGGAACGCCTCGCCAAAAGATAGAGAGGGCAAAAGAGGAGCGTATGAAGAGGCGCTTATCGGCATCAAGATAGAAGATGCTACAAAACCGCTTGAAGTCCTCAGAGTCATCCACTCCTTTGACCCCTGCCTTGCATGTGCGGTGCATGTCATAGACACAAAAGGCAAAGAGCTGAGTCGCTACAAGATAAGAACTTTATGAAAAAAATTGCAGTTATAGGTGTCGGAAACATTCTTTTTTGCGATGATGAAGCGGGTATAATTTACGAGATTCTCTTCAAAGTGCTAATTGAATTTAGCGAAGTAGTGCAGAACAGATTGTTAAAAAAAAGACCCTTGATTTTGATGTTATAGTAAATAAGCTAATAAACTTTAACCGGTAAGAGTATAATTTTATTCAAGATCCTGTCATAAACAAAAAAAGTTATTGTTCATTTTTAATAAGTGAAAATTAAGTAGAAGATAATATCTTTTGATGTACAATCAACCAATGGCGCTGAAACACAGAGTCATTTTACAAAATAAATTGTAAGGAATGTGTTATGAATATTTATTTTGTTACAGCGAGATCTTTTGCTGTTGTTGCTCTTGCTATTTTGTTATATGGTTTTATTGTTCCATCTGTTGGTTTTCATGGAACATTAGAGCGCATACAAGATGACAAAGTTGAAAATATACCCTCATATGTTTATCCTCTTTGGAACTATTATCAAAAAGGTAGATATTTTGGTGTAAATAGTCCAGAAGAATCAAAATATAATCTAAAAAAAATGATTGAATTTTCTGAGGAGATTGGTGTTCCTTCTATGCCTGTATGGAATTTTTCATTAGAAGCACCAAACTATCCAAAAGAGGCTTTTCCGCAGGGACTTCCAGTATTTATCCATTTTGACGGACTTAGCGGTGAAGTTCATGAGATGAATACAATCAATCATTATGTAGGTATGCCTCCTATGGAGAGCGGCGGACCGTATGAGAGGGCTCTTACTCCTTATGCGCTTATTATACTTGCTCTGTTATTTGTTTTTTTTATTCTTTACAACAATAAATGGATAGATAGGTTGATGTTTATTCCTATGGTTCTGCCTTTTATTTTTGTCGGTTTTTATGCTTACTGGCTTTACTGGTTTGGACATAATCTTCATAGAGGAGCTATTACGATAGACCCTTTTATGCCTGTTTTACTAGGAGATGGCAAAGTAGCACAATTTACTACGCACGCATATCCAACTGTCGGTTTTTGGGCACTTGTGGCTATTAGTATATTTTCTTTCTTTGCATGGTGGCTGAAAAAAAGAGGACTCAAAGAACATCCGATAAACAGAGTAACGCCTCTGCATCATTTCTTAATGTTAGTTTCTTTATTGATAGGTGTGGCAGGAATTGCTTATTTGATTAAAACAGATATAGAAGTAAATAAATTGGAAAAACTTGACAAACTTGTCTATTCACCTAGAGTAGAAACCCCGATAAAAACAGAGATGTCTGAGCCTTCTGAAATAGAGAAAGAAGAGATGCAAGAAGAGAGAGATGAGCAAAGAAAAGAGCAGGAGTTACAGATAAAAGCTCTAGAAGAGAGAGCCGGATCTCTTGGAAAATTCAAAGTCACTAAAATGTATAAAAGCAATTGTGCTCCATGTCACGGGGCAAGCGGAGAAGGTAACTTCGGATCAAAACTTATCGGATTAAGCGAAGAGTATATACTGAAAAAATTACTTGAGTATAAAACAAATGAAGAAGCTATACATGTTGAAACAATAAAAAACCTATCAGAAGAGGATATCAAACAGTTAACTGAAGAGATTTCTCAATTTAAAGATCAATAAAAAAAACAGGGAGATAATGATGATAAAAAAATATTTACACATTATGTGTTATGTGACGCTCGGGTTTTTATTTGTAACACAAACTGTTTTGGCTGAGTCTCAATTTCAAGAAATAATGAAAAAACGCGGACTAACTGAAGAGGATGCTATTGCTGCACTAAAAGTTTATAATCCTAGCGGAAAACATGATGAATATTATGTTTTTGTGGGCGGTGGTCAGTCAGGGCAAGTTTTGGTTTATGGAGTTCCATCTATGAGACCATTAAAATATATTGGAGTATTTACTCCTGAGCCTTGGCAGGGATACGGCTTTGATACAGATTCAAAAGAAGTTTTGAGACAGGGAAATGTTAGAGGAAGAGAGATTAACTGGGGAGATACACATCATCCTGCGCTCTCAGAAACAGATGGAAAGTATGATGGTGAGTATCTTTTTATCAATGATAAAGCAAATACCAGAATTGCAGTAATTGACTTAAAATATTTTGAAACTTCTCAAATTGTAGTTAATCCTATCTTTAAATCAACTCACGGAGGAGCGTTTGTTACTCCAAATACGGAGTATGTTCTTGATACATGTCAATATGCAGCACCTTTGACAAATGATTATTATCCTATAGAAGCATATCAGGATGTTTATAGAGGAGGGGTGACATTTTGGAAGTTTGACAGACAAAAAGGAAAGATTCAACAAAAAGAGTCATTTAGTTTAGAGTTTCCGCCATATATGCAGGATTTAACTGATCTGGGTAAAGGTGTCTCTGAAGGTTGGGCATTTACAAATTCTATTAACTCAGAACTATACACTGGAGGCATTGAAAAGGGTCTTCCTCCTTTTGAAGCTGGTTGCAGTCGTAATGATACGGATTTTTTACATATTTATAATTGGAAAAAATTAGCACAACTTGCAAAGGATGATAAAAATATTAAAATAATTAATGGACATAGAGTTATCCCTATTGATGTGGCTGTAAAAAATAGTGCTCTTTTTTTAGTTCCTGAAAATAAATCTCCTCATGGTGTAGATGTAAGTCCGGATGGTCGGCATATTATCGTTTCTGGCAAACTTGACACGCATGCATCTGTTTATGATTTTAACAAGATTATGAAACTGATTCAAAATAGAGATTTTGAAGGAAAAGATTCTTATGGAATACCGATATTAGATATGAAAAAATCACTCTATGGGCAAGTTGAAGTTGGTTTAGGTCATTTGCATAACACTTTTGGCAAGGAAGATGGCACAATTTATAGTTCTATGTATGTTGATTCACAGGTTGTAAAATGGAACTATAAAGAACTTAAAGTTATAGATAAGATTGGTATTCATTATAATGTTGGACATCTTGAGGCAATGGAGGGTAAATCCGCAGATCCACAGGGAGAGTATCTTATTGCTATTAATAAGCTTGCAATCGATAGATTTTTGCCGGTTGGGCCTTTGCATCCGCAGAATAATCAGCTTATAGATATTGGCGGAAAAAAGATGAAACTTCTTTTGGATATGCCTATACCGCTTGGAGAACCGCATCAAGGTGCATCGATTCGAGCAAGTAAAATTCGTCCGGAAGTTCGATTTATAATGGGAACTAATTCTAGAACAGGCAAGCCTCATATTGGAAAAACTCTTGCCGGTCAAGAAAAAATTGAGAGAAAGGGAAATCATGTTTCCATTTATGCAACAGTAGTACGATCTCATATTAATCCGGAGCGAGTTACAGTAAACAAAGGTGACCATGTTACGATGTATATAACCAATGTTGAGCGTGCTCAGGATGAAACTCATGGCTTTACAATAGATCACCATAATGTGCATACTTCACTTGAGCCGGGAGAGACGACTCAAATCGATTTTATTGCAGATATTGAGGGTGTTTTTCCTTACTATTGTACAGAATTTTGTTCCGCATTACATATAGAAATGATGGGTTATCTTTTAGTTAAAGATCCAAATAAAAATTATGAGTGGATTCAAAAAACGAAAATGCAAAGCTTGTCTCCTGAAGAACTACAGATGGAATATAAGAAAATTAGAGCTAGTAATAAAGCGACTGATGAAGTTATCCAATCTCTATTTTTCTTTTTAGAGGAAAAAAATTATACTAAATATACAACGGTAAAAAATTTAGTCGATGATGCGAAAGATCAATATGCCAAGATTGATTTAGAGAGAGAAAAGTCAGCAAAAGCATATCAGAAAAATGATATAAATAATGCTATATTATTTGAAAATATGATATGGCAGTATATGATTAAAACTGCTGATTCTGCAATAAGAGCTAAAGATCTTCTTATAAATAACATAGCTACACCAAAATCTGAAAGTGCTAAAAAAGGTGAAATAGCATTTCGTGAAGGAGGCTGTTCTGGATGTCATGTTATCGGTAAAATCAGTTCCGGTCCAGATCTGATAGGTGTTCTTAAGCGACATAGAAATGCTGAACAATGGGTTGCAGAGTATGTTAAAAACCCTCAAAGTAAGTTTAACGAACCTTTTATGAAGAAAATGATTGAATTTTTTAATCTTAAAATGCCAAATCAAAATATGAGTGATGAAGAGATTAAAAATATCGTAGAATATTTTAAATGGATAGATGAGAATGCAGATCTATTTTGATGTATAGAAAAATTTAAAACAATAGAAAGGGTTTTTAAACAGAACATTATGAAAAAACTCTACATTATAAGACATGCAAAATCAAGCTCGAAAGATGCAGCACTTGATGATTTTAATAGACCTTTAAATAAAAGGGGCAAGCAAAATGCTCCATTTATGGGAAGCAGACTTAGAGCAAAAGGGGTGAAGCCTGATATTATCCTCTCAAGTCCTGCTAAAAGAGCAAAAAGTACAGCAAAAATGATTGCTAAAGAGATAAGTTATAATAAAAAAATATTATTTGATTCAAATATTTATGAAGCAAGTGCTGATGATCTTCGTAAAATTATAACAAAAGTGGACAATAGATATAAAACTCTCTTTTTGGTAGGACATAATCCTTCTCTTAACGAACTGGCAAAATATTTTTTAGATTTTGATGCAAATATTCCTACATGCGGAATCGTTGAGATTGCGTTTGCATGTAAAAGATGGACAGATATAGATCCAAATAATGCAAAATTTTTATCATTTGATTATCCAAAAAAAGTGATGTCTGATTTCATATAATATTTTAAAATAAAAGTTAGCACTAAAAACTCTAAAATGATGGTGAAATAATGAAGAATGAGCAAATAACCAAAAAACTTAAAGAGTTTAAAAAACTTATAAAGCATTTTATAAAAAATTCACTTGATAGTACTGATGATATTCATGCTCTTCGGATAAAGTGTAGAGAACTCTTCTCTTTGTTAAACGATAATGATAATCTGGCTAAAGATATAAAAAAAATAATTTCTTTTAGTAACGATATTAGAGATATTGATGTTTTTTTTAACGAATATCTTAAAAATCTGCCAACAAAATATAAAAAAGAAGTAGAGCGGGAGATTTTTTTAAAAAATAATGAAAGAGAAAGAAAAAAGAAGATAAAAAAACTTTATAAATATCTAAAAATTTTAAAAGTGCCAAAGAGTGTGGCAAATAAAAAAGAAGAGCATTTTACGCAAAATTTAGTTTTTATGGAATTTCCTGAGCTAGATAGAAAAAAACTTCACAAGTATAGAATTTATATCAAAAAAAGACTTTATATTGAAAAAAATAGTTTTGATAGAGATGATAAAAAAATAAAGACTTTAACTAATATAAAAGATGCTTTAGGCACTATAAATGATAACTATAATGCTTTAAAGAGACTTCGTTCTTATGATATAAAATCAAAAGTATACAAAAAAATAGAGAAGTATACACAGAATCAAAATCAAAAAATATATAAAAAATTAAAAAAAAGTTTATAATTTTTTAAAGTTTGATAGAGTTGTTTTTAGATTTATAGACACTATATTTTACATCC
The DNA here is from genome assembly GCF_009883775.1 of Sulfurimonas sp. CVO. NCBI lineage: Bacteria > Pseudomonadati > Campylobacterota > Epsilonproteobacteria > Campylobacterales > Sulfurimonadaceae > Sulfurimonas > Sulfurimonas sp. CVO. Next base: position 694,397 of record NZ_CP033720.1, read on the forward strand.
GCGTCCAGCAATATCTTCTAAACTTGATTCTTTAAACATTTTTTGGAGTAAAATTTTTGGTTCTATCCATTCATCATGCAGAGCGCATTTACATAAACCGTTACAAAATCCTATGCCTAAAACACATTGATCATCTTTTATAGAATCGTTAAAAATATCTAAAATATCATTAACCATTATCTCTGATGTCTTTTTTTTCAGTTTATATCCACCTTCTCTTCCTCTTATGGATATTACCAGGTCAACTTTAACAAGTTCTGTCATAATTTTGGTTAAAAATTTATAAGGGATGGAAAGTGTTTCAGCTAAATCAGTTGCAGTTATGAGTTGAGAATCTTTTTTATCTGCCATATAAGCTAGAATTCTTATGGCGTATTGTGATGTTTTGCTTAGTTGCATTTGAGATTCCCTTTCTAGAATTATACTTTAGAAAGAATTATAATAATAATATCTAAAGTATTAATTAAAAAAATACAAAAATAATTAATATACTAGATAAAAAACTTATAATGCATCTTTAAAATAAAAATAAGGAAAAATTAATAATATTTTGCTAAGATTTCAATTACTACTAGCAGGTAGAATTAGAAAAAGGACTTTTAATGACTGAGCGCATAACGAAAAGTATGGCGAAGAATATTTATTACGGTGGCGGTACATTTGCACTGTTAATATTTATCGCTCTTACTTTTGACACTGTACATCAAATACCAGAGCGATCAAATCAGCAAAATATGACAGAAAATGTTGTAGCTGGAAAAAAACTTTGGGAAGACAATAATTGTGTTGGCTGTCATACACTTATTGGTGAGGGAGCATATTATGCACCAGAACTTATGAATGTATTTCAAAGAAGAGGGGCATCTGATGAAGGAGCCTTTAAGGCATATATGCAGGGTTGGATGGCATCACAGCCTTTAGATACTCCACATAGAAGAAAGATGCCGCAATTTAATTTAACAAATGAGCAGGTAGATAGCCTTTCTGATTTCTTAATTTGGACATCAAAAGTAAATGCCAACGAATGGCCACCGACAATTGAAGGATAGTAGATAACATGAAATATACATCACAAATGGTCGCAAAACCATACTTTATTTTTGCATTAATTCTTTTAGCTGGGGAAATTCTTTTTGGTTTACTTATGGCAATACAGTATTTATATGGTGATTTTCTATTTCCATTGATACCTTTTAATGTATTGCGTATGGTTCACACAAACTTACTTATAGTACTTCTCCTATTTGGTTTTATGGGTGCTACTTACTACTTAATTCCTGAAGAGACTGAAACAGAACTTTGGAGTCCAAAGTTGGCTATTTTTACCTTTTGGGTATTTTTAGTAGCTGGTGTTGCCACAATTTTAGGTTACCTGTTTGTACCTTATGCAGAGTTGACTGAGTTAACATTTAATAATCTTTTACCTACAATGGGTAGAGAATTTTTGGAACAGCCATTACCAACTAAACTTGGTATTGTTTTAGTTGTTGTACTTTATCTTGTAAATGTTATTATGACAGTAATAAAAGGTAGAAAAACTGTTATTACTACAGTTTTACTTACAGGTTTAGTAGGTTTGGCAGTTTTCTTTTTGTTTGCATTTTATGTACCGGATAATCTTGTAATGGATAAATTTTTCTGGTGGTTTACGGTTCATCTATGGGTTGAAGCTACTTGGGAACTTATTCTTGGCGCAATTTTAGCGTTTGTACTTATTAAAGTTACGGGTGTTGATAGAGAACATATCGACAAATGGCTTTATTTAATCATCGCTATGACTATGGTATCAGGTATTTTAGGAACTGGACATCACTTCTTTTATATGGGTGCTCCTGAGTATTGGTTATGGGTTGGATCTATAGCATCTGCTGTTGAACCTTTACCTTTTTTCCTAATGATTCTTTTTGCATTTACTATGGCAAGAGATAGAAAAATTCAGCATGACAATGAAATTGCTCTTACATGGGCAAAAGGTACTGCTGTAATGGGCTTCCTTGGAGCTGGAGTTTGGGGATTTTTCCATACATTGGCACCTGTAAATATGTTTACACACGGTACTCAGCTTACTGCTGCTCATGGTCACCTATCGTTTTACGGAGCATATATTATGATCATATTTACTGTGATATCTTATGCTATGCCTATTTTAAGAGGTCGTCCTCACGGTAATTCTAAAGAGGCACAAAAAGTAGAGTTAACTTCTTTTTGGATGATGAATATCGGTATGTTAGGTCTTACATTGGCTCTAAGTGCTGCTGGAATTGTTCAAATAATGGATCAAAGAGTTGGAACTGATCTTATTGGATTTATGGAATCACAAGAGTCTATAGCGGGTATCTATATGATTCGTGCCGGTTTTGGTGCTCTTGTTTTTGCAGGATTGATTACTTACTTTTATAGTTTTTTTGTTAAAAAAGAAGCGTAATAGTGTTAAAGATAGAGAAGAATGCTTCACTATTATCTTGAATTTGAAGAGAGTATTGGCAGAGTTTGGGATAAATATCTCAATAAAAAAGTATACAAATTTCACGAAAATGAAAGAGTTTACTTTGCTGATATCTCTAAATCATTAAAAATTTTTCATCACCTTATGGGTGGTGAAAAAGGTAAAGATTTACAAATCACGGATAAAAGATATCTTAATACATCAAGAACTTTTTTACAAAAGATAGCATTCCTGGGTAAAGAGTTTCATCTTGCATGGCAGGATGAAGACTCTATCTATCTGCCGGCATCATCTGCTTATTTTCCTACAAAAGAACTTAATGAGATGCTTTATTATTGGCTTATTGCTATGGCAACTAGAGTTAATATTACAGATGAAAATATAATCGATAAAAATCATGCTACAGAGCTTTACCTTATCAATAAATATGATGGTTTTAAACAATTCTACAATATTACTAGTGAGTATTTGACTGATAAATATGAACAATTGTCATTTATTAAATCTTTAGATAATTATACAGATAAAGATTTAATCAATGATTATCCAAACCCTATGTGGATATACCCGTCGCCTCTAACTATCAATAAAACTAAAAAAACAGATGATGAAGAGCAAGACCCTACAAGAGAAGAGGATCAAGACAAAACAGATACTCTTAACATGAAAAAGCAGGCCAACCAAACGGACGACAAGCATGAAACAGATGGCTTTTTGGCTTTTTTACCAGAATCTTTGATGAGTATTTTTGAACAGGTCAATGTAGATAGATGTGAAGATGATACTTTTGATGAAGATGCACTCTATCATGCCGAGGACTTAGATGAGATAACTATAGGACAAAAACAGGCAAATTTATCATCACGAATAAAAATGGACTTGGAATTAAAGCTTGATACTACCGTTAAATATCCATTGGGGAAAGGTCATTTTATTGATGAGTGGGATTATCTTAAAGGTGAATATTTGATAAATTTTGTTCGTATTTTACCTCAAGTACCAATGAATGTAATACCTATAGAGTTGCCAGAACGACTAAAAAAAACCGTACGAAAAATTCAGCAAGAGTTAGATCTGCTCGAACTTGATCGTGTTAAAAATGACAATCTTCCTTATGGTGATGAGATAAATATTGATACTTGGATTGAATATTGCGGGCATCAAAATAAATCTATGCATCATCAAAAATTTTACACAACTTTTGAGAAAAAAACAAGAGATATGGCTACGCTTATATTAGCAGATGTTTCACTCTCTACAGAGGGTGGCATTACACAAGAAGTACGAATAATTGATGTAATTAAAGACTCTCTTACGGTATTTAGTGAAGCTTTGGAAAAACTTCAAGATAAATTTGCCATATACACTTTCTCATCACTGCAAAATAAAAAAGTCTATTTTAGCATTATAAAAAATTTTAAAGACAAATACAATGATTTGATTCGTGGAAGAATTGATACTATAAAACCAGAGTATTATACAAGGATGGGTGCAGCTATAAGAGAATCGGCAAAGATTTTAGATAAGCAGCAAAGTGTCAATAAACTGCTGTTAATCATAAGTGACGGTAAACCGAATGATGAAGATAGATATGATGGAAGATATGGCATAGAAGATACAAAAAAAGCTCTTGAAGAGGTTAAGAAAAAAGGTATTACGCCTTTTTGTATTACAGTAGATCTTGATGCAAAAGAGTATTTGGGGTATCTGTTTGGAAGAAACGGTTATGCGGTTGTAAGAGATGGGCAGAAATTGCCAAAAGTGTTAACTGAAGTTTATATAAATTTAACGAAATAAAAAAAGGAAAAAAATGTCAAAAAACTACTATTTACCTCAATCAAATGAAGTAGAGCTTTTTAAAACTGCTGCGCAGATGAATCTGCCTGTTTTAATCAAAGGACCGACAGGGTGTGGAAAAACAAGGTTTATAGAATCTATGGGCGAAGAGCTTGGACGAGATGTTTATACGGTTGTTTGCCATGATGATTTGAGTGCTGCAGACCTGATTGGCCGCCATCTTATAGATGAAAACGGTACATATTGGCAAGACGGTCCTTTGACTAAAGCGGTAAGAAATGGCGGTATATGCTATCTTGATGAGATAATCGAAGCTAGAAAAGATACTACAGTGGTACTTCACTCTCTAGCGGATTATCGTAGAGTTTTGTCGATAGACAGAACAGGTGAAACCATAGAAGCTCATCCTGATTTTATGCTTGTAGTATCTTATAATCCAGGTTATCAAAATGTCTTAAAAGGGATGAAGCCAAGTACAAAACAGAGATTTATTTCTCTTAGTTTTGATTATCCAAAATCAGAAATTGAAAAAGAGATTATCAAAAAAGAGAGTGGAGTTGATGAAGATATAGCACAAAAACTTGTAGATATCGCTAAAGAAGTGAGACAACTCACTGATGTTGATATTCAAGAAGCAGTTTCAACAAGACTGCTTATTTATGCAGGGAAGTTGATTACAAAAGATTTTGATCCATATCAGGCATGTATGCACTCTATAGTTGAATCACTCAGTGATGAAGATGAAGTTTTAAAAGTTCTTGAAAAACTTGTATCTTTATATTTCCCAAGGAGTTCAAATGTTAAAAAATAGTGCTTTGAAAGAGCCTCATCCTCCTGGGGATTTTGCAATTTGGATCATTATTTATGTTGAATTAATTACATTTGGACTATTGTTTATAGGTTATGCTGTTTCAAGAAGAGCAGATATAGAGCTTTTTAGTCAGTCTCAGCTTGTAGTTAGCCAAACATCAGGTTTTATCAATACTTTTCTTTTAATTACAAGCAGTTACTTTGTTGTAAAGGCTGTTTATGCTATTAAAAATATGACAAGAGATAGCTTGCAAAAGTCAAGTAGTGCAGCATCAAAATGGCTTTTGTCTGCAATGATGCTCGGAGTTGCTTTTTTATTTATAAAAATATTAGAATTTTCTCATATATTTGGAGAAGGAATTACGCTTAGTACCAATAAATTTTTTATGTTTTACATATTTTTAACTGTTTTTCATTTTATGCATGTTCTTTTGGGTTTAATAATCCTGTTTAATCTTCATAAAAAAACAAAAGCACAAGGGTACACTCCGGATGATTGCAGCGGGATGGAAACGGGTGCATCTTACTGGCATATGGTAGATTTGTTGTGGATTGTGCTTTTCCCATTAGTTTATATATTATGATACAAGGTAAAAAATGAAAAAAATTCTAGAATTTGTATGGATAGTTTTGGTTATTCTCACAATCTTTGCTTTTGTGCTTGGACATTTAAAATTTATACCGACTTATCTTGTCGCGATTTTACTTATAAGTACATTTATAAAAGGACAATTGGTTATTGACCACTTTATGGGTTTAAAAAATGTTCAATTAAAATATAGGCTTATACCAACTATATGGCTGGCTGTTGTTATATCGCTGATTGCACTCTTAATCTAATAGGAGATATTGGCAGAGGTCAAGCAATAGCTGTTGCTTTAAAGTTCAAAACTCTTTGACATAAATTTTTTTATATCTTCTGTTTTTAGTTCATAATTAACAAAGAGTTCATTTGCCAAAAGACCTTGACCTAAAAGCATATCTGCACCGTCTTTGTAAGTTATATTTTTGTTTTTTGCCAGTTTTAAAAAAGGTGTCATCTTTCCATAGATTGCGTCTGCTGCGTAAAATGTACTGTTTAGTATTTTTTCGATCATCTCTTTTGGAGCAGGTAGTTCTTCATCTTTAAGCCCGGCACTTGTAGTGTTTACAACTAAATCATATTTACTTATTTTAAAGTCACTCCATGAATAACAGCTGCAATTTAACTCTTTAAAGTATTGTAGTCTTGAATTGCTTCTGTTTAAAACAGTTACTTTTATATTCTCTTGTATAAATCTGGAAGTTAATGCTTTTGCCGTTCCGCCTGCTCCAAGAACTAAAATATTTTTAATATTTTTAAACTCTTTTATAGCAAATAAAAAACCGTCTGCATCGGTATTGTATCCGATTAATCTGCCATTTTCATTGATAAGGGTATTTACAACACCTATTTTTTCGGCAAAGCCTCTTACTTCATCGCAAGCCTCATACGCCGCCTCTTTATGTGGAACGGTAATATTTGCTCCGCTAAGACCTAGAGAGAAAAAAGTCTCTTTTAGTTTTGAGCCATCATTTAGATGGACTCTAGTGTAACATGCATTGTAGTTTAGATGTTTAAATACGCTATTGTGCATAAGCGGAGAGCGGGAGTGCGCAACAGGGTCGCCAAAGACGGCAAAGAGTTTCATTAGTCCAAATCTTCCAGTGAAGCGACAAGAGCACCAAGTTTATTTTTAACTTCGAGATACTCCAGCTCATTTATGCTATCAGCAACAACACCGGCTCCGGCCTGAAGAATCACTTTGTCTTTTTTAACCATAGCAGTTCTGATAGTTATGGCGTTATCCATATTGCCGTCAAATCCAAAATAACCAACACTTCCACTGTAAAAGCCTCTTTTTAATCCTTCAAATTCAGCAATAAGCTCCATTGCTCTTATCTTTGGTGCACCAGTCATAGTTCCTGCCGTAAAAGTTGCCATAAACAGATCAAACATATCTTTGTCTTTATCAAGCTCGGCCGTGACATCAGAAACTATATGCATAACATGTGAAAAACGCTCTATATGCATCATATCTTCAACTTTAACACTTCCGGTTTTTGCAACTCTGCTCACATCATTTCTGCCTAAATCTATAAGCATAAGATGTTCAGAGAGCTCTTTTGGATCTGCTAAAAGTTCCTCTTCAAGCTCCTTATCTCTCTCTTTTGTGCTGCCTCTTTTACGAGTTCCTGCAATTGGGCGAAGCAGAAGTTTTCCATCTTGAAGTCTTACCATGACTTCAGGGGAGCTCCCGACAATATTAAAATCTTCATACTCCATTAAAAACATATAGGGAGATGGATTTTTGGTTCTTAATATTCTGTAAAAACTAAAAGGATCAACTTTTATCTTTCTAGTAAAACGGTTTGTTATTAGAATTTGGAAAACATCTCCACTTTTTATCATCTCTTTTGAGTTATCAACCATTTTAAAAAACTGCTCTTTTGAGAATGCAAAAGTGCCTTTGTCATTCCCGCTGTTTTTTTTCATATGAATATATGTATATGTGCCTTTTAGCTCGTTTTCAATCATTTCAAACTTATCACTCATCTCTTTTAATGTGCTAATAAGAGTTAATTGGTGATCTTTGTGAGAGTAAACCAAGATTATTTTTGGAAGTATCAAATCTAAATCGGGGGCATTGATTTCATCTTTTAAGTTATCCATAACAGAATGAAGTTTTGGTTCAAATACTTTCACCATGTCATAGCCGATATAACCTATAAAACCATCTACATACCCAACTTTTAGTTTAGTTGTTGCTTCTTTGTATATTGATGTGTCTATATTTTTGTAATAATTTTTTAAAAATATAAAAGGAGATTCATCTTTTATATGCTTAATGCCGTTTGCATCTGTATATATTGTCTGATTATCTATATATTGAATTCTCTCTCTTGCGCCGATGCAGACAAAGCTATAATTTCCACTGCTTTGTCCTGCGCTCTCTAAAAGATATGAGATTTCATTTTTAAAGATTGATTTTAGCTTTGCATATACTGCAATAGGAGCTAGTTGATCTTGTATAAATTGTTTAGAATAAATCAAATAAGTACCTTGGTATAGTTATATTTTAATTAAAAAAGCACCTGCTTCAATAGATTTTTTAATAGGAGCCAGAGCTTCTCTTGCTTCTGCTTCACTGTTAAATGGACCTACTAAAACTTTGTTAAATGTTCTAGAATCAATAGTTACTTTGTGAAATTTATATTTGTATCCCAATTTTAAAATTGAATCTAAAAATTTTTTATTAGGTTCGTATTTTGCAAAAGAGCCAACTTGAATATAGTAAGCATTTGATAAATTTGTACTCTCTGCCTGAGGCTGTATAGCTACATTTTGAACTACTTCTTCTTTTGTTTGTACTTTTTTTGTTTCATCTGTGTTTGCTTTAACACTCTCTTGTGTCGCTGCTTGAGTCTCTTCTATTATATTTTCTTCTTTGAGTTTTTGTGCAATTGCATCTAAAGAAACACTCTCTTCATCTTCTTTATCCTCTTTTACAACATCAACTTTTTCAAAAAAGGAGTCATCAACTTGTGTTGAAGTTTGCTCCTGCGTCTCAGGAGGAAGAGCTGCTTGAGGTAGATTGTCAGTGCCGCTTGATGTAAGAGTATTCATCAGCATTACAACAACAATTAAAATAATACCTAACGCAGCAACAGCTAATAAAATTTTTTTATTTCCTGTAGATGAGTTACCTTTGTTTAAGATAATATCATTTAACTCATTTTTTTCATCCATAACTTCCCCCTCCTTTATTATCTAATTTATAATGATACCCAAAACTTGTTTATATTGGATATATTTAAATAAAGCCATACACGATTGACAAAAAAGTATCAATTTTATCTTTTATTAAGCAACGATCCTAGTAAGTCGGTTGATTATAAACTACAAAATTTTGAGCTAATGTTTTTAACTCTTTTTTAATATTTTCTTGAAGCTCAGTATTGTTAATATCATCAAGAACATCTGCGATTTTATTTGCAATAAATTCAAACTCTTTCTCTTTCATTCCTCTTGAAGTTAGAGCAGGTGAACCTATGCGGATACCTGAAGTTACAAAAGGGCTTCTTGTCTCACCCGGAACAGTATTTTTGTTTACTGTAATACCCGCATTTCCAAGAGCGATATCAGCATCTTTACCAGAGAAATCACGATTTATAAAAGAGAGCAGTACAAGATGATTATCAGTTCCACCGCTTACAAGCTCATATCCTCTTTTTATAAGAACTTCACCTAAAATTTTTGCGTTTGCTTTGACCTGCGCAGCATACTCTTTCCACTCTGGAGAGAGGTTATATTTAAATCCCACCGCTTTAGCAGCGATTACATGTACAAGCGGTCCGCCTTGAATACCCGGAAAGATTGCAGAGTTAACTTTTTTAGCTATTTCTTCATCATTTGTCATAATCATACCGCCTCTTGGTCCGGCAAGAGTTTTATGTGTAGTAGTTGTTACAACATGTGCATGAGGGAACGGGCTAGGGTGTTCACCCGCTGCAACAAGACCTGCAACATGGGCAATATCTGCAAATAAAATAGCTCCAACAGCATCAGCAATTTCACGAAATTTTGCAAAATCTATCTCTCTTGCATAAGCAGATGCGCCGCAAACAATGATTTTTGGCTGTACTGTTTTTGCTATTTCCATAATTTTATCATAATTCATACGGCCGTCAAGCTCTACACCATATGTAAAAGAGTGGTAGTTTTTACCCGAAAAACTTGGTTTGCTTCCGTGTGTTAAATGTCCGCCATGGCTTAAATCCATACCTAGAAGTTTATCACCCGCATTTAAAAGTGCTGCATAAACGGCTGCATTTGCCTGGCTTCCGGAGTGCGGTTGAACATTTGCATAGCTACATCCAAAGAGTTTGCATGCTCTGTCAATTGCTAACTGCTCAACGCCATCTGCATATTCACAACCGCCATAGTAACGCTTACCCGGATAACCCTCTGCATATTTATTTGTAAATACGCTTCCCATAGTTTCCATAACGGCAGGAAGTGTAAAGTTTTCAGATGCAATCATCTCTAAATGATTTGTTTGTCTCTCTAGCTCTTTTTCACATAGATCAAATATCTCTTTATCATACTCTTTTAAAAAACTCATTTTTGTTTATTCCTCTTCATTTTGATTTTTTTCTTCTAAATTTATTGGTTTCATTGCAGGAAACAACAGAACATCTCTAATGGAGTGTTCATTTGTAAGAAGCATAACAAGTCTGTCAATACCTATTCCTTGCCCAGCCGTTGGCGCCATTCCGTAACTTAGTGCCTCAACAAAGTCGATATCCATCTCATGTGCTTCATCATCTCCGCTCTCTTTTGCTGCACCTTGTGCTTCAAATCTATGAAGCTGGTCTACTGGGTCGTTTAATTCGCTAAAAGCATTTGCAATCTCTCGTCCTGCAATAAAGAGCTCAAACCGTTCTGTTATTTCAGGGTTTTCATCGCTTCTTCTTGCAAGTGGAGAGATGGCAACAGGATACTCTGTGATAAATGTCGGGTTGATAAGTTTTGCTTCTACAAACTCGTCAAAAAGTTCTCCTTGAAGCTGACCTAAACTCATGTTTTCTTTTACATCAATATTTTTACTCTTTAAAAATGCAACTATTTTTTCTTTATCATTTACTATATCTTTAGGAACTCCTCCTATCGTGTAAAGTGATTCAATAAGAGGAACTTCACTAAATTTGCTAAAATCAATTTCTAAATCTCCATAAGGAAGCTGTGTTGGAAGATTTAGATGATCAAAAAGATATGTGAAATACTCTTTTGTGATTTCTATAAGATCTTTATATGTTTTGTACGCCCAATAAAACTCTATGGATGTGAATTCAGGATTGTGTGTTGCATCCATTCCCTCATTTCTAAAGTTTCTATTAATTTCAAATACAGCTTCAAATCCGCCGACAATAAGCCTTTTTAAATAGAGTTCAGGAGCAATTCTTAGATATCTGTCTACTCCAAGAGCATTGTGATGTGTAACAAAAGGTTTTGCATTTGCTCCGCCTGCAATAGGATGCATCATCGGAGTTTCAACTTCTAAAAAACCTTTTTCTTCAAAAAAGCGTCTAGTTAGAGAGATGACTTTTGAACGAATCTTAAATGTTTTTCTAACATCTGAATTCATAATAAGGTCAAGATATCTTTTTCTGTATCGCACCTCTTTATCTGTGATACCGTGAAATTTTTCAGGAAGAGGAGAGATGGCTTTTGTTAAAAGTTTTAGATTGTCTGCATGAAGCGAAAGCTCTCCTTGACCTGTTACGAAAGGATATCCTGTAACCTCTACAATATCACCGACTTCTATAAGTTTTTTAAAAATATCATTATAAAAGCCTTCGGGAAGATTGTCTCTGGCTACATAAATTTGAAGAGAACTGCTTTCATCTTCAATTTTGATAAAACTTGCTTTCCCCATAATTCTAAATAATTTTATGCGTCCACTAACTGTATACTCTCTATTTTCATCTCTTTTATTTTCTTTGTGAACAATATCAGAATTTACATTTAAAAATTTTTCAATAGATGTGTTTTTTCTAGACTCATTAGAATATGGGTTAATCCCCTGTTTTCTAAGAAATTCTGCTTTTTCAATTCTTTGTTGTATAAATTTGTTATTAAAAACCAATCATTTTTCCTTTATTTTTTTTTGGCACTCTTTGCAGATTCCATAAATTTGCATAGAATGGTCCTGCATATCGAAACCAAGTTCATCAGCTATTTTGCGCTGTCTCTCTTCTATTTTTTCATCTACAAACTCAATAATGCTCCCACACATTTTGCAGATAAAGTGATCATGATGATGTTTAGCGCCAAGTTCATATTTTTTTCCTTGTGCGCCAAAAGAGAGAGATGTAACCATGTCTGACTCTTCTAGAAGTGATAATGTTCTATATACAGTAGCAATTCCTGTTTTTAAATTTGGAAATTTTTCCTGTATAAGATTATGAAGTGATTCTGGTGTAAGATGTTCATCAGAGTTGTATAGAGTTTCAAGAATTACTTCTCTTTGAATTGTAAATTTTAGATTATTTTTTTTAAGCAACGCTTTAAAATCACTAAGTAACTGTTTGTATGCAACTGTTTTATCGTTAAAATCGGTTGTTATTTCAGACATGTTATTTATTCTCTTCTTCAGATAAATTTTGTTCTTCATTTTTATCTAATTTTTTCTTTGTATCTTCTAAAATTTCCAATGTAGAATTTTGCAGAGTTTCATCAATACTGTTTTGCATTATATCTGTACCCTTGTCTATGGTTTTATTTATATCGTTAGAAATTTTCACAGGATCTATTTTCATAATAACACTGCCCGTTTTGATTAATATCGGAAAAATCACACTTTTTTGCATAATAGAGTCAAGATTTGTTTTTATAGCTTTAATGTTATAAGCAGCATAAGCTATGACTGCGGCAATAAGAAAAAATTTGCTTACACTAAACACAAAACCTAAGATTTTATCAAAAATTCCAAGTCCGCTCAGTGAACTTAATTTTTTAAATATCAATCCTACTCCAATCATAAAGAGCCAGAAGAGAAAAAGTGTAACTAAAAAACCTGTAAAATTAATAGCTGCACTGTTTTCAAATTTAAAAATAGAATCACTTATAAGCTGGCCTGCTTTATCTCCAACACGAGAAGCTACAAATATACCTCCTATAATGCCTAAAAGACCGAATAACTCTTTAAAAAATCCGTTTATGATTCCTTTAAGTCCTAAGAAAAGAACAACAATTGAAACGATAATATCAAAATAACTAAATTCCATTATTTTATCACCTTAAAGATAGTGTTTTGATTACTGTTTTTGAAAGTGGAGAAAGTTTTGTTGATTGTTGAAATAAATAAGTTTTCGAATTTGGTATTTTTAAGAAAATTAGCAGTTAAAGTTTTCAAGTTTATATCTTTTTGTTATATTTTTGTAATGTTTGTCTATTAAACTGTTTTAGTTTTGCTGTTTATATATTTAAATTTTTTTGGATGCTGTTAAATCCATAAAAAAATGTAGTGCATTATACATTTTTAACCATAAAAAAAAGCTTTTATGGTAATCAAAAAATTCTAATCAGTGCTATTTTAGGTATTATAAGGTAAAATAACAAAAAAATTATTGAGTTGTATTTTAAAAAAAAGGTTTTATTATGAGTATTTGGACCCCTTCTAGCTGGAGACAAAAGTCTATTGTGCAACAGCCGACTTATCCAAACATGGATGAATTAAGCGATGTTTTAGCTGAATTAAAAAATTATCCGCCGCTTGTTTTTGCAGGTGAAGCACGCTCGCTTAAAAGTCAATTGGCTAATGTTGTTGAGGGGAATGCTTTTTTACTTCAAGGCGGTGATTGTGCTGAGAGTTTTAGCGAATTTCATGCAGACGGTATTCGTGATACATTCAAAGCAGTTTTGCAAATGGCAGTGGTTATGACTTATGCAGGGGGTCTTCCTGTAGTTAAAGTTGGACGCTTAGGTGGTCAGTTCGCAAAACCACGCTCTAGCGATACTGAAACTATCAATGGTGTAACGCTGGACTCTTATCGCGGTGATATTATAAATGGCGTTGATTTTACACCAGAAGCACGAACTCCAGATCCTCAAAGAATGATTAAAGCTTATAATCAATCAGCGGCAACGCTCAATTTAGTTCGCGCATTTGCTTCAGGCGGTATGGCTGATTTGCATAAAGTGCATCAATGGAATTTGGATTTTGCTCATCAAAGTGAAATAAATAAAAAATATGAAGATTTAGCTGAAGAGATTAGTAAATCTTTAAAGTTTATGGAAGCATGCGGAATTACATCTAAAACGCAGAGAACTTTGCGTGAAACTGATTTTTACACCTCTCATGAAGCACTTTTATTACCGTATGAAGAGGCATTTACAAGAAAAGATTCTATTACGGGAGATTGGTATGATACTTCCGCTCATATGTTGTGGATAGGCGATAGAACCCGTCAACTTGATGGTGCACATATAGAGTATATGAGAGGAATTCATAATCCTATAGGTGTGAAAGCGGGACCGACAATGAACCCTGAAGATTTGGTAAGACTTTGCGATATTTTAAACCCAAATAATGAGGCAGGACGCTTAAATGTTATTGTAAGAATGGGAGCGGATAAAGTTGCTGAGGGCATGCCAAAACTTATCCGTGCTGTTGAGAGAGAAGGTAAAAAAGTTCTCTGGAGTTGTGATCCGATGCATGGAAATACAATCAAATCATCAAATAACTTTAAAACGCGTCCTGTTGATGCTATTCTTAGAGAGATGAAACAGTTCTTTCAAGTTCATAAAGCTGAGGGTACATTTGCCGGTGGTGTTCATTTGGAAATGACGGGCAAAAATGTAACTGAGTGTATAGGCGGCTCATTTATTGTAACTGAAGAGGATTTATCTTCTCGTTATCACACGCACTGCGACCCTCGTTTAAATGCAAATCAAGCTTTAGAGTTGGCTTTTTTAATTGCCGATACTCTTAAAGAAGCTCAAAAATAGCTAATGCATAATGCGTTAGCTATTTATCTTTTCCTCTTTTTCTTGAATATTTAAAAGCTCTTCAACTTTTTTTTCATATATGTTTTTAAGTTCTTCTAGCTCTTTTGCAAGTTGTGTTATGCCTATATCCTGATAACATAAAGGATCTGCCAAGCAGCTGTTTTTTTCTTCTATTTGTGTTTCAATAGACTCTATCTCTTCGGGCAGTTTTTCTAATGCAATCTTTTCTTTAAAAGTAAGTTTTAGCTCTTTTGGCTTACTCTCTTTTGTTTTAGGTTCTATTTTTTTACTCTCTTTTTCCATTTCGTCGAGTTCTTTTAGCTCTTTTTCTAGCTCTAAATACTCTGAATAGTTTTGGTAACTCTCCTCTATATGCTTGTCGTTTTTAAAAATAAAGAGTTTTTTTGCAATTTTGTCTACAAAATATCTATCGTGACTAACGATAATAACAGCTCCGCTAAAGTGAGTAAGCTGCTCTTCTAAAATATTGATAGTCGGAATATCCAGATCATTTGTCGGCTCATCCAGGATAAGAATATCGACATCTTTTGTAAAGAGCAGGGCGAGCGCTATACGATTTTTTTCTCCTCCGCTTAACACGCCTATCTTTTTATCTAAAAACTCCCGTGGAAAGAGAAAGTTTTTTAGATATCCAAATACATGCATATCACGACCGCGGACATTTACACGATCACCGCCATGCGGACAAAAAGTTTCTATAAGGTTTTTATCATCGTCGAGCATTTCGCGGTGTTGATCAAAATAGCCTATCTTGAATTCGCCTCTTTTTATAATTCCGCTTGTCGGCTTGATTCTTCCTAAAAGAACTTTTAAAAGCGTTGATTTTCCGCTTCCGTTTGGTCCGACGATAGCTATAACATCTTTTTGAAGAATTCTAGTACTGAAATTTTTTAAAAGCTCTTTATCTCCAAGTTTGATTCCAAGATTTTCCACTTCAAAGAGCATCTTTTGTCTGTTTACGCTTTTGTCGCGATTGAAATGTTTTGCTTCACGCTCTAGTTCAAGAGACATTTTTCGAATCTTAGAAGGATTCGTTTTTGCTTCTTCTCTTAGAGCCATAAGTCTCTCTTTACGACCTTCATTTCTTTTAAGTCTAGCTCTTACGCCTCTTGCAAACCACTCATTTTCTCTTTTGAGTATATCTAAAAGATTTTCATGCTGTTTTTGCAGAGTTCGCATATACTCCTCTTTTTGTGTTAAGTAGTTGCTGTATCCTCCGCTATATTCTCTTAAGGAGCAATCTTCAACTTCAACACTTTTTGTGGCTATTTTGTCTATAAAATATCTGTCATGCGAGATAAAAACAAGGGTAAATCTCTCTTTTAAAAGCAAATCTTCTAAAAATTCAACCATATATACATCAAGATGATTTGTAGGCTCATCTAGGAGTAAAATATCTGGTTTTTGAAGAAGCAGCGAAGCAAGAGCAACTCTTCTTTGTTCCCCGCCGCTTAGCATAGTAACAAGTTTATGTTCATACTGTTTAAGATCAAAATGTTGGATTATTCTCTCTATTTTATCATCTAAATTCCAAGCATTATGATGTTCAATGTAGCGGGAGAGTTTTTCATGTTCATCAATAAGAAGTCTATTCTCAAAATCATCAGCTAAAAGCAGAGAGAGTTCATTATATTTCTCTTTTGCCCTGTTTAATTCATCCAAACCCGCTTCAACAGCCTCTCTTACAGTGTCTGTCTCTTTAAAATGAGGTTTTTGCGCGAGCATTTTAACCTCTAAATTTTGTCTGATAATTCTCTCACCGGCGTCTTGTTCAAGAGTTCCGTTAATAATCTTCATAAGAGTGGATTTTCCGCTTCCGTTTTTACCGATTATTACAACTCTCTCCCCTTCATCTATATGAAAATTTATATCAGTTAAAATTTTTTGTGCTTCATAATGTTTTGATATGTTTAGTAGATCAATAAGTGCCATTTATATTTTTTATTTTTCCTGTTAGTTAGTTTTATAATAAAATGAATTATAGTATAAGTTTCATTATAGTTGGTTTTTTGCCAATAAAAAACAATATTAACCACAAAATTTACAAATTTAAAATATAATCAAATAATTGCAGTTATAAAAGGATTAATTATGGCAAAAGTAACATCATATGGGGCGGCGCAAACAGTGACGGGTTCTTGTCATTTGCTTAAAATAGGCTCTATAAATATTTTAATTGATTGTGGTATGTTTCAAGGAGATGGCGGCAGTAAGAGAAATTATGAGCCTTTTGGGTTTGAACCCTCAAAAATAAATTATCTTATTTTAACACATGCGCATCTTGATCATATCGGAAGAGTGCCAAAACTTTTCAAAGATGGATTTAAAGGAAGGATAATAGCAACAAAAGCTACTCGTGATATTGCAAAAATAATGCTTCTTGATAGTGCGGGTATATTATATGAAGAGTTTAAAACAATAAGCAAAAAAGCACGCAGACGCGGAGAAGAGGAGAGTGTAATGGAACCTCTTTACACTAAAGATGATGTAAAAGAAGTTTTTGCTAAGAAATGGTGTACGCTAAATTATTTTGAAGAGCACAAATTAAAACAACATATAAGAGTATCCTTGGGCAATGCCGGACATATTATGGGCAGCGCCTTCGTTATGATTGATTATCAAGAAGAAAATCAGCATAAGCGTGTGGTGTTTTCAGGAGATATCGGTTCTGCAGAGAGACTTATAATTGATGAGCACAATAAAATTGATGAAGCAGATTCTCTTTTTATAGAGTCTACATACGGAGATCGTAAGCATAAACCTTTAGAACAGAGCGTAGCTGAGTTTAAAGAGGCAGTTATTACAACGCTTAAACAAAAAGGCAATATTCTTATCCCATCTTTTGCTTTAGAAAGAACACAGGAGATATTGTGGCTGCTTCATGAAATGCATGACAACGGTGAACTGCCAAAATGCCGCGTTTTTTTAGACAGCCCGCTTGCTATAAAAGCAACAAAACTTTACAATAAGTATCCTGGCCATTTAAGTGACGAGCTTGAGTATTCCTCCGGAAATGGCAATGATCCATTTTCATTTGCTTGGCTTGAATCTACTACTACAAGAGATCAATCTATGGCAATAAATAAAGTAAAAGAGCGCTCTATAATAATTGCGGGAAGTGGTATGTGTACAGGTGGGCGTATTATGCATCATCTTAAACATAGACTTTGGAATTCAAAAAATGCAGTTATTTTTGTTGGATTTCAAGTTGAAGGAACATTGGGAAGAAGCATTGTAGATGGTCAAAAAATGGTTAAAATTTATGGAGAAGATATTGTTTCAAAAGCAAAAATCTATACAATTAACGGTTTCTCGGCTCATGCAGATCAAAGTGATCTTATTGACTGGATCAGACCTGTTAAAAATTTAAAAAATATCTACTTGATTCACGGTGAGAGTGATAAAATGGAGATTTTTGCAGATGCTATAAAAAATGAGTTGGGATATGATAGTCATATAATGAAAACAGTAGTTCCGGTAACTCTTTAACGGGCTTCATAGCATAGCTCTTTGGCGCTGTACCAATCAGCTATCTCTTTATCGCTGTAATGGTACTCTCGCTGAGAGAAAGGGATAGCACTGTTTCTCAATTTTGAACGGATGATGCCTATAATAATAAAAGTTAAAAC
Source organism: Sulfurimonas sp. CVO (assembly GCF_009883775.1). Classification (NCBI taxonomy): domain Bacteria; kingdom Pseudomonadati; phylum Campylobacterota; class Epsilonproteobacteria; order Campylobacterales; family Sulfurimonadaceae; genus Sulfurimonas; species Sulfurimonas sp. CVO. Next base: position 712,632 of record NZ_CP033720.1, read on the forward strand.
TAATGTCAGCAAAGCTAAAAAAAAGTCATAAAGATACCATGCTGTTAAAGCTGATAAAAATATTGTATATTGTAAAAAAAGTCTCAACATAAAAGAGATCAATTTGCATTTTTTTGAGTAAAGTTTTGGTGTTGATTCTATTAATTCTATAAATTCTTCTTGCATTTTTTTTATTTTACAATAAAAACATCAACATCTGAGTGTTCTAAAATATCAAAAGCAAAAAAGCTTACATTATTTTGTACTGCATGGATTGCTATCAAGTCAAAATTAATATCAGCCATCTCTTCTTTAAAAGATTTAGGGCTTAAAGAACTTTTTTTAGCAGATGCTGAAATGTTTATATTTTTTGGTAACGCTAAAGAGTCTAAAAATGCATCTATTTTTTTTTGAGATTTTTTTTCTAGATCAGATTGATATTGAAGAAGATCTTCTTCATTAAACCCATATATGTCTATTTTATTGTCAAGAGGAGGAGAAAAAAGATTCAAAAGTTTTATATGTGAATTTGAAAAAATTTTGATAATTTCTCTTATGGCTTTTGCAGAATCATTTGATAAGTCTGTCAATACTAAAATATTTTGATATTCAAGATTATGATCACTTTTTACAACTAAAACAGGAATTTGTGCGTAATTGACTATCTCTTTTGTACTTGAACCCATAAAAAGTTCATTAAGAAAATGAGTTTCACCGCTTTTGCCCATGATAATCATATCAGCATCCAATATTTTTGCCGTGTTGTTTATCTCAACTTTTATTTTACCGCTTATACAATGATAATTCTCTTTTTTTAAGAGAGGAAAATCTTTGCTTAACTCTCTAAAAGTACTCTCTTTGATAGAATCTAAATCTATCTGTTTTAAAAATAACGGATTTTCAACTACATGAACTATATGAATATCTGCATCTTTTTTTTTAGCAAAATTAAGTGTTTTTTTTAAAACTACATAACTACTTTTTGAAAAATCAATGGGTACCAATATTATGAATTTTTTCATATTAACTCTTCATTTTAAATAATTTTTATAGCTGTTTTCATGATAATTATAACTAATTTCTATCAAAATTTTAGTTATATTAATAAATAAAATTAAATTTGTTTTTGTTTGGGTAAATAAAAAATCAGACTAAAATAACTTTAGTCTACCGGACTAAATAATATTGATTTGATTTGTAACTATTAACTTTTTTTTGTTAAAATCATGAAAATTATTTAACTTAAAGGATAAAAAAGATGGCAAAACATCAATTTCAAACAGAAGCAAATCAAATATTAAATCTTATGATACATTCACTCTACTCAAACAAAGAGATATTTATTCGTGAATTGATCTCAAATGCGTCAGATGCACTTGATAAGTTAAATATGCTTGTTTTAACAGATGATGCATACAAAGGGATTGCTTTTTCACCTCGTATCGATATTGTTGTAGATAAAGAAACAAAAACACTAACAATAAAAGACAGCGGTATCGGTATGAATGAAGAAGACCTAATGAACAACTTAGGTACAATCGCAAAATCAGGAACAAAAGCCTTTTTAGAAAATCTTACAGGGGATCAAAAAAAAGATTCTAATCTTATAGGTCAGTTTGGTGTCGGTTTTTATGCTTGTTTTATGGTTGCGCATAAAGTAGAGGTTACGACAAAAAAAGCGGGTGAAGATAAGGCATATTTGTGGACAAGCAAAGGTGATGGCGAATTTGATATAGAAGATGCTTCTATGGAGGGTCACGGTACTCAAATCGTTATGTATCTAAATGAAGATGATGAAGAGTTTTTAGATAGCTATAGAATCGAAAATATCATTAAAAAGTATTCAAATCACATTCCATTTCCTATCTTTATGGATAAAGAGAAGTATATTCCTGCAAAAAAAGATGATGAGGGCAATGAGATAGAACCATCAAAAAATGAGATAGAAAATGTTCAAATCAATCGTGCAAATGCTCTTTGGACAATCTCAAAAAGTGAGATAAAAGATGAGGAGTATAAAGATTTTTATAGCACAATTGCACACTCTTCAGAAGAGCCTCTTGCATGGATGCATAATAAAGCAGAGGGTGCTATAGAGTATACAACACTTTTTTACATTCCATCTAAAGCGCCTATGGATCTCTACAGAGTGGATTATCAAACAGGTATCAAACTTTATATAAATCGCGTTTTTATTACAGATGATGAAAAAGAGCTTATGCCGACATATATGAGATTCCTGCGCGGTGTGATTGACTCGAAAGATCTGCCTCTTAATGTTTCAAGAGAGATTTTACAATCAAATGCTGTAATGGCAAAGATTAGAAATGCTTCAGTAAAAAAAGTGCTCTCAGAACTTGCAAAGATTGCTAAAAACGATAAAGAAAAATATAGTACATTTTTTAAAGAGTTTGGAAATGTTTTAAAAGAGGGGCTCTACAGCGATTACGGCAATCGTGAAAAAATCCTTGAACTGATGAAATTTAATACGCTTGAATCTAATGAGATGGTAATGTTTGAGGATTTTTTGAAAAATGTGGATGAAGAGAAAAAAGAGATCTATTATATTACAGGCAAAACTTCACTCTCAATGCTTAAAAATTCTCCGGCGCTTGAGAGATTTAAGTCTCGCAACATCGATGTATTAATTTTAAATGAAGAGGTTGATACCATTATTTTCCCGATGATAACGGAGTATAAAGAGTATAAATTTGTACATGTTAGTGACGCAAAATTTGAAGAGAGTGAAGAGGAGAAAAAAGCTGAAGAGGAGACATCTAAAACTTTTGAAGGGTTGACTAAAGAGCTTAAAGACATTTTAGGTGATAATGTAAAATCTGTCGAAACAACTTTTGATTTAGTTGATTCCCCAGTAAAATTAAAAGAAGATAAAGAAGATCCAGCCTATATGATGGCTAAAATGATGAAACAGATGGGACAAGATACAGGAGCCTCGGCTCCGGCTCCGATCTTACAGATAAATCCAAAGCATGAATTAATTATAAAATTAAAAGATTCTGCAGATCAAAATCTTATTTATGATGCTGCTCATGTATTGCTTGATCAAGCAAAACTTTTTGACGGAGTAGAACTTGAGGATACTGCAGATTTTATTTCAAGATTAAATAGAATTATTTCAAAAGCAATATAATCATTATGAGTGCATTTGTAGCACTCATAATTTGTTTAAATATTTTTTTTATTAATGATTAAAGTAATAAAACAAAATTATGATATTTTATTATTATGAATAATAGTTTAAAAAACATACAAGACACTCAGCTTTGCAATAATATTGATAAATTATTAAGTGAAGGTGACTCTTTTCTTGAAAAAAATCTTTCAGATTTAAAAATATCTAGCTATTGTTACCAGATTAACGAAGCGGTTAACGAGCTCTCTTTAGAAGAGGAAATTATTAATGAACTTATTGAAGATTATGTTATACAAATTTTAAAATCAACAATATTTTTTTATAAACATATTCAAGAACTTAAAAAAAATAAACTAGAAAACAGACCTTTAAATTATATAAATATTCAAAATTTAGCACATAAAAATTTAGGTGTTGCTAGAAATCTTCATATCAAAGATGCGGAAAAATTATTGAAATTAATAATGAATGAAAATGACTTAGAATCTTTAGAGATATATATTAAAGCTTTAGAAATAACTGCAATTAAATTAAATCCGCTATGTGCTTATGAAACACTAAATTTGATTAAAGCTAAAAATTTTTTATAATTTGTTTAATCGATCTGTAGTCATATAAATCCAAAAATCTTTATGTGTATAGCCTTTGTTTAAAAAGAATATTTGTAATACTGCAACTCTGTAAAGAGTAATTAGCATTTTTGCATATGGAATAAAAAGACTAAGACTAACAAGTAATGGTTGCTCTTTATTACCCTTGTTTCTAATCATCTCCTGCATGCCTATATTTTTACTAAGATAAACACCAAATATTATGGAAAAAACAAAATTCATCATAAGACCAAATATAATATATGCGATAAAATCTTGTTCATTTATTCCGGCAATCATAAAAATTCCTCTCTTATTTAATCCAATTATTTTAACGCAAAAAAACTTTTTTATTCATAAGTTTTTATTGTAGCTTTTGTAAAAAAGGTTCCAAACGGTACAAGAGAGGCTATAAAAAACAGTATATTTTTTTTAAATGGCCATTTTGCTTCATACCATGCTCTTACTAAAAGGATACAAAAAAGTATAAAAAGTATTCCGTGAATCATGCCTACTACTTTTACTGCCAGAGGTATATCCATAAAGTATTTCATCGGCATTGCTATAAAAACGAGTGCTAAATAGGAGTATCCTTCTATTGTATTTATCCGCCCAAATTTTACTACATTTTCATTTTTCACAGCTTGTCCTATAGAAATTTTTTATGAATTATATAATCAAAAAGTAACAATTTAGCTCTTTGTCATAATTTAAAAAAGAGCAACAAGCCTTTTTAAACATTAATATAATACAATATGCGCGAAATATGAAAGAAAAGGTATATGAATATGGATACTAACCTTGTATTAGAGGGTTTAAAATTTATGGGTGTAGGGATGGGAGCAGTATTTTTGTTTCTTGCAATCCTAATATTTTTGATAGCTATGATGTCAAAAATTATACATAGATATTTTCCCGAAGTTCAACCAAGCAATAGTAATTCAGAATCAAGTCTTCAAGATAAGCAAAAAAAAATCGTTGCAGCTATAACAGCAGCAATTAAATTTCATAGAGAAAGTTAAGGATTAGTATGGCTAAAAAATTTATAGATATAATGGACACAACTTTTAGAGATGGTTTCCAGTCAGTGTTCGGTGGTCGTGTATTGATGAATGATTTTTTTCCGGCTGTAGAAGCTGCGAAAACTGCCGGAATCAACCATTTCGAATTTGGGGGTGGTGCGAGATTTCAGTCTTTGTATTTCTATTTAAGAGAAGATGCATTTGAAATGATGGACAGATTTCGTGAGATTGTAGGACCTGATGCAAATCTTCAAACTTTAGCTCGTGGTGTTAATACTGTAATGTTGGATACTGGTTCTAAAGAATTAATAGACTTACATGCAAAAATGTTTAAAAAGCATGGTACAACAACTATTAGAAATTTTGATGCTTTAAATGATGTAGAAAATTTGAAATATTCAGCTCAAAGAATTACGCATCATGGTTTAAAACATGAAGTAGTAGTAACTATGATGGATTTGCCTCCGGGATGTTATGGTGCGCATACTGTAGAATTTTATGAAAAAACACTTAGAGAAATATTAGATAGCGGAATACCTTATGACAGCATCTGTTTTAAAGATGCATCAGGTACTTCAAATCCACAAAAAGTTTTTGAAACTATACAAATGGCAAGACAATTAATACCTGAGGGAACACACTTAAGACTTCATACACATGAAACGGCTGGAGTGTCAGTTGCAGCGTATATGGCTGCTTTAGAGGCAGGTGTTGATGGAATAGATATGGCTGCAGCACCTGTAAGCGGCGGAACAAGTCAACCAGATATTTTAACAATGCTTCATGCTACTAAAGGTATGGATTATGATCTTGGCGGATTAGAAATCAGTAAAATTCTTACCTATGAAAAAGAGCTTCAAAACTGTTTGTCTGATTATTTTATGCCTCCTGAAGCAACAATGGTTTCTCCTATTATTCCATTCTCTCCAATGCCGGGCGGTGCGCTTACAGCGAATACTCAAATGATGCGCGATAACGGTATGTTGGATAAATTTCCGGAAGTTATTGCTGCAATGACTGAAGTTGTAGAAAAAGGGGGATATGGGACATCTGTAACTCCTGTGTCACAATTTTATTTTCAACAAGCACTTAATAATGTTATGCAAGGTCCATGGAATGCAATAGCTCCTGGATATGGAAAAATGGTGCTTGGATATTTTGGCAAAACTCCAGTTGCGCCTGATCCTGAAATTGTTAAGATAGCTTCTGAGAAGTTAGGCTTGCCGCCTACAACTGAAAAAGCTATAGATTTGGCAAATGCTGATGAAAGTAAGTCATTAAATACATGGATAAACAAATTAAAAGAAGAAAATATTGAGATAACCGAAGAAAATATTTTTATTGCAGCAGCTTGTCAAGACAAGGGTATCACCTTCTTAAAAGGAGAAGGTGAACTAAATGTTCGTAAAAAATCAAATATGAAAAAAGAAGAAGAAGGAAGTTCAAAAATGGGTAGTGGAAGTTATACAGTAGTAGTAGATGGTCAAAAATTTAGTGTTCAAGTTGCAGAGGGTGATGCAGATATTCAAGTTACAGCGGTAGATGGAGAGAGCATAGAGCCTCCAAAGCCAAAAGCTGCTCCATCATCAGGCAATAGTTTAGATATTAAAGCATTACTACCAGGAAATGTTTGGAAAATTGTTGCAAATCCGGGACAAAGTGTAAATGAAGGAGATGTTATTATGATTTTAGAATCTATGAAAATGGAGATTGATGTTGTAGCACCTAAAGGTGGTGTCGTTAAAACAATCAATGTTGCTACAAATGATAAAGTAGTAGAAGGTCAAGTCGTAGCAGTGCTAGGCTAGGATAATATAAATGAAAAAAAATGTAATAAAAATTGTCACGCTGTTTTTGCTTTTTAGTTTTAACACTGTTTTTGCTTCTACGATTTCAGCTGATACATTAGTTGATGCAACGGCTACTAAAAACGAAACTTATCATGCCAAACCTTTTCTAGAAATGATTGATGGATTTTTAGAATCTACAGGGGTGAGTGCTCTTGTAAATCCAAATCCAAATGAATTAAGCTCTCATGGCGAGACAATGAGTGATTTTCATAAATCATGGGGTAGAATTATTATGATTTTAATAACATTTTTACTCTTTTATCTTGCAATAGCAAAAGGTTTTGAGCCTCTCCTCCTTCTTCCAATAGGTTTTGGCGGACTTTTGGCAAACATTCCTATTGCAGGAATTGCAGGACATGACGGTTTCTTGGGTATTATGTATGAGATGGGTTTGGCAAATCAGTTTTTTCCTATTTTGATATTTATGGGAGTAGGTGCCATGACCGACTTCGGTCCACTGCTTTCAAACCCTAAGACTGCACTTCTTGGTGGTGCTGCACAGTTTGGTATCTTTGGAACACTTGTCGGAGCTGTTGCTCTTGCTCAGTATACGCCTCTTTTTGACTTTACGCTTCAGCAGGCTTCTGCCATCTCGATTATCGGAGGAGCTGACGGTCCGACCTCTATATTTATAGCGACAAAACTCGCTCCTGAACTTTTAGGTGCTATTGCGGTTGCTTCCTACTCATATATGGCAATGGTTCCGATTATTCAGCCTCCTATTATGAAGGCACTTACAACAGATGCTGAAAGAAGAATCAAGATGAGTACTATGCGTCATGTATCTCGTTTAGAGAAATTGGTTTTTCCTATTATGGTTTTAGTGCTTGCTATCTTAGTTCTTCCTGATGCAACGCCTCTTATTGGTGCGTTTATGTTTGGTAACTTCCTTAAAGAGAGCGGTGTTGTTGACAGACTCTCAGATACAATGCAAAATGCGCTTATCAATATAGTTACTATCTTTTTAGGACTAGCCGTTGGTTCAAAACTAGCCGCAGATCAGTTTTTAGTTGCAGATACTTTAGCTATATTAGCGCTTGGTATAGTGGCATTTTCTGCAGGAACAGCTGCGGGTGTTATTATGGCTAAGATTATGAATCTCTTTCCTGGAAACAAGATAAATCCGCTTATTGGTTCTGCAGGTGTTTCTGCTGTTCCTATGGCGGCTCGCGTATCTAACAAAGTTGGTATGGAATATGATCGCTCAAATATGCTTCTAATGCATGCGATGGGCCCAAATGTTGCCGGTGTTATCGGTTCAGCTGTTGCAGCTGGTGTTCTTATTTCACTGTTTCAGTAATTAAACTTTCGATAACATGTAATATTAAAAAAAATATTACATGTTTACGGGTAACCTTATAAAAATATAAAAGGTGTTTATAATGAAAATATTTGCTCTACTTTTTTTACTGTTTAGTTTCTCATATGCTAAAGTTTATTATGCCAAGGTTGAACCATTTGAAATGAGAAGTATATCTTCAAATGTATCTGGATTAATTGTTTATGCTGATGAAAATTTAATAGGCAAAAAACTTTCTGCTGAGCCATATATTAAAATAGATTCTGAAATTGATGAAAAAGAACTTAAATTAACAAAAGAAAAATTAATGTATACAAAAAACAGTTTAGAGATAAACGAAGCTGTTTTAGTAAACCTTGAAGATTCTCTTGTGAAAAAAAGAGAAAATTATAGAAAAATAGAGCCTTTGAAATTTAAATCATCTGTTGAAAAAGATAAAGAGTTTTATGATTTGATAACAAGTGAAAACTTATACTTAAATACAAAAAAAGAGATTCAAAATTTAAAAGTTCAAATTTCAGATTTAAAATTAAGAATAGCGCAGCTTGAGAGAAGTATTAAAGATAAAAATTTAGTTGCAGAGAATTTTGTGCTCTATGAAATGCTTGTAAAACCGGGTCAAGTTGTCAGTGTAGCAGCTCCTTTGGCAAAAGTAGCTGATGTTTCAAAAGCACTGCTTACAATATATCTAGATGAACCTGATGTAATCAATTCAAAAGAAAAAGTTATCTATATAGATGATAAAAAAACATCATATAACATTTCAAGACTTTTAAATATTGCAGATAGTAAAAATATATCCAAATATATGGCTCAGATTATTATAAAATCACCAAAGTTATTTTCAAAACTTGTTAAAGTAGAACTAAGAGATGAGTAGTATTACCGCATGTCCATTAGATTGTTATGATGCATGTGAAATTGTTTACGAAAATGGTAAATTAAAAGGTTTGAAAAATGGTTATACGCAAGGTTTTTTGTGCCCGCATTTAAATCATTTTCATAAAAATAAATTTATAGAAAAACCACGATATAATGGCAAAGAGATCTCTGTGCCTGAAGCATTGCAAACTCTTAAAGAGATGATAGAAGAGAGTGAAAAAGATGAGATTTTGCACTATAGAGGAAATGCAAATTTTGCTTTGATGCAAGAGGTGACAGATCACTTTTTTGCTTCTTATGGTGCGGTACTGACTGAAGGAACCCTTTGTGACGGAGCAGGGGAGGCCGGAATAGTAGAGGGAAGAGGCAGCAATAAAAATATGCCAATTACTGAGATTGTAAAATCTGATGTAGTTATATTTTGGGGAAGAAATCCGCATACGACATCCAGTCATATTTTGCCACTTATAAAAAATAAAACTGTTATTGTTATCGACCCTGTAAAGACAAAAATCGCTAAGATTGCTGATATCCACATTCAGTTAAAACCTCATACTGATATTTTTTTAGCAATGTTGCTTAGTCGTTTTCTCTATATTGAAGATGAGTGTAATGAAGAGTTTTTGGATAAATATGCAAGTGAATATGAAGATTATTATGAATTAACACAAAACATAAGAATCAAAGCTGTTTTAGAAGAGATAGATGTCTCGCTTGGTGATCTTGGGGATATTCTTAGAGTTATAAAAGATAAAAAAGTTGCAATTGTTTGCGGCGTCGGTATACAAAAATATAGTAACGGTGCTGATATTATGAGAGCTATCGATGCTTTTGCTGCAATGCTGGGGCTTTTTGGAAAAGAGGGCTGCGGTGTAAGTTATCTTGGTGCATCAAGAGATGGAATAACTTCTCCTTTTTTTACAAAATCAAAAAAAGTTTCTAAAGTAGATACAGAGTTTGGCAATTTTAAAACTCTATTTATTCAAGGAGCAAATCCGCTTTCTCAAATGCCAGACACTACAAGAGTAAAAGAGTCTATAAGCAAAGTAAAAAATATTGTTTATTTTGGACTTTATGAGAATGAGACAAGTGAAGTTGCACATTTGATTATTCCGGCGAAGAGTTTTTTATATAAAAACGACATAAGGACATCATACTCGCACAACAAAATCTCTTTTATGCCTAAAGTTATCTCTAGTGATGTTGGAATCAGTGAATATGATTTGAGCGCTTATTTATGCAAAGAGTATGGAATTTCGTTAGAGAGTGAAGAGTTTTATCTTAAGTATTTTAAAAAATTTGCGGTTCAGAAGATAGATGGTTTTTGGTATGTTGAAGATAGAGAAACAGTTCCTTACAGAGATGGTTTTGATACGGATGATGCTCAATTTGTTTTTTTGGATGAATTAGATTCAAAAATAGATGAAGAAGAGAGCGGGATGTATCTTATAACATGCAAGAGTCCTGTAAGTTTAAATTCTCAATTTCATCGTGATGATAGTGTATATCTGCATAGTTCTTTGGGATTTTCAGAGGATGAGATAGTTACAGTCTCTTCGGTTTCAGGCAGTGTCGAGTTAAAGGTGAAGCACAATGATGATTTGCGAAAGGATTGTGTTTTAATCTATAGCGGCACAAAAGGTGTTAATAATTTGACAACATCAAAGCATGCTCTTTATACAAAAAGTGCAATATTTCAAGAAAATAAGGTAGAAATCAACAAATGAATAATATTATAGATTTAGATAAAAAATATGTTTTACCTACATATGCAAGAGCAGATGTAGAGTTTGTAAGTGGTGATAATGCAAGATTGGTTGATGCAAATGGTAAAAAATATATTGATTTTGCTTCGGGCATTGCAGTTGTAAGTGTTGGACATGCAAATAAAAGAGTAAATGATGCTATTTGTAAACAACTTTCAAATATTACACATACTTCAAATCTTTACTATATCGCGCCACAAGCTAGAGCAGCGCAAAAAATAGTAGAGGCCAGCGGTTATGATATGAAGTGTTTTTTCGGAAACAGCGGAGCGGAAGCAAATGAAGGAGCCATAAAGATAGCAAGAAAATTTGGCGAAAAAGATGGAGAGATAAAAAGATATAAAGTGATAACGCTGCAACACTCTTTTCACGGCAGAACTATTACTACAGTAAAGGCTACAGGTCAAGCTTATATGCATAATTATTTTGGTCCATACCCTGATGGATTTGTTTATGCAGAAAACATAGAACATGTTGAGAGTTTGGTTGATGCGCATACTTGTGCAGTTATGATAGAACTTGTTCAAGGTGAGGGTGGTGTGCAGCCGCTAGATAAAGAAGCGGTTCAAAAGCTGGCAAAATTTTTAAAATCAAAAGATGTATTGCTTATTGTCGATGAAGTGCAAACCGGAGTTTACAGAACAGGAAAATTTTTAGCATCAAACTATTATGATATAGAGCCTGATGTTGTAACTCTTGCAAAGGGCCTTGGCGGCGGTGTTCCAATCGGTGTCGTTATGACTACCTTAAAAGATATTTTTAGCGCAGGAGACCACGGCTCAACATTTGGCGGAAACTTTTTAAGTACGGCAGCAGCATGTGAAGTTGTAGATATATTAAACGAGATGAATGAGAGCGGTGAACTTCAAAAAAATATAGAGTATTTTGATAGTGAGCTGGAAAAATTTTATAATGCCCATAAAGATATATTTACTTCCAAAGTCGGAATCGGAATGATGTGCGGACTTCGTGTAAAAGATGGTGAAACACTTGCAAAAATAATCTCTAACGCAAGAGAAGAGGGCGTGATAGTTTTAAGAGCCGGAAAAGATACGCTTAGACTATTACCGGCTTTAACAATTACGAAAAAGGAAGTAGATGAAGGTTTTAAATCTCTCAATAGCGCTGTCACTTCTTTGTAGTTCACTGCTCTTTAGCGATGAAGAGTTAGACAGCTATATTTCGCAAAACAAAAAAGAGCAGTTTATTTATGATTATGAAAAAAATGAAGCTGAGAGTTCAAAGCTTCGAGATTCATGGATTGCTCCTCTTAATTTAAACTATACGCACTCAAAAAGTGATCCTTACGGTGAGCAGCAAACTTCTGAGAGCGCTTCTATAAAAATGGATCAGCCGATTTTTCAAAGCGGCGGTATCTACTATGGAATTAAGTTCGCCGAGGCTTCTAGAATTTACTCTGATTATTCTATAGATGTTGCAAAAAGAAAGTTGGTAAAAGATGCTGTCTCTTTGTTGATGCAGATTAAGCAGATTGATCTAAAAGTCAGCAAGCAAAAACTTCAAATTGAAAATTCTGAGATAAATCTTGCACAAAAAAAAGAGGATTATTTAAACGGTCAGCTTGATTCTGGCTTTTTAGACAGTGCTATTATTGATAGAAATGTTTTGATTCAAGCACTTTATGATTTAGAAACAAACAAAGAGAAATTGATTTCAAAGTTTAATGCTATAAGCGATATGAACTATAAAAATGCATTTGTGCCAAATTTAAATATTTTAACTCAAGAGCAATTTTTAAAGCATAATATAGTTTTAGGTATGTCTGAGAGCGAGATCGTAAAAAATAGATATGCCAAAGATGTAACGGTGGCACAATATCTTCCAAAGGTGAATATAACCGCAGGATACAACTGGGATAAAAGTGATAGCATATATCAGTTTGGTTCAGCACAGGAGAAAGATTATTATAATTTTGGGTTGAAAGTAAATCTGCCTTTGGATATCAACACCTTCAGAGATATAGAGTCTTCAAAAATTGATTATCTTAAATCACAACTGCTTGTTGAAGATAAGATAAGAGAGCTAAAAGCAATTTTTGAGCAGGTTATGCAAAATATAGAAAATTTTGAGAGAAAAAAACAGCTTAGTGTTGAAAATATGGAACTTTATGAAAAGTTATTATCAGATACAAAAGAGCTTTATCAAGCGGGTTATAAAACACAGTATGATGTAGAATTGCTGCAAAATTCTGTTGCTATTCAAAAAAGTGATGTGCAGATATATGAACTTGACAAACAGCTAGAGCTCTTAACACTTTATGAGATGTACAAAAATGATTAGGCGCATAAATGTAAATGCACTAAGGCGGTAAATGGCGAGTCGTAAATTTAGTGATTATATGAGTGAGTGGCTCTATGGAAAAGATGGATATTATGCTACTTATAAAAATATAGGCAAAAGCGGAGATTTTTACACAGCGGTCAGTACGAGCAAATTTTTTGGCGGTACCATTGCAAAACATATTATCTCTTTAGTTGATGAAGGGTTTTTAAAAGAAGATGGCGTTGTTTGTGAAATCGGTGCGCATCACGGTTATTTTTTAGCAGATATAATAGAGTTTATATATACTCTAAGACCAAAGCTTTTAGATAGCCTGAAGTTTGTTATTATAGAGAGATTTGATGCACTTCAGGAGTTTCAAAAAAATTATTTTAAAGAGAGTTTTGGTGATGTTGTTTCTCTTACACACTATAAATCTTTGAGTGAATTAAAGTGCGAAAATGCTTTTTTTATAGCAAACGAAATATTTGATGCATTTCCTTGTGAATTATATTTTAAAGGAAAAAGTGCAAGAGTAGATGGACATGAAGTCATCTTTGATTTAGATGATAAATGGGTAAAAAACAAGGCACAGAAATATCACAAAGATAGAGGCGAGATAGCTATCGGATATGAAGAGTTTGCTTTAAGCATGGCATCTGCATGTAAGAAGTTTGAGTTTATAAGTTTTGATTATGGAGAGATGCAGGCGCGTCCTGATTTCTCGCTGAGAGTTTATGCAAAACATGAAGTGATTCCATTTTTTCTCACAGAGAATGAAGATGAGAAGATAAATAAAGAGGAACTCTTTGCAAAATTTGATATAACATATGATGTCACATTTGCTCATGTAAAAGATGCTTATGAAGAGGCGGGCGTAGAGTTTATAGAGCTGAAGGCTCAGATGAGTGCTCTTGTTGAGATGGGTATTTTAGAACTGCTTGAGATACTAAAAGCAAATGTAGAAGAGAAGCTTTATAAACAAGAGTTGGAAAAAGTAAAAATATTGATAATGCCAAATTTTTTAGGCGAACGCTTTAAAATGATAAGGTTTAGAAAAAAGTAGATCTTTGACATGTTTTAGATGTCAAAGATTTTTACATATTATTAATTATTTTTATAAACTCTTCAGGTCTGTTTGAAGCTGTGATTGCAGTCTCTTTTGTAATGACTTTCTTACGCAGAAGATTTAAGAGCTGGTCAGTTTGTGTAGTCATATTTGTTTCAGTTTGATTTAGCTGCATTTGAGAATAGATTTGGTGAACTTTATCCTCTCTTATAAGATTTTGAATAGCTGGATTTGATATAAGCACCTCTTGTGTTGCAACTATACCACCGCTGATTCTTGGCATAAGAGATTGTGATATAACAGAGATAAGAGAAGATGCAAGTTGCGCTCTTACTTGTGCTTGTTCTCCGGATGGAAAAACATCGATAATACGGTTAATTGTTGAAGAAGCTGAGTTTGTATGAAGCGTAGCAAAAACAATATGACCTGTTTCAGCAGCAGTCAACGCAGCTGCAATTGTCTCTTTATCCCTCATTTCCCCAATAAGAATAACATCAGGATCTTGTCTTAATGCAAATTTAAGCGCTGTTGCAAATGAGTTTGTATTTTGACCAACTTCTCGTTGAGAAAAGAGTGATTTTATATTTGTATGCATAAACTCAACAGGATCTTCAATTGTTATGATATGTTTGTTTTGTGTTAAATTGATTTCATGAAGCATTGATGCCAAAGTAGTTGATTTACCGCTGCCGGTAGGTCCTGTTACAAGAATTAAACCTTTTTCTCTTTTAACAAGTTCTTTGAAAATCGGATTGTTATTAAATTTTTCAAGTGGCGGTATATCTAAAGGAATCATACGAAACGCACAAGCTATACCACCAATTGTTTGATAATAATTTGCACGAAAACGGCCAACATTTTCTAATTCAAAAGAGAAGTCAAGTTCATTTTTTTCTTCAAAAATTTTCTTTTGTTTATCTTCTATAAGAGCATAAGCCATTTTTTCTATTTCAGTAGCACTTAATACAGGAAGATTTAAAGGTTTAAGCGATTTATCAATTCTGATTTGCGGTTCACTTCCAGGAACAAGATGTAAATCTGAAGAATCAAAATGTAAAACACTCTTAAGCAGTTTCTTTATCTCTATTTGTTGATTTGTTTCATTGTCCATAACAATATTTCCTTTTTTCTATTAAATTAAAATTACACACTATCAATACAACAAACTGTTATTCAATTATCTTAGGAACAATAAAAAAGTGATCAGCACTTAAAGGTGCATTTTTAAGAATAGCATCATTTACTTGTTTATCGCATAAAGGTATATCTTCTCTTAGAAAAGTTGATTCATCATTCATAGCAAATTTATCATCAACATTATCTGTATTTAACTCACTTAAATTATCAACAAAACTCACAATTTCAGAGAGCTGCTCTACAATCTCAGCTCTTTTATCATCTGAAATTTTTAAAAAAGATAATTTTTCCAATCTTGTTAATAGTGCATCATCTACTTGCATATAACAACCTTTGCATATTAATTTGCAAATATTGTAGCAAAAAAAATCTATCTATTTGATGAAACTTTAACAAAGTATACGATATTATTTTGAACTTTTTAATAATTATGTAAAAGAAGGATTTTTTTTGAGCTTACAAGAGAATATAAAGATGGTAAAAGAGGAATTAAACTCTGAAGAAAAGTTTTTTGAAAAAGCGGTAATGACTGAGAGATTTATTAAAAAATATAAAAAATTGATGATAGCTTCAGTAATTACAGTAGTGGTAATTGTTGGTGCAAATATAGCATATACTGCTAATAAAGAGAGTAAAATTGAAGCTGCTAATATTGCATTTTTTAATCTTCAAGCAGATCCAAAGAATAGTGCTGCACTTAATGAACTCAAAGAATTGAGTCCAAATTTACATGATGTATGGATTTATTCTCAAGCAATTGCAAATAAAGAGTTTCAAACAATTAAAAGTTTAAAAAATTCAAAAACATTGATTGTAAGTGATTTGGTAAAATATGAATTAGCGCAAGATCCTGCTTCTCTTGAAAATTATGCTTCAAAACAAGATGCTATATATAAAGATTTGGCACTGGTTCAGGCTGCCGTGATGCTTATCAAGGAAAATAAAATCAATGAGGCTAAAAACAAACTCTTAAAAGTTTCAAAAGAGTCTTCTTTAAAAAACATAGTGGCAGCTCTTATGCACTATGGAATAGAGTGATACTTTGAAAATTTTATTTTATATTTTATTACTTTTTACGGTTATTGTTTTTAGTGCATGCAGCTCTAAAGAGGTATATAAGCCGGTTTTTGTTCAAGATGATTGGAAATATTTTGGGGATAGTAATGTAACAATCAATGATATTTCAGCTAATGCTGCATTGGTAGAAAATCACAAAGTATTGGTAGATAAAAAAGTTATAGATATAAAGATTCCAAAAACCCATAAACTTTTAGGCTACAGTGACGGCTGGATTCTTAGTTCTAGCATTGATGGAAATTTAACACTTGTATATGCTGCTGATAGAAATATGACAGAAGAGTTTGATCTAAAGAGAACTATAGCAACGGCAAGCGTAAAGAATGATCTTTTGGCTGTACTATTTTCAAACAATGAGATGGCTCTTTACTCTATAGCAAGTAAGTCTTTGTTGTTAAAAGAGCAAGGTGAAGCACCAATAGTTGTTAATTCAAAAATTGTAAAACCTTATTTTAAAGATGATTTGGTTATTTTTTCAACTCTTGATGGAAAAATAGTTATTATTAACTCAAAAGAAAAGAAAAAACTAAGAAGTGTAATAGTCAGTAGTGAGAAGCACTTTAATAATGTTATATATTTTAATCTTATAGATAATAAAATTATTGCGGCAACAGGACATAAAATACTTTCATTGTCACAAAAAGAGATCAGATCGGCTTATGATATAAGAAATATTGTAGCTGATGATAAAAGCATATATTTGGCTACAAAACAGGGTGAGATAATCTCATTAACTTCAGATCTTCAGCAAAATGCAAAATTAAAGTTTCCGTTTGCTCATTTTTTAGGGATGATAATAAGTGGTGACAAGCTCTATGTTTTGGAAAAAGAGGGATATATTATAGAAATTTCAAAAGATTTATTAAAATACACAGTATACGAAGTTGATATAGATGATGGTTATGTCTATATAGATGATAAAATATTTTTTGTGGATAATAAATATATTTCGGTAGAGTAATAATGTCAAATGAGCTGGAAGCTTTTATAGAGTATGTAAGTATTATAAAGGCTCTTAGCAAAAAAAGTGTTGGGGCATATAAAAGTGATTTAATCGCTCTTGAAGAAACTCTTCACAAGCCGCTTATAACATTAGATTCAAATTCTCTTTTGAATGCTCTTAGTATTTATAAAAACAAAAGAACTTTAAATAGAAAGTTATCTTCTGTAAATGCTTTTTTTGATTTTTGTTATAAAAATCAATTTTCAACAGAAAAAACAAAATTTAAGTTTTCAAAAATCCCAAAACTTCTTCCAAAATTTCTTTCATACGAAGAGATACAAAATTCATTAAACCAAATAGACAGAAGCACTTTTTTAGGTCTTCGTGATTACGCGCTGATACTTTTTTTATATGCATCAGGAACCAGAATAAGTGAGTGTTTGGCTTTAAGAAGAGAAGATATTGATGGTGAATGGCTTCATATAAGACATGCTAAAGGCGAAAAAGAGCGTATGGTTCCAATAGCAAAAGTAGCTATAATGGCTATAGAAAATTATTTAAATGAGAAGAAAAAAGATACTTTGTTTATTTGGTCTAATTACAAAGGTGAGAAACTTAGCCGTATATCAGCATATAAAATAACTCAAAAATATTTAGGAGTATCTCCGCATGTGTTGCGTCACTCTTATGCAACATCGCTTATAACCGGAGGAGCTGATTTGAGAGTAGTGCAAGAGCTGCTGGGGCATGCATCTCTTTTGACTACACAGATTTACACACATATACAAAAACAGAATTTAAAAGAGACTGTTCAGGTTTGTCATCCTATGTCAAAGGAGCAGAAATGAACAAAGTAAATAACAGTTTTTTTTCCAGAGCATTTTTGGAATCACTCTTCTTTGTTCAAAATAAATGGCATCAACATGGAATTTTGATTCATACGCTTCGAGTTACATACTATATATTAAAAACTAGAAATTTTAAATTTTTTGCTGCCGGACTTTTGCATGATATTGGAAAACCTTTTGTTGCTTATAAAAAAGATGAAGAGGATATAAAATTTGGTGAATATAGTTTTACTGATCATGAAGAGAGAAGTTATAATATAATAAAAAATTGGTTTTTTATCAGTGATTACACTAAACTTATAGTTCGTTATCACTATCTTATAAGGGATTTGCAAAAGAGCAAAAAAGAGGATTTGCCCAGATATAGAAAGAAAAAAAAGATATGGGACTCTTTAAATCCAAAAATTAAAAAAGATTTAGCTAAATTTATCAAATTTGATGATTTAGGCAAAGGAAAGAAAAGAAGATAATTTAAGCATAAATATGGCAAAATTAACATTAAGTTTAATTTATTTTAAGGTTAAGACAATGATAAAAAAATTTATTCCTTTTTTAATAGTAATAGTTGCAGTTATACTGATTGTATCGCTCTTTTTATTTTTAGCATCATCAAAAAGAATGATTGTTGTGTATGAGGGAAATATAAAGCAGCTGCCAGTCAAGATGCAAGAAGGGTTTTATCAAGATAGTGAATGTGGTATGGTTATAGAAGATTTGCGCGATGCTTCACAGGTGGTTATTAAAAACGGCAAATGTTGGTTTTTTCATGATCACGGTGGATTTGTAAAATGGCTAGAGGATAAAGAGTTTAAAGATAGTGCAAAAATTTGGGTTATGAGCAGAGACACTAAAGAGTGGGTAGATGCAAGAAAAGCTTATTTTTCTCTAACAGATGATACACCAATGGGATATGGCTTTGGTGCTTATGAAAAAGCTGTTGATGGATATATAAATTTTGATACAATGCGTTTACGAGTTCTAAGAGGTGAAACTTTGCGTAATCCTCATATAAAAAAACAGCTTTTGGGAGATTGACAACTTAATATGGAAACAGTAAATATTATGAGCATTATAAGTATTGCATTTTTAGGCTCTTTTGGTCATTGTATTGGAATGTGCGGTGGTATTGTTTTAGCATATACAACAATTAAAATTGATCCAAAAAGTTCTAAGGTTTCTCAAAGTACGGCTCATCTTCTTTACTCATTAGGCAGAGTTTTTACATATTCAGTTCTTGGCGCAATATTTGGAGCATTGGGCGGTGTTGTCACATTTAACAACACTGCAAATGGAATGATGCTTATAATCGCTGGAGTTGCAATGATCCTTGCCGGGTTATCTTTAATGGGAAAAATAAAATTTTTAACACTTGTAGAGCACTCATTTTCATCGTCATCCATTTATAAAAACGCATTCAAAAAGGTGTTAAGCTCCGAGTCAAATTTTAGTTTTTTTGTTCTTGGTATGCTAAATGGTCTTTTGCCATGTGGATTTGTATACTTTTTTGCTATAACTGCAGCAAGTACTGCAGATCCATTTTATGGTGCTTTAGTTATGGCTATATTTGGATTAAGTACTATTCCTGCTATGTTTTCTCTTGGTTTTTTGGCATCTCTCTCAAGTGCAACAAACTTTAGAAATATAATGATGAGTCTCTCCTCTTTTGCCGTTATTCTTTATGGTTTATATACAGTTTATGACGGATATGATTATATAGTCAGGGCAGATAAAACATTGACAGAGTGTCACACTCAATAAACTTTTTGTATATCTTGCTATAATAAGCGTTAAAAAAGGTATCAGGTTTGAAAAGTTCAATAGTTGATAATAAAAAAATAAGTAAAACAGTTACGGTAATTGATACTTTTGGTTTTTTCTTTCGTAGTTTTTATGCACTTCCGCAATATCTTAAAAACAGAGATGGATTTCCAACAGGACTATTAACAGGTTTTATAAACTTTATCTCTACGCTTCAAAAACAGCATGATAGTGATTATCTGATTTTTGCCATTGATTCTGTAGGACCCACATTTAGAAATGAAATAGACTCAAATTATAAAGCACATCGTAAAGCTCCTCCTGAGGAGTTGACTATGCAGCTTCCAATTGCAATAGAGTGGATAGATAAGATGGGGTATAAAACTCTTGGCAAAGTTGGATATGAAGCTGATGATATGATAGCAACAGTTGTACACTTCGCTAAAGAGAAGGGTTACAATGTCAGAGTGGTTTCTCATGATAAAGATCTTTTTCAGCTTATAGATGACGGCAGAGTCGTTTTAGTGGATCCTATTAAGAAAAAGGTTATGGATGAAGATGGTTGTTTAGATAAATATGGCATCACTCCCAAACAATTTATAGATTATCAAGCAATTCTTGGTGATTCGGCTGACAATATACCAGGTGTTAAAGGTATAGGAAAAGTTGGAGCACAGAAGCTTTTAGCGGAGTATGAAAGTTTAGATAATATTTACGCAAATATAGAAAACATTAAACCGCCAAGTCTTCAAAAAAAACTTATTGAATCTAAGTATGCTGCTTATATGTCAAAAGAGCTGGTAACCCTTAAAGATAATGTTTTTGATAATTTTGATTTTGAAGATTATAAAATGGATGTAGAACACCCTTTTTTAAATATATATGATGAGCTTGTAAAATATGAGCAAAACGGTATTTTAAGAACTCTGCATGCTAAAAATATGGTTAGTCATGAAACACATCAAGAAGCAGTTAAAAAAATAGAAAAAGAGATACAAAACTCCAAAAAACTAGATTTTAAAACCATACTATTAACAAATGCAAAAGAGTTAGATAGGATTTTGAGTTTTATTGACAAAGATACAATTATTGCTTTTGATACGGAAACAACGGGTCTTGATTATGAAAATGACTCTTTGGTCGGTTTTAGCTTCAGTTTTAACAATACAGAATCCTATTATGTTCCAATCGCTCACTTTTATCTTGGCGTACCTGAACAGATAAGCAGAGATGATGCTGCAAAAGCTATAAGAAAAATATTTGATTCAAAAGTGGTTGGACATAACATAAAATTTGATCTGCATTTTGTAAGCAGATTTTTAAATGATGATAGCTTATCTATCTTTGCCGATTCTATGATACTTGCTTGGTTAGTAAATCCAGAAAATGCACTATCTCTTGATAAATTAGCCGACAAACTTTTGAATCATAAAATGATTTCTTATAAAGATACTGTTAAAAAAGGTGAAACTTTTGCTGCGGTTGAGCTTGAAAACGCATGTAAGTATGCTGCTGAAGATGCTATTATTACACTAAAACTCTATCATCTGCTTTTAGAAGAGTTAGAGCTTCAAAATGCTGCGCATCTTATTCAAGAGGCTCTAGAGGTTGAATTCCCTTTTATTACAACACTACTTAAGATGGAGAAAGAAGGCATAGAGGTAAACAGCTCCTTTTTAGAGCAGTTTCTTGTTGAGGTAAAAGATACTTTAAACCGTTTAACAAAAGATATTTACAAATTGGCAGGAAGAGAGTTTAACATCAATTCAACACAGCAGCTAGGTGTTATACTTTTTGAAGAACTTGAGCTTCCGACTGGAAAAAAAACAAAAACAGGCTACTCAACAAATGAGCAGGTTTTAAACTCTTTAAAAGATGAACATAAAATTATCTCTTATCTTTTAGAGTATCGTGAAGTTTATAAGCTCTCTTCAACATATATAGAGCCTTTGCTAAAACTAAGCCGTGAAGATAAGAGGAGCCGTGTTCATACATCTTTTGTTCAAACAGGAACAGCGACAGGACGATTAAGTTCAAAAAATCCAAATCTTCAAAATATACCTACAAGAACAGAGCTCGGAACAAAGATAAGAGAAGCTTTTGTTGCAGGCAAAGGTAAAAAACTTATAGGGATAGACTACTCCCAGATAGAGCTTAGACTATTGGCTCATTTTTCGCAGGACAAAGTTTTGATTGATGCATTTAATCATGACAGAGATATACATATGCAGACAGCGATAGCTCTATTTGGCGAAGAAGAGGCGGCTGAAAAAAGAAGTACTGCAAAAACTGTAAATTTTGGTTTGCTTTATGGCATGGGGCAAAAAAAGTTATCAGATACACTTGGTATTAGTACAAAAGAAGCAAAAGAGATAATAGAAAAATATTTCAACAGTTTTCCTACTGTTAGAGCATATTTTCGCTCTATTGTAGATTTTTCAAAAGAGTTTGGATATATTGAAACAATATTAAAACGCCGTAGATATTTTGATTATGAAAATGCTTCACCGATGTTAAAAGCTGCTTATGAGAGAGAGTCTGTAAACAGTGTATTTCAAGGAAGTGTCTCTGATATTATAAAACTAAGTATGAATAAAATCCATAAAACAATTGTAGATGAGGATTTAAAGGCTAAGATGCTTTTGCAAATTCATGATGAACTTATTTTTGAAGTAGATGAATCTGAAGCTGAAGTTTTAGGAGAGAGATTTAAAGAGATAATGGAAAGTATCACTGAGTTAAAAATTCCATTAAAAGCCAGTTTAAACATCGGTGACAACTGGAGTGAGTTAAAGTAGTGTTCTATGTTGAAACAGTATAAAGAAGCTATAGAAAAAAGCAATATTATTTCTAAGACAGATATAAATGGAGTTATAACCTTTGTCAATGATGAATTTTGCAATATAAGCGGTTATACAAAAAATGAACTGATAGGACAAAATCATAATATTATCAGACATCCAGATGTTGAGGATAAAATATATAAACTTTTATGGGAAACAATAAAGTATAAAAAAGTATATAAAGATACTCTTAAAAATTTAGCTAAAGATGGCTCTACATTTTATGTAAACACTACAATCATTCCTATTTTAGATAAAAATGAGAATATTATCGAATATGTAGCAATACGCTATGATACAACCAAAGAAATAGTTTTAAGAGAAGAACTTCAAAAAAAAGAGATAGAGTATGAAGAGTTAAACAAGAGTCTTGAAAAGATAGTAGAAGAGAAGACAAGAGAGTTAAAAGAGTTAAATCAAACACTAGAAGAGCGTGTACAAGATGAAATAGCAAAAAATGAGGAGAGACAGCGTGTTATGTTTTGGCAATCACGACATGCAAGTCTTGGTCAAATGCTTGCAAATATAGCTCATCAATGGAGACAACCGCTTACTGAGCTTAGTCTGGCAATGTTTAACATAAAAAAAGCTTTTCAAAATAATAGTGAAGATGGTGTGTCAAAATTTTATACTGAGAGTAAACATATTATTAGAAATATGTCAGAAACAATAGATGATTTTACAAACTTTTTTAATCCTCATAAAGAAAAACACTATTTTAATATTAGTGACAGCATAAGAGAGTCTCTTGTACTCTTAGAAAGCATTATAGATGATGAGATGATAACTGTTAAAACAAATTTTGAAGATATAGAAGTTCTTGGTATTACAAATGAGCTTACTCAAGTCATAATAAATTTAGTCAATAATTCAAAAGATGCATTTATATACAATAGTATTCTTTTAAGAGAAATAAGTATAATTACTAAAAAAGAGAATAATTTTGCAGTAATAGAGGTGCAAGATAATGCCGGCGGAATAGCAAAAGAGAATTTAGAAAAGATTTTTGAACCCTATTTTACTACAAAACATAAAAGCCGCGGTACCGGGTTAGGGTTGTTTATGTCAAGGATGATCTGTGAGCAGGGATTAAACGGCACACTTGATGTAAAAACTAAAAAATATACAACAATATTTAGTATAAAAATTCCACTGGATTAAAATGAAAAACAGATCATTAAAAGATATTAAAGTTTTATTTGTAGAAGATGAGGAAAATCTTGCAAGGCTTTTAAAAGAGGCTATTGGTGATAATTTTCATAGTTTTATACTTGCTACAGACGGCATTAACGGTATAGAGCTTTTTAAAAAAACAAAGCCTGATATTGTTATAACAGATATTATGATGCCTCGTCTTTCAGGACTTGATATGGCAAAAGAGTTAAAGCGGATTAATCCAAAAATACCAATTATTATACTTAGTGCTTTTAGTGAAAAAGAGAAGTTGTTTAGTGCTATTGATATAGGAATTACAAAATATTTTTTAAAGCCATTTGATATAGATGAACTACTAGATTATATCAGCAGCATTGCTCCAAGACTTAGCACTAAACTGGTAAATTTAAATGAAGGTTTTGTATTTAATAAAACTACAAACTCTCTCTATAAAAATGAGAGATTCGTTCCTCTTTCAAAAAATGAAACAAAATTTTTATGGTTATTGTTAGATAATCAAAACAGAGTAGTAGACGACAGTATAATCAAAGAAGAGTTATGGGGTGAAAATGTCAGTGATGAGAGAGTAAGAACTTTTATAAGACGCTTTAGAGCAAAGACCTCAAAAAAATTGATAAAAAATGTAAAAGGAGTTGGTTATCAACTCTCTTTTAGCGAAAATTAGTTCTTTGAATTTTCGGTTTGTAGTGAGGGTCTTCTCCCTCTACTGTCCAAAGTTTTTTAGATAAATAACTAACAGCGTCAAAAAAACTATTATCTACATATTGCCAAAAATCCAAATCTTCAAACTCTTCTTTAAGCAGCTTTTTTTCATATTCAAAATTTTGCATATTTTCTAGTTTTGGCAGTAATATATAGCTATTTGTTTCAAGATTTGCAAGAATCCATAAAGATAAAAAATCTTCAGAGTAGTGAATTAAAATATCATTTGCATACTCTTCAAAATTTGTATATCCACTTTTTTCAAAAAGGTCTATAATAAGTGAGAGTACTTTATGTAGATGAACAAAAGGAACCATTGAAAAGAGCTGCCTGCTGACTGATTTTCCATCTGAATGCAGAGCTCCAAGAAAAACTCTAGCTCCTCCTTCTGTGTCTCCGAAATTATTTGTTTTTAATCCGATAAGACCTATATCAGTATGTCTATGTCTTCCGCAACCTTTAGCACAACCAGAGAAGCCGACTTGTATGCGATATTTATTTATCTTTTCTAAGGGAAGATAGCTTGTTTCATCCTTGATACTCCAAACAGCGTAGGGGCAAAGATTACCCGCACATGCAATTATGGTTTCACTAAGGGCAGGAGAGTTAAGAGTGGTTGAGGGCTCTTTTAAACCGATAATATAGATATTTTGATCTATACCAAATCTAATCTCTGCACTATTTTTTGTTGCATATAGAGCAATATCTTTTATCTCGTCAGCTGTAAGTCTTGAAAAATCAGTTTGATAACAAAAGCCAAATCTTTTATCTTTGAGTTTATGAAATTTAGAGAACTCTTTTTTTTCTAGTATAAGTTCCCCTTCACCCTGAAAATCTTTTTTGTACTCTTTTTGGATAAAAGCTTTCAAACCATCCATTCCAATATCTTCAATCATATGAAAAATACGGGTTTTAGCTCTAGAAAATCTGGAGCCGTGAAGATAGAATGCTTCAATAAAAGCTTTAAAAAAATCAAATACTTCATCTTTTTGCAAAAAGATATCGGCACTTTGCGCTACTTCTGTATTTTTACCGCCCATGTAGACATTAAAACCTAACTGATTCTCTTTTTTTGCGAGTGCAAAATAGATGTCATTTGCAAAAAAAGAGGTAACATTTGCACGATTGCCAGATATTCCTACTGATATACGGCGAGGAAGCATACCTACATAGCGAGGATTTTTTACAATATAATCTTGCATTTGCAGCACAATAGGATAAACTTCAATCTCAGAATATATCCCGCAGCCATCATACGGGTCTGTAACTATATTTCTAACATTGTCACCAAAACTCTGCCATGTAGAAATGCCAAGAGCATTTATGCGTTTATGAATTTCTAAAACATTGTCAGCTTCTATGTCATGAAGCTGTATTCCGCCTCTTGCAGTTAAAATAATCGTTAAATCATACTCTTGCACAATATCTGCTATTTTTTGAAATTGTTCAGTGCTGATTCTGCCGCCTGGAACACGAATACGCAGAGTAAATTCATCTTCTAAAAAATCGGTATTAAATATTCCGAAATCTTGAAGATAAAATCTATCTCCCTCTCCAAGATTTTCAAAATCTATATTTTCAAAATCTTTATAATAATCTATTGGTTTTAATTGAGCTTTATAACGCTCTCTCTTGTTTAGTTTATTTTCCATATCTGTATTTTAGCTAATAATTAAAATAAATTCTATGTATATTTATTATCTATAAACGATATTGATATCATTTTGTAGAAGTGATCTGTCAAATTTAAATTTTGGAGTTTGAAGATTTCCAATATTAGAACCTGTATCCAAAAATTCTTGAATATAGTAGCTGTTTTTATAACCGCGTTTTTTTAAATCATCTATAATTTTATTAATATCATCAGCATCTAATAAATCATTATGAATCGTAGTTCTGGCTTCAAATGGTAATTTGCTTTTTATCAAAAAATCAAGAGTTTGAGAAAATTCATCATATCTGTTAGAGTGTGTTATTTGTGTAAATTTTGCTTCTGGAGCTTTGTAGTCAAGTGCCACATAATCCAAAAGATTTAGTGCAACAAGCTCTTTTACAATTAAAAAATTTGTTCCATTAGTATCTAATTTTATTTTAAATCCAAGTTGTTTTATCTTGCGGCAAAATGGGATTAAATCATGTGTTGTGGCTTCACCGCCAGATAAAACAACTGCTTCAAGCAGACCAACTCTTGTTTTTAAAAAATCGAGAATATTTTCATAGCTGTACTTCCCATCTTTGGCAAAAACTATATCTTTGTTGTAGCAGTAATCACATCGCATATTGCACCCACTAAACCACACTATACATGATAGGTGGTCTGGATAATCCAAGTGGGTGAATGATGTTAAATCATATATAACCTTAGCACTCAGCGAATTGTTTTCTCTGTTTGTGCTCACCAGTTTTCCCTACATTAAAACTCTCAACAGGTCTGTGATAACCCATAACTCTTGTGTAAACGATACACTTTTGTCTTTTGTCTTTTAACATAGCTAAAGCTTCATTTTTACTCATTTTTTTTCACCTCCTTTATTAAGATGCGACTGTGATTTCGCTTAAAAGCTCTTCATCACATTTCGGACAATACTCATGTTCTCCTGGAATATATCCATGTTTAGGACAAACAGAGAATAACGGAGTTACTGTAATGTAAGGCAGTCTATAGTTAGAAATTACATTTTTAACCAGTTTTCTACAAGCTTCTGTTGAACTTATAGCCTCTTTCATATAGAGGTGAAGTACCGTTCCTCCCGTATATTTACACTGTAAATCATCTTGTAAATCCAAAGCTTTAAACGGGTCATCTGTTAAATCAACAGGAATTTGAGATGAGTTTGTATAGTAGATGTTTTCTCCCATGCCTGCTTGAATAATAGAATCCCCGTATCGTTTTTTATCCTCTTTAGCAAATCTATAAGTTGTTCCTTCAGCAGGAGTTGCTTCTAGATTGTAAAGATTTCCTGTTTCTTCTTGAAACTCAACCATTCTGTCACGGATATGTTCAAGAAGCTCAATTGCAAATTCTTCTCCGCGCTTGTCTGCTATATCATAGCTATCGCTTGTGAAATTTCTAATCATCTCATTCATACCATTGACACCAATGGTTGAGAAGTGATTTCTAAATCCTGGCAAGTAGCGTTTAGTATATGGGAAAAGACCTCTATCATACATATCTTGGATAAATACTCGCTTCTTCTCAAGTGTAGATTTTGCCATTTCCATAAGTTCGTCTAAGCGTTTATAAAGAGCTTCTTTATCACCTTTGTAGAGAAAACCTAAACGGGCCATATTGATAGTAACAACACCGATTGAACCAGTCATCTCAGCTGAGCCGAATAAGCCGCCGCCACGCTTGAGAAGCTCACGCAAATCTAATTGCAAGCGGCAGCACATTGAACGAACATGCCCTGGTTTGTATGCTTCAGGATTCTCTACTAAGTTTCCATTCTCATCTCTTTTGAATTGTGAACCGATAAAGTTTTGAAAGTATGACGAACCTACTTTTGCAGTGTTTTCAAACAAAATATCTGTATTTTCGCCATACCAGTCAAAGTCCTCAGTAATGTTTACTGTCGGAATCGGAAATGTAAAGGGCTGACCTGTCAAGTCACCCTCAGTCATAATTTCGTAGTAGGCTTTGTTAATGAGATTCATCTCTGTTTGAAAATGTTTGTATGTCATCTCTTCAAGAGATTTTGCACCTCTGTGTTTTGCCTCTTCTTCAAGTTCGCTGTCAAGAAGATCTTTAAAAAGATGCTGCTGATTTGATGTCGGTGTTTGGTCTTTTAAGTCAGCAGGAACTGTCCAGTCTATCGTAATATTTGTAAATGGCGATTGACCCCAGCGTGCAGGTACATTTAAGTTGTACACAAAACTTCTAACAGCTTTTTTAATGTCATAAAAAGAGAGTTTATCTTTAAATGCATAAGGTGCCAGATATGTATCAAAAGAACTAAATGCCTGTGCACCCGCCCATTCACTTTGCAAGATACCTAAGAAGTTTGCCATTTGACCCAGTGCTTCACGAAAATGTTTAGGCGCACCGCTTTCAACTCTTCCTCTTACTCCGTTAAAACCTTCATCAAGCAATACTCTTAAACTCCAGCCTGCACAATATCCAGTAAGACAGTCGAGGTCGTGGATATGGTAGTCACCATTGCGATGAGCATACCCTTCCTCTTTTGAATATATTTTATCAAGCCAGTAGTTTGCGATTACTTTACCTGCGGTGTTATTGACAAGACCTGCATTAGAGTAACCGGTGTTTGAATTGGCCTTTATGCGCCAATCTGTTCCGCCAATATACTCTTCTATAGTTTGAGTAGAGCTAATGTATGTCGTATCTTCATCGAGCATATGCTCTCTTTGCATTTTATGAGTATGGCGATAAACCATAAAAGATTTCATAACATCATAATATCTAGCTTTATAAAGCTCTTTTTCGATTAAATCTTGTACATCTTCAACAGCAACGACTCTTCTTGTCTTCAAGTCGTCAAGAACATTGAAAAATACAGAACTATCATAAGTAATATTTTGAGACTTGAAAGCTTTTTTGACAGCATCTTCAATTTTAAAAGGTAAAAATTCTTTATATGTGCCATCTCTTTTTAAAATATTTTCAACCATGATAGCTCCTCTTTAAAATAATTTACGCAGTTTATAAGATAAGAAGTTAAAAACTTATAATAAAATATGTCACTTTTGCGTCACTAAAAGCTCTATTAATTGTCACAGGGTATAATTTTAATATAGTAAAAAAAGTAAAAAAATTTTAAAAATTTGATATAACTGTTTCAGTGATAAAAATTATAAAATATATGGGAGAAACAATGAAAAAATATCTTATAACTTCCAAAGAATTTTATACAAATAATTCAGAAAGTTTTTGTTCAATTTTACAAAAACAGTTTAAAAAACACAAGCCGCATTATGCTCTTTACAGAGATAAACTAAATAAAAATTATGACAAACAGGCTGCGGATTTCGTAAAAACTTGTTCAGAATTTGAAAATATTAAAAGTTTTATACATCAAAATACAAAACTGGCAAAGGAGTTAAATGCAACAGGCATTCATCTTACTTCTACCCAGTTTGAAGAGATTGAAAGTGCTAAAGAATTGGGACTGGAAGTTATTGTTAGCACGCATACTTATATGGAAGTTTTACAGGCTCAAAAACTTGGTGCTGATGCAGTTACATACAGCCCTATATTTTCTTCTCCGGGAAAAGGTGAACCAAAAGGGATAGATGATTTAAAAAAGCTTTTAAATATATGTGATATAAAAGTTTTTGCCCTTGGAGGTATTGTAGAAAAGGCGCAAATAGATCTTATTGCCAAAACAAAAGCGTATGGTTTTGCTTCAATTAGATATTTTCAATAAAGGTATTTTTACTAAAACTTGCACCTGCAAGATAGCCGCTTGCAAAGCTCCATTGGAGATTATAGCCTCCACATGGACCGTCAAGATTTAAGATTTCTCCGCAAAAGTATAATCCATCTACTATTTTGCTCTGCATTGTTTTTGGGTTTATCTCTCTTAAATCAACTCCGCCGCGGGTTATCATAGCCATCTTAAAGCCTTCATGCCCTATAACTGTCAGCGGTGTCCAGGCAAGAAGATTTATAAGTTTTGCTCTTTGTTCTCCTGCTATTTTTTTGTATGATAAATGAGCTTCTACTCCTGCCAGTTTGCAGATTTCATTTGAAAGCTCAAGAGGGAGAAGAGTGTTTACAAGTTCAAGTATAGTTAAGTGTGGAGCTTTTGAAAACAGTTCTTTTAAATACTTTGTTATTTGCTCTTCATTCATCCCTTTTGTGAAGTTTAACAAAATTGGCACTTCGCCGTATTTTTCTAAAAGCGGGGTTAAATCTCTTGCCGCGTCAAGCACGACCGGACCGCGTATACCGTTTTTTGTAAAAATAAGATCTCCGTATACCTTTATTTTGCTCTGTTTTTTCATATCAACTCTAAGTTCAACTTTGGCTATTGTGTCAGCTCTGCAATTTTTAACCCACTTCTCTTTTGTATAAAGCGGCATCATAGCCGGGTACAGCTGGGTAACTTTGTGCCCAAGCTCTTGTGCCATTTTATATCCATCTCCATCAGCTCCGAGAGTAGGGTATCCAAGCCCGCCAGTTGCTACAATGACTCTTTTTGTGTTAAAAATATTATTTGTAGTTTGAATACCGCTTATTTGATTATTTATAACTAAAAGCTTTTCGACTCTTTGCGATACCAAAACCTCTACACCGACTCTTTGCATCTCATCTATAAGAGCAGATATGATTGTTGATGAGTTGTGCGAGGTTGGAAAAACCCTAAAACCATCAGGCGCATGAGTATCCACTCCTATCTCTTTAAAAAAGTTTATAAGTGTTTTATAATCAAACTCTTTTAAAGCATCTTGCATAAAGCGGCCGTTACGCCCAAATTTTGACATGAACTCTTCATTGTTCAGAGTGTTTGTCAGGTTACAGCGTCCGCCTCCTGTAGCTTTTAGTTTTGAGGCTATTTGGGGCAGTTT
Organism: Sulfurimonas sp. CVO; assembly: GCF_009883775.1. NCBI lineage: Bacteria > Pseudomonadati > Campylobacterota > Epsilonproteobacteria > Campylobacterales > Sulfurimonadaceae > Sulfurimonas > Sulfurimonas sp. CVO. The sequence goes on from NZ_CP033720.1 coordinate 743,536, forward strand.
TTCTAAAAGTAAAACTTTATCATTCAATCTTGCTGCAGTTATTGCTGCAATTATTCCCGCCGCACCGGCACCGACAACTATAAGGTCATATCTCTGTTTTAATTTCATAGCGCAATTTTAGTATAATTCGCTTTATGAAAACATATTATGGTGATAGAGAGAAGTGTTATAGTTGTTACAGACCCAAAAGTTCATGCATGTGCGGATATGTTAATCCTATAGAGACAAAGACAAAGTTTGTAATACTTATGCATCCAAAAGAGTTTAAAAAAGTAAAAAACGGTACGGGGCATTTAACTCACCTGTCTCTTAAAAACTCAGAACTTTTTGTTGGCATTGATTTTACAAACAATGGTGCTATAAATGAGATAATCTCAACATATCAAAGTTATATACTTTATCCATCAAAAGATGCCATTAATATAAGTGTGAAAAGCAGAGATTTTGAAAAAAATATTGATAATACAAAAGATATGGCAATATTTATTATAGATTCGACTTGGGCATGTTCGCTTAAGATGATAAGAGAGTCTAAAAATTTGCAAAATATAAAACATATAAGTTTTGAAACATCAAGAGTTTCACAGTTTAAGATAAAAGAGCAGCCTGCTGAGTACTGTTTATCAACAATAGAGTCAACTTTAATAGTTTTGGAACTTTTGAAAAAATGGGAGATTGAGAGTCTCCATAAAGATGATTTAGATAAATTTTTAAATCCATTTTATAAAATGATTGATTATCAAATAGAGTGTATAGAAAATTCATTTAGAAATGCAGTAAGATATAGAGAAAAAAATATTAATTAATTATATTGTTTTAAATTTTAATGATATAATTTATAAATAAAAATTTCTTATAATAAAGGTTCATAAATGAAACTATGTAAAGTTCTAGGAAGCAGTATAGCGGCTCTACTTTTAAGTACAGCTCTTTTAGCATCAGAGGGAGCAACTCACTGGGGATATACCGGACACGAAGGTCCTGATAACTGGGGCACACTTTCTGCTGATTACAGTATGTGTAAAGATGGTAAAAGCCAATCTCCTATAAATATTACTTCAGAAGTAACTGTTGAAGCAGAGAATATGCAGAAGATCGGGTTTGACTATAAGACAGGTATATCATCTGTGATAAACAACGGTCATACTATTCAGGTTAATTTTGATGCGGGAAGCAGTATTACTGTAGATAGTATCAAGTTTCCGCTTATTCAGTTCCACTTTCACACACCAAGTGAGAATCAGATAGACGGCAAAGAGTTCCCTCTTGAAGGTCACTTTGTTCATGCAACAAAAGATGGCTCTTTAGCGGTTGTAGGGTTGATGTTCGAAGACGGAGCAGAAAATCCGTTTCTAAAAAAAGTGTGGGCTAAAATGCCTAAGAAAGCTGGTGGCAAAGAGTCTTTGAGTATCTCTGCGGATGAAGTAAATGCGCTTTTGCCAGAAGATAAAGATTACTACAGATTTAACGGTTCATTAACGACTCCGCCGTGCAGCGAGGGTGTCAGATGGCTTGTTCTTAAAAACTACTCTACTATCTCAAAGGGGCAGACAAAAGAGTTTTTAGATACTTTCCATCACGCTAACAACAGACCGATCCAGCCTATTAACGCTAGAAAAGTAATAGAGTAGAAGTAATAACTCTCCTCTTAAGGGGAGAGTTACTTATTAAACATTATTGAGCCGAGACGAACCATATTTGAACCGCACTCGATAGCCAGCTCAAAATCACCGCTCATCCCCATAGAACAGATCGTAGCACCATCTAACTGCTTATAGATGTCATAAGTTGTCTCAAAACTCTTTTTTATTACCGCTTTATCTTCGGTATGCGCACCGATGCTCATAACGCCTCTTAAGTGGATATTTGGACACTCTTTTTTTATCTGGTTGTAAATTGCAACCGCATCTTCTGGCATTACGCCGTGTTTGGACTCCTCTTTTGCAGAGTTTATCTGAAGAAGCGCCTCCAGTGTCATCTCTCTTGCTTCAAGTTTCTTTTGCAGCTCATGTGCAAGCTCTAGCGAATCAAGTCCATGAAAAAGAGCAGGGTTGATGTCCAGAAGGTTGTTTATCTTGTTTTTTTGCAGATTTCCTACAAAGTGCCACTCCAGCGGCAGGTCTTCAAGCTCACTGCTTTTTGCTCTTAGATCTTGAACTTTGTTCTCCCCAAAAGCTCTTTGACCAATTCTATATAATTTTTCTATCTCTTTGGTTGTAGAGTATTTGCTAATTGCAACAATTTTAATAATCTGATATTCGCTAAATTTAACTCTTGCAGACTCAACCCGTCTGATAATATCATCTATATAAATTTTGTATTCTTCGTCATTCATTTTTTATCCTATTAGTCTATTTATATCGTTGTAAATTCCAAGCCCCATAAGTGAAAAGAGAATTACCCATCCTGCAATAGTCAGCTTTATCATAATCTCTTCGCTTACCTCTCTTCTAAGTATAAGCTCATAAAGATTAAACATTATATGCCCGCCGTCAAGTGCCGGAATGGGAAGCAGATTTAAAACGCCAAGATTTACAGATATAAGAGCAGCAAAAAAAAGAACACTCATCCAGCCCGCATCTGTCGCGTCGGAAGTAAGTTTTACTATAGATATAACACCTCCAAGCTCTTTTGCCGGCACTTCTCCGACAATGAGTTTTTTAAGTCCTGTAAAAATAAGACTCGATGCTTGAATGGTTTGATCAGTTGCATAGGAGAGTGTTTCGCCTGGGTTCAATTCAAGTTTATGAGAAACTCCTGCACTGCCGATTCCAATCATCTTCTTCTCAATCACTTCGTTAAACATATTTGTTGTCTGCGTGATTTTTGGCATAAGTGTTATAAAGTGAATATATCCTGCTCTCTCAAGTTCTATATTTAAAGAACCTTCTGATTTTTCAATAATTTCTGCCATCTCTTTCCATGTAGTGATTTCTACGCCGTTAATGGAACGAATGGTGTCATTTGTTTCTAATCCTGCAACAAAAGCGGGAGAATCTTTTACAACTTCGCCAATTACAGGTGAAAGAATATTTGGTCCGCCTAAAGCTATTATAAAGTAGAGAAAAAATGCTAAAACAAAGTTTGCAAGAGGACCTGCTAGAAGAATAAATATCTTTTGAGATGGTGTTTTTACATTGTAACTGTCTATATCATAACTTTTTTTAGAGGGATCACTATCATCTTGTCCTTTCATTTTGACATAACCGCCAAGAGGAAAAAGTGCTAATTTCCATTCAGTGCCCCATTTATGAAAAGAAGCTATTTTTCGTCCAAAACCAATACTGAAAGTTTCAATATAAACACCCATCGCGCGGGCTGCAAAATAGTGTCCTAATTCATGAAAAAATATAAGTGCAGATAGAACTAAAAGAGATACTATAAAACTCATTACTTTTTAACTCCCAAGAGTGCTCTTCTAAACTCCCAAAGATATTCAAAGCCTGAGTAGAGCGTGAGCACGACTGCCAACCAGAGAAGTTCACTTCCAAGGGGCCAGTGCATAAGCAAAAATCCGATGGCAATCATCTGTACAACGGTTTTTACCTTTCCTGCCCATGATGCTTTTACGCTTAACCCCTCACTTACGGCTACGGTGCGGATTCCGGTTATAAAAAGCTCGCGGATGATGATAATGTAGATAGCCCATGCATTTGCTTCTCCTATCATCATAAGCCCTAAAAATGCGGCAATTATAAGCATCTTATCAGCAAGAGGATCAATAATGGCACCAAGCATTGTCATCTGATTCCACTCTCTTGCGATGTAACCGTCAAAAAAGTCCGTAACACTTGCCAGCACAAAAAGAAGCGAAGCAAAGTAGTAGTTCCATGTTATATGGTAACCATTGTCAGTAAAATAGTCGGGATTCAAAATAACCCAAAACATAAACGGTGCTAAAAAAATGCGTGAAAACGCTAGTATATTAGGAAGATTTAACAAAAATTACCTTATTTATTTATTGGTGTATTTTAACTTTTTGGCTCTTAATTTAGGCTTGATATTATAATTATGCTTGACAATAGATTTGCATCTTGGATACTATAGATTTAAAAATTTAGAATTAAGAGAAAAGATGGATTTACATAAAATAGAGGAGAAGATATTATCTTATACTTCGTTTATTGATGAGATTGGAGTAATTATATTTAATGGTTATCCTTTTGCATTTGTTTATCCTGATTTTAATGCTTTAAAAGAAGCAAAAATTATAAATATAGAAGATGAGATAAAATGGTATGCAATTGAGCTTTACAATATGAAAGCTCTTGAGCAAGAGAAGGTAAAGGGCTATAAAATTTTAACAAAACCGCTTGTAAAGACAAAATCAGGCGAGATTGACAAGACGGTGCTTAAAGAATTTCTTGTATCAGATAAAAACGATAATATTTCAACTCAAGATGAACCCAGTGATGAGGTATATAAAATTTTAAAATCATATATAGCAACTTTGACTAAAAAAGAGATCTTGCCATCTTCTCATCTCGAACTTGACCTTGAACTTGATTCGCTTAATTATGTAGAGCTTTTTGTTTTTATTGAAGAGAGTTTTGGAGTAAAAATAGATGAAGCTGCTTTCTCAAAAATTATGAAACTTGAGTCACTCTATAGTTACATAAAAGTCAATGCAAAAAAGATAGGAGTTGTCAAACCAGAATGGGATGAACTGCTAAGAGAGCAAAGCAGTGAAAAACTAGTATACTCTCCTTTTATTATGTCTCTATATAAGACTCTTCTTTATCCGTTTTTTAGGTTATATTTTCGCTTTGAAGTCAGAGGGATTGAAAATATTTCATCAAAGGCATGCATAATAGCGCCTTCACATCAGAGTATGCTTGACGGATTTTTGATAGAGTCCGCATTGCCGTACAAAACTTTAAAAAAAACCTTTTTTCTGGCATATAAACAGGTCTTTGGTACAAAACTCTTAAAGCCTATTGCAAAACATGGACAGACCATCTTGATAGATGCAAACGAAAACCTTAAAGAGACGATGATCTACTGCGCACTTCCTATAAGAAGCGGAAATAATCTAGTGATTTTTCCTGAGGGGGCTAGAACAAGAGATAGAGAACTTTTGGAGTTTAGACCATACTTTGCTATGCTCTCTAAAACATTTAAGACACCCATCATCCCAGTTGTAATTGACGGCAGTTTTGAAGCACTTAGAGCAGGAATGCTTTTCCCAAGACCAAGAAAAATAAGGGTGACATTTTTAGAGCCTATAGAGCCGCACTCTATGGAGTATGGCGAGATAGTAAAGAGAGTTAGAGATGCTATAGAGCGCGAGCTTAAACGCTCTAGAAAAGAGCATCTTTGAGCTCTTTTTCTCCTTTTTTCTCATCTACGAAGTAGAGCAGAATTGCGCCTATAATAAACAAAATAGAGATAGAGGCGATAGATACTCTTGAGTTTTGGGATACAAGTGCTACAATGGCTATAAGAAGAGGTCCGAAAATCGCCGCAAATTTGCCTATAAAGTTGTAAAAACCGAAAAACTCGGCGGAGTATCCCTCTGGAATCATCCTTGAGTAGTATGAGCGGCTAAGTGCCTGAATACCGCCTTGAACAAGAGCGATCATCACTGCAAGCATATAAAATTCCCAAACCTCCATCATCTGAGCCGCCCATATAATTATAAATAGATAGATAGCGATGGCAAGATAAATCGCACCCTTTGTGCCCATGATTTCAGATATTTTAGTAAAGAGAAGCGTTGCGGGAAATCCGACAAACTGAACAAGTAAAAGAGCTAAAATAAGGTTTGAAGAGTCAAATCCAAGCGCCATTCCGTAATCTACCGCCATCCTGATAATTGTATCTACGCCGTCTATGTAGAGCCAGTAGGCTACTAAAAAGAGGGATAGATGTCTAAGCTGCCTGATCTTAGAGAAAGTTTTTTTTAGTCGTAAATATCCATCTTTTAGTTTTGTCGTTGCAGCTGCGTTGGTGCTTTTGTCCTCCTTTACGAACAGAAGGAGGGGGATGGAGAAGAGCGCCCACCAGAGCGCGACACTTACGAATGATGCTTTTATGGCAGCGGCTTGGTTTTCAAACCCAAAAAATTCAAAATCCTGAAACATCCAGACATTTATGCTAAAGAGTACTCCCCCGCCGAGATAGCCGAGCGAAAAGCCAAGCCCCGAGACAAAATCGACACTTTTTTTGGTTGAGACGGATTTTAAAAGCCCGTCATAAAATATGTTTGAGCCCATAAAACCTATATTGCCTAGAATATATATAAAAAGTGCCGCCTGCCACTCTCCTACTCCAACAAGAGAGAGCATTGCGCTCATCAATATGCCGAGATAAGCAAATAGGAAAAGATATCTTTTTTTAAGAGAGTGAACATCCGCAATAGAGCCCAGGAGCGGAGCGATAAGCACGATTACAAGGCTCGATATTGAGCTGGCAATCCCAAGATGGGCGGTACTAGTGGTAACCGCTACATCTGCACTGTAGTATGATTTGAAAAAGAGTGGGAAAAAGCCTGCCATAACGGTTGTTGCGTATGCAGAGTTCGCCCAGTCGTAAAGTGCCCACGAGTAGATGGTTTTTTTACTCTCTTGCATAGATGCCGCCTCTTTTAATTTCGCACCAATTTTACCACAAAAGATGAGATTGGATAAAATAAATGATAGAATAGTGCATGAAATTTTTAGAACTAATGAAGAAAAAGGGTCTTGTCGCCGCTCACAGAGGTGCACGCTCTATCGCACCCGAAAACACTCTTTCGGCGTTAAAAAAGAGCATAGGAAAGTGTGATTTTATAGAGATAGATGTTCAGCTAAGCAAAGATAGGACAGTTATAGTTATGCATGATAATACGCTTCAAAGAACTACCAATATAGCCGAAATCGACTCTTTTAGAGATAAAAAACCCTACAGAGTTTGCGATTTTATGTTTGAAGAACTTTGCATGTTGGATTATGGAAGCTGGTTTTACAAATATAAAAATCATAAAGAGCCACTTTTGACTCTTAAGAGGGCATTAGAATTTATAAAAGAGAATAGTCTGTTTATAAATATTGAAATTAAAGATATGTCTAACTGTTTTGAGGATAGAATAGTTATAGAAACAATTGCAAAAGAGATAGAAGAGGCAGGAGTACAGGAGCGTGTTTTGATCTCATCGTTTAGGCATGAATATTTAATAATAGTTAAAGAAAAGCTGCCAAATGTGCCCAGCGCAGCTTTGGTTGAGGGAAGAGATCCTGATAATCTTCTTGAGTATCTAAAGAGTTTGAAGGTAGATGCTTATCATATTGATAATGCCTTAGTAGATAAAACAAAAGTTAAAATGTTAAGAGAAATCGGTTTTTTTGTAGGTGTTTATACAGTAAATAATCCTCAGCTGGCAAAAGAGCTTTTTGAGATCGGTGTTAATTACATATTTAGTGATTGTTTAAATAAAAAATTAAAAGTGATATAGTTTATGAATTATGAAAAGTTTGAAAAAGCTCTTGAAGCTTTAGATATAGTGACGCGTATAACACAGGCTGAATTAAAAGAGAAGTATCTTAAATTATCAAAAATATATCATCCTGATATGCCACAGGGTGATGCAAAAAAGTTTAAAGAGATAAATGAAGCCTATAAGCTTATAAATAAGTATATGCAAAATTTTAGATTTGTTTTAGATGAAGAAGAGTTTTATAAGCAGTACCCTTTTTCAAGAAAATCAAAAGATTGGTTTTATGATTTTTAGACAATAAATTTATTACAATTAAGGAGTTAAGATATGATTATCGGAGTTCCAAAAGAGGTGAAAACCGATGAGTTTCGCGTTGGAATAACCCCTTCAAATATTGGCTTGTTGGTTGATGAGGGGCATAAAGTAGTTGTTCAAAGCAGTGCAGGAATCGGAAGCGGTTTTACTGATGAGGATTATATAAAAGCGGGTGCAAAAATAGCAATAAGCGCCAAAGAGCTTTATAAAGAAGCAACATTAATAGTAAAAGTAAAAGAGCCGCAATCCTCAGAGTACGGTTTTTTAAATGAGAAGCATACTCTCTTTTGTTATCTGCATCTTGCTCCTTTAAAAGAACTTACTCTTGTTTTAATGCAAAAGAGAGTTTGCGCGATTGCTTATGAGACGGTTACAATAGACAATGAACTTCCTCTTTTAAAACCAATGAGTAAAATAGCAGGCTTTATGGCGCCGATTGTCGGAGCCTATCATCTTAGCCGTTATAAAGGCGGTGAGGGTGTTTTAATAAGCGGTTCAGACGGGGTAGAGGCGGCAAAAGTTTTGGTAGTAGGCGCAGGTAATGCCGGATTTAACGCGGCTAAGATAGCTTTAGGAATGGGAGCGGATGTAACGGTTATCAATAGAACCTCACCAAAATTGGAGGAGTTAAAAAAGCAGCTTCCTTATGTAAAAACTCTTTTGTACTCTAAAAATGCTTTTTTAGAGGCTATAAAGAGTTCAGATATGGTTGTCGGTGCGGTACTCGTTCATGGCGGAGCGGCGACGCCGAAGCTTATTTCACTCGAGATATTAAAAGAGATGAAAGAGGGAGCCGTGCTTGTGGATATAGCGATAGACCAGGGAGGTATTTCCGAAGCTTCTCGCCCTACAACTCACACAAACCCCACCTTTATAGAAGAGGGAGTATTACACTACTGTGTGGCAAATATGCCAGGAGCCTATCCGAAAACATCTACCGTAGCGCTCTCAAATGCAACGATTTCTTATGTGAGAAAATTGGCAAAGGATGGAGTGATTAAGACTATTGAAAATGATGCATCATTGGCTTTGGGAGTCAATGTTTTTAATGGAGCTTTAACAAATCGCGCTGTTGCCGAGGCTCACAATCTAGAGTTTAAAGCTCTTGAATCACTTTTGTAAGGAGGGATAGTTATGTACTCAAACAATGAGATGGTTGATTATCTTATAAATGTTGGCGCGCTTCACTCAAGCAGAATTATAGAAGCTTTCAGACATGTCGACAGAGCGGATTTTGTAGCCGATAGAAGTGCTATGGACATTTATGAAGATTATCCTCTGGGCATCGGTAATGGACAAACAATCTCTCAGCCAAGAACTGTTGCTATGATGCTTGAGATGCTTTCGCCAAAAGAGGGAGATAAGATTTTAGATATAGGAAGCGGCTCAGGGTGGACAACTGCTCTACTAGCTTATGTTGTGGGAGAGGGCGGCTCTGTAACTGGAGTTGAGAGAGTGGGTGAGCTTGTAAAATTTGGAAGTTTTAACTTAAAGAAATATAAGTTTAAAAATGCTAAGATAGTTCAATCAGGAGATGAGCTTGGCATAGCGGGCGAGAAGTTTGATCGCATTTTAGTCTCTGCCGCTGCCGATGAACTTCCATATGAGCTTATCAAACAGCTAAAAGTCGGAGGAAAGCTTGTCATCCCGATTCAAAGTTCAGTTTTTGAAATTGTTAAAAAAGAGGGCGGGGAGTTTGATGCTAATGAGCACTACGGTTTTGCATTTGTTCCGCTGATTTATAAATAACCTATTAAGTTCTCGAAAGTGTCAAACTTTTCTAAAGAAACTAAAGTTTTGTGATCATAGCGGGTTTTTAGTGTAAGTGGCGGAATTGAGGTACCACTTGAGGGTCTATTTCCGACATCGTTATAAATAAGTGAAGGATGTCCTTCATTTTATGAAGTAAAATTAAGGATAGCAAGATGTCACAAACAGCATGGCTAAGTAAAAAGCTAGATAGCGGAAAGATATTGTGTCAGGCGTGTGCGCATGCATGTAAGCTTGATGAAGGTGAGTATGGTATATGCGGTGTAAGAAAAGTTGAAGGTGGTGAGCTTAAACTTCTTGTTTATGGACTTGCCGCCGCGGTAAACATTGACCCCGTAGAAAAAAAGCCGATGTTTCATTTTCTGCCAAAGAGCAGAGCCTTCTCCGTGGGAACGGTGGGATGCAACTTCTCTTGTAAATTTTGTCAAAACTACGATATATCCCAATATCCAAAAGAACATGAACATAAGATTGTCGGGCGTGAACTTCCGCCTCAAAAGATAGTCGAATTAGCAGTTGAAAATAGATGCGAATCAATAGCATATACATATAATGAACCGATAGTTTTTTTTGAGTATACCTATGACACTGCAAAGCTTGCGCACGAAAAGGGTTTGAAAAACATCTATGTAACAAGTGGTTATGAGACGCGAAAAGCTATAGATTTGCTCGAGCCTTATATAGACGGGATGAATATTGATATCAAGAGTTTTTCCGACGAGTTCTATAAAGAGATCTGCGGCGCAAGACTAAAGCCTGTTCTTGAAGCTGTAAAGTATGCTCATGAAAAGGGAATCTGGATAGAGATAACAACTCTTCTTATTCCGGGCAAAAACGATTCAAATGAAGAGATAAGAAATATCGCAAAATTCATTGCAGAGCTTGATACTTCTATACCGTGGCATCTCTCGGCATTTCATCCTACTTACAAGATGCTTGATGTTCCTTGCACTCCTGAATCGACTCTTCTTCGTGCCTATAAAATAGGTCAAGAGGAGGGGCTAAAATATCTCTATGTCGGCAATGTCGATAATGAAGATTATGAATCAACATATTGCCCTAGTTGTAAGAAAAAAGTGATTGACAGAAGCGGCAATATTGGACAGTTTGTAACAAACGACCTTGATGAGGAGGGTAAATGCCCATATTGCGGTTATTTGCTTGAGGGAGTGTGGCACTAAAATCGAGCGTTATTTTAAACTATAAAGGCGGTTAAATGTTGATGCGTTTACTTTTTCTGTTGCTTTTAACACTTTTGCCACTTTTAGCAGATAGTTTTACTGTTGTGAAGCTAGAGATAAAAGGGGCTGTGGGACCTGCAAGCAGTGAATATTTCAAAGATGGTATGCTCTTTGCAAGGGATCGAGATGCTCAGATGATAATTCTTGAGTTAGATACTCCCGGCGGGCTCTCAACATCCATGAGAGAGATAATTCAGGGTATTACAAACAGTTCTATACCGGTTGTTACATATGTCTCTCCAAAAGGTGCAAGAGCAGCTAGTGCCGGTACATATCTTCTTTATGCTTCTCATATTGCAGCCATGTCTCCGGGAACAAATCTTGGTGCTGCTACTCCGATAAATTTAATGCCGGCACCAAAAATAGATGATTTAAACAGCAGTGCTATGTCTACTCTTGAAAAAAAAGCATTGAACGATGCTGTAGCATATATTAAAAGTTTAGCCCAATTGAGTGACCGCAATGTAACTTGGGCGTTATCTGCCGTGGAAGAGTCGAAAAGTATTTCTGCTACTGATGCTCTTAGATATGGTGTGATTGATTTGATAGCTCAAGACAGTGAAGAGTTGCTTGCTAAACTTGATGGCAGGAGTGTAGTTGTTTCGGGCAAAAGTATTACGCTTAAAACAAAAGATGCAGTGATATATAGTTTTGAGGCAAACTGGAAAATTAAATTTTTATCTATTGTTACTGATCCAAATATTGCTTATATACTTATACTGATAGCTATATATGGTATCTTTTTTGAATTGATGAATCCAGGTTCTATTTTTCCTGGAGTAGTTGGGCTTATCTGTGGTGTGATTGCACTTTATGCATTGAATATGATACCGTTTAATTATGCGGGGTTATTGCTTATACTTTTAGGCATCGCCTTTATGGTTGCAGAGGTTTTTATTGCAGGATTTGGTATTTTGGGTATTGGCGGTGTTATTGCTTTTGCTTTTGGCTCACTTCTCTTATTTGATGCTGATACTCTTGGGCAGAGTATTTCTATCCCGCTAATTATTGCTTTTACTTTTTCCAGTCTTCTCTTTTTTATTTTAGTTATGAAACTTTTTTTAAGCTCAAGATCGGCTAAAGTAGTTTCAGGCGCAGAGGAGATGATCGGTGCAGTTGCTAATGTTATTGATTCTAATGAGAAAGGATATTTGGTGCATTGTCATAGTGAAACATGGAGTGCTGTAAGTGAGAGTAAATTATCTGTGGGTCAAAATGTTCAAGTTATTGAACGATCAGGTCTTGTTTTAAAAGTTAAACCAATTAAGGAGTAGACAATGTTTTTTGATTTAAATATAACAGCGATATATATGGCATTTTTTGCGATTGCTTTTTTAGCTGCTGCTATTCGTATTTTACGAGAGTATCAGCGCGCAGTTGTTTTTACGCTTGGGCGTTTTACGGGGGTTAAGGGACCGGGACTTATTATATTAATTCCCTTTATTCAACAGATGGTAAGGGTTGACCTTCGTACAATTGTTCTTGATGTTCCTACTCAAGATGTTATCTCTCATGATAATGTATCTGTGCATGTAAATGCGGTTGTCTATTTTCGAGTGATAGATCCTGAAAAAGCCATTATTCAAGTAGAGAATTTTTATGATGCAACTAGTCAGCTTGCACAAACTACTCTTCGTTCTGTGCTAGGCGGACATGAACTTGATGAGATGCTTGCCGAGAGAGAGCGGTTGAATCGTGATATACAGGAGATTTTAGATAAACAGACTGATGCATGGGGTATTAAGATATCCAATGTTGAGATAAAGCATATTGACCTTGATGAGAGTATGGTTAGAGCTATTGCAAAACAGGCTGAAGCAGAACGCGAGCGCCGCGCAAAAGTTATCAATGCAAAAGGGGAGGTCGAAGCAAGTGAAAATCTTCTAGAGGCAGCACAAAAACTTAGCAAAAATGATTTGGGAATACAGCTGCGTTATCTTCAGACCATGAGCGATATCTCAAGCGACAAAACAAATACGATAGTTTTCCCGTTTCCGACTGATTTTAGTAAACTTTTTAATAGTAATATAAAAGAGTAATTAAGGAAACTAAATAGAAAGTAGTTATCTAAAATTTTTCAGAAGCTTTACTCTGCTGCACGATGGTGTTGATGCTGAAAATATCAATGCTAGCTGTGAAAATGGTGTATTGGAAGTTGTTGTTCCTAAGTTGAGAGAAAAAAGTGAAAAAAAAGAAAAAGATAGAAGTTAAATAATATAAAGAGTGTCCAAAAGTATGTGTCAATTTTAAACACTCTTACCCTCTCAAAGAGTGAGAGTCAGGATTGAATCTTTTTGCCGATATCTTCATTGGTATAAATACTGTGAGTACCATCACAAAAAGGGAAGTTTGCACTTGTCTTACACATGCAGATGTGGTACTGCTTCGTTTTTTCAACAGTTACTTTTTTGGGCATGCATTTTGTTCCTTTGTGACTTCCGTCACAAAAAATACCATCTTTACTTCTTCCACATGTGCAGATCATATATGTGACTCCAGCTTCAAGAGTTACACCTTCAGGTTTGTTGCGAAATACAATTGCATCTTTACACATAACATATCCTTTAATAAGTCTATACTATTATAGTAACGATTTTAAGAAAATGTCAAGTTTCTTACTAAAAAATTATACCGAAGAAGAGATGCTAAGCTGCAGTTTCTCTTTTTGATTTAGATCTTTAGCGTCTATATCGTATAAAGAGCAGAGCTCTTTTTTAGCATCTTCGTCGAGGGTATTTAAATCAATGACATAATCGACATAATCGTCTTCTTCAGCAATTTTCATATTGAAGTTTGTTATCTGCTCTTTTGTCGGATGTGCTTTAAGTATTTTGTACACGGTTGACCTCTTGTTTAAGTGATAATATTTAGAATGGAATTGTATTATTTTTTTTGAATTTTGCATCAAGAAAATAATAGATATTTAATGAGATATTTTAAATATTGGTTTTCTATCTTCTACTAACAAAACAGGCTGAACAAAAGGAGCAATTTTTAGTAAAAAGTCTAACATGGATAATGCTGCAGAGCCGTAAAAAAATCCTAACTTATGGTTTTTAAATGAAAGAGCGTCAAGATAAAGATGCTTTTTATATGGAGTGTCACCTATATTGTCTTTGTTTATGTCAAATCCTTCATAATCATCCCAGTAGTTTGATTCTATCTCATTTTGATTTGTTAAACCGATGCGGCTGTCGCTCATGATATTGTCCATATTTCCAAATAGCTCATTTCTTTTTATGACATTTTTTACACTATAGTTTTTAAAATTCAAACCTCTTGTGCTGAATATAATCTTGTTATCCAAAATCCAATTTTTTGTATCTCTAATTTTTGGGGAATTGTCAATATAGAGTGCTTGATTGCACTCAGCAACGATGTTTTTTTCTACATGTATATTTGACGCAGCTTTTAAAATTATGCCAAGGCTAGTTTGTGCTCCGTGATCTCCTTTTATGGAGTTGCTACTTATATTTATATCATTACTCGCTTCTAAAAAGATGCCTACAGCATTATTTTTGAGTATATTGTCTATAAGCGTAATATTTTTTGAGTACTGTGTAAATATAGCATATCTGCACTCTTGCATATAGTTTTTAGAAATATTATTATCATTTGAACGCATTAAAACAATATCTCTTGATTTTATAAACTTGTTGTTTTTTATAGTGTTGTTATGGCTAAACCAGAGTCTAAGAGCATCACCTCTAAAGCCTATTTTCTCACCGTTTGAGGAGACGGTATTGTTTTGTATGACGGAATTATTTACATTGTCCAAAAAGATACCATAAAGTGAGTTTTTTATTTTACAGTTATCAATATCTACATATTTTGCGTTGTTTATAAAAACGGCAGAGTCCATAATGTCCAATCTGCTTCCGCTGTTTGTTATATTTAGATTTTTGAGCTTTACATGTGAGCTTTTGATAGTTATGATATTTCCTCTGCCTTCTCCTTCTATAATAACGCCATCTTCTTTACCGACAATGTTTATAGGTTTTTTTATGGTTATATTGCCTTTGTAAATTCCGGCAGAGAGTTTCAAAGTAGAACCTGAAGGCGAGGAGTCGATAGCATCTTGAAGTATGTTTGCATATGTATTTATGACAAATATAAAAAAAATAAAAAAAGTTCTTCTGAACATAAAAATCCTAAAAATAAAAGTAAATTTTAATTTTATATTATGCCATATATAAAAGGGTTTTGTTGGGAATTATAATATTTAAATAAAGTTGTATTATATTTTTTAGTAGAAAAATAGAGTGGAAATATATATAAAGTATGTGAGCGGATAAATCCACTCACGCGAAAAGATTACAGACCTGTAACGTTTTCTGCTTGAGGACCTTTTTCGCCTTCGCCTATTTCGAAAGTAACTTTTTGACCTTCGTTTAATGAAACACGACCATAGCCTGTGCTGTTGATTTGACGAAAGTGTACGAATACATCTTTACCGCCATTTTCTTGTTCGATAAATCCGAAACCTTTTTCACCATTGAACCATTTAACTGTACCGTTTACTAATGCTGCCATTGTAATACCTTTGTGTTTGAATACACCTCATTGCTGAAGTGGTCTAAAATCTAATATGAAGCTTTTCTTTTAGTAGCGGATTATACTGTTAACTAGGTCATCAATGTAAAGCAGACTAAAGATGTAACTCGAATCATCTTTTATTGAGGGAAGTATAACTGAATAAAAGGTAAATGTATATAGAAGAGGCAAATTCTTTTTAAAGTTGTCTTTTTTTGTGTTAACACTTTGTCTCTTTTGTGTTTTTTGCTATGAACTCTTTCGCAAGCTTGAACATATTTTTGTAGTTGTTAAATATTTCTCTTAACTGCTCCTCAAACCCCGCATGAGCAAGATATAAAGTGTTGTGATGTTTTATTCTCGTATAGTATCTTGTCGCTTGTAAGAAGATGTCTCTGCTTTCAACACATAAACCCGACTTCGGCGTTTATACTTCATTTCAGTTCAAAATGTGCAAAAGCACCCTCTACACTTAAGACATTTTTATAGCTGGTCTTTGTAATAGTCACTTTTTTTGTAGTTAAGTCACACACCGCGATACGAAAGTTTGAACCCATATACGGTTCAACAATGCAGATGATCTTATCATCGATCTGTCTTGTTGCATGGATAACACCTTTAAGAGTATGAAAAAAATATTTCGGATAGCTCAAAGGTGTGATCTCTACAACCTCCGCAACTATTTTTTTGCCAAGATTTTGTCTCATAAGATTGGCATCTTCATAGTTGTCAAACTGAACACACCAGTCGTCAAACTCTTTATTGAAGCGTTTTAAACCTTCGTCCAAAAAACCGCCTGCCTCTGACTGTAGGGCAAATATGCTCATTTGTAGAATCCTGTAAGAATATTCATAATTATACTTGCTAGCTTCTTTGATATCCTTTATTTTACAGCTCTTTGATGGCATCTGAAAAGATGTCGTAACTCTCTTTTGAAGAAAACACAAAGTTAACTTCCATGCTCTCATCTGTGTCTAAAAAAGATTTTACGCTCTTGTAGGCAACTTGAGCCGCCTTATATTTTGGATATCCGTAGATGCCTGTAGAGATGGCAGGAAACGAGATACTGTGGCACTTTAGTTCAGAAGCTGCTTTTAGTGAGTTTATATAGCAGTTCGCCAGAAGCTCTTCGCAGCGGTTTTTACAAGATGAATAAACAGGGCCGACGGTGTGGATCACATATTTTGCTCTCATCTCTCCCGCAGTTGTTGCAACGGCTTCTCCTGTAGGCAATCCATCAGGATACAGAGAGGCTCTGAGTTTTTTACACTCGCTAAGTATCTGCTCTCCGCCAGCGCTGTGAATTGCACCATCTACTCCGCCGCCGCCCAATAGTGAGCTGTTCGCAGCATTTACCACTGCACATACATCCTCTTGCGTTATATCAGCTACTTTTAGGTTTATGTTTTTCATTTTCATTACCTTTGTATTTGACAATACTCGATTGTTTGCTCTGTTAACTACAACTCCATAATCCGCTCAGAAATTTACACCCAAGTGAGTAAATTTTAAATTTTATAAACTTTTCATATCATTGTATAATTCAACTAAATGTCCATATGCCATGTCAAGTAAAGGTTCATACATAAATGAATTCAAATGTATATTTTCAGGAGTCATAATACTCATTCTTGTTAAAACTTTTATATCATTATCAAAACTATCATCACCTTGATATTCATCTTTAAAACGTTGAAAAAGTTTTCCGGTTTGCGTACCCTTTATTACTGATTTGTCAGTAACTTTGCTCCACATATATTCTTCAGCTTTAAGTCTAATTGCAATAGATAAAACAATTTTATCATCAAGGACTATTCCATCTTTTTTACCAGAGGCAACGATATTGTCTGCACAACTATAAATTGACTTTAAAATAAGGTCATCCTCATTTTCAATAACTTTACCTTTATAAAGTTTCCCTACGGTTTCAAAAGTAGCTTGTATATCTTTTTTAGTTACACTAAAAGTATCTGGTTTTTTAATATGCAGACATGCAGTAAGTACTTTATATTCATCACCATCCGTACCATGAGCATATTCAATTATATTTCTTACAAATGGAATTAAAGCAATAAATTTAGACAATTCATTATGATAACCTTTTCTCCATATCTCAAAAGGATTTGTAACGTTTTTACTACCAGCAGAAACAATTTTTAAAGATTCATCGTTGTCTTTATCGACTATTAAAGAATTATGCCATTTAGTTGTCATTAAAATTCTTTCCTGTACAGTTCTGAAAAAATCAAAATTATGCGTCAAAATTATTTGATTAAAAAAGTCATAGCTAGATATTTCATTTAAATATTCAACTATCGCATATTTATTTTTATAATCAAAAGAATCTGCTATATCATCAATAATAAGAAGCGTATTTGTTTTGCTTTCTATTCTTCCTTTAAGTTCAAATATTACATAAAGCAGATATAACGCTCTTTTTTCACCTTGACTTAAAATTTGTAGAGAACCTAACGAGTCTCTTGAAAAAGTTTTTTTCGCACCTGTAACAGGATTAGTAAATTCAAAATCTATGTTTGGTGTTTCTTTACCTAAAATAGCACTTTCTTTGTTGGTTATTAAAATTTCAAACGGCAATGAAAATCTTTTTTTAAACTCAATCACAACTTGTTCCCATTTTGTAAGTTGTAATTGAGCTTTATTCTCAATTTCCTCTATCTCTGCTTTTGTTGATATGTACAATTCTTTTAAAGCTAGAAATGATTCTTCTTCTTTTTTATAATAGCTAAGCCATAGTTTTTGTTTTAGCTTTTGTATATTATCAATTTCTAGTTCAGTAATAATCTCTGGATATGTCTCAAGAATGGATTCAAAGTCATTGATTGCCTTAGCACCATTACTAATTTGTTTTTGTATATCTTGCAGTTCAGCATCAGCAAAAATTTTCACTTTTTCTTCTTCAAGAGTTTTGTCTAGTTCTTCATAGCTTGCAAATGGTTGTAAATTGCCATGTAATAAAATAGAATGCTCGGCTTGAAAAAAATTTTCTTTTTTTGTTGCTTTTAAAATATTATTAGCTTTTGTTGGATTAAAAATGCCTTTTTTATAATATTTTGATTGCTCGAGAAGCTGATGATATTTATGCGTATAACCTTTTATTTTGTCTGCAATATTCTTTTCACTGAGCATTTGAAGAACTTTTTCATCCATAACCGTCGCATATGGAATATGAGAAAATTCATCATTGATAGTATTTAAATCTATAGATTCAATATGCTCAAAAAAAGGAATTCCATCAAAATCAGACTGAATTGTTTTCTCAATTTTATTATTTGTTTTAACTACGCTCGACATTTTATTGAGCTTATTAATAAATTTTACTTGCGAAGACAACAACTCTTTTGTAAGTTCTTCATATTTTGTTCTCGCTTCATCATCTACTAATAAAGTTGAAACTTGTTCAGAAGTAAATCTTTCATTCATGCTTTCAATCACAAAAATATTTTCTTTAGCAAGTTCTAAATCGTCTGCTAATATTTTTGACACAGGGGTGTATCCATATATTATTTCTTTGGGTTCATCCCCCTTACTAATATTCAGTAGCGTTTTCGAAAATGAAGTTTTCATCATACCATTTGGTGCGTACAATACAATAGTTTTATGTTTTTCAAAATCAAACTCGTGCGTTAAACTATTTATTCCATAACAATTTTCAAACTCAACAGTCAATTTTTTCATAACAATCCTTTTATCTTCAAAGTCGTATTCTTAAAATAACAGCTAAGTTAATAACAGTTATAATTATCTTTTATATAATTGTCATAATATCTGCCAATTGATGAAGCATTTAAAAATCCATCAAAAATATTTTGAGGTACTCCACAATAATCATAAGTTCTACCTTGTTTGAATGTTATTTTCATTTGTTTTGTATTGCTATCGTATCCAATATGACTAATAGCGCGCGATTTTACTAAAATCATTTCCATATCATTTCCTTTTAATTTTAAAGTTCCACAACCCGCTCAAACATCTCTTTTATCTCCATCTCGTGGCTTATAAGAAATATCTGTCTGTACTGCTCTTTGATGGTGTGGAAAGCTTCTAGTATCTCCATGCGTCTTGTTTCGTCCTGACTTCCGAACACTTCGTCAAATGCCAAGAAACCTATTGAGCTTGCTCCGCTGAGTTCGGTTAAGGTTTTTGAGATTGCTATGCGAAGCACTAGATTTGCGAGGTCTATCTCTCCGCCGCTAAAACGCTCTATTGGGTACTTTTTGCCCTCGTCGTAGATGAAAAAGTCGAAGTCGTTGCTGACCTCTATATGCTGGTATTTTCCTTTTGTGATACGAGCGTACATCTCTGAGGCGATCTCCGAGATGCGGGGTGCTATTTTTGCATTTAGGCGTGTCTTAAACTCCGTAAGGTTTGTCTTTATCTTCTCATAGTCAAGCAGATCATCTTTTTTGCTCTGAACTTTTTTCTTTTGCGCCTCATTGTTCTCAAGCGAGGCTTCTATGTTTTTTATCTCGCCCTCGATCTTTGCAACTTTTACTTTTATCTCCATCAGAAGTGCTGCTTTTGCATCTATGGCTTTGAACAGTTCGTTATGCTCCGCAAGCTTTGCTTTGTGTTTCTCTTCGTCGTAGATGACAAGGTTAAACTCCGCCTCTTTTTTCTTGTACTGTTCTCTTAGATCTTCGATTCTTTTGCTTACAAGTGCGAGGTCAGCTTTTACTACGGGAAGTCTCTTTAACTCTGTCTCATTGCTAATGTATAGTTTGTATTTTGGTTCAAGAGATGCGAAGTCGCTTCTTATCTTCTCGTGCGCTTTCTCATCGTAACTGTAGGCTTCAAGCTCTTTGAGTTCCTGCTTGTTTTTAAGCCCTTTTTGCTCTACAAGGGCAAAGTGTTCTTGTGCGGCTTTTAGGTCTTTTAATTTGCTATCTATGATCTTAATACTGCTTACAATCTCCGAAAACTCTTTCTCTTTTTGCTTCTTCTCGGCTTCAAATGCGCTCTTTTGAGTCTCTACCTCAGTAAGCTGCTTCTTATACTCATCAATCTTCTTTTGGTGTGTCTCGTTGACCGCGTGGACAAGCGAGTTTACAACATTGTCATACTCCTCTAAAAGCGGTCTTGTGCATGTCGGACAAGCTCCTTCGTTTCCTAGCTCTTTTAGCTTGGCTATCTTGGCGTTCGTGATATCTATCTGCTTGAGTTCCGAGGCTATTTCAGCTTTTAGCTCGTTTTCGATCGTCTGCTTTGTCTTTACGCTCTCTTGCAAAACTGCGATGTTTATCTCCAGATTTTTTGCGTTTAAGACAAACTCGTCATAACCCTCGCAGGCCTTCTCAAGTGCGCCAATGTCTGATCTGCTCTTTGTGTACTGTTCTCTTAGTTGAACCTGCTCCTTTTGCAGCCCCTCTTTTTTGAGGAAGAACTCTCTTAGCTTCTCCTGCTCTTTTAGCTGCTGCTGCAGGCTAATATACTCGTTTGCCGCAGGTTTTAAGGATTCGAGCTTCTCTTGCTTGTCTTCAAGCTCATGAAACTCAGCGTTAAGTTTTACCTGGTTTAATATCTCGCTGTTTTTGGAGTTTTTCGTCAGTTCCAGTTGTGAGGCAAGCTTTTGTTTCTTCTCTTTTGTCTCTGCAAATATAGTGAGCTCTTTTTTTATCTCTTTCTCTTTAGTTTTTAGTGCGTCAAGCTCTTTTGTCTTGCTCTTCTCATCTTTTGCAAGAGCCTCTTTTGAAGCGATATTTTCCTTTATCTGCCCCTCTTTTTGCTTTATCTCCGCTTCGCCCAAAAGCACCTCTTTAAACGCTTCTATCTCTCGTTTTAGCTCTCTGCTTTTTTCAACCAGCTCTCTTTCGACAAAGTCTATTTTTTCAAGTCCCAAAAGACGGCGTATCATCTTTTTTCTATCTTCGTTTTTAAGCGTGCTGAGGCTTGTAAGCTCTTTTTGAGAGGCAAAAAGAGTGTTCACAAAAGCATCTTTGCTCATCTTTGTAAGTGAGGTTATGGAGCTTGTCACCTCTTTGGCGCCGCTTGTTATAAGCTCTTCATTTTTGTATAGTTTTGCGTTTGCGCTCATCGCTTTTCCGCGAAATTCACGAACTACTCTGTAGGTTGCCGCATCAAACTCAAACTCAAGCTCAACGACCACCGCATCTTTTGCGTCAGCATTTGAGTTTTTGATAATATCTTTATACCCTTTGTTCCTCAGCTCGCCGTAAAGTGCAAAAAATATCGCCTCGAAGATGGTAGATTTTCCGCTTCCGTTCTTGCCGATGATGCCGATGAGCCCCTCGCCAAACTTTATTGTCTTAGCGCTGTATTTTTTAAAGTTCTCAAGTCGGAGTCTAGATAGTATCATCACAAACCTCCTCGTAGTGTGCAAAGAGCTCTTGGACTTTGAGTTTGAGCCTCTCAAACTCCTCTCCTTTTGCTTCCTCTTTTATGTGTTGTAAAAAAAACTCCTCAAGAGATACGGCTTCGGCTTCCATCATCTCTGTTTGTCTCTGTGCTTGCTTGAAATCTCGCTTTACCGAGACGCTCATAGCGTCTGCAAAAAGCTTTTTTATCTCAGAGTTTTGAATGTCGATGGATTGTAAAACGCTCAAGTTTGTAAGTCTTACCTCGACTATTGCATCTTTTGTGTCGCTTGTGTCAATATTTGAGACGAAGTTTTCATAATCCTCACAATCTATCTCTTTTGTGAGAATAGGGCGGATGTTTATCTCTTTATACTCGACCTGCAGTTCATCGTATAGATTTATCTCTGCAAAGCCTTTTGAGTTTCTTTTGTCATTTAGGCTTGTTCTCTCTGTCGAACCGCTGTAGTAAACATTTTCATGCTTGCCGACTTTGCCAAATCCGTGCCAATGTCCGAGTGCGACATAGTCCATCATCTTAAAGATATACTCTTTATCACTCGGATATACCCACTCGCCAAACTCGTTCATAAGATAAAAAGCACCCACTGAGCAGTGCATCATCATAATGTTCTTTTTGCTTTTGTCAATGCCCTCTTCGCAGAGCTCTATTTGTGAGAGCGCCTTTGTTTCGTCGTTCATGTGGGGCAGGGCGTGAAATATTATGTGCTCAAACTCTATCTTTTTATACTCTTGATTATATGCCGCATATATATTTTTAAAGTTGTCAAATATCTTTAGTATAGGCGAACTTAGGTTTGTTCTGGGTGTTGAGTGGTTTCCCGCTATGAGGATAAAAGGGATATCAAGAGAGTCTATGATTTTGAACTGTTCAAGTGCAAAAGTGATAGCGCGGTTTGAGGGGCTTGAGCGGTGAAACAGATCGCCTGTGTGGATAATATAATCTGGTTTTATCTCTTTTATCTGTTCTACGACCTGAGCAAAAGCGTCGTAAAAATCGGCTTCCCTCTGGTTGATGTTCTCGTCGTTTAAAACTTCAAGGTCGTTAAAGCCCAAGTGAGTGTCGCTAAAGTGAACTATTTTCAAAGAATCTCCCCTTTATAATTGCAATTGGTATAAATATTTTATCTAAAAATATTTTCATTGCCTAATAATATTTATAGTGTGAATTTTATTGTAAAATAAACACAAAAGTTAAAAAAAAAGGTTTATGATGAGATATTCAGATTTAAAATCTAAAAAAATTATGTTTGTTGCTATGTTAAATATAATCATAGTTGTTTTGGAATTTATATTTGGTTTTATCTCAAATTCACTTGCATTGATTACGGATGCAGTTCATAATCTTGGTGATGTTTTGGCTCTTTTTGTAGCGCTCATAGCATCTTATTATGCACTTAAATCTGCTACTTCAAAGATGACATTCGGATATATTCGCTTCGAAATGATGGCAGCATTTGTAAATTCACTTTTTTTATGTATTACTATGATTTATGTTTTATATGAGGCTGCTATAAGATTTATGAATCCGGTGCTTATAGATGCAAAGAGTGTGATAGTTGTCGCGTCTGTAGCTTTGGTTGTAAATAGTATCAGTGCTTATCTTCTTAGAGACAATCCTGATTTGCACTCTCACGAACACCATCATGAAGATTTAAATGTAAAAGCTGCATATCTGCATATGTTTGGAGATGCAGTAATCTCTCTTGGAGTAGTTTTAGGAGCCGTTATGACGCTTTATTTTCAAGTTCTTTATATTGATCCTCTTTTGACTTTTGTTTTTGGCACATATATATTAATAAGCAGTTTTAAAGTTTTAAAAAAAAGTTTTTTGAGTTTAATAGATGCAAATATAAATGGAACAAAAGAGTATGAAGAACTTCTTTTGTCTTTTGAAGAAATATGTGCCGTGCATGATATCCATTTAACTCTGCCATCATCAAAAGATAAATATTTTTCTGCTCATATAGTACTCAAATCGAGTAAATCTCTTGAAGAGATTGAGCATCTAATTGAAAACATCCGCTTCAGTCTTAAAGAGAATTTCGGGGTTACACATGTGATTATTCAGCCTGAAACAACGAAATATATGCAGACAAACGATTGTTATTGCATAAGTCATTAAGAGTGTTTTTTTAAGACTCCTTAAGTATCTTTACAATCTCATCAACACTTAAAACTTTTCCGCTGCTTTTTACAACATTGTCAACAACAAGAGCAGGTGTGCTTATAACATTATAATTCATTATTTTTACAATATCTTCAACTTTCTCTACACTGTGAAACCCGCCGATTTTTGCTACAGCCTGCTTTGCAGCTTCCTCAAGTGTTTTACATTTTGCACACCCTGTGCCCAGTATCTCAATTTTCATTTTTTCTCCTTTATTGTAAAATTGCATTAAATAAATAACCTACTAAAAGTATCTCAAATCCAACAATGGCAAAAAATATCGCTATTAGTTTTGTTGATAAAACTCTTTTTAGTATCATGGCTTCCGGAAGGCTTAGAGCAACAACTGCCATCATAAAACTAAGAGCTGTCCCAAGCAGCATCCCTTTTGATGTCAAGACCTCTACTAAAGGCAATATTCCCGCGGCATTTGAGTACATCGGTATTCCCATTACAACACTTACTATAGGTGCATACCAGATGTCTCCGCCGGCATATAATGCTATAAAATCAGCAGGAATATAACCATGGATAAATGCTCCGATTCCAACACCGATGATCACATAGAGATAGATTTTTTTAAAAATATCTCTCGAGTATTCCCAAGATTCTCTAAGTCTGTGCCTAAATTTTGTCTCATCCTCTTTATAGTTCATTTCATCAATAGGTTTTACTTCTATAAGCACCTCTTTCTCCAAACCCATTGAACCGATAATTATTCCCGCAATAATAGCTACAAGCAAACCAATGCCAATGTAGAGCAGTGCGATTTTCCATCCAAAGAGAGATAGAAGCATAGCAATAACGACTGCATCGCTAAGAGGTGCTGAAATAAGATAACTAAATGTTACGCCAAGAGGAATTCTAGCTTGTAAAAATCCTAAAAACAGAGGTATTGCACTGCATGAACAAAAAGGGGTGATTACGCCAAATATTGCTGCTAAAACATGCCCTGTTATCTTATTTTTACCGCTTATATAAGCTCTTGCTTTTTCTATGGGAAAATAACTTCTAAGAAGTGTTACGATGTAAATAATTGAGATTAAAAGTATAAAAATTTTAAGAGTGTCATAGATAAAAAAGCTTAAAGCTTCACTGATGGGACTATGTTTTTCTAAGTTTAAAATATTAAAGACTATAATGTAACTAAAATTTTCGAGCCACTCAAACATCTTTTCTCGCTTAAAGTATTAAATTTTTTATAAAAGAGAATAATAGCTAAATACTATTAATATATCAAGATATATTGATATATTAATAAAAATCTTTTTATATTGCAGCTCTAAGAAGAACTGCTATTTTTTGAAAAATTTATAGTAAAAATTTTTTATTTTTCTTAATTTTACATTGTTTACGGCAAGCTCTCCGCTTTGAATTGTTCCGCTTCTAACGGTTGTGCCTGCTGCAACCATAACATTGTCTTGCAGTGTAATGGGTGCGATAAGCTGGCTGTCGCTTCCGACAAACACATTTTTGCCAATAGTTGTTTTATACTTGTTGATTCCGTCGTAGTTACATGTGATAACTCCAGCACCGATGTTTGTGCCTTCATCAATGGTTGCATCTCCGAGGTAGCTTAAATGCCCGGCTTTAACACCCTTGAGCGTGCTTTTCTTAACTTCTACAAAGTTTCCGATGTGGGTATCTTCTATGTTTGAAGCAGGGCGCAGATGTGCCAGCGGTCCGACATCCGAATCTTTTACAATGCTCTCTTCTATAATGCTGTGTGCTTTTATGTGAGAGTTGATTATTTTAGACGACCCTGTAATACGGCATCCGTTTTCGACAATGCACTCGCCCTCAAATATTACTCCCTCTTCGACATAAATAGTTGATGGAAGCTGCATAGTTATGCCTGAGTTCATCCATTTTGTTTTAATTCTCTCTTGCATAATTACTTCAGCTTCTGATAAATCTTTTTTGGAATTTACACCCTTAAAGTGCTCCTCATCAACCAACAGAGGAGTTATTTTGTGGGCATCTGCTCTTGCCATGGAGATAACATCTGTGAGATAGTATTCGCCTTGCGCATTATCATTTGTAAGAAGGGGGATATATTTATCTAACATCTCTTTGGAAAATGCATAAACTCCGGCATTTACCGTTGTTACATGAAGTTCTGTTTCTGAAGCGTCCTTTTGTTCTACTATCTTTTTGACCTGTCCGTTTTCTATAATAACGCGGCCATATCCGTCGGGATTTTGCATATTGAAAATGGACATAATGATATCAGAACTGCTCTTTAAAAACCCCTCTAAAGACTCTTTTGTGATAAGCGGCATATCTCCGTTTAAAACAAGCACTTTCTCATTTTTAATATGCACATTCTTCATGGCTCCGCCGGTTCCGGGAAAATTATCGCTGTCTTGAATAACAAAATTGATATCATGAAAACAGGAGCTCATTTTATCTATGACAGTCTCTTTTTGGTGTGATACCACAACTGTGATGTCATCACTGATTTCACGCGATGCTTTTATGATATGATAAAGCATCTCTTTTCCGCAGATTGTATGTAAAACTTTGGCTTTGTTAGATTTCATACGACTGCCTTTTCCGGCAGCTAAAATTACTATACTTACTCTATTTATATTCATTTTTACTCTTTTGCTTAATTCATAAAATTATACCTTTTAGCTCTTATAATTGAAATTAAATTTGCAAACTATATTCTTAGTATAGAGGTAAATATTTTTTGTGGTATTATAATAGATTTAATAATTTGATAATTTTATAGCTTCAATAAAATAAATAATAAAGTGGATAATGTGAATTGTAAATATTTTGGAGAGTGTGGTGCATGTAGAGTCTATGAGGGTGGATATGAACATCAGTTGGCTTTAAAAGTAGAAGTAAATAAAGAGAGATTCAAACTTTTTTACAGCGGCAGTATATCTATTTTTAAATCACCGCAGAAAAACTATCGTTCAAGAAGTGAGTTTAAAATTTGGCATATTGAAGATAAAATTCATTATGCAATGAATCATATAGATAAAAAAAGCATAGTTTTGATAGATGAGTGTCCGCAAGTCACTCAGCCTATATTTGATCTTATGCCAAAGCTTCTAAAAGCCATAAAAGAGAACAATATAGATTTTAAGTTATTTGGTGCTGATTTTTTAAGTTCAAACAACGGTGAGACTGTTGTCTCACTGCTTTATCACCGAAAATTAGATCTTGCATGGAAAGAGACTGCCTCTAAAATCGCCTCTGAACTCGGTATCTATATTATAGGGCGAAGCAGAAAGCAAAAGGTTACAATAGGAGAGGATTATGTTACAGAAATTCTAAATATTAACGGAGAAGAATTTCGATTTAAATATATAGAAAATAGTTTTACGCAGCCAAATTCCAAAGTAAATGAAGAGATGATTGACTGGGCTTTGAAAAATTTATCTAATATAGACGGGGATCTGCTTGAACTATATTGTGGCGCAGGAAATTTTACTATACCTTTTGCTAAAAATTTTAGAAAAGTTTTGGCTACAGAGATATCAAAATCTTCTATTAATGCGGCAAAAGCAAATATGGATTTAAACAGTGTAAAAAATATTGAGTTTGTGAGAATGGGCGTTGAAGAGTTTACTCAGGCTCTTGATGGAGTGCGAGAGTTTAATAGAATGAAAGATATAGATATAAATTCATATAACATCAATACGATATTTGTTGATCCGCCAAGAAGCGGAATGGATAATGCCACATGTGAGTTTGTCTCTCGATATGAGACTATACTTTATATATCTTGTAATCCGGAAACTTTAGTAAGAGATTTGGAAATTTTATGCAAAACACACAGAGTTGATGATTTAGCTCTTTTTGATCAATTTCCATATACGCATCATGCTGAAATGGGTGTTAAATTAACTAGAAAAAAAGAGTATCAAGAAAAAAATATAAAAGATGAGATATGAAAAAGATATTGATTATAAGCGATGGTGAAACTGCTAAACATTTTGTAAACAGGGTTATGGATACATACACGAGTGAAAATATATATTATGTTATCGAAACGAAGGCCAGAGAGTATAAAAATGTAAATGCATCTCGCTTTAAATTTTATGAGTTTGATCCGACTAGTCTTTATAAACTTGCAAATATACTTAAAATGGAGTTTGCCCAAGCTATTATAGTTATGGATAATCAAGCCGATGTAGAGCATACGATAAAAAATATAAGAACTATAAAAAAACACCTTCGTATTATAGTTTTAAACAAATGGGATTTAAAAAACAAAGATTCAAATGTTGTTTTAATCAACTCGAATGAAATTTTGTCTTCAAGATTAATTGATTATTTGCCAAATGTTCCTGTAATAGCACAAAATGTAGGACTAGGCGAAGGTGAGATAATGGAAGTTTTAGTTCCTTTTGGAAGCTCTTTTATCTATAAACATATAGGTGTAATTGAACAAAAAGATTGGCGTATAGTTGCAATATATAGAAACAGAAAACTTATTATGCCAAATCGACGCAGAATGATTCAACCAAATGATCTTCTGCTTTTAGTAGGAGAACCTGCCGTATTAAAATCTGTTCATAAGGCAATTAAAAGAGAACTTGGTCAGTTCCCTGAACCTTTTGGCTCAAATCTTTATATCTATCTTGATATGAATTTATTACATCTTGATAAAGTGAAAAACTTTATTGAGAGGGCAGTGTTTGCACATAAAAAGTTTGGGCATACTTTAGTGATAAGAGTAGTTAATCCTAATGACATTGATGTTCTTTGGAAAATTAAAGAGTATAGAAGTGAAAATGTTATTATCGATATAAATTACGATAGTCAAGATTTAAAAAAACTTTTTTTTGATGATATAAAAACTTATCATGCAGGTTTGGTTATTGTTCCAAATGAGATGTTTGATGATTATGAGATGCGAACAATCTTATATGAGGCGCATGTTCCTGTCCTTAAAATAGCAGACAAAGAGTTCTTTTCCATAAAAGATGCTTCTATTATTTTGGGTGATAATCGTGATTTGGAGAAAATTTCATCAACGATATTTGATATTTCTGAACAGATGAGTATTAATATAGAACTTTATAACTATATAAATGAGCATCAAGAGACAAAAGAGCAGGTAATTGAGCACTATTATAATCTTTCTACAATTTTTTCAAAAAATATTAAAGTGATTAAAGAGAATGCAAATCCGATAAAAAAACTAAAACAAAAAGATGACTTTGTTCAAATTATACCATTTACGAAAAAATTAACACTTAGAAAAATTTACTCAATTTTATCTACCGACAGTGAAAGACTTTATCACAAATTGGATGATCATCATCAAATATTTATACCGGTGCAAATTTAAAATCAGTGATTTTTTATCATTTTTTAAGTATTATATATTTACTTAATTAAATTTTGGACCGATAATGCAAGTACACATTCCTTTAAAAAAAGTTGTTGATAACTCTTATGATATTACAATTGACACACTCCCAAAGATGAACTTTGACACAAAAGTAGCAGTAGTTACCAATCAAACAGTTTCTAAACTGCATTTAGATTATCTTTTGTCAAAAATCAGTGCAAAAGAGTTACATGTTATAACATTACAAGATGGTGAAGAGTATAAAAATCAGGCAAGCATAGATGCAATACTGGAATCTCTTTTTGAAAATCGTTTTAATCGTAAATCAATGTTGATAGCATTTGGCGGAGGTGTTATCGGCGATATGACAGGATATGCTGCAAGTATATTTCAAAGGGGGATTGATTTTATTCAAATACCTACTACGCTTCTTTCTCAAGTTGATGCAAGTGTAGGCGGAAAAACAGGGATGAATAACAAGTATGGAAAAAATCTTGTCGGCGCATTTCATCAGCCTAAAGCTGTTTATATTGATCCCTATTTTTTAACTACTCTTCCACAAAGAGAGTTTAGTGCCGGAGTTGCAGAGATAGTAAAAATGGCAGTAACTTTTAACAAAGAGTTTTTTACATTTTTAGAGAGTGCTGATTTAAATAATCCCAAAGTTTTACAAGAGGTTATTAAGCAGGCGGTGCAAACTAAAGCTTCTGTTGTGGCAGAAGATGAAAAGGAAAAAGGTATTAGAGCTGCTCTTAACTATGGTCATACATTTGGACATGTGATAGAGAATGAAACACAATATAAAAAATTTTTACACGGTGAAGCAGTTGCAATCGGTATGGTAATGGCAAATGAGATGGCTGTAAAAATGAATCTTATGAGTGAAAAAGAGGCATTGCGAGTTAAATCTCTTTTAGAAAAATACAATCTGCCTGTATCTTATGTAATTGAAGATGTTAGAAAATTTTATGAAACTTTCTTTTTGGATAAAAAAAGTTCAGATTCTGCTATAACTTTTGTTCTTCCTCTTGGTATTGGTGATTTTGTTATAACAGACAAAATAGATATCGGAACAATTATGTGTGTTTTAAATAAATTTGGAAAAAATTGATGAAAAAAATATTTTTTTATTTTTTACTTGCATCATCCATATTATTTTCTGATAGCATTAAAAATGATATCAATGTCACTAAGTTTGAGATGGATAAAATAAAACTTGCTGAAGAAGATTTAAGAAAAGAAAAAATTGCAAATTATATTTTAGAACTAAAAGAGATAGAGAAAAAAATATCAAAAAAAGATAGTGTTTGGATAAAAAGTTATGCTTCTTATCTTACATCTTTGGATGTCAGAGAGAGTTTAGAGAAGATAAAAGAGAGAATTGAAGCTCTTCAAAAGAAAAGAAAAAAGAGTTTAAGCGAGATAGATGAATTAAGCGCATTGATTTCAAGAGAAAAAATTTTAACATCACAAATAGAGAAGTTGAAAAAAAAAGACAGTTATCCTTTTTCAGATCTTTTAACTCCGCCAAATATAGAAGAGATTCCATCTATAAATAATCCTTTTGATATATTTGCAGGAATCTCTCGTATTAAAACTCTTGATAAAGATTTTAATGATTATGTTTTAAGAAAAAAGGAGTTAAAAGAGCTGATCTCATTGTTAAGATCAGAGTATAGAATATACACTCAGATAGTGGCCATAGACGAAGAGAACAACTACAAAGAATCAGCAGAATTTAAAAGTAAGCAGCTAGAGAGATTTGAATCGGCTCTTGATACAATGAATGTAACGGCAGATGTTTACCAAAAGAGACTCGATATAGTTGAAGCAAGTATAAACAAAGATGTTGAATCACAAGTATTTAAACTTGCTAAAATCGGTGTAATTATTTTGGTAGTACTGATTTTTTTCTTTTTACTTAAGCTTTTTGTTAAAAAATATATAACAGACAATGAAAGATTTTATATGGCAAACAAGATTATCACTTTTGGTAATTTTACGCTTATTATATTAATTCTTTTTTTTAATTATATAGAAAATGTCAGTTATTTAGTCACAATTTTAGGATTTGCATCTGCTGGTATTGCGATTGCAATGAAAGATTGGTTTATGAGTATACTCGGCTGGCTTGTAATAGTTTTTGGCGGAAGTATACATGTAGGGGATAGAATCCGTGTAGATATGGATGGAATGAAATATGTTGGCGATGTTATGGATATATCTCTTCTTCGTATGACTATTTTAGAAGATGTTACTCTAACAACAGTTATTGACAACAGAAGAGCAGGGAGAATAATTTTTATACCAAATAATTATGTTTTTACAAGAATGATAGCAAACTATACGCATAGTACATTAAAAACTGTATGGGATGGTGTTAAAATTACAATAACATTTGACTCAAACCATAAAAAAGCTATACATTTGGCAAAAGAGATAACTAAAAAGTTTTCCAAAGGGTATACTGATATTACAAGAAAACAGTTAAATAAACTTAGAAACCAGTATAGTTTGAAAAACACCAATGTTGAGCCGAGAATATTTTCATTTATTGAGCCAAATGGTATAACAATTGATGCTTGGTATTTGACAAATGCATATGCAACGCTTACTCTAAGAAGTGTCATCTCGAGTGAAATAGTAGATGCTTTTAATGCCGAAGATGATATTACTATTGCATATCCGACTCAAATGTTGCATTTGGAGAAACCGGCTAAAAAAACTCCGCCATTTAAAATTGATGAGAAAACAGTATGATAAAACTATCGGTTTTTCTCTCAGATGTTAATTTTACAAAGAAGAAATTATGAAAAAAGTCTATTTTAAAACCTTCGGATGTCGAACAAATCTTTACGATTCTCAAGTTATGATGAGTTCTATGCAAAACTATGAAATAACTGAAAATGAGAGTGAAGCGGATATTGTTGTAGTAAATTCATGTACAGTTACAAATGGAGCTGATACGCATGTTCGCTCATATATTTCGCATATAGAAAAAAATGGTGGAGCTAAAATTTTTCTAACCGGATGCGGTGCGCATACAAAAGGTGAAAAGCTTTTAGAACAGGGAAGAGTTGCAGGTGTTTTTGGGCAGAGTGAAAAAGAAAAAATAGATGCAATGTTAAGTAAAGAGGAGCCTTTTTACGAGCCTGGCGATCTTAACCATATTGACGAGAGTGTAGTTGATAATTTTGTCGGAAAAAGCAGAGCGTTTATAAAAATCCAGGAGGGGTGCAATTTCCGCTGCTCTTACTGCATCATACCATATGTCCGCGGGGACGCTAGAAGTATGAATGAGGAGAAGGTTTTAGAGCAGATATCAAGGCTTGCTCGTAACGGTTTTGGAGAGTTTATTTTAACCGGTACAAATGTTGGAAGTTATGGGCAAAGAACAGGTACTTCTATAGCCGCACTAATGAAAAAAATATCCCAAATCAGAGGAGTTAGACGAATACGGCTTGGAAGTGTTGAGCCGATTCAGATAACCGATGAATTTAAAGAGATTTTGGGTGAGCCTTGGTTAGAGAAACATCTTCATATCGCACTTCAGCATACATCTCCTCAAATGCTGAAATTTATGAACAGAAGAAATGTTTATAAACAAGATAGAGAACTTTTTGAATTTTTAGCAGACAAAGGTTATGCAATAGGGACTGACTTTATCACGGGTCATCCCGGAGAGAGTAAAGAGCTTTGGGATGAGGCGATGAGAAATGTAAAAGAGCTGCCTCTGACACATTTACATGCATTTACATATTCTAAACGCGATAATACGCCTTCTGCAATTATGAAGCCTGAAGTAAGTTCAAAGGTCGCAAAAGAGAGACTCCATGAACTCGAAAGTATTGTAAAAGCGAAAAATTTTGAGTTTAGAAAAGCTTTTGGCGGTGAACTGAATATTCTTGTTGAGAATGAAAAAAATGGATTTTTTATAGGGTATGATCAGCATTTTAATAAAATAATGATTGAATCCAGTGAAGATTTAGTAGGGAACTGGATCAATTTGCAAGATTATGAGGTAAAAGAGGAGTTTAATTATGGTAGAGTCTAAGTCAAACAGAATAGCACTGTATGTATCAGCTTTTTTGGTAATTATTCTCGTTTTATTTGCAATTTTAAGAGACAATGCAGAGTCGATTACTCTTAAAGAAGCAACAAAAATTTTAAAAGACCACAGTGTGAAAAGTGTTGTTGCTTCACAAGATTTTGTATATCTTAAAACAGACAAAGAGGTATATAAAATCGCATCTTCGCAAGTTAGTCCGGAAATGTTTATAGACTATAAAGTAAAAGTTAAAAGCTCTTCAAATATATACTTTTATCTTCTTGTTTTAGTTCTTTTTTTAGGATTAGGTACACTTCTTTTTAAATGGCTGCAAAAAAACAAACTCATTAATACACAGAACATAAAAAATGGCAGATTTAGCTCTCTTCCAGAGCACTCACAGCCTGTAGAGTCTATAAAAAGTGATGTTACATTTAGTGATATCGGCGGAATAAGTGATGTCAAAATAGAACTTGAAGAGATTATAGATTTTATGAAAAAACCAAAACGATATAAGAGTTTTGGAGCAAGAATGCCTAGAGGTGTGCTTTTAGTAGGTCCTCCGGGTGTTGGAAAAACTATGATAGCAAAAGCTGTTGCAAATGCTGCGGGAGTGCCGTTTTACTATCAAAGTGGTGCTTCTTTTGTTCAAATCTATGTAGGAATGGGCGCAAAAAGAGTTCATGAACTTTTCACTGCTGCTAAAAACAACTCTCCTGCTATTATATTTATTGATGAGATAGATGCTGTAGGTAAAAAAAGAGATGGGCAGAGAAATGATGAGAGAGAGGCGACACTCAATCAGCTTTTAACAGAGATGGACGGTTTTGAGAACTCAAGCGGTGTTATTGTAATAGCTGCTACAAACAAGATAGATGTACTTGATTCGGCACTGCTTCGTGCGGGCAGATTTGATAGAAGAGTCTTTGTTGAGCTTCCGACAAATAGAGAGAGAGCATCTATTCTATCAAAATATTTAGAGAAGGTTCCGCATGAATTGGATGTAAATTCAGTAGCAAATATGACTGTTGGATTTAATGGTGCATCTTTGGCGGCTCTTGTCAATGAAGCATCTCTTCTTGCAATTAGACAACATGATTTTCAAGTAACTATCGAGCACTTTCACCAAGTAAAAGATAAAGTTATGTTTGGCAAGAAAAAGCTGCAGATTTTAAGCAATGAGCAAAAACAATATCGTGTTACATATCAGGCAGCAAAAGTAATTTGTGCAACATATTTTGATCTTCCTTTTGAAAAATTGCTCTTATCCAATGAAAAATTGACTCCGGCGACGGATGAACCTCTTATAAAACATGAGCTTGAATCAAGAGTTAAGATGCTTTTAGCCGGAATAGTTGCATGCAATATTAAATATAATGAACATACCAGCAGCGCAAAGGGTGATCTGGATGAAGCAAAAGAGATTGTTGAAAAAATGATTCAAGATTATGGAATGGGTTCATCTCTGATTGTACAAGAGGGTGAAAAAGAGATCTTAATGAAAAAACTTTATGATGAGACAAGAAGTTTGTTAGAATCCCTGCAAAGTGTTATGAAGTATGTAGAGGGAGTTTTAAATGAGCGTGAAAGCATAACTAAAGTGGATGTAAAAAAGAAAATAGATGAAGTTTTATAGCGGATTTTCTTTAAAAAATGAGCATCACTATTTTAAAGATTTTATAAATCCATCTGAGTACTCTGTCTGCGGTTTTAGTTACGGAGCTATAAAAGCTTTTCATTTTATAACCCAACAGCTAAATGCTGGAAAAAGAGTAGATATATTGCAGCTCTTCTCTCCAGCTTTTTTTCAGACAAAAGCTGAGAAGTTTAAAAAACTCCAACTTATTGGATATAGAAAAAACAGTGAAAAATACTTAAATGAGTTTATCTCTTTATGTTTTTCGCCATATGAAAAAAAGATTATTGAGCATGATAAAAGCACTATAGAAGAGCTCGAAGAGCTGCTTTACTATGAGTGGAATAGAGATAAACTAAAATATCTTGTGCAAAGAGGTATAAATATAGAGGTCTATCTTGGCGGTGAAGATAAGATTATAGATGTAACGGGAGCAAGAGAGTTTTTCTTGGAGGTTGCAACAGTGACATATATAAAAGAGGCAAATCATTTTTTGTTAACTAACTAGTATTGTTAAATATATAAGGAGAAAAAGGTATGAGCAAAATAAAAATAGGCGTTATAACAGCAAGTGACAGAGCGAGCAAAGGGATATACGAGGATATATCCGGAGTAGCTATTCAAGATACTATGAAGGATTATTTAAAGAGCGAGTTTGAGATTGTCTACAGATGTATTCCTGATGAGCAGGATATGATAGAGAAGACTATGATGGAACTTTGCGATGATGAAGAGTGCTGCTTGGTTGTTACCACAGGCGGAACAGGACCTGCACTTCGTGATGTTACCCCAGAAGCAACCCAAAATGTATGCCAAAAGATGATGCCCGGATTTGGCGAGCTTATGCGTCAGGTAAGTCTGCAGTATGTACCGACGGCAATTCTCTCCCGTCAAACGGCTGGAATCAGAGGCAAAAGCCTTATCATAAATCTGCCTGGCAAACCAAAATCCATAAGAGAGTGCCTTGATGCAGTATTTCCCGCCGTACCGTATTGCATAGACCTTATAGAGGGTCCATACATCGAGACAAACGAGGATGTCATAAAGGCTTTTAGACCTAAGGTTAAATAGAGCCTTTTTGTTAACCGATAAATCTGTATTTTTCAGATGAGCGTGTTTAATGATCGCCTTCTTCGGCAACCTGATGCCTTATACTGAGTTTAAGTATAGGTATCACCTTATCACCGGGCCTTAATATATCGACCTTTTAAAAGTCTCCCTTAGCTGCTAAATCCATCATTTTATACATAGTGTCTCTAACATGTTCAGCTTTTTTCATCATTTCAGGCGGTAAAGTGTGTCCACCAAAAAGCATAAGTTCCATAGCCATAGTCATTAGCCATCTATCACCATTGTCATCTTCAACTATAAGGATTCTACAAGGCATAAACGCACCATAAGCTTCCGAATAATCAATAAATGTTTTTGCAATATTTGGAGCACAATAATGTAAAATTCTAATATATCTTTGTCTTTCACCATTGTGATCATACATTTCTGCCATTCTAGAGTCACCAACTTGAAGCATATTTGCATCGCCGGCTATACTGTTCATAGATTCTATAACATCATCTGTGCTAACATCTGGATCGATCTTAACTCTTCTAACCATTGCATCAGCAGACCTTCCGGTTGTAAGCACTGCATTAAACATATTCATATATGCACTCATTGCTTTTGGATCTAGCTTTGAGGCTTTATCCATCTTGTCTTTTAAATTATACTTAACAAATACCACTAAAGCTCCAATTATAACAATGGCGCCAATAATACTTAAAATATTTTTTAAGAAGTTCATTTTTAGATCCTTGAAATATAATGATTACAAATAATAAAATCAATGTAATAGAAACATTATATATAAGAAAACTTTATCTAAATATAAAAAGAAAAATAAATATTTTTTATATTATCCCTTATCAACGATTTTAATAGATTCAAGTAGGAAGCTGTGCTTACTTAAGAGTAACCATCTTGGTCTGCGTATACTATTTTTGAACATCTTCTTTTTCGATTTTTAAAGCGATGATATACAGAGGTTCTTTACTGCGGATACGCAAAAATGCGTTGATGGGCTTATCTATTGTAAATCTGAGAACTTGCTCTTTATGGTTTGGATAGAATATCCGGTCGAAAAAATGATTCAAATTAGCTGAGAGCACTTCCATGCTGAAAAGAGCATCTCCTTTTATCTCAATAATAAGACGATAATTGCCGTTTTCCAAGATACCAAGAGGAATAAAATAGCCTTTGTACGAAGATATAGCGAAGTATGAGAGATTCTCCGGTTTGAATTTTTCACTGTCTGGCATCAACAGCGCACACTCTTTTTTCATATAGTTTAAAAGAGTAAATAATTCCTCTATCTCAGATTCAGAGATATTTGAGTCGCCTGCAAAGTGCTTTATATGAGGGCTCACTGCTTTAATGCCAGTATTATAACTCAGTCTTCCGCTGCATTCTCCTTCATGACACACTCCGCAGAGTGTATTGAAAATCACCGCTGTTTTTGTATTGATGTTTTCTGTTTTCTCAGCCGAAAAAAGAGAAAAAGCAGAAAGAAAGCTCATTAACAATAAAAAATTTGCCCTTTTAATCATTAATATCATTTTTTTTCTTTCTTTAAATTATATCAATTTACTCAAAAAGAGTAATTAAGTGAATATAAAAAATTATTTATTTACCTGACCCTTTGACTATTTGTCTCTTTTACTATTGACTGTATTTTAGTTTTGTTACCTGTTATTACAATTTTTATAATTTTGTGGCTTGTTACTTACTCTATCATATCGAATATCTGAAGTGTCTGAAACTGCCATTGGAAATATCATAAGTACAAGACCGGCAGCATAACCCAAGCTTCTAGATTTAGCATGTTTACTACTGTTAAGACCTAATGTAATATCCTCATAACTTGGTCCTAAGAGGACATCGTCCCCACCCCGAGACAAAAGATGTGCTTCCTTACGAATAATAATTTTGCCATCTTTGATTTTAAAATCTTGGTCAAGAATGTATATTTTTTCAAAAATAGAACAGTTTTTACTAATAGCTTTTACAATAAGTGAATTATCTTTTGGAATTACTTCGATAAGCTCGATGTCTTCATGCTTAATATTAGAACTAATGACTTCTTTGCTAGCCGGTGTAATTTCTCCTATATCAGGCCAAATAATCCAAGATAGATAACCTGATGGGTTTCCTTTATTTTTATAAACCCCTGCCAATTCAGACAATTGCGATATCTGATGAAATTCCAGATTGTCTTTTGGTTCCGAATGAAATGCACAACCGGTAACCAAAAAGATAAATAAAAATATAACAATTTTGGATTTCATTAATTATCCTTTTTAAAGCTTACTATTTATTAAATAAACATTTTATCTTGATTTATTCAAAAAAAACAATTAAATAAACATAAAAATAGTTTATTTAAAATCAGGGATCTTTGATTTCTTTGATTACTATTTTTTACATAAAGTCATCTAAAAAAGCACCGATGTGTTATAATAGCCATAGTTTGTAAGAGTGTAGATAATTTATATTTTAGAGAGGAAAAAGTATGGAACTAGATTTCATAACGGCAAAATCCATATTACTTAGCATAGCGCTAGGCTTCTCAATTGGTCTGCAAAGAGAGATAAGTTTTGCTCTTAGAAATAAGAGTATCACTTTTACCGGAACAAGAAGTTTTGCTATTATATCTTTACTTGGTGTTTTAGCGGGGCATTTCAAGGCGGATTATATTTGGATTACAATAGCAATCACTTTCATATTTGGGGCACTGCTCATAAGTTCTTTTGTTATTCGAGCAGTTCGTCATGAAAAAATTGGCACTACCACAGAGTTTGCAGCTATTGCTGCATTTTTGATTGGTATGCTAGTTTATGAAGGTCTATATATGTTTGCTACATTTACAACTGTTGCAATAATTTTTATTTTAAATATACGCAGCAATGTATTACAGCTCGCAGACAGTACCAAAAAGAAAGATCTGGAGTCAATGGTGCTCTTCTTGTTGATTACCTTCATTATTCTTCCAATATTACCCAACAAAGCAATTGACCCTTATGGAATAATCAATCCATATTTTATTTGGATGATGGTTGTTCTTATTTCCGGTCTCTCTTTCGCCGGTTATATAGCTGCTCGTCTCATAGGAGTATCCAAAGGTATAATGGTAGCTGGCTTTTTTGGAGGTTTTTTATCTTCTACGGCAACTACCATCACTTTTTCAAAAAAAGTTGATTATAAAAATAAAACAACTCACCAATTAGCTTCGGTCATTGCACTTGCTTGTACAACAATGTATGTTAGGATTATTATCGTATCAGCATTTATAAATACCGATATCGCTATGAAAATTTTGCCTGCTTATCTTTTAGCCACGGTAGCGGGATATATTTATATTTATTATCTATATAAACGCTCTGAGAAAAGCCGGATTGATGTGGACTTTATGTATAAAAATCCATTGGAATTAAAAGAGGCACTGAAGTTTGGTTTACTCTTTGGTATCGTATTTGGTACTACATCACTGCTTCAGGATTGGGTTGGAAGCACAGGGGTCTATCTCTCTTCATTGCTATCAGGAGTAAGTGATGTTGATGCTATAACCCTCTCACTAAGCACGCTCTATACAGATGAAAAACTAATGCTGCATACCGCATTTATTGGAATTGTTATCGCAACATTCTCCAACTCTATAACAAAACTTGTTATCGCTTATACAGTAGGCAACAGAGAGTTGGGTAACCAGCTCTTTGTTGCCTTTGGTATCCCTTTAGCAGTAATTATTATAGTACTTGTAATTACACCCCTAATTACACCCCTGTGAATGAATCTCCACTTTTTACAACTTTGCTTATCAATGATTTTGATACATTCAAATAAGTTGCTATGCTTGCTTGAGAGTAACCGTCTTGGTATGCGTTAAGTATTGCTAAGTTTCTATCTATTTTTGTACAAACATCATAAAAATGCTCTTGGAATTGTTTCTCTTGCCTTACATGTAAGATACCGTCTTCTTTGAGTATTTTTTGTTTCTATCAGCAAGTGATAGTGATTGTCCATCAAACAGTAATCATGTAATATTATTTTATGAAGAGTAGCACTTTTATTGATGATTTGTAAAAACATCTCTTTGTCATCATTGCAGTTAAAGACATCACAAAGGTTTACTCCACGATTTATAATATG
Source organism: Sulfurimonas sp. CVO (assembly GCF_009883775.1). Taxonomy (NCBI): domain Bacteria; kingdom Pseudomonadati; phylum Campylobacterota; class Epsilonproteobacteria; order Campylobacterales; family Sulfurimonadaceae; genus Sulfurimonas; species Sulfurimonas sp. CVO. Next base: position 783,532 of record NZ_CP033720.1, read on the forward strand.
ATGATACCCTGCTAAATCAACTCTCAGTCTTGTCGGCATTTGTCAATCCTATTTTTTAATTATGAATCATGTGAATTTTAACTATTTATATTCATTACAATTAAACATATTGCAAATTGAAAGATTTTAGTTAAAACTTAGAGTATATAATTTTTTAAAAAGTGGAGATTCATTCACAGGGGTGTATTTCCATTCACAGGGGTGTATTTCAGGGGTGTATTTCTTATATACAAAACAGCTTGATATTAGCTAATTAAACAAACACGAAAATTGTTTATTTAAATGATTGAGGTATTGCTAGAAGAAAGGGTGGAAATTTTTAACATGTAGAAAAAAACAGAGGGATTTTATCTCTCTGTTTTTGTGATTTTAGATGAAGTTCACATTCGTAACATGGTGCTTTAAACCAAGTTCTACAGGGCTGCATCCTAGTGCCAGACCTACCATTTGCTGCATGTGAAGAACTGGAAGTGAAACTTCTCTGCCTATAGCTTCTGATGCATGTTTAGTTTGAGTGTCTAGTTTTAGATGACAAAGCGGGCATGGTGTTACCATCATATCTGCGTTGTTGTCTGTTGCTCCTGCTATCGCATTTCCTGTAAGTACTGCTGCAGTGTGAGGTGCTTGAAGCTCTACATGGAAACCGCAGCATTTGTTTTTTTCTTCATACTCAACATTCATGCCGCCGCATGCGATGATTAAATCATCTAGCGAAGTAGGGTTGTATGGGTTCTCTTTTTGTTTGTGAGACTCGTTGTGAAGCTCTGAAGGGCGGATGTTATGACAACCGTAAAACGGAGCTATGTTGAACTGGCTTAATGGTTTTACAACCATCTCTTTGATTTTATCTAAGCCGAAATCATCGATAATCGCATACAAAAAATGGATGATGTTTGAGGTGCCTTTGTACTCTAAACCGACTTCTGCAAGCTTTTCGTTGACCTTTGCTTTTAGTTCTGCATTATTATCGAGTCTGTGTTTTGTCATAGCAGTGTTTAGCTGACATGTATTACAGATAGTGACCATTGTAAGACCATGTTTTTCAGCGTATGCTATATTTCTTGCATTTAGTACCAGCGAGAGAAAATCATCATAGTCTTGCAGGTGAGAAGCGCCGCAGCAAGAAGCTTCCGTCAGTTCTACAAGTTCAATATCTAGTTTTTTTGCAACTGCCAAAGTTGACATCATCTGTTCCGGAGTACTCTGTTTTGCCGTACATCCTGTAAAAAGTGCATATTTTAATTTTTTCATCTCTTTTACTCCTAGAACTTTACTGTTGATGATGATTTTACAAGTTTTTGTATCTCATCAAGATTGTCTGATTTTGGCATATTCCAAGGCATGATTATTTTGCCTTTTCTATACATTTGAAGAGCGACTGGAATATGTTTTACAATTGAGGGCCCTTCAGAGTAGAGAACTAAACCGCCCTCATCAAGAACACCATGTTTTTTGATAGAGTGTAAGAAACCGACTGCATGACGAGTTGCGACATTGTTTTTTGCCACACCTTTTTTAAACGCCATTTGATGAAGTTTCGTGATTTTAGCAATCGGATTTATATCTTTTGGACAAACTTCCGCGCACTCAAAACATTTGACACAATCCCAAACACCCTGTTTCTCTTCATTGACATTGCTAAGTCTTTCGCCGTCGTTATCACGAATGTCTGCTTCAAAGCGGTAAGCTGCCGCAAATGCTGCAGGACCAAAGAAATCACTGTTTATCTCAACAACCGGACAAGCATAGTGACATGCCCCGCACTGGATACAGAGGTCAGCCTCGTCTAGCTCCTCTGCATCATGTGGAGATACAAGGTTTTCACATGAAGGACACTCATCAACATCTGCAACCAGATAAGGAGTCACAGCCGCATGTTTTTCCCAGAAGTCGGCTTTGTCAATAATCATATCTTTTACGGCTCTTTTTGTATTAAGAGGCTCGATTGTGAGATCATTTCCAAAGTACTCTACCATAGTAGACATGCTCTCTTTACATGCGAGAGTGCTTCTACCGTTTACTTTGATGGCACATGCCCCGCAGATACCGTGGCGACAACTTCTTCTGTATGAAAAACTTCCGTCATGATCCCATTTTATTCTGTTTAGTATGTCTAAAACAACCTCTTCAGAAGTAACATCCATTGTGTAGTTTTCATAGTATGGAAGATAATCTTCATCAGCATTAAAGCGAAATACTTTGAAGTTTACTTTTTGTTTAGTAATTGAATCTTTGCTCATAAATTCTCCTTAGTAATTTCTTGCTTTTAGCTCATGCTTGCCAAGAACAACAGGCATATAATCAAGTACTATATCACCTTTTTTATCCATGTAAGCCATAGTGTGTTTCAAGAAGTTTTCATCATCACGAGTGTCAAAATCTTCTCTAAAGTGCGCGCCGCGGCTCTCATTTCTAGCAATAGCGCTCTCTACGATAAATGCAGAGTAGTCAATCATATGACCAAACTCTATAGCTTCTTGAAGTTCCGTGTTAAAGATTTTTGATTTATCTTTTATGCGGATGTTTTTAAATCTAGCACGAAGTTCTTTAACTTTTGCAACCGCAATCTCTAATGTCTCTTTTGTTCTAAATGCACCTGCATTTGCAGTCATACACTGTTGAAGCTCTTCTCTAAGCTGTGTGATTGTTTCAGTTCCGTTGTTGTTGAGTACAAAATCAATCTCATCAAGAGCTCTCTTTGCATCTTCTTCTGTTGCTTCACGAAGAGGAATCGTATCTATCTCATTTACCATTGTTTTGCCCACAAAGCGACCAAAGAGAAGCGCTTCAAGAACAGAGTTTGCACCAAGGCGGTTTGCACCGTGAACTGAAACACATGAGCACTCACCCGCCGCATAAAATCCCTCTACAAATTCGTTGTTGTTTTTACGAACATTTCCGGCAATATTTACAGGGATACCGCCCATAGAGTAGTGCGCTGTTGCAGAGATAAGGATAGGTTCTTTTATCATGTCAAGGCCTAAGAAAGTCATGGCAAGTTCGCGAAGCTCAGGGAGTCTCTCCATGATTAAATCTTTTCCTAAGTGAGTTACATCGATGAAAACTGCATCTTTTCTCGGTCCAACGCCGCGCCCTTCTCTTATCTCATTTAAGATAGCTCGAGACACAACATCACGAGATGCAAGCTCCATAGCATTTGGAGCGTACTTTTCCATAAATCTCTCACCAAGAGAGTTATAGAGACGACCGCCTTCACCGCGAGCCGCTTCAGAGATTAAAACTCCGTTTCCTGAAAGTCCTGAGGGGTGAAACTGAACAAACTCCATATCTTCTAGCGGCAGCCCGTGGCGCGCTACGATAGAGAGTCCGTCACCCGTATTTGCATGTGCATTTGAGTTGATTTTATAGCTTCTTGCATATCCGCCTGTTGCAAACATAACAGATTTAGCATTAAAAATGGCTACTTGCAAATCCCGTATATTAAACGCAACTACACCTGAAACTTTACCGTCTTTATAGATAAGGTCGGCAGCATACCACTCATCCCAAAACTCAACACCGACGCGGAAAGCCTGCTCGTAAATAGTTTGCAAAAGCGTTAAACCTGTTCTATCTTTTGCATAACATGCTCTTGGGGATGACTGTCCGCCAAAAGGTCTTTGCGCGATTTTTCCGTCGGCAGTTCTGCTAAATGCCGCACCCATTTTCTCTGCCCAGCGAATAGTCTCCGGTGCATTTTTACACATAAACTCAACAGCATCTTGATCAGCTAAGTAGTCACTTCCTTTTACCGTGTCAAATTCGTGCAATTCCACACTGTCATTATCGCTAAAAGCAGCATTAACGCCGCCTTGTGCAGCTCCTGAATGACTTCTAAGCGGATGTAGTTTGGTTATAACTGCAACTTTTTTACCTGCATTTTGTAACTCTCTTGCAGCGGCACATCCTGCTAGACCTGCACCGACAATGATTGCATCGTAAGTATATATAGGAATACCCATTAGCTTTCCTTTGTTAATAAGAATAAAATAAGGCTGATTGTACAATTTTTACCCTTTGTGAATGATAAAAAGTTATTATAAATGTGTAAAATGTTCCATAATCACCCATATTTATAAGTGTGATAAGTGTAGAATTTACACACTTTGTTTTTGTTTTTTTTGTGATATACTTTGTCTTTATTTTTTACTATTATATAATGTAAGGAAAGTGATGACAACAGAAGTACATGTAGAACTTTTTAGATTTGATGCTAAAGCTGACTATCTGCCGTATTATAAAAAATATACTCTAAAGTATAAAGCCGAAGATACTATCTTAGATCTTTTAAACGATATAAACAGTATTGAAAAATTTGCTTATGATCCAGTTGGTGATTTTAATCTAAAAATAAACAATTTGTATCTAAATGCAAATGAATTAATCTCGGATATTGTTGAAAAAACATCCAACGAATTTAAAATAGAGCCTGTTAGTATTTATAGAGCTTTAAATGATCTTATTGTTGATAAAAGAGATTATATAGAGAAAATTAGTTTTTTTAAGGATTATATTACTCAAAGTCAAATAGATGAGTATGCTAAAAGGTATGAATTAGACTATTTTGCTTCCAATACATACGATATTCATAGAAGCTATATTGGAGATCATTCACTGTTAATAGCAAGTGATATAATTGAGCAAAATCCTGATTTAAAACAGGAGATTTTAGAGAAGATTGCATGTAAAGAAACTGGAATTTGGTATCACACTTCATTAAAACGCAGAGTTTTTAATTATGATGCAAATAAAGAGAACAAGATAAAATCTCTTTTTGAAATGCTACCAAAAGTTACAGATTTTAAAATGAGTGAAAATGCAATTTCAGATTCAAAAATAGAAAATGTAAAAATATTTCAATCTTTTGAAGGTTTTAATATAGCAGAATTTGAAGGTATAGATGAAAAATCTTGTGCTTCTATAATCAAAAATTCTAAAGCAAATTATGTAGCATTGTCTCACTCAAAAGAAGATTTGGCGCCATATTCTGCTCTTGCAGATAAAGATTTTTCACTTAAAATTGCCGGAGAAATTCTTCTTGAAGCAAAAGATGAAAATGCTGATTTTATAGTTGTTAGAGATGAAAATGATCTTATGCTTTTTGACAAAGAGCAAAAAAGAATAGAAAAGATAATGAACAGAGAGATAGAACTCCCCGTAATTTCACAGCAACAATTTAAAATGTTGTTAGAGGGTGAAAAAAACATAACAACTCTTGGTTTTGATAAACATAGAGTTAAAGTCTCTTTTTTATAACTCGTTACGAGCTAAATCTCTCACTTGAGAGATTTTATTTTTACCGTGATCTTGTGAAAATTTTAAAATCTTTTTAGCCTCTTTGATTGCTTCTTCAAGTGGCAGATTGTATGGTTTCATAACAAATCCGCCGCTTACCGTTATCTCTATCTCTCCTAATTCTGGAGATTCTACTCTTAATTCAGAAATATTTTCACGAATATTTTCTACATCTTTAAAGAGCTCTTTTTTCTCATCTCTAGAAAATATCAGAGTAAACTGATTATAGTCTGTTCTTGCAATTACATCAACAGTTTGTTGATGTAGAGATAATAAATACGCAATTTTTTTAAGTATAGTTTGTGTAAGCTCTTGAGAATAAACTCTATTTGTTTTTGAGAAGTTGTCAACTTCTATTACAGTTACTGCTGTATAACCTCTCTCTTTGATATCTTTTTTTTCATCATAAGAGCTGATCATTCCTTTTAAATTATTGATTCCTGTCACAGGATCAATCATTGTCAGATTCTCAGATGTTACAGGTTTTCTTTTTATTTTAAATAAGATATCATTAATCTCTTTGGAAAATATTTTATAATTTTTATTCTCTTCATTGTTGTATAAAAATTCTAAATCTCTATATATCGCATTTAGTCTGTTTCTATACCAAACAGAAGCCAAAAAAAGTATGGCAAAAATTACAAATATTATATTTTTGTAAATATCAAATTTTGTTTGATTATATGTTGTAGTTTTAAATATTATAGAGTTGATTTGTTCCAAAAGAGAATCGGAGCTTTTTTTTAATTCATTTTGCTCTATTTTTTCATTATAATAGCTGCCAGTTTTTTTATTGAATGCTGCTGCAAGAGAGCTTAGTCTGTCTAAATCAGCAAGATACTCTTTCTCATTTGAAAGTATATATCTCTCCATAAAATCATATTCATACATATTGTAAAGTTTTTCGATTTCATAATTTAGTTGGCTGCTTTTGCTGTTAAACTCTATAAGAGTTAGTGCCAAATCATTTTTAGGCAAATTTACAAGTGTTGAAATAATATATTTTTGATTATTTAAATTTTCTATTTTTTTATAAGAATTAATATGATTTATTATTACTAAAATACCAACTCCAGCTACTATTGTTGCCGTAAAAAGAAATAGAATTAGATTACGAAATATATTTTTTATGGAATGTTTCATAATGAGAATTTCCTATAAGATGGTATAATAACCTACTATTTTATATATATTGGCTTTAATAGTAACTTAAAGCATTTTAAGAAGTTTTATTGAATTTAGAAAATTATTTTATATCTCAGTTTAAAAATGTTCACATCGGTGATGATGGAGCTTTGATAGATGATACTGTTTACTCAAAAGATGCATTTTTTGAAAATGTACATTTTAAGAAAGAGTGGATGAATCATTATCAAATAGCTAGTAAAGCGATGATGGTCAATATTTCTGATGCAATTGCTATGAATGCAAAGCCGAAATATGCTCTTTTAAGTGTTGCTATGCCAAAAGATATAACAAAAGCTCAAATGAGAGAGTTGGCGGCAGGATTTCAAGATGCTTCTGCAAAATATGGCATAGAGATTATAGGTGGAGATACGATTAGCAATGTAAAACTAGATATTACGATTACCATAGTTTCAAAAACCAAAAAACCATTAATGAGAAGAGGATTAAAAAAAGGACATTTGATTGCCTATACGGGCAATTTGGGAAGAAGTGGCAAAGATCTAAAGAGACTTATGAATTTAGGCAAAATTCATAAAAAATCAAAATTTGTAAATATTGAATTAAGAGATAAGTTTATTTACAATAGTGCTCGTTTTTTAAGTTGCGGCATGGATATATCAGACGGGCTTTTTAGCGATTTGGATAAACTTTCATCAGCCAACAAATCAGGCTTTAACTTTTACAGACCCGTCAAAAAAAACATTGGCTGCAGCGGTGAAGAGTATGAGATGCTTTTTGGATTTGACAAAAGAGACAAAAAAGCAGTTTTAAGAAGAGCAAAATTAAGCAGAACGCCCATAAGTATCATAGCGCAAAGCGTGAGAAAAAGTTACAAAAACAGATGTAAAGCACATCATTTTTAAATTATAGGATTATAAAAATATGGATAGATTTTATTCGCTAGACCACTCAAGTATAGATTTTCATTTTAAACAGACACCAAGAGACTTTGTGGTTGAAGAGATTCCTCTTTATGAATTTTCAGGGGAGGGTGAGCACTTAATTTTATTTGTTAGAAAAAAAGAACTCTCGACTCTTGAACTTGTTTCGATAATTTCCAAATATTTGGGGATACAGCAAAAAGAGATAGGGTATGCTGGTTTAAAAGATAAGCATGCAATGACGAAACAGTATATCTCTTTGCACAAAAAACATGAAGAGAAGATGAATGCATTTGAGCATGAAGGTATAAAAATATTATCAAAAACCTACCACAACAACAAGATAAGAATAGGGCATTTAAACGGTAACAGATTTTTTATAAAACTTAAAAAGGTAAACCCGACTTCTGCAAAAAAAATAGATGAAGCTCTAAAAAACATAGCAAAGTTTGGAATGCCGAATTTTTTTGGTTATCAGCGTTTTGGAACTGACGGCAATAACCATATTGACGGTGAAAAAATTGCAAAAGGTGAAAAAAAAGAGCGCAATCCTAAGGTAAAAAAATTTCTTATCAGTGCTTATCAAAGCCATCTTTTTAATTTATGGCTAAGCAGAAGATTGGAAATTAATACTTTAGTTCAAAAGTTTGAAGTAAATGAGTTAGAGCCACTGCTTAATATATCAAAAGATGAATTGACAAAAATGAAAGCGCAAAAGCACCCTTTTAAACTAATAAGCGGGGATATTATGGAACACTATCCATATGGCAGGCTTTTCGATTTTGAGGGTACTGAGCATGATCTCAATAGATTTAATGAAAAAGATATCTCTGTTACCGGTTTACTCTGTGGTAAAAAAGCCAAACTCTCTTCTGATGTGGCAAGAGTTATTGAAAAAGAGTTTGACGATGAGATAAATGCGGATGGTACAAGAAGATATGCATGGGTATATCCTGAGGGAGTTGAAGGAAGATACAAAAATGAAGAGGCACAGTATGAGCTTAACTTTTCGCTTCCAAAAGGCTCTTATGCCACGGTTTTAATAGAAGAGATAGCGAAGAGAGAGATAAGGGAGTAGAGAATGAAAAAACATATAACATCGGCAATTTCACAAACTTTTGGAAAATTCGCAAACAAAAAATTTCCAAAACCAATTCAAAATTTTATAAACAACTCTTATGTAAAAGTCATGGGACTTGATATGAGTGAATTTCATAATCCTGAAACATATCATAGTTTAAATGCGCTCTTTACAAGAAAACTAAGAGAAGATAGAAAATACTCGCTAGATAGTGAGGATTTTATATCGCCAAGCGACTCTTATATTACTGAGTGCGGAGAGATTGATGAAAAGTATGCACTCCAGATCAAAGGGATGCAATATAACAGCGATGAGCTTTTGGGTGCGCATTTTAGCAAAGAGGAGAAGGAGCTTGTTAAAAACGGAACATTTATAAATTTTTACCTTTCTCCAAAAGATTATCATCGTTATCATATCCCTACAAATCTAAAAGTGCTAAAAGCTGTTCATATTCCGGGAAAGTTTTATCCGGTTAATATGCCTTCTCTTAAAAAAAGACTCAATCTTTTTGTAGAAAATGAGCGTGTTGTTTTGCAGTGTGAAACTCCGTCTAAAAAAAGATTTTATATGGTTCTTGTAAGTGCCTTAAATGTGGGTGTTATGCAGGTCTCTTTTGAGCCAAAGATAAAAACAAACGCAGATGCTCTTAGCAGCAGTGTATATCACTTTAATGATGTATATTTAAATAAAGGTGATGATTTTGGATGTTTTGAGATGGGTTCAACCATTGTGGTATTGGCGCAAAAAGATATGCTAGAGCCTTGTGTTAAAGCAGGAGAGCATGTCAGATACGGTGATACGGTCGCAAAAATAAAGTAATAGATATGAATTAGAACTATCTTGCCGGCAAGATATTTTTAAGTTCTCATATGATATTATACTTTATGCTTAAAAAGAGGGGAGTAAATGTTTAAAAAAATTTTAAAATCTATCTTTTTTCTCTTGTTTATAGTTGCAATTGTTATAGGCTACAAATATATAAATGAGCATATAAACAACTCCAACACATTTGAAAATTTTGCTTTTGGAAACGGCAGAATTGAATCAACGCAAATCAATATCGCTACAAAGATTCCCGGAAGATTGGTTGATGTGTATGTTGAAGAGGGTGAAATTGTACAAAAAGGTCAAATACTTGCTAAACTCGATACGGATGAGTTAGAAGCAAAACTTCGTCTGGCACAAGCACAGATAGAAGAGGCGAAAGAGGGTAAAAACCATGCTTTAGCAATTTTAGAGCAGAGAAAGAGCGAGCTTTCTCTGGCAAAAGAGAACTTCTTAAGAGCACAAACACTCTATAAAAAAAATGCCATCTCTTTGCTTACATATCAGCAGGAAGAGACTTCATACAAATCAGTTAAAGCTGCCATGAAAGCTGCAGAGACTGATATAGCACGCATGCAGGCTACTATAACCTCTGCAGTTGCTCAAGCTGATTCTATCAAAGTAAATATAAAAGAGAGTACTCTTTATGCTCCTACAGAGGGAAGAATACTCTATAAACTATCTCAAAAGGGTGAAGTTATAGGAAGCGGCCAAAATGTACTTGTTTTACTTGATCTTTTAGATACTTATATGACTATATTTTTGCCAACATCTGCAGTAGGCGTTATAGATTATGGCTCAGAATCCAGAGTTGTTTTAGATGCGCTGCCGGATATCGCTATTCCTGCAAAAGTAACTTTTATATCTCCAAAAGCACAGTTTACTCCTAAGCAGATAGAGACGCAGGATGAGAGAGCTAAGCTGATGTTTAGAGTAAAAGTAACGATAGATTATAATCTTTTAAAAAAGTATATACAAAAAGTTAAAACAGGATTGCCGGGTGTAGCCTATATACGCCTTGATGAAACTGCTCCTTGGCCAAAAAGCCTAAGCAATTTGCCAAAAAGCTATCTAAAATCGTCCAATTGATATGAGTTCTTCTGTAGTAAAAATAAAAAATCTCTCACATAATTATAAAAATACGCAAGCGTTAAAAAGTATCACATTAGATATTCCAAGTGGTCTTATGGTAGGTTTTATCGGACCTGACGGTGTTGGAAAATCAACTTTGCTCTCTATAATAGCCGGAGTTCGTAAGATTCAAACTGGCAGTGTTGAAGTATTTGAGGGTGATATACGAAATGAAAAGTTTCGTAAAAAACTATATCCAAAGATAGCATATATGCCCCAAGGTCTTGGAAAAAATCTCTACATGAGTCTTAGTGTTTATGAAAATATTGAATTTTTCGGCAGACTTTTCGGTCTTGAAAAAAAAGAGAGAAAAACAAGAATAGATGAACTTTTAAAAATTATTGGACTTTATGATTTTAAAGAGAGAGCTGTCGGAAAACTCTCCGGCGGAATGAAACAAAAGCTCGGACTTTGCTGCGCATTGATACATGATCCCGATCTGCTTATCCTTGATGAACCTACAACCGGAGTTGATCCGCTCTCGCGAAGACAATTTTGGGAGCTTATAGACTCTATTAGAGCAGTTATGAAAGATATGAGTGTATTGGTGGCGACTGCTTATATGGAAGAGGCAGCAAGATTTGATCATATTATAGCAATAAATGAGGGTGAAATTTTAAGCAGCTCCACTCCAGAAGAACTTTTAAAACAAACAGATACAGATACAATTGATGCTGCATTTATAGCACTTCTTCCAAAAGAGCAAAGAGCTTTTCATTCTGATTTGATAATATCTAAAAGAGATGAAAACAAAAAAGAGGCATTAGCTATTGAAGCAAATAATCTTACTATGTGTTTTGGGGAATTTAAAGCTGTTGATAATGTAAGTTTTGAGATACAACAGGGTGAAATTTTTGGTTTTTTAGGCTCAAACGGGTGCGGTAAAACTACTACTATGAAGATGCTGACCGGACTTCTTGCACCAACTATGGGGAGTATAAAACTTTTTGGCGAATCTATAAAAGAAAATAGCCTTGATATGAGAAAAAATGTCGGCTATATGACTCAGGCATTTTCACTCTATAATGAACTTACCGTAAAGCAAAATATGATTTTGCATGCGCAGCTTTATCAAATAAAAAACTCTCTTATAAAAGAGAGAGTCGAAGAGATGCTTGAGTACTTTTTGTTAAAAAAATATGAAAACACTCTTGCAAGTGATATTCCTTTAGGAATTAAACAACGCCTATCTTTGGCTGTTGCCGTAATACATAAACCTAAAATGTTACTGCTTGATGAGCCCACTTCAGGGGTTGATCCCATCTCAAGAGATATATTTTGGGAATTTTTGATAAAACTCTCAAGAAGTGAAGGCGTTACTATCTTTGTATCTACGCATTTTATGAATGAGGGGGAGAGGTGCGATAGAATCTCTTTGATGCATCAGGGAAAAGTACTCGCAAGCGATACGCCAAAAAATCTTATAAAATCAAAAAATAAAGAGAATCTCGAAGATGCTTTTATAGAGTATTTATATAAAGCAATAGGAGAGACAAGAGAGCAGAAGAGAAGCATAACCATAAATAAAAAGAGTCATAAAAAAGAGAGTGAATTTTTTTCCTTTCTTAGATTTTTTGGTTATGCATATCGTGAATCATTAGAACTTATAAGAGACCCAGTTCGAGTAGTATTTGCACTGCTTGGCACCGTGATTTTAATGTTTGTTATGGGTTTTGGAATAACAATGGATGTAGAGGATTTGAAATTTGCAGTTTTAGATAATGATCAAAGTCCGCAAAGCAGAGACTATATTCAAAATGTTTCAGGGTCAAGATACTTTTTAGAGCAATCTGCGCTTAAATCTTATGCTCATATGGATGAAGAGATGAGAAGAGGAAGCATAAGTATTGCTCTTGAAATACCTCCTGATTTTGGGCGCAATCTATCAAAAGAAAACTATGTAGAAATAGGGGTATGGATAGATGGTACACAATCCTTTAGAGCAGAAACTATAAGAGGGTACATTGAGGGGCTTCATAGAGAGTATCTGACAAAATTTTTAAGTGAAAAAAATATGCCTTTAGATATAGAGATGCGATACAGATATAATCAGGATTTCAAAAGCATCTACTCTATGGTTCCGGCTATTATCCCGATGCTTTTGATCTTTATTCCATCTATCTTGATGGCACTTAGTATTGTAAGAGAAAAAGAGCTTGGATCCATAATAAATTTTTATGCAACATCGGTTACAAAATTTGAATTTCTTCTCGGTAAACAGCTTCCCTATATAGCCGTTAGTATGTTAAGTTTTTTGGGATTAATGGCTCTTGCTTTATATATATTTCAAGTCCCTTTAAAAGGAAGTTTTTTGCTGCTCTTTTTTGCGTCGCTTCTTTATGTAACAGTAACTACAGGTATCGGTATGCTCTTTTCTGCTTTTGCAAAAACTCAAATTGCTGCTTTGATGGGAACAGCAATTTTTACTCTTTTGCCGACTGTTACATTTTCGGGGCTTACAGACCCTATAACTTCACTTGAAGGAGCGGGTGCATTTATAGCACATATATTCCCGGCAACATATTACATCAACATAAGTCGGGGGATTTTTAGCAAAGATGTAGGTTTTGAGGGTTTGCATTTTGATTTTTTTGTACTTGCTGTTACAATAGTAGTTCTTAGTGTATTAAGCGCAGTTTTACTTAAAAAGCAGGAAAAATAATGGTAAAACATATTTTAAATATATATCGTCTTGTTGTAAAAGAGATTCAAACGCTTTTAAAAGACAAAGTTATGCTTTTTTTGATATTTTATTCATTTAGTTTTGCTATTTATATAAGTGCAAAAGCAACTTCAACTGAGCTGGTAAATGCTCCGATTGCCTTTGTGGATGAAGACAGATCTATGTTTTCACAAAGAGTTATCGACTCTTTTTATAAACCGATGTTCAATACTCCTGAACTTATATCTTATGATGAGATGGATAGAGGAATGGACAAAGGACTCTATACTTTTGTTGTTGTAATACCAAGCGGCTTTGAAAGAGATCTTATAGAAGGCAGAAAAACTGAACTTCAGTTAAATATTGATGCTACAAGGATGTCTCAGGCAGGCATCGGTGCAGGATATATTTCACAAATAATATCCCAAGAGGTAGCTTCGTTTTTAAAATTTCCATCAACTACTCCAAAGATAGGAATTGTACCAACTTATAAATATAATCCCAATCTAACAGGCACTTGGTTTGGAAGCATTAATGAAGTTATAAATAATATTATGACATTCTCAATTTTGCTTGCTGCTGCGGCTCTTATGCGTGAGAGAGAACATGGCACGATTGAGCATCTTCTTGTTATGCCTATAAATACGGCAGAAATTATACTCTCAAAAATCTTCGCGACAATGGTTGTGATTTTGGTAAGTGTGATTTTTTCTCTATATGTGATTGTAGATATGCTTTTACAGGTACCTCTTGCAGGATCTATGACTCTGTTTTTATTTAGCTCTCTTTTAGTTCTTTTTTCTACAACATCCATAGGGATTTTCATAGGTACTATTACAAAGTCTATGCCTCAGCTCGGTATGATGTTTATGTTAGTCGTGCTGCCTCTTATGATGCTCTCAGGCGGAATCACACCTTATGAAAGTATGCCCGAGATTTTGCAGTATATTATGAGGCTCTCTCCCACAAGTCACTTTATAGATGTTGCACAAGCGATACTTTTTAGAGGAGCCGGATTTGAAGTGGTGTGGAAACATCTACTTGCAATCTTTGCCATAGGAGTGTTTTTTTTCACTTTTGCACTATTAACTTTTAAAAAAAGTATAGAGTCGTAAAGCTTAAGTTTGATTCTATTTGCACTTTAGACATTAAATCTAAAGTGCATGATATCGCCGTCTTGCACTATGTACTCTTTGCCTTCTAGTCTCATTTTTCCTGCTTCTTTTGCTTTTGCTTCGCCGCCGCAGGCTATAAAATCTTCATAGGAGATAACTTCTGCGCGGATAAAACCTTTTTCAAAATCATTATGAATAACTGCTGCTGCTTTTGGAGCCGTAGTGTTTTTGCGGATTGTCCAAGCGCGAACCTCTTTTACACCTGCCGTAAAGTAACTCATAAGTCCAAGTTTGTCAAAACCTTTTTGGATGATTTGTCCAAGTCCAGACTCTTCAACGCCAAGAGAGCTTAAAAACTCTTCTGCTTCATCATCCTCAAGACCGACGAGCTCCTCTTCGATTTTTGCACAAAGTTTTATAAGTTCGCAGTTGTTTTTTGCCGCATGCTCTTTTAGGTCCAGTACATATTGGCTGTCTTCAACCAGACCTTCCTCATCGACATTTGCACCGTACATAATCTCTTTGCCTGTTAAGAGTCTTACTTCGTGATTTAGCTGCTTATACTCGTCACTGTCTGCTTTTGGAAAGTTTTTAGCCAGATTTCCATCAGCTAAAAACTCTAAAAGTTCTTCTGCTAAAGCTAAAATAGCAGCTGCACTTTTGTCAGTTTTTGCCTGTTTTTTAAGTCTGTCTGCTCTGTTTTGTAGAACCTCGATGTCAGCTAAAATAAGCTCTCCCTCGATTATCTCTACATCTCTTAGCGGGTGGATGCTTCCCTCTGTATGAACGATGTTATCATCTTCAAAACATCTGACAATATGTAAAATCACTTCAGTCTCGCGAATGTTAGATAAAAACTTGTTCCCTAGTCCTTCGCCTTTGCTAGCACCTTTAACCAACCCTGCGATATCTACAAAATCAAGAGTAGAGTGCTGAATGCGTTCAGGATTTACTATCTTTGCAAGTTCTTGCAATCTTAAATCAGGAACAGGAACCACTGCCTTGTTTGGCTCGATGGTACAAAACGGGTAGTTCGCCGCCTCCGCGTTTTGTGCTTTTGTAAGTGCGTTAAAAGTTGTTGATTTGCCTACATTTGGAAGTCCTACAAGACCGATACTTAAACCCATAATTGACCTTTTTGTGCTTATTAAATATTTTTTGCAATAATAACTAAAATATACAAAGAGAACGCTTTAACGGCTTTTGCTATTTTTGAGTGTTTATTTTTAAGAAGAGGTGAGAAGAAAAGCAGTCTCTCTAATGCATGTTTTTTATGGTTTCAACAAGGGAATGAATTTGCATGGTGTGTTAAAAACTCAGTCCCACTTCCAAATAATACTGATGCCGCCTATTTTTTCATTACTAGAAGAAAATATACTCTTTGTTTGAATATCAACAGATTTAAGATAAAGAGAGACTTTTAGAGCATTGTAATAGAGATCTAAAGCAAGTTTTTGACTAATTATATAGTCTAATTCATCAAGATAATATCCCTCTTCAATTGCTTCATCAATTAAATAGTAGGTATTAAATTTATTGTAATATATGCTAAGGGATAATGCCCAATTAAAACTTTTGGTTGGTTCATAATTAAGCACTGAGGTCTCATTCGCACCTATGAAATTTCCTGCAGTAGTAAAACTACGCATCGCAATGCTGCTCAGCCTCAAAGAAGTGCCCACTAATGTTCCAGTATAAAAATTGCCAAGGTCAGCTTTGATATTTGTCGTGAGGTCTAAGCTCAAATCTTGAATTGCAAAGGGATCTGTTTTGTAACCGACATTATAAGAAATCCCGTAGATAAATTCATCATCTAACTGGTTATCCCACCCGTTTGGTTCATTAAATCCAAATAGAGAGTGAAAGCCTTTTTGCAGTGTATCCGCTTGTGCAAAAGGACCAACCATACCTATATTTATACCCGCTTCATGAAAGAAGTTTGCAGATGATTTATAAGCTAAAAAGTTTAAGTCAACATAACCGGCATAAGGTAAATCATTTAAATCTCTTGTATTAATCTCTTTATTTTCAGGCGTAAATATAGCGTGTGAGATTGAAAAAGCGACATTTTTTTGTTCTAAATCAATAAAACTTAAAAGATCAGGAAATGTAGTGTTGTTTTCACTCATACAAGTAAGGTATATACCATTTGTGTAATGATGATCTTGCCCAACGATTGCATCATTTTCCAAAACAAGTGATACTGTGTCAGCATATATCAAAGAAGTTGTTAAAAATAAGAAACTTTTTTTTAATAACTTAATTTTCAAGGAGTTGCTCTGCTACACAATACTTTGTATTCCCATCGGAAAGCGATGGGAAGGAGAGGGAGTTGGTTTAATATTGAACCACTTCAATTACTGTGTCTTTGTTTTTAAATAGAGTGTGAACCATCTGTTGAAAGCGGTGGGGAAAACTTTCTTTATCCTCCGGTGTAGCGTTGGGACCGATGGCACTCGTAAGAATCTGCATAGGATTTACTACCTTGCCCGGTCGATAGTTTATGCCCACTTGCTTGTTTGTATCTAGGCGTGTAAATCGAACATCGGTATCGATGGGTGCACCGTAGAAAAGCAAATCCTGACGATTAAACTTGCCGCCTGGGATACCGCCGAAGCCATAATCCGTAGTGGCTCCTGTAATATTTGAAAGCACAAAACCAACCACACCGGTATGCTCTTCGTTAACCGGTTTTTGTAACTCCACCTTGATTTCACCTCTTTTGGGAATTTCATCCCCGTACAGCGCTTTCAACCCTTTAAGAGCAATGAGATAGGCTCCTGCGACAGTTGCGCAACTGTGACCGGCTACCTTTACTATATCCAGATAGGAAATTTCAAGTATCCCATCATCGTTTACCCCGAGAAAATGCGCCAGCTCATCTTGTAATGTGATGGACTCTATCTCGTCAAAAAATTTTTGGTATTTCATGTTTATGCCTCCGTTTATTTATTTGTTTATTACTTTAATCAAAATATTTTATCTCTTCAGTGCTAAGTGCACGGATGTGGCTATTATAACACATCATTAGTTTTCTAAATAAACCCTGCGGACAAAAAATTATTACTTCATATTTATCACGCTCTTATGCTTTTGTTCGGGAGTTATTATTTAAAGTATAAATTCTAATAGAGACCGTGGGAACAAGGGAAAAAAAGAGTGGATATTGACAGCCTTGTAAGTATCTTTATTTAGTTATAGTTATCACCTGACCCCTTTTCGCTTTTCGTGCCTTTTCGAGAAAAAAAGTGGAGATTCATTCATAGGGGTGTAACTTGTAACTTGAAAAGCATTTAATATATTATTAATTTTTTTAATACTATAATTTATGTATTCTCTAAATACAAGGAAGAAAAATGAATATATTACATCCTCCGTTTGTACATTTCGTGGTTGCATTACCAGTTATTGCTTTGTTTTCCCAATTTACTTTCTTCATTACAAAAGACAAAGCTTATTCCAAAGCAGCATTTAGAATTGTCGGTTTTGCGATGCTGGCATCTTTTCTCGCTATAATCAGCGGAATAGAAGATGCACAAAAAATTATGGCAAATCAAAATATTATTCAAGAAGGTGTAAGCTCTTTAAATAGCCATAAAATATTCGGCTTTATTGTTGTAGCTACTTTAATAGCGACTTCTATAGTAAAATGGCTTGCCATTTCTAAAGACTCTCTTTTATATGAGAATGTCTCTCTTGTTTTAATAGTAGTTTTGTTGATAGTTTCACTTTACCAAGGAAGAAGCGGGGGAATACTTGTTTATAAATACTCTGCAGGTATCGATAAGAGTGTTGCTATACAAAGAGTTGATGAGCAAAAAATTAGTAAATATTAGGGGCGTAGTTCAATTTTATATGGTATTACTCGTTCCCATGTTCCTACATGGGAGTGTGTATTTCAAGTTGTTTTACAGTATGTATTCCCACGCAGACCGTGTGAACGAGAAAAAAGTGGAGATTCATTCACAGGGGTGTAACTTTATGCCACACTCTGCAAGCCAAACTCTACTTTAAAATCAGTTGCTTTTACTTTTGGAACTATGTTGTTTTTTACTTTGTTTAAATCTACAATCCCATATCTTTGAAGTGTTTTCAGCGTTCTTGATAGATTTGACTTTGCTCTTCCGCTCAACTCTTCAAGTTCTCTGAGTGATTGAGGATTGTTAAGCAAAATGATTCTAAGCAGCTCTTGATTTTCGTTTGAGAGTATTTGAGCCATTGATTTTAAAGATTCAAACCATATTTTAGGCTCATCTTTTTTTGGAATATACTCGCCTTTTGCGATTGCTATCGTTCTTTTTTTATATTGTTCAAAGGGCATTATGCCTACTTTTAAAGTTTCTAGTTTCATCTCTTCCATCCTTTTAATTATTCGATATATAATAATCCACGCTATTCCAAAAATCTTCTACAAGTTGCGCGCAAGACTCAAACTCATAAGGTACGATATCTATTTTCTTATGTACATGGTCTAATGTCTCTTTTTTGGCAGCATACTTCTTAGAAGATTTAAAACTATGTGCATTATCATAACCAACTACTCTATGGTTTCTTTTGTCATGCAAAGTCAAAGAGTACTTAACTCCGTAAGGTATGGCTTTACTCTTTTGAACTTTTTTTGCCTCAAACTTTACCCAATAACCACTATCCAAAGGATAAACTTCGCCATCAAGATTTAGTAAAAACTCTAAATCATTCATAATGTTTCCTTTGTTATCATCAAATGATAACTAAATTATTTTTATAGCAATGTTAAATATTTTAAATAGTAGCGATTTTGATTCGAGATGTGAGAAAATATGACAGATTGAAATGTTTTTATAGGACACTGCTCGCTCCCATGCTCCAGCGTAGGAGTGTATATGTCAGGTTATTTTACAGTATGCATTCCCATCGAGGACGATGGGAACGAGAAAAAAAAAGTTCTATAGGAAAGTGGAGGTTCCTTTACTGGGATGTAGTTAAAAAGTTCGCTGTTTAAAAAGTGTTAATATATGCACATTTTGTTCAATAATTTTAAAAACAATGGTGTATTTTTTATATATCAAGTCTCTTGTGTCTTCATCCTCAATATAGTAACTTTTTCTACAGCGATGAGGCATTTGACTTAATGAATTCATCTTTTTTTGAAGTTCAAAGATAAATTTTCTTGCTTTGTTTTTTGAGTCTTGTTCGGTAATATAATTATAAATATTTTGTAAATCTTCTAAAGCTTCATTTTCAACGATTATATTGTAGTTCATTTAAGATTTAAGGACTTTGTCAATAGCTTGATTTAAAGGTATGCCGTTATTTTTAGAAATGCTATTTACAGCCTTTTGAACTTTTTGTTTTGCCTCTTCAAAAGAGATGGACGGATACTCTTTTTGAGTCGTAACTTCTACTTTATCTTTTGGCAGTATCTCAATCAGACCCATAAATTTGTCAAAAATAGAATCATCAATATTTAGTTGTATTGTATGCATAAAAACTCCTTAACTCGTTATTGTAGCTAATATTTGGTAAAAAGATATTGGACTTTCTCACTCCCATGCTCCAGCGTAGGAGTATATATGTAAGGATGTATTTTAAGAAGCTTTTAGCTCATGATTTATTTTATATGCAATAATACCGCTTAGTGAAATATCCTCATCTATCTCTTCAAAATGTATCCCTATGCCATCACCAATAATACGATAGTTTAAAAGCTGCTCTTTTTTTGTATTTTGAATTTTTTTGGTATAACTGTAAGGTATAGTCAAAATATCACTGCTTTTTAAGTAGATATAAATTTTATCACCGAAATCAACTCTTGTAATTGAAGTATTCATCCTATGCTCCTATAAGTTTTTGCTGATGCTCTTGTATAATGGTTATTATCTTTTTCTCATCTGTTTTAGAGAGTTTATACCGCTTGGTAACTTTAAAGGTATCAAGTTCAACCCTCATGTAGCCATCGCCTTTTTCAACATGAATGTGCAACGGCAAATGTTCATCACTAAAAAAGAAAAATCTAAAACCGTCTACTCTTAGTACCGTTGGTAAAGCAAGTCTCCATAAATTTTGTTTTATTGTATCATTAATTTTCTTAACATGTAAAAAAAGCGTTTTTTCGCTCCCTTGCCTATATAAGATAGAAACGAAAGGAAACTTTCCACATGTCGTCATTCCCAACTTGCACCATGGGCATTCCTTTTGGTCATTGGGAATCTAGTTAAAAAAGAGTTTTATAGGAAAGTGGAGATTCATTCACAGGGGTGTTGTTTTGTTCGTTCTTTGTTGTTAATGTAACGAGAAGAATTTTATGTATGTTCAACTTAAGTTAAACATAGTGTTGTATAATTTTACCGCTCAGATACCATTTGGCATCAAGAGATGGCTCCTCGTCTTGCCTTATAGGCGAACAACTTCTAAAACCATTCACATTCATGCAAATTTATATCTTTTCTACTTAAATAGTTTTGATATCTTTTCTCGTATATATTTTTATTGTAATTTTTATCAATATAGAATGATGTCACTAAGTGACTTGAACTTTTACCTAATTTCTGAATAATCACTATAAAGTCTTTTTGATAAGCCCACAAATAGAGCCTTACAACCTTTTGTTTGTTTTCGTAGTGATAAAAAAATTTGATTTCATTATGACTATGATTTAAAATAATTTTTTTTATCCATTTAATTCTTGCTGCTCTATGCTCGTCAAGTTCGCGTTGCTTATTTTTTGGATTTTCTTTTGTAATAACATGCCAAAAAATTTTCTCCTTGCCATGTTTTTTATCTTTAGACAATGGGTCAATATAAATTTTATCAGCTAAGATGGTTTTGCTTGCAATAAAATCACTTTCAAAAATAGTATATAAAAAATCTATTATTTTTGACTCTTCACAGCAACTTTTAAAATCAATAATTTGACTAAACATATTAAAACTTTCGTGGACGAAATCTGTAAATTCTAAATTTTTCTTCCCATTCTGGAGATGAAACATTAAGCGCAGAACCATTAAGTGATTCAATCAAATCTATAATATAAGTCTTTATTTCACTGTTTTTATCAATATCTTCGCGATTTTTATATCCTATAGCACCGATAAAAATGTCTGATAACTGCATAATCTGTGATTCATGAGAATGTATGATTGTAAAATTCAAATCAATGCTTCCATAAAAAGTATTTCTTACAACTTCTTTGAGTTTTTTTACTCTTTGTCCGCCTTTTGTATCTTTATAATCCATAAATAAATTGTATTTTTCCGAGGGCTTTAAAAATGGCAGCAAAGCGTAATAGTACATTTTATAGTAAAACTTGTCTGCTTCGCCGTCGTTATATTTGTCATGATTTAGATTTGATTTATTTACTACAATCTGAGCATTAAACCTCAAGTCAACTCTTGAAAAAAAGAACTCCAAAAGCTCTTTGTAAAACTCTTTTTTATGGCTGTTTAGTTTTGTCCATTTAAGCTCACAGTTTGCATCGTGTTTATGTTTTAGATGTTTAATATATCGATTTATATACTCGACTTCTTCGCTTGGACAACAGATACCGCCTATCACCATTAGGTCTGATTTATCATTGTAGAGATGATTTGACTCATCACAAAATATTTTATAGTTCATTTTATACCACCGCTTCTAAAATATTTATCAACTCATTTTCTATTTGCATTATTAATCGTACTTCTCTGTTGTATTCTCTCTCAATAAAATCATTAACCACACATTTTTCATAATACTTTTCTCCATATTTGAATGAATCAAAAAAATAAGTTGCGGTGTTGCCTGCAATAGTAAGGTCATGATTAATTAAATAGCGATGCTTTGAATGATTTACAATCGCTTCTAAATATTTGTAGTCGTCGTGTTCAATCAGCGCTTTTAATAGATTTTTTAATTGTTCGTCTTCTAGCTTTCCCCTAATGCTTTTTATATAAATTTTATTTTCTAGTATCTTGGTTTTCTCACTTGCTCCCAAATTAAAAGCGTAATAAATAACATGTCCTAAAATGTCAAATGCTGAATGCATATTTTGCATACATGCAATAACATTTGCTTCTATTTTTAGGTTATCTGCATAATCGTCAAAAATTAAATCTATTTTTTTGGAAATTGTGTCTTTGCTATCTAGAATTTTTCTATATTCATTAAAATGGAAACTAGCAAACTCTCGCCTTTTAACCAAAGAGTTTATGCTTTCTTTGGCCATTTCACAAATCTTTTTGCCGTGTTTTTCTTCTATTAAAGTATATAGCTGTTTTCTATCCAATGTCATGAGTTGGAATTCTCCACAATCTTAATCTCATCTTCGCTCAAGTCGTAGAGTTTATAGACCATTTTGTCTATCTCTTTGTCGGTTTTGGCTATCTCATCTTTTAATCTACATGTTAAAATTTTGTCGTTCTCAAAAATGGCTTGCCACTCTTGTTTGAAGTTGCGCTCATGAAGTTTGTCGGCAAATTTTAGTTTCTTTGCTTTTGCGTACTCTTTTATAAACTCCTCAAACTCCAGCTCCTCAAAATTTTGCAGTTTCTTTGTCAGTTTTTCTAATCCCAGCTCATTTGTGAAGTTTTGTTTTGTCTCTTGGAGTTTTTTGTTTAGTGCGAGCATTTTGTCGGCTTTTTCAATAAATGGTGCTTGTTGTTCTAAAGTTATTTCTTTAACTGGTAATTGTTTTAAATTTACTCCCTTAACTTCAGAAAAAGCTTTTCCAACTTCAGGAACTATAATTTGATATAGGAAATTTAATAATTTTGAATTTAAAATTACCAATAAATATTTATGATTAAAAATATTTACTTTGTCAAATAAAATATGCGTTGTATCCATAGTAAAATATTGTTGATTATCATATGCCACAACCAAATGATCTGATGTCTGTCTAAAAATAAGTTTTTCATTGACTGTGTACATTGATTCATTTGTATTACTCCAAAGTTGTTCTGGGTCAAATAAAACATAAATTTCATTTTTTAATGTTGTGTATTTGTAAAAATCCCGTCCTCGGATAATTGCTTTGTATCTTTCATCAATTTTATTTTCAGATAAGAATTTTGCATTATTGCCTGTTTTAATGCCATTATAAAATTGAAAATTATCGCTTCCAAGTGATATTGAATTTTTAAAAGATTTATTCCAGAGAGAAATAAGATTGTCAGAAAACAAAAATTTATTATCAGGAATTTTTTTAAATTCTTTTTGTTCTATTTCAAACACATAAGGATTTGTATATTGTTGTTCATTTTTTACAGATAAAAGCTTTGTTTTAAAAGTATTATTTTTCCCAATAATAAAAATTGCGGAACCTCCTGTATCTGCATCATCAAAAACTTCATATTCTAAGTTAAGCAAACTGTGAATGGAACAAGTATCAATCAAGTGTTGTCGAAAATTTGCATAAAAATAATTTGTATAAATTGCATTAGGGATAATAAATGAGAGCAACCCATTCTTAGATATGAGTTCTAAAGACTTTTCTATAAAAATTAAATATGAACTGACTTTATAAACAGAAGATAAAGGAAATCTGTCTTTATAAAATTGAATATCATCATTTTCGAATTCTTGTTTTTTTCCTAAAGCAAATGTTATATACGGCGGATTTCCAATCACAACATCAAAGCCACCTTTTGCAAAAACTTCTGGAAACTCCTCTTCCCACACAAAAGCATTGTCGGCTACTGTTTTATCATCTATAAGCGAGTTGCCGCACTTTATCTTATCCGCCAGCTTTGTAAGCTCTCTTCCCTTATGAGCCGTTCTAAGCCAGAGTGAGAGTTTTGCTATCTCAACCGCGTCTTCGTTGATGTCTACGCCGTAGAGGTTGTGTTCTAGTATCTCTTTTTCTATCTCGTAGCCGAGTGTTAAGTCCTCAAAAGACAGAAGCATATCTCGCACGAGAGTGTGTTCGTTTATGAGAAACTCTAATGCTTGGTTTAGAAATGCTCCGCTTCCGCATGCGGGGTCTAGTATTTTTAGGTTTGTGAGCCACTCGCGGTAGGTAAGGATATTTTGTTTATGTGTCTGTTCTGCTTTTTTGAGTTTTTTCGTATTTGATGGTATTAAAGTCTCGCCGCCGATTTGCAGCTCCTCTTTCTTCTCATGGCAGAGCTTGCCCAGAGTGTTATCGACTATGTAGCGGGTGATGTACTCAGGGGTGTAGAAGACGCCGTCTTTTTTGCGTTTGGATTTTTTCTTGTCAAAGTCGGTATGCTCTATGTTTGCCTGAAGCTCCTCCAAGTCTGTAAGTGACTGCTCAAATATATGTCCGAGTATATTTACGCCTACATCGCTCATAAAGTCGTAGTCGCTTAGTTTTTGCGCTTTCATGTCAAGGTATTCGTCATCTATGATGAGAGTGTCTAGAAGCTCATCTTTTGCAAAAAGTCCGCCGTTGTATTTTGGGATGCCAAGCTTTTTATTTCCCTCGTTTATGGCGTTAAAGTAGAACTTATAGATGTCGTAAAGTGTGTAAGAGGTAAATTTTTGAGCTCTAAACTCCTCTCGTATCTCTTTGATGGTGTTGTGTCTCAGCAGTCCTCTGTCTTCTGCAAAGAGCATAAATATAATGCGGTCGCAGAGTTTTTGGGTAAGGCGGAGGAGAGTGGATTTGTCAAGAGAGTTGTTTTTGACTATATTTTCAAAAAGATGTGTTCTAAAGAGCGAGAAGTCTTTGTACAGTTCTTTAGAAATTTGGAGTTCAAAGTTTGCCGATTTCTCTTTTAGTTTGAGCGGCAAGCCCTCTTTTATGCTCTCGTAACTTAGCAGAAGATGAAGTTTTTTAAACTCATCGTAAGTGAGGTAAAAGAGGTCAAACTTTTCGTAAGCGGTTTTTTTGTCTATGTAAAATCTCAGCTCGTTAAAGTTTGAGATGATGATGTATTTTGAGTTTGAGTGTGAGTTGTGGTAGTTAAATGCTTGCGCTTCAATGGCATCTAGATTTTTACTTTTTTGGTCTTTTAGCTCCACTATGCCGATAACTTCGCCATATACATAGATGACGCCGTCTGCTTTTTTAGAGTCCGTTTCATTCTTCTTTTCCCGCTCAAGATTGAACTCTTGCGGGTTTGTGTTGTCAAGCGTATAGCCTAAGCACTCTTCAAAGATGTCATGCAAGAAGCCGTCTTGGTATTTCTCCTCTTTGACGCTTTTTACAAACTCCACTTTTGCCAAAAAGTTTTGAAACTTTGCCCATCTTTGGGCTATAAGAGCTTCATCTTGATTGTAGGTTTTTAGGACTGAATTTAAAAATATCGGCATAAGATGTTTTTCCTTGCTAAAAATTGCATAAAAAAGAGTTTAGCAAAAACTGAATTAAACTCTTGTTTTTATTCTGGTTTTTAACTTCTAAGCGCCTCTCTTGCCGCTCTGTCTACTAGAGTGAAGTACTTGTCTATTTCATCTTTGTCTTCGCTCTTTTTGTGTCCTTTTACTTTGATGAAATCACACTCATAAAGGTCTGTGAGCTCATAAAACTTTCTGTAAAGTGCGTGGTTTTTTATGAGCGTGCCTCTTCTTGTCATGTAGTGGTTTTTTTTGATCTTCTCTTCTCTGTTTCTTAGATTGATAATATTTTGACAGTCTGTATAGACTATTATCTTGGAGTTTTTTGTCGGCAGTTTCTGCAGAGCCCACAAAAATGTCTCAAGCTCTAACTTTGAAGAGTTTGTCTCTTTAAATCTTTTAACTTTGATTTTTAATTTTTCAAGAGGTGCTTCAAGCTCAAATTCGCCTAAAAGCAGGTATGCACCATAACCAACTTTTGTTTGAGGATCAACACTGGCATCGGTAAAGAGGAAGAGGGTAGGCTTATTTATATCGACATACATAACTATACCAGTTTAAACCCAATGAGACTTATTGCCATAACCAGCATACCAAGAGTTATCCCTCCAATCGTTGTATGTGCATTTCCATAGACTCTTGCAGCAGGCAGAAGTTCATCAAAAGATATGTAAATCATTATTCCGGCAACCATTGCAAAAGTTATGCCAAGTGTAGCTTCTCCCATAAAAGGAAAAAGCAGAAAAAAGCCTACAAGCGCACCTATTGGTTCTGCTAAGCCTGAGAGAGTCGCATACCAAAATGCGCTTTTTTTATTGCCTGTTGCATGATATATAGGCAGAGATACCGCCATGCCCTCAGGTATATTGTGAATCGCAATCGCAAATGCTATGGTAATACCTATGCTTGGGCTCTCAAGCGCTGATACAAAAGTAGCAAAACCCTCCGGAAAGTTGTGTATACCTATGGCGAGTGCTGTAAAAATCCCAGTTCTTTTAAGTTTAGAATTTCGTAAAACAAAATTTTCAGCTTCCGGTTTTAGCTCTAGAAGTTCACTATTGCTTCTTGTCTCATGTGGATTTACATCTTCGGGAATCATTTTATCTATAAATGCGCTAAGAGCAATACCGGCAAAAAAACACAAAAGAGTCAAAGATTCTCCTGTTATTTCACTTGAGTAGAGTTCTGTAAATGAGTCTTTGGATTTATTTAAAATTTCCATAAAAGAGACATAGATCATCACACCTGCGGAAAATCCCATCCCTATGGATAAAATAGTATAGTTTTTGCTTTTTGAAAAGAATGCCAAAACGGCACCGATTGATGTAGAAAGCCCTGCAAATAGAGTCAGAGCAAAAGCAAATAAAAAAGTTTCAAGTGATAAATCCTGCATGGCGAGATTATATGATTTTAAAAATAAATTGCTACTTTAATATTTAAGTTTAAGTTACTTAATTGTAATTTTATTGATGTACACTTATGCGAATACATTAAAAACAGACAAGGAAAAGATATGAAGCTTATTGACACAGATATATTGGTTTTAGGAGGTGGACCCGCTGCTCTAGTTACAGTCTCTACCGCTTTGCAAAATTATCCTGATAAAAAAATCACTCTTATTAAAGAGGATGAGATATCTCTTGTTCCTTGCGGGATTCCCTATATTTTTGGCAAAACACTCGCACAGAGCAGTAAAAATATTATGCCTTTTTCGCCAGCGGTGGCAGAAAAGACTACTATTATCACCGATACGGCAACTTCTGTCGATATTGAATCTAAAACACTCTATGCAAACAGTCATAAAATTACATTTGATAAACTTGTTTTTGCTACCGGTTCTACTCCTTTTGTTCACAAAAGTTTTGAGGATGCCTTGCATCTAAAAAATGTTTTTACAATCCAAAAATGCAAAGAAAAAATTGATCAATTAAAAGATTATCTTGAAGATAAGCAAAAGGTTATTATTATAGGTACCGGATTTATCGGCGTAGAGATGGCAACAGAACTGCGCTCAATAGGCAAAGATGTAACTATTATCGGAGGAAGACATATCTTGGCAGGTTCTTTTGATGTTGCTATGGCAATTGAGGCGCAAGAGATTATGCAAAAGATGGGGATTGAACTTGTTTTGGGGCAATATGTGTCTCGCATCGTACAATCCGGGAGTTTGGCAGAGGGTGTAGAACTTTGTGACGGAAGCCGCATAGAGGGTGATGTTATTATTTTAGCTACGGGATACCAGCCAAATACGCAGCTTGCAAAAAATGCCGGATTAAAACTTGCTCATTATGGCGGAATATGGGTGGATGAGTATATGCGCACCAAAAATAAGGATATATTCGCCGTTGGCGACTGCTGCGGCCGTCGAGATTTTATCACCCGCGATCCTTCCAAGGTGATGCTTGCTTCCACATCTGCATCTGAAGCCAGAGTAGCAGGAAGCTCGCTTTACGGACTTCAATATCTCAAAGGGTTTAACGGCACTATTGCTATTTTTTCAACAATGATTGGCAATCGGGCATTTGCAAGCGCGGGAGTTACTGAAGATCGTGCTAAAAAAGAGAATATTGATTATACAGTAGGGTATTTCCAAGGGCTCAATCGTCATCCCGGAACCATTCCTGATGCTTCAAAACAATCGGTCAAACTTATAGCTATTAGAAGCAGCGGTCAGATTATTGGAGGACAAGTCATAGGAGATAAAGAGGCTGGAGAGGTGATTAATATCATCGGCTTGGCAATTGAAACAGAGCTAAGCGCCCACCATCTTGTCTCTTTGCAGGTCGCAACGCAGCCACTACTTACAGCCGCTCCGACTACATATCCGATTATCAAAGCTGCAGAGCAGATTATTCAAGCAAGATTCCAATGAATACAGCGCAGACAAAATATAAAAATGGTTTAAATCAGGCTTTTTTATCAGAGTTGCTTGAGAACCTGCTTGAGCTTAAAGAGAAACTTAACCATGGTATAGATCCGCAAATAAAAAATGTTTCTCTATTAAATATGAAGCAGTATCTCAACCTTAGAAAATATGACTACTCACTGCTTCAAGACAACTTGACAAGAGTGGGTCTCTCCTCTTTTGGTCGTTCACAAGCGCATATAGAAGCAAGTGTTATTGTCGCACTAAGAATGCTCTCTCTTGCACTCGATCGTGAACTTGAACTTGGCGATGCATATATGAGCTATGAAGATTCGCATGCAATTATGGATAAAAATGCTACACTTTTTTCTAATTCAGATGACAAAACAAAAATTATGATTACTGTTGATTCAAACTATGAGGAAGATAAGGATTACTTTAGCAACCTCTCACGCGAGGGAGTGCATCTTTTTCGTATTAATACCGCGCATGATAATCCTAAAGCATGGAAAGATATGGCAAAATCAATCAAAAATGCTCAATCAGAAGATAAAGAGCTTAAAGTATATGTAGATCTTGCAGGACCCAAAATAAGAACCTCTTTAAGAGAGGCGGATAGAGATAAAAAAATAAAAGTATTTTATAATGAATATGTTTTTATCCAGTCATCTCTCTCACGCCTATTTCATGACAAAAACAATCGCTACAGCGCCACAATTGGCTGCACGCTTGAAAAACTCGGCAGTATCACTTCTGTTGGGGATCATGTTTTTATCGATGATGGAAAAATCCAGATGGTCGTAGAAGAGATAAAGGGTGAAGATATTGTGTGCCGCGTTCTTACAAACAGTAAAAAAGGCAGTAAAATAAAAGATGAGAAGGGGATCAATCTCCCAAACAGCGATATTTCTCTTGCTGCAATAAGCGAACATGACAAAGAGATACTCCCTTTTATTTGTGAATATGCAGATATCATAGGAATATCTTTTGTGCAAGGTGCAGATGATGTTCGAATGCTTATAGAAGAGCTTGAACGGTTGGGCAAAAAAGACAAAATTGGAATTGTTGCTAAAATAGAGACAAAAAAAGGGGTGCAAAATCTCCCCTCAATTCTTGAAGCCCTTATAGAGTATGAGCGTGCAGCCATTATGATAGCACGAGGTGATCTTGCTATAGAGATCGGGTTTGAGAATTTGGCATATATACAAGAGGAGATTCTTGATCTTTGCACTGCTGCGCATATTCCTGTAATACTTGCAACTCAAGTACTCGAGAGCAAGATGAAAACAAATCTTCCGAGTCGTGCTGAGATCTCTGATGTTTCATTTGCCCATAAAGCTGAATGTGTTATGCTCAATAAAGGGGAATATGCTCTTGAGACGATTAAGATTCTTAGGACAATTCTTCTGCAGATGGATATGGTTTTTCGTAAAAACAAACTACTTTACAACCATAGTTTTGAATGGAAATAGAGTGTTCTATGTTTCACTTTTGTTTCACATAATATTGATAGTATTATAAAAATCAAGGTAGAAAAAATGATAACTTTTTTAAATAATTTTGAGGCATCTGCTCCCAATAATGTAGTTCAGAGAGCTTTTTTATCGCTGCAAGAGGAGATGCAGAGTGAGAAGGTGGGGTATTATAAACTTCCCAGAAGATCACTTGAAGTTTTAGAGGATGCCAAAGATATAGATACCAGCAGGTTTAGTCAGATAGTTGTTATCGGTATCGGTGGTTCATCACTTGGCATTAAAGCCATAGACTCCATGCTTCGTCCTGTAAATAAAGCTGCAAAAGAGATTCTGTTTTTTGAAAACTCAGATCCCTTGACAATTCTCTCTCAAATACAAAAAATACGCCCTGCTGAAGCAGCTTTTTTTATTATCTCTAAATCAGGTTCAACTATTGAGACAACTTCTATTTTTAAAACACTTCTTCATCACTTTGCGCTTGATTTGGATGTAAAAGACAATCATCGTGTTTTTGCCATTACAGATAACAATTCTGATTTGAGTAAATTTGCATTGCACCATAAGCTTAAGACATTTTATATTCCGCATAATGTGGGAGGGCGTTTTTCTGTACTGAGTGCCGTTGGTGTTGTAGTGCTTCATTTTGCAGGTTATGATGTAGAAGCTATTTTGCGAGGAGCTGCAAATTTTATAGAACGATTTTTTGACAAAAAAGAGAAACATCTTTTAGAAAAAGCATACTTTTTTTATAAAAATTCGAAAAGTTTAAGCATTAATGTTTTATTCTCATATGCAGACTCTTTAGAGAATTTTAACAAATGGTATGTTCAGCTGTGGGGCGAATCTCTGGGCAAGATTGATGTTAATGGCGAACATGTTGGGCTAACTCCCATTGGAATTATCGGTGCAACGGATCAGCACTCGTTTTTACAGCTTATAATCGAAGGCACAAGAGATAAAACTTTAACTTTTATAGCCGTTGAAAATTTTCAAGATGATATTGCCATCGCAGATATTACCTTGGAGTATATAGAAAAAACAAATTTTGTAAATGGCAAAAATTTCTCAGAGTTGATAAATGCACAATGCAAAGCTGTGATGCAGAGTGTTGAAGAGTTTGGCATAAATACCGATTTTATAAAACTTGATATTATAAATGAAGAGAATATAGGTATACTTATTATATATTTTGAACTGCTTACCTCGCTTGTAGGTTCTATGCTTAAAATAGATACATATAATCAAAATGGCGTTGAGTATGGTAAAAAGATACTTTATAGTAATTTATCAAAAAAAGTATAAGGAAAAAAATGAATCTGTTTTCATATGATATAAATGAAAAATTTAAAAAAAGTGTTGCTTATTTTTCTATGGAGTTTGCAGTTGATCAGTCGCTAAAAATCTACTCGGGAGGACTTGGTTTTTTAGCAGGTTCA
The DNA here is from genome assembly GCF_009883775.1 of Sulfurimonas sp. CVO. Lineage (NCBI taxonomy): Bacteria > Pseudomonadati > Campylobacterota > Epsilonproteobacteria > Campylobacterales > Sulfurimonadaceae > Sulfurimonas > Sulfurimonas sp. CVO. The sequence continues at coordinate 814,743 of NZ_CP033720.1, forward strand.
CATATGAGAAGTGTTTACGACTTAAAGCAAAATGTTGTTGGAGTAGGGCTTTTATGGAGTTTTGGCTACTATGACCAACTTCGTAATGAAGATAGAACCCTCAAGCCTCACTACACAAGAAAATTTTACTATTTTTTAGAAGAACTCGATGTAAAAGTGAGCGTAAAGGTCGACAATAAAGATGTAATGATAAAGGGTTTTTTGCTTCGCTGCGATGTTTTTGGTACCGCTCCTATAATTTTGCTCTCTACCGATATTTATGAAAATGATTACCTCTCTAGAACTATTACACACAAACTTTATGATGCAAACGAGAAAACAAGAGTGGCGCAAGAGATTGTTTTGGGTATTGGAGGCGCAAAAATGCTTGAGGCGATTAATCATAAAGTAGATATTTATCATATGAATGAGGGACATGCCCTCCCGCTTATTTATGAGCTTTATAATAGATTTGGTGATATAGAAACGGTAAAAAAACATGTTGTATTTACAACCCATACGCCCGAAACCGCGGGTAATGAGGTTCACAATATAAACTTTTTATATGAGATGGGATTTTTCAACGGTTTGGATCTCAATACAGCCAGAAATATAAGCGGTTGCAAAAAGAGCGATAATTTTAGTCTTACTATAGGCGCTCTTAAGGGTGCTAAGATAGCAAACGGTGTTTCAAAAATACATGGTATTGTTGCAAATGAGATGTGGAGGGATGTTGAGGATCGATGTGAAATCATCTCTATAACCAATGCGCAAAATAAAAAGTACTGGACAGATAAAACGCTTATTCGCGCACTAGATGAACACGAAGATTATGAGCTGCTTGCCCGAAAAAAACACTTAAAAAAAGTGCTTTTTGATACGGTAGCGGATCAAACGGGAAAAATGTTTGATCCTGAAGTTTTGACAATTGTCTGGGCAAGAAGATTTGCAGAATATAAAAGACCGGGATTGCTTAAATATGACTATGAGAGATTTGTAAAACTTATGACAAATACACAAAGACCTATTCAGGTTATTTGGGCAGGAAAACCTTATCCCACTGATACCGGAGCTATTGATATATTTAATGAACTGGTCCATATAAGCCATAAATTTAAAAATATGGCAGTTTTAGTCGGTTATGAACTTACTCTCTCAAAACTTTTAAAACAGGGAAGTGATGTTTGGCTCAATACACCAAGAATTACTCGTGAAGCAAGCGGAACAAGCGGAATGACTGCAAGTATGAACGGCTCCATTCATTTTTCCATTCATGACGGCTGGCACCCAGAGTTTGCAAAAGATGGTAAAAATGCTTTTACAATTACTCCGATTGATTATGAATTGCCATTTTTTGAACAAGACAGACTTGATAATAAAAATATGATGGATATTTTAGAAAACAGCATTATTCCTATTTATTATGACAACCCTCATGAGTGGGTAAATATTATGAAGAGTGCTATGAGCGATATAGAAATCGAGTTTGATTCTGCTCGCATGGCGACAGAATATTATGAAAAAATGTTTAATTTGTAGTAGAGAAATTTTATAAAATCAATAGAGAGGTAGTTATGAAAGCAGTAGTAATGGCAGGTGGATTTGGAACAAGAATCCAACCTTTAACACATTCAAGACCAAAACCGATGTTGCCTATAGTCAATAGACCTATGATGGAACACACTATGATAATGCTAAGAGATCTTGGGATTTCAGAGTTTATTGTTCTGCTCTATTTTAAACCTGAAATTATTCAAAACTATTTTGGCGACGGAAGTGAGTTTGGAATCAAAATAACCTATGTCGTTCCTGATGATGACTATGGAACAGCGGGGGCTGTAAAACTGGCCGAGGAGTATATCGGAGATGAGAATTTTATCGTTATAAGCGGTGATTTGGTTACTGATTTTAATTTTGAAAAAATATTTGAGTTTCATAAGCAAAGAAAAGCAAAACTCTCCATAGGGCTCACTTCTGTTGAAAACCCGCTTCAATTTGGTGTAGTTATAGCAAATGAAGATAATGTCATAGAGAAATTTTTAGAAAAACCAAGCTGGGGCGAAGTTTTTAGCGATACGATAAATACAGGCATCTATGTTATTGAACCTGAGATATTGGAGTATATCCCGCAAGGAGAAAATTTTGACTTTGCAAAAGATCTTTTCCCTTTGCTTATGAAAAAGGGAGTGGATTTGATGGGATATAATCTTGAGGGGTATTGGAGAGATGTAGGAAACCCTGAGAGTTACCGTGAAGTATATGATGATATCTTAAACGAAAGAGTCGCTTTTAAATTTAACGGCATTGTTAAAAAATATGCAGAGGGCATTTTATACAGTGATGAAGAGTACAATCTAAACTCCTCTGTTAAAATTTTAGGGACTGTTGTCCTTGGTAAACATGTAAAGATAAAAGATGATGTAAAACTTAGTAATTCAGTTATCGGTGACAATGTATCCATCGGAAACGGATGCAGTATCTCAAATAGCGTTATTTGGGAAGATGTCAAGATGAAAAAAAATATAAAACTTGATAATGCTGTTATCTGTAATAATAATTCAATTGATAAAAATGTAACCGCAAAAGCCGGACTTATTCTCTCAGAAGGGTGTGAAGTCGGAGAACTTGCCTCCTTTGAACATGATGTAATTATTTGGCCCAATAAAAAGATTGAAGCTGCTTCAATAATAAGTCATAATCTTGTTTTTGGAAGCAGATACAAAAACTCTATCTTTGAAAATGGAACAGTAACAGGCAAAAGCAATGTTGAACTCTCCTGCGAGATGGCTACGAAATTGGCAGAAGCATTTGCAGCGCAGCTTCCTGTAGGAGCAAAAGTAGCAGTTGGAAGAGACCATGATAAAAGTTCAAGAATGTTAAAAAGAGCATTTTTGGGAGGACTTTTATCTGCCGGAATTAATGTACTGGATCTAAGAAGCATAGCACCGTCTATTTTAAGATATACTATTGCGAAAAATCCTGATTTAGTTGGCGGAGCACACTTTAAACAGGATGTTTTTCACTCTGCAAATTCTCAAATTACACTCTTTAACGAAGAAGCTATCCGCATAGATCAAAACAGCGCAAAAAGCATTGAAAAAACATTTTTTACAGAAAAATTTCGAAGGGTGGATTTTTTACGCATTGGAGAGATTGAAGAGACAATGTACTTTAAAGAGTGTTATAGTTATAAAGCTGCCATTAAGAGCAAAATAGATCAAACCATAATAAAATCCAATAGATTTAAGGTTGTTCTTGATTTGATGCATGGGTCAACGGGTGATGTTTTTTCAATAATCTTAAATGAAATTGGTGTAGAAAATATAGTGCTAAATGCTAATTATGATGAGCAAAAGTTGTCTAATTTCAATGCACTTAAAAAACGCTCTGAGGAGAATCTCTCAAAAATAGTATCAAGTCTTGGTTGTGATATCGGGATTATGATCTATCCAAATGCACAGCGCATCTATCTCGTGACTGACGAAGGTGAGATTTTAGATATGGTAAAAGGACTTTTAGTAGTTCTCTATTTGCTAAATATGCATGCATCACAGACGAGAAAAAAAGTCATTTTACCGACATGGGCTCCCGACATATTTAAATTTGAAAATCTTGATATTCAAAGAGGAAAATATTCTGATTTTAAAGCCCAAAAACTTAGAGAGTACTCATTAATAGCAACAGTTGACGGCAATTTCGCTTTTACCGAGTTTGGCGTATTCAGAGATGCCATATATGCAAGTTTAAAGATTATGGAGATGCTTAGTTTTAGTCAATATAAACTCTCTGAAATATCTAGAAAAATTGATGATTTTTGCTATATGCAAGAAAAGATTGAGTGTTCGCAAGCCCTAAAAGGCAAAATGATGCGAAAGTTTTTAGAAGATACCAAAGGTAAAAGATCATCATCTGAAGATGGTGTAAAAATTTGGGAAAATGAGACCGACTGGATACTGATGATTCCTGATCAGTACAGCGATCATCTCAATTTCTATATACAAGCAAGCACTAAAGAGGGAGCAGAGGCGCTGCTAAAGAGCTATACGCAAAAAATTGAAATATGGTCAAAAGAGAAGTAGTATGAATTTAGCTTTTATATGGCATATGCATCAGCCTGATTATAGAGATGAATCTGGTGTGATGCAGATGCCTTGGGTATTTTTGCATGCCATAAAAGATTATTACGATATGCCATGGATGATCTCAAGACATAGCGGTTTAAAAGCCACTTTCAATATAACTCCCTCTCTTATTTTGCAGTTGAAGCTCTACTATGAAAATCCGCAAAAGAGTGATAAGTTTTTGAATCTCTGGCTGCAAGATCAGAGCTCTTTAGATATGCAAAATTACAAATGGATGATAAAGATTTGTAAAAGCGTTCCCTATGAAACTATGGCCGCTTCTATAGAATCATATAGCAGACTTTATAAAAAAGAGAGTTATGAAGATGGTGAGTTTTTTGATTTGCAGGTTCTTTTTATACTCTCATGGTGCGGTGTTTATTTAAGAACAAACAGCAAAGTGGTAAAAGATCTTCTTGCAAAACAGAGAGGTTATACCTATGAAGACAAACTCTCTTTGCTTGAAGAGTTGAGAGAGTTTATATCGGGAATTTTTGATTATTATATTGAATTAAAAAAGAGAGATACTCTATCTCTTTGCACAACTCCGCTAAATCATCCTATCTTGCCTCTTTTGCTTGATGTGCAAAGCGCTATAGCTGCAAATCCTTCAACAAATACTCCAGAGTACAGTATCTCTTTAAAAGAGGATGCCGTTTTGCATATTCAAAAAGCCAAAGATCTTTTTGTAAAGACTTTTGGATTTTTACCCGATGGTTTTTGGCCCGCCGAGGGTGCAGTGGATGAGAAGAGCGCAGCGCTGCTCTATGATTACGGGGCAGAGTGGATTGCAACGGATGAAGATATTCTTTTTCGTTCTATTAGTTCAAAAAAGAGAGCAGCTCTTTACACTCCTTATGATTGCAATGGTATGTGCATCTGTTTCAGGGACCATCAGCTTAGTGATTTAATAGGTTTTACCTATAGGTTTTGGGAGGCAAAAATAGCCGTAAAAGATTTTATCTCTTCTCTGCTTTTGATAGATAAAACAGACAAGAGCGCTACTGCTTTTGTTATTTTAGATGGTGAAAATGCATGGGAATTTTATGAAAACAACGCTTTTTATTTTTTTGATGAGTTGTATAAAAGTATAAACAGTACTGCATGGTTAAATACTCTGCATATAGAAGATATAAAGAAACTTCCAAGAAAAAAATTGAATAAACTGGCAGCCGGAAGCTGGATAGGCGGTAAACTTGACACATGGATTGGCCAGAGAGAAAAAAATCGTGCATGGGAGCTTATCTTTATAACAAAAAGAGATTATGAGCACCATAAAGAGTCTTTTGATGATGCGCTAAATGCCAAAATAACTGAGCATTTTTTAGCCGCAGAATCTTCTGACTGGTTTTGGTGGTACGGAGATGACCACTATACGGAATTTGGTCTTGAATATGATGCGCTTTTTAGATCCCATCTTATCTGCATATACAACCTTATGCAAATAGAGCCTCCTTTTGATTTTTTTGAGCCCATCATTCAAAAAAGAAGTTCCAAAGATTTTTGGATCTATCCGCAATCGCATATATCTCCTCACATCAACGGAAAAAACGACTCCTTTTTTGACTGGATAGGGTGCGGCGTCGTTTATGAAAGCAAATTTTATGCAACTATGGACAGAAAAAGAGGACCCATTAAAAAGATGCTTTATGGACAGGATTTTGAAAATATCTATTTTGCTTTTGAAGCAGATATGGATGAAATTAAAAATTTTGATTTTACGCTTCGTACAATCATCGATCCAATCGGTTTTGATGAAGAGGTATCATTTGATTTTGAGGGTAAAAAAGAGTATAAAAGCAAAAAGAGCACCATAGCGTATGAAGTTGCATATGAAGATTGGGTAGAGATCAAGATAGCTAAAAATGCTATCAAAAAGCAAAAACTCTATTTTCGTTTTGAATTATCAAAAGATGATATGGTTATACAGGTTTTACCCGGTTTTGGAATGCTTGAAATTGATACACAGAGTGATTTTAGCGATAGATGGTTTGTTTAGGAGAGTGGCTTGAAAAAAATAAATTTGCTTTTTGGCGTACATATGCATCAACCTGTCGATAATTTCAGTGATGCTGTTGATAGATCTGTAGAGCTCTGTTACGCTCCTTTTTTTGAGACTATGAGAAAGTATCCGGAGTTTAAGTTTGCGCTTCACTCAAGCGGATGGCTCTTAAGTGAGATAAAAACAAAATATCCAAAACTCTTCTCAAACATAGAGTATTTAACAAACAAAGGCTCTATCGAGTGGGTCGGAGGCGGATATTATGAGCCTGTTTTAAGCTCCATCTCTTCCAAAGATGCAAAAGCACAGATAGAGAAACTCAACCTCTATCTGCAAAAAAATCTCAAAGCAACCCCCAAGGGATCTTGGCTTACAGAGAGGGTGTGGGAGGCCTCCGTCATAGAGGATTTAAAAGCGTGTGGCCTAGAGTATGTCGTCGTGGATGATTACCATTTTTTAAGCAACGGTTTTGATGCAAATGCAATGGACGGATATTATGAGAGCGAAAAGGGGGGAGAGAAGATAGCACTCTTTCCCATCTCATCCTCTCTTCGCTACGCACTTCCATTTTTTAACATAGAGCGCGCAATAGAGGAGATTCTAAAGTGTGCGCAAAATAAAAACAGTGCAGCTGTTATTTTTGATGATATGGAAAAGTTTGGACTCTGGCCAAAAACACATGAGTGGGTTTATGAGAAGAAGTGGCTTGAGAGATTTGTTAAGGCTGTTGTAAAAGATGAGAGAATTGCCACCATGCACTACAAAGAGTATCTTCAAACACATCACTCAAAGGGATTAGCATATTTAAGCAATACATCGTACTTTGAGATGGGTGAGTGGAGTTTGGGCGCCGTGCAAGCGCAAGCTCTTGAGAGACTTAAACAAAGGATTGGGGAAAAATATTTTCAAAGTACTGGAGTGGCGTTTATCAAAGGCGGTATTTGGAAAAACTTTTTTCTCAAATACCATGAGTCCAACCATATTCATAAAAGAATGCTGCGGCACTCATTGCATCAAGAGAGACTGAAGAAAAATATTTTGGACTCTCTTTATAAGCTTCAAACAAATGATGTTTTTTGGCATGGTCTCTTTGGCGGAATCTACCTTCCCAATTTACGCGATAATGCCTATAAATATCTCTTAGAGATTGAAGCTTCGCTTGCTACAAAAAAAATCAAAATGGTTTTTGAAGATATCGATATGGACGGATACAAAGAGTTAAAGGTTTTAACCAAAGATTTAAGTCTTGTTTTTTCATCAAAGTATGGCGGCTCTCTTGTAGAATTTGGTTCGCTAGAGAAGCTTTTTAATTGGCAAAACACTCTTATGCGCCGTTATGAAGCATATCATGAAAAAATTTTAAATCCTCCTAAAAACAATCATATTGAAAAGAAAAATAGTGATACAATAGCAACAATACATAATGCTGATGTGGTTGTCGATGCCGCCTTAAAAGATAAGTTAATCTACGACTGGCATCCAAAATATTCGTTTGTGGATCATTTCTCAAGAGATGAGTTTCTGCTTGATAGTTTTAAAAGAGCAAACTTTAAAGAGGTCGGTGATTTTGCAAACCAACCTTTTGAATTTGATGAAGCAGAGAGTATATTTAAAAGAGATGGCGGCATATTTTTAGATAAAAAATATGAAACATCTCTTGTTAAAAAATATAGTTTTGCTTCTAAAAAAATTGCTCTTAAGTTCAATATTGCGACCCAATTTACGCATAAGCTTTATTATGGCATGGAGTTTAATTTTCACTTTGCACACCCGCATAAAGTTTCTATTAACGCCCATAGTGTAGAGGAGGGGATTATTTTAACGGAGGTAGAGAACATAGTGCTAAAAGATGACTACACGCAAAAAAATCTCAAAATCACAACAGATAAAAAATGTACTCTTTATGCGTACATAGCAGATACGATCTCGCAGAGCGAGGAGGGTTTTGAACTTATAGCACAGCAGGTATCCCTGCTTATTTATACACCGTTTTCAAATTCGTTGGATCTAAATATATCACTGGAGGTTTGTGATGTCTGAAATAAGAAGAGACCGTTTTTATAACAGGTATGTATTGATAGCTCCGGAGAGACTTCACAGACCTGATCTGCATGTAAATAGCAACACACATAAAATCCCAAAGAGCAGATGCCCTTTTTGTGAGGGGAATGAGTCTTTGACTCCTAAAGAGATTTTTGCCCTAAGAGACAATAGTGCGGACTTTGTCGGCTGGAAAACAAGAGTGATCCCAAATTTTTATAAAGCTGTTCAAATTGAACTTGAAGATATTTCGCAAAGAGACGGAATGTTTGAGCATATCCCCGGAGTAGGTGCGCATGAGATACTTATCGACTCTGTGTGCCATGAGTGTACAATGCAAAAGCTTGAAGTTGCTAGCATTGAGAATTGGCTGCGAACTATTATCATTAGAATAGAGGATCTCAAAAAAGATAAAAGACTCATCTATCTTAGCATTTTTAAAAATCACGGATCTAGCGCGGGAGCCACACAAGAACATCCGCATACACAGATACTAGCACTTCCCATAACTCCGCAAAACGAACAGAGCTTTTTAAAGCACAACATGAGATACTACAGAAGACATGGCAGGGGAAAAATTGAAGATATGCTCTATAATGAACTTTTGGCGCAAGAGAGGGTCCTTTACGACAAGGGGAGTTTTGGGGCGTTTTGCCCTTATGCGAGCGCGTACCCTTTTGAGGTGATAATAGCGCCTAAGAAAAATATCGCAAGCCTTGAGTATTGTTCAAGGGATGATCTCTCATCACTTGCTGATTGCATAAAAGTTGTATTTAGCAAACTGCATACACAACTTGGTGATTTTGATTATAATCTCTACTTTAATATCCCGCCTATAAATCCAAATTTTGAAAATGAGAGTTATATGTCTTGTCTTAATAAAAACTATCGCTTTAGTATAAGAATAACCCCTAGAATCTACTCTTTAGGCGGATTTGAAATATCTACCAACATGGCGATAAATCCAGTCTCTCCAGAAGAGTGTGCCGCACTTTTGAATTCAAAGGATGCAAAATGAGAGTGCTTTTTTGCGCAAGTGAAATATTTGGACATGCAAAAAGCGGCGGTTTGGCTGATGTGGCATACTCTCTTGTGCAAGTTTTGAGCAAATATACAGACATAGTGAGCGTTATGCCTTTTTACACTTTTATGGATAAAAAAGCTTATCAAAAATCAGCAATAAACTTTAGTGTGGAACTTGGCGGCGCAGAGTATGAAATAGAACTTTATGAATCTCTGGATAGAGGAGTAAAGAGCTATTTTGTGCATTGTGCTCTTTTGAGCTCTATAAAAGAGATGTACGGCGATGAGAGCGGCGAATATGCAAACAATGATATTCGTTTTGCCATCTTTAGTGCCGCAGTTGTAAAGCTCGCAACTATTTTAAAGATAGAGCTTATTCATGCAAATGACTGGCATAGCGCACTTGTGCCTCTTTTTGTCAAAAGAGCAGATCTTGGTATAAAGACAATCTTTACCATTCATAATCTCGCTTATCAAGGAGTTTTTGAAAAAAATTCGCTCTCTCGCATAGGCATAGAGGAGAAATACTTTACTATGGAGGCTTTGGAGTTTTATGGAAAAGTAAATTTTTTAAAAGCCGGAATTATTTTTAGCGATATGATAACTACGGTAAGCCCCACATATGCCAAAGAGATACTGACAAAAGAGTTTGGCTGCGGTCTTGAGGGACTTTTAATGGCAAACAGGCATAAACTTACGGGCATCATGAACGGTATCGATACCGATGTTTTTGATCCGCAAAATGATAAAGCTCTTTGGTATCCTTTTGGTGCTGATAGTTTGAAAAATAAGTATAAAAATAAAAAAGAGTTTCAAAAAGAGATTGCTCTAAGGGATGTTAAAAAGCCTCTTTTTATTATGATTAGCCGTATGGTACATCAAAAAGGATTTGACCTTCTCTTAGAATCACTCCATGATTTTTTAAAAGAGGATATCAACTTTGTACTTTTGGCAAATGGAGAGGAGAGTTATAAAAAAAGAGTTCAATCTTATGAGGCTGAGTATAAAAACTTTAAATTTTTATCAGGCTACAAAGAGGAGCTCTCTCATCAAATCTATGCGGCAGGAGATTTTTTGCTTATGCCCTCTCTCTATGAGCCTTGCGGACTAAATCAGATGATAGCCGTACGATACGGAACCATTCCTATTGTTCATAAAGTAGGCGGTTTGGCAGACAGTGTGCATGAAAAAAAGATGCAATGCGCGAGAGGATTTCTCTTTTCAAAACCAACTAAAAAAGCGCTGCTGATGGCCATAAAAAGAGCACTAAGACTTAAAAAAGAGAGTAAAAAGTTTAATGATATGATATCATTTAATATGAATTGTGATTTCTCATTTGAAAAGAGTGCTTTGCTCTATTATAAGCTCTATAAAAAGGTGCTTTAATGAATCTCGCAATTGACGCCGGCGGAACAAATTTAAGAGCAGAGATTTGGAGTAAAGATAAGTTTGTTGACGATGCAGAAGCAAAAAGCGGTGAGATAGGTCTTTGCGCTTGGATAGAGATGCTGCTAGCAAAATATAAAGATGTAAAAACTATTGGCATCTCCTATGCGGGACAGGTAGAAAATGGTAAAATAGTATCTTCACCAAATATTTTAGTTGATGAGCATGAGCTTAAAAAGAGAATTGAATCAAAATACTCTGTTTTGCTTCAAATAGAAAATGATCTTAGTTGCGCAGCTCTGGCGGAGGCAATAGAGTTTGAGTCTCAAAATATTTGCGCTCTCTATATTGGAACAGGTCTTGGCGTTGGGATTGTTGAGAGAGGGCGCCTTGTTCGTGGTTTTAAAAATGTAGCTGCAGAGCTAGGTCATATCCCACATCAAAGAGCCCCTTTTAGATGCGGTTGCGGCAGAGACAACTGTCTGGAGCTTTATGCTTCGGGTTCTGGTTTGGCAAAGTGGATAGAGTATAAAAAACTTTCATGCAGCGTTTCACTCAAAGAGTTAGCAGAAGCACAGGAGTATGAAATAGTAGAGATGTTTTATGATGCGCTTTTAAAGGCAGCTGGAACAACACTAACACTATTTAATCCGCAGGTTTTAGTTTTAGGCGGCGGTATAATAGAGGCAAATCCTCATTTAGAGGAGTTTATATTGAAAAACATCAAAAATTATGCGCTTTCAAACTCTCTTGAGGGAGTGAAAATTTGTAAAAGCAGACTTAAAAATGCTCCGCTTCTAGGCGCACTTTTATTAAAGGATTTAAATGATTAAAAAAAATCTCAATATTTTATTTGTGGCTTCAGAAGTTGCACCTTTTGCCAAAACCGGCGGTTTGGCTGATGTTGCGGGAGCACTTCCAAGGGCTTTAAGCGAGATGGGACACAATGTCGTAGTAGTGATGCCGAGGTATTATGCTATAGATAAAACAAAATTAACTCATATTGAAGGTCCTTTGGGTGTCTCCATGGGTTTTATGGGTGAATTGTGGGCGGGTGTATACAGCACAAAACTTCCAAATAGCAATGCCATGATCTACTTTATAGATTATGAGGAGTATTTTGGAAGAGGAGGTTTATATGATCACTATGGCGAAGCCTATATGGATAATGATAACCGCTTTATCTTTTTCTCAAAGTCTGTTTTTGGGCTTTGTAAAATGATAGATTTTAAGCCTGATGTTATCCATGCAAATGATTGGCACACGGCAGCCATACCGCTTTTGGCTCAAACAAGATTTGCAGATGATTTTGGTGATGCTGCAACCGTTTTAACGCTTCATAACCTTGAACATCAAGGAAATGTTTATAAGGGTGCCATGGATATTTTAGAATCCGGATGGGAACATTTTCATCCTGAGGCTTATGAGAGTATGGATCGCATAAACCTCTTAAAAGGCGGTATTGCATATGCCGATGCCATAACGACGGTATCGAGAAAGTATGCCCATGAGATACAAACAAGCGAGTTCGGGTTTGGTTTGGAGAGTCATATAAGAGCGCATGCAGATAAGCTTTTTGGAATTTTAAACGGAGTGGATTATGATGAGTGGAGTCCACAAAAAGATGATAAAATAGCTTCAAAATATAGTGTTAAAAATATGAAAGGAAAACTTCTTTGTAAAAGAGATATACAAAAGCATTTTCATCTTGAGCAAAGAGACGATGTTGCGCTTATAGGTTTTGTCGGCAGATTTGCAAAACAAAAAGGCATAGAGCTTATTGCCGAAATAATCGAAGGAGTCTTAAAGCAGGATTTGCAGATAGTGATGCTTGGAACCGGAGAGAAGTGGGCAGAGGGATTTTTTAGCCATATTGCTTCAAAATATAGCGGCAGGTTTGGGCTTCATGTAGGCTACAGTGATGTTTTGGCACATAAAATAGAAGCGGGATGCGACCTCTTTTTGATGCCTTCACTTTTTGAGCCGTGTGGACTTAATCAAATCTATTCGCTTGCATACGGAACTCTTCCCATTGTTCGAAAAACAGGCGGACTTGATGATACGATAGAAAATTTTGATGAAGCAGCAGGAAGCGGAGTCGGATTTAAGTTTGAATATGCCAGCGCACACGCACTTTATCATACCATTATGTGGGGGGTTGGAGTTTATTACAATAATCCAAAAGCATTTCAAGAGATGCAAAAAAGAGCAATGTGCATGCATTTTGGATGGGATGACGCTGCAAAATCCTACGATGATGTTTACAGATATGCAATACACAAAAAGAGAGTTTCAAAACTCCAATAAGGCTATAAAATGAGTGTTTTTTACGATGTAAGCAGGTTTAGCGAATATGATGTTTATCTCTTTAGGGAGGGAAAGCATACAAAACTTTATAACCACTTTGGAGCACATTTAATGCATAGAGAGGGCAATCACGGCACCTATTTTGCGCTTTGGGCTCCAAATGCAGAGGCTGTCTCTGTAAGAGGCGATTTTAACAACTATGATCCAAATTCACATCATCTTAAAAAAAGAGATGATGATTCTGGAATTTGGGAGGGGTTTATCGAGGGTGTGGAAGCAGGTATAACCTACAAATATCACATCTATACAAAAGAGCATAATCCAAATCCGCTCAAGGCTGACCCTTTTGCGTTTTATGCCGAAAAAGCTCCCGCCTCGGCATCAAAGATCTGGTCACTCAACTTCTATAAATGGAGAGATAAATCATGGATGCACTCGCGTAAAAAACACAACTCCCACCATGCGCCAATATCCGTTTATGAAGTTCACTTAGGCTCATGGAAAAAGGCAGAAGATGGTTCATTTTTAACATATACCCAAGCTGCACATAAACTCTCAAAATACCTGCTTGAGATGCAATTTACACATGTAGAACTGCTTCCCATAACCGAATATCCGTTTGAGGGCTCTTGGGGATATCAGGTCAATGGATATTTTGCTCCGACTGCAAGATATGGCAATCCCGATGAACTTATGGAGTTTGTCGATATTATGCATCAAGCTGGCATCGGTGTGATTTTGGACTGGGTGCCTTCTCATTTTGTGATGGACGGGCATGGACTTATGAATTTTGACGGAACTTGTTTGTACGAGCACAAAGATCCGCGCAAAGGATATCATCCGCAGTGGGGAAGCGCGATATTTAATTATGACAAAGATGAAGTAAGATCCTTTCTTATAAGCTCGGCGATGTTCTGGTTAGAGAAGTATCACATAGACGGCATTCGTGTTGATGCGGTCTCTTCGATGTTATATCTTGATTATGCAAGAGAAGAGGGTGATTGGATACCAAATGAGTTTGGCGGAAATGAAAATCTCGGTGCCATTAAATTTTTAAAAGATCTTAACACTTTTGTTTACGGTGCTTTTGATGATATTATGATGTTCGCTGAAGAGTCAACTGCTTATCCTATGGTAAGTGCCCCTGTGGATCTTGGCGGTCTTGGTTTTGGATTTAAATGGAATATGGGCTGGATGCATGACACTCTTAAATATATGAAAAATGATCCGGTTGTTCGTAAGCACCATCATCATGAACTTACATTCAGCTTTGTTTATATGTACAATGAGAACTACATACTGCCGCTTAGCCACGATGAAGTTGTGCATATGAAAGGCTCACTTATCAATAAAATGGCGGGAGACTACAACCAAAAATTTGCAAATTTAAGAGCACTTTATGCTTTTATGACTGCTCATCCGGGTAAAAAACTACTCTTTATGGGGTGTGAAATAGCACAATTTTCGGAGTGGAATTACAAACAGAGTCTTGATTGGAATGTTTTGGAGTATCCAAATCACAGAGGGGTGCAAAATCTCGTCAAAGAGCTAAACAGACTCTACAAAGAGGAGCCCTCTCTTCATAAGTTTGATACAGACAGTCATGGCTTTGAGTGGATAGATGAAAGGGATTATGAATCAAATGTTATCTCTTTTATCCGAAAAGGTGATAAAAAGGATGAACCAATTATTGTTGTTTGTAATTTTTCCGACTGTTTAAGGGAAAACTATCCCATAGGTGTCCCAAAAAGAGGAGTCTATACAGAGATTTTCAACTCTCAGTCAAAAGAGTTTGAAGGTTGGGGGGCAACAAATACGAAGCCGCTAAAAACCGAAGCAAAAGAGCATCATGGACGAACAAACAGACTTCTTATCACACTTCCGGCTTTAGGCGTTGTTTTTTTAAAAAAAACAGATAAATAGCTTATAAAGAGAACTGCCGGTTGCGGTTGTTTTTTTAAAAATCAGTTTGCATTATTTCATATAATTTTTGCGGACTGACACTATTTGCTTTTGCGATATCCGTAAGCTTTTCATTACTGTTTTCAAACTTGATATTATTTGTTTTAAGTGCATTTAGAGAATTTTTTTCATTTAACTGATTTTTTCTTATAAATGTTTTTAATGAAGAGAGTTCAGCTCTACCGTATGGCGGCTCTCCATAAATATTTTTCCAGTATTCTTTTGCTACTTCTTTTAGTTCTAAAAAATTATCAAATGGAGTTGTAGAGGTAAGCGTTCCTACTAAAAAAACAATAGTCAAAAGAGTTGCAACTACCATCTCTTTTGTAAAAACAATCAACTCCCTTGCGCTATTTTTTAAATAACTTACTATAGGTTTTAAGTTGTAATAAATATGTAAAATTGTCGCTAGAACAAAAAGTATCATAAAAGTTGAGTGAACTTCCCCAGCTTCTGTTTTCGTAAGTCCTAAAAAACTCCAGTCAATCCAGCGAGCAACTCTACCTTCTGGCGCTATAAATAGAATGATACCAGTATAACTCATAATCAACATTGTTAAAAGCATAGTCAAAGATGTGATTTTTTTTAAATTCATAAATACCCCTTATGCTTTTAATAAATAAAGCTGTTAAAATTATAACATCTGTTAGCACTAAAGAGAGATAAAATAAAAAAAAATAAAAATTTAAACTTTTAGAGATATTTTTTGGTACAATTAATCAAGTATCGATTAAAAAAGTGTGAAATTGTTAATAGTATTAGAGAGTTATTTTTCGGAGGCTATAAAATGAAAGAACATAAAATTGAAAAAAATAAAACAGATTTTTTAATTTCACCTAATTTAACAGATTATGAAAAAGAGTATAAATTTTTTGAGTGGGATAGAGTTGCTTTAGAATTTGAAGGATTGCCTTCAGGTGGATTAAATATTGCTCATGAAGCAATTGACCGTCATGCAAATGGTTTGCTGGCTCAAAAAAGTGCATTGATATGGTTGGGAGAAGATGGGCAAAGGCGTAAATTCACTTTTGCACAGATGAAAGAACAAAGCGCAAAGTTTGCCAATGTTTTAAAAAGCTTGGGCATCGCAAAAGGCGATCGTGTTTTTACACTTTCAACTCGTCTTCCAGAGTTATATATCGCTTCTATAGGGATACTTAAAAACCAAAGCGTTATGTGTCCTCTCTTTTCCCAGTTTGGACCAGAACCCATACTTCAAAGACTTCAAAGAGGCGATGCAAAAGCACTGCTTACAACAAAAACACTTTTTAAAAAGAAAGTACTTCCTCTCTTAAAAGAACTTCCTGATCTTAAAACAGTCATATTAATAGATGCAGATATAGATGAGAACGAACAGGTGCGTTCGTGGAATCGTTTGATGGATGAAGCTGATGATATGTTCGAAATCGCACACACTAATCCGGAAGATATGTCGCTTCTGCACTTCACAAGCGGTACTACGGGAATGCCAAAAGGGGTAGTGCATGTACATAAAGCCATATACAATCACTACATAAGCGGTAAATATGTACTTGACCTGCATAAAGACGATATCTATTGGTGTACAGCGGACCCCGGATGGGTTACAGGAACCTCATACGGAATTATTACTCCATGGCTTCATGGTGTGACAAATGTTGTTGATGAAGGGGAATTTGATGCAAAACGATGGTACTCAATTTTGCAAAATGAGAAAGTAAGCGTCTGGTATACTGCTCCAACAGCCATAAGACGCCTAATGCGTCTTGATATGGAGCCATTAAAAGAGTATGACATCTCTGCTTTAAGATTGATTCAAAGTGTCGGCGAGCCTTTAAATCCAGAAGCTGTTATTTGGGGCAAAGAGAAACTTAAACTTCCCATCCATGACAATTGGTGGCAGACAGAGACGGGCGCAATAATGATTGCAAACTATATCTCTGAGCCTATCTATGCAGGCTCTATGGGGCGTCCGCTTCCGGGAATCAAAGCAGCCATAGTGCATGTAGATGATAAAGGGGAAGCTAGTGAAGTTACTGAGCCAAACAAAGAGGGAGAGTTGGCACTAAAACCGGGCTGGCCCTCTATGTTTCGCTCTTATCTGCATAATGAGGAGCGTTATGCGAAATCTTTTGTCGGAGGATGGTACCTCTCTGGGGACTTGGCATATAGGGATGAAAAGGGCTATTTTTGGTTTGTGGGGCGCTCTGATGACATCATAAAAACCTCTGGACACATGGTTGGACCTTTTGAGGTTGAAAGCGCTTTAATGGAGCATCCAAGCGTTGCCGAAGCGGGAGTTATCGGAAAACCTGACCCAATGATAGGGCAGATAGTCAAGGCTTTTGTGTCGCTTAAAGCGGGGTATGAGCCTAGCGAAGAGTTAAAACGAGAACTAATAGGTTTTGGGCGCAAAAAACTTGGAGCGGCAGTAGCGCCAAAAGAGATTGAGTTTCAGCAAAATCTTCCAAAAACAAGAAGCGGAAAAATAATGCGCCGGTTACTAAAAGCTCGTGAAATGGGCTTGCCTGAGGGTGATACATCTACTTTAGAGGATTAGAGTTATGGAAAATAAAATGCAAATTTATAAAAAATACTATACGCAGATGCTTTTAATACGAAGATTTGAAGAGAAGTGTGTAGAGTTGTACAGTAGTGAAAAAATTCGTGGATTTTTACATCTTTATATCGGCGAAGAAGCTGTAGCAGTCGGTGTTATGGATGCGCTTACTCCTGATGATAATATATTTGCTACTTATCGTGAACATGGACATGCGTTGGTGCGCGGTGTATCACCAAATGCAATTATGGCTGAAATGTTTGGAAAAGTTGAAGGGTGTTCTCGCGGACGCGGTGGTTCTATGCATCTTTTTGATGCTGCAACTCGTTTTTACGGAGGAAGCGCAATTGTAGGCGGCGGACTTCCTCTTGCAGTAGGTATGGCTCTTGCAGATAAGATGAAAAAAGAGGATCGTGTGAGTGTTTGCTTTTTTGGCGATGGTGCCGTAGCTGAGGGAGAATTCCATGAATCTCTTAATTTGGCGGCTTTGTGGAATCTGCCGATACTTTTTGTTTGTGAAAACAATCTCTACGGAATGGGTACAGAGCTTAAAATGAGTGAATCTGAGACGAATCTTGCAAAAAAAGCCTCTTGCTATAAGATTGAGTCGTTGCAAGTCGACGGCATGAATGTACTTGATATCGCAAAAGCGGCTAAAAATGCAGTTAAAAAAATAAAAAAAGAGGGTGTTCCTGTTTTTCTGGAGTGTCTTACATATCGTTTTCGCGGACACTCCATGTTTGACGCCGAGCTTTACCGCGATAAAAAAGAGGTAGATGAGTGGAAGAAAAAAGATCCTATACTCAATTTTCAAAATGAGCTTAAAAAGATGAAAGCTTTGGAGCAGATAGATATAAAAGATATTGAAAAAGAGGTCTCTTCAATCATAAATGAAGCGGTTGAATTTGCCCAAAACGGCACATTAGAGCCGATTGAAGATTTAGAAAAATTTGTTTACTCAACGGAGGCAGAACAATGAGTGCAATGACTACATATCGCGAAGCTCTAAGAGCTGCAATGCATAAAGCAATGAAAAAAGATAAGAGAGTTTTTTTAATTGGAGAAGATGTCGGCAGATATGGAGGCAGCTTTGCTGTTAGTAAAGGTCTTTTAGAGGAGTTTGGATCTGAGCGAATTATAGACACGCCTCTTTGTGAGTCTGCTTTTACGGGAGCCGGAATCGGCGCTGCACTCGGAGGTATGCGACCTATTGTAGAGATTATGACGGTAAATTTTAGTCTTTTGGCACTTGATCAGATCATGAATAATGCTGCAACTCTGCTTCATATGTCGGGCGGACAGTTCAATGTTCCTCTTGTTATTCGCATGTCGACAGGCGGCGGAAAACAGCTCGCGGCTCAGCACTCTCATTCGCTGGAAGGATGGTACGCGCATATTCCGGGACTTAAAGTTTTAACTCCTGCAACAGCGCAGGATGCATACGATATGATAGGTTTGGCGCTTGATGATCCTGATCCGGTGTTAATTTTTGAAAATTCTCTTTTGTATAATATGAAGGGGGAGTTTAACGCAGAGGTAAAAGCACTAGAGATAGGAAAAGCTTTTACACATCGACAAGGCAAAGATATAAGCATTATTACATACGGTATAAGCCTATTTAAAGCGCTTGAAGCAGCAGAAGTGCTATCAAAGGAAGGAATAGATGTAGAGGTTATAGATTTGCGCTCTTTGCGTCCACTTGATGATGAGACGATTATAAATTCAGTTAAAAAAACACATAGAGTTCTCATAGTGGATGAGGGGTGGAAATCGGGCAGTATCTCTGCTGAAATCATGGCGCGAATAAATGAGCAGGCTTTTTATGAGCTGGATGCTCCGATGGCTCGCGTATGTTCAGAGGAGGTTCCATTTCCATATGCAAATCATCTTGAACAAGCTGCAATGCCGCAGAGCGAGAAGATTGTCGCAGCGGCGCGAAAAGTGATGGAGGAGTTATGAGTACATTTGTTATGCCGAGTTTAGGTGCCGACATGGAGTCGGCAGTACTAATGGAGTGGAAGGTTAAAGAGGGCGAGAGTGTCTCCAAAGGAGATATTATTGCAGAAGTAGAAACAAGCAAAGGAGTCATAGAGATTGAGGTTTTTGAAGATGGCGTTATCGAAAAACTTCTTGTCAAAGAGGAGACGGATTGTGCCGTCGGAACGCCTTTAGCTGTTATTCGAAGTAAAGAGCAGGAGGTCGAAGAAAAAGAGTCTCAGGAGTACAAAATCGACGAATCTCCCCAGAAAGATTTAGAATCAAAAGAGCAAGAGTCGGAAAAGAAAAAAGAGAAAGAAGCAAAAGATTCAGAGTTAAAAGTTTTAGAATCAAAAGAGAAAAAAACAGATGAAGAAGTATCTAAACAGAGGATAAAAATCTCTCCCGCTGCACGAAAAAAGGCAAAAGAGCTTGGAGTTGAACTTTCTGAAGTGCAGGGCGATAAAAAAGAGATTCATTTAAAAGATATAGAGTCCGAAACAGTGCATAAAAAAAGTGAGCATCCTGCTAGCGGGATGAGACAAGCTATTGCAAAAGCCATGAGCCTCTCAAATGCTCAGATACCGCACTACTATCTTAGCAGCTCTATCAATATGTCGCCTGCTTTAAAGTGGCTTGAAGAAGTTAACAGAAACAGAGCAATTCAAGAGCGCATTCTTCCTGCGGCTCTTTTGATT
This sequence comes from Sulfurimonas sp. CVO, assembly GCF_009883775.1. Lineage (NCBI taxonomy): Bacteria > Pseudomonadati > Campylobacterota > Epsilonproteobacteria > Campylobacterales > Sulfurimonadaceae > Sulfurimonas > Sulfurimonas sp. CVO. Next base: position 834,777 of record NZ_CP033720.1, read on the forward strand.
CAAGCCGTTGTATATGCGTTAAAAGAGGTGCCCGAGCTTAACGGTTTTTGGAGAAATGACGCTTTGGAGATTAGCAAAGAGATAAATCCCGGCATTGCAATAGCGCTTCGCAAGGAAGGTCTGATAACCCCTGCAATTTTAAATGCGCACGAGCTCAATCTTGATGGCACTATGAAATCATTAAGCAATCTAATTGAGCGTACACGCTCTGGCAAACTAAGAAACAGCGAGATTACAGAGCAGACCATTACCATTACAAATCTCGGTGATTTGGGAGCAGAGAGTGTTTTTGGAGTTATCTATCCTCCGCAGGTTGCACTTGTGGGATTTGGACGCATTATGAATGTTCCATGGGCAGAGGGTGATACACTTAGTGTTCGCAAGGTATTGCAAGCAACGATTGCGGGAGACCATCGCGCTACCGATGGGCGTATCGGAGGAAAATTTCTTGATAAACTAAATCAGATTTTACAAACACCACAGGAGTTACTATGAACATGGATGAGATAAAAAAAATTATAATCGAGCAGATTTTAGAGATTGCTCCCGAAATTTCAGAAGATGATATCGATGAGAATAAAAATATTCAGCGCTCATTAGAGATTGATTCATTTGATTTTTTAAAGATACTTACTGCTCTTAATGAGAAGCTGGGAATTGAAGTACCTGAAGCTGACTATTCAAAAGTGGATACATTAAATAATATGGCAGAGTATTTTCTCAAACAGCTCTAAAGATTAACAAGTAATGCTAAAAAATAGACGCTGGAGATTTATTGATACCGGAGTAGGGAGTGCAGAGTGGAATATGGCAGTGGATGAAGTATTGCTGAAAAATCACAAAGAGAGTGATTTCCCGACTCTTCGTTTTTATGGATGGAATAAAGCTTTAAGTGCAGGACGGTTTTCTAAAATTGAGCAAAGTGTTGATTTAGAGAAACTAGAAAAAAATAAAATTGCCTGTGTTCGCCGTTTAAGCGGCGGCGGTATTTTGGTTCATGATAACGATCTCTCCTATTCGCTTATATTTGCGCATAATTTTTTAAAGGATAAAAGTGTGAAAGAGAATTATTTTTATCTTTGTTCTTTTTTGATTAATTTATATAAAAAATTTGGGTTAAATGCAGAGTTTGCATGCAAAATTGGGTTGCAAAGTGGGCACTCAAATATTTGTTTGGCTGGTCGTGAACCTTATGATATTATAATAGATGGTAAAAAAATGGGAGGTAATGCTCAGCGCTATACTCGCAGCACTATGTTTCAGCATGGAAGTATACCGATAAGTCTGAATGAAACACTATTTGAATCCCTGTTTTTGCAAGAATCTGGACTAAAAGATGCGGCAACACTCCAAAAGCTTGGAGTTTTTGCAGCATATAAAATGCTCTCAAAGACAGCAGTTGAAACATTTTGTGAAACATATGAGGCAGAGATTGAGATAGATACTCTTAGTGCGAGTGAAAAGCAGAGTGTTAAAGAACTTATGCAAAATAAATACACACAAAAAAGGTGGAATATTTATGCCAAGAGCTCCTAAGCCCGAGTGGCTTCGTAAAAAGATTACTCCAAGCGCCCATAAAGAGATGATAACTTTGCTTGGTGAAGGAGATATTCATACAATTTGCCAAGAAGCAATGTGTCCTAATATCAGTGAGTGTTTTGGGCAGAGAGTAGCAACATTTATGATACTTGGAGTACACTGCACTCGTGCATGCAGCTTTTGTGCCGTCAGTAGAGAAAAACCAATGCCTCCCAATCCTCTTGAACCTGAAAATATAGCTCAGGCTGTATCAAAACTTGGACTAAAACATGTAGTTATCACTGCTCCAACGAGAGATGATCTTAGTGACGGAGGTGCTGAACATTTTTGTCAAACAGTATGCTCTATTAAAGCTTTGGATAGTTCGATTGTTGTTGAACTTTTGATCTCAGATCTGCAAGAAAATGACTCTGCATTGAAGCAAATAGCAATGAGCGGAGCTGAAATTATTGGGCATAATTTAGAGACTGTACCGCGTTTATATTCCATACGCAGGGGAGCAAAATATGAGCGCTCTTTAAGAGTTTTAGAAAAACTTTTGGTCTTAAATCCTCTTTGTGCAACAAAAAGCGGAATTATGCTAGGTCTTGGAGAGAAGAATGACGAAGTGCTTCAATTGATGGAAGAACTTTTAAAAGTCGGCTGTCTTTATCTAAGTATAGGGCAGTATCTCTCGCCCTCATTTAAACATACAAGCGTAGTGGAGTATGTTGAGCCCAAAAGGTTTGAGTTTTTTGCTAAAAAAGGGCTTGAGATGGGGTTTAAACATATAAAAAGTTCGCCATATACACGCAGCAGCTATATGGCGCATGAATATTTGGAGAGAAGATGAGAGAGATAGATACCGTAATTATCGGAGCAGGTCCTGCAGGATATGAAGCCGCACTATATTTGGCGAACAGCGGTGTTGATACGCTTTTGATAGAGCACAGTAAAGTAAAAATAGGTGGAGTATGTCTAAATGAGGGGTGTATCCCGACAAAAAACTATCTGCAGAGTTCCTCATTTGCATCCAAAATCCCTTACTTTAAAAGTTGTGGTTTAGAGCTGGAGTACAACGGTTTTGATTTAAAACAGCTTGTTCAAAAAACTACAGCTCTTAAAGATGAACTTCGCAGCGGTGTAGTGTGGATGCTTGACCAAGCCAAAGTCGAGACAGTTTACGGCACGGCACTTTTCATGAATAGCAATCATCTTGAGCTCTCAGGAGAGGTGATAGCGTTTAAAAAGTGCATAATAGCTACAGGCTCGCAAGTTCTGCAGGTTCCAAAACTTCCGCTTGATGGTAAGTATATTATCTCAAGCAGCGATGTTTTTAATCTCCAGACTATGCCTTCATCGATAATAATTGTCGGAGGAGGGGCAATAGGGTGCGAATTTGCGACATTTTTTAGCGCTTTTGGCGTAGATGTGACAATGGTAGTCCGCGGATTACGGCTTTTAACGCGTGAGGACGAAGAGGTTTCAAAAGCTCTTTTGCGAGCTTTTAAAAAACGCTCCATTAAGGTTTTGACCTCTGCCGAAATTTCAAATGTTGATGTAGATGAAAGCGGAGCAAAGCTTCTTGTCGCAACACCTGAGGGTGAAAAGACGCTTAATTCTGAACTTGTGCTCTGTGCCATCGGACGGATGCCCTGCAGCAAAGAACTGCAGCTTGAGAAGGCTGGGGTCAAGTGTGATAAGAGAGGTTTTGTGGAGGTAAATGAAGCTTTGCAAACAACACAAAAACATATCTATGCAGCAGGTGACTGTATCAATACTCCTGGATTTGCTCACACTGCTTATACTGAGGGGAGAATTGCCGCGCAAAACAGTGTAAAGGGCGATTCTTTGACTAACAGTCATGTTACCCCTTTTACTATCTTTTGTGATCCGCAAATAGCGTCATGCGGTTTAAATGAGCAAGAGGCTAAAGAGCAAGGAGTTGAAGTAGAGGTTAAAAAAGCCTACTTTAAAGCCAATGCAAAAGCAAAAATATCAGGAGACGACTCCGGATTTGTAAAAATTGTTATCTCTTTACAAAGCGGCGAGATACTCGGAGCTTCCATCATCGGTGCAGAAGCAACTGAGATTATTCATGAGTTTATTATAGCGATAGAGAAGAAGATACCATACAGTGAATTTGTCAAAATGATTTTTGCCCACCCGACTCTATCAGAGATAGTGCGTTATCTTTGATAGATAAGATAGTTGGCTGCGGTTTGGCTATAAAAAATCCTTGAATACGATCTATATTGAGCTCTTTAGCTTTTTCAAAAACTTCTTTGTTGTGAACATATTCTGCTATTGTAACAATGTTTAATCTTTTTGCAAACTCTACGATTATTCCAACTATCATTTGGGCATTGATATCTTTATCAAGATTTTTTATAAGCGTGCCGTCAATCTTGATATAATCGATATTTAGTTTAAGAAGATGTTCAAAATTTGAGTATCCGCTTCCAAAATCATCTATAGCTATTTTGCAGCCAAGTTTTTTCATATCATTTATAAAGATAGATATATCTTCATAATTTTCTATGCCTTCTGACTCTAAAATTTCAAAAATAATTTTATCTGCAACATCGTATTGTTTTATTTTTTGTTTTATATAAGTAACGATCTCTTTGTTGAGTATATCTTCTACAGATAAATTAATTGAAAAATTTGAATCTATATGTTCAAAATATTGACAACTTTTTTCAATCATAATTTTACTCAATTTGTTATAAAGTCTGCTTTTTTTGGCGATTGGTAAGAATATGTCCGGAGCAACAGGTATATTACTACTATCGATTAAACGAATTAAACACTCATAGCTGGATATTTTATTTGTAGTATTATTAAAAATAGGTTGAAAATATGGAACTATTTTATCTTGTTCAAGTGCTTTATTAAGTTTTTTTACCCATTCCATATTATTTTTATACTGTTTTTCTATATTTAATTTTTTATCATATAGAAAAAAAGATTTTTGTTGTTTTCTTGCGGATTTTAGAGCTATATCAGCTTTTTCAAGTGCTCTTTCTATCTCATAGGTTGCACCTATCGTTACTCTAATATTAATCTCATTTTCTTGATATAAAAAAATCATTTTTTCTATAGCAAAAATTAATTTTTCAATAGTTTGTATAAAATTTTTTAATTGAGGTTTTTGTGTAAACAGAAGAGCAAATTCATCACTTGATAGATATTTCAATTGAACAGTTTCATTTTCTTTAAATATATTTATAAGTCTATTTGAGAGTTTTTTTAATATACTGTCACCCGCCGCATGCCCATAAAAATCATTTATCTCTTTAAAATCATCTATATTTAAAACAATCAGTGCACCATCTTTTATATCAGCGAGACTATTGATAAGACTAAGTCTATTTGGCAATCCTGTCAAAGTATCTGTATAGAGCTGTTTACGAAGCTCCTTTGTTTTTTCATTTACCTGTTCCTCAAGATAATTGTTAATGTTTTCTTGCTTTTTTGAATACTGGCAAATTTTTTCTTGCATCTCATTGAGAGCGTTTGAGATTAATCCAATTTCATTTTTTTGCGATGCATATGGAAATTTAATATTTTTATTTGGAGAGTAATTTTTTAATGATCTAGAAATTTTTCGAAGCGGAGAGAGAAGACGCTTTATATATATACCAAATAAGATAAAGAGCAAAGTTAAAACTAAAAGCAGTTTAAGTAAAATATCTGTAAATTCACCTACTAACTCTTTATACTCTTTATTGGAATAGGTAAGTGTAAGACGACCTACTTCTTTATAAGAGTTAGGCTGCAAAATACTCTTTGTAACTATAAATGAGTCATCTAAATTATTTTGATATTCATTAGACTTTATTTCACTGATTATTTCATTATTTGCTAGAATTTTTATGGCTAATATATTTGGATTTTCTAAAAGTTGGCGTGTGATTTGTTCGACATTCTCTTTCATATCAAGATAGATATTCATCCCAATAAGCGGCTCTATAGTTTTTGCAATTATTTCCGCTTTTTCTCCCTCGATTTGATAAAAAGCTTCTTTATTTATCTTTTCAAAAACTGCAAAAAAAACTAAAAGGATAAACAATGATGCAAGGGCGATTGAAAAAACTATTTTGCTTGAGAGAGATTTTAAATTCTCTTTTTCCACTTTACCACCTTGTCACTAAATAATATGACTCTCTTTGATTAAAAAAATTGTAACATTATTATTATAAAAGTTTTATTTTATTTTTATTGTTTGTCAATAAATTTGATTATCTGATAGAGTGGATCGACAAAGTTTATATCTTTAGTGTAGAGGTTCTCTTTGTTAAGATAAATTACAGTTGATTTTTCTAACATTAAAGAGAAGAGCAAACCCTCTTTTAAATTATCAATATCGTAACTAAATGTTATAACTCCTTTTGTTTTTGCAATGTCAACAATTTTTCTAATATTTTTATCTGAATTTAAAACATAAATTGCAGATGCCTCGGTCTGAGTTGATATATCTGAAAATTGTACTAAATTTATGCTGTAGGGGTATTTACCGAAATAACCGTTGTAGTTTTTATCTATAAAGTTGCTTATTTCTAAAGCTGTAAGATAATCAATTTTTTCATAAACAATAGTATAAACTATCTCTTTATTGATAAGTTTGTTATCTAACTTTTTATCAAGCAGTAAAATTTTAGGAAAAATAGAAGCTTGCGCTTTTAGCAAAATATCGTTATAACTAAAACCATAAGCTATATTTACAAAAATAAGAGAGAGTAAAACTATTTTTTTCATTTAAAACTTTTTCGTAAATGCTATAAGAAAATTTCTACGCTCTTGTTCATAATCATCTATATATGTGTTAGGCGGAGATGGAAAAACAACTTTTGTATCACATAGATTTTTAAAACTAACCGTTAACATATAATCATATTTTTGATTTTTATAACTTAGTGAAGCGTCTATTGTTGAATAAGCTTCAAGTTTTTCACGCGTATCTATAAAGATCCTCTCTTTTGAACCGACATATTTAAGAGTAGTACTAAGTGATAATGCGCTATTTAGATTATAGATATAGTATCCTTTAGCCAAATGCTGGGAGACATTTGGCAGAGATTCACTTCTGTCTTCGTTATTTATATATGATTTTCCATCTACATAAGAGTAGTTTAGGTATAGTTGATCAACAGGAAGTATGCTTCCTTTGTACTCAAGTTCAAAACCGTAAATATCTGTATCCATTGCATTTTTATATTCAGGATTTGTAGAAGAGTTATAGATTTGATCTTTGTTAAGCAGATAAAAAAGATTGGCTTGAAAATGGGAGTCGCTTGAGAATTTTTTTATATATGCAACTTCAAAAGCATCAACGATTTCAGGCTCCAAATCTGTGTTTCCAACTCTTGCTAAATTATTCATTGTAAACATCTCCTGCCATGAAGCGTTTCTATGTGAACGGCTATATATGGCTTTGAAAATATTTTCTCTGTCTTTTTGATAAACCATTGAGATTCTGGGTTCAAAGCCTGCATCTTTATATGATGTCTCTTCATAATTAAAACCATAGATAAAGCTAAGAGCATTATTGAGTAAAAATTCATCTTGAAGTGAGAAGATAAAAATATTTCGCTTGGCATCTGCATCAAAAAATGCAAAAGTTTCACTATAATCAACCAACTCTGCATCACCGCTCTCTCTGTTTGAGAGTTTTGATGTCATATCTATGGTTTCTTCTTTTTTAAAACGGTAACCGGCAGTAATAGTATGTTTTTTAATTCCGCTATATTTAAGATAAGAGGATTGATAGAGTGTTCTCTGCGCAGCAAAGTGTTCTCCATATACACCTTCATTAAAGACAATACCGTTTATTTCAATTTCATCAGGAGCTAATTTAGAGTATGAATCGAATGCGTCATATTTTATTCCTGCTTTTATATCGGCTTTATAGTCTCCTATCTCTTTTTTATAACCTAGTTCAAGATAGTGATTTGGCGCTTTTATTCTATCGCTCTCCTGTGGCAATGCAAGATTTATACCATATGCACTTCCTTGTTTGTGCTGAAGTGCTCTTGCTTTGATTGAAAAATCTTTGTATTGAAGATTGATACCAAGCGAGTAGGACTCTAACCATAAAGGTGCATCTCCTGATTGAGAGAGAGCTATATTTTCTGTTCCTAATGCACCTTGTGAGAGACCGTCAGGACCTGCGGGCAGCTTTTTGTTATCTTCTTGGTAGAAAAAATCTATAAAAACTTTTAAATCATCTTTTTTATAGGTTTTCATAAATCCGCCCATATAGTAATCATACGAGCCATGCTTAAATACTAGCTTATCATTAGATTCAAATCCTTTAAAATCTTCCGCATAGGTGATAACATTGATAGATCCTGCATAAGCATTGACACCATCTGTTTTGCTTCCCGGACCTCTCACTACTTCGATTCTTTTAATCATCTCTATAGGAAAAAAGAGGTATTCAGAATAGCCGTCTGAAAAAACATTATTGACAGCTACACCGTCTATAAAAAGTTTTGACTGCCCATAGGCGCTGGAGTTTGAACCTCTGAAAATAGGAGTTTGATTGTTTAAATTATCAGTGGTCATATCAACTCCAGGGACTAACTCCAACGCCTCTTTAAGGTTTGAGACACCAAGTTTTTCAAGCTCTTCTCCATGAAATACAGAGATAATATAGGGCTGATAGTGCTCATTTTGTTTTGTAATCGTTGCAACTTCATCAAAATGTTTCATATCATTAGATATTGAGTCTACTATATCAGTTGTTTTTGCTTTTAAATTAGCAAAACCTAATAATAGTAATACAACAGAACTAACTTTGAGTGAGTTTAACAAACTATTTTTTTTCATATTCTTTTTTCCAGAGTTGAGCAATATCCGGATTGTCTTCACCAAACTCTTCTGTATATATAATGGACGGATATCGTAAACCGAAATCTTTACAAGTTTGTTCTTCACCTATAGTATGATAGTTCATTTTGTACATCTTTAGCAGTCTTAAAAAGCTTGCCTCCTGTGAGCCGTATGTATACTCTAAGCCCAGCTCTTTCATTTTGTTATATATGATTTGCTTAAGCCCTTGCATAATACTTTTTGTAGTTTTTATATTTCTATATTTAGCATCTACAAAGATTCTTGACATCTCTCCGAGCTTATCTCTTTCAAACATACTGTTGTCAAATTTCATATTATTTTCGGTGGGATAGCCAATGGGAGAGTTGTGTATAATTCTTACCGCTGCACTAACTTCATCATTTTCATCTAGTACCGCAAAATGTACTGAATATTTATCATATTCATCATGCTCTTTGGTATCTGAAAAGTTGCATTTTTTTAAATATTGCGGATATATTTCTAAAAGTATTTTGTAGCGAAAAGCAAATACCTTTTCTAATATATCACTCTCTTTAACTTCTAAAAATGTAAATTTCAAGCAACTCCTTTAAAGTTCTATTTATAACAGTATTATGGCATCACTTTTCTCTAAATGCAGTGCATTAAATATAAAAAAAAATATTTAATGCAATTTTGTTACTTTATATCTTTTAAATATTCACACATTAAACGAACTCCGGCACCCGTTGCTCCATAAACATTACAGTCCCATGGAGCTTCAGTATATGCTGAACCTGCTATATCAAAGTGCATCCATCTGTTTTTGTTTTCATCACGGATAAATTTATCTAAAAAGAGTCCTGCTGTTATTGCGCCGCCGTATGGTTTTGAAGCTGTATTGCTGATGTCGGCAATTTCACTTTTTAGAAGTTTTTTCAGATGATTATTAAATGGCAGAGAACTAATCAACTCTCCAGAATCAGCTCCTGCTCTTGAAATATCATGCTTTAGTTTATGCGAGTGTCCCATTAATCCGGTTGTGTATTGACCAAGCGCTATCATACATGCACCTGTAAGTGTTGCAAAATCAAAAATATAATCTGACTTAACAGCATCCTGCGCATAGTCAAGAACATCTGCTAAGACCAAACGACCCTCTGCATCTGTATTTCTAACCTCGATAGTTGTTTTACTTCTTGAGATTAAAACATCATCGGGTTTATATGCATCTCCGCCAACCATGTTTTCAACCGCGCCGATAAACGCATGTACTTCAATATCAAGTTTCATCTCACTTACAGCTTTTATCATACCAAGTACCGCACAGGCTCCTGCTTTATCCATCTTCATGGTAACCATTGAAGTGGCAGGTTTTAGGCTTAATCCGCCACTGTCATAAGTTAAACCTTTGCCTACAAGAGAGATGATTTTTTTTGGATTTTTTGGCTTATATGCCAGATGAATAAGAGCACTTTCATGAACAGAAGCACGGCCTACTGCAAGCATTGCACCCATACTCTCTTTTGCCAAATCATCTTCTTTTAGTACATTGCACTCCAGAGAGTTCTCTTTTGCCAATTTTTGAGCTAATTTACTTAGGGTTTGCGGATTTATCTCTTGTGGAGCTCTGTTTACTATATCGCGGGTAAAACATGTAGCATTTGCAATAATCAGTGCTTCATTAAAGATAGTTTGTAAATTACCAAAATCAATATCTGTAGATGCTAAAAAAAGATCCTCTAAAACTACTTTTTTTGGTTCAGATTTATACTCATTAAACTCATATCCGCCTAAAACTATACCTTCAACTAAAGCCTTTATAGCGGATTTGTTTACAACACTTATTTTTGCAGATTTATAGTTTGAAGATTTAAGCACTTTGATCATAGCAGCACATGCACTTCTTAAATCGTCACTTTTTTTGCTATCAACTCCACAAAATAGAGTAGATTTTTCATATAAAAAACATGTAGAATCTTGCTCAGCCTTAAAGCCGGCACTATTTAGTATCTTTGCATTTTTATGATCTTTAAGTTCACTGTTTGTTATAAATTCTATTAAGACTTCTGAATCAATATCAGATATCTCTTTATTTACTAATTGAATATTCATAATTTTTCCTCTATTTTAATTGTCAAAATTTAACAACTCTTTTGCTTGAATCATATCTTTGTCACCGCGACCTGATAAATTTACAATAATTAATTTATCTTTTATATTTGGCATTTTTTTCAAATAAGCTATAGCATGTGCACTTTCAAATGCCGGTATAATTCCCTCTTTGCGAGATAACCATACGAATGCATCGAGTGCTTCTTTATCTGTCGCATAATCATATGTAACTGTTTTATTATCATGATGAAAAGAGTGTTCGGGTCCTATCCCTGGATAGTCAAGTCCAGCCGATATTGAGTGAGCTTCTAAAATTTGTCCATCATGATTTTGAAGCAGATAACTCATTTGACCATGCAGTATACCTGGGCGTCCTTTGTTAAGAGAACAGCCGTGTTGACCGGTTTCTATACCGTGTCCGCCGGCTTCTATACCAATACACTCAACTTCTTTATCTTCTAAAAAGTGTTGAAATGTACCAATAGCGTTGCTTCCGCCTCCGATACATGCAATCACATGATCCGGCAAGCGATTCTCTTTTTCTAAAATTTGCGCTCTTGCTTCATAACCGATAATAGCCTGAAAATCTCTTACCATCATAGGGTAGGGATGCGGTCCGGCAACGGTTCCTATAATGTAAAAAGTATCTCTTGTATTTGTTACCCAGTGACGGATTGCATCATTCATGGCATCTTTTAGTGTTCTGCTTCCACTCTCAACACTGTTTACTTTTGCACCAAGAAGTTTCATGCGAAAAACATTAAGTTCTTGACGGGCTACATCTTTTGCACCCATAAATATTTCACACTCTAAATCTAAAAGCGCACAAATAGTTGCTGTTGCAACTCCATGCTGGCCGGCACCCGTTTCTGCTATTATTTTTTTATAGCCAAGTCTCTTAGCCATAAGCCCCTGAGCTATAACATTGTTTACTTTATGTGCGCCGGTATGATTTAAATCTTCTCTTTTTAGATAGATTTTTGCACCAAGTTCATCTGAAATGTTTTTTGCATAGTAAAGAGGAGAAGGGCGGCCGACATAATCTGAAAGATAGTAATTTACCTCTTTCCAGAAATCTTCATCAAAGCGGATATTATTATACTCCTCTTCGAGTTTTAAAAGCGCAGGCATCAATGTCTCAGGAACATATCTGCCGCCAAACATACCAAAGTGTCCATTTTTTGGATCAAATTTTGAAGGAGAAGGAATATACATTATTTTACCTCTATTAAAGAATATACATTAGTTATTTCTTTTAAATTTTTTTGTCCGTCTAAAAAATCAAGAGCTATAAGAAAACAAGCTTCTACACAGGACGCACCTGCTTGATTTATCAATTTTGCTGCAGCATTTGCTGTACCGCCGGTAGCGATTAAATCATCAATAAGAAGTACTTTTGCATTTGAAATTTCACTAAATGCATCAATATGAATCTCTACTTCATCTACACCGTACTCCAGTGAATATTTTTCACTGATTGTGGTATATGGCAGTTTGCCTTTTTTACGGATAGGCACAAAACCGACTCCAAGCATTTGAGCAAGTGATGCAGCAAAAATAAATCCTCTCGCATCTATGCCTGCTATATAATCTAAATTATATTCCTTATACCTTTGATAGAGATGATTCATAAGCACGCCGTAAGCTTTTGCATTGTTTAAAAGAGTTGTAATATCTTTAAATACAATTCCGGGTTTTGGAAAATCTTTTACATCTCTTATGGAGTTTTCTATGATTTCTCTCTCTGTAGCGCTAAGTGTCATATTTTTTTCCTTATATTAATACGCTTTTTTATAAAAGTATTAAGATTTAATTGCTTCGATTTTTGCTACTCTTTGTATATGACGACCACCTTCAAAACTACCTGCAATCCAAGCGTCAAGTATAGACTCGCATACACCTTTTCCTATGATTCTCTCTCCAAAGCATAATACATTTGCATCATTATGTCCTCGGGCAACAGTTGCAGTATATGCATCATGGCAAAGTGCAGCACGAATTCCGCTATGTCTATTTGCTGTCATACTCATTCCTATTCCGGAGCCGCAAATAAGAATGCCTTGTGCCTCTTTGTCTGCTAAAACTGCTTCTGAAACTTTTACGGCATAATCAGGATAATCAACTCTATCTTTTGAAAATGGTCCTAAATCTATAACTTCGTGACCTTTTGTTTTTAATAGTTCAACGGTATAATCTTTAAGATCCAAGCCTGCATGATCTGTAGCAATATAAAATTTCATTTTTTTCCTTATTTTATGATAATAACAGACTTAAAATAGTCTGTACAGGGAGTAATAATAGATAATTCTTTAATGGTGTCATAAGAATTATCAAAACTATAATTATTCCATATCTTTCATTTTTATAAAAGAACTCAGCTATGGAATTTATTTTATACTTTAATGAGAGGTGCATTAAAAAGTGCGCACCGTCAAATTGAGGAATCGGGAGTAGGTTGAAAACGCCCAAAACAACATTTATAATAAGCAGTTGAAATACAAAAAGATAAGTCAAAACATAAAATAAACTGTCAGAAGTATTTGGCTGACTCATCATAACAATAACAATAGAAGCCAATACCGCTAAGGTAAAGTTATAAACTATTCCCGCTAAATCAACCTGCATTGCGCCATTATAACCGGCTCTTCTGATTACAGTCGCCATATTGATTGGCACGGGTTTAGCCCATCCAAATAAAAATCCGCTCTCTCCACCTAAAAGTATCGGCAAAAAATACATTGTTGCAGGAACTATAATTGTTCCAATAAGATCTATATGCGAAATAGGGTTTATTGAGAGTCTTCCTGCATTTTTGGCAGTAGTGTCACCATACATGTACGCTACCCATCCGTGCATTATTTCATGCCCGACAATAGCTACAATCAAGGAGAGTACAGCAGCTAAAATTTTAAGTAAATCAATAGATTCCATAATCATCTTTGTCTTTTTTTATTCTCTCTGCTATAGCTTTGTTTAAGTGAGCAGGAGTCTCTAGATCTGTAGGCGTTTTTCCGATTCTGTCCCATCTGATTTCCCAGTTTTCATCTATACTAAAGTATACAAACCAAGGCGTTCCTTCTATATTTTCATAAGGAACAGCTCCCCAAAAACGGCTGTCATTTGAGTGGTCACGGTTGTCACCCATCATAAAGTAGTGGTCTTCATCAATTTTGATTGGAGCAAAATTAAATATAGGCATTGGATATTGACCGTTATTTGTAATTTTTTTATCATGATGAATTCCGGGGTGCTCTTTCATGTATGGATTTTTAACCCAAAGTTTTCCCGCAAAAATAATAATATCCTCTTCTTTAAAATTATTTTCAATCCACTTGTCACCTTCATGATGATGAATATATAAATCTTTGTCTAAAATAAAAAGTTCATCATTAGGGAGCGCAACACACCTTTTTACAAAGTGCTGTTTTGTATTGTGCGGCGGTCTGAAAATTACAATATCTCCCCTTTTTGGAGTATCTCCATCCATTAAACGCAGACGATCACTCCATGGCATAATAGAGGTTTCCAAAAATGGAATATGAGGCATAGGAATACCGTATGCAAATTTTTTAGCAAAAAGATGATCTCCGATAAGCAGAGAATCTTTCATGGAACCGCTTGGAATTTTAAAAGCTTGAGCAATAAAAAATATAACAAAAAGAACTATTATTATAGTTCCAGTCCATGAATTGGAAAATTTGTAGGTTTTGTGTAAAAAATTTTTCATTTACTCTCTTTCATTTGCATGCATTTTTGCAGCTTTTAGAGTATTGCTTAATAGCATAGCAATTGTCATTGGACCGACTCCGCCTGGAACAGGAGTTATGTAGGAGCATTTTTTTGCAACATTTTCAAAATCAACATCACCTACTAATTTTCCGTTATCGGCACGGTTGATTCCTATATCAATAATAATAGCGTCATCTTTTACCATATCTTCTTTTATAAGATTTATTACACCAACCCCAACTAAAAGAATATCAGCATTAAGGGTATGCTTTTTTAAATCATCCGTAAATATATGACAAATCTCAACCGTTGCATTTGCATTTAAAAGTAGAGATGCCATCGGTTTTCCGACTATATTTGATGCTCCTACTACTACGCAGTTTTTTCCTTGAATGTCTATACTGTATTCTGATAAAAGTTCCATTACGCCAAGAGGAGTACAAGGGACAAAACCATCAAGTCCTATCATTAATCTGCCGACATTGTATGGATGAAAACCATCCACATCTTTGCTCGGATTTACCAATTCAAGTATTTTTGTCGTATCTATTTGCGCAGGGAGAGGCAGCTGAATTAAAATTCCGTCAATATTTGGATTGTCATTCATCATAATGATTGTTTTTTCAATTGCCTCTTGAGAGATGTCTTCTGGCATCTCATGTGTAACAGAGTAAAAACCAACTCTGTCACATGCTTTTTTCTTCATATTTACATACGCTGCACTTGCCGGGTCCTGTCCTACCAAAATAACTGCTAAACCTGGAACTGAACCTGTTTTGCTTTTAAACTCTTTTACTTCATTAACTATTTTTGTTTCTATCTTTGCTGAGAGTGCTTTACCATCAAGAAGTTGCATTTAAACCTCATAATATTATTTTTTTGTTATTATACCTTTATATGTTAAAAGGTCGCTTTATGAGAAATGCTTTGTTTTTATTGTTGCCATTTTCTTTATTGGCTGAGAGTAGTTTTATTACACCTTTGGAGTATGCTTCGTCTCTTTATAAAAACCCAAGAGGCATAGGATGCCATAAATGTCATGGAGAATTTGGCGAGGGAAGAGTTGTAGCTACATATGAACATAAAAATGAAAAAAAAAGTTTTGTCGGTCCGGTAATAAACAGTATGGATTTTAATGATTTTTTTAAATCGCTTAATGTGAGAAAAAATGGTATGCCAAGATATTTTTTAACTCAAAAAGAGATTAAGGCACTCTATTTTTATCTGCAAGAAAAAAAGAAAGAGAATATATCAAATGTTAAATAATTTAAAAGAGATACAAGCTGCTTATGATAGTAGAGATTTAGTGGCACTTGATGCGTTGGCAACTCCAACATATAGAATGATAAACAGAAGAAAAGATTTTCGTTCGGCTTTAATGCTTTCATGCAATAATATAGATCACCTGACAAAAATAGAATCGGTTGAGGCTGATTGTATAATTTTAAATCTTGAAGATGGTGTAAGCAAAGAGGATAAACCTTTTGGTCTTGTTTTGTGCGCTATATTTTTATCTTATTATAAAAAATGTGATAAAAAATTGGTGGTTCGTGTAAATGCTCTGAACGAGGGGGGATTTGAAGAGATAGCATACTTAAATCAATTTATGCCTGATGCAATTAGAGTTCCAAAAATAAAAAATCCAAAAGAGGTAGAATCAGTTTATGCACTCTTGGATGAAAAAACAGAACTGCATCTCTCAATAGAAACAAAAGAGGCTTGGAATAATTTAGCACTTTTAAAAGTGGATAAAAGAGTTACAACATTTTATCTTGGCATACTGGATCTTTTTGCAGATATGAATCTTCCACAAAGTTTGATAAATATAGATAATCCAACTATGACATATATTTTGTCACATTTTTTGATTACATGTAAAACAATTGATGTAAAAGCAGTTTCTTTTGTATATCAGGAATTTAAAAAATTAGATGAATTTGAAAGATGGATATCTTTAGAAAAAATCATGGGTTATGATTCAAAAGGGTGTATTTCTCCTGAGCAGGCCAAGCTTGTTAATAAAAAATTTGCAGATGAAGAGCGAGAAATTATGAGAGCCAAAACTATAATTAAACTCTTTGAACTTAAAAGAGAAGAGGGGATGACTGGTTTTGAAGATGATGAGTACGGATATATAGATGAACCTATATATAAGGGAGCATTGGCACTGCTAAACAAAAATAAGCAGGAATAAATTGAGTTAGTATCCGGCCAAATTATAAAAAACATTGTATCGAACTAATATTTTTTCATTTGGCCGTGGATATCTGCTGTAAGCGTATTCAATCGTCTCTTTTGTAGTATCGTCTAAAACATAATACCCGCTTTTTTTGAGAAATTTAAAATCTGTCATATCTCCATTTGGATGAAGATAAAACTCTACGATGTTTGTACTGTTTACATTTATATCTCTTGAAAGGTTTACTCTGGCTACCCTATTTAAAACCTCTTGCGTTATTCTTCTCATTATCTCTTGATTGTCAATAAGATATTTTTGCTGTCCCGGGGTCAGCTTGCCAAACTCATCTCCGTAAAGCTCTTTTAAATTTGAATTCCCAATATTGCTTCCGCTCTCTTTTTTACTCTCCTTTGTCTTTTTTTCTTCTTTTGATCTATCCTCATATAACCAGTCGTAAGACTCTTTTTTACTCTCTTTTTCCTTTTCTGGAGGTGTTGATGGAGATTTTAAAGGTATATATGGCTTAGTCGGCGGAAGAGGTTCTATTTTTGGCTGTTTGATTTCAACCTTACTCTCTTTTTTTATCTTTTGTTCAACTTTTTTTTGTTCAACAATAGATTTTGCTTTTTCCATAGGCAATTTTTTGCTCTTTGTTGGTTGAACTTTTTTTGGCTTAAACTCTATAGGCGGTTTTTGCTGCAGAGAATTTTCTATTTTTTTAAGTTGACTCCCTTTTGGCATAGGGGGAGCTATCTCTTTTGGTTTTTTAGTATCCTCTTTTTTAATATCTCCGCTATCCTTATGCTTTTTTGGCATCTCTTTTAATGAAATTTTTATTTTATTCTCTTTTTTATTCTCTTTTTTTTCAATTTCCGGTGTTATAGTGCCAAAAAGCCAAAATATAAGCAGCAGCAAAATATGAATTAAAAGAGCTACAAAGAGAGCAAAATATGAACGATTCAAGTAATTCCTTAAAAAAATTTCAATTATTATAACCAACATAGATTAATAGTTATTAGCTATAATTACAAAAATCAAACACAACAACAAGGTGAAAAATTGAGTATAGATAATTCATTAAAAGCTTTCAAACAGGCACAAAATTTAATTCCAGGTGGAGTAAATTCTCCGGTTAGAGCATTTAGCAGTGTTGGAGGAACTCCTCTATTTATTGCAGAAGGAGATGGAGCATATTTAATTGATATAGATGGAAATAGATATATAGATTTTGTACAAAGTTGGGGACCTTTGCTATTTGGACATAGAGATGAAGCGATAGAGAGTGCTGTTATAGAAGCAGTAAAACATGGACTTAGTTTTGGTGCGCCGACACAAGCCGAGAGTGATTTGGCTGAGCTTGTTGTATCAATGTTTGATTCTATTGACAAGATTAGATTTGTTAGTAGCGGAACAGAGGCTGTTATGAGTGCAATACGCCTTGCTCGTGGATACACCGGACGAGATGATATTGTAAAATTTACTGGATGTTATCATGGACACAGCGACTCTCTTTTAGTTCAGGCAGGAAGTGGCGCTGCTACATTTGGAAATCCTAGTTCACCGGGTGTTCCGGCTGATTTTACAAAACATACTCTTTTAGCTGAATATAACAATATAGAAAGTGTAAAAAAATGTTTTAAAGACTCAAGTGAGATTGCATGTGTAATTATAGAGCCAATCGCTGGAAATATGGGATTGGTTCCTGCAGACAAAGAGTTTTTGCATGAGTTAAGAGAGCTTTGTGATGCCAATGGAGCTTTGCTTATATTTGATGAAGTTATGAGCGGTTTCCGCGCTAGTGTAAATGGAGCAGAGTCTATTACGGGAGTAAAGCCGGATATTGTTACGCTTGGGAAAGTTATCGGCGGCGGTATGCCAGTGGGTGCTTTTGGTGCAAGAGCCGAGATAATGGCAAAACTCTCACCTGAGGGTCCGGTTTATCAAGCAGGAACACTCAGCGGAAATCCTGTTGCAATGGCTGCAGGACTTGCTGCCATCTCTAAACTAAAGGCAAATGCGCAAGTGATCTCAGTTCTTAATCAAAGGGCAAAAAGATTGGTTGAGGGAATGAAAAAAGAGGCAGAATCTTTTGGTATACCTATGCAGATAGATACAAGAGGGAGCATGTTTGGTTTCTTTTTTAATGAAAAACCTGTTAAAAACTTTGCCGATGCATCTAACTCTGACGCAGAACTTTTTGCTAAGTTTCACTCTAAAATGCTTCAAGAAGGATTTTATTTTGCATGTTCACTCTATGAAACCGGTTTTATTTCAACTGCAGTTACAGATGAGATGATAGAAGATACGATAAAAGCTAGTGCTAAAGTTTTTAAAGAGATAACAAATGGTTGAAAATGAAAAAAAGGAAGAAAAAACTCCTAAAATAAAACCGATTATAGAGGCAGCTGACAATCTGTCATTGGGAATTTCCATAGCAGTTGCAGTTGTTATGGGTGTTGGTATAGGCATCTTGCTTAAAAACTTAACAGGTGCCGGTTGGACTTTATGGATAGGAGTTTTTATAGGTATTGCAGCGGCTGTATTAAATGTTTATAAAGCATATTCAAAGCAGTATAAAGAGTATGAAGAGTTAGCAAAAGAGCCTCGTTATGCAATAAAAAAACAGCTTCAAGATGATGAAGATGAGGATGAGAGTGAAAAAAACTATTAAACTTATAGTTTTTGTCGAATCAATAATTTTGTTGACAAATATTATCTCTTTTGAATTCTTTATAAATTTGCAAATAGCATTTTTAAGCAGTTTTTTTATCATTTTAGGTTCAATATATGCCTATAAGAGAACAGTAAAAAGTGAAGTTGATTCTCAAAATATTAATGAAAAAAGAGATCTTTTAGATACTATAGAAGACCCTTATGAACTTTACAATGATATGGATATAAACGAGGCGCCAGTAGATGAGCTTGATTTGAAGGCTATCGTTAAAGAAGAGAAAAAAAAGATAAAAATATTGAATGTCAAAGATATTAAAAAAAGCGGCAGAGCAAGTATTTCACTCTTTAGGCTTATTCCATATCTGTTTTTGATTTTAGGTTTTATAGCACTTAAAAACAATCAGGTACTTGATATATCTACTTATCTCCCATCTCTGCTTGTAGGAATCATAGTAGGTTATATTGTTTCAAAAGATCTATTTTAAGAGGTAATCATAGGGATGTTTATGGTTATCTTTTTTTGAATATCAATATAAAAATTTGTATTTGCAGTAAAAACTTTTAACTCATTTATTTTTTCTTTGTTACTGTTTTGTGAACTTATTTCAATGGAAAAAATACTATATTTTTTTTCATCAAATTTAATATGTTCACCGACTCTGTAAAATATTTTTGTTGAAATTTTTGCATTCTCCGCATAACAAGAGTATATTTTATTTAGCAGTTTTATAAAATTATTTGAATCTATAATGATTTCGGGAATTGTAGGATCAAAATCTTTTTCAAAAATAATTTTTGAATTAATAGAATATGTCGCTATGCATAGATCAACTAATGTATAGATATTTGTCGGTTCACCTATAAGTTTTTGATTGTTTAGTTTAAAAGAGGGTGACTGATATAATTTTATACCTATTGCATCATCATTTTCATACCCCACAGTTAAAGCAAAAAACCTATATCTTCCAAACTCTAGCTCAATAAAAGTTGTTTTAAAACCAAATGACACATTTGCATATGTTGTCGCAAGATTAAAAAGCTCTTCAGTGGTTGCTGCACCAAGTAAAAATTGTGCCTGTGAGTTTAATGATATAACTTTTCCGTTTGAACTAAAGAGCACAAAAGGGTTGTAGTCATATTCAATCCATTGTTGCTCAAATGTCATATTTTTGTTCGTTACTCTTCCATATAGTTTTTAAGTTTTCTTCCTACTTTAGGATGTTTTAGTTTTTTAATTGCGCTTGATTCGATTTGGCGGACTCTTTCACGCGTTACACTTAGCTCTTTTCCTATCTCTTCAAGTGTTCTGTCAGACTCATCATCCATAATTCCAAAACGAAGTTTAATAACAGCTTTTTCTCTTTCATTTAATTGTTCTAAAACACTCTCTATCTGGACTCTTAAATCATCTTTAAGAATTGAATCAGATGGTGACAATGATGTTTTATCTTCAATAAAGTCACCAAAACGCCCATCATCTTCACTGCCTATAGGCGCTTCAAGACTTATCGGCTCTTTTGTAATCTTAATTACATTTTTAACTTTTTCAACAGAAAGTCCGACTTCTTGTGCGATTATTTCAACATCAGGCTCTTTTCCATGTTCTTGAAGGTGTTTACGCATAATTTTATTGATACGGTTGATTGTCTCTATCATATGTATCGGGATACGAATAGTTCTTGCTTGATCAGCTATAGCACGCGAAATTGCTTGACGGATCCACCATGTTGCATATGTTGAAAATTTATAACCTTTTTGATATTCAAATTTATCAACTGCTTTCATAAGACCAATATTTCCCTCTTGAATTAGATCAAGAAATGGAAGACCGCGGTTTGTATATCTTTTTGCAATGGATACTACAAGTCTTAGGTTTGATTTTGCCATCTTAGTTTTTGAGATTTCAGAGATATTTTTACCGCGTTTGATCTGCTCTAAAATATCTGCTAGCTTTTCAGGTTCCATGTCAAAGCTGTTTTTTGAAGCCTCTTTGGTTTGTACAAGCTTTTTAATCTCCATATATGTACTGACCATAGTAGCTTCAGGAACCATTGTAGCAATGTCCTCTTTATTTAAATCACAAATTTTTTCAAGTAAAATTTTATGATTTGCTTTGAGCGTAGCATTGAATAGTGGAAGTTTATACTCTAATCTTTTTAACTCTTTATCATACCCTTCATCACTTTTAAGTGCAGTTTCCATAGCTTTTACAAGTTCGTTTATAAGTTTAGAAGTAGGACCTAAGTCTAATAGTGTTTCTTTTAAAATAGCTTTTTTGTATGTAATAGCCAGATAATAGTAGATAATTTCAGGCGTAAGTTCTCCGTCTAAATTTTCAGGTGCTTTCTCTGCTGTTTTTATCCACTCTTTTTTAGCTTTTTCTAGTGCTTTGAAACTTATAGTAACTTTTTCAACTCTGGTTTTGTCTTTTACTGTTAATGTTTTTTCATTCTCACTCTCTTCATTATCATCATTGTCATCATCATTATCCGAATCATCGTTGTCATCTTCAAAACTTTTAAATAACTCTTTTACTCTTCTTTCACGATTAATCAGTGGTTCTTTGTAAT
Organism: Sulfurimonas sp. CVO; assembly: GCF_009883775.1. NCBI lineage: Bacteria > Pseudomonadati > Campylobacterota > Epsilonproteobacteria > Campylobacterales > Sulfurimonadaceae > Sulfurimonas > Sulfurimonas sp. CVO. Next base: position 856,377 of record NZ_CP033720.1, read on the forward strand.
CCAGGATAAAATCTATCAGGTATGGAACAGAGCATATAGCATCGATAATTATGCTCTCTCCGGCTTCTATTTTTTTTGAGATTTCTATCTCTTCTTCTTTTGTTAAAAGCGGAATTTGTCCCATTTCTCGAAGATACATACGAACAGGAGAATCTGAACGAGACCATTCTAAAAGCTCATGCTCTTTTAATATATCAAAATTGTCAGTTTCATTGTTTTCAATCATCTTTCTTTGAGCGCTTCTTCTTGCTTCTGCCTCTTTGTCGTTAAGAAGTTTTGCATGTTCGGATGATGTGTATATACAAGCTTTATATTTTTGTATAAGTTTATAGATATTATTTGCTTGTGCGGTGGTTGGCTGCTTATCAAAAAGGTCTATAAGTGATTCATAAGTTAAACACTCTTTTGGTTTTTGATTTGTAAAAAATGTTTCAATAGCTTTATTGAGTTCTTTTGCTGTCATGTATAATGCACCTTGTTGGCTTGTTAAGTTTTTTCAAAGGTGGATTATACCCAAATAGTCTTAATTTTCTCTTCTTATATAGATAGTAAAATATTATATAAGATATATAAAATTACTTTTAGTATAATTTCAAATTAAAATATTGTTTTAATTTGAAATATATGAAAAAAAATACAAATAGGAATTTTTATGAATTTAAAAAATATAGAAAAAATTGAGTTAAATTATTTAGAAATGGATGATTATGAAGCAGTGGTAGATCTAATGAAAGATGAATATAGACATCTAAAAGATTCCACATGGAGCAGAGAAGAACTTGCTATTTTGATCAACAAATTTCCAAAAGGGCAGGTAAGCATAAAAATAGACGGTGAATTTGCAGGTTTTGCGCTAAGTTTGATTGTTGATTATGATAAATTTGAAGATAATCACACATACAAGCAGATAACAGGAAACTATACATTTGACACCTTCAATCCTCTTGGTAATATTCTTTACGGCGTTGATGTTTTTGTAAGTAAAAAATATCGAGGCTTAAGGCTTGGAAGAAGGCTTTATGACTATAGAAAAGAGCTATGCGAAGAGCTGAATTTAAAAGGAATAATCTTTGGAGGCAGGTTGCCGAATTACTCCAAATATGCAAATAAAATCACTCCAAGAGAGTATATTCAAAAGGTAAAAGAGAAAGAGATTGATGATCCGGTATTAAATTTTCAACTCTCAAATGATTTTAGTGTAAGGCGCGTAATTAAAAACTATCTTGAGGGAGATAAAGAGAGTTGTGAATATGCAGCACTTTTGGGCTGGAATAATATTTACTATACACAACCTAAGAAAAATCCGCTTACGCAAAAAACTGTAATAAGGCTCGGTCTAATTCAGTGGCAAGTAAGACCGTACAATAACATCGAAGAGGTGCTTGAACAAGCAGAATATTTTATAAACGCTGTATCAAATTATAGAAGTGATTTTGCGCTCTTTCCGGAATTTTTTAATGCACCGTTAATGTCAAAACATAACCATCTAAACGAAGCAGAGGCGATAAGAGAGCTCGCAGGCTACACGAAGAGATTTCGTGATGAGTTTTCAAAGCTGGCTATCTCATACAATATAAATATTATCACAGGAAGCATGCCTGAACTCGTTGATGGGCATCTTTACAATGTAGGTTTTTTATGCAGACGCGACGGTACTACCGAGAAATACTCAAAGATACATGTAACACCGGATGAAGAGCGCATCTGGGGTTTAAAAGGTTCTGATGAGATTAAAACATTCAATACGGACTGCGGTAAGATAGGTGTGTTGATTTGCTATGATACCGAATTTCCTGAGCTTGGAAGATTGCTGGCAAAAGAGGGGATGGAGATATTATTTGTTCCGTTTTTAACGGATACGCAAAATGGCTACTCAAGGGTAAGAGTCTGCTCTCAGGCGCGTGCGATAGAGAATGAGTGTTATGTTGCCATTGCCGGATGTGTAGGAAACCTGCCAAATGTCAGTAATATGGATATACAGTATGCACAATCAGCAGTATTTACGCCTTGTGACTTTGCATTTCCTTCAAACGGTATAAAAGCGGAATCTACACCAAACACGGAGATGATACTTGTTGCGGATGTTGATTTGGATCTCTTAAAAGAGCTGCATACATTTGGAGGTGTTACAAACTTAAAAGACAGAAGAGAAGATCTTTACGAAGTGAAATTAAAAAAGTAATATTTAAATCATAAAGGCTCTTTATAAAACTAAAATTTCATTTTGGGTATAATCGCAAAATTAATTTAGAATAGATGATTAGGAATTTATATGCAAAAAGCAAATATTAACGGCAAAGTTTGGAGATTTGGAAAAGATATTGATACGGATTTAATCATAGCGGCTCGCTACTTGAATACATCAGTGCCTGAAGAGCTGGCAAAACATGTTATGGAAGATGCTGACCCTGAGTTTGTAAACAAAATGAGCAGAGGTGATGTAATAGTTGCGGAGGATAATTTTGGTTGCGGCAGTTCGCGTGAACATGCACCTATAGCTCTTAAAGCAGCGGGTGTTGCAGCAGTTATTGCTCCTACTTTTGCAAGAATTTTCTATAGAAACGCATTTAACATGGGGCTTCCTATATTTGAGCTTAAAGAGAGCCATGAGATTGCAGAGGGCGATGAAATAAGCATAGACATGAATAATGGAACTATTACAAACAAAACATCAGGCAAAACATATAGCTTTACTCCTATCCCTGCTTTTATGCAAGAGCTTATAGATGCAGGCGGACTTATGAATTTTGCACAAAATGAGATTAAAGGTAAATAATGAAAACATATAAAATTGCACTGATAAAGGGTGATGGTATCGGTCCTGAGATTATAGATGAAGCCGTTAAGGTACTAGATGCAGTAGCTTCATGCTGTGATATAGAGTTCTCTTATGAAGAGGCTTTAATGGGCGGTTGCGCTTACGATATCACCGGCGATCCTCTTCCTCAAGAGACGATTAACATCTCACTAAACAGCGATGCAGTGCTTTTTGGTGCAATCGGCGGTACAAAATGGGATAATCTTCCCCGTGAGAAAAGACCGGAGAGCGGACTTTTGAGATTCCGTAAAGAGCTTGGTGTTTATGCAAATCTGCGTCCTGCGGTTGTATATGATGAACTTATTAATGCTTCCTCTTTAAAGGCTGAAGTCGTTAAGGGCGTTGACTTGATGGTTGTTCGCGAGCTTATCGGCGGAATCTATTTCGGCGAGCCAAAAGGGCGTGATGAGAATAGGGGCTACAACACTATGGTCTACACTCGTGATGAGATTGTGAGAATTGCCCATCAAGCTTTTAAGATCGCTATGACAAGAAGCAAGAGAGTCTGTTCAATCGACAAAGCAAATGTTTTAGATGTATCTCAGCTTTGGAGGGATGTAGTTACCGAAGTCTCAAAAGAGTATCCTGAAGTTGAACTCTCTCATATGTATGTGGATAATGCTGCAATGCAGCTTATTCGCGACCCTAGACAGTTTGATGTAATGCTTACCGGAAATATTTTCGGCGATATATTAAGCGATGAAGCAAGTATGCTCTCAGGCTCTATAGGGCTTCTCCCATCGGCTTCCGTCGGCGCAAAAATCGGTGTTTATGAGCCTATTCATGGTTCAGCACCTGATATTGCAGGACAGGGAATTGCAAACCCTATTGCAACTATCTCATCGGCTTCAATGATGCTTAGATACGCTCTTGGCGAAAATGATGCGGCAGATAAGATAGATGCCGCTGTAAAAAGAGCATTAAAAGAGGGATATAGAACAAAAGATTTAGCTCAATATGATGCTAAAGAGATATGCTCTACAAGTGAAATGGGCTCAATTATTGCTAATTATGCAGCAAAATAAAAATATTAGCTTTAGTAAATATTTATCAGTTACTTTATAAAGTTAAGAAAAAGGAAGTTGCAAATGAGTCAATACAGAGTTCTTATTGATGCTAATGATGAAAAAGGTCTGGTTCACAAAATATCGACCGTTTTTTATAAAAATGATTTAAATATTCTTACAAATAGTGAGTTTGTAGACAAAGACAGTAATAAATTTTTTATGCGAAGTGTTGTTGACGGTGATATAGAATTGGACAGATTACATAAATCAATTAGTGATGCTATTCCAAATAGTGCAAACATTGAGGTAATAGCACCAAAAAATAAAAATATTGTTATTATGGCTACAAAAGAGATGCATGCTCTTGGCGATATACTTATTCGACATGAAGCCGGAGAGCTCGAAGCAAATATATTGGCAGTAATATCAAACTATAATGATTTAGAATCTTTGGTGGATAGGTTTAATATACCATTTGTTTATATCTCTCATGAAGGTTTAAACAGAGCAGAACATGAGCAAAAAATTATTGACTATTTGTCTACTTTTAAAGATATAGATTATATAGTTTTGGCAAAATATATGAGAATATTAACACCTGGATTTGTAGAGAGATACGAAAATAAAATTATAAATATACACCACTCATTTTTACCGGCTTTCATAGGAGCAAACCCATATAAACAAGCTTATGACAGAGGTGTTAAAATTATTGGAGCTACATCGCACTTTGTAAATAACAATCTGGATGAAGGTCCGATTATTGCACAGGAAGTTATTCATGTAAATCATGCTTATGGGTGGAGAGATATGCAGCGCTCAGGCAAAGATGTAGAGAAAGTTGTTCTCTCCAGAGCACTAAAGTTGGCACTTGAAGACAGAATATTTGTTTTTGCTAATAAAACTGTAATCTTTTAGGATAATCATTGTTTAATCTTGTTTTAGTAAATCCACAAATTCCTAACAATACCGGTGCAATAGGGCGATTATGTGTTAATGCCGGTGCAACCCTGCATATCATAAAGCCTATCGCTTTTGATATTGATGAAAAAGCAGTAAGACGAGCAGGGCTTGATTATTGGCACAAACTAGATCTGCTCGTATGGGAAAGTATAGATGATTTTTTCACAAACAACACTATCAAAGATAATGCCTACTTTGCTACTACAAAAACAGACAAGCCCTATTTTAAAGCACAATTTAAAGAGGGTGATTATATATTTTTTGGAAGTGAAACAGCGGGAATTCCGGAAAATATTTTGCATAAATATAAAGAGCAAAATATAACCATACCTATGACTAAAGAGGGCAGAAGTTTAAATCTGGCTATAAGTACCGGAATAGTACTTTATGAAGCAATAAGACAAAACTATGACTCATTTTACAAATAATTAAAAGGAAAAAAAATGGATACATTTATCGATATAGCAATGACAATACTTTTTATTCTCTTCATGGTTTTTGTTTTTGGCGGCTATCATAAAAATAAATCAACTGCAAGAGAAGCCCAAAGAGAAGCTGATGAAAAGAGATCAAAAAACAAAGAAAATAAAATTTAAAAAAATTTTTGAGCCCATTTTTCTATATTCTCCTCAAATCTTTTTAATAAAGTTTGTACATTTTTTACCATAATTGTCATATTAAATCCTTTTTTTAAATATTACAAAAAAAGTAAAATAAAAATATAAAATATTGCATTTTGTCATATATTTTTTGACTATATTGCAAAAAAATACTATAATTTTATATATTTGAGCAATATAGGGGGTTATATGAAAAATTTTCTTGAAATTGTTGATGAGATTAAAAATATTCTTTCTACAGAGTTTGCAGGCAAAAAGGTACTTGATAAAGATGTTGCAGATACCTTAGGCATAAGTCAAATGAATTTTGCAACTATGAAAAAGAGAAACAAGATACCTTTTGGTGAACTTTTAGATTTTTGCGCAACTAAATCCATATCTATAAATTGGCTGCTCTATGGTCAATCGCCGGAGAGTCTAGTTGAGGCGACAAATAAATTTTTTATGATAAAATATTTTAGTAATGTAAGTGCATCAGCCGGCGGCGGAGCCGAATTGGAAGAGGAGGAGGTTCAGGGTGTTGAAATTCCACATGAATTTGTCACTATGCTTGGAGGAGAGAGAGAATTAAAATATATAGAAGCTATTAATGTCTCCGGTGATTCGATGGAGCCTACTTTTAGTTACAATGATATTGTTTTTATAAACAGAAACAAAACTGACCTGCGAAGAGGTGGAATCTTTACCATAAGAACACAGGGTGGTCTTTTTATAAAAAGAGTTCAAAAAAGAATAGATGGTAAAATTGATATAATATCTGACAATCAAATCTATTCAACACAAACATTAGATCCAAATGAGATAGAGGTTATTGGCAGAGTTGTCAGCAGATTTGGAAGTGTTGACTAAAAGGTGAAAAAATGAAGTATATTTTGATATTTTTATTTATGGTTTTATTTATAGGCTGTTCTTCAAATAATTTTAAATATGCTGATAATAATCAAATAAAAATATATGATCTATTAAATATACCTCAAGATGTAAGCTGTTTTGCGAAAAATATAGATAGTAATTCCTCTCTTTATGATATTCAAAAAGAGTATAAAAAATACTATTTTAGTATATGGAATATTGATAAACCACAAGAGGACGCGAAAAGCGTAATGTGGCCATTTGAATCATATAAAATGGGGGAAAGTTATGGAGAAAATTTACAACTATTAAAAGAAGATTTTTTTGACAGCATAAGAGAAAATTCAAATTTTGAGTCATATGGAACAGTCAATGAAAAGGCATTAACGCTCAAAGAGAGTGATATTAGATCTTTTCCAACTCACAGACCTTTATTTAAGAATCCATCTCTTGCGGGAGAGGGGTACCCATTTGATTATCTTCAAAACAGTACTATACATGCAAATGAGCCTATATTTATTTCACACTACTCAAAAGACAGAGAGTGGGCTTTTATATTTAGTAGTTATGCATCTGGGTGGCTAAAAACTGATGCATTTGTTATTTTAAAAAAGAGAGATATTGATTTTTGGCAAAAAGCTCAACAAGTTGCTATTACAAAAGAGAATGAACCTATATATGATAGTGAAGGCAGATTTTTGTTTAAAACAAAAATCGGAATGATGTTTGTTCTTGTGTCAGAAGATGAAAATACATATACAATTTTAACAGCAACATCATTTAAAAAATCACAACCGCTTTTTATAAATTCTAAAATTTCTAAAGATATAGCCAGTAAAGAGATAATGAAATTAAATCAAGAAAATTTAACTAAAATTGTTAATGAAGTATCAAAAACAAATTATGGATGGGGCGGAATGTACAAACAAAGAGATTGTTCATCAATGCTTCGAGATATGTTTGCACCTTTTGGTATTTGGCTGCCTAGAAATTCATACCAACAGAGTAAAATTGGAAATGTTATAAATTTGAAAAATTTAACCAATAAAGAGAAGATAGAAGTTATAAAAGAAAAAGCAATCCCGTTTCAAACGCTTTTATATAAAAAAGGACATGTTGTTTTATATGTTGGAACTTACAATAATGAAATTATTGTATTTCACAATATTTGGGGAATAAAGACCAGCAGAGATGGAATAGAAGGCAGAATTATAATAGGGAAACCGATTTTCAGCTCGTTAAAACTTGGAAAATTTCAAGAAAACTATGATAAAGAGTCAGAAATACTTAATAATTTAGTAAGTATGAATATCATTACTCAAAAATAAATCTTTTATTTATAATTTAAAAAAATATTAATTATAAATATTTATTGTATAATAAATGATGAAAAAATTATTTTTGGAGTAAAAATGAAGACTATTTTAATTTTGTTTTTTATTATAAATGTAGTGTTGCAGGCAAAATATCTTGATAGTGAAACATGTAAAGAGTGTCATGAAAAAATTTATCATGAGCACTCTACTTCAATGCATCATAAATCATCCCTCTTTAGTGATGAAGTGCATAGAAAAGTCAAAGAGTTCTCAAGCAAAGATAAATATTCATGTGCACTCTGTCATATGCCAGCTACTAAAAATTTAGGTGCTATGATTCGTGGACAAGAACAGCCAAATGCTCATGAAAAAAGACAAACAGATGGAGTTTCATGCTCTTATTGTCATCAAATTACCAAAATACACTACTCCAAGCCTTACAATATAAATTTTTTAAATAGCTCCAGCAATGACAAGCCCACTATGTTTGGAAATTTAAAGAATTCTGAATCAAGTGACAAACATAATGTACAAAGTAATGAAATATATAAAAACAGTGAAGTTTGCATGGGATGTCACTCTCATAAAGAGAACAGCCATGGATTTGAAGTTTGCAATACAAAAGATCAATATAATTCAAAAAGTGATTGCATAGGGTGTCATATGCCAAAATCTACGGGCGGTAATGAAAAATTCAATAAAAAGAATAGAAGTGAGTATGCTACACATTCATTTCTAGGAATTCACTCTGACAAGATGATAAAAAAAGCCGTTAAATTATCACTCGAGTATAAAGACAATACGATCGAGTTGACTATTGAAAACAAAATGGGTCACTCTATTATCACACATCCAATGCGTTTAAAATTTGTAAAAACAGTTGTGCTTAGAGACGGCAATATTATCTGGAGCAATTTTGCTGAGAATCCAATAGAAGATAAAGAAGCGACATTTATTGTTGTGTTTGAAGATGCTAAAAGTAACCAATCTATGCCTCATACTGCTACAGGCTATAAAATAAATCAAAATCTAAAAGCAATGAATACAAAAATTGTCAAATACAGTGTACCTAAACTTCAAAAAGGTGATGAAATAAAATCAACCTGGATAAGTTATATAATAAATCCAAATATAGCTAAAAAGTTAGATATTTCAACTAAAGATATCATTAAGCCATATATAGGAACAGAAAAATCAATTGTTGTGGAATAATAGGAGTGAAATTTTTTAAACTCACTCCTATATATTTTTATTAGTGTAAATCAGCGTTTAGCTTAATCTCTCTTGTACTTCTTTGTGCTATATATTGTCCAGTTTGAGAATTTTGTCTAAAGTGAAGTCCGTTAAGCCCTGCTAATTGGGATGCTTTCATAATATTTGAAAAAGTCGCATTTGTGTTAACTTCTTTTAATTTAGTTATCTCATCATCGTTAATATATACTTTTGTTCCAGCGAAAATCGCCAATCCTCCATCAATAATGCATCCATCGCCAAGAGGAATACCACATGTAGAATTTGCTCCCAAAAGTGTATTTTTACCGATTGTTATAGGATTTCCATCTGTCCCGCTTAATACACCCAAGATAGAAGCACCGCCGCCAACATCACTTCCTGCCCCAACTACTGCAGAACTTGAAATACGACCTTCAACCATTACAGGACCAGTTGTTCCTGCATTAAAATTGATATAAGAAGCACCTGGCATAACTGTTGTACCAGCTGCCAATTGAGCCCCAAATCTTACTTTTGAAGTATCTAGAATTCTTGTATTGTCAGCTGGAATAATATGCTGTAAGAATCTTGGAAATTTATCTACAAAATCGATACTCGGGTACTCATTTGCAAGCTTTAGTTCAATCTCAAATTCACGAAGATAATCAAGCTCAATAGGCTGCCCGTTTGACCAAGCAACATTTGGCAGCGCGCCAAATGCACCGTTTAAGTTTATGCCTCTTAGTTCAACTTTTGCTTGAGAGAGGGCATATAGCTTCAAATAAGTTGCTTCAACGCTCTTTAGCGGCTCATCTGCAAAAAGAAATGTTATTTTAAACTCACCCTCTAAAGAGCCGCTGTTCATAATTTGGTTATATAGAGCAGAGACGACCTGAATATTTTTATGTGCATCGCCGTATGCTTCATCTGCATAAGGAGTAAAAGCATTTAAACAATTTTTTAAAAAGGTAGTGTTGATATTGCAAACTACTTCACTATCATTAAAATCTACATCAACTCCCTGTTCAGCTAAAGCTTTTATGAAAATAGCTGCACTGCCAAAGTTTTCATTCCAGTTTATTATAGGATATGTAGCTTGAAGAGTTTTATCAAGATTTAACTGTCCTAAGTCAACTCTACATATACCAAATGCCAAAGGATCTTTGTATCCTTTTATTGATGATTTAATATTTTCTATAAGTGCTTTAAAAGCATCTGTTGTTTGAATGATTTCCATGAATTCTCGCTTAAATAATTTATGAAAAGTATTATACTTAAACATTACTAATAACAATTTAGTATATACTTTCACTATGAATAAATGGATTGAATTTTTAAAAAATAATGATTTTACAGGTATTAAAAAATATATCAGAGAGGGCGCTGATGTAAATGAAGCAAATGAAAATGGCGAGTCTGTTTTGGCATCTTCTTTAAGATATAGATGTGATTTTGATTTAATTATGCTTTTGATTGAAAATGGTGCTGATATTTGGGATTTTGACGAAGAGGGCGTTACAATTTTTGATATGGCAGTCACATATGGCAATATGGAGATGGTTAAATACATGATTTCAAAGGGAGTAGATGTCAACAGCACAAAAAGAAGAAGCAGATTTACTCCGCTTATGGCTGCTGCTTGCTATGGAAGAGTTGAAATAGCAAAACTTCTTATTGAGTGCGGTGCAGATAAAAATGCAGTTGATGTAAAAGGTATAAGTGTTGTAGATTTTGCAAGAAAAACAAATAAAAAAAGCATTTTACTTCTACTTGACTATGATGAAAATGCGCCAAAAAACAGAAATTATGCAAGGTAATCACTCTTTTTAAAACCTAAAAATTATAAATATTAAACTAAGCTGTAGGCTATTTTTTCTTTTTTTAAAAAATCTGTAAATAGTTTAAAATAGTTTTCTGCGTGCAGCTTATCTTCTGCACAAAGCGATATTTCAACAGAAGCAGTTTGGTTGTTAAGTATTGGCAAAGATGAGAGTTCAATATCTTCAGGAACCTGTTTCATCAAATCAATAAGTGTATTTTCACTTGTTTGTGCTAAAAGAGAGACTCTATATTTTTTTTTAGATTTATTAAATAATTTTTTTATAACAGTGCTTATCATTGGGTGTGACATTTGCGGGAATCCAGGAACAAAAAAATATCTGTTTTCAAGTGAAAAACCGGACATATTGTTAACAGGATTAAATAAAAGTTCAGAATTTTGCGGTAAATCAGACATATTAATTCTATGAGGAAAAGCATCTTCGCCAAATCTATCTATAATATCCTTTTCAAATTTTTTGTTTCGTTTGAGCGCCTTAGAGGTAAATACCTCTGCTGCAATGGCTCTTGTTAAATCATCCGGTGTTGCACCGATACCGCCAAATGAGAACATAACGCTTTTTTTATCATCTTTTACAAGTTGATATATTTTTTTAATCAACTCTTTATCATCTTTTATTATAAAAGATGCAAAAAGTTCATGTCCATATTTTTGAAGCTCATTTTTTAAAAAATCAAAATGTTTGTCTACTCTGCGACCATTTAATATTTCACTACCTATAATACAAGCATAAAAATTCATTTTTTATCTACCGTTTCATTTTTTTTAAGTATTATACTAAAAACAGTTAAGGAAATTATATGTCATATGCACAAAAACTAGAAGAGTTAATAACAAAAAGTGTTATTCCAGATATCAATGATAGATTGGATGAAATTTTTGAAGAGATCGCTGACAGCAAGGAAGCAGGTGAGGATGCTAAGGAGGAGATAGAAGAACTTCGTGAGTTTAAAGCAGATTTGCAAGATGTTTTAAATGATATAAAAAGCGGAGATATTGAAGAGGATGAGTGCAAAGAACTTATCGATGATATTTTAGAGGCTCAAAATGAGAGCGATGAAGACGATTTTGGATTTAAAGAGGAGTAAAAGCAATTAATATATAAGGTGATTTTCTTATAGTTATTTTTAACTTCATTTATATATAATATCACTAATAAAATAGATAGGATATAAGTATGAGAATAATATTATTAGGAGCTCCCGGTGCCGGAAAAGGAACCCAAGCAGGATTTTTAACAAAAAGATATAACATTCCTCAAATTTCGACAGGAGATATGCTTCGCGGGGCTATAAAAGCAGGTACAGAATTGGGTAAAATGGCAAAAGCAGCTATGGATGCAGGTCAATTAGTATCTGATGAGATTATTATCGGTCTTGTAAAAGATAGAATTAAAGAGGATGACTGTAAAAACGGTTTTTTATTGGACGGTTTTCCCCGTACCATTGCTCAAGCAGATGCTCTTAAAATTGCAGGTGTAGATATTGATGCCGTTATAGAGATTGATGTTCCGGATGCTGAGATAGTAAAGCGTATGTCGGGCCGCCGCGCACACTTGGCGAGCGGGCGAACTTACCATATTGTTTACAACCCGCCAAAAGTTGAAGGAAAAGATGATATAACCGGAGAAGATCTTGTTCAAAGAGATGATGATAAAGAAGAGGTAGTGCTTGACAGATTAAAAGTTTATCATGAACAGACAAAACCTCTTATCGGCTATTATAAGGAGCAAGCAGATAAGATAGCGTCTTTAACATATATAACTGTTGACGGAACTGCTGACATATCTAAAGTGGAAGCGGCTATAGTTTCCAAACTAGGTTAATTGAGCCCAATTTAGGGTTCAATTAAATTTTGGATTTTATAAAAGAGTGCATCTCTGAGACTATCTCTTCGATGCTTCTCTCTGCGCTAATTGTGTGAAGAAGATTTTTTTCTATATAAAACTTTTTTATATCACTCAGTGGTTCCGTATAAACTTTCATACGGTTGTTAAAAACTTCAACTTTGTCATCTTCGCCGCGAGAACGACCTAAAACTCTCTCTTTTGCCGTCTCTTGGCTTACTTCAACCTCGATAACACTGCAAAGCTCTAAAGATGAGTCACTCTTTAGATATTTGTCTAAAGCTGTTAATTGTTCCATGCTTCTTGGATAGCCGTCAATAACAATTATATCTGTAGGTGCATTTTTAATCGCGCTTACAATAGTCTCCATTGCTATTTTGATAGGAACGATAAGACCTTTAGAGATGTAGTTCTTTATTTCCGAGCCAAGTTCAGAGCCGCTTGCGGCTTCTGCGCGAAGCATATCGCCTGTAGAGTAGTGTGTTATTTCACTGTTTTGCTCTGCAATCAACTCTGCATCCGTGGTCTTACCGGAGCCTGGCGCTCCGATGATTAAAAAAAGCTTTTTCATAAGATAACTATTTTACCTGTTCACGAAGTCTAATATGAAGATCGCGAAGCTGTGTGTTATCAACACTGCTTGGAGCATCCGTAAGAATACATGAAGCTTTTTGCGTTTTAGGGAATGCGATAACATCACGGATACTTGATTTTTTCGTGATTAGCATCATAAGTCTGTCAAATCCGATTGCAAAACCGCCATGTGGAGGAGCGCCGAATTTAAGAGCATCAAGCAAGAAACCAAATTTTTCTTTTGCCTCTTCCTCATCAATACCCAACAATTTGAAAACCTCTTCTTGAACTTCAGGCTTGTGGATACGAATACTTCCCCCGCCAAGTTCGGTACCGTTTAAAACAATGTCATAAGCGATAGATTCTATCTCTTCAACATCATCTTTATCGGTATCTTTTGGTTGTGTAAATGGATGGTGAAGCGCCTTTACTCTTCCATCTTCAACCTCAAACATAGGAAAATCAACAACCCATACAAATTCAAAAGCATCTTTATCCACAAGGTTCATTTTCTCATGTTCAGCGATAAAGATTCTAAGGCGCCCCATGTAGTCCCATACTGTTTTTTTATCGCCTGCACCAAAGAAAACAACATCACCAACTTCCATACCTAGTCTCTCAACTAAAAGTGCAATATCATCTTCGCTAAAAAACTTAATAAGAGGACCTTTAAGACCATCCTCTTTCATCTGAAAGTAGCCAAGACCTTGCGCTCCAAATTTACGAACATAATCCTCAAAACCTTTCATCTCTCTTTTTGAGAAAACTAAATCTGCACCGGGTACTTTCAGAGCTTTAATGCGGTTTGTGTGTGGTTTTTTTGCAATATTGGTAAAGATTTCATTGTCACATCTCTCAAAAATGTCAATAACATCAACCATCTTAAGGTCATATCTTAAATCAGGCTTGTCAGAACCGTACCACTCCATAGCATCGAAGTGTGAAATGCGTTTAAATGGAGGTTTAACATCGATACCGCAAGCGCTAAACATAGCTTCAAGAAGATCCTCTGCTACTTTTATAACATCCTCTTGGTCGCAGAAGCTCATCTCGACATCTATTTGAGTAAACTCAGGCTGACGATCAGCTCTTAGATCTTCGTCGCGAAAACATTTTGCTATCTGAAAGTATCTGTCAAATCCGCCTACCATCAAAAGCTGTTTGAAAAGCTGCGGGGATTGTGGAAGTGCGTAGAACTCACCATTGTGTACGCGAGAGGGAACAAGGTAATCTCTGGCACCCTCAGGAGTTGATTTTGTTAAAATCGGAGTCTCAACCTCTAAAAAACCGTTTGCATCAAGTATGTTTCTTGCAGCAATTGCGGCTTTTGAGCGAAGACGAAATGCTTCATACATGGCAGGGTCTCTCAGCTCTAAGTAACGGTATTTAAGCCTTGTTTCTTCGCCGACATTTTTATCGCCGATAACAAAAGGGATTGGAGCCGACTTATTCTCTATAATAAGCTCTTTTACTATAACCTCGATAGCTCCTGTTTTAAGACGAGGATTTACAAGACCCTCTCCACGATGACGGACTGTTCCTTTAGCTATAAGAACATACTCATCACGAACGCCGTCTGCCGTTTTATGCGCCTCTGCATTGTCTTCAGGATCACATGTAAGCTGAATAAGTCCGCTTTTGTCTCTTAAATCAATAAAAATAATCCCACCGTGATCACGGTAACTGTTTGCCCAACCTGTTAGAACAACATCTTCTCCAACATTTGCTTCACTTAAATCTGTACAATAATGACTTCTCATAAATATAGAGTCCTAGTAAATAATTTTCGCGATTGTATCTAAATTTGGCTTATCGCATAATTAGGAGTAATATTTTTTATTTTAACACCAAAGAGTGTATAATCTATAAAACAATTTATAAAGAGATATTTTGGAAAGTAAAAAGATTAAAAAAATCGGCGTAGTTCTAAGACCGTTAACTCCAGAGTTAAGGGATGGATATATAAAGATAGAAAATATTTTTAAAAATCACAATATAGATGTTTTACTTGAGAGCAGAAGTGCCAAAATGATCGGAATGAGTGGTGAAAGCTTCAAAAATATATGTATGGCGTGTGATTTTATCATAAGTTTCGGTGGTGACGGCACGCTTATATCTACTGTTAGAAAGTCGTTTGATTTTGATATCCCCATACTCGGTGTTCATGCCGGCAATCTCGGTTTTTTAGCGGATCTCTCACTTGATGAACTTGATGCATTTGTGGAAAAAATTATTCAAAACAGATATAGAACCGATGAAAGAGCCGTACTTGAAGCTACTGTTATAAAAAATACAAAAGAGGTTAAGTATTACGCTTTTAATGATATTGTGCTTACTCGTACAAGAGTTTCAAATATGATACATATAGAAACACTTGTTGATTCAAAATCTTTTAACACATATTATGGTGATGGAGTAATTCTCTCAACTCCAACAGGATCAACTGCATATAATCTCTCAGCAGGTGGACCGGTTCTTTTTCCTATGAGCAATGTATTTGCACTTACTCCTATTTGTCCTCACTCTTTAACGCAAAGACCAGTTGTACTTCCGGGGAGATATGCTATAGAGATGAAAACATCAGAAGAGAGAGCTCTAATAATTATAGATGGACAGGATGTACACGAATTAGAACTTGGTGAAAGCGTACATATAAAACTTGCTGCTAAAACAGTTAAATTGATACACAAAGAAGAGTATAATTATTTTGAGGTATTAAAAGAGAAACTAAGATGGGGTGAATAATTTTCAAAGGAGACCAAATGTTTAAATATATAATTCCTTTTTTACTGCTGTTTATAGTTGGTTGTGCAACGAAAAAACCTGATATCGATTATGATCCGGCATTTCAAATAAATACGCTTTCTGCATTTAGTGTTGTTTATAATGCTGAGCAGAGTTATGATACGCTTAATGATGAGCGTATTCGCGAAGCTATTGTAAATGAGATGGAATTAAAAGGGTATCTGGGCACAGCAAAAGAGAGAGCTGATTTTCACATTGATTTTAAAAGTTCAATCAAAGAGGATGTCCCATCAAATGTAGGTGTGGGCTTTGGTGTAGGTACTTTTACAAGAAGTATGGGATTTTCCATGAGTACGGCAAATCAGATAATATTTACAGATGAGGAGACTATTCTCATAAATATGATAGATCCAAATACAAAAAAAACATTTTGGAGCACTTCAATTACTCAGGATAAAAAAGATTTTAAATCACCGCAAGAGCGAACCGACTACTATAATGAAATTGTAACCATAATGTTAAAAGAGTTTCCTCCTCGGTTAGTTGATTGATAAAATGAAATAAGCAAAAAGATTTTTAACAATAAAGTATAATTTGAAAATATTTTACAAGGTACTTATGAATGATAGAGAGATTTTATTTAAAAGATTATCTTAGTTTTAAAGAAATTGAGCTAAATTTAAAGGGTGGGTTAGTTGTATTTACTGGTCCCAGCGGAAGCGGAAAATCGCTTTTAATGAGTTCAATTTTATCTTCATTTGGCACAACTACATGTGATGCCTCATTGTGCGAATCTGTTGTTTCCTGGGAATTAGATGCCGATGAGTATGGTATAGAGTCTGATGATGTTTATATATTTAAACATCTTAAAAAAGAGAAATCAAGATACTTTATAAATAATCAAAGTATTTCAAAAAAAGCAATAAAGAGTTTATCTTTAAATTACTTAAAGCATCTTTCATTAAGAGATTTCAGCGATTTTGAAAATGAAAATCTGCTCTCTATTTTGGATAAGAGGATAGAGAAGAAAAATCACAAGATAAACAAACTAAAAGATGAGTACAAAGAGGCTTTTTTAGAGCACAAAAAAGTAAAAAAAGAACTTTTGGCTATAGAAGATGAGCAAAAAAAGATTGTAGAACTCAAAGAGTTTGCAGCATTTGAGATTAAAAAAATAGAGGATATAAATCCAAAAATTTCAGAGGATGAAGAGCTTTTGGAGATTAAAAAAGAGCTCTCAAAAAAAGAGAAAGCTCTAGAAGCCATATCCAAAGCAAATGTTGTTTTTGAGTATGAGCATAATGTTTTTAATGCCCTGGAGCTATTAAATGTAGAGAATTCATTTTTTAGTGATACTATGAATGAATTAAGAGCAATTATGGAGAGTGCTGAGGAGAAGTTTAATGCTCTTGATGAAATTGATATTGAAGAGATTTTAAACCGGATAGAAGAGTTAAGTGATCTCAAAAGAAGATATGGAAGCATAGAAGAAGCTCTTTCGTACAAACAACAAAAAATTTTAGAACTGCAAAAGTATGAAAATATAGAGATTACAAAAGGTGATTTACAGAGCAGGGAAACAACGCTTTATAAAAAAGTAAAAGATTTGGCATGCAATATAAGTAATCTTCGTCATAATGAACTAAAATCTTTAAAAGACAATTTAAACGAATATCTAAAAGAGCTCTATCTTCGAGATGCACAGTTGGAAATAAGTGATATTGAGTATGGAATTTCCGGAAAAGATAAAGTAGACATCAAGCTAAATGCTACCGATTTACAAAAGGTGAGTACAGGTGAGTTTAACAGACTTCGTCTTGCCATTTTGGCTCTAAAATCTGAGTTTATGAGTAAAAATGGCGGCGTTTTGATGCTTGATGAGATAGATGCCAATCTTAGCGGTGAAGAATCTATGAGTGTTGCAAAGGTGTTAAAAGAACTCTCAAAGCATTTTCAAATCTTTGTAATTTCGCATCAACCGCAACTTACATCT
This sequence comes from Sulfurimonas sp. CVO, assembly GCF_009883775.1. NCBI lineage: Bacteria > Pseudomonadati > Campylobacterota > Epsilonproteobacteria > Campylobacterales > Sulfurimonadaceae > Sulfurimonas > Sulfurimonas sp. CVO. The sequence continues at coordinate 874,162 of NZ_CP033720.1, forward strand.
ATGGGCGATCAGCACTTTTTGGTGCATAAAAAAAGTGATGAATCTTATGTAACAGAACTTGGATTTGATGAGAGAGTAGATGAAATAGCAAGAATAATAAGCGGCGAGAGCATTACACAAGAAGCTAGAGAGTTTGCTAAAGAACTGCTAAATTTACACACAAAATAAGTAATACCTGCAAAAGGAAAAGTTAGAAATGATAATTGACACACATGTACATTTAGACGACAAGAGATATATAGATGATTTAGATGAAGTGCTCAAAAGAGCCAGAGAAGGGGGAGTAGAGCGTTTTATAATTCCGGGGGCAGATCCTGTAAATCTCACAAGAGCCATAGAGATAGCTGAGAGCAATAGTGATATCTATTTTGCAATCGGCGTTCATCCTTATGATATATATGCTTTTGATACGCTGGAGTTTGAGAAGTATATTAATCATCCAAAGTGCGTTGCAGTAGGCGAATGCGGACTTGATTATTTTAGACTTGAGGGAAGTGATGAAGAAAAAGATAGAGAAAAGAAGAAGCAAAAAGAGATTTTTATAGCACAGATTGAAATTGCAAAAAAGTATAAAAAACCGCTTATTGTACATATAAGAGATGCTTCAAAAGATTCAAAAAAGATTCTTGAAGCATATAATGCAAAAGAGGTTGGAGGAGTTTTGCACTGCTATAATGCGGATGAAGAGCTTTTAAGTCTTGCAAAAGAGGGATTTTATTTTGGGATAGGAGGCGTTTTGACATTTAAAAATGCAAAAAAACTTCTCCATGCACTTCCAAAAATACCTCAAGACAGGCTTCTTATTGAGACAGACGGTCCATACTTGACACCGACTCCGCATAGAGGTGAAAGAAATGAACCTCTTTATACAACCTTTATTGCAAAAAAAATTTCTGAACTTTTAGAAATACCACTGGAAGATGTAAAAAAAATAACAACTCAAAATGCCCTTGTACTCTTTAATATTTCTTAATATTAAAGAGTCTTAACTCTATTTAATATTCATTTGGATAAAATGTATTTTTTAAATTTAAAATAAGAGCTGTCATTTTGAAATATATTTTATTGTTAATACTACCATTTTTGTTGAGTGCAAATCTTACATACACTTCAAATTACACCAAAGAGATAACCATCTTAGAATCTTTTGATATTGAAGCATCTTTTTTATATGACCCGATAATGAATCAGATGAAAAACAGCAATATGACGGTTTATAAAAATAAACACTTTTTTCAAGCGATGAATGATGCTTATCTTTTTATTCCGGCAATAAAGAATATTTTAGCAAAGCATGGAGTTCCTGCAGAATTTCTTTTCCTCGCAATGGCAGAATCACATTTTTCTATACAGGCATATTCTGCTAAGAGAGCCTCTGGCTTATGGCAGTTTATGCCTGAGACAGGTAAAATATACGGTCTTAAAATTGATGATTATGTTGATGAGAGAAGAGATCTTGTAAAATCAACAGAAGCAGCCGCAAAATATCTCTCCTACCTTTATGAAAAATTTGGCAAATGGTATTTAGCAGCTATTGCATATAACTGCGGTGAAGGAAGATTGAGTAGAGCTATAAAGAGTGCGCAAAGTGATGATCTCTCTATTTTGTTAAATCCTAAAAAGAGGTATATACCAAAAGAGAGCAGACTCTATATTAGAAAAATTGTGGCATTGGCTATAATGGGAAATGATGAGCAGTTTTTATTGAAAAGTGAATATGAACATCTTTTAAACAGAGCAAATGCATACTCTATATCTACAGTTAGAGTACCAAGAGGAGAGTCATTAAAAAGAGTTTCTAAACTAGTGGGAATTCCAATGGAAGAGCTTAAAAAATTAAATAGACACTTAAAGTATGATTTTATACCTCCATATCTTAATGGTTATGATATATATATTCCATATATAAAACTCTCAGAATTTAAACAAAAATATTTTGAAGAAAAAATTAAAAATATTTACAAAATACATGTTGTTAAAAAGGGTGAAAGTCTCTACAATATAGGCAAAAAATATAATGTTCCATATAAAATGATTATGGATTTCAATAATTTAAAAAAGAGTATGCTTAGTTTAAATCAAAAACTGATTATCCCGATAGACAATCGGGCAAATGTTGAAAAAATAGATAGTGAATTTTACTATTTGGTAAAAAAAGGGGATACTTTAGAATCTATTTCAAAAGCATATAAAGTCAGTATTAAAAATATACAGCTTCAGAACAAACTTGATGGAAGTCTGATTAGAGAGGGTGAGAGGTTAAAGCTATATGAATAAAGTATCTGTTTTTCTAATTGTCTTGCTTTTAATTTTTATTACTGGATGCAGCACAAGAGGAAAAAGAGCATACACTGATTTTGATAAAACAACATCTTATTCGCTAGATGAAAATTCACACAGCCCTATACTTAGTAAAAAGGATTATAGGCATCCTACGATGAATCCATATGTAATAAGAGGTATAAAATATTATCCGACTGTAGTAAATGTAGGTGATGAGTTTAGTGGTAATGCAAGTTGGTATGGTCCTGATTTTCATGGAAAACTGACTTCTAATGGCGAAACATACAATATGTATGATATGACAGCTGCTCACAAAACTCTGCCGATGAATACAATTGTAAAAGTTACAAATAAAAAAAATGGTTTAAGCACTGTTGTAAGGATTAACGATAGGGGGCCTTTTATTGCGACAAGAATTATTGATCTCTCCAATACGGCTGCGAGAAAAATAGATATGATTGATGACGGAACAGCTCCTGTTACAATAAAAATACTTGGTTTTCATTCAAAAGAGCAAAAACAAGTACCATTGCAAGAAGAGTTAAAAGATGTTCCTCAAGATCAACAAATAGCTAATTTTGCACTTCAAATCGCATCTTTTAGCAGATTTGAAGGAGCTCTTTTGACACAACAAAAGTACGATAATATTGATGGGTACAAGACAATTATAAAAGATATGCAAACACAAAACGGAAGAATGTTTAAAGTTTGGCTTAAAGGTTTTAGAAGTGAACAAGAGGCTAGAGATTATAAATCACTTGGAAATTTTAAAGATTCATTTATTGTAAGAGAGGATTAAACAAATGATTAGCAAAAGCAGAAAAACAAAAGAGACAGATATCGTTGTTTCCTTGTCTCTTAATGGAAAAGGCAAAAGCAATATAAATACGGGTGTGGGTTTTTTAGATCATATGTTAGAGAGTTTTTCTAAACACTCTTTGATAGATTTAGATATTGCATGCAAGGGTGACACATATATAGATGATCATCACAGTGTAGAGGATGTCGGAATTGTTCTAGGTTCTCTTTTGTCTGAAACAATTTATCCTGTTGAAAACATGGAACGATTCGGCAGTGCAAATATTGTGATGGATGAAGCTTGTGTTAGCTGCGATTTGGATTTAAGCAATCGTCCATACCTGGTTTATGAAGTTGATGTGACTGGAAAAGTAGGACAGTTTGATACGGAACTAGTTGAAGAATTTTTTAAAGCTTTTGTCTCAAATGCAAGAATTAGCGCACATATTGTAGCACTTAGAGGAAAAAACAAGCATCATATTATAGAAGCCGCTTTTAAATCAGTTGCTGTAGCTATGCGTCGTGCAATGCAAAAAAATGAAAAAATCGGTATTCCGAGTACAAAAGATATGCTGTGATTAAGCTTATCGTATTAGATGTCGACGGTTGCCTTACAGATGGAGATATAATCTACTCATCTGATGGTACAGAAACAAAAAAATTCAATGTAAAAGACGGTCTGGCTATTAGTTCTTGGATTAAGATGGGTTATTATGTTGCAATAATAACCGGAAGAAATTCTGAAATAGTTCAAAGAAGAGCCAAAGAGCTTGGTATTGTGCATCTGTTTCAACATATTAAAGACAAAGAAAAAACATTAAGCGAACTTATAGATTTGCTTGAGCTTAAAAATTATGAAGTAGCTGCTATTGGCGATGATTTGAATGATTATAAGATGTTGAAAAAAGCTGGCAGAAGTTTTACTCCAAAAAATGGAGTAAAAGAGATTAAAGAGCTTGTTGATACGGTTCTTACATGTAACGGCGGTGATGGCGCTGTGAGGGAAATGATAGATATATTAATTGATGAGAATGATTTAAGAGATCAGTTTTTATCTGTTTGGATATAGTATGAATATAAATTATTATTTTTTATTTATTTCTGTATGTTTAATTATGATACTTTTTTTATTTAAGCCCTTGGAGATAAAACAACAATCTTTTACCGAAGTACCTCTTTTTAGTATCTCATTTTTTACTATGTATGAACTTGATTCTAAAGGATTGATTACATTAATGAACGGTGAAAAAGCAATTAGATATGCAGATAGATATACGATTGACAAAATGGATTATACAGATAATTCAAAAAAGTATATAGCAAATATGAAATCAAACAGCGGAATATACAAAGATGACATCGTTTATTTAAATGGAGATGTTGTCTATTTTAGACAAGATGGATTGACCTTTGAGACGCAAAAGGCAGTTTATAATAAAAAAACAAATATTGCTACTGCAGATGGAGATTATGTGCTTTATAAGGGCACTAATAGAGTTACCGGAAGAGAATTAAAATATAATAACTCTTTACAAAGAGTAGAGTCAAAAGATGTAAAAGCAATATATCAATTAAAAGAGAGTACTAAATGAAAAAAATAATTTTTTTAACAATTTTTTTAACAACGGCACTATTTTCCTTAGAGTTAAAAGTTAAAGCAAACAGCTTTAATGCAGATCAAAAAACAGGTGTATCTGTTTTTGAAGGTGATGTTAATGTGATTCGGGGCAATGATGAATTAAATGCATCGAAGGTCACCATTTATACAAACACAAACCAAGAACCGACAAAGTTTATTGCAGAAGGAAATGCTTCTTTTAGTATACAAACACTTGAAGGTGCACTATATAAAGGCAAAGCCCAAAAAGTTGTCTATCTTCCGCAAGAAAAAGAGTACTATTTTTTTAAAGAAGTGCATCTAAAGCAGATTGATGAAAAAAAAGAGATATCAGGTGAAGAGGTTATTTTAAAGACAATAGAGGGCAAAGCGTATGCTAAGGGTGCTGAGAAAGAGCCGGTTATAATGATTTTTGATATGCCTGAAAATAAAAAAAAGAGCGAAGAATGATTGAAATAATTGACTCAAAATTTGTTACATCAGCAGCAACTATAGAAGATGCACCGGACTCAAAAGAACAAAATGAAGTTGTTTTTATGGCTCGTTCAAATGTGGGGAAAAGTTCTTTACTAAATGCTCTGACAAATCATAAAGGTTTAGCAAAAGTATCTTCAACACCGGGTAAAACAAGACTTATTAACTATTTTGATGTTACATTTATAGATAGAGAAAATGCGCAAAAAAGTTTTGCAAAATTTGTTGATTTGCCAGGTTTTGGATATGCGAAAGTTTCCAAATCTATTAAATATGATTGGGAAAAAAATTTAACAGATTATATATCAAATAGAAAACAGATAAAACTTTTTATTCATTTGATTGATTGCAGACACCCTTTTTTAGAAATTGACAAATCTGTAACTGATTTTTTAATTGATCATGCTAATGAAACACAATATATTTTACAGATTTTTACAAAAATAGATAAATTAAATCAAAAAGAACAAAATGCACTTAAAAAAGAGTTTCCTAAGGCTTTAATGGTCTCAAGTTCAAAAAAGAGAGGTTTACAAAAAATTGTAACGATTATATATGATATATTGCAAGGAGCTGCTGGTGAAAATTAAATTAACAAAAGCAACGCTTTATGATATTGAAAATATGCAAAAACTTGTTGCTCCTGAAGTTGAGACAGGGATAATACTTGCAAGAAGTTCAGATGAAATCGCAACAAATATAAGATCATATATATTAGCAAAAGAGGAAGGTGCGATAGTTGGTTTTTGTGCGCTTCATATTCATACTCCCTTTTTAGCAGAGATCAGATCACTTGTTGTAAAAGAGGATAGAAGAGGCATGGGGATAGGGCAAAGTTTGATTGCCAAAGCTATAGAAGATGCACAAAATCTTGGAATTAAAAAAGTTCTTACTTTGACTTATCAACAGCAGTTTTTTGAAAAACTTGGATTTATCGAAATTCCAAAAGAGTCAATTCCTGAACACAAAATATGGGCTGATTGTATTAAGTGTAAACATTTTCCGATATGCAACGAAGTATCTCTAATCAAAACTCTTTAACACCATTTTTATATGTTGTTATATTTATACCCTATATTGTATTAAGCAGTATACACCTATTTTTACCACCTTTATTGGCAATATTATATGTACTTTTTTCAAGAGCGCTTAAGAAAAATGATTTAACCTCTTTACTTTTAATTTGCTTTTCTTTAGTGCTTTTTGAAGCTGAAAAGGGATATGTTCTCTTTAGCACTCTTATATATTTTGCTTTTATATATAGATATATCATACCAAAAATAGCGAAAATTATTAATTGTAATATATGTGTAAAAATGGCAACTGTTATATTGGTTTATATTGGTTTTTTTGTTTTTAATATATTTTTATCAAATATATTCTTAATGCCATCTCCAAGCATAAACTATTATGTAATTTATTACATAATGATTGAATTTTTTATTTTGAGTATTTTATGAAAATAAAATTTATAATTTTTGTATTTGCTGTTGTATGGCTGGCACTTTTAGCAAGAGTATTTTTGTTGTCAATAGAGTCAAATACTTATTATGAAAAGCTCTCTTATAACAATACCATTAAAACTGAATTGATTGCGCCGGTAAGAGGTGAGATTGTTGATGTGAAAAATAGACCAATTGCTATTAATGAACTTGGGTTTAAAATACAAATGGCCCCTCATCTTAGATCTAAAAAAAATCAAACTACATTTGAAGAAGAAGTTGATACGATTATAAAATTACTGCCAAATTTGGATAGAGAAAAAATTATAAAAAATTATATAAAAAAAGATTCGTACTATAATCACGACTATATAGATATTGTTAGTTTTGTATCTTATGAAGAGATTATGCCTGTATACTCTATTCTCAATTTAAGAGACAATATTCATATTGTCTCCTCTCCAAAAAGATATTATCCGTATAAAGAAGTTGCAACACACTCTATTGGGTATGTTTCTCGTGCAAATAAGAGTGATATAGAAGAGGATAAACTTCAAGAACTTATTGGTTATGCTGGAAAAACAGGCATAGAAAAATATTATAACTCATTTTTGCAAGGAGAAGCCGGCAAACGAGAAATAAAAGTAAATGCAAATAATCAAGAGATAGAAGAGTTGTCCAGTAAGCAAGCTATTGAAGATAGAAAATTGATATTAAATATTGATATAGAACTTCAAAAATATATTTCATCTCTTTTTAAAGACAAATCAGGTGCTGTAATTGTTATGAGAGTTGATGGTGCTATTTTATCTGCTAGCAGTTTTCCTGAATATGATCCAAATACATTTGTATCTGGAATCTCATATGAAGAGTGGGATAAACTCTCAAATAGTCTTGATAAGCCATTTACAAATAAATTAATTCATGGTCTTTATCCTCCAGGTTCAACTATAAAAACTGGATTGGGATTATTATATATTACGGCACCGGAAATTGGGCCAAACTGGAATGTTTATTGTACTGCATCAATGCCTCTTGGCAAAAGAGTATTTAGATGTTGGAAGCAAACTGGACATGGAAAAACAGGCATTAAAAAAGCTATACGAGAGAGTTGCGATGATTTTTTTTATAAAGGCAGCCTTAAGCTAGGAATTGAAAAAATGAGTGATGGGCTTATTAGATATGGACTTGGTAAAAAAACCGGTGTTGATTTGCCAAATGAGTTTATCGGTACGGTACCATCAAGAGAGTGGAAAAGAAAAAAATATAATATGCCATGGTATATGGGAGAGACTGTAAACACCTCAATCGGGCAGGGTGATTTTTTAGTTACGCCAATGCAGATGGCACAGTTTACTGCTCTTATGGCAACATCTAAGCTTCCTCGGCCATACTTTGCAAAAATGATAGGGGAAGAGGTGGTTAAGCCGGAATTTGAAGAGGTTCTTACTAAAAATGAATTAAAAAAATTGCCAATTATTCAAAAAGCCATGTATGAAGTTTGCAATCATCCAACCGGAACAGCTGCTAGAAATATAAATTCACATGTAAAAATTGCCGGTAAAACAGGAACTGCTCAAGTAATCGGTATTTTGCAAGATATAGAAAATAGAGAATTAGAGCATGAAATGGAGTATTATACCCGTTCACATGCATGGCTTACAAGTTATGGACCATATGATAATCCTCAATATGTAGTTATGGTTATAGTTGAACATGGAGGACACGGCGGTTCTGCTGCAGGAAGTATTGTATCAAATATTTATGATAAACTCTTAGAATTAGAATATATTAAGCAGTAAATTAAATAGAATTAAGTATAAAAAGAGTTAATATTGTTAGTAAAAATATTGCTCCTGCTTTATTATAAAGTCTATTTGCCAAAATAAACAGAAGTGTTAGGGAAGCTGCAATCATTATATAAATATCAAACTTTGTAGCAATTAAGTCAATAGAGAGAGGGTTTAAAAGTGCTGCTGAACCTAAAACCATAGAGAAATTAGCAACATTTGAGCCTATTATATTTCCAATACTCATTTCGGCATTGCCTTTTTTTATTGCAACCAAAGATACTACAAGTTCAGGCAGTGATGTTCCAAAAGCAATAAGAAAAAGCCCAATTATCCACTCACTAACTCCAAATATTTTTGCTATATTTGTTCCGCTCTCTACAACAAAATGTGCTCCGCCTATTGTTAAAATAAAACCAATAAGTAAAAATTGAGTTGTTTTGAGCCATTTAAATTTTTCTTTCATTAACTCTTCATCTATCTCTTCTACAAGATCTTCTTTGGAATCGGTAAATAAAAATATAAGATAAGAGAACATAACCAAAATATACAAAGCTCCTTCAATTCTGCTAATTAAGCCGTCTTGAATCATTAGCATAAATAAAATTACAGGAACAACTACCCACGCACTATCTCTGTCAAATAGATTCCGTCTTGAAGTCATTTTTTTTGATATTAAAAAAACAAGCCCTAAGACTAGCGTTATATTAAAAGTTACGCTGCCCACAACATTTGCGATAGCCATTTCGCTTTTACCGGCTCCTGATGCCATCATAGAAGCTGCCATTTCCGGTAATGATGTGCCAAAAGCAATAAGTGTAGCACCGATTACAAAATGTGATATATTGAAATGAAGAGCAATTCTTTCAGACTCTTTTATAATAAAATCTGCTCCATAAATAAGCGCTGTCATAGCAACTGCAAAAATTATAAAATCCACTAAGAGCTATCCTTCTGTTCTAATTATTAGACTTTTTGGAAGGTTGAATTTTTTTATAAGCTCTGCTTCTTTTTTTCTCATTTGACCATTGTCAGTTTCATGGTCATATCCTAACAGATGAAGCAAACCGTGTATAAAAAGAAGTGCAAACTCATCATTTTCACTATGACCCAGTTCTATTGCTTTTTCTTTTACATGAGAAGAGGAGATAACTATGCTTCCAAGCGGGCTCATCGGCATAGGTTCATATGGAAAACTTAATACATCTGTATCTTTGTCAATATTTCGATATGTTTTATTTATCTCTCTTATCTCTTCATTTGTTGTAACAATAAGCTCAATTTCTTTATTTGTAAAAAGATTTGCTATTGCATCAATAAGAGTAGTATCAATCTGTAGTGTAGTTCTATTGTCAAGTTCAATCATAAGTGAGATTATATCAAATTTTAAAATATGTTCATAAAAGATTATGCTAAAATATTTTTATGATTATAAAAGATAAAAAAGCGCTCTGTGTTATGAGCGGTGGTATGGATTCAACGCTTAGCGCATACATGATGAAAAAAATGGGGTATGAGATTGTTGCTGTGCATTTTAATTATGCACAAAGAACACAAAAAAAAGAGTTGTCTTGTTTTCACAATATTTGTGATGAATTGGGCGTTTTAAATAGATATGTTTTAGATTTGGATTTTTTCGCTCAAATAGGTGCTTCAGCTTTGACTGATAAAAATATAGATATACCAACTGGCGGTGTAGAAGAGGGTGTTCCCGTCACATATGTGCCTTTTAGAAATGGAATATTTTTAAGTATGGCAGCTGCTATAGCAGAAAAAGAAAATGCCGAAGCTATTGCAATAGGAGTGGTGGAAGAGGACAGCAGCGGTTATCCTGATTGCAGGGACTCTTTTATACAAAGTATGCAGCGAAGTATAAATCTTGGTACAAAAGATGAAACAAATATAGTTATTCATATGCCTTTAGTACATCTAAAAAAATCTCAAATTGTTAAAAAAGCGCTAGATTTAGAAGTTCCGCTTAATCTTACATGGAGTTGTTATAAAAATGAAGATAAAGCGTGCGGAGTTTGTGATAGCTGTCGTTTAAGGTTAAATGGTTTTAAAGAAGTCGGAGTAAAAGATCCAATTGAGTACCAGTGAGATAGATTTTAATAATTTAAAAATTGTACATATATATAAAGCAAATTTAAAAAATAGCTACATAAGCGTTAAGAAAAATGGTGAAATAGTTCTTAAAACTCCTGCTGTTTCAAAAAAATATATTCAAAATCTTCTTATTAGCAGGGAAGAGTGGATACGAAAACAGCTAAAAATAGTAGAAAAAAATTCACAAATAAGAGTGAATCTTCAAGATGAAGTTTTATTGTTTGGAAAAATTTTCAGTATTGATACGGATAAAGCAAAAGAGTTAAGAACTTATCTTAAAAAAATAGATACGACAAAAATTGATAATATTTTAAGATGTTATGATGAATTTTATAAATTTTATGCTCAAAATTATATTGTTCCAAGAGTACAATACTATTCAAAAATAATGGATTTAACTTATAGCGATATAAAATTTAGAAAAATGAGAAGTAGATGGGGAAGCTGCAGCTCAAAAGGAATTATTACCTTTAATACAGAACTTATAAAAGTAGAAGAAAAACTGATTGATTATGTAGTAGTGCATGAACTCGCACACCTTAAACATATGAATCATTCAAAAAAATTTCACTCTTTAGTCAATCAATATATCCCTGATTCTTATGAGTTAAATCAAAAGCTAAAAAACTTCTGGTTTTAATAATAAAACGATCTACCTCTCATTTAAAAAGTATTTTAAACTCGCATCACTCCACTCTTTTGAAAGAGAAAGATGGTTTTGTATAGAGGCATAAACTCTTTTAAAGTCACTGTTTTTTTCACTAAGCTCAGTTATAACTTCATTTAAAGCTATTTTTCCTGCATCTATGACATCCTTTGGAAACTGATGGATAGATATATTAAGTTCTTTTAGTTTTTTAAGGGCCTTGATATTTTCACTGTGAAATTCATAAGTCATACTTGAATTCATCTCACTTGCAGCAACCTCTATCATACTTTGATGTTCAAAAGGAAGTTTATTCCAAAGCTGCTTATTAAAAGTAACCTCTAGGATAGAACCTGGCTCATGCCAGCCTGAGTAGTAGTAGGGTGCTACCTTATAAAATCCCATTTTGATATCAAGAGCAGGACCAACCCATTCTGTAGCATCTATTACACCTCGTTCCAGTGAAGTATATATCTCCCCTGCAGGCAGTAAAATAGAGTTAACTCCCATTTTTGAAAAAACTTCTCCGCCAAGACCAGGAATTCTCATCTTAAGTCCATTCATATCAGCAAGTGATTTTATCTCTTTTCTAAACCATCCGCCCATTTGAATATTAGTATTTCCGCCCATAAAAGGATGAAGATTATACTTTGCATAATGTTCTCTCCAAAGTTCTAAACCTCCTCCAAAAAGCATCCATGAGTTTATCTCTTCAGCAGTAAATCCAAAAGGAATGCCGCTGTATAAAGAAAAAGCGCTGTTTTTTCCTTTCCAGTAATATGGCCCTGAATGAAAAGCATCTATTTGACCGCTGGAACACGCATCAAAAACAGCCAAATCTGGAATAAGAACATTCTTTGGATAAATTTTTACTTCCAAAGAGTTGCCGCTAATATCTTTTAATCTTTGTGCAAATTTTTCTACACCGGTTCCCATAATAGGAAAGCTTGCCGGCCAGCTAGTAGCTAATTTTATAACAATTTTTTTATTTTTATTGATATTTACTCTTTTTGCATCACTGTTTTTTTGCTGTGGATGTTTTGAATAATCAATAGCTTGCCGATTGTTGTCATTACAGCCTGTTAATGCAAAAGCGGTAGAAACTGTTGTAGCAGTTGTTAAAAAATCTCTTCTATTCATATTTTGTGTACATCCTCATTAGAAATAGTATTTAAAAATCCATAGTAAGCTGCATTTGATTTGATAAGGGCTTATTTAAAATTGATTTATCAACCCCTGCAATAAGTGCAAAATGAAAATTATTATTTTTAAGTATATTTATAATGTCTTTTTCATTTTTGTAAATAAAAATATTTTTATTTTCATAAGATTTGATATGTGATGGAGCAATAAAAATGATACTGGCCCATGATGCATGGCGTTGTAAAAATAGAATTTGAGAATCTATTAAATTTATATTTGGTTCAAATATAAGTACTTTATCACTGGTGCCAAAACTTTTTATTTCAAACTTCTTATTTGTAAAAACTGCTTCAAAATGATTTATCGGAGTAAATTTTTTCAATTTATAATTGATTTTAAGTGTTTTTAAAAGATGCAGCAACTCTTCTAAATATGGTATGAAAAATGGGGAAATCAGTTGTCTTTCATAAAAAATATTATCATAAATAAAAGATGTTTCAAATAGGGTTTGCTCCATTATTACGATAGATTCAAAAGAGTTAGTTGGGATTTTTTTTACATTTGCAAATATCTCTCTATCACTTAGAGCAGGGCAGAACAGTACCGTTGTTTTGTTTTCTGCATTCCAAAGAGATTTGAAAATTGATTTTAAATCTCCAGTAAGTGAAATAAAATTTAGCTGAGTAATAATCTGCAAAGATAGTTTTAAAACAATTTCATTACACTCATAGGCTACAATCTCTTTTTCTATCATTTTAAAACGAAGCAGTTTTTTAAGTGCATTATCTAAGCTGTTGACTTTAATCCAAGCTATTTCACTATCACTTATTTGTGTTGGACTCTCAAACACAACACCGTAAGCACCATTTGCAACGGCTAACTCTATATTTTTATAATCATAAGCAAAAAAGAGATCACCTCTTTTTATTTTAGAAGCTTCAAAAACAATATTTTCAAAGCTATTTATATATGGTTCATTAACAAGAGTAGCTTGCGTAAGCGCTAAAAAATTTTCAAGTCTCATCCAATCGGTGTACCTGGTTTTTTAGATTTTTCAGGTCTGATTAGACAAAGACCATCTTCATCTTTTGCAGCAAGCAGCATTCCTTCTGAAATCATACCCATTAGTTTCGCCGGTTTTAAATTTGCAACAACACAAACCTGTGTATTTAATAAGGAGTCAGCACTGTAAAACTCTTTTATACCTGCTACAACTTGTCTAGGCTTTTCTTCGCCTAAATCAACTAGAAGTTTTAAGAGCTTTTTGCTTTTTGGCACCTCCTCAGCCTCTATAACAACACCTATTTTTAGAGATGTTTCAAAAAACTGGCCAATTTCTATAAGGTTATCTTTTTCTTCCAATATTTCATCACTTTTCTCAGAAATATTTGGCTGTGCTGAAGGAGCTTCAGGCATTAAAGGCTCTTCTATGCGAGGAAATAGTGGTGGAACAACTTTAATATTAAATAATTTTAAAAGTTTTTTATCTATAATAAACTCGTTATAGCTTGAGCTGTTTATGCTAAAACTTAAGGCATCGGCAATTGTATTTGTTGTGCGCGGCATAACAGGGTGAAGCATAATTGATGCTTTAGCTAGTATATTTGCGACCAATGCTACGGTTGCAAGTGCTTCATCTTTTTTATTTTCTTTCATTTTAACCCATGGAGCATGCTCTTCGATAGCTTTATTTCCAATAGAAAATAGTTTCCATAACTCTTCTAAATATCTATGTATTTGTATATTCTCCATAAAAGCGTCAAGCGAATCCAAAATAATATTGACTGCATCAATCTCTTTTTTATGATATTTCAAAACATTTACGCTATCTATTTCAAAATTTGAATATTTACCGCTCATGCCTATAATACGGTTTAAAAGATTGCCTAAATCATTACTAAGTTCAGAGTTTATTCTATCTATAAAGGCTCTTTGAGAAAAATCGCCGTCTTGTCCAAAAGGAACCTCTCTCAGCATAAAATATCTTAAGTTTTCAACACCATAAGCGTTTGCAACCTCTCTTGGGGAAACAACATTGCCTTTTGATTTACTCATTTTTTCCCCATCTCTAGTCCACCAGCCGTGAGCTCCGATATGTTTTGGAAGAGGGAGATCCAAACTCATTAAAAAAGCAGGCCAGTAAATAGCGTGAAAGCGGAGTATATCTTTGCCGACAAATTGAATAGAAGCCGGCCAATAGTGCATATTTGCTTCATCAGTTCCATAGCCAAGAGCCGTTATATAGTTCATTAGTGCATCAAGCCAAACATACATAACATGCTTATCATCTTTTATCGATTCAGGCATTTGAACACCCCATGTAAAAGATGTTCTTGTCACAGAAAGGTCACGCAAACCTCCTTTAACAAAGTTTATAACTTCACTTGCACGAGAGCGCGGCATTATAAAATCAGGATTTTGTGCATAGTATTTTAAAAGAGCGTCTTCATATTTTGAAAGTTTAAAAAAGTAACTCTCTTCTTTAATAATATTGGTACTTCTGCCGCAGTCTGGACAAAATTCGCCATCAACAAGTTGAGTTTCAGTAAAAAAAGTCTCACAGCTTACACAGTAGTGTCCCTCGTAAAAATCTTTGTATATATCACCTTTTGCATACATAACTTCAAAAGCTTTTTGCACGCCTTTTTTGTGATCTTCATCGGTTGTACGGATAAATTTGTCATAATCTATTTCAAATTCATCCCATAAATTTTTAAAACCTGCACTTATCTCATCTGCAAACAGTTGAGTGGGTTTGCCATTTTTTTGAGCAGACTCCTCAATTTTTTGCCCATGTTCATCTGTACCGGTCAAAAAATATGTATCTTCACCTTTTAATTTTTCATATCTAGCCATGCTGTCGGCTATAAAAGTAGTATACGCATGTCCTATATGTGCTTCGCCATTAACATAGTATATCGGTGTTGTTATATATTTACTCAATTTCTATCCCCTTAAAATTCAAATCCACCAGTATCTCCTTTAGACATACTGTTATAAACAGCTTTAATGTAATTGGTTCTTAATTCACATTTTAAATAGAACTCACAACTGCTGCAACTTTTTAACTCTTTTTCTTTTTGGCAGTTTTGTACTTTTTCTATCATCTCGTTAAGATGAAGTTCAAATTTGTCCATCTCGCCGGTATTAGTTATTTGCATAAACTTCTTTTACTCTTTGTATCTCATATTTGGAACCAAAAAAACATGGTGATGTATCATGTATGTGTGCGCACTCGATTTCCATTAAATCTTTTTCTCCGTCAATTGCCTCTCCACCGGCAGTTTTAAATACAAAAGCAAATGGAAATACTTCAAAAAGTTTACGAAGTTTTCCATCAGGTCTATCCGAAGTAGCAGGGTAACTAAATAAACCGCCACCTTTTAAAAGTATCTGATGCAAATCAGGAACCATTCCGCCGGAGTATCTTAGACGATAACCCTCAGCAAAGAAGCTGTCTACAAGCTTTTTATGATACGGTTTCCAGTTTTGCTGTGTTCCGCCGGGAGCATTAAGTTTACCCTTTTCATTAAGACGAATCTCTTTAACAAACTCAAACTCTCCATTTTGAAGTAAGTGAAGTTTAGTTTTATTGTGCGCAAATACCATCTCAACACGAGGACCAAATACAACATAGCAAGATGCGACCATATTTTTAGCGCCAAAGGCATTTTCATATATTCCAAAAATAGAACCGACACTTAAATTAACATCAATTAAAGAAGAGCCGTCAAGTGGATCATACGCTATAAAATATCTGCCATCTTTATGCAGTAACATCTCCTTCTCTTTCTCTTCACTAGCAATTGTATGAATAGAAGGTATATGCGAGAACTCCTCTTCAATAATCATATCGCATTTTATATCAAGTTGAAGCTGCGTTTCGCCGGAGCTGTTCTCTTGCTGTGAATAACCAATATCTTTTGTATCAATCGCCTCTTTTATTCTTATAGCTGTTCTTTGTATTGCTTTAAATATATCAGTCATTTATCTACACTTCCTTTGCATTTTTAAGTATCCATGATATTACATCATCACAATTGTTTAGATCCAGTATAGCAATATTGTTAGGTAAATCATACTCTTTTATATTTACACTGCCGTCAATTGCCAATGCATCCATATATGGAAAATAGTCACTATCTAAATAATTTCTAAATATGCTGATTCTAGGCAAAGGAAGACTTTTCAATCCCTCTACCAATAAGACATCAAAATTATCAAAGAGTCTAATCATTTCATCAAGATCTTTTTCTCTTTGAGAAAAGTAGGTTGTACGATTTGGGGATGTAACAATAACTTCTGCACCCGTGTCTGAGAACTTATAACTATCTTTTCCTTCAACATCAAAACGAGCTTTGTCTTTTGGATCATGTTTAATAATTGCCACCTCTTTATTATATTCATGTATTAGTTTTCTGGCAACTTTTAATATAAGGGTAGTCTTACCACTGTTTGAGGGACCTGTAAATGCAACTGCTAATCTTTTTTTCAATGTAAACACTTTATTAAAATTTTAGTTATTATACAAAATAGTCTTTAAAAGGTTGTTTAATAAGATATAATTCCATGATAATTTGCAGGATTTTAAATGAAAACTTTTTTTATAATTTTAACTTTTTTAACTCTTTTTACGGGATGTTCTAGAAAAAATGCTTTTTTTGAATTTAATATGGATAAAGATCAGGAATTAAGCGCAACCAGTATTCAAAGTAGTAAAATAGTATCTAAAGATGGAGAAACGCAAGGTGTCATCTCTGTGATATATTTAAATGAAATATATCCTAAGCTATATAATAAAAATGAATATTTTTTTGTATTTTTATTTACAAAAGAAGCAAAAGAGATTTATGATCCAAATAAATCAGCAGATTTTAATTTAAAACTTAAATTAAATTCGAAACTCCCAATTGAAGTTGAGCAACTTCCAGAAGAAAATAAATTTTCACATCTTGTTAATAGTAAAAATAACTGGAACAGCTACTATTTAATAACATTTGAAAAAACAGATACGATTAATCTTCTTCTCGAAGATAATGTTTCATCCTCGAAAATATTACATTATGAATCAGTAAAGAGCCCGCAAAATTGAACTAAGCAGTACAATTATAATTTGCAATCCTATAATAATTATTAGTGGCGCCAAATCCAAACCATTAAAATTTGTTCTTACAAATCTTCTTACAAAAGAGTAGGCAGGATTTGTTACTCTATATAAAAATTGAACAATAGGATTGAACGGATCTGGATTCACAAAACTAAGAAGAGCAGCGATAATCACTACCCATATATAAATATTAATAAGTCCGATAAAAATCGAACCTATACCTTGAATTATCTCTATAATCATACTCATTTAACAATCTCACCTATGTAATTTTTAATATATTTATATACCAAAGAGATATCCGGACCATCTTCAGCACCTGTTAATAGAAGTCTCAAAAGTTTAGAAAAAATTTTATCATTTAGTCTAGATTCTTTCATGATATAATTTTTAAAATCATCAAACTCTTCAAAATAGGGTGCATTTTTAATAATCTCTGACATCGTTTTTACAGCCTCTGCAAACTCTTTTGGCACCTCTTTTTTTGCAAAAATAGCACCTATTTTTGATTTTAACTCTTTTGTAGTTGAGGCTTCCTCAAGATATACGCGTGCCAGTTCACCAATATCGGCGTCTGCAAAACCAACATATCTAGAGAATTCTTTTGTATCTAGAGCTCTTAGGTGTTCTTTGTTTATATCTCTTAATTTGTCAATATCAAAATACTCAGACTCTTTTGATATGTTTTTCAAATCAAACCACTCTATGGCGTCTACTAGATGAAAAATCTCTTTTGGTGGCTTGTTTCCCATTAAAATTAAGTAATTTGCAATAGCGGACGGCAAGTAGCCCTCTTCAAGAAGCCATTTGACGCTTAAGGCATTATTTTCACCCAATATAGCAGGCAGATGGGCATATTCAATTTTCTTTTCATAGCCAAGTGATGTTCGGATCATATCCTCTTTAGGTGCATCGTTCATCTGTCCTTCATCACGGATAACTAAAGATATATCGCCGAGCATATCATCAATCCCACAGGCAAAGTTATAAGTGGGTGTTTTATTCTCGTTCATTATGATGAAACTCTCCATATCTTCTGGCTTGAAAGTTATCTCACCCTTAATATGGTCTTTTATTATTATCGGTGTTTCTGACTTTTTTATCCTTACGGTAAATGGATTTTCATTGTCGATTACAAGTTCTGCAGGTAAATTTGCGCATGCATCATCATATCTGTATGTTTCTTTGTTGTTTTTGGCTTCTTCTCTCTTTTTTTCAAGCCACTCCGGTGAGCAAAAACAGTTAAAAGCCTTAGCTTCATGCAAAAGCTGCAGAGCCATTGCTACATAAAAACGGAAATTTTGGCTTTGATAGACAACATGAGAATAATCAATGCCCAAAAGCTTCAAAATACCAATTGTCTCTTCATCTTTTCCCTCTATGTTTCTCTCTTTATCCAAGTCTTCTATGCGAATGATTAAACCTTCATCTCTCTGCTTTGAGACAATATAGTTAAATAGGGCAACTCTTAAATCACCAATGTTCATATCGCGAGTAGGGCTGGACGCAAATCTTAGCATTTATATTCCTGTATAATGTAATTTTTGAATTTTATCAAGTTTTAGCTAAGGAAGTTCTTTAGATAAGATAGAGGGAAATTGAGCTATAAGCTCCAATTTGATAAAATACAATTCATAATAAGAGTTTTAAATTAAAGGTTTAACAAGTAATGGGTGAGCACAAAGATTTTTTACGCACAATAGTTGAAAAAGACTTAAAAGCAGGCAAATACAAAAATATTATAACAAGATTTCCTCCGGAACCAAACGGCTTCCCTCATATTGGACACGCTAAATCTATAGCAATAAATTTCGGCATCGCACACGATTACAACGGTTATTGTAACCTTAGAATGGATGACACTAACCCGACTACTGAAGATACAAAATATGTTGAAGCGCTTAAAGACGCTGTTAAGTGGCTCGGATTTGAGTGGGAGGGTGATGTGCGATATACATCCGACTATTTCGACAAACTTTATGAGTATGCTATAGAACTTGTTAAAATGGGTAAAGCTTATGTTGACAGCTTAGATGAAGAGACTATGAGAGAGTACCGTGGCACCATCACGGAACCGGGGCGTCGCAGTAAATATGCACAGCGCAGTGTAGAAGAGAACCTAGACCTTTTAGAGAGAATGAAAAACGGTGAGTTTAAAGACGGTGAGCATGTTCTTCGCGCTAAGATCGATATGTCAGCGGCAAACATGAAAATGCGTGATCCTCTCTTATACCGTATCCGCCATGCGCACCACTATAGAGCAGGGGACAAGTGGGCAATTTACCCTATGTATGACTTTGGTCACTGTCTCTCTGATTATATTGAAGGTGTTACTCACTCTATCTGTACGCTAGAGTTTGAAAACAACCGTGACATCTATGACTGGGTATTAGATACGCTTAAACTCGAACCGCCGCGCCCTTATCAATATGAATTTGCAAGACTTGGGATTAACTATACCGTTATGAGCAAAAGAAAGCTTCTGGAATTGGTCAATGAAAAAAGAGTACGCGGATGGGACGATCCCCGCCTTCCTACCATTGCAGGACTTAGAAGAAGAGGCTATACACCTGAATCTATTTTAAACTTCTGTGATCAGATCGGTATAGCAAAAGCAAACTCCACTGTTGATATCTCACAGCTTGAGTTTTGTATCAGAGATGATCTCAACACAAAAGTACCGCGTGTTATGTGTGTGCTAGACCCTCTAAAAGTAACTATAGAAAATTATGAAGGCAACGAAGAACTTGACGCCCCGTATTATCCGGATGATGTACCTAAGGAGGGGTCAAGAAAGATCTCTTTTTCGAAAGAGATATATATTGAGCGTGATGATTTTGATGAAAACCCTCCACAAGGTTATTTCCGTCTTACGCCTCATCAGTCTGTACGCCTTAAACATGCTTACATCATCACATGTAAAGAGGTTAAAAAAGATAAGAGCGGCAATATAATCGAGATAATAGCAGAATACAACCCCGACTCTAAAAGCGGACAAGACACAAGCGGTATAAAAGTCAAAAGTGCTATCCAGTGGGTAGATGCCATATCTGCTAAAAAAGTGGAGGTAAGACTCTATGACAGACTCTATTCACGTGAAAATCCACAAAATATAGAAGATCTAAATCCTGATTCACTCAAGGTTATTAAAAATGCGCTTATTGAGCCTGCTGTTGTCATAGATAAGCCGGATGTGAGATTTCAGTTTGAAAGAGAAGGGTACTTTTATGCTGATCCTATTGACTATACGGATACAAACCCTGTATTTAACAAAATAGTGAGTCTTAAAGATTCATGGAGTAAAAAAGAAAAACCAAAAAGAACTATCAGTGAAAGAAGAATTCAGCCAAAAAAAATTCAAATAGATGGTAAGATTGAGCCTATGAGTGAGTCTGAGCAAGCCTTGTTTAACAAATACACGACTGAACTTAAATTAAACAGTATGGTTGCAGACATTTTAGCCAGAGATAAGAAACTATCTTCTTTTTATGCTGAAATATTATCAGCTAACAACTCACCTGTAACTATAGCCAACATTGTAGCAAATGAGATTGCAAGAGAATTAAAAGAAAAAGAAGTGCACGAGCTTCAATTTAATGCATCTGATGTAGCTAAACTTGTGCAAATGCTAGATGATGGCACCATTTCAAATAAAATAGCTAAAGAGGTTTTTGAAGAGATGGTTAAAAGCGGAGAAAATCCTACTCAAATAGTTGAAGCCAAAGGACTTGTTCAGATAAGTGATGTGAGCGTAATAGAACCTATTATCGATGAAATAGTTGCAAAATATCCAGACAATGTTGCAAAATTTAAAGCTGGAAATAGTAATCTTCTCGGCTTTTTTGTAGGGCAGGTCTTAAAAGCCACAGGCGGCAAAGCAAACCCAAAAGTGGTAAATGAACTTGTTACACAGAAATTAAAATAAAAAGGTTAGTGTAGAACTAGCCTTTGCAGTTCTGTCATGTTTAAGCAAATAGTACGATCTGTTTGTGATTGTTCTTAAGTTGATGAAGTGGTGACCCCGAGGAGAATCGAACTCCTGTAACATGGATGAAAACCATGGATCCTGACCGCTAGACGACGGGGCCACTTGTCAGTCTTATTTACTGAGCCGAAATTATATAGATTTATTTCTTAATAAAATATAAAATTTTAAAAACTCAGTAAAAAAAAATAAATTACTCGTAAAAACTGCGTAAAGCTCTAATAATTACTGCATTTTTTGAGATGCTTTCAGCTTTGGCATTTTCATCAACTTCTTCATATATGTCTAAAGGAAGAGATATAGAAAATGTTTTTGTTTCTATTTTTTTCTTTTTATTCATTATTGATACTATATTTTTTAATAATTCTATTATTTTTTTGGTATCAATTGGTTTTTGTATAAAACTATTAACACCAACTTCAATAGATTCAGATATTTTTTCTATATCATTGCTGGCCGAAATAATAATAATAATCTGATCAGGATTAATTTCACGAATTTTTCGTGCAAGTTCGATTCCGTCCATTTCAGCCATAATAATATCTACAAAGACAATATCAGGAGATGATTTTGAATAAGCTTGAAGTGCTTCTTTTGCATTAAAAAATGATTTTACATCTGAAAAGAAATTTTTAAAAGTAGAGCTTAAAAGTTCATTTGCAATTTTCTCATCTTCAACAATCATTGCTGATAATTTTTTTGTTTGTTCAGTTAGTTGAATTAAATCTACATTGGACATAACAAAATCCTTTATTTTAAAATATGACGGAATTGTAACAGATTTTGGTTAAACAAAATAGGGCGTATTATATATTATATTTTTTAAATTTTTCTAACCATTGTAAGTCTGACTCTTTTGAATACTCTTTTTGATTTAGTAATGAATCTATTATACTGATCAAACTGGCTTCATCCATAAATTTTAGCATATCTGCATTTATGGATGTTTTTTTTATACCTTCATAAGTATTTAGAAGATTTTGTATATCAGCTATTAATTCTTCTTTTTTGCTTCTCATTTGTTTTTCCATGTAATAGTGTCAGTTTTCAAATATCTTGGTTAACATAATGTAAATTCTCTTGAAAAAATTTAGTTAAAATTAAATCGAACCAAAACCTTTTTATTATTGATATTAAATAGTATGTTAAATTAAACAGGTACAACAGTAAGCCGAGTTTTGTTTTGGTAGCATTAATCTACTTTACTATTTACATAGTAACTCTAGCGAAACAGTAGCATAAGTAAGATTACATTGTAATTTTACCCCTAAGACGCTGACCATCTGTTTCTTGCTGCCATGTTGGGTTTACAAGCTCTCTATATTACTATAGAGACTGGTGGTCTCTTACACCACCCTTTCACCTTTACCGCTGTTGGCGGAAGTCTACTCTCTGTTGCACTTTCCCTCGTATTGCTACGGCCATTAATTAAATGGAACACTGTCTTAGAGCAGCTCGGACTTTCCTCTTGAAATAAATCAAGCAACTACCCGTTGTACCTTTAAAATAATACTAAAAATTTCCTTTAAATCTGTTTATGAACATCTGTTCATAACATCTGCTTGATTGATGAACAAGTGTTCATCATCACATAAGCATAGATTAACACTTGTTCATATATAATTTTATTTAAATTAACAATTGTTCATATACTAAAAAAGGTTGCAAAATGCCCGAAAACAAGACGATTCAAAAGAAATCAAATACAAAACAAAAGATTATAAAAGTGTCATCTACACTCTTCTCAGAATATGGTTTTAAAGCAACAAGTGTGCGAAAAATAGCTTCAGAAGTAGGAATTAGGGAGAGCGCTTTGTATAATCATTTTAAGAATAAGGAGGAGATATTTTTATGTGTCGCAAAAGAGATATTTTCTTCTCCTTTTCATACAAATGAGACAAATATTAAAGAGTCAGCACTCAAGGGAAAAGTTTTTTTACAAAAGTTTGCTATGCAATATAAACTTCTCACATTTGATAAAAATAATGAGAATATGTTTAGATTGCTAATGATTGAGTTATTCCAAAACAGAGAACTTAGAGAACAGTTTATGAATGAATTTCATAATGAAAATATAAAAATGTTCTCTGAAGCATTTTTTATAATGATGCAGAACTCTTTAATACGCTCTGCTGATCCAATGATGGTAGCTTATGAATTTATTTCCACCCTATTCTATATACGATTGCAAATTACACTTCTGAGGTTTGATAGCACGCCTACAACAGCTCTATCTACACAGTTTGAAAAGCATGTTGAGTTTTTTTGGGAAAGTATTAAAGTGTGATATTTTTTAATATTAAAATATTTTATTTCTAATACTATTTAATATCAGAAATATATTTAAAAAAAGCAGCCCTTTTGAAGGCTGCAAAAACTACAGGCAAGCATAAAATTATTTTGCTACTGCCTCTAGTGCATATTTTTCACCAAGATCATATGCTATTTTATTTACATCATGAACTTTGGCAGGTACTTTTGAGAGCATTGTTTCGATTAAAACTTCTCTATCAAGAGGTTTCATAATTGTATTTGCTATTGCAAGTGCAACAACTGACTGAGTAATAACATTACCAACTTCCTCTTTTGCAATAGTAATAATCGGAATTTCAATTATATTCCATTTTTTTCTATCTTCATCGCTAGGTTTAACAAGGTTTGGATCTATAACAATAGTTCCGCCCTCTTGTACACCTTTTTTAAATTGATCATAGCTTACTTGTGCAACAGAGAGCATAAAGTTTATCTCGCCGTCATTCGCATATGGATAGTAAATTTCATCATCATCTAAAGTTATATCAACAACAGTCGGTCCACCACGAACTTGTGAAGTATATGTTGCTGTTTTTAATCCATTACCGCCGGTTTTAATTTTTGCAGCTGCAAAAATTTCACCAGCGAGAAGAACACCTTGTCCGCCAACACCTGTAAATCTCATTAATGTTCTAGCCACCCCGTGCCTCCTTATATTTTTTTCTTAAAGTCATCTTGAGTAATTGTTTTTCTTTTACCTTGATGTACTTTAATAATTTCAGCATACATATCACAATACTCAGCTGCTTGTGTATCTTGTTTTAAAACACCTGTAGGAAGTAAATTTACTTGTTCCTCTTCTGTCATAGTGTCATATTTTTTCTTTGAAACCGTAATACTGTCTATCCAATTAAGATTTTCAATAGCAGAATTCATTTTATTTTTTCTACCAAGATTAATATGGCAGTTTGATAAAACTTCAAGAAGTGAAAAACCTTTGTGTTCTAGTGCTTTTACCATAGTTTTTTCTAATTTTTTAGGATCATTTACTGTCTCTCTCGCCACAAAAGAAGCTCCTGATGCAATTGCTAAATTACAAGTATTAAAAGTTGGATCAATGTTTCCAACTTGTTGCGATACTGTCCACATACCCTGTGGAGTAGTTGGACTTGTTTGAGAATTTGTTAATCCATAAATAAAGTTATTAATTATAATAAATGTTATGTCTATGTTTCTTCTACAACCATGAATTGTGTGATTACCACCAATTGCTAAAGCATCACCGTCACCCGCAACACAGATTACATGTTTAGTAGGATTTGCAAGTTTGATACCTGTTGCAAATGCTATAGTTCTTCCATGAGTTGTATGGACTGTATTAAAATCAACATATGATGAAAATCTTCCTGAACATCCAATTCCTGAAACTAGGCAGATATCATCTTTATTTATACCAAGGCTGTCAACCGCTCTAACAAAAGCTTTTAGGATAACACCATCACCACAACCCCAACACCATAGTGTCGGCATTTTTTCCAGTCTTAAATAGTTTTCATAATTAAATGCCATTTTACAGCTCCTTTACTTTATTAACAATTTCATAAGGAGAAATTGGTCTTCCGTTTACTTTGAATAAACCATTTATATCAAGTCTTCCAGTAGCGCGTTGTACTTCGTCTCTATATTGACCGATATTTAGCTCTACACATAAAACTTTTGGTATTCTGTCTGCAAGCTCTTTCATCTTCTCTGCCGGACTTGGCCAAAGTGTAATCGGTCTGAATAATCCTGCTTTAATACCCTCTGCTCTTAAGTGGCGGATTGCCTCTTTTGCAGCAAGAGAAACTGAACCATACGCAACAATTAAAATCTCTGCATCATCCATATGAAACTCTTCATAAGATTCAAGCTCATCTTTATGAAGTTCTACTTTATCTTCAAGCCTTTGAATAAGTTTTCTACATGTCTCTATCTCTTCAGTAGGGAACCCTCTTTTGTCATGGTGAAGACCTGTAAAATGGTATCTGTACCCTTTAAACATAGGATTTAAAACTGCAGGCTGATCACTTTCACACTCATATGGAAAATACTCCTCTGCAGGGCCTTCGAATGTTTTTCTAGGAACAATTCCTGCAGCAACCTCTTCTTCTGTAGGAAGCATTGCTTTTCCATGCATGTGTCCCAATGTTTCATCTAGTAAAACAAATACAGGCTGCATAAATCTGTCTGCTAAGTTAAATGCTCTTACAGTTTCAGTATAACACTCCGCCAATGAACCTGCACATAGCGTGATTGATTTGTAATCACCATGTGATGGATTCTTTGCCTGAGCAACATCCCCTTGAGATACACGAGTCGGAAGACCAGTTGATGGGCCGCCGCGCATAACATTAACTACAACCAAAGGAACTTCAGTCATTTGAGCCAAACCAAGATTTTCTGCTTTAAGCGAAATACCTGGACCTGAAGTAGCAGTCATAGTTCTAACACCACTCATTCCGGCACCAATCGCTGCTGCAACTCCTGCAATCTCATCTTCCATTTGAATACAAGCTCCGCCGACTTCTGGCATTAAATTAGACATTTCATGCATAACTTCGCTTGATGGAGTAATAGGATAGCCCCCAAAAAATCTACATCCTGCATCTTTTGCAGCTATTGCAGCTAATTCATTACCGCTTGAAATTATTTCTCTTGTTGCCATTATTTAGCTCCTTGTTCATTAAGTGACATATAATTATTTGCAACAACTGCTTCCTGACGCGATTTTGATTCATCAGTAAGTTTTGCAAATTTATACTCTTTTCTATCTGCAACATAAATTGCAAAATCAGGACATGATAATTCACACTCCATACATCCTATACAAGACTCTGGATGCTGAATAGATATCATAGCACCAAGAGTAGATGTAGGTTCATACACCATTCCAAGAACGCCCGCAGGGCATACAGAAACACAAATATCACATGCTTTACAATTACTGGTATTTACCCATACCGGTTGATTACCAGGATTTTCAGTTTTAAAAGTTCCCATTTACTCTCCTCTTTTGTTTTGAAGCGCAGCACAATGTGTGAAGTATCTCTACGCCACATTCTTGAACTGTTACTTATTTTTACAGATAGGTTAACCTACTTTAATTAATATAGCTCTAAATTTGTGCTAATGACGCTTCTTTTTAACATATTTGTTACCGAATGAAGCTCGCACTAAGAAACAATATTTACTTAGAAAGCACCTCTGCAACTGCTTTTCCGATATCAGCCGGAGAAACTACAACTTTAACACCTGCTGCTTCCAGAGCAGCCATTTTCTCAGCTGCAGTTCCTGCTCCGCCTGAAACAATTGCACCCGCATGACCCATTCTTTTGCCTTTTGGCGCAGTTTGCCCTGCAATAAAAGCTACAACAGGCTTCTTGATGTTTTCTTTAATAAATGCAGCTGCTTGAATCTCAAGGTCTCCACCGATTTCACCAATCATAACAATTGCATGTGTCTCAGGGTCTGCTTCAAACATTGGCAAAAGCTGTTTATAAGAGAGGCCTATAATCGGGTCTCCGCCGATACCAACAGCAGTTGAGATCCCAAAGCCCTCTTTTACGACTTGGTTCGCACCCTCATAAGTAAGCGTTCCAGACTTTGAGATAAGACCGATATTGCCCTTTTTGAAGATCATACCCGGCATAATACCGATCTTACACTCTTCTGCAGTTATAATTCCAGGACAGTTTGGCCCAATTGTCTTCATACCGTGTTTTGTAGCATAAGCTTTTGCAGCTTGCATGTCACGAACAGGAGCACCCTCTGTAATAACAACGGCGAGTTCAATTCCTGCATCTGCAGCTTCCATTACAGCATCTGCAACAAAAGCAGGCGGAACAAAAATCATTGAAACAGTAGCACCTGTAGATGATACAGCTTCTTTAACTGTATTGAAAACAGGCTTTCCTAAATGCTCTTGACCGCCTTTATTTGGAGTAACTCCCCCTACAATTTTTGTTCCGTATGCTAAACACTGCTCAGCATGAAAAGATCCCTCTTTTCCAGTAAAACCTTGAACTATAACTTTCGTATCTTTATTTACCAATATACTCATAAAACTTATTCTCCTTTTCTAAAGAAACAGCGCTTAGGCTTGTTTTGCCGCAGCTACTGCTTTTGCTGCACCATCTGCTAAATCTGTAGCTGTTATAACATTTGCAATATTTGCGTTTTTTAAAATCTCTGCCGCTTCAGGTGCATTTGTGCCATCAAGACGAACAATAACCGGCACATGAACATCAACAAGCTTTGTTGCTTCCAAAATACCGTTTGCGATACGGTCACATCTAACGATTCCGCCGAAAATATTTACAAAAATAGCTTTTACCTTTGGATTTTTAAGAATAATCTCGAATCCTTTCGCAACAGTTTCAGCATTTGCAGAACCACCGACATCAAGAAAGTTTGCAGGAGTTCCGCCCATATAGTTAATCGTATCCATTGTACCCATTGCAAGCCCTGCTCCGTTTACCATGCAACCGATTTCACCATCAAGACTGACATAGCTCAGGCCATACTTTCCAGCTTCTCTCTCATCTGCATCTTCTTCACTGATATCTCTCATATCTTCAATATCAGGATGGCGTCCAAGAGCTGAATCATCAAATCCCATTTTCCCGTCAAGCGCTAAAAAGTCGCCGTTTCCAGTTTTAACTAAAGGATTTATCTCTATCATTTCAGCATCATTTTCCAAATAAAGATTATAGAGTGCAGCTGCTAATTTGATAAATTTGCCCTGCTCTGCTTTATCTGTTATGCCCAAACCAAAAACTAATTCACGACCGTGAAAACCTTGAAAACCGATAGCAGGATCAACCGCAACTTTAATAATTTTTTCTGGAGTGTCATGCGCAACATCTTCAATTGCCATACCGCCCTCTGTTGAGGCCATTATCACAGGCATCTCTTTCGCGCGGTCAAGAACAACACCAAGATATAACTCATCTTTAATATCTGCACCGTCTTCAATATATAGTTTTTGAACTAATTTTCCTTCAGGTCCTGTTTGGTGTGTAACCAAAGTCATGCCAAGAATTTCACTAGCAAGCTGTTCAACCTCTTCTATTGAACGAGCAAGTTTCACACCGCCTCCCAGTCCGCGGCCGCCAGCATGAATTTGAGCTTTAACAACCCAGATTGGTCCGCCTAACTCCTCTGCATTCTTAACTGCTTGCTTTACGCTTTCAGCCATTAAACCTCTCGGTGTAGGCACGCCATATTTTGCAAAAATCTGTTTTGCTTGATATTCATGTATATTCATTTACTTTCCTTCAATTAAGTTTAGTTGTGCTTGCATCAGCCCTTAAGCTTTGGGAGCAATCATATCTTTTGGTATAACATATTTGTCGAACTCTTCAGCACTGAGAAGACCCAGTTCTATTGCTGTCTCTTTTAAAGTTGAATTGTTTTTATGCGCTGTTTTAGCAATTTTTGCTGCATTTTCATATCCTATATAAGGATTAAGTGCTGTTACAAGCATTAATGAATTATGCAAATAGTGTTCAATTTTTTCTTCTACCGGTTCTATTCCGACAGCACAGTTGTCATTAAAAGAAACAATAGAATCTGCCAATAAACGGCATGATTGTAAGAAATTATAAGCAATTACAGGCTTAAAAACATTTAACTGAAAATTTCCCTGAGAAGCTGCAAAACCGATAGTGGCATCATTTCCCATAACTTGACATGCAACCATTGTTACGGCTTCAGCCTGTGTCGGATTTACTTTTCCAGGCATGATAGAAGAACCCGGCTCATTTTCAGGAATAGTAATCTCACCTATTCCGCATCTTGGACCTGAAGCTAACCATCGAACATCATTTGCAATTTTCATCATATCGGCAGCTAAGGCTTTAAGAGCACCATGAGCATACACTAAAGCATCGTGAGAAGTTAATGCATGAAATTTATTTGGCGCTGTGACAAAAGTATGCCCGGTTAGCACTGTTAATTTTTTTGCAACTCTTTCTCCCAATTCAGGATGTGCATTAAGACCTGTTCCTACAGCTGTTCCGCCAAGTGCTAATTCACGCACTGCTTCAAGCGAATCTTTAGCCATTTTTTCACATTTATTAAGCATTTCAACCCAACCGCTAATCTCTTGACCAAGGGTTAATGGAGTAGCATCTTGAAGATGAGTACGCCCTATTTTTACAATTGAATCAAATTGAGTAGACTTCTGCTCAAGAGTAGATTTTAGCTTGGCAATAGCCGGTAAAATACGAGTTTCAACTGCAATAACAGCCGCTACATGAAGCGCTGTCGGATAGGTGTCATTTGAGCTTTGAGATTTGTTTACATCATCATTTGGATGAACAAGTTTCTCAACTCTAAAATCGCCGCCTAATATCTCTGTAGCACGGTTTGCAAGAACTTCGTTATTATTCATATTTGACTGCGTGCCTGAGCCTGTCTGCCAAACAACTAAAGGATAGTTTCCATCAAGTTTTCCTGCCAACATATCATCTGCAGCTTGCGCAATTGCATCTGCTTTTTTGGGATCTAATTTACCCAAATCTTTATTTACAAGAGCTACCGCTTTTTTAAGATATGAAAATGCTCTTGTTATCTCATAAGGCATCTTCTCTTCACCAATAGCAAAATTTTCTATTGATCTTTGTGTTTGTGCTCCCCAATATGCGTCTTTTGGAACATTTATTTCACCCATTGTGTCTTTTTCAATGCGACTGCTCAAATTATTCTCCTTCAAAAAAATTATTTTTATTTAATGTATCAATTAAAGATTTTACAGAGTTACATGAATTTTTAAACATCTCTTTTTCCATATCATCAAGAGTTACCTCAATAATTTTTTCAGCTCCATTAGTTCCAAGCATTACCGGAACCCCTGAAACTACATCAGAATATCCATATTCACCCTCTAGATATACCGCACAAGGATGAATCTGTTTTGTATCTTTTAAAATTGCTTCAACCATTATAGCTGTAGATTTTGCAGGAGCATAATATGCCGAACCTGTTTTAAGATAGCTGACAATTTCTGCACCGCCATTACGAGTACGAGCAACTATTTCATCAATTTCACTGCTACTTAAAAGATCCGTAAGAGGAACACCAGCTACTGTAGAGTAGCGAGGTAAAGGGACCATATCATCACCATGTCCGCCCATTACCGAAGCACGGATTTGACCACCGCCGTATCCAAGTTTTTCTTGAATAAAACTTGCCATTCTTGAACTATCTAGTACTCCAGCCATTCCTATTACGCGGCTTCTCTCAAATCCGCTCTCTTTTAATGCTACATATGTCATTGCATCTAATGGATTAGAAACCATTATTACTATTGCATTTGGTGAATATTTGGCTACACCCTCTATAACTTCTTTGGTAATTTTTGCATTGATCATAAGAAGATCATCACGGCTCATGCCAGGAAGTCTTGGACTGCCAGCTGTAACAACAACTACATCACAATTAGTTAAATCTGACATCTCTTCTGCAACACTAACTACTGTATGACTTCTTACGGCAGAAGCAGCTTGACTCATATCAAGCGCTTTTCCTTTAGCAACATCAATCTTGTTATCACGAAGAATTATCTCATGACAAGAACCAAGCATTGCTAGAGAGTAAGCTACCGTTGCGCCAACATTTCCGGCACCTACTATTCCTACTCTTTTTCCTTGATTCATATACACTCCTTGAGTAAATTATTATGATATTTTAGTGAAATACTTTTTAGGTATCTTTAAACTATCAAATAAAGACTTTTTGCCTTTTAAATAAAACTAAAAACAGTTTCATTAAAAAAGAAAAATAGAAATAGAGAAGTTCCTGCATATTATTTATGCAGAAACAATCTCTTTAAGTAGATAATTTAGATGCTGTCTATAATCGCATTAAGCGTTGCAGACGGTCTCATTGCTGCTTCAGTTTTTGCATCATCAGGATGATAATAACCGCCAATATCTTGAGGTTTCCCCTCTACAGACAAAAGCTCTTCCATAATTTTAGCTTCATTTTCTTCTAAAGCTTTAGCAACCGAAGAAAATTTTGCAGCCAACTCTGCATTGTCAGATTCTGCAAGAGCCTTTGCCCAATACTGAGCAACATAGAAGTGAGAAGCTTTATTATCAGGCTCCCCTGCTTTTCTACTAGGTGCTTTATTATTATCAAGGTAAGCTTCATTTGCTTTATCTAAAGCTTCAGTAACAGCTTTAAGGTTTGCATCTGGGTGTTTTTGTTCAATATATCTAAGTGACTCAGCAAGCGCCAAAAATTCACCTAGTGAATCCCATCTTAAGTGCCCCTCTTCTAAAAATTGATCAACATGCTTAGGAGCAGATCCGCCCGCACCTGTTTCAAAAAGACCGCCGCCCGCTAAAAGAGGAACTATTGAAAGCATTTTTGCAGAAGTTCCAAGTTCTAAAATCGGGTACATATCAGTCAAGTGATCGCGTAAAACATTTCCTGTAACAGAAATAGTATCTTTTCCTTCTCTTACTCTTGCGTTAGTATAAGCAACTGCAGAAGCTACATCCATAATAGGAAGCTCAAGACCTGAAGTGTCATGCTCTTTTAAATACTCTTTTACTTTTTTTATAAGATTTGCATCATGTGCTCTGTTTTCATCAAGCCAGAATACCGCAGGATTTCCTGTAAGTCTAGCACGCTCAACAGCCAATCTTACCCAGTCTTTAATAGGAATATCTTTAGCTCTAGACATTCTCCAAATATCTCCTGCTTCAACATTGTGGCTCATAAGTACATTGCCTGCAGCATCTTTTACTTCTACAACACCATCTTCAGCTATCTCAAAAGTTGTCGGATGAGAACCATACTCTTCAGCTTTTTGTGCCATAAGACCAACATTTGCCACATTTCCCATTGTAGTAACATCATATTGACCGTTTTTAACACAGTCATCTATCATACCTTGGTGAAATCTTGCATATGAACTATCAGGAATTACTGCAACACACTCTTGTGGCTTTCCGTCTCTGTTCCACATCTTACCGCCGTCGCGTACAACAACCGGCATAGAAGCATCAATAATAATATCATTAGAAGCGTGAAGATTTGTAATACCTTTATCAGAATCAACCATAGCCATTGGAGGCTGAACATCGTATGTAGCCATAATAGCAGCTTCTATCTCAGTTTTTTTATCAGCTGGAAGCTTCTCAAGTTTTTTATACAAATCGCCTAAACCTAAGTTTGCATTTACACCAATCTCTTTAAACTCTGATTCATATTTTGCAAAAACATCTTTAAAAAAGACCTTGATAGCATGACCAAACATAATAGGATCAGAGATTTTCATCATTGTTGCTTTTAGGTGCAAAGACCATAAAACACCATTAGCTTTTGCTTCATCTAATGATTTTTGATAAAAATCTTGAAGAGCTCTAGCAGACATGAAAGTACCATCAAGAACCTCTTTGTCAATTGCATCTATCTCTTTTAAACATTTACCATTTAGGTTAATAGTTACTTTTTGATCTCCATCTACTATAACAGACTGCTCATTAGCATAAAAGTCTCCATTCCCGTCCATATGAGTTACATAAGTTTTTGACGGATTTTCAAAAGGTCTTAACTTATGAGGATTTTTCTTAGCAAAATTTTTAACTGCAGCTGCAGCGCGTCTGTCTGAGTTTCCTTCACGAAGAACCGGATTAACTGCTGAACCTAAACATGTAGAGTATTTTGCTTGAATAGCTTTTTCTTCTTCAGTTTCCGGATTTTCAGGATAGTTAGGAAGCGCATATCCTTGTTCTTGAAGCTCTGCAATACACTCTTTTAACTGAGGAATAGATGCAGAAATATTTGGTAATTTTATAATATTACCTTCAGGCTCCTGTGCTACTTTACCTAAATAAGCTAACTCATCAGCGATTTTTTGATCGTCTGTTAAATATTCTGGGAAAGTTGCAATAACTCTACCCGCTAGTGAGATATCTCTAAGCTCAACTTCAACGCCTGCTGCTTTTGTAAAAGCTCTAACAATTGGAAGTAGTGAATAAGTTGCTAAAGCCGGAGCCTCATCAATCTTTGACCAAATAATTTTTGACATTGTGTTTCCTCAAGTTTATATTTTTCATTTTCATCAAGTATATGAAAATTTACAAGTTCAATGATATCATTAAGATGTAATAATATTAAGGAAGCGCATATAAAGATTAATTTATTTAACCCAAGTGTTTCATTTTGTAGCATCATTTATATTGGTCAAATGTGTAGAATAGTTACATGAAAAAGTGTGAGCGCCGTTTTTAGATTTAACAAAATAGAGATAATCTGTTTGTGCGGGGAAAATTGCCGCTTTAATTGCATCAAAACTTACATTACAAACTGGAACAGGTGGAATACCGCTGTGTAGGTATGTATTGTATATAGATTTATCCTCTTTTATCATCTTTGAAGTTACTTTTATATGTGAATATTTTCCATAATTTAGCGTACCGTCCATCTGCAGTTTCATTCCTTTTTTAATTCTATTGTGTATAACAGAACTAACTAGCGGCATCTCCTCTATATTGGCAGATTCTTTTTGAATAATTGATGCAATTGTTACAAAATGAAACCATTTCTTCTCATTATATGTTCCGAATATCTTCATTGAAAAATCTCTCATTTGTAAAAACGACTCTTTTAAAAGAATTTTTATAATCATCTCTTCAGTTATACCCATAGGCAAACTGTAGGTGTTTGGGACAAAAAGACCCTCTTTGTATTTTGATTGCACTGCATACTCTTTTTGCAGCAGCTCTCTGTTTAAATGAAATTCATCTGCTAATTGATCTAAAAATATATGTGTAGTTTCTCCAGGAATTAAAGTAACATTTTGAAGTGCAGCTTTTGCTGTTGTAAGTTTATAAAGAAAATCACCTCTCGTACTACATGTAGTTCCTATATCTATCCATCCGCTTTGTGGAGATCCTATAACTCTAAGCAACAGCGCATCAAGTTTATTGATGTTGTAATTTCTGCTTTGCAAATGTGCTATAATCTTATTAATAGAACCTTTTGGAATATATATAATCTGAGGGGAGTTTATAGGTTTATTTAGGTAGTACATGAACGACAATATTATAATCAATACAATTTCAAAAATCCATTTTATACTTATTAGTATTTTGTTGTTCATATTTTTACTGCTTTTTTCTTCATTTATACTTTTACAAAATGGTATATATATAGATGGCATATCATCCCAAAATATAAAAGTTAAGAAATTATACATTAAATGGGATGAAAAAATAAGCATAACTGCCGGAGAAATCAGCATTGCAAAAGGTGAAACAAAAAAAAGTTTCAAGATTGAATATGAAAACTATCTTAGAACTTTAAAAAATTTCCTACCTTTTACAAGTTGGTTTAAAGAGATAAATATTGAAAAAATATCTCTTAATAGTATTGATGGAATAATAAATTATATAGATGACAAAAAAAGTTTTGTATATTTCTCCTCTCCCAATTTTACCCTGCACGCATCTTTGCTGCCAAGCAATCATCTGTTTCATGTAAAAATTGATTCATTTAAATATTTAAATAACGATTTAAATATAGATGGGGATATTTTGCTAGATGCAAAAAAAAGATTAGAATTTAACACAGCTCTCAATATTTCAATAAAAGATAATGCAAAATTTAATCTCTATGCTTACAGTGATACCAAAAAATTATCATATAAAATAGAATCCAAAGAAGATATAAAAAATGCAAAAGATATAGTAGATCTCTTTAATCTTAATCCAAAAATCAAATATTGGGTATATGATGCTATAGAGATGTCAAGCCTTTCGTTAAAAGCTTTTTATGGGTGGTTTGAATATAAAAATCTTGATAAGGCATATCTGAATCTACATGCAAAAGCTGTAGCAAATAATTTAAATTATACTTATGATAAAAAAGTGGCACCTGTTCTTGCAAGCAGTACCGAACTGGAATTTAAAAATGGTGTGCTCTCTATCAGACCTCAAAATGCATATTCATATAATTTTTTTCTTGATAAAAGTTGGTTAAAAATTGATTTTTCAAAAAAAGAGGAACTCTTAACACTCTATCTGCTTTTTAAAGGCAAAGTCAACAAAGATTTGCTTACATTGTTAAAGAGATATAGAATTAAAATCCCTTTTGTTCAAAAAAAAGGTGAAGTAGATACTAATTTAACACTTGATATTAATCTGCGAACATTAAATGTAAAAGCAGCTGGAGAGTTCTATGCAAAAGAGGCTCAAATAGAGTATTTAGGATTGGATATAGATATTTTTGATGCTTATGTATTTTTAAACAATACATTAGTTGAAGTTAATAATATGGGTGCAAAGTACAAAAATATTGCGACATCTCATGTAGATTTAAATTTTGATGCTAAAAAATCCAAGGGAGAACTCTCTTTTAAATTTGATGCAATAGATTTAAAAGAGAACAATATAACACTTGCAAATCCTATAAAACCGTTTATTGCAACTTATACTATTTCACCAAAACAAGATTACTTAAAAATAGATAGATCTACTTGGAAATATAAAAATCAAATTTTGCATGTAGATGCAATAAAATTACCTTTTGATATAAAAAATTTAACAGCTTCTATCCCCAATACTAAAATAGAGTCTCCAAAAATAGGTTCAGCATCACTTTCTGGAGATATATTTTTTCAAACAAAAAAAGCTGATTTAAATATTAAAATTCTAAAAATTGACTATTCTGATATATCATTAAACAAAACATCTCCTTCTTTTCACTGGATTTATGAGAAAAACAGATCGCTTATAACCTCAAAAGATCCGATAATTTTAAGTATCGATAATAAAAAAATAAATATTGATAATTTAATCATTGATGCAACTCCGGAGTATATAAAAGCTCAAAACTTAGATATTAATTTTCAAAATAGTGTAAAATCCAAAATAAGCATAAACTATAATCTAAAAGATTTTACAGGAGTTTCAACTCTTCAAAATTTAGAAATTAAAGATAGTGAGTTTGGTGAAATTTTTAAAATAGACAAAAATATCGAACTTTTTATTGAGAAAGAAAATAACAAAATTTCAATAAATTCAAAAGAGTATGACTTTGAATATACTCTTAGCGAGAACGAGTGGATAATAAATCTAAACTCATTTGAAAAAATAACGCCATACTCTAATCTTTTAAGAAAATATGATCTAACAAATGGAAATTTTAAATTAGAAAAAACGAAAAACGAAAAAGATATAAACTTTTCTCTTAACACAGATTATAAATATAAGTTTCTTGCAACTGAGAAAGAGCCGATAAAAAGCTATACAATAAATGGAAGTTTTAATAAAGAGACAAATAGAATAATGCTCAGTGTTAATGATATTGTTGCTATAGAGATAAAAGATGATATAAAAATTAAAGCAGATAGTGCAGGAATCAATATAAAAGAGGTGATAAACTTTTTTACTGATAAAAAGAGTGAAAAAGAGACAAAAGAAAATATTGATCTCTATTTTGATGCAAACAATTCTTACCTTTATCTAGGAAATAACCGGCTTGTAATTTCTGATACAATGAAATTAAAATATCAAAATAAAGATTTACGCGCTGACCTTAAATATAAAGAGGGAAGCGCTGTTTTTAAACTTGGTAATGATAAAATGTATCTTTACGGTGATAAATTTAATGATCAATTTATGGATAAGCTTTTTGCACTTTCAAAATTTAGAGGTGGTTCTTTTGAGTTTTATATCAATGGTACAATAAAAGAGTACAATGGCACTATCTATATAAAAGAAGCAACAATTTTGGATTATAAAATTTTAAACAATATTCTTGCTTTTGTAAATACTGTCCCTTCTCTTGTAACTTTCTCTCTTCCTGGATACAATAAAAATGGAATAGCTGCCGAAAAAGCATATATTAATTTTAAATTTAAAGATGATATATATAAGATGAGTGATATTTATCTTAAATCAAAAGAGATTGAAATCGCCGGAATTGGTGAAGCAAGTATAGAAAAAAACAGCATAAATATGGATTTAAACTTAAAAACCGATTTAGGGAGTTCAGTCTCAAAGATACCTCTTATTGGGCATATACTCCTTGGAAAAGAGACTGTTTCAACAACCCTAAAAGTAACAGGTGCTTTAGATAATCCAGATGTTAGCACCCAGATAGCCAAAGATATAGCTGTAGCACCTTTTAATATAATAAAAAGAACACTTATGTATCCATTTGAACTATTTAAAAGTGAAGATAAAGAAAGTGAGTAGAGTTCTACTCATTTCTAAGAACAGTTAATATGTCCACTTCGCTTGCTTTTTTTGCAGGATAAAAAGAGGATACAACAACTATTATAAATGCTCCGCAAATAATAGATAAAAAATCTTTAAGACTTAAATCAAGCGGAAGCGTAGATGTAGGGTAAACATCTTTTGGCAGATGGATAATATCAAATGTACCAAGTATCCATAAACCGCTTAAACCAAAAACAATTCCCGCTAAAATACCGCTAATGCCGATAACTATGCCTAGATATAAAAATACTTTTTTAATCTCTGCAGATGTTGCACCAAGTGATAAAAGCAGTGCTATTTCACTTCTTCTGTTCATAACAGTCATTAAAAGAGAAGATATAATATTGATAGCAGCTATTAAAATAATAAGCATAAGAACAATAAATAAGGAGACTTTCTCTAACTCTAAAGCTGCAAAAAAGTTTACATTGTCCTCCCACCACCCTTTAATAGTTACACTTTGAGGGAGATATTTTTTAATTTTTAATATATCATTGTGAGGATCGCCGGAAAAAATATGAATTCCGCTGTATTGATTGCTTGGCAGATGCATCATAGTTTGAAGAGATGAAAGCGTTGTATAACTATATGCTTTATCATAAGCAGATAATCCTGAATCAAATATACCGTTAATATTGAATCTTTTTATTTTGGGAGTCACAGACATTCCGCCAGGTTCAACATGAGTAAATATATACATCAGTTTATCACCACTATAAAGATTAAGTTCCTCTTTTAGTGATTTTCCTATCAGAACATCAAATTTATCGAAATGTTTATCTTTGATAGCCTCTTTTAAAACACTGTTTACTTCAGCTTCACTCTTAAAATCAACACCAAATATATATCCACCTTCCAATTTTGAACCGCTTCTTGCCATTACGGATGATTGAACATAAGGACTGAATTTTAAATTTGAAAATTTTGATTCTAAATCAAGAAGCAGATTTTCATTAACTGCTCCATAAAATTTTGGAATAATTGTTAGAGGATAGTTCATAATAGTGAGTTTTTTTCTAAACTCATTATCAAATCCATTCATAAGTGCCATGGCAACTATAAGAACCATAACGCCTAAAGAAATGCCTAAAAATGCTAAAAGAGCAGATAAAAAAATAAATGGCTGTTCACTGTCAAATCGTAAAAAGCGTTTTACCAAATAAGAAACTATAGATGTTTTCAAGAAGCAAAAACACCTTTTTTCGGGCCGCTCTTACCACAACAAAGTTTATACTTTTTACCGCTTCCGCATGGACAAGGATCATTTCTGGCAATTTTTTTTGCAGGAGCTTTTTCCTCTTCGTTATAGAGATTAAACTGCATTGCTGCTTCATTTATTTTTCTCTCTATATCCATCTGCTGAGCAACTTTCTTAGCTTCTTCTTCAGGATTTTCAATTCTAAATTGAATCACTTGAAGTGTTTTTACAGTATTGAATTTAATATCTGCTATAAGTTCTGTAAAAAGGTTAAAACTCTCTTTTTTATACTCTACCAGTGGATCTTTTTGATTATATGCTCTTAACCTGATTCCTGTTTTCATATTATCCATAGCGTAAAGATGTTCTCTCCAAGCACTGTCAAGCTCTTTTAAATAAAGCTCTCTCTCAATTTCATTACAAACTTCTTTATTAAGTACACTCATTTTTTCATCATAAGCTTTTTTAACACTTTGAACTATACTGTTTAAGAGCTCATTATAGTCAAATGAGGAGAAATCATTTATATTTAGCTCTAAATTAAGCTCCTCATGAATAAGTTTAAATAGTTTTTCTAAATTAAAATCTTCTCTTGCTCCGCCTTCAAAAATATCACAGCTATTGAGCAGATGCTCTATATATTCAACTCTAATTTCATTGATTTTTGATGAAATATCATACTCAGGATCAAGCATTTGATTTCTAAATTTATAAATTATTTTTCTCTGTTCATTAGCTACATCATCATATTCAACAATCTGTTTTCTTCCCTCATAGTGCATGTTTTCAACTTTTTTCTGCGCTTTCTCAACTGCACGCGTGACCATTTTGGACTCTATATATTCACCGTCTTCAACACCGAGTCTCTCCATAATGCTTTTAATCTTGTCGCTTCCAAAAATACGAAGAAGGTTGTCTTCAAGAGATAGATAAAACTGTGTAGTTCCAGGATCACCTTGGCGTCCGCTTCTACCTCTTAATTGATTATCTATACGGCGATTTTCGTGTCTCTCTGTTCCTATAATATAGAGACCGCCCAAATCTCTCACTTCATCATTTACTTTAATGTCAACACCGCGCCCTGCCATATTTGTAGCGATTGTAACCGCTCCTTTGGCACCTGCATTTTTAATGATTTCACCCTCTTGTGCATGATTTTTTGCATTAAGTACAGTATGCGCAATTTTTTCTTTTTTAAGCATCTCATGAAGAACTTCTGACTTATCGATAGAAGCGGTACCGATAAGGACAGGCTGACCTGTTTTTGAAAGTTCTTTTATCTTTTTTATTGCAGCTTCAAATTTCTCTTTTTCTGTTTTATAGATAAGGTCGTTCAGATCTTTTCTTATTACCGGGATATTTGTAGGAATTGAGATAACATCAAGAGAGTATATTTGAGCAAACTCAGATGCTTCTGTTTGTGCCGTTCCTGTCATGCCGGCTAATTTATCATACATTCTAAAATAGTTTTGAAATGTAATATCCGCAAGTGTTTGTGTCTCTTCTTTTATCTCCACACCCTCTTTTGCTTCAAGCGCTTGGTGCAGACCCTCAGAATAGCGGCGGCCTTCGCTCAGACGACCAGTAAACTCATCTACAATAACAACTTCACCGTTATTTACTACATAATCAACATCTCTCTCAAAAAGATAGTTTGCTTTTAATGCCTGATCAAGTATATGAGATAATGAGGCATTCTCCGGACTATAAAGATTTTCAACCTTAAAAAGCTCTTCCGCTTTTGTAATTCCCTCTTCGGTAAGCAAAACAACTTTATCTTTTTCATCAACACTAAAATGTTCATCTTTGACAAGTTGAAGCGCTATTTTATTAGCATCTGCAAAATCTTGAAGTGCCCTGTTTGTAGGTCCCGATATAATTAATGGTGTTCTAGCTTCATCAATTAAAATACTATCTACTTCATCTACAATAACAAAATTATGTCCTCTTTGAACCATATGATCACGAGAATAACTCATATTGTCTCTTAGATAATCAAAACCAAATTCATTATTTGTACCATAAGTAATATCAGCATTATAAACTTCTTTTTTTACAGCCGGATCATGCATCTCATCTAAAATAACACCTACGCTAAATCCCAAAAACTCATAAAGAGGACGCATTTCGTTTCCGTCTCTTGAAGCGAGATAATCGTTAACCGTAACAAGATGCACGCCTTTGCCTGTAATTGCATTAAGAACAATTGGCAAAGTTGCCACAAGTGTTTTTCCTTCACCTGTTTTCATTTCTGCAA
Source organism: Sulfurimonas sp. CVO (assembly GCF_009883775.1). Classification (NCBI taxonomy): domain Bacteria; kingdom Pseudomonadati; phylum Campylobacterota; class Epsilonproteobacteria; order Campylobacterales; family Sulfurimonadaceae; genus Sulfurimonas; species Sulfurimonas sp. CVO. Next base: position 915,538 of record NZ_CP033720.1, read on the forward strand.
TTCTGCCTTCATGCAGAACAACACCACCAATAAGTTGAACATCAAAGTGTCTCATATTAAGAGTTCTAACACTTGCTTCTCTTGTTATGGCAAAAGAGTCTGGCAAAACATCATCTAAGCTCTTCTCTTTGTTTAAAACACTATTCTTAATCTCTAAAAAAGCAGCTTTTAACTCATCATCTTTCAGAGCTTTATATTTACTCTCTAAATTATTTATTTTATTGACAATTTTTGTATATTTTTTTAATTCACGATCATTTGTAGTACCAAAAATCTTACCCATTAATGCCTGTAGCAATTCGCAACCTTATTGTAGATAAGTGCGTTTTTTATGCACCCATCATTGAAATTCTCCTTATTTTATCATACTTATAATAACAATTTGCATAAATCATAGAATGATTTTTAAATAATATGTAAACAGTCACTTTGATATAATTTTTAAAAAATAGGATAGAAATGAGATACCTTTTTTTAACAATTTTAATAAGCATGCAGTTATTTGCATCACTTGAAGAGATAACTTCATTTGAGGCAGATTTTACACAAAGTATCACAGATGAAAAAGACAAAACACTAACCTATAGTGGTCATATAGTAGCTTTAAAGCCGCAAAATGTTAAGTGGAGCTACAAAGAACCTGTTGAGAAAGATGTATATATAAATAGATTTGAAGTAACAGTTGTTGAACCGGAAATTGAGCAGGTAATTATTAGAAGACTGGAATCAAATTTCGATTTTTTCAAAATAATTTCTAATGCTAAAAAAGTTGAAGAAAATAAATATCTGGCGTACTATAGAGATTCTAAGTTTACTATAATCAAAAATAAATCTTTTATAGAATCAATATCTTATTTAGATGAGTTTGAAAACAGAGTTAAAATAACTTTTAAAAATCAAAAACAAAATCAAACTATTGATGAAACTGTATTTAAACCAATCTTTCCTTTAGAGTTTGATATCATAAGAGATTAGATGGTTCTAACATAAGAGAATCTATTTAAATTCTCTTATGCAGATATATATTATAGTTTATAATCTTTTATAAGGTTAAAGTTAAGATATTTATATATATCAGCTTCTTTACCGCCTATTTTTTTAGGAACAATATTTAAATACTCCTCTTTTGTCGGCAGATATCCCAACATTGCACATACTGCTGCAAGTTCTGCTGAACCTAAATAAACTTTTGCACCCTTGCCTAAGCGGTTATCAAAATTACGAGTTGAAGTAGAAAATACAACGGCATTATCTGCAACACGCGCTTGATTTCCCATACATAAAGAACATCCAGGAATCTCAGTTCTAGCACCAGAAGTTCCAAAAATAGAGTAATAACCCTCTTCTGTAAGTTGTTTCTCATCCATTTTTGTCGGAGGACAGATCCACAAACGAGTCGGAACAGCACCCTCTCCTTTTAAAACTTCACCAAGTGCACGGTAGTGACCTATATTTGTCATACATGAACCTACGAATACTTCATTGATAATATGAGGACGCTTAGGATCTGCTAAAACTTCTGTTAGAGTCGCAACATCATCAGGATCATTTGGACAAGCTAAAATCGGTTCAGTAATCGTATTTAAATCAATATTAATTACAGCCGCATACTCCGCATCAGCATCAGGTTTCATAAGAGATGGATTAGCAAGCCACTCATTCATTTTATCGATACGGCGCTGTAGTGTGCGCTTATCTTCATAACCGGCTTCAATCATAGAGTTTAAAAGAACGATATTTGACTTTAGATATTCAATAACTGGATCTTCATTTAGAAGAACAGTACATGCAGCAGCACTTCTTTCAGCTGATGCATCTGAAAGTTCAAATGCCTGCTCAGCTTTTAAATCAGGTAAACCTTCTATCTCTAAAATACGACCTGCAAAAATATTTTTCTTACCTTTTTTCTCAACAGTTAAAAGTCCCTCTTTAATTGCTTGATATGGAATAGCATTTACTAAATCACGAAGAGTAATACCAGGTTGAAGCTCACCGCTAAATCTTACAAGTACAGATTCTGGCATAGTAAGCGGCATAGAACCGGTAACACCTGCAAAAGCAACGATGCCTGAACCTCCAGGAAAAGATATACCTATAGGAAAACGAGTATGGCTGTCTGCACCGGTACCAACGGTGTCTGGAAGCACCATTCTATTTAACCATGAGTGGATAACTCCATCACCAGGGCGAAGAGCAACACCAGAACGCTTAGAAATAAAGTCTGGCAAAGTGTGATGCATTTCAACATCTGAAGGCTTAGGATATGCTGCCGTATGACAAAATGACTGCATTACCAAATCAGCACCAAATCCAAGTGCCGCAAGCTCTACAATTTCATCTCTTGTCATAGGCCCTGTTGTATCTTGTGAACCTACTGTTGAAGTTACAGGCTCAACATACATACCCGGTTTAACACCTTCCATTCCACATGCACGCCCAACCATTTTTTGAGCTAGAGTATATCCTTTACCATTATCTTCAGGCTGTTCAGGAGTTAGAAAAATATCTGTCGTACCAAGCCCAAGTACTCCGCGAGCTTTTGCAGTTAAACCACGGCCAATAATAAGTGGAATACGCCCACCTGCACGAACTTCATCAGTAATTGTATTAGGATTTAATTTAAATGTTGCAATACATTTTCCATCTTTATGTGCTTCGCCTTTATATGGATAGATAGTTACAACATCGCCCGTTTCCATTTCACTTACATCAAGTTCTAAAGGAAGCGCCCCTGAATCCTCACATGTTGCAAAAAATATAGGAGCAATAATTCCACCAAGAACTACACCGCCGGTACGCTTGTTTGGAACACCGGGAATATCCTCGCCCATATGCCACTGAACTGAGTTTACACCAGATTTGCGGCTTGAACCCGTTCCAACAACATCACCGACATAAGCAATTGGATTGCCCATCTCTTTTAATTTTTTGATGGTATTGATAGGATCATCCATTTTTGCCACAAGCATAGAGTTTGCATGAAGCGGAATATCTGAACGGGTAAAAGCTTCAGAAGCAGGTGATAAATCATCCGTATTTGTCTCACCAGCAGCTTTAAATACTGTAACTGTAATTGCATCTGAAAGTTCAGGTTTAGATGTAAACCATTCAGCATTTGCCCATGAAGTCATAACTTCCGTTGCAGCTTTATTGCCTGATTTATGCAACTCTTCTACATCATTAAATGCATCATATACAAGAAGGGTATGTTTTAAAGCCTCTTTAGCAGCTTCAACAACAGCTTCATTCTCAGAAGTAAGAGCATCTACTAATGGTTTTACATTGTAACCACCAAGCATCATACCCAACATCTCAACTGCTTTTTCAGGAGAAATAGCAGAAACTTTAGTATTACCAAGAACTACATCATTTAAAAATGCTGCTTTAACATAAGCAGCATCATCAACACCAGGTGATACACGATTTGTCAATAGATCTAACAACTCTTGCGTACACTCAGATTTTATCAATTTTATTAATTCTACTGTTTGCTCTGCAGAAAGCGGTAATGGTGGAACACCAAGTGTCTCTCTCTCAGCTATATGTGCTTTATACTCTTCTAAAAATGCCATTGTCATTCCTGTTTATAAATTTAAAGAAGATTATAACTAAATAAGTAAACAGCAAATCATATGTGTTACCAAAGTAAACAAAAGCTTTGTGATTTATTTAAAATATGTTTACTTTGGTAACATCTACAACTCTCTATAATGCAATTCAGCATCAATAGCATCTCTATTTTTTCCTTTATAGTTACTTTTTAACCATAAAAGGTATGAATCTGGCAGATCGCTATATGTCAATCCCTTATATTTTCCAAACTCAACTCTTTGTGTCTGCTGTGTTTTTAAAAATTTTTCTTCGCATTTTGCATTGATTGAGATTTTTTGCAAAAGTGAAACAAACTCACCAAATTCCAATCTTTTTTGAATAACAAAAGCATAAGAGCTAAAATCAAAAATACCCTTTCTCTCTTTAACAAAAGCTTCGATTTTTTGTATTTGCTCTACTGATAAATCTTCTAGGTTTTTTACATACACACTAAAAGAGTTGGGATATTTTGTGAAAATAAAATATGGCACTATCATTAAATAATTTCACGAATTCCTCTAGAATTAGGGGCAGAAAGCACTCCTTCACCTTCTAGCTGCTCAATAAGTCTTGCAGATTTGTTATAACCGATTTGCAGTTTTCTCTGAAGATATGAAATGGAGGTTTTTCTATCTGTTAAGACAACATTTTTTGCTTCATCAAATAGAGGGTCCAACTCTTCATATGTATCACCGGATGATGAAGCACTCTCTTCACTCTCTTCAACCAAAAAACTTTTATCATAATTTGCTTCTCTTTGTGATTTTATAAAATTAACAATTTTTTCTATCTCCTCTTCTGTACTCCAAGGTGCATGTAGACGGACTAAACCGGTCGAACCCGGAGGTGTAAAGAGCATGTCGCCTTTTCCTAAAAGCGATTCTGCACCCTGCTGATCTAAAATAATTTTAGAATCAACTTTCTGCCCTACTCTATACGATATGCGTGAAGGAAGATTTGCTTTTATAAGTCCTGTTACGACATCGACTGAAGGTCTTTGAGTTGCTACAACAAGATGTATACCAGATGCCCTTGCCATCTGTGCAAGTCTTGCAATTGAGTATTCAACATCCTTTCCGCTTGTCATCATCAAATCAGCAAGTTCATCTATAATAACTACGATATAAGGAAGATGCTCTCCACCCTCTTTTTTAACTTTCTCGTTATACCCTTCTATATTTTTTGTTCTATTAATACTCATAAGAGAGTAGCGTCTCTCCATCTCATGTACCATGTTATTCAGTGCAACAATCGCTTGTTTAGCTTTTGTAATAACCGGGGTTAGAAGATGAGGAATATCATTATAGATCGAAAATTCAAGCATTTTAGGATCAATCATGAGAAGTCTCAATTTATCCGGTGAATTTTTGTATAAAAGAGAGAGTATCATAGCGTTAATACCAACGCTTTTTCCGCTCCCCGTTGTTCCGGCTATAAGAAGATGCGGAAGTTTTTTCAAATCAGTTATAAATGGCTTGCCCACTATATCTTTTCCCAAAACAATAGTTAATGGAGAAGATGACTCTTTGAAAAGTTTGCTATCTATAAGCTCTCTTAAGTAGATTGTGTCTATTTTCTCATTAGGTATCTCAATCCCGACAACATCTTTTCCAGGGATCGGTGCCTGTATACGAATAGTTTCTGCACTAAGTGCCATGGCTAAATCATCTTGAAGATTTAAAATTCTAGAGACTTTTACATTTGCAGCGGGTTTAAATTCAAATGTTGAAACAACCGGACCTGCATATGTTCTTACAACATCACCTTCGATTTTAAAATGAGCCAGTTTTTCTATAAGAAACTTTATTTTGTCATCTAGCTCACTCTCATCTACGCTGTGGGTTTTATTATTTGGTTTTTGTAAAAAATCAATAGGCGGAAGCTTGAAATTTTTTGGTTTTTCAACTTCTCCCTTTTCTATAGATTCCAAAAGTTTTGCATTCTCTTCAAGCTCATCAACTACAATTGCATTTTTTTGCTCTTTTATCTCCTGAACTAAATCTATAATATTATGATGTTTTTTCTCTTTTGAAGATTCTACAGATTTTAAAGAGTCCTCTTCTTTTACTTCGGAGTTGATCTCTTTTCTTAAATATGCAGGTTTGTCTATCTCTTCTTCAATCTTCTCTACAGCAGACTCTACTGCTATATCACCTTCTTGTTTAACATTTTTATTTATGTTTTTTTCTTTAATAAAAGTGCTTTTCATAGGCTTTTTTAAAGTAGAATTTTGTTTATCTAAAAATTTTATTTTTATCTTATTTAAAAAAATATCTACTATTTCATGGGCGCTTTTATCAAAAATAATAACTATAGACAACAATGTTATAATAAACCAAAATGTCCAGAGACCAAAAGAACCGATATATGGAGATAAAAAATTGGCAAAACCAGCACCTACTTCTCCTCGTAGATTATCCTTTATCAATATTGCCTGTGCTAACAAAAAAGAGAAAAAGATTAAAAAAGAAGCCACAGTTAACTCGACTTTTCTTATATTTAATCTGCTGTCTTTGTAAAAATAATAAAGAGGAATCATAAAAGCAAATATGTAAATATAAGAAACATAACCAAAATATTTATGATTGTAGAATGCAAAAGTTGCACCATAACTTCCCATTAAGGCTGTAGAACCAAAAATTGTTGCAAATCCAAAATAGATTAGTAAACCAAAACTTATTATAAATAAAGTATCTTTCAAACTAGAATTTCCTTTTAAAATTTTAAAAAAAATTAAATTTAAATAATGTGACCCAAAGTAAAACAACTTCTTAACATAATAAAAATGAAGTATAACAAAAAATGCTTTATAAAGGATTTTTAAGTTCTCTTATAACTTAGATATTTTCAAATTTTTACATACTTTTTTTACTTTTTTGGAACTAAAAAAGATATTCTAATTTACATTTAAGTTACAACTCACTATCATTGCATCTTTTATGCCAGAGTGGTGAAATGGTATACACGGCGGATTCAAAATCCGCTGCCTTCGGGCGTAGGGGTTCAAGTCCCCTCTCTGGTACCACTAGTCATCAAAGCCCTATAAATAGGGGTTTTCAAAGAGAAAAATCTTCAACTATCAGTGATATTTATAGCTTTTTACTGATACTTTTACTGATACTTTCAGTAGTAAAATACACTATATTATATAGACAATCTACATTACTAAAAAAACTAAAATCCTCTTTAAATAAAGATATAAATTTAACTTAAATTATATATTTGTCATATGTTTATAAAATAAATGCCAAAGCGTTAATTCTTCATACATATTTCAATTAAAAGCCCTAAAATATCCATTTTTGACACTCTAATCTATCAAAGAAAGACATTAAAAAACATATGTCTAGCTACCAAGTAGCTAAAAGATCTATGATTAAAAATCAAGCAGATTTATTATAGTTTTTTTCTTCATCATAATACTACTAAAATTAAATGACATAATGTACATTTAACATCATTTTCATCCATTTAAACGACTAAATATTTAAATAACGGCAAAAACATTTTTAAATGTATATTGATATTTAAAAGATTTTAACTAAAAATAGCCAAAACAGTGTATTTTGTCATATTTTTATCATTTAAATGAACATTTTCTGTGTTCATTTATTTAGCAAATATCAAGTTGTTTTATATATAATGTTCGTTAAATAAATAGTTATAGAATCAGTAGGGTAAAAAGCCCTAAACTATGGGCTTAAACATACTTTGTTTTGCAGGTGTGCCCAAACTTGTGCCCTTTTGTGTCAGGATACAAGTTATGAAGCTATTAAAAAAGCACCTCGTTTTTTATCTTTGTTCTCTACATATCTTGCATACATAGTGAGTGTAATAGCAGAAGTTGTATGACCTAGCATTTTACTAACCCATAATATATCTTCCCCATTGCTAATCATCATACTTGCAAAAGTATGTCTCATCTGATAAGGGTTTCTATACTCTATATCCAACTTATCGAATATACTTCTCCAATAAGTTTTAGAGATACACGCAAAGTCTGTAAACGGCTTTTTATAAAAGCTGTTAAAGAGATATTCACTTTCATCAATTTTATACTTTTGATGATTTTGTAAATAGGGAAGTAATATATCTATGATATCTACATCTCTAATACTAGATTTAGTTTTAGGATTTGACACAATATTGTGTCGTTTAGCTCGTCTTACTCTGATAATATTATTTTCAAAATCTATATCACTCCATTTAAGAGCTAATATTTCACCTGTTCTCATGCCGGTAAAAAACCCTATTGCAAATACTGCCCTCATCCTTTCTTGAACATGTTCTAAGATAGTAAATATCTCCTCTTGTTTAAAAGGCTTTATCTCATTTACTGCAATATTCTTAGGCTTTTTTACAAGTTTAAGAGGATTTCTAGTAATGAGTTCGTCTGCAAGTGCATCATTGAACATTACATTAAAAACTGCTCTTATCATAGAGAGCGATTTAGTAGATAAAGTTTCAAGAAGTTTTGCTTGCCAAGTGGCGATTTCAGAGGGTTTAATCTCATCTATCCTTTTATTGCCAAACTTAGGTTTTATATGTCTCTCATAAATATATTTATGATTCTCTTGACTTAAAGCTCTTCTATAAACTTCGTGAATTTTAAAGCTTATTTGCATAAATTCATCTACTGTTGGTACTTTTTTAACATTAGTAGTTTCAAGGAACTTATCTTGATTTAGTTTGTGTACTATTTCAGGAATTAGTTTAGTTTCGGCTAGTTTGCGGTTGACCTTTGTATCATCTAAACTCAAAGAGCGTCTATATCTTTTTGATTGATGATAAAATGTTATCCACAGCTTGCCTTTGCGATTGATTAATTTCATTTGTTGTCTCCTTAGAGATAACCCATTCATCAATTGCAACTCTATCAAAGAGTATTTTACCACTCTTTTTGTAAAAATGTATGCCCTCGATAAAGGTAGTATCTTTTATTTTATAAATTCTATCCTTTGAATAGCTAAGATATATTGCTAACTCTTTGACGCTTAACCAGCGTTTCACACTTGTATCTACCAATAATTTTTTCAGTAATTGCATATCATTTGATATCTGCTTTATAAGGTTTATATTTTCAAATTCAACATTCATGACACACCTACCGCACTATCGTTTGCTAGACCTTTATTTAAGAAATAAAGTCCTCTAAATTTAATACACATACCACACCGCCTAAAAAGGAAAATCATCATAAGATGATTTACCTCTGCATTTTAACTCTATAAACGCCAGTTCATTTTTTTTCATAAGAGCTTTTAAATCAGAGTCTGGATCTGTCATAAGATTTTCTAGCATTTTTATATACTTCTCTAGCTCTAAATCATTAAGCTCTTTTAGATTTATAGACTCTGATATAGTTTCATGAACAATTATCAACTCTTCTTTAATCTCTGATTCTTGAGGTTGAGTAACTAAATATTTAGGTTCTTTGCTCCTTTGAAACGCCTCCAATACCTCTTCATAAAACCGCTCATCAACTATAATGTTATGAATATATGCTTTTTTTGCAAGTATCAATTGCTCTTTTATGGCATCTTCAATAGTGTAAGAGTAGTTTTTTCTCTTTAGTCTCTCTAGCGGCATATCAAGTGCTAAAAAATCTTTTAGTTTGTACGAGTCGCTAAGATACTTCCATAAAGGATGAATCTCTGCTTTATATCTGTTTTGCGAATTGATAGAGTTCTCTGATATCGTAGATAAATCTACTAATCTGATTGCATCCATAGAGTCACGGAACAGTTTTTCGGCATGTCCTAGCAAGTCATCTACCGTATCAATTCCATAGGCTTTTAAGTGCTTTCTGTGCATCTCGAACTCTATGTTGAAGATATCATCCTCACGGTTAAAGCCGCTATTTAAAAAATACTCATACATTAACTCACTCTTTTTAGAGTTTTTCAGCTCCTCTTTTTTGTCATAGAGACGAAGTAAAAACGGCTCTTTTCCAATATATAGAGTTTGAAGTCTATATTTAGAGGAAACCTCTTTTAAATGAGTTGTATATCTACGTTTACGAGATACAAACATATCCTTTTGAAGCCATGACATGTCAGATTGAACAAATATATTTAAATCAGCTCTAGTAACTGGTTTATAGCCTGTTGTAACATCTTTAAATATATCATCCGTATATCTAAGAAGTGCTTTTAATCCCAACGTATAAATCCCGACCGCTGTAAACTGTACCTGTATATCGTTTAAAGCTCTGTTCGTCAGATTGTCTTTAAATCCAACCGTTAAAAAGTTATCCAAATGAGTGAACCAGTAAAAGCCCTGTGCCTTACCGTTAAACTCAAAAACTTGATTGCTGATTGCAACCTTTAAATCTTTATTTGAGTACGAGATATCTCGTTTTTCAAATCTTCCTTTGCTATCTTCTAGCTGGTCTAATATATCTAAGAAGAAGTCGTCATATAGATCATTGGACTCATAGAAGTAGTAAAGGGTATCTATTCCGCTAATCACATCTGGCAATTTAGCGGAAGTGTTATTTTTATCTTCCATCTTTTTACCTTGAAATATGTTAAGAACCGAGTGTTACCAAGAACTCGGATACAAATCTCTAGGCAAGAGCCGCACTTTTATTTTTTTAGTCGCCTAAAAAAGATAAAAAGTGCCTCTCTTGCTATGAGTTATATATTAGATACCGTAGTAACTACACTTTCCTATGACACCGACTGCGACCTCTACCGTTGAGCCGATTTTGTCCTTATAGAGATTTAGCTTCTCTTTTGGGATAGAGATATCCAAAAGTTCACTTTTTTTCTCACCGTTTTTTAAAGTTACCTCTTCTAAGAGCTGTAACTTTGGTTTTCCAGGAACGACAGTTCCATCCTCTTTAGTAAAATCCGAACTAATAAAAACTCCGAAAAGTTTTGCTTTGATGATATGCATTTTCATATCCTTTGAAGTTAAAATAACCTCAATGCATTAAGTACGTTTCGCTTTTGCGAATTTCAAATTTGATATGGTAGTTTAGTAAATTGATGGGAGCCGTGTCAGTAAAAAAAATGTTAGATAGGTAAGTCTCGAAAGTTTAATTTATTCTTAACTGTATTTATTAAGATATTTTGTGACTGTGACAAGGTAGTTTTCTGTAAATTTAATCTCATCATCCGTCTTTTTTATTTTCGTTCTATTGTCTGTAAAATCTAAAAGTCTAAGCCCTTTAAAAAAAGCTACTTCACGGATTGGTTTTATCGCTGTTTTCTCATTTATAATCGGCTTTTCATTTCCTCTTAGTTTTGGAAAAATAACATATGATGATAATTGAGCAAGTTTTATTTTATTTGTTACGGGTATGTCATAATCTTTATATATAGTGAACAAATATGCGTACCAACTGATATATAGATCGTGATTTGTAATATGCCCATCACTATTAATATATGGCTCTAAATTTGCAAGTTCATTAATCTCAAAATTATCTGAATACTGTTTTAGTCTAGCAAGTTCATGAACACTTCTTGCAATTATTCTATATTCATTCTCGTAATTTTCAATAAAGCCTAGTTTTAATTTTTCTGATTTATTATCGGCAAACACATTTTCTATAGCAGGTTTAAACATTGGATTTAAAAAAGCAACTTTGTCTTTTATATCTTTGCTTCCATTTGTAGCTGTATCAATATTTCTATTTGACGGTTTTTGTTTATAGCTTATTTCTAACTCATTATATGCTTTTAAATGAAGTTTTGCGTATAGATTTATATAAAAACATGAGTGCAAATATTTTTCATCATTGATTATTACAACTTTGTCATATTTCAATAAATCATAAATATTATATAACAACTCAAGATTGTATTTATCTTCTATATCATTGCTATTTTGAAGCTCATTTATTAAATCTCCATAAGTATGCTCATATACTTCTTCTCTCTCGTTGTCATCTATAAAATCACGAACTTTAAAGTTGTTTTCTTTGGCTTCTAGAACAGGCTTTAGCAAATTTTTTATATATTTTTCTAGTCCATATTTTGGGAAGTTTGGAAGCATTTCATGAAAAGTTGACTCAATAGATAAACAAGCTATACTATGCCAATTCTTTTTTTGCATTGCTTTAAATATTGAGTCGTAGTATTTTTTAACTATGTCTTGATTTATGTTTTGAAGTTCGTACATTTATTTTTATATCCTGAGATTTAGTGGCATTATGGTTTTCAAATATCTTTGAAATGTTATTATTCATTTTTATCAATCTCTATTTTTATAAGTTTAATACTTTTTACTCTTATTTTAACATTATGTTTGTCTAAATGAATAAAAATGAGGTTACATGCATATTATGTAACTTAATTTTAAAAAGTTTTTGATTGAGAAAATCATTTTTTAGCTACCGAGTAGCTAAAGTAATGTCTTTTAATGTCTTTTTTTGATAGATTAGAGTGTCAGAAGTGGCTATTTTATGCTTTTAAGTTTATTTTAAGATTCTCCAGTATTCGGAGCCATTTCACTTAAAACTTCGTAAAATAGGGCCTTCAAATCTTTGGCTTCGAACATTTGTATCATTAAATACTCCTCGTATAATAAATTTATACTTTTAATAACATAGTATATCAACTTTTAAAAATCTAAAATTAACCATTGATATTCCTTATCTCATAATAATTAATTAGATATAATATTTGAAAATAAAAAAACAAGGCTCAATACATGCTCATTTCACTTGCTTTAGGAATAATATTAGGTATAAGTTTATATCAAACTAGAAGTCATTTTAAAATTATGTCCATCATAGTAAGTATCTCAATAATAGTTGGTTTTGTGTCTATCTATAATTACACAAATTCTTTTCACTATGAAATGATGAAAGAAGCAAACCAACCAACACTTTCGGGAATAGCTTCTTTTTCAAGAGGTGCATTAGGAATGTTAATTCAACTTTCATTTGTAGTGTACATAGTTTTTTTTATTGCTAAAATATTTAAAAAAGGGAATAAAGATAATGTATCAAGTGGAAAATAATATACCCATAGGAAAGCCTAGCAATATGGATGTTCCTATTCAAAGCACAACCAATGAAATGGACCTAATTATATTTGCTATATATATTGGATTTTCTATTTTCTTATTAACTCTTACATGGTGGATAGATTTTAGAAAAAACAAAACCAAAGAACAAACTTCTAATATTGAAAAAATAAAAACTCAAAACTTTATTGAAGCATCATTTACTAATGTCAAATTTTACAAAGTTTTTATTGTAACTCAAATATTTTTTCTTATAGTTTTATTTATATTCGATATATCAAATGAAAATTGGGATTTAATTTTTTCATATAGTAGTTATAGTGGATTTAAAATAAACTCGACCTTATTTGATGGATATAGAAGTACTTCTATAATTGGGGATTACTTAACTATTGCTACATTTTTAATTCCAATTTTTTTATCAAAAAGTTTAGATTGGATTTTAAGGGATAATAAATGAAAATAGTTATAAGCATGTTTTTTACTTTTACTTTATTATTTTCTGATTATGCAAGTGATGCGAAAAAAACAAATGAAATTTTTAATCAAATTCCTTTATCTCAAATATTACGTACACTAACAAGTGAAGCTTCCAAATCTTTACCCATGAGAGTAGATAGGGCTACTAGATTGAGACGTGTATATTCACACAAGAATACCTTAACATATGCTAAAGAACTTGACATACAAGATAAAGAGTTTGCAAAATTGTGGAATAGGAAACAACAAAAGACAAAAATTATTGATGTAATGCAACAAGAAGATAGGCAAGTTATTTGTAATGAACTAATCATGGGTAACTTAATTAGAAACAAGAACTTAATAGTTCAATATACTTATGATGATGTTCAAGCTCACTTTTTATTTAGTCATAAAGTAGATAAAAAAACTTGTAAAAAAATAAAATAAACCTTTGAATACATTTCAATTAAAAGTACGAGATTTCACGCAAAAAACATCGGAAAACCTTTATGAATTTACCTCTTCTATATCTATACTTTATACGATATCTGAATACTCAAAAACACCTAGCGTAAAGAAATATCAAAAGTTCTTTGTAGCTACTCAACAACTAGCCATTCAAAACGCAATTCTATCTCTAGCAAAAATATTTGAGATTAATAAAAATAGTGTAAACATCAATAGTATAAATAACTACATCTTGACAAATATAAGGCAACTACCAACTTTGGAAATTGTTGATAATGAAGATTACAAGCACTTTCAAATTGACTTTGAAGCTAGTGAAGTTATTTTTGAAACTACATTTGATGATGATGGAAAACTCCTTTCTAGTCAATCAAAACATAAATTCGACAAAAATTATTCATGCAAAATAATAGCACATATAATCGCTAAACATAAAGATATTATAGAAGAGTATGAAGATGATATAAAAGCTCTAAAAAGTTTAAGAGATACAAAAATTGCTCATTCAGATAAAAAAACTATTAGCCTTGAAAAAACCACATGGGATAAATTAGATAAATTATCTGTATATGTGATTGAATATTTAGATATTATAGAACATGTTTTCCTTGCAGCATCTAGGTCTCTTAGCTCTGATGCCAAAAGAAATGGGCATTCTTTAAAAAGAATGCTATTAGAACTAAATGATATTTGTTAACGGCGGAGTTAAAATAGGCAGTATGAAAGCTGCTTAAAAAGTAGTTTTTACAACCAAAAGCTTAAAGAAACAGATTAGTTCTGTTAAAGTCTTTTTTCAAAAATTTGAAAGGAGACGAATGCTTAAAAAAGGTGAAGTAAAAATGATTCATAAAATGCTCAAAGATGGGCTGAGTAAAAGTTCCATTGCTCGTAAACTTGGTATCAGTAGAGATACATTTGCTCATCATCTACCATGTCAAGAAGTTTTTTGCGTTTTAGTGCAATTTTTATATCTTTAGTACGTAATGATACTCTAAAAAGTTTATAGTTTATTCTTCTCCGGTAATAAAAAGTTCGATTAACTTTGTACATTCGCAAAGAAATTGTATCTTTTTTAGACTTTTGTGTGTCATAATCCGAAGAGATTATATCTCTAAAACTACCTAAATAACAAGCTTTAGGGTTGTTTAATAAATTGTAGTCGGCTCCAGTATTCGGAGCTACTAATAATTTATCTTTTAATCATAGGTGTGTCCAAAATGTACCAATATATAACTATATTATATTTAATATCCAATTTGATGAGAGTTGCAAAAGTACGCTTTTATGGGTATCTTTAGTTTTTAATTGCTATAACTCTGTAATAAATAGTTATGCTAAAAAGGAGTCATAGTGGCTAAAGAGCTTATTTGTACGAATTGTGGTTATATAGGTCATCCAAAAAAAGTTACCAAGGGAAGCTTTTTTATGGAGGTTATTTTGTGGTTCCTATTTATTGTGCCGGGAATTATTTATTCCATATGGCGATTGACAACTAGATATAATGCATGTCCATTCTGTGGTGCTTCAAACATGGTTCCTTTAGATTCTCCAATGGGAAAAAAGCTAGCCGCAGAAATCCAAAGTTCATCTGCTTCAACAAGCGAAGCATAACAAATCACGGCACTACCAATATGAAACCCGCACGCGGGTTTCATATTGGTGTGTTCAAATGTTATCTGATGAAAGTAAATTTTTATATTTTAATAATTTATAAAGTCAATAGTAAACTTTAGATAAGATTAAAAATATTAAAAGGATTAGTAAAATAATGAGTACGATAATAAGAACACAATATTTTAGAGAATATAGAAAAGAGCTTGGTTTTACGAATCAAGGTGATGTAAAAAGTTTTTTTGTGGGAAACTATTATGAATAATATATATAATGGATTAAGTAATTTATTTAAAAAGAATTTAGCTGATGTTGCAAAGGACTATGATTATTCGCAAAGTAATATTTATATTTTAGAAAATAATTTTGAAAAATTACAAGTAGAATATTCAGATGTGTGGAAATCACTTCAGAGCTGTAAGCATCAAAGAGATAAACGAACTATAGAAGAATATGCAAAAGATTTAGTTTCATCTTGGGTCTATGAAGATACTGTTTTGATTTATTTAAGAGATAGTTTTGAAATTGATTTATATGGTGCTGATAGAGAAAGGAATATTTTACCTAGTAGCAAAGTTTCTACAGATAGTGACTTTTGTATTAAAAAGGATAATGAGTTAATAAATGTAGAGCTAGTCAATTCATATACAAACTATTGGAAAGCATACCAACGAATAGATTTAAGAGATAATAAATTTGAAAATCTTAAAGAGAAACAAGCATTACTTATATGCATAGACATCTATAATAAAGAATTTTATTTTATTAATTTAAAAAGAAATAATGATAATATAAAATATATTCAATACCATCAGCCATATGGAAAACCAGCTTATCAAATATTATTAAACAATACTAATGTTTTTTCATTTTCAATTAAAAATCTAATTAAAGAATTAAATAAGGTTTTAAATGAAAAAGTTTAAAGTTTTAGATTTATTTGCAGGAGTTGGTGGACTGAGTTATGGCTTTGCTTATGATGAAAACTTTGAAATAGTAGCAGCAAATGAACTTTTACCTGATATGGCAAAAGCTTATTCACTAAATCATCCGACTGTTAAAATGTATAATTGTGATATAAAAGATTTTGGACTTGAAAATCTTAACTCTGATTTACAAATTAAAAAAGGTGATATTGATATAATTGTAGGTGGTCCTCCTTGTCAAGCATTTTCAACAGTTGGTAAAAGATTAATTAATGACCCAAGAGGTAAATTATTTCAAGAATATTATAGAGTTTTAGAAGAGTTAAATCCAAAAATATTTTTGTTTGAAAATGTTAAAGGACTTGTATCAATGCAAAAAGGAGAATTGTTAAAAACGATACTATCTCTTTTTGAATCATTGGGATATAAAGTTAAATATGAAGTTTTAAATTCAGCAGATTATGGTGTTCCTCAAATTAGAGAAAGAGTTATAATAATTGGTACAAAATTAAATCAAGAATTTAAATATCCTAAACCAACTCATTATAGTGCAAATGATAGTAATATTTCCAATCAAGACTTAAAACCTTATTTAACACTATCAGAAGCGATAAGTGATTTACCATTTATCAAAAATAATCAAGAGAGTTTCGAATATAGTAGTGAAGCAAAAAATGAATTTCAAAAATTAATGAGAAAAAAAGCACCTGAAAAATTAATGGATCATAATGCACCAAAAAACAATGATAAGTTAGTTCAACTAATGGAGTGTTTACCTGATGGAGGAACACCACAAGATGTACCAGAAGAATTAAGACCAAATAGTGGATTTAAAAATACATATTGTAGATTATGGTGGGAACGACCAGCACCAACAATCACAAGGAATTTAAGTACTCCATCATCATCAAGATGTATTCATCCAAAAGCACCAAGACCATTAACAACAAGAGAAGGTGCAAGAATACAATGTTTTCCAGATAATTATATTTTTTATGGCTCAAGAAGCTCTAAAAATTTACAAATAGGAAACGCAGTACCTACTTTTTTATCAATTGTTTTAAAAAATTCAATTAAACAGCACTTAGAAACAGATAACAAATTGTTGGAAAATAACAAGGGTATAGAGCGAGAGTTTGAAACTTTAAATAAGAAAGCAAGTTAAATTTGAAATCAAACTTTTACTCTTAAATATCCCCTTGTTTTTCAATTCAGTCGTTATACTATACAATTACTGTAAATCCATAGATAGTCAAAAGGAAAAATAATGAATGTATTAGAAGCTTTGCAAAAACGAAAATCCGTTAGAGCTTTTTTAGATAAATATGTAGAAAAAGATACCATAAAAACTATTTTGGAAAATGCAAAATGTGCCCCGTCAGGTGTTAATATGCAACCTTGGACAGTCTGTGTTGTCAGCGGAGATAAAAAAAAAGATATTGAGACTAAAGTTATTGAAGCATTTGAAAGTGGCAATAAAGCGAAGATGGATTACCACTATTATCCCCCTCAATGGGATGAACCGTACAAAAGTAGAAGAAAAGAGACGGGTCTTTTGATGTATCAGACTTTAGGGATCGATAGGGAAGACAAAGAGAAGCAGATTGCTCAATGGAAAGCCAATTATAGAGCGTTTGACGCATCAGTTGTCTTGTACTTCTTTATCGATTCCGCATTGGAAAAAGGTTCTTATCTGGATTACGGCATGTTTTTACAATCCATTATGTTGGCAGCAACGGACTTGGGACTGGGGAGCTGTCCTCAGGCTGCTTTAGCTGAGTTTCCCGCTATCGTCAAAAAGGAGTTGGATATTGGAGAAGATAAAGTACTGCTTTGCGGCATAGCATTGGGTTATGAAGACACCAGTGCTCCGATCAATAATTATCGCACAGAGCGTATTTTATTGGAAGAGTTTGTTTCTTTTTACGATTCATAGATATCAGTATCGTTTGTTTGGCAGTAATAGCATAACCCAACCAAAGGAGACCAATCAAAAAGCCGCGCACGAGTTTTTGATTGGTAATTTCAAACATTAGACATAGGAGTAATAATGCATAGCCCAGAATTCCAGCAGCAATTGGGACAGCTAGTTTTAAATGCAGGATTTGTAGAATCAGATATTCGTAACGCTATCTTAACTTTATGTAAACCTAATTCAAAACAAGCTTCTCTTCTTTTAATACCACAAGCATCAATGTCAAATAAAGTTGAGTTATTAAAACGAGTATTTGTTTCAGAAATTAATGAGGCAAATCAAAAAGATTGGTTTGATTTAATTAAAGACATTACTGAATTATTTCAATTCAGAAATCAAATATTTCATAGAAGGACTTCGAACCAATCCTTATATTGAAATGTCGAATGAATGGGATGCAGTTCATTTGGCATTACTTCCAGGAATATCAGGCAAAATGTATAAAGGCGTTAAAGAACGAAAGCATGATGAATGGCAAAATTCTGGATTTGGCTATAATGCCACTAAATCTCAGGACACTAAAGTTAATGATATAATAAAAATTTAAAACTATTAATGAAAAAATTGACAATTACAAACAGCTATAAAGTGGAGATAAAGTGAAAAATCGTAAAATAGTAGTCGCAGCAAGTGGTGCAAGCGGGGTTAATCTGGGATTAAAAGTCATTCAACTGCTTCCTAAAAATATTGACAAACATTTTATTATGACACAAAATTCAAAGATAGTCTTACATAAAGAGATGGATGCAACCATTCATGACAATAATGACATTTCAGCAAGCGTTGCATCAGGCTCTTTTGGAGTAGATGCCATGATAATAGCACCTTGCAGCATGAATACATTAGCAAAAATTGCATGTGGTATTGCTGACAATTTAGTTACAAGATGCGCGAGTGTAATGATAAAAGAGCATAAAAAACTTATCTTAGCGCCGCGAGAGATGCCATTTTCTGCAATAGCGCTCGAAAATATGCATAAATTGGCAACTTTAGGAGTTATTGTAGCACCTCCTGTTATGGCATATTACTCTAAACAACAAACTTTAGATGAGATGGAAAACTTTATTATAGGTAAATGGTTTGATCTACTTAATATTGAAAATACTTTATACAAAAGGTGGGAATAATGAAAAAAATAGCACTCTATCCAGGAACATTTGACCCTATTACAAATGGTCATTATGATATTATTGAAAGGGCTTTAAATCTCTTCGACGAGCTTATTATAGCTGTTGCAATATCAACTGACAAAAAGCCTATGTTTACTCTGCAAGAGCGTATACATATGACAAAAGAGGCTGTTAAAAATCTCAAAAATGTTACCGTACTCGGATTTGACAATCTTACGGTTGAGTTAGCAAAAACACACAATGCCAATGTGCTAATCCGCGGTCTTAGAGCCGTAAGTGATTTTGAATACGAGTTGCAGCTTGGGTATCTTAACAACTCTCTTGATAAAAGCATTGAAACAGTATACTTAATGCCAAAACTGCAACATGCCTTTATTAGCTCTTCAAGTGTTAGAAATCTTTTAAAATTTAATGCCAAAACAGATCACTTGCTCCCAAAAGATGTTCAAAATATTATAGGAAAAATGAATTCATGTACATTGCAATAGAGGGAATTGATACTGCCGGAAAAAGTACACAGATTAAAAAATTAGAAAAACATTTTGACAATGCTGTTATTACAAAAGAGCCAGGCGGTACTGATGTAGGAAAAGAGATAAGAGAGATAGTGCTAAGTGCAAAAACAAAAAGTAAAAAAGCGGAATTTTTACTTTTTTTAGCAGATCGCGCCGAACATGTAAAAGAGATTATAAAACCAAATCTAGATAAAACAATCATATCTGACAGAAGTGCAGTAAGCGGAGTTGCTTATGCCTTGGCTCAAGGTGAAATAGAAAAAAAAGATTTACTATCTTTAAATAATTTTGCAACAGACGGCATATATCCTTCAAAAGTTTTTTTACTCTTTTTAGAAAAAAAAGAACTTGAATTTAGACTTTCACAAAAAAAACTAGATGGCATAGAATTAAGAGGCGTAGAGTATCTGCTTAACATTCAAAATTGCATTATTGAAGCTGCAAAACTCCTAAATATAGAACTTATAACAATCAATGCAGCTAAAAATATAGATGAAATTACAAAAGAAATATTAAATAATATAAAAAAATAGTTTTTTTAATTTTAGGCTAAATCTTATGGTTGGTACTAAATACTCACTCTATTTTTTACATTTACAAGCCAGTAAGAGACTGCTAATGCAACGATAACTACGCCTATCACTAAAAGTTCATTACCTTTTTCTGAAGAGAGTGAGTAAATTAACACTTTTCTAATCAGAGCTGCCATAGCAAGCATTATAAAAGCTCCAATAGCAAACCCTTTGCCTTGTAAATGATTAATCTCTTCATGAATGAGCTCGATTGCCGCCCATAATACGAGCAAGCTTCCAAGAACAGTCAAGATTCCTTTCTCTATGCCAATATCTGTAAAAAAAAGCAGATATATATCATAAACAAACAGTCCTATTGCAAAAAATGCCACTAATGCCAAAGATCCCGCTAAGAAAAAATTGATATATGAATTGAATTTTTTCAAACCTGATAAAACTGTTTTTTCAAATTTAGAGAGAGATAAAAATTTACTAAGCTCCTCCTCTCTATATGAACTTGTAAGTGTATCAAGATTGATATCTACAATCTTCTCAACCGCCTCTATCTCTTTTAAGCGCTGTATCTCATCTTTGGAATTTTTTTCAATATTTTTTATGATAAAAGTTCTTACAAATGTAAATGCAGAATTTACATAGTGTGTCGGAAGTCCAATTCGCACATGTATTTCACCGATTTTATAGAGGTAAGTAAAATAGTGCAGATCATATTTACCGCAAAAAAGATTTATAAACCACGCTTTTATTTTAGTGCGGTGATAATCAATAATTTTTTGATTTTTAAGAAATTTTGCAGTTGAACCAAATCCCCAAATATAATCATAAAATTCATCAATAAATTTATCTGCAAGCGCACTCATTTTAGGTTGAAGAGTTTGTAAAATTAAAGCCTCTTCCTGCGTAAATTTATAGTGCTCTTTTAAACTCTCATGCTGCTGCATTTTGTACCTTTATATTCAAGATTAATTATTCTATGTAAATAAAACTTGTATTTAACTCGTTACTCTATCTTGGTGTTGAAGTTCATCAAACACTTCACAAAAAGGGTCATGAATATCATTGCAAGGTTCTGCTGCGATAAAAATATTATTGTCTGTTTTATTAAAAGTTTTTGTTGCATGTTCCCAGTTTATATAGTTCCAAAACTCTTCTAAGTATTTTGGACGCATATTTCTATAATCAATATAATAAGCATGCTCCCATACATCACAAACAAATAGCGGTATCATATGCGACTTTAGAGGGTTGTCTGCGTTTTGAGTTGTTTTAACTGTTAAATGTCCATTAGGCTCTCTTACAAGCCATACCCAACCTGAACCAAAGAGTGCTGCTCCGGCTTTAATAAACTCCTCTTTTAGAGCTTCAACTGAACCAAAATCATTATTGATTTTCTCTAAAAGTTCTTTGCCGGGAAGAGATTTTTTGCCGCTTAAACTGCTCCAGTAAAAAGTATGGTTAAATACCTGTGCTGCATTATTAAAAACAGCTCCTTGCGAATCACGAATGATAGAAGAGAGAGACATTTTCTCATAAACTGTATTTTTAATTAACTCATTGAGTTTATTGACATACCCCGCATGATGCTTGTGGTAATGGTACTGTATTGTTTCCGAGGAGATAAAGGGTTCTAATGCATCTTCAGCAAATGGCAGTTTTGGTAATTCAATCATGACAATATCCTTGTTTATAATTTGTAATAAAATACTATAAGTATTAATAGTATAAGATACTTTTATTAAAAGAATGTAAAAAAAATTATCTACATTCAGATATTATTAAAATCACAATATTATTAGTCAATGAAATATAAGCAAAAAATGGTATCCTTTCAAATCAAATCAATAATAAATAAAATAGAATTTTCAAGGAAACAGATGATTACTTCACTAAGAGGCATGAACGATATCCTAAGTGATGATTATAAAAGATTTACTTACTTTATAGATACTGCCACTAAAATTGCGCAGAGATATGGCTTTCATTTTATAGAAACTCCTCTTTTAGAAGAGACTTCTCTTTTTAAGCGTTCAGTCGGAGAATCAAGTGATATTGTCGGAAAAGAGATGTATCAGTTTGTTGATAAAGGCGGAAATGACATCTGCTTACGGCCGGAAGGGACTGCCGGAGTTGTGCGCGCATTTATACAAAAAAAACTAGACCGCGCAGGTGGTGTACATAGATTTTTTTATCATGGAGCGATGTTTAGGTACGAAAGACCTCAAAAAGGCAGATTGAGACAATTTCATCAGTTTGGAGTTGAGAGCTTTGGAGTTGAGAGCGTTTATGAAGATGCAAATATGATTATGATGGTGAGTGATATTTTAAAAGAGCTGGGTATTGGTTACAGGCTGCAGCTTAATTCTCTAGGCTGTATTGAGTGCATGCCATCTTACCGTAAAAAATTAATTCATTTTGTGCAAGAGTGCAAAGATACAATCTGTGAAGACTGCATCCGAAGACTTGATACAAATCCCATAAGGGTGCTTGATTGTAAAAATGGTTCATGTCAAGAACTTTATATAAATGCACCTAAGCTTATGCAAAATCTATGTTCTGAGTGTGAAAAAGATTTTACTACATTAACAAAAATTTTAGATGACAACGCTATTGCATATGAGATAAATACAAATCTTGTAAGAGGATTAGATTACTACTCTAAAACCGCATTTGAGTTTGTAAGCGACAACATAGGAAGCCAAAGTGCAATAGCCGGAGGCGGAAGATATGATAGACTTGTAGAATTTTTAGACGGCCGCCCTACTCCAGCGGTAGGATTTGCTATGGGAATAGAAAGATTGATGGAACTTATAAAGATGCCTGAGGTTAAAAAGGAGGGTTACTATATTGGTGCCATGGATGATGAAAGTATTGATACAATAATAAAGGTTGCCCATAAAAAAAGAGAATCAAATCTTGTAATTGTAGATTACAAATCAAAAAATCTCAAAAATCATCTCAAAGCTGCTGATAAAACAAATGCTAAATATTGTGCAGTTATAGGTTCTGAGGAGATGAAAAATGGTACTATTTGGGTGAAAAATTTAGAAGATAAAACAGAAAAAACAGTAACCCTGGAAGATTTTTAATATTTTATGAGGATATTTTTATGAATAATTTCGGTCTTGATATTTGGTCTAACAAAAATTTTATTATTGAAGACGGCCAGATAAAATTAAACTATAAGTGCATGCCATCATTGCTTCAAATTGTTGAAGATATTCGCTTAAATGATGTAAGAGGTCCTATTTTACTCAGATTTCCTCATCTTATTAAAAGCCAAATCAGAACTCTTTACAGTTACTTTGATAAGGCTATACAGCAAAATAACTATAAAGGAAATTTCAACGCTGTTTTTCCTTTAAAGGTAAATCAATTTCCACATGCAGTAGAGGCTGTAACTTCTCAAGGAGCTCAATATAGTTACGGTTTGGAGGCAGGTTCTAAAGCAGAGCTGATACTTGCAATGAGCAAAACTCCGATGGGTGCTAACATTACAGTAAACGGTTTTAAAGACAAAGAGATGATTACTTTGGGCTTTATAGCTGCACAAAGCGGACACAATATTACAATTACGATAGAGGGATTGGGTGAACTTGAAACTATTATAGAAGTTGCAAAAGAGTGTGACCTTAAAGTCCCAAATATCGGTATAAGAGTTAGACTTCACAGCGCAGGCAGCGGTATCTGGGCAAAAAGCGGAGGAATGGATGCAAAATTTGGTTTAACCTCTACCGAAATCATAGAGGCAATTGCCCTTTTAAAAGATGCAAAACTGCTAAATCAACTCAATATGGTCCATTTTCATATCGGTTCACAAATGTCTGATATAGCACCTCTAAAAAAAGCGCTTCGTGAAGCTGGAAATATCTATGCCGAACTCAAAAAAATGGGAGCTACATCTCTAAAGAGCATTAATATCGGAGGCGGTTTGGCAGTTGAGTATGATCAGCATGTTATGTCAAGTGCAAGAAACTACTCTATAGATGAGTTTTCAAGCAGTGTTGTTTTTCTTTTGGGCGAAATTATGAATGCAAAAAATGTTGAGCATCCTGACATCTTTACGGAATCGGGACGATTTATCGTTGCTTCACACGCCGTGCTTATTACACCTGTTCTTGAACTATTTACGCAGGATTATCAAGAGAAACTGCTTAATTTCAAAAAAAACAATCCTCCTCTAATTGAGGAACTTATAGAGCTAAACAGACTTTTAAACAACACAAATTGTATAGAGTATCTGCATGATGCACTTGATCATATGGAGTCACTATTAACTCTTTTTGATTTGGGATATATAGATCTACAAGATCGTTCCAACGCAGAAATTTTAGTTCACAATATTATCAAAAAAGCACTCTATCTAAAATCTGCAAATCCAACAGATGAGTTAGCGCAACTACAAGTAAAACTGCAGGAAAGATACCTTATTAACGCTTCCATATTTCAAAGTCTGCCTGATTATTGGGGATTAAATCAACACTTTCCTGTTATGCCACTGCACCATTTAAACACTGTTCCACTAAGGGCAGCTTCTTTATGGGATATTACATGCGACAGTGATGGTGAAATTGGTTTCAATCCTGACAAACCTCTCTATCTACATGATGTAAATTTGGATGAAGAGGATTATTTTTTAGGATTTTTTAATGTAGGTGCTTATCAAGAGACACTTGGAATGAATCACAACCTCTTTACGCATCCAAGCGAATATACCGTTATTATAGATGAGAACAGTTATGAAATAAAAAATGCGGTTGAATCAAAAAATATATTAGAGATACTAAATACTCTTGGTTATGATGAAGAAGAAGTTTTTAATAAGCTTAAAAACGATTTATCAAATTCTCATTTTATTACTGAGCAAGAAAAAAATGATACACTTGCAAAATTAGAGTTATTTTTAAAGCAAAATGGCTATTTAAGAACTACATATTAGGAGCTTATCTTGGGACTTTATGCCGAAATCAAAGAAGATTTTTCTAATGCTTATAAAAATGATCCGGCATTAAATTCTAAATTTGATTTTTTATTTAATTACCCAGGTGTATGGGCATTGGCTTGGTATAGAATTGCTAATAGACTTTATAAGGCAAACTTTAAAAGTCTTGCAAGAATCATTATGGGTTTTAGTCAATTTTTAACAAATATAGATATACATCCTGGTGCCGTAATTGGAAAAAGAGTCTTTATCGACCATGGATTTGGAGTTGTTATAGGACAAACGACAATAGTAGAAGATGATGTTTTAATTTATCAGGGAGTAACTCTTGGCGGTGTTTCTCTAACGCACGGAAAAAGACATCCTACAATAAAAAAAGGTGCCGTAATAGGTGCTGGAGCAAAAGTTTTAGGAAATATTACTATTGGTAAGTATGCTAAGATTGGAGCGAATTCTGTTGTTGTTAAAAATGTGCCTGATAATGCTACTGCTATAGGAATTCCTGCACATGTTATAGAAAAAGGAAGATGTAAAGAGCCTCTTATGCACAATTTGCTTCCTGACATAAATAAAGAGATGTTTGAATATATGCTAAAGCGTGTTGCAGTACTGGAGCATATATTGGTTGAAGATAATAAAGATCTTCTTGATCAAGATTTAGAATTAGAAAAAATTTATGAATCTTTTATTAAGGCTATGAAAAACTGAAATTTCAATATAAATACCTACTAATATATTAAATTATTTTAGTATAATTCGCTCAATATTTTTTAAAAAAGGGTTCGTATGTTAACAGATCGCATTAACACACTATCAGAATCAATTACAATTGCAATTTCAACGCTTGCTACAGAATTAAAAGCTCAAGGCAAAGATATCATCAGCTTCTCTGCAGGTGAACCTGATTTTGATACTCCTCAAGTTATTAAAGATGCTGCAATAGCTGCTATAAATGAAGGTTTTACAAAATACACGGCTGTTGACGGTATTCCTGCTCTTAAAACAGCAATATCAAATAAGCTAAAAAGAGAAAACGGGTTAACTTATGCTCCCAATCAAATAATCACAAATAACGGTGCAAAGCACTCTTTATTTAATCTTTTTGCAGCAACAATTCAAAAAGGAGATGAAGTTATTATTCCTTCTCCTTATTGGGTTACCTATCCTGAATTAGTTTCATATTTCGGCGGATCTGTAGTTGAGATAGAAACACATGATGATAATGAATTTAAAATAACGCCTGAACAATTAAAAAAAGCTCTTACATTTAAAACAAAAATGCTGGTACTTACAAGCCCTTCAAATCCAACAGGTGCAGTTTATTCAAGAGCTGAACTTGAAGAAATTGGGAAAATTCTAGAAGGAACTAATATTATAGTTGCAAGTGATGAGATGTATGAAAAACTTATCTATGACGGTGAGTTTACATCTGCAGCAGCGGTAAGTGATGATATGTTTAAAAGAACAGTGACCATTAACGGTCTTAGCAAATCAGTTGCCATGACAGGATGGAGATTTGGTTATATGGCAGCTCACAACACTGAACTTATTCAAGCAACAAAAAAACTTCAAAGCCAAAGCACTTCAAATATCAACTCTATAACGCAAAAAGCAGCAATTCCAGGTTTGGACGGTTCAGCCGATGCAGAGATTGAAAAGATGAGAGTAGCATTTAAAGAGCGTCGCGATGAAGCGGTAAAACTTATCAATGCGATTGACGGGCTTAGTGTCTATAAACCTAATGGCGCTTTTTATCTTTTTGTTAATATCAAAGAGATAAGCAATGATTCTATGCAGTTTTGTAAAGATCTTTTAGAAAAAAAAGGTGTTGCTGTAGTTCCGGGTGTCGGCTTTGGAAGCGAAGGATACTTTAGATTTAGTTTTGCAACAGATATAGATAGTATTCACGAAGGAATAAAAAGAATCGAAGAGTTTGTAAAAGAACTAAAAGCATAAAATAATTTTTAAATTTTATTATAGTTTATCTCTGCTATTTAGCGGAGATAAACTCCTCATTTATTAAAAAATCAAAAAACATACAAAAAACAAAAAGGATAATAATTGCTACAAAAATATTTAAAAAAAGAGGAGTGGTTTTCCAATATAAAAGGAGACACACTAGCAGGCTTGGTGGTCGCACTTGCACTTATACCAGAAGCCATAGCTTTCTCTATTATTGCGGGAGTTGATCCCAAAGTAGGACTTTATGCATCTTTTTGTATCGCGGTTGTTATTGCCTTTGTTGGCGGCCGTCCCGGAATGATTAGTGCGGCAACGGGTGCAATGGCGCTTTTAATGGTCACACTTGTAAAAGAGCACGGTTTGGAGTATCTTCTTGCGGCTACGGTTTTAACAGGTATGCTTCAGATGATTGCAGGGCACTTTAAACTCGGTCAGCTAATGAGTTTTGTCCCCCGCGCGGTTGTTGTCGGTTTTGTCAATGCACTTGCCATACTTATCTTTATGGCGCAGCTTCCCGAACTCACAAATGTTTCGTGGCATGTATATGCGCTTACAGCTGCAGGTCTTGGCATTATCTATCTTTTTCCATACATTCCAAAGATAGGAACACTGCTCCCCTCTCCGCTTATAACCATCGTAGCTATCACTTTGGTGGTTATTTTATTTGACATAGATGTAAGAAATGTAGGAGACATGGGCGCGCTTCCAGATACGCTTCCGATTTTTTTAATTCCTCAGATTCCTTTTAACCTTGAGACACTTATGATTATACTTCCATACTCTATATCTTTAGCTATAGTCGGCCTTTTGGAGTCTTTAATGACGGCTACTATCGTAGATGATTTAACGGATACAAAGAGTGATAAAAACCGAGAGTGCAGCGGTCAGGGCGTTGCAAATATTGCTTCAGGTTTTATGGGCGGTATGGCAGGTTGTGCCATGATTGGGCAGTCCGTTATCAATGTAAAATCAGGTGGACGAACAAGACTCTCGACTCTGCTTGCGGGTGTATTTTTACTTATAATGGTTGTATTTTTAAGTGATTTAATCTCTATAATCCCAATGGCGGCACTTGTGGCGGTTATGATAATGGTTTCCATCGGTACATTTGACTGGGGCTCTATAAAAAAATTAAAAACTCTGCCGATATCTACAAATGTAGTTATGGTGGCAACAGTTGTGGTGGTTGTATGGACACATAATCTAGCACTTGGAGTATTTGTGGGTGTACTTTTGGCATCGCTCTTTTTTGCAAACAAAATCAGCCATTTTATGTATAGTGAAACATTTTATAATGAACAAACAGATACAAGAACATATAAAATAGTCGGTCAGGTATTCTTCAACAGTGCGGACAGATTTGTAGAATTTTTCGATTTTAAGGAAGTTGTAGAAAATATCGTGATAGACTTAAACAAAGCTCATTTTTGGGATATTTCTGCTGTGTATGCACTTGACAAAGTAGTGATTAAACTTCGCCGTGAAGGTGCAAATGTAACAATTATCGGCAAAAATAGAGCGAGCAGTACTATAATTGACAGATTTGGTGTTCACGATAAACCAGAAGAGATTGAAAAAATAATGGGAGGACATTAAAGCATGCAAAATATAAATACTATAAAAGAGGCTGTACTTGCCTGTATAGACGGCTCAAAATATTCTGAAGCTGTTTGTGAATATGGGCTGTATATTGCAAAAGAGTTAAAATTGCCGTTAGTATTATTAAATACAATAGAACATACACATATATCATCCAAAAGTGACCTCTCTGGAAGCATCGGCTTTGGTGAAAGAGATACTCTTTTAAATGACCTTTCTGATGAAGATGCCGTGGAAAGCAAAAAGCTTATAAACAATGGAAAAGATATTTTAAAATCCTTAAAAGAAAAAGTTATAAACAGCGGTTTTGAAGATGTTGTAATCTCTCAAAGACATGGAACTTTATATGAAAATCTCAAAGAACTTGAAGAAAAAATGAGAGTTGTTCTGTTTGGGATATCTGGAGTTGACCATAACTCAGATATTATGGAAATCGGATCTCAGGTTGAAAATATTATAAGAGATGTAAATGTGCCGATTATTTTAGTCAACAAAGAGTACTCTCCTATAAAAAATGTAATGATAGCATTTAACGGTGAAAGTGGTTCAACAAGAGCTCTGGAAGAAGTTTCCTCCTCCCCTATGCTGGGAAGGGATATAAAAAGATTTGTCATAAATATCTGCAATGATACAAAAAAATCTCAAGAGTTAATTGAAAATGCCAAAGAAATAATCCAAGATAAAACACTCAACTGTGAGTTTATATCAAAATCAGGCGATCCTTTAGAAGAGATTTTAAATTCTCAAAAAAGTAATAATATAGACATAATGGCAATTGGTTCATATAGCCACGGTAAATTAAAGACAGCTCTTTTTGGAAGTTTTACAACAAAACTTATCCAAAATGTAAAAATTCCGCTGATTATTTTAAAATAATTTATTTGCAGTGACAAGTTTTTTGTCACTCCTTAAGTTTAAAATCTTTTATATAATATATACCGACTCCCTGCCCTGTCTCTTTTACATCTACATCAATTCTTATTGACTTGCTTATACTATATTGCAATATTATAGTTGATATCTCATCATTTCTATAAACAAGACGGATATTTTTGCCAAAGCGTGTTCCTATCTCATATCCAAGAGTTCCCTCTTCATTTGTTAAAATATTTAAAGTATCTATTTTCAAATTTGTTGATTTATTAAGCATCTCTTTTAAACCCGCACCTAAAAGCAGATTACTTAGAGAAGTTTTAGAACTATCTTCACTTGTATCAAAAACAGATGAAGCAGCAGCGCCAAATAAAATATATGACATAATGTCTTCTTGACTCATTTGAGGATTTGAAGCAAAAATAATTACAGGAGAATTTACTCTATTTGTAATATATATCTCTATGTCTATGTTATCAAGCGTATAATAGTGCAGATTTAAATTTAGATAAGGATTTGTATATTTATCATCAACAAAATATATTTCGCTCTCATCAAACTCGAAAACTCTGTCACTTATATTAATGGTTCCTTTGTTAATTTGTACCGTCCCAAGTATCTGCATTGAGCTACTTGTCTCTTGATAAAGCGTTAAATTTGGAGTAAATAAAAGATCAGCTTCTTTTATTTTATACTTTATTGGTTTTAGTGAGTTTATAGATATATTTAATGCTCTATCTACTTTTTTCTTCTCTGGTTTTATATCTTGAATAATTATAATATCTTCATCACCAATAACATGCTCTTTTTTAGGAGCATATGTAACTATGCCGTCTAAAACAGTTATATCACCTGTAACATTTTGTTTACCGCTGCTATCAATGCTTGCTTGCAAATTCATTTTTAAAGTTACATTGGCATCATCTGATTTATAATGAAATTTATCACTTTTTATATTAATATCTGCACTCATATCAGATGGTCTTAATATTCCTCGTAATAGCAAATTATCATAAACCCAAAACTCTTTAAGCTCTAGCTCGCCTTTTTCGTTTAAAATAATTTTTGAGGCTCTATTTGAGTAAATATTATAATTTGCAACTTTAAAACCGTATCTTTGCAGAGTTGCTTGAGAATTTTTATAAAAAAACTCAAAAAAAGCATCTTCTCCCGTATATATAGTTTTAGTATCAAGTTTAACTTTATACCATGGAATATCTAATCTTGTTTTTATCTCAAATGTATCTTTATAAGATATATCTGCTTTTATAGTTGCTTTTGCATCAAAAAACATATCCTCATCAAGTGCATTTAAATCAAGTTCATACAATAGAGTATTTAGAGACTCTAACTCTGAGTCAATGTTAAGTACTCTTTTATTTAAATCTCCCTCTATATTAAACTTGCTAGAGCCCATTTTAGCTAAACCTTTAAGAGCTCCTTTATCATCATTAAAGAGTGTTAAAGAAAAAATATCTGCATTTATATTGCCTCTTATAGTATCTTGATCTTTTGATACAAAAAGATTTATTTTGGAAAATTTATCATGATAATACTCTTTTATAAAAGGTGCCTCTTTTTTTGGATAAAGCTGACCGTGCAGCGTTGAAGCGTTGTTGTCTCTCTCAAATATTCCATCTAAATATGCATATTTTGTATCTGCTTTTAAAATAAAATTTTTATAGTCTTTAGTCTTAGTATTTACTTCAATATCTTGCGCATCAAAATCAATTTTCGTAAAATTTTCATCTTTATTTATCTTTAGTGCAAAATTTTTAAAAGGCAGATTTAACTCATCTTTTATTATCTCTGCATCTAATTTAGAATCAACTTTTAAATCAAATGTAACTAAAGTTTCCTGTTTTACAAAAATTTCACTCCTTTCATAAAAAGCACCATAGTCTGAATTAACAACAAAAAAATCATCTTTAAACTTATATATTAAATTTATGTTTGTATTGTTTAATTCAAGGTTTTCAACATCCTTAAAAATAATCTTTTTTAATGATGTTTTTAAAGATATTTTTTTCATTGATACATCTAAATCTACATCAAATTTTTCTGGAGTATATGTTAAAAAATATAGATACTTACTTTTTATCTTTTTATCTATTAAAACAGTTGATTGCGCTTTTAAATTATTTGATTTTATCTGCCCATTGAGAGAAAGCAAACCATAAGATGTTTTCAATTCAAGCTCTATTTTTTCAAGGTCGATTTTATCTCTAAAACTAAAATCAGAACCCTCTAAATTGAAAGTGTAGAGTTTATTTTTATAGTTAATATTTGCATTTTTTACATCTATTTTTGAAATATTAAATGCAAATTTTGATTCTTGTTCTTTATCGCTAGATGATTTTAAAATCTTATCTGCATCTATAGTAACTCCCTTTGCACCTATATATTCTATTCTTGGAGTCGGATGTATCAACATCAAAAGATTATAATTTACTCTAAGCTCATCAATTTTTATACTCTCTTCATATTTAAAATCTTTAATAACAACTCCGCTATACAGAGTGCCCTCTATCAAACTATATTCTATTTTATGCTCTTTTAAATATTTTTGAGCAAAATATGGCACAATATCTTTTTGAAATAAAATAAAAATAGCAACAGTTGCTATAAAGAGTGCAAATATTGTGATAATTTGAAAAAAAAGATAAGTTTTTTTTATCAAAACAGCTCTCCGATATGAAAATGTATAGCATATTGTTTCATAGGATTTTCTATATCAAATCCTGCATCAATTGCAATTGGTCCGACTGGTGTATTGTAGCGAAGTCCAAATCCTGCACTATAATATCCATTGTCATAATTGGGAGTGCTGTCATTTCCCAAAAATGTAGTATCGCTAAAAAGAACTCCTCTCAAATCTTTGTAAATATTAAATCTAACTTCAGCTGTAGTTTCTATAATTGAATCAGAGCCTATAGGGTTGTTTTTATCATCTGTCGGACCTAATTTTCTATAACCATAAGCACGATTGCTGTACATTCCGCCGGCAAAAAAACGGTAAGAAGATGGGATATACCCATCACTTATGCTTAATGTTCCAAAAGTTGCTTTTAAACCAACAATATAGTCATTGATAGGGAGTATGTAACCGCCGTTTAATTTAAATTTATGATATGATGCATCAGAAACAGCACTCTTTACAGAACCGCTTATTTGAGAATTTATAAAATACCCCGATCTTGGATCTAATATTTTATCTCTTGTATCATAATTCCATTCAAGTTTTGGAGATACTACAAAAAGAGAACTTTTTGGAAATAGAGTTTCATCATTAATATCATAAGTTCTTGCTTTATCAAAAAGTATACTTTCTTTAAATGTTGTATAGGAGGAGACCTTTTGTTTTAAAAAAAGATCAGCAAATATTCTCTCTTCTTTAAAAGTTATAAAATCTTCATTTTCATAACCAACTTCAAAACCTGTAAAATTTTTATTTATAAGCGGCATATCAAAATTTGTTTTTATGGTCTGTTTTATTTGAGTTACTCTTGTCTCAGCTCCCAAACTTTTGAGATTTCCTAAAAAATTTCTATGTTTAATTCCAAGAAAAAACATAACACCTTCATCACTGCTAGCACCTAAGCCGGCCATAAAACGAACAGGTTTTTCATTTTCTATTGTATTTATAGTTATATCAACTCTATTGTTTTTCTTTATATTTGTATTGATTATAGATTTTGAAATACCTTCATATCCATATAAGCTCTCATAACTTCTTGTTATTTTATTAGTAGAAAAAGGCTCACCTTCTTCAAAATATATAAGAGACTTTAATATATCAGCATCAATATTTTTTGTAGGTATTATTTCTATATTGCCAAAATAACATTTCTTATTTTGTATAACTTCATATGCTAAATAAGCAAAATTTTGCTCTATATCTATCCATGCTTTTGCATCAAGAGAAGCGTTGCAAAAATGGCTATTTGCATAAAGCAGTTTTATATCTTTCTTACTCCGTGTAAATTTATCAGCACTAAATATTTCACCCTCTTTAAAAGGAATCTCTTTAGAAATATCCAAGTTTGATATAAAAGTTACACTTTTAACTATAATCGGGTTATTTTCTTCTATAAGAAGAGTTATTGAATTTTTATCTTTTAGATAAGATATATTTGTGTGGTAAAAGCCTTTTGATTTATAGTAATCCTTAAGAGCCTGTATGGTTAATTCTATATTTTTAAATTCAATAACAGGCTCATCCACATAAAACTCATAAAAGTATGGTTTATGCAGTTCGAGAACACTATAAAGTTCTTTTGATGAAAGCTCTTTATTTCCGCTAAAAAGCAGCAGATGCTCTTTCGCAAAAAGAAGTGCAGAGAATAAAAAAAAGGTAAAAAGCTTCTTTTTCAACTACACCCCCACAATGCTATTTTAACTCTTTAAGAGCCTTTATGACTTCATCCAGATTTTCAAGAGGAATATGAACTTTCCACTCAGGCTCATTTTCATTTCCTGCCAAAGATATACCTATACTAGCAACACTTCCACTGCCTGCACCATACGGCTCATCCATTTTAATAATAGTTATAACACCTTTTTGTGTTCCATGTAACTCAATAGTTTTTGACATTCCAACTCCTTTTATATTATTTAATAAGTCTAGCAATTTTTGCCTGAAGTTTCAACCATAATTTATGTTCCATCAACGGAAATCCTGCAAATGTTAAGCCGCTTTGATTTATACTCTTTGTTACTCCGCTTCTAGCCGCC
Source organism: Sulfurimonas sp. CVO (assembly GCF_009883775.1). NCBI lineage: Bacteria > Pseudomonadati > Campylobacterota > Epsilonproteobacteria > Campylobacterales > Sulfurimonadaceae > Sulfurimonas > Sulfurimonas sp. CVO. The sequence goes on from NZ_CP033720.1 coordinate 949,832, forward strand.
ATTGTTGTAAAAGGAGCAATATTTAAATGTCCTGCTGTTGCACTCTGTCCTCCCATTACAACATTTCTTCCCATTGTTGTAGAGCCGGAAATTCCTGCTTGAGCAACCAGAACAGAGTGCTCACCTATTACACAGTTGTGTCCGACTTGAACAAGATTGTCAATTCTTACGCCATATTTGATAAGAGTAGTTCCAAAAACTGCCCTGTCTATAGTAGTAGAGCTTCCGATTTCTACATCATCTTCTATAACCACATTGCCGTTTTGATATATTTTTCTATGCTCACCCATCTTGTTTGTTGCAAAACCAAAACCATCACTTCCGATTGTTGTGTTTGCATGAATAATACAGTTGCTTCCTACTCTACAGTCTCTGTATATGCTAACACTTGGATAGATGATAGTATTGTTACCGATTACACTGTTGGCACCGATATAAACATGTGCCATAATAGTACAATTTTCGCCTATTAAAGCGCCTTTTGCAATTTCTGCTTTTGGTGAAACAACACTTCCCTTGCCTATTTTAGGTTCTGCTAAAGTTTCATCTTCGATAGGAGGTGCAAAATATTTTGAGAGCGTTGCCATCTCCCAGTATGGATTGTCAACAACTAAAGCAATAGTATCTTTAGGAACAAACTCTTTTGTAGATCTATCAACTATAATAGCACCTGCATTTGAGTCTTGTATCTCTTTTATATATTTTGAATTTGCTACAAAAGATATTTCGCTTTTCTTGGCATCACGAAGAGTATTCATCTTTGTTACTTCAAAATTCTCACCGCTAAAATCACACTTTAAAATTTTTGCAATCTCTTTTAAATCCATTTTTCACTCCTAATCATTAAGCTTTGCTATCCTTGCTTGCAATCTTTTCCAATCTCTATGATTCATTAACGGAAACCCGCTGTAAACTCCGCCGCTATTGCTTATGCTTTTTGTTACTCCGCTTCTTGCAGTAAAAGTGGAAAAAGGTGCTATATCCAAATGATCGCTAAAAGCACTCTGCCCACTTACCACACAATTGCGTCCTAATGTCGTAGAACCGCCAACTCCTGTTTGGGCAACGAAGAGAGAATACTCTCCAATATCACAATTGTGTGCAATATGGATAAAATTATCCAGTTTTGTACCGCGTCTAATAATAGTAGAATTAAAAACTGCCCTATCTATTGCACAGTTTGCACCAATCTCTACATCATTTTCTATGATAACATTTCCGTTTTGATAAATTTTTATATGCTTACCCTCTTTTGTATGAGAAAAACCAAATCCATCAGCACCGATTACACTTCCTGCATGAATGATACAATCACTTCCAACAACACTGTCTCTATAGATGGTCACATTTGGATATATTATAGTGTTATCACCGATTACAACATTTGTCCCAATATATGCACCCGCCATTACAGTAACATTTGAGCCAATAACTACACCTTTTTCCACCTTTGCCATAGCGTCTATATAACACTCTTGACCCACTACTGCATGCGAAAGCTGCTGCTCAATGGGTTTTTTGTAAAAAAGTTTTGTAGCTTCTGCCATGGAGATAGAGACATCTTCACAAATTATATAAGAAGAGTCTTTGGGAAGATGTTCAATTAATGCATTTATTATTAAAAAAGCTTTGGCTTTGGAAGATTTTAATTCGTAAGAGTATTTTTTATGTATTGCAAATGCTAATTGTGATGATGAAGAGAGAGAAAGTTCATTCATGGACTCTATCTCTATATCTTTGCCCAAAAACTCAAGCTTTAGATGCGAAGCTACATCACTCAAAAGCACTTGATTTATCTCTCTAGTGCTACAGCACCGCTTCTTACAATCTCTTTTGGGTTATATTTATTGATAATTTTTAAAAAGTTCTCCACTCTTTTTGGTTCATCTGCAACCATTGTTATAATTACATTCTCTCCGACATTAACAATTTTACCATTGTAAGCAGAACATAAAATGCTTATTTCTGTAATATCTTCAGTTAAAGGAAATTTGACCAATGCCATCTCTTTTTCAACTAAATCAGCGTGTTCATAAACTTTTAAAACAGGAATAAGTTTATGAAGTTGTTTTATTATCTGCTCTATAACCCGCACTGAACCTGAAGTAACAATAGTAAGTCTTGAATACTTGCTCTCTGGAATAGGCGCTACCGTCAATGATGTAATATTGTATCCCCGTCCGGAAAAAAGATCTGTAATTCGAGACAAAACACTTGCTTCATTTACAACAATAACAGAAATAACTCTTCTTTCACTTTTCTCCATTATTTTTTCTCCTTTTTCTCTAATAGCATCATGTTAAACAGTGAACCGCCGGCCGGCACCATCGGCATAACATTTTCTAATCTCTCTACAACAACATCTATAAATGTAACAACATTTTTATCAACTGCTTCTTTAAGTGCTGCGTCAAACTCCTCTTTCGTTTTGACTCTAAATCCTATTCCGCCAAATGCTTCTGCAAGCTTTACAAAATCGGGTTGAACACTTAAATCAGTTTCACTGTGTCTTTTATCATAAAAAAGAGTCTGCCACTGACGAACCATTCCAAGATAATTATTATTTAATATAATATTAATAACCGGCAGTTTTTTCTCAACTGCAGTCATTAACTCTTGACAATTCATCAAAATTGAACCATCTCCTGTAAAATTTATACTTATTTTATCAGGTGATGCTGCTTTAACACCCATAGCTGCAGGAAAACCAAATCCCATAGTTCCAAGTCCGCCTGAACTTATAAACTGACGAGGACGAGTAAAAGGATAAAATTGCGCTGTCCACATTTGATGTTGTCCAACATCCGTTGAGATATTCGCACTATCTCCTAAAAGTTCCCCTACTCTCTGTATAACCCATTGAGGCTTCAATCTATCTGTATCTTCATGATACGCCAACGGATGAAGTTCATTAAAATTATTTATAGTATCTCTCCATGCTGTATATTTTGCAGGATTAACACTGGATGACAATTTTAACATTTCACCAACAACATTTTTAACATCACCCACTATTGGATAGTCAGCATTTACAAGCTTTGAAATACTAGCAGGATCTATATCCACATGAATAACACCGGCATTTTTAGCAAACTCTGAAAGTTTACCTGTTACACGGTCATCAAATCTAGCACCAAGAGCTATTACTAAATCTGTTTCACTCATAGCCATATTCGCAGCATATGAGCCGTGCATACCAAGCATAGAGATTAAAAATTCATCATCGTGACTAAGAGTTCCTCTTGCCATAAATGTCTCAACAGCAGGAATCCCTGTTGTATGAATCAGCTCTCTTACTTCATAAGCAGCATTGGAGTTTATAACACCGCCGCCCAAATAAAAAAGAGGTCTCTTCGATTTTGCTATAGCTTCCATAGCTTTTTTGATTTGACGAGGATTTCCTTTGACATTTGGTTTATATGTCTCTAAATCAAGTTCAATCGAATAATCAAAATCTGCCATCTGCGCTGTTATATCTTTTGGTATATCTACATGAACAGGACCCGGACGACCGCTCGCTGCGATGTAAAAAGCCTCTTTAAGTATGCGCGGGAGCTCTTTTGCGTCTGTTACAAGATAGTTGTGTTTTGTACATGAACGACTTATTCCAACAGCATCAATCTCTTGAAATGCATCTGTTCCGATAAGACTCATAGGAACTTGACCACTAATTACCACAAGCGGAATTGAATCCATGTATGCATCTGCAAGTCCAGTTACGGCATTTGTAAATCCAGGACCACTTGTTATCATGGCAACACCTACTTTTCCACTTGCCTTTGAATAACCTTCAGCAGCATGGATTGCAGCTTGTTCATGTCTTGTTAAAATATGTTCAAAATTATTTTGTTTATAAATCTCATCGTAGACATTCATAATTGCTCCGCCGGGATAGCCAAATATTTTGTCTACACCCTCTGCAATTAAAGCTTCAATGACCATCTGTGCGCCACTTATCTGCATGAAAAGTCTCCTATTGTAAAAAATTCGCTAATTATATATAAAGTGAACTATATTGAAAGTTAAAATTTGGTTTAATTTTTAATTTAATATCTATTTAATTATTATTACAAACAATTTACTCGCCTCTAATATAATTCTCTTCTTTTAATACTTTATAAATAGTTTGCTGATGCTCTTCACCTTTAGTTTCGACATGTACCGTTACATTCGCATCACCATAATCAAGCGAAATAGATGTTCTGTCATATGCTATATGAACGATATTTGCATTTAACTCTTGAAGTATTTGAGTAAAACGCATCAAAGAGCCGGGCTTATCGACAAGCGTTACTGTAAATTTCATTTTTCTGCCTGATTTCAATAAACCTTTTTCTATAATTACAGACAAAAGTGTAACATCCATATTTCCGCCACTTAGAACAATAGCTACATTTTTATTTTTTAAATCTTCAAGTTTATCATGAAGAAGTGCAGCAACACCGACGGCTCCAGCTCCCTCAACCACCAATTTTTGTTTTTCAAGTAAAAAAAGAATTGCGCTTGCTATCTCTTCATCATCAACACTGATAAACCTGTCTACAGTCTCTAACATATAAGCTAAGGTTATAGGAGATGTGTCACGAACTGCAATACCGTCTGCTATTGTTCGCACGCTTAAACTATCTATAGGTTTTTTAAGCTCAAATGAATTTTTAAGCGCAGGCGCTCCTTTTGCGCTTACCCCAATAACTTCTATCTTGGGGTTTATACTTTTAAATGCCGCTGCCATTCCAGATATAAGTCCGCCTCCGCCTACAGGAATAACAACTGCATCCAAGTCTTTGCACTTATCCAAGATATCCAGTGCCAATGTTCCCTGTCCTGCTATGACATATTCATCTTCAAACGGATGTATAAAAGTTAATGAATTTTTTTTGCCATGCTCTATAGCATAAGCATATGCTTCATCATAGTTAGTTCCATGTAAAATAACTTCTGCACCATAATTCTTAACACCGTTTATTTTTGTAAGCGGTGTAGATTCCGGCATAACGATTACGGCTTTTATGCCAAATTTAGAAGCTGAGAGTGCAACTCCTTGAGCGTGATTTCCTGCGCTTGCGGCTATAACACCACATGCTTTTTGTTCATCGCTTAATGATGCAACTTTATTGTATGCACCTCGAATCTTAAATGCACCTGTAATTTGGAGATTTTCTTTCTTAAGATAAACATTACAACCGCTGCTTTGACTAAGATGCGGTGCATATGAGAAAGGCGTATCAACTGCAATCTCTTTTATTCGCTCTCTCGCCTCATAAATCTTTTTTACATCAAACAACTACAACTCCTTTATAAAAACTTATGTTCTACCATTGTGCACATATTTTGAACAACTTTTATTCCCGCAGCCTTTGCTTTAGCAGCCGCTTCATTATTTACAATCCCTTTTTGAGCCCAAAAAACCTTAATATCGCCTCTCTCAATGCATGCATCTGCAACTGCGTCAAGTACGCTTGGTTTTCTAAAAATATCTACCATATCAACTTTAAAAGGAATTTCTAAAAGTGAACGGTACACCTTTTCACCGAGAATAGTCTCCTCTTTCGGATAAATAGGAACTATTTTAAAACCTTGCTCTTGCAAATATTTTGCAACTTTATGACTATCTTTACTTTCATCAGGCGACAAACCCACAACAGCAATAGTTTTAGTGGTATTAAAAATATCTTTTATCTCTTCTTTATTTGAATTAATTGTTGGAAATTCACACTCCATTTTATATCCTTTAAAAAATAGTAAGTGATTATATCAAACTAATGAACAAATCACTATAATCAACCGGATATTTATTTAAATAATAATTTTTCCTGTCCTATTCTATAAAGTGCAAAATCATATTTTAGAGGGTCACTGTTGTCAAAAGTTTTAAGTTTTTGAGTCAGTTCAACAGCCGCTTGCAAGTCATAACTTTTTCTACTTAAGAGACCAAGCTTTTTAGAAACGGTAAAAGTATGTGTGTCAAGCGGCACAATTAAATCAGCCCTGTCAATTCCTCTCCATAATCCCATATCTATTGCGTCAGCTCTTACCATCCAGCGAAGATACATCATCCATCTTTTCAATGCACCCGCTCCCTTTGTTTTTGTAGTGATATTAGATATCAAAAAGTTATAACCTTGGCTATTATAGGGATATACATTTTGCAATGTTTTTATAAGTTCATTAACACCTTCAACAGCACTTTTATTTTTTTTATAACCAATTTTAAAAATTTCTTCAAGAGTGTTTTTTTTATTGAGTCTTTTTAGTGCTATAAATAAAACTGTTATATCTTCACTCTTTTGAAATCTATAGTAGTGATTTTTTAAAGCATCTCTTATCTCATCATCACTTTTTTGCAAAAGAGAAAAATCAAGAGAATTTAAAAATTTAATAATCTGTTTTACATTTCCATAAGCAAAAAGAGCACAAATTAATGAAATAGTCGGATCTTTATAACGCCGTGCAATCATTATCGGATCTAATCGCTCCTCACAAAGTTCGCCGTCACAATTGCGTTTAGCAACTTCTAAATCGAGAAGTCGCTTAATATATATATCATTCACCTAAAGCCATACTCTTAAAATTTTTTTTATAGCTTAAATTCTGCGCCCAGATAGTGTTTACGAACATCAGGATTTTGACCTATCTCTAGACTCGTTCCGCTCGCTAAAAGAGAGCCTGATTTTATCACATATGCTCTATCGCAGACATCCAATGTTTCACGAACATTATGATCGGTGATTAAAACACCGATATCATATGATACAAGTTGTTTGATAACTATTTGTATGTCCATAACCGCTATTGGGTCAACTCCGGCGAAAGGCTCATCTAAAAGTAAAAATTTAGGCGAATTAACCAAAGCTCTAGCAATTTCAACACGGCGTCTCTCTCCTCCGCTTAAACTAATTCCCTTACGATAACGAATCGGTTCTATGTTAAACATATCAAGCAGTTCTAAAATCCTTTTTTCTTGAGCTTTTTTATCTTTTATTTTTACTTCTGCAGCTATTAAAAGATTATCTTCTACACTCAAATCTTTAAATATAGAAGCCTCTTGCGGAAGATAACCTATGCCTTTTAAAGCTCTTTGATGCAGTGGCATTCCTGAGAGATTTTCATCATCAAAAAAAACCTCACCGCCGCTTGCTTCAACAAGTCCGCAAATCATATAAAATGTTGTTGTTTTTCCTGCTCCATTTGGACCTAAAAGTCCAACAACTTCACCACTTTTAACTTCTAAGCTCATACCTTTTACTATCTCTAAATCTTTTATTTTCTTTTTTAAATTCACCGCTTTTAATGTGTGCATACTGTGTACTCTCTTTTATCGTTAGAAATTTTTTTTATGTTTATTGTTATAGTCTTTATTCCGGCAGAATCCAATATGTTTGCCAGCGCATCATCACCCCACTCTACAAAATGAAGACCATCTTTTTCTAACTCTTCAAGCATACCCAAAGAGATAAAATGTTCTAATCCGTGATTGTACATATCATAATGAAAAATTCTATCTCCATAGCAGTGCTGAAGAGAAAATGTAGGCGAAGTCACCTCTTCATCAATTTCTAAAAATTTAACCATTTTTTTTACAAAAGTAGTTTTGCCCGCCGCCAAATCTCCACGCAAAATAATGACACCGTTTTTAAAATTTTTATCTATATCTTCTATTAAAACATCAAGTTCATCTAAACTTAGTATATATTTTTTCATAATTTATTTGATATCTCAATAATTTGTTTAAGTTTTTCTTTAGCTTTTCCTGTTCTTATGGCCATTCTTGCCATTTCCATTCCATCTTGAAGATCACGCGCCAAGCCATCAACCATAAGAGCACAAGCAGTATTTATAAGTACAATATCCCTTTGTGCATCCGTTGATTTTCCATCAAGAATATTATACAAAATTTTTGCATTTTCTTTTGAATCTCCACCAACAATAGCTTTTAAGGGAACTCTTTTAATGCCATACTCTTGAGCGTCTATAACAAACTCATGCACAACTCCGTCACACAGCTGTGAAGCGTAAGTAATATCGCTTATGCTTATCTCATCCATACCCTCTTTTGAACTTACAACGATGGTAGAGGTAGCCCCGTTTATACGAAGAGCCTCTGCTATTTTTGGAACAAAGGATTTATTAAAAACGCCTAAAAGTGATTTTTTCGCTCCTGCGGGATTTGTAAGCGGACCTAAAATATTAAAAATTGTTTTATCGGGTATAGTTCTTCGAACAGGCATAATAAATTTCATAGCAGGATGATGCGTCTGTGCAAACATAAAAGTAAAGCCTGACTCTTCAAGAAGTTTTGCACTGTTTTTTATACCTAAATCAAGTCTCACACCAAGTTCTTCAAACATATCTGCGCTGCCGGATTTTGAAGTAACAGAACGGCTGCCATGCTTTGCAACCATGCTGCCGCATGAAGCAGCTACAATAGAAACGGTTGAAGAGATGTTAAAACTTCCTATCTTATCTCCTCCTGTTCCGACAATATCTATAACTTTTGAGCGCAGATCATCAGATATGGGGAGCTCTATCGCAAATGAGCGCATAACTTCAGCTGCTGCTGCAATAGTTTCACCTTCAGTATTTTCATCAAGTTTTACGCTCAGTAAAAATTCTCTAATCTCATTATCACTCATCTCATGCTTAAAAAGCGAGGTAAATAGTTTTTTAGCCTCTTCGTAGTTCATGAAATCTCCTTAACATACTCTTCTTGAAGACTTTTTGGCGTTGATTTAGTCTGAGGAATTTGAAGTATTTTGTATTTTTTTGTAAAGTTTAGATAATTTATAGTAATAATATCTCCGACAGCAACATTTTTACTTGCTTTTGCTACCGCATCATTTATAAGAACAACACCATTTTCTATCATATCCTGCGATATGGATCTTCTTTTTGTAATATTTACCGAATTTAAAAATTTATCTATTCTCATAAAACACCATTTATTATATTTTTTTTATATTGTAGAGAAATAAAACTGAAATTGATGTAAGAGTTGCAATATTTTTATTTCTTGCATCTTTTAATAGTGCTAATTTATTTTATTTTTTAAAAAATAGTATATAGTATATAATTAAAAAGTTTCACACTAATTTCACATCTAAAAAATATAATACACATTACATTTTTAGATGTAATAAAAGGATTTCAATGTGATAAAAATTTTATTTGTATACTTCTATATCTTTGTTTTTGTACTTAGTGCTAAAGTAGTTAGTGTTGATGAATGCATCGATAAAACACTCAAAAATCACCCTGATGTTAAAAAAGCAGCTTTAGGTGTTTTTGAAAAAAAATCTTCGGTAGATATTGCTAAAGCGGATTATCTTCCACAGATAAATGTGAGTGCCCAATATAACCCAATCGACACTTTCGCTGTGCCGAAGGATAATCAGTTTGAAACCATTGAGGATGACAGCTGGCGAGTTGATGCGGTGTTAAATCAAAAAATATATGATTTTGGAAAAACCACTTCAACTATTAAAGCATATGAAAAAGATGAAAATATAGCCAATCTTTCTCTAGATGATGCAAAAGCTCTTCTGGTTTACAGTGTAAAAAATCAGTATAATTTAGCACTTTTAAAGACAAAAGAGATTGAGGTAAGAAAAAAAGATTTACAAACAAAAGAAGAACTTTATAAACAAGCAAAAGCGCTTGTTTTACAAGGTTTAAAAACAGAAGCGGATGCAACAAGCATACTAAGTGAACTCTATATTGCTCAAGACAACTTAGCTATTGCCAAAGCTGATCTCAATAAAGCACTTACAACTCTCTCTCTTTATACAGGAGAAAGATTAGATGCAGATACTCAACTTAAAGAGAGTGTAGAGGTCAAAAATCAAAATATAATGAGTGCAGATATGCTTTTTAAAGATATTTTATCTAAAAACTTTTTGCTTAAAAGCTCACAAGAAGAGATAAAAAAAGATGCTTTGATATATAAAGCTGCGAAAGCTCAAAACTTCGGTTCAATCGATGCCATAGCTTCATATAATTATCAAAATTCACTTAATGAGTATGATGAATCTTTGGTTGGAGTAAGTATCACTGTTCCGATTTACAACGGTGGAAGAATAAGTGCTCAAACACAACAGGCACGCATCGCAAAAGAGATAGCAAAAGAGTCGTATAATTCCCAAAAACTACTACTTCAAGAGGAGGTGGAAAATTTGGTAATTGATTTACAAAGATATAGATATACCATAAAGGCCAAAAAGGCTCTTATAGAGTCGTCAAATGCAACAAAAGAGATAGTTGAAGCAAGATACAAAGAGGGACTTGCAACCTATATAGAAGTGCTTGATGCATCATCAACATATCTCTTTGCTAAACTTGGACTTCTTGAAGCCAAATTCAGCATCAATAATATAATAAACAGATTAGATTATCTACAAGGACAAATTCAATGAACAAATGGCTAAAATATACAATAATTACACTATTTATCGCTATTGGAGGCGCTCTATTTTACAATAAAGTATACATTGTAAAATCAACATTTGCTACAACAAAACCGACAAAAGGAGATCTTCATATAACAGTGCGCGGCATTGGAAATGTTGATGCTAAAAATATATACACTATTACGGCGCAAAGCGGCGGAGAGATAGAAAATATATACTTTGATGAGGGTCAATGGGTTAAGAGGGGTGATCTTCTTTTAACGATTGATCCGGTAGATCTTCCTATGCTTCTTGATGAACAAAAAGTAGCACTTAAAAAAGCTAAGCAAGAGGTTCAAACAACACAAAGTGATCTTGAAAGTCTCAAAGCGCAAAAAACACTTATTTTAGTAACATACAATCGTTACAAAAAACTGTTGGAACAGAAATATGTAACGCAAGCAGAATATGACAAAGCAAGCAGCGATTTGCAAAATATAGATGCGCAAATAAATGCTTCTAAAGCAAAAATTGCTTCTGCAAAACTAGAGATTCAAAGATTGCAAAAGAGTATGGAAGCGATAGATGCAAAACTGCAAAGATTTAAAGTTTACTCTCCTGTTGATGGTTACATTATTTCAAAAGAGGCAGAAGCAGCGCAATATGTCCTGCCGTCTGCACCTGTTTTTAAAATAGTAGATCCAAAGACATTATGGGTTGTGGCAAATATTGATGAAAGAGTGGCAAAGGGTATCAAGCTTGATCAAAAAGCTTCTATTAAACTTAGATCACAGCCAAATGTAAAATTAAACGGAAATGTTGAAAGAATAGTAGCTATAAGCAATCTTGTTACACTTGAGAGAGAGATAGCGATAGGATTTGAAACCACTCCGATTCCGTTTTATATTAATGAGCAGGCTGAAGTAAATATAAAAGTTCAAAAGTATGAAAATGTTGTAAAAATTCCTCTTAATTTAATTACTACTAAAGATGGAAAAAAAGGAGTCTGGGTAGCAAACAGCGATAATGCATACTTTCATCCGATTTCTATTTTGGCACAAAATGACGAAGAAGCAGCCATTTCATCAGGAATAGATGCGGATACTGAACTGTTAGTACCTACAAGCAGCAACAAACCACTTAGTGACGGCATGAAGATATACAGATGATTAATTTAGCAAAAAGAGATATTGAGCACACCCTTGGCAAATTTATAGTCACCGCTATGGGTGTTGGGATGTTGCTTGGAATTGTTCTTATTATGATTGGCGTATACCGTGGCATGATGGTAGAAGCGGAAATATTACTTAATGATATTGGCGCAGATTTGTGGATAGTTCAAGAAGATACCCTAGGACCTTTTGCCGAATCCTCAAGAGTTCACGAGGACCTTAAAAATATCATCTATGTAATGCAGGGTATAGATAAAAGTGAAGCAATGACCTTTCAAAATATCCAGCTGCCACGCAAAGATAAGTCAGTTCTTGCCGTTGCAGTCGGATATGATATCTATGGAGCTATTAATCCCATCAATCCTAAAAGGTTGATAAAAGGACGAAAACTAAAAAATGACCATTATGAAATTGTAGTTACAGACAAGACAGGCTTTCAACTAGGAGAAGAAATAAAACTCGGAAGAAATTTTTATAAAGTTGTCGGCATTACAAGTAAAACAGTTTCAAGCGGTGGAGATCCTCTTGTCTATATAAGTCTAAAAGATGCCCAAGAGCTACAGTTTTTATACTCAAACAAAGAGATACAAAACGATGAAGCAAGAGGAATAGAAAATTCGGAATCTTACAGGGTAAACGCAATTGTCGCAACTGTTAAAGATGGTTTTGATGTTGATAAAGTAGCCCATGATATAAGAAAGTGGCAACATAAAAATGTATATACGGACAAGCAGCAAAGAGATATACTCACAAAAAATCTAATTGAAAAATCTTCTAAACAGATAGGACTATTTACTATTATATTGGTTATAGTCTCAACAATTATTATTGCACTTATTATTTATACCATGACATTGGAAAAAATGAAAGAGATATCTATTATGAAGCTTATGGGGCTTCCAAACACTCTTATTATAGAGATGATTGTTAAAGAGACAATACTCCTTGGTATTTTTGCTTTTATTTTTGGAAATATATTTTCACACTTAATTTACGATAAATTTCCTAAGCTTGTTGTATTACAAATTCCAGATGCATGGATACTTTTTGGCGTAATTGTTTTTGCATCTATTTTAGCCTCTTTTGTGGGTGTAAAAAAAGTAATAAGCGCCGATCCGGCAGCAGCAATTGGAGGATAAGATGAGCAAACAGAGTGCTATTAAAGTTCAGAATTTAGTCAAAAATTTTGGTAAAGATGATAATTTAGTCCGAGTAATTGAGAATGCGTCATTTGAGATACAAAAAGGAGAAGTTGTTGCACTGATTGCTCCAAGCGGTGCAGGAAAAACAACTCTTCTTATGATGATAGGGTGTGTTATAGAACCAACAAGCGGAGAGATTTGGCTAGGAGAAAACAAAGTTTATCATGATAAATGGTTAGCTAAAGATACAAGACGCATAAGAAGAGAAAAGATAGGATTTATATTTCAAGCTCATTATCTTGTCCCTTTTTTGAATGTTTTAGAGAACATAACACTTCTTCCGCAGGCAAACAATGTAAGTGAAAAAGAGGCAAAAGAGAAGGCAATGGAACTCTTAGAGTATCTTGAAATTGCCGATAAAGCAAATAATATGTCATCACAGCTCTCTGGAGGGCAAAATCAAAGAGTTGCCATTGCACGCGCACTTGCGAACAATCCAGAAATTATTCTAGCGGATGAGCCTACAGCTGCACTTGATGGAGAAAGAGCTGTTAGTGTTATAAAAATGCTCAAAAAAATTGCAAGAGAGCAAAATGTAGCAATCATCACCGTTACACATGATGAAAGAATTCTTCCATATTGTGACAAAATTATGAAAATACAAAACAGAGGTATAGTTTTTCACGAACTAAAAGAAGAGAATATATTGTAATATATCGGACTAAAGAGTGTCCGATATAAAAATTTTTTAAAAATTAAAACTGTGGTTGAAGAAAAGGAATAACTTGCTTTTTACGGCTAAGTACACCATCTAACCATGCTTGGTTGTCTTGAATTTTTACATTGAATGCTTTTTCAACTTTTGAAACATCATCACTTAAAACTAAAAGCTGTGATCCTTCTTTCATAATATCGGTTAAAAGAATAATAATAGTATGAAGACCCTCCTCTTGCTTTATAAGTTTCATATCTGCAAAAAGTTCACCTATTCTATCATTTAATGCCGAAATATCAACCATTTCAAGCTGACCTATCCCGACTTTGGTGCCGTTCATATCAAAAGCTTTATAATCTCTCATATTAAGATCTCTGGCACTTGCGCCTTCTATAGCCGATTTTGCTATAAACATCTCCATACCTAGTGCTTTGTAATCATCAATATGAGAAATTTTTGCTAAATCTTTTACTGCTTTTGTATCAGCTTTAGTGCATGTTGGAGATTTAAAGATAACCGTATCACTTAAAATTGCACACATCATCATTCCCGCTAAATTTTTTGGAATAACAATCCCATAATAGTCAAACATCTCTTTTATAACAGTATTTGAACATCCGATAGGTCGTATCCAACACTCAAGTGGAGTATCTGTTGTTATATCGCCTAATTTGTGGTGATCTACTATACCCAAAATAGTCGCCTCTTTTATATCTTTTGGAGCTTGGGCAAGATCTGAAAAATCTACCAGATAGACCTTTTCACCTGCATAAGAGGTTTTAAGTTCAGGTTCCTCTGCTCCAAATCTTTTAAGTATAAACTCCGTCTCTGGAGAAATATCGCCTTGACGCGTAGGCACACAATCTTCACCTAGTTGATTTTTCAAATAAGCTAAAGAGATAGCACCGATAATAGAATCAGAATCTGGATTTGTATGACCAAAAATATATGTTGACATGTATTAACCTTTTATTGTTTAGAGAAATTTCGTTTTAATAAAAAATTTCACTTTGTTTTTGAAATTATACTAAAATTTTCTAGATGATATATTTTAGAGGAATCATTTCTAACAATAATGATATAATTTTTAAATGAATGAAGAGATAAAGAGTAATATTACAGATATATTTTTATATCACGGTTTAATATTTTTGACCGGTCTTTTAATAATAATCGTGTTAATCCACATGCTTTATAATAGGCGGACTCCAAGCAGTATAATTGCCTGGCTTCTTTCTATTATTCTTATCCCGTATATATCCATATTTTTATACTTTATAATTGGCTCAAGAAAACGAAAAAACAGATATAAAAAAGAAAATTTAGTACTTAAAAATAAAAATACGGACAATAATATACAAAATAATATCGACAGAATTTTAAGAAATTATAAAATAGCCGATGCCCAAAGAAACGAAGAATTTAAACTTTTTCTTGATGCAGTTCAATTTTATAATGAATTTTTAAACTGCATACAAAATGCAAAACAATCAATCTATATCAGCACTTTTATTTTTGAGTATGACAAAGTTACAAAAGAAATTATAAAAGCTTTAATAAAAAAAGCAAAAGAGGGAGTTGAGATAAAAATACTTATCGATTCCATAGGTTCCATAAATCTTTATTTACTTCAATATAGACTTAGAAAACTAAGAAATGCCGGTGCAAAAATTGAATTTTTTATGCCTATATTTGAAATGCCTTTTAGAAACTATATAAATCTCAGAAATCATAGAAAAATATATATCTTTGACAATGAAAAAGTTTTAAGCGGAGGAGCAAACTTATCTTTTGAATATTTGGGACCAACTTACAGCAAAGAGAGATGGGAAGATATTATGTTCTCAATTGTCGGTCCATCTGTAGAGCAATTTTTTGAAATATTTGCTTCAGACTGGCTTTATGCTTCTCAAGAAAAATTGACATTTGCACAAAACGGCAAAAACAGAGAGATAGATGGCGATATATTTCTGCAAGTTGTTCCATCTGGACCGGATATGGATAAAGACACACTTTATGAGGTACTCCTATCTGCAATATATGGCGCAAAAGAAAAAATTTATATAATAACTCCATATTTTATACCAAATAATTCTCTTATCCAAGCGCTTATTATTGCTCATCACAAAGGGGTTGATGTAAAATTAATCACACCAAAAGAGGCTAATCACACTATAGTAAATCTAGTTAGAAGTTCTTATATGAGAGAACTTGAGGAAGCCGGAATAAAGATATATCTATATAACGGCTCACTGCTGCATGCAAAAGCCATGCTTTTTGACAGTCACAGCGTAATGCTTGGAAGTGTGAACTTTGACAACAGAAGTCTCTTTTTAAACTATGAGGTTGTAACTTTTGTTTATTCCGGCAAAATCATAAAAGAGGTAGAAATATGGACACAAAAACTTATATCTAATTCCTCTTTTGGAACAAAAAATGTATCTTATGGCAAAAGAGTTTTTGAAAACCTTATGCGGATATTAGCACCGCAACTTTAAGGCTGGAATTTTATTATGTTTAAACCAAATAGTTTGCTAAAATCATTAAAACATCAAGAATCTGAGTTAGGCATGGAGTTTAGTCTTTTATGTTGGAATGTTGCAAAACTTACTCTTAAAAGCTCATATAAAGCATTTATTGATTCACTTATACAAAACCATAACTTCGATATATTACTACTTCAAGAAGTAAAAAAGAGTATTCCTCATGAACTAGAACTACATGACTACTCTTATGTTTTATCGCCTAATATCGAGACAAAAAAGCATGTTTTTGGGGTACTTAGCGCTTTTAAAACATCGTGTGAGAGTGAACTCTCTTTGCTGACAAAAAAACAGGAACTGCGCTACACAACACACAAAGTATCACTTATTACACACCATAAAATTTCACAGGAGCAGACACTGCTTGTCGTCAATCTTCATGCTATCAACTTTGTACGAAATCTTGATTTTAAACATGAATTGAATTCACTTTATGAAACTATCAGTTCACATAAGGGAGCAATGATCGTGGCGGGTGATTTTAATACTTGGAACTTAAAAAGAGTACGCTTTTTAGAGGAGTTTGCAGAAAATCTTTCTCTTAAAAAAGTGATATTCAGCAATGAAATACATCTTAAAAAAATTTTCACAAACTCAATAGATTATATCTTTTACAGAGATTTGAATCTTACCTACTCCGAAGTGATAGACAGCAAAAAAATCTCAGACCACAACCCTATTATTGCAAAATTTAAATATTAATCTATAAACTCTACAACCTCTTCAAACGGCACTCTTAATTGAGATGATTGTTTATTGATTCTGTAGCCAAAAGGAAGTACCAAAGAAAGTTGATATTTTTTAATATCAATATTTAAAATTCTCTCAACATTCTCTTTCTCAAACCCCTCTATCGGGCAGCTGTCTATCCCAAGAGTAGCTGCTTTTGTCATCATATTTGCAGCAGCAATATAAGTTTGTTTTGCAGTCCAACAAAGTATGTTTTCATCGCTGCTTAGAGTTTTGCTCAAATGTGATGCATATTTTTGCATATAAAAATCAAGCATCTCCTGCGGCATCTCTCTTCTTGAAAATCTCTTCTTAACGACTCCACTCTCCGGTTTTACATCTTCTATCGCAGCAAGTATAACCACTAAATGGGAGCATGAAGTAACCTGAATTTGATCCCAGCAGTAAGGTCGTATTTTTGCTTTTAACTCTTCGTTTTTAATTACCAAAAATTTCCATGGTTCCATGCCAAACGATGATGGAGATTTTCGCCCTGCTTCGAGTATATCTATTATATCTTTCTCTGATATTTTCTTATTTTCGTTAAACACTTTACACGCATGCCTAAAATCCATAGCTTCATTAAAACTTTTTTCCATAAAGATAGCTCCTAAGTCATAATTTAAATAAAAGATTATATACTTCCATTCTTAATTTAAACGCAAAATAAATAGAGACTATTTTGCTGTATTAACTGTTACAAGACCAAAAATTGCTTGTCACAAAAAAGAAATACAATATAAAAGAAATAAATTTATGGAAAATTTTGCACTTATTTTTAGCGCTATTTTTATAGGATATATTATAAATAAATTAGATGTTTTTCCAAAAGACACACCTCTTATTTTAAACCAATTTATTCTCTATATTTCAGCTCCAGCTTTAGTCCTTCTTCAAATTCCAAAATTAAACTTCTCTTTTGAGGTTATGATTCCTGTTTTTATAGCTTGGCTTGTAATGAGCATAAGCGCTTTGGCAGTTTTATACTTTTCAAAATTGCTCACATTTACAAAAGAGATAACAGGTGCTTTGATGCTTGTAGCAGTCTTGGGTAATACTTCTTATCTAGGAATACCAATGATTCAAGCTTATTTTGGAGAATCAGCGCTTGGATATGTTGTAATGTATGATCAATTAGGCTCTTTTATAGCGCTTTCTACCTATGGAACTTTTGTATCAATCTATTATTCAAATACACAAAATGTTGATATAAAAGTACTCTTTCTTAAAATATTAACATTCCCACCATTTTTGGCTCTAATCATTGCTCTTTGTTTTATTGGCACCACATTTCATCCGGTAGTAGAGAGTGTGTTATCTTCACTTGCTAGCACAATTATTCCTTTGGCTCTTGTAGCAGTCGGTCTTCAACTTCAATTCAAACTTCCATCAGAAGACATAAAACCATTTACACTGGCTTTGGGAATTAAACTTATCTTAGCTCCCATTTTAGCAATTATAATTTGTAATATATTTTCTTGGAACAGTAAAGCTGCTTTAATATCCATAATGGAAGCTTCTATGGCACCTATGATAACTGCAGCTGCAATTGCTTCTATGGCAGGACTTGCGCCAAGACTAAGTTCTGCTATTGTTGGCTATGGAATTATATTTTCTTTTTTTACAACATGGGTTGTTTATAATTACATAACATAACAAAAACAGATAAAAATTTATATATTTTTTAAACTATTCTTTAAAATGCCATTTATCATGTTTTTAAATATAAAATAGTGTGCAGGGACTAAAGAGTACCAATAGAGTCTACCCCATATCCCTTTTGGATAAAAATAGGCAGATTGGATAAGTTTATCCCCCTCTATCTTAAACTCAAGCCAAGCATGACCCGGCAATTTCATTTGAGCAAACAGAAGAAGTCTCTCATTTTCCTTTAAATCTTCAACCCTCCAAAAATCAAGACACTCGCCTAGTCTTAAATCACAGCTATCTCGTCTACCGCGGTTAAGCCCTACTCCGCCCAATGCTTTATCGGCAATGCCCCGCAACTCCCATAAAAAATCGTAATCAAACCAGCCGTTCTCGCCGCCTATTGATTTAATAGCCTTAAACACCTTCTCTTTATCATAAGCACTGATATCGGCTTCTTTTCTATCTACAAATATAGCGTCATTTATCTCTTTTGCATGCGTCTGCTCCCATGATGAACCCTCCGCATCGCTCCATCTGCTTATTACCTGATTCTCTTCTATTTCGCTTACTGCTTTTTGTACGGCTTGGATATAATTCATAGGTTCAATATTTGGAAAGTATTTTTTAGCATTATCGTTTTGAATAGTTACTTCGCATTTTAAACCCTCTATCAATGCTTTTGCAACAATAAAAGGAACGGGTGTAAAGAGATTAAGCCAGTAGGATGAAAAATTTATACTCATAAACGGAACAGGAATAAGATATCTTTTAAGTTCAAGTGCTTTTGCTGTTTGTAGCATCATATCTCTGTACATCATTTTTTGTGAACCTATATCTACAACTAAATTTTTATCATACTCAAGATAGAGAGATGAAATAAGATAGTTGATAACATCATCAACCGCAATCGGCTGCGCATATGTATTGACCCATTTTGGAGTTATCATAACAGGGAGTTTTTCAACAAGATTTCTTATAATCTCAAAACTTGCACCTCCAGATCCTATTATCACGCCTGCACGCAGCCAAATACTCTGAACACTATCAGAAGAGCTGAGTATCTCTCCTGTTTGTATTCTACTTAGGAGATGTTCACTTGTATCGCTGTTTTTAACGCCAAGTCCGCCAAGATAGATAACTCTTTTTACACCGCACTCAGAAGCAATATCTATAAAATTTTGAGCTGAGAGATTATCTAAATCCTTATAATTTTTTTTATTAAGAGAGTGAATAAGATAATAAGCCATATCTATTCCATCTAACGCTTTTTTTAAAGCATCCCTGTCAAATGTGTCCCCTTCTATCACTTCAAAATTTTTAAGTATATCCTCTGAGAGACTCTTTTTATTTCGCACAAAAATTCTAAGCTCTACATCTTTTTGATTTTTAAGTGCATTTTTCAATCTTCTTCCGATATATCCATTTGCACCTGTTAATAAAACTTTTATCATAAAATCCCACTTTTGAAATAAAATCATACCCGCTCTTATAAAGAGAACTATTGTGAATTTAAAACAATTCTACCTAAATTTATTTGCAATATATGTTAAAATTGCACTGTTTTTTATCTAAATAAAATTTGAAATTTATTAGTAGGAATGTTTATGCAAAATTTCATAAATGAAATTGATTTTCAAGCTCTTTTACAAGTTTCTATAATAATGGGCTCAAGCATACTCATTTCAATAATTGCCTATTTTATATCTAAAAAATATATAATAAAAATTATACATAAACTTATTTTTAAAACAAAATCAGAGCTGGACAATACATTTATTAAAACAGGTTTTTTTGAGCAGCTTGCCCATCTTGTTCCTCCTGTTGTAATTCTTTATTTTTCTCAATTTTATCCACAAAACATAAGCAGCAGTGTTTCTCAAATAATCAAATTTTGGATAGCTGTTGTAATTATAAAAACTATAGATAAATTTTTATCAACTACTCTAGAGATATATAACACTCTGGAAATTTCAAAAGACAAACCCATAAAGGGTTATATCCAGCTTCTAAAAATGATTGTTTATATCCTTGGTTTTATTATCGCCGTATGTGTTTTAGTTGGCATTTCTCCATGGGGAGTTCTAAGCGGTGTTGGTGCATTTACCGCCGTTTTGATGTTTATATTTAAAGATACAATCCTCTCTCTTGTCGCAAGCGTGCAGATTGTTGCAAATGACCTCTTTAGAGTCGGCGACTGGATAGAAGCTGAAAATTTTGGTGCAGATGGAGAAGTTATCGATATCGCCCTGCACTCGGTAAAGGTTCAAAACTGGGATAAAACCATAGTTACTATTCCGACTTATAAATTTATGGAGAGCTCTTTTAAAAACTGGAGAGGCATGGAAAAGAGCGGCGGCAGAAGAATTAAGCGCTCTTTGTTTATAGATGTAAACTCTATCAAATTCTGCAACACTGAACTTCTAGAAAAACTAGATAAAATAGAGATTTTAAAAGAGTATCTCAAAGAGAAACAAAAAGTTGTCGATACAACAAATGAGATAACGCTTAACAAAAGAAAACTTACAAATATAGGAACTTTCAGAGAGTATATAAAAAGATACTTGGAAAATAATCCAAATATAGACAGCAAAAATTTCACTTTTATTATAAGACAGCTTCAGCCAACTTCCAAAGGTGTTCCTCTTGAAGTCTACGCTTTTAGCAATAAAAATAAATGGGCAGAATATGAAGCGGTACAATCAGATATTTTTGACCATCTTCTTGTAGCGCTTAAAGAGTTTGACCTAAGACTTTATCAAGAACCATCAGGAGAGTTAGTCACTCTTAAATAACCCTCTCTATATACTCTTTGATCTCTTCTGCACTGCCTTTAAAGACCACCTGCTTAGAGCGTTTTTGTATCTGATAATCATACATTGGATCATAATAGTTTTGCAGAAGATACGCTACCCACTCTTTGTAACCATCAAATGAGCTGTTTCTCTTCTGCTCCTCTAAAGCATTTTTAAAAAGCATACACACCTCACTGTACTTTTGATTTCCAAGTCGTTTTTTTATCCGATACATGGCATTTTCTATGCTTTCTTGCCAAACTTTGAAAGCATCTGTAAAACCTGCACTCTCATACACTTCTTGCGCTTTAACAACATACTCATCTAAAGTTATCTCTATTCTCTTATCTATTGGCGTTTCAAGTATAACAAGCGGTGCTTTGGACATCACAGGTATAAAACTATCAGGCATAAAAACAGTGCCGATATGTTTTCCTTCATCTTCAAAAACAAGAGTTTTAAGCCCCTCTTCTCTTTTTTGAATCAATCTATATGCTAAATTATTCTCAAAATTAATCTGTGAGGTTTGCGGTGTGATTTTTTGCCCAAAAGAGGAGCCTCTGTGGTTTGCAAGTCCTTCAAGATCGATTGCATTTTGCATCTTTTTAAGCTCTATTGTTTTTCCTGAACCGGTTCTTCCGCCGAGAATTATAGGCTTAAATTGTTGATTAAAATGTTCAAGTTCATTTAGCAAATAACCTCTAAAGGCTTTGTATCCGCCCTTTAAACGAACTATCTTTCTGCCTTTTTCTTGCATCCAGCTCTGTGCTATCTTAGAGCGCTGTCCGCCTCGAAAACAATAAAGCAAAGCATCAGGATTTGAATCCATAAAATCAAGCCATGCCTGCACACGCTTCTCTTTTATATCTCCTCTTACCAGTTGATGCCCAAGCTCTAGAGCTTTTGCATTTCCGTTGTTTTTATAACATATTCCTATATCGTGCCGCTCTTCATCATTCATAATAGGAAGATTTGCAGCATGTAAAAATGATCCTTTTTTAAACTCTACCGGTGCACGGACATCAATTAAAGGAGTATTATTTACAACAATTGATTTAAAGTCATCAAAAAGTTCATTCACTTATAAAACCTCTATTAAATATTTGCCTTGTGCTGCTGTTTCACCGATTGGCTCAAGTTCTAAACCTGCCGCACGCACTGTTTTGTAAAATGCATCTAAACCATCTTTTTTAACTATAACAAGAAGTCCGCCTGAGGTTTGTGCATCGCAGAGTATCTCTCTTTGCATGTCACTCATCTGAGAAATTTTATGGCCGTAACTCATAAAGTTTTTACGAGAACCGCCAGGTATACAGCCAAGCGCTCTATATTTTTCAACATTTCTTAGAAGCGGGACTTTCTCAAACCATATATTTGCACTTATTCCACTTGCTTCGCACACTTCGCTCAAATGTCCTAAAAGACCAAATCCTGTAATGTCTGTCATAGCTAAAACACCATCAAGAGATGCCAAAGCACTCCCCTGTTTATTGAGTGTAACCATAGCTTCAATCGCTGCATCTATGTCGCCTACTTCAATCTTTTTTTGTTTTTGAGCGGTTGTAAGTATGCCGATACCTATAGGTTTTGTTAGAAATATAAAACAATCTTCCTCGGCACTGTTGTTTTTCATAAGGTTTTTATTCTCTACCAAACCCGTAACAGCCAATCCAAAAATCGGCTCGGGAGAGTCTATAGAGTGCCCGCCGGCAAGAGGAATACCCGCATCTTCACAAACAGCTCGACCTCCTTCTATTACCTGACGCGCCACATCTGCGCTTAGCTTATCTATCGGCCATCCAAAGATGGAGATAGCCATAAGAGGCTTCCCTCCCATCGCATAAATATCACTTAGTGCATTTGTAGCAGCGATGCGCCCGAAAGTAAAAGGATCATCTACTATAGGCATAAAAAAATCAGTTGTAGAGAGAACAGATGTGCCATTGCCCAAATCATAAGCAGCTGCGTCATCTTTATGCTCATTTCCCACAAGAAGCTGTGGATAGAGAGCAGTTGAGATGTTGGTTTTTAGTATCTCATCAAGAAGCATTGGAGAGATTTTACATCCGCATCCTGCTCCATGACTATACTCTGTTAATTTTATTTGCTCCACTCTTTTCCTTTAAAATTATTATTTAATTTGCTTTTTTATTTATGAAGTAAAAGCTCTTTTGCAAGATATTCGCCCGTATAAGAGAGAGTTTTTTTATGCTCGTCTGCTACCTTTTCAGGGCTTCCCTCAGCGATTATAAGACCGCCGCCGCTTCCGCCTTCAGGTCCCATGTCTATGATGTAGTCGGCATTTTTTATCATGTCGAGATTATGCTCAATTATAAGCACCGAGTTGCCAAGCTCTACAAACTTATGAAGAACACCAGTCAGCCTGTCCACATCTGCAAAATGAAGTCCTGTTGTCGGTTCGTCAAGTATATAAAGTGTCTTGCCCGTATCTTTTCGGCTAAGCTCTTTTGAAAGCTTGATTCTCTGAGCCTCACCTCCTGATAGTGTTACTGCATTTTGACCAAGAGTAATATAGCCAAGACCAACATCCACAAGTGTTGAGAGTATCTGATTGATTTTAGGAATAGGTTTAAAAAATTCATATGCCTCTTCTACGCTCATTTTAAGCACTTCAGAGATATTTTTTCCTTTATACAACACTTCTAGCGTTTGTTGATTGTAGCGCGTGCCTTTACATGTGTCACACTTAACCATAATGTCAGGCAAAAAGTGCATCTCAATCTTGTTTTCGCCCTCGCCCTGGCACTTCTCGCATCTTCCGCCTTTGACATTGAAGCTAAATCTAGAACTCGTATAGCCTCGTATCTGTGCCTCTTTTGTCTGTGCGAAAAGATTTCTTATCTCATCCATGACGCCCGTGTATGTTGCGGGGTTTGATCTCGGAGTTCGCCCTATCGGACTTTGGTCGAGATAGATCACTTTGTCTACATGTTCTAATCCAGTTATCTCAACACCTGCTACTTTGTTAACCTTTCTTGCATGATTTAAAAGCTCTCTTGCTGTCGGAAGAAGTGTTTGAAGCATCAAAGAGCTCTTTCCGCTTCCGCTCACACCTGTTATACAGACAAAATTATTGAGAGGGATTCTTGCACTTAGATTTTCTATATTGTTAAGTGTCACATTTTTAATCTCTATAAACTTATCCTGTTTGCGTCTGTAAAAATACTCAATCTTTTTTCTGCCGTAAAGATAGTCCGCGGTCAGTGTTTTTGCCTTTTTTAACTTCTCAAGCGTTCCTGCAAAAACGACCTCTCCGCCGAATTTTCCTGCACCCGTTCCGATATCTACTATAAAATCTGCATTCTCTATGGTCTCTTTGTCATGTTCGACGACGATAACGCTGTTCCCCTTCTCTTGAAGGCTTCTAAGGGTGCGGATAAGTTTTAGCGTATCTCTCTCATGCAATCCGATGCTCGGCTCATCCAAAACATATAAAACACCAGTTAAACCGCTGCCGATCTGCGAAGCAATGCGGATTCTCTGCGCTTCTCCTCCGCTTATAGTTCTTGCATCGCGCCCAAGGGTAATGTAACCAAGTCCAACATCAAACAAAAAGTAGAGCCTCTCTCTAATCTCATTTAAAATAGGTGCTGATATCTGCTCATTCTGCTTTGAGAGAGCAGAAAAGTTGCTCTCTTCTTTAAACCACTCATGGCTCTTTGCAATAGGCATATCCAAAATCTCTGCAATTCCTTTGCCCGCCACCTTTACTGCAAGTGATTCTCTTTTAAGTCTATGTCCATTACAGACATTGCAGACCTTCTCACTCATATAATCAGCCAACTCTTTCTCATCTTTGAACATATCGTATGCTATCTTGATAATTCCAGGCCAGACACGCTTCACTTCATGGTTTTTCCACAAAAAACTCACTTCATCGATACCACCGTGGAGTATGGCTTTTTGTTTATACTCGGGAAGTTCTGAGTACGGCACGGTGATGTCAATATCGTTTGCTGCACAAAAGCCCTTTAAAAATGTAAAGTAGTACCCTTTGTTAAAGCCGTAAACAATCTTAACGGCACCCTTTTCTATACAGAGATCTCTGTCAATTATCTTGTCTTGATCAAGCGCGTAGCGAAGTCCAAGTCCGTCACACTCGCTGCAAGCTCCTTTTGGAGAGTTAAAAGAGAAAGAGAGCGGTTCTAGAGGATCAAAACTTATCTTACAGTCAAAACATGCATTATGTTCGCTATAGTGGATGCTTTGACTTTTGAGACCCAGCTCTTCATAGTTTAGTATATCAACCTCCAGCTCTCCATAGCTCTCTTTAAGCGCTTTTTCAACATCAGCGGCTATTCTCTCTTTGTTCTCCTCTTTGACTACGACTCTGTCAACAACAACTTTTATAGTATGTTTTTTTGTTTTGCTAAGCTCTATCTCTTCATCAAGCCTTACCATTACGCCGTCAATCATGGCGCGTACATACCCTTTGTGTACCAAAGATTCTAAAATATCATGAAAACTTCCCTTTTTTTCACGCACTAAAGGTGCTAAAAGAACAAGCTTTGCTCCCTCTGGAAGTTTTGCAACTTCGCCAATTATATCCGAAGCACTCATTTGAGAAATTTTTTTGCCGCATTTATGACAGTGCTGCACTCCAATGCGTGCATAAAGAAGTCTTAAATAATCATATATTTCAGTAATTGTTCCGACTGTTGAGCGCGGATTTTTAGAGGTTGTTTTTTGATCGATGGCAATAGCAGGAGTAAGCCCCTCGATCTTATCGACATCAGGTTTGCCGACACGATCTAAAAACTGTCTTGCATAAGATGACAAAGACTCCATATAGCGTCTCTGCCCCTCAGCATAAAGAGTATCAAAAGCCAGAGTTGATTTTCCACTTCCACTCAATCCTGTAAAAACAACTAGTTCATTTTTGGGAATTTCTAATGATATATTTTTTAAATTATTCTCCCTTGCACCTATTATTTTAATTAACTCTTTTTTTTTCATTATTTATCAACTTCCTCTAAAAAAATATTCTCTGCATTAAGTATATAACAATAAAAAGATAAAAAACTACTAATAGTTTTTTTTGCAATACTGCATCAACTTTATCTTTAAGTAAAATACCGACATAAACACCAAAAAGAGATGCCAATCCTATGGTTATACCACTAAAAAAATCTATCTCTCTACTTAATGAGTGAGAAATAAGACCTGAAATAGATGAAAAAACTACAAAAAATAGACCCGCAGATATAGCTTTTTTAAGATCTACATGTAAAAATCCAACCAAAATCGGTACTAAAAGTACACTCCCGCCAACACCAATGAGCATACTTACAATGCCCAAAACAACTCCTATAAAAAACAAAATAAATTTGTTTACATCTTTTTGAACCGCACCTATTTTTGTTTTAAAAAAGAGTCTGCTTAGAGCAAAAAAAGCAAAAAATAAAAAAATTATTTCTAATGTTTTATCATCAAAACCAGAAGCAATAAATCCACTTAAAAATGCACCACAAAACCCACCGATACCTATTGTGAGAACCATTGGAACATCTAATGTTTTCTTTTTATTGTTTAGATAACTGCCATAGATAGAACTAAAGACCATTTGCACTACAGAAATACCGATTGCATCCTTAATCTGATAGCCCAATAACAAAAGCGATGGAACAAGTATTGTCCCTCCGCCAATGCCGAAAAAACCAGATAAAAAACCTACACCAACACCCAAAAAAATCAATTCTATCATTGTTCAAACTTTTTTTCGAATTATATCATTTTTAAAACAGGGTTTAATTTTACTTTGAGATTTATTGAAGTATAATCATCGATGTTAAGGAGTTATAATTGAAAGAGAAAAGATATAACTACGAAAATTTTAACCCAAAAACAGAACTTTCTTGGATAGATTATTCAGGGTTATTAGATGTAGAAGTTGACTTTGTATCTGAACTTGGCAGAATTGAACTCTCAATCGAAGAAATTTTAAAACTGACAAAAGGTTCTATTATAGATCTAAAAAAGCCGGCTGGCGGAAATATTGAATCATATATTAACGGCCATCTCTTAGGTAAAGGTGAAGTCATTGTAAGTGACAAAAATCTTGCAGTGAGAATAAATGAAATTTTAGATCCAAATACAGTTTTAGATAATTTTGCAGAAGAAAAGCGATGATAAAATTCTTATTGCTTTTTTTGCTTCCTCTCTCTTTATATGCCTCAAAAATATTAAGCTTTAATATCTATGATAAAAAAGACAAAGTAGATATTATCTTGACTTTTGATACTCCATACAATGGAGTTATTAAACAAAAATCAAACGATTCAAATATAATTATCAAACTTGAAGATGTTTCTATCGAATCACCTAAAATTAAAAAACTTTCATCATCGCATATAAAATCAATAACAATAACCCAAATAAAAGGGTATACAGAGATTATTGCAGATGTGCCGCCTTTGGTCAACCTAGAAGTTTCTAAAACACCTGATGCATATGCTTTAAGATTAAGATTTATAGCTTCACCTCCACTTTCAAACTCTCTTCAAACAAAAGAGAATAATGAGATATCCCAAAATTACTATATTTTTATAACCTTGCTGATTTTAACGGCAGCAATACTTTTTTATATGAAAAAAAGAGTATCTGTAAAACAAAGTAAAGATTCTAAACAAGAAAATTTTCTATCCCATATAAATAGCGTCAGCATTAGATTTCAAAAATCCATCAACAGCCAAAACAGTGTTGTTATGCTTGATTTTGGTGAACAAAGCTATCTTATTCTTATAGGAAAAAGTAATATATTGCTTGATAAGTTTACTCAAAACAGACCAGTAACAGAAAGTGAATTTAACTCTATTTTACAAAAAAGGCAAAAAGAGATTGATGCTTTTTTCAGTGATAACAAAGATTCAAAAGAGTATTTGCAATCATATAAAGAAAAAGCAGCTTCGCTGCGATACGAATCTTAAAATTAGAGTTGAGATCTATCTTGTAGAAGTTTTTTGATTATTTTAAGATTTGACAGAGTAAGTTTATATTGTTCATCCATCATTTTACTTATATGATATACTTCAGTCACAGTAATACCGTAAGGATCTTTTTTCTCTTTAATAATTTTATCTTCATCAAAAGAGTACAAATACAAGCTTTTTCGTGTTAGCTGCACATAGTATGTCAATACTATCTCGTTTGAATGCTTCTTTTCAATCGCTACTATTACCCGCTGCTCATCTCTATAACTGTTATCTAATTGTAGTTCATCTCTTATCTCGGCTACATCGATATAACCGATATAAAATTTATTATATAAATCATGATATCTTTGAATTTTTTCGCTCATTAAAAAATTCATATCTAGTATATATTTTTTATGGCTTCTTATTGTTTTGCTAATCCATGAAATAGTATTGTAATATCTAAACGGATAGAGTTTTAAGGAGTGTGCTTCTATCATTTTCTCAGATTTAATTCTTTTCTTTGGCATCAGCTTTTTAGCATCCGTATCAACAATATAATCAAGCACGCCCTTAGCTGAAAACTCTTCGGTAAACCAAACACTGCAATATGAAGGAAACTGTCTTACTCCTGTAGCTCCTTCATTTAGAATAATTAAAGATTTTATCTCATAATTTGGAAAGATGATTTCAAGTAAAGCTTTTTTCTTTCTAAGTCTTTTTCTAAGTTTTAAAACAGATTTGACAAGAGTCATCTCTACAAAATAGAGCTCTTTATCTTTTGTAATAAACATAGCATCAAATTCACTTATTTCTCTGCTTTTAGTTCTATAAACAATCTGCTGTTTTTCACTTATGGAGAGAGTATTGGCATGTGCTTTTATCTTGTCTTGATGAAAACCCTTAAGTACAAATTTTTCTATGTTATCATTTTCTACTGCGTAAATAAGAAGTTTTTCATAAATAAAGTTTTCAAAAACTTCACCTTCAAAGGAGCGGTATGAACTTAAAAAGTGGGGATCATCTTCGCTAACGCCTCTTCTTATCAAAGATAAGAGGTGTTTTACATTGTAATCATAATGTAGTAAATTATCTCCAATATCACTCTCATCTAATGTTTTTATTGATTTACTGATTTTTAACAAATTATCTCATTACTACAAAAAAAGTCATCTATGACAGCACGGTATTCTTTTATATCTGATATACGGTTTACACTGTCCCTAAGTGCTGATGCACCTCGGTAACCTTTAGAGTAAGTATGAGTATGCTTTCTAAACATGGGTACTCCATGAGAACCATAAAACTCTATCATCTTATCAAAGTGCTCCATGATTATATCATGCTTAATATTTTTGTCAATATCTTTAGTTCCTGTTTTAAGCTGATGGAATATCCAAGGAGCACCGACAGCACCTCTTCCGATCATGACTCCGTCTGCTCCTGTGTGTTCTAAAACCCACTTTGCCTTCTCATAAGAGTCTATATCACCGTTTGCGATAACCGGTATATTTATAGCCTCTTTGATCTCTTTTATAGCATCATAATCAACCGGCGCTTTGAATTTTCCCATGCGTGTTCTTCCATGAACCGCTAAAAAATCGGCTCCGCAATCTTCAACTCTCTTTGCTATTTCAATATGATTTTTCTTCTCAAAGCCCAGTCTTATCTTTACACTTGTTAGCTTTTTGTTTGAGGTCTCTTTGATAGTTTTTATAATATCACCCATTAAAGAAAGATCTAAAAGAAGTGAGCTTCCGCTTCCGTGACCAACTACTTTTGGCACGGGACAGCCGCAATTTAGGTCAATAATATCTATTCCCTCTTGCTCATTTAAAATCTCAACTGCTTTACGCACAACATTTACATCTGCTCCTGCAATTTGAACAGAATATGGATCTTCATTTGTGCTTTTTTGTATCATATGAAGTGTTTTAGCAGATCCGTGAGCCAAAGCATTTGAACTAAGCATTTCACTTACAGTCAAATCAGCTCCAAATTTTTTAACCACACTCCTAAAAGGCAGATCCGTATAGCCCGCAAGAGGTGCTAAAACATATATTGGTTTATCAAAGGATATACTTTTAGTCATTTATGCTTTTTTACTATACAAAAAGATTGATATCAAAATTTTCTCCACACTCTCTGAGTGAACTATATGCTTTAAAAGGTATATACTCATTTGCTTGTGAAATATCTAATATCTCTTTTGCAGGATCGATCATCTCCAAATCAAACAGAGTAAAGAGATATGCTTCCATAGCAAACTCTTTTTCATTGCTTAATGTTTCAAAAAGTTTTATTCTTTGTTCAGGAAGCATCGTTTTAGATAATTTTTTAGATGCTTCTATATACTCTTTTGAACTTAATTTTAAATCATTAAAAAGAGAAATTAATGAGTCATTAGATATCTCTAATGTATGCTTATCCGCATTAACTCTGGATAAAATTTCAAAAAGAGCTTCTTTAGTTAAAGCACTTTTATATTTTTCTATCAAATAAAGCGGTGCTTCTTTAACAAAATCAATATATACCTCTTTGCGTAGGCTGCTGTCATATTTTTTCTCATCAGCTAATATATCTTCGGCACTTATATCGCCTTTTTTGTATCTGTTTCTCTCATTTTGAATTACAAGTGGATTTGACGGAAGTAAAGAGTATTTTTTTAAATCAACAGGTTCTCCATTTCTAATTTTATTAATTAAAGTAAGAACTTCACTGATTTTTTTATTATCAATGTCTATATTTACATCTCCGACAGGAAAAATTGTTGCATTATCAATAACAGAACCTAAAAGTTGATATCTACTGGTTTTAAATGAGTTGGAACGATCATTTTTACCAAGATAAGCATCTATAATTGCGTTAACAATTTTTTCATAATCTTTATCAAATTTACGACTTTTTAAAGTACCTAAAAATGAGTAAAACAACATATGAATTACACTGGCTACATATAATATAATCATAGGCAAAATTACCCAAACAGCTATTGAAAACGATGGAAGTGTTGTACCAAATAAATTAATACTTAAGCTTTCTTGAGTTACGAACGCATAAATATACCATCCGACTAATATGATTAATATAAATGCTGCTACTGTGTATTTTTTAATATGCATGCTTTACTCCTTATTTAGATTCTGATTTTTCTACGATCTCTCTACAATCTTTACAGTATATCGCATGAGGCTTAACTTTTAATCTTTGAAACCCAATAAGGTCCTCACACATTTCACATACTCCATATTCACGCGCTGCAATTTTTGCCAATGTTACATTGATCTCTTTTAACTCTTTTTCTTGTTGTTTTACTATTGCATTTTCTACCATTGAGTTATTGTCCGCCGACGCATGATCACCTTCATCGTTTAATTCTAGCAAACCTAACTCATCTAACTCAGCATATACACTATTAATATTTTTTATTATCTGTTCTTTTCTACTTTCTAATATTTCTTTAAAGTATTTTAGCTCACTATCTTGCACTTACTTTCCTTATTTATGATATGGGTGGTTGCTTAAAATTGAAAAACCTCTATAAATCTGTTCAAGCAAAACTACTTTTGCAATCTTATGACTCATAGTTATATTTCCCAAACTTATTACGACATCACTTTTTTTTAAAAACTTGTCTTCAAAGCCATAAGCTCCGCCTATAAAAAATTTAATCGCAATTTTATCATCTAATAGCTTACTAAATTCATAACTATCAACTATTTTCCCATCCGGATGCAATATTATATTAAAACCTTTTGATATATAAGGTTCTAAAAGTTTTGAATATGCCTGTTTAGAGGCTTCCGGTGAGATAGTGTGTGCTTTTGTTACATCTTTGTTAAAAAGTTCCGTATCATCAACTTTTGCAAAGCGAGAAATCATCTTTATAAGCTCTTTATAGAGAGGATCATAGGTAGAGCGCTCTTTTTTTGCAATTGAGACTATCTCTATATTCATGATAAAAGCCCACTTCCTATGACATGATATGTAACATTTGAAAATTTATCACTTTTTTGAACACCTCCGATTGCAGCTACAAAATGTCTGGATAATGAAGCAATTTCATCCAGCTCTTCTCCAAGAATTGTTGATATGTCATTTTTTGTATTTGTATTTCTATATGCCCCTAAACCAATATAATTTAACTCCATCTCATTAGCTTGCAATACCTCTGCTTTACTGTGTGTAGAGATGCCTAATATTTTATCTTTTTTAATAATTTCTCTTAAAGTTTTTACCGCTCTGACTGGATCATTGTCAATAGTTTTTAAATCCTCTTGCCCGACATGCACACCGTCGCAAAACTCTACAAGTTCATATGCATCGTTTACAATCAAAAAACCATCATATATATTTCTGATTTTAATAAGCTGTTCTTTTATAAACTGCTTATTTGCATTTTTATTGCGGTATTGGATTATCTCTGCTTTTTGCTCTATTGCAATGCGAATATAATCTTCTATTGAGATTTCTCTTTTATCTAGAAGATCTTGGTCACATAGTGCGTAAAGACGCATTATGCAACTTTTAGAAGTGTTAAAAGATCTGAAAGTGTTTGCTTAAGATTATTTCTATTTACAACCATGTCAATGGAGCCCTTTTCAAGTAAAAACTCTGCGCGTTGAAATCCATCCGGAAGAGCAGAGCCGATTGTCTGTTCAATAACTCTCTGTCCTGCAAAACCGATAAGAGCGCCTGGTTCAGCTATAATGATATCACCAAGTGTTGCAAATGAAGCACTTACTCCACCCATTGTAGGGTCAGTAAGAACTGAAATATATGGAAGATTATGATTTGCCAGTTTTGCTAAAGCTGCAGAAGTTTTACTCATTTGAAGAAGTGAAAAAGTACTCTCCTGCATTCTAGCACCACCGCTTGCACTAAGTATTATTAAACCATGTCTTTTCTCTATGGCACGATTAACAGCACGAACAATTTTTTCACCCTCAACAGAGCCTAAAGAGCCGCCCATAAAAGCAAAATCGAATATAACAAGCTGTGCTGCAACGCCATTCATTTCACATTCGCCGCTTACAACAGATGAATTTTTACCTGTTTTTTTTGCAGCATCTTCAAGCCTTTGCTTATAAGATATTTTATCTACAAACTCTAAAGGATCTACAGGTTTTAAATTATCATCATACTCTACAAATGTTCCTTCATCTGCTAAAAGTTCGATTCTCTCTTTAACTCCTATTCTAATATGATAACCACATTTAGGACAAACATGTTTTTGATTTTCCACCTCTTTGTAATACATCAAAGATTGACAAGATTTACATTTAACCCAGTGAGCAGGAGCTTCACTCTTTACTGGCTGTTTTTGATTTTTATTTCTAGAAAAAATGCTTAAGAGGTTCAAAGATTATCCTTTATTATATTAATGGGACGAATTATATCAAATTTTATATTATACTTTACATATATAATTTTTTATAGATAATCAATAAAAAAAATTCTGCATACAAATTTGTTGCATGCAGAAAATTAAGCCCCCTTTATTTAAGCAAAGACTTCACTATGCTTCTTGCCGCTTCACGACCGTCGTAAGCTGCTGTTACAACCAAATCAGCACCTCTATAACAGTCACCTCCCGCATAAATTCCAGAAGTTGTAGTCTCATGCGTATTTTCATTAATAACAATCCCGCCCCACTTGTTTGTTTCTATGCCATTTTCTGCTAAAAATGACGGGATTTCTGGATTAAAACCTAAAGACATGATTATTACATCAGCACTTATTCTGTGTTCACTCCCTTTAATCTCCTCCATTTTTTGACGACCGCTATCATCTTTTGCTCCAAGAGTAGTTTTAATTAACTCTACTGCAATTGCATTGCCTTTGTCATTAAGAACAATTTCTTTAGGGGAGACAAAAAATATAAAATCAACTCCCTCTTCCATTGCATTTTTATACTCTTTTTGACTTCCTGGCATATTGTGAGCATCGCGTCTATATAGACAGGTAACACTTTTTGCACCCTCTCTCCTAGCAGTTCTTAAACAATCCATAGCTGTGTCTCCACCGCCGATTACAACAACATTTTTATCTTTAAAATCAAATTTTTTATCATAAGATTGTTTAAAATTTTTTCTCTGAATTGCTGTTAAATAATCCATTGCTTTATAAACATTTGGTGCCTGTTCTCCGTTGATAGAAGCTTTTTTGGCTTTTGTAGCACCGACACCTATAAACATTGCATCATGTTTATCTGCAATCTCTTCAAAAGCTATATCTTTGCCTACTTCACACCCAAGCACAAGCTCCATGCCTGCTTCGATAAGATATTTTACACGGCGCTCAACTATTTTCTTGTCAAGCTTAAAATTTGGAATACCATATGTTAAAAGTCCGCCTGCTCTATCGCTTCTCTCATACATAGTCACTGCTATTCCTGAACGCAAAAGATAGGTTGCAGCCGAGAGTCCAGCCGGTCCACTTCCGATAATTGCAACTTTTTTATCAGTTGTTATTCCTGGAAATTCAGGTTTATATCCTGCTTTAAATCCCTCTTCTGTAATGTGTGTTTCCACTGAACCGATTGTAATAGCACCATGACCGTCATTTAAAGTACAATCGCCTTCGCAGAGTCTGTCATGCGGGCAGACTCTACCCATAACTTCAGGAAACGGAGATGGCTCGTTTGAGAGTTTAAAAGCAAACTCTAAATCTTTCTCACTTATAGCCTTTAGCCATTGTGGGATATAGTTGTGAAGCGGACATTTATTAAGACAAAACGGGTCTCCGCACTGAATACATCTCTCGCTTTGTGTTGCAGCTTCACTCTTGTCAAAAACTTCGTAAATCTCTCCAAAATCTTTTGTTCTCTCTACGACTAATCTTTTTTTTGCTTCTACTCTTTCAATTGTTAAATACTCTCTCATGATTAATCTCCGATCTCTAAGTTCATAGGCAATTTTGTTAGATTTTTAGGTTTTACCAGCCAGAAATTTCTTACTTCTACTCTAAAATTATCAAGCAGCTCTTTTGCTTTTTTGCTCTGAGTCTCAACAACATAATCTTTAAGAAGTTTTTTAAGATAGTGTCTTGCTTCATCGGTTTCATCCGTATCGATTCTTACAAGCTCTACTAATTCACGATTTACATTTTCTACAAATTTATGCTCTTCATCATAAACAAAACTGATTCCGCCTGTCATACCCGCACCAAAGTTTATTCCAGTACGACCTAATATTACTACAACACCGCCTGTCATATACTCGCAGGCATTGTCGCCTGTTCCTTCAACAATTGCAAGCGCTCCAGAATTTCGAACTGCAAATCTCTCACCCACACTTCCTGAGATATAAAGTTTTCCGCCAGTTGCGCCGTAAAGACATGTATTTCCTCCCGCAGCAAACTCTTCGCCGCTGTTTTTAGAGGTAATTACTATCTTACCGCCATGCATACCTTTTCCAATATAGTCATTTGCTACACCATTTAAGTATATTGATACCCCGTGAATCAAAAATGCACCGAGTGCTTGTCCTGAAATACCTGTAAGATTAATTCTAATTGTATCGGAATTCAAACCTTTATCACCATAATATTCGGCTATTTCACCACTAATAAGCGCACCAAAACTTCTATTTACATTTGTAATATTTCTGCTTATTCTTACCGGATACTCAGGATGCTTGATAGCGCTCATTGCCTCTTTTAATACATCTTTTTCAAAATCATTTTTATCAAATGGAGGATTGAATTTTTGTTGATGTGTATTTGTTCCATCTTCTTGATGTAAAACTGCACTAAAATCAAATTTTTGAGCAAAATCGTTATCTACGACTTTCAACAAATCACTTCTTCCAATCATCTCCTGCATTGTTTTAAATCCGAGTTCTGCCATAATAGAACGGATATCTTCTGCTAAAAGCGTAAAGTAGTTTATAAGCTGATCGACATGTCCTTTAAAGAACTCTTGACGAAGTTTTTCATTTTGCGTAGCAATACCCACCGAACACTTATTTACATGACATATTCTAAGCATTTTACAGCCTACGATTGTTAAAACTCCAGTTCCAAAACCATAGCTCTCAGCACCAAGCAGTGCTGCTTTTACCACATCCAGACCAGATTTCAGACCTCCGTCTGTTTGAAGTTCAACAACTTTTCTAAGATTATTTGCTTTTAATGCATTATGCGCTTCGCTAAGTCCAAGCTCCCATGGATTTCCTGCAAATTTGATGGAAGTCAGAGGTGCAGCACCTGTTCCGCCGTCTCCGCCGGATATAATAATCTTATCTGCATACGCTTTAGCAACACCTGCAGCAATTGTTCCTACGCCGATAGTTGAAACCAACTTAACCGCAACTCTTGCTTTTGGATTTACCTGCTTTACATCAAAAATAAGCTGTGCCAAATCCTCAATCGAGTAGATATCATGATGAGGCGGAGGGGAAATAAGCGTAACACCCGGAACTGTGTGGCGAAGTTTTGCAATAAGTGCCGATACTTTATGCCCCGGAAGCTGTCCACCTTCACCCGGTTTTGCACCTTGAGCGACTTTTATCTGAATCTCTTCAGCACTTCTAAGATATGCAGGAGTTACTCCAAAACGCCCTGAAGCAACCTGCTTTATTTTTGAATTTCTCTCTGTTTCAAAACGCTCTGGATCTTCTCCACCCTCTCCACAGTTTGATTGTGCTCCGATTCTATTCATAGCTATAGCAATTGTCTCATGCGCCTCAGGACTTATAGAACCAAGACTCATAGCAGCTGAAGCAAATCTTTTAAATATTTCCTCTTTTGGCTCAACTTCAGAGATATCAATCGGTTTTCTGTTCGACTTTATCTCAAAGAAATCACGAATAAATTTCAATCCTCTTCTGTTTACCAAATCTCTTAATTTTTCATAATCTTTTTTACTTCCGCTCTCTGCTGTTGCATGAATAGCATGAATAATCTCAGGTCCAAAATCATGATGCTCTTGACCGCTATAAAATTTATAGTATCCGCCTATATTTAAAGGAAATATCTTATTGAATCCACTCTCTTGAAAAGCATCTTTGTGATACTTTGTAAGTCTCTCATCTATATCGTTATAATCAAGTCCGTTTAGTGCAGAGTTTGAAGCGCCAAAGCACTCATTTACTATCTCACGACTAAGACCCATTACATCAAAAAGACCTGAATTTCTATATGAAGCTATAGTTGAAATACCCATTTTAGACATGATTTTAAGTATTCCCGCATTTAGTGAGCCGTGAACAGCTTTTAATGCTACACTGCAATCCACGCTAATTGCATTAGATCTTTTAGTATGTTCAATAACTGTTTCAGCTAAAAGTTTGGGATGAATCGCATTTGCGCCGTAACCTATAAGAACAGCAGCACTATGGGAGTCATATACTTCACCGCTCACTGCAACCATAGATGCAAGATGGCGTACTTTTGCTTTTAACAAAGCGATATTAAGACATCCGATAGCCATTGCCATCGGAATAATTTTCTTTGTTTTGCTAAAATCGCTATCATCAAGTATAATAATTCTTGTGCCTTCATTTTTTACTGAATTAATAACATTTTCTACCAATACATCCAATGACTTTTTCAAATCCTTCTCATATGCAGTAGAGAATGTTTTATTGCGATAAAAATCCTGATAACTCGGAGATTTTTTATCTCCGAATGATTTTAAAATAGTTAACTTTTCGCTTGTAATAATAGGAGAAACAGATTTAAGACGGTGCGCGTGAAACGGAACTTCATCGAGTATATTGTGAACCTCGCCAAAACCCGTATTTAAACTCATAACAACTTTTTCTCTAATCGGGTCAATAGGAGGATTTGTAACCTGAGCAAATTTTTGTTTAAAAAAGTCACTAAATGCTCTTTGTTTATTTGAAAAAGCTGCAAGCGGTGTATCGTCTCCCATGGAACCGACAGCCTCTTTGCCCTCTAAAATCATCGGCTCTATAACCTGCTCTATTACCTCATGTGTAATATTGAAGTATCTCTGTCTAGCGACAAGCTCCTCTTTTGTGTACTCTGAATCTGACATATATTGGTCTACAACATGCTCTTGAAGATAAATCATATGCTCATTAAGCCATTTCATATATGAGTTTGAGCTTTTTAAATAGTCATTAATATCACTGTTTTTAAAAATTTTTCCAAATTTAAGATCAAGTCCTATCATCTCTCCTGATTGAAGACGCCCTCTCTCTTTAATATCTTTTTCAGGAATATCGACAACACCGTACTCGCTTGCTATAAGAAGCGTATCATCTTTTGTAATGATATATTTTGATGGGCGAAGCCCGTTTCTATCAAGCACACATCCAACATATCTTCCATCTGTCACGGAGAATGCTGCAGGTCCGTCCCACGCTTCAAAAACGGTAGATTGAAACTCATAAAATGCACGAAGTTCAGGGTCCATGTGCGGAGCATTTTGCCAAGCTGCAGGAATAACCGCGCGCACTGCTTTAAAAAAGTCCATGCCGTTTACAAGCAAAAACTCAAAAAAGTTATCTGCAGAAGCACTGTCTGAAGATCTAGGCTGTAAGATAGGCAGTATTCTTTGAATCTCTTCATCTGTAAAAACTTCACTTTTTATAGATTCAGATTTTATCTCTACATTGAAGCGGTTCCCCTCAACAGAGTTAATTTCGCCGTTATGAGCAACTGCGCGAAACGGCTGAGCAAGCCTCCACTCCGGCAATGTATTTGTTGAAAATCTTTGGTGAAAGAGTGAAAATGAGATTTTAAAATTCTCATCTTGCAAATCTTTATAGAACTCTTTTATATGCGTAGGCATTACAAGCCCTTTGTATGAAAGAACTTTTGAGCTCATAGATGCTATATAAAAATCTTTGTCATCTGCTAGTTTATGCTCGCTCTCTTTGCGTGATAAATATAGAAGTGCATCAAATCTATTTGTAGCCATAATTGAGTTTGGAATTATGAATAGTTGAACAATATTTGGGAGAGAAGCCAAGGCCTGCTCTCCAAGTGCATTTGAGTCTATTGGAACATCTCTTTGAAGAACAATTTTTAAATCATTTGCTTCAGAAATTTCTTCTATAATATCTAAGTGTTTTTTATCTTTAGTAAAAACTGAAGCAACTGCAAACTGTTTTGGCAGCTCAATACCCTTTTTTGTTGCCTCTTTACGAAGAAATTCTTCCGGAAGTGAAAAAAGAAGACCGCTTCCATCTCCGGTTTTACCGTCTGCCGCTACTGCACCCCGGTGCATCATTCTTTCCAATGCCGTAACTGCATCATTTAAAACTTTGTGCGATGCTATATTTTTAATATTAGCAACAAGCCCGAAACCACAATTATCTTTAAATGATCTCAATAAATCATGATGTTCAACCATATAAACTCCTATATTTTGTAATTATTTATAATTTTTTTTACAAATTTAATCTATTTTTAAAGAAACTTGTTCTATTTAGAGATAGAACTTGCATTATACGGTTTAAAGGTTTAAAAAAATATAATATCAAAATAATTTTATTAGAAAAAATACAATATGTGAAGTAAAGAAGCAAAACAATGCAAGGATTTATTCTAAATCTTAATAAAGTAAAAGATGAAGATTTAATTGTTACTATCTTATCAAGAGAGAGCTTAGATACTCTTTATAGATTTTATGGAGCGAGACATGGAGCTATCAATCTTGGCTTTAAGATAGATTATGAGAAAGAGGCCTCTTCAAAATCATCAATACATAGACTAAAAGATGTAATCCATATAGGATTTAAATGGATAAATGATTATAAACTTTTAAAATTGTGGCAGGATTTTTGCGCACTTTTTTATAAACATCTTAAAGATACAGATGATCTTGATGTTTTTTACTTTGAACTTTTAGACAGTGCCTCACAAATCTGGAACAAACAAAACCCAAAAAGAGTTGCAGTAGAGTCATATATCAAACTGCTTGAATATGAGGGAAGATTACACACAGAGTTTGAATGTTTTTTATGCTCTAGTGCAATAGAAGAAGATGATATTTCTCTTATTCGCGCATTTTTACCGACCCACAAAGAGTGCTCTCATACTTTTAGAGTAAAAAAAGATGCTTTAAATGAGTTGTTTAAAAACAAATCAACACTTTTTTTAAACGATGAAGAAGTAGACAGACTGTGGTATATTTTACTTGAAGGGTTGTAGCTAATTTTTTTTAGCTACAAGAGAAGCAACTTTAATTTTTTCGCCTCTTAAATTTATATCGATTTTCTCTTCATAGTATATAACATCAAGTCCTATAAAAGAGTGCAGAAGTTCATTTTTACGCAAAAGATAATCTAGATTTGTAGTTGGAAGATTAAAATCACCATGTGCAACTATAAATGTTTCAAACATTAAAACACCACCGCTTTTTAAAGCATCTTTCATTTGTGAAACTAAACGACGGTTGAGATAGTTTATATTTACGATTAAATCATACTTATTTGGAGTCAAATTATATTTATCCAAATCTGTATCAATTTTTGTAATAGTTGCACTGTTTTTAACTTTGCCAAGAGCATAAT
Organism: Sulfurimonas sp. CVO; assembly: GCF_009883775.1. Lineage (NCBI taxonomy): Bacteria > Pseudomonadati > Campylobacterota > Epsilonproteobacteria > Campylobacterales > Sulfurimonadaceae > Sulfurimonas > Sulfurimonas sp. CVO. The sequence continues at coordinate 990,377 of NZ_CP033720.1, forward strand.
CAGATATATCAACAGCATCTACCATAAAACCTAAATCAGATAAATAGTGCGCATTTCTGCCTGTTCCGCATGCTATATCTATAGCATCTCCTATTTTTGCATGCTCAATATATTTCTCAATCAAAGGAGAAACACTTTGCGGCATTGGATTGTCTAAATATCTCTCATTCCATCTCTGTTTATCTTCTATCATGCAATAAATCCTTTTTATGATAATCTATTTTTATAATCTTGATATCCAAACTCTTTTATAATATCTAGAGTTTTATCTTCTTTTAGTATAACCAATGATGGTAACTTAATGCCATTAAAAGTAGTATTTTTTACAAAAGTATAATGAATTTGATCTTCAAATATAACAGTATCACCAACTTTAAGCGGTTCATCAAATGAGTAGTCTCCCATAATATCGCCTGCCAAACATGTATTTCCGCCAAATCGGTATGTATGTTTTTTCTCACCGGCTTCGCCGCTTCCACGAACCATAGCACGATAGGGCATAGCAAGAGTATCAGGCATATGAGCCTCTGCTGAAGTGTCTAAAATAGCTATATCCATGCCATTGTGAACAATATCCAAGACACTGCTTACCAAAACACCCGTTTCCCATCCCACAGCTTCACCTGGTTCCAAATATACATCGACGCCGTATTTAGCTCTAAACTCTTTAATAATTCGAATAAGTTTTTCAACATCATATCCCTTTTTTGTTATATGATGTCCGCCGCCAAAATTTATATACTTCATACTTTTAAAATATTTTGAAAATTTTGTCTCAAATGCCGCTAAAACATCTTCAAGCGCATCAACATTCTGTTCACAGAGTGCGTGAAAATTGAGTCCTTTAATATGTTCTAAAACTCTCTCGTCAAAATTTGCAAATGTTGTTCCAAGCCTGCTGTACAAACCGCATGGATTGTAGATATCCTTTGGGGAAGAGGATTGTTCCGGGTTGATTCTTAAAGACATACTTATATTTGGATTTATATTTTTCACTCTATCACAATATTTAAAAAGCTGGTTTGGAGAGTTAAATACAATATGATCAGATATCTCAGCTATCTGATCTATATCTTCATCTTTGTAAGCAGGCGAATATGTATGTACCTCTAAATTTGGATCATCTTTTGCAAACTCTTCTCTAGCAAGCAGTGCCTCGTGAAGTCCGCTTGAAGTACATCCCTTTAGATACTGTTTCACCAAAGGAAATGTACTCCACATAGCAAAACCTTTTAGAGCCAAAATAACTTTTGCTCCACTCTCTTTTTGCACATAATCTAATATTTCAAGATTTGCGCGAAGAAGTGATTCATCGCACATATAGTATGGTGTATTGATTTTTTTACTCATAACTACTCTGTATCTAGCTCTTTTATCTGCCAAGGAAGTCCTTGCGTATTCATCTCATCCATAAATGGATCAGGATTCATCTGCTCCATGTTAAAGACTCCCTTGCCGCTCCAGATGCCTTTTAGCATCAGTTTTGCGCCTATCATTGCCGGAACGCCTGTTGTATAGGACACTCCCTGAGAGTTTGTTTCCCTGTAGCACTCTTCATGATCTTTTACCTGATAGATATATATCTTTCTCTTTTTGCCGTCTTTAATTCCCTCTGCGACAATACCGATATTTGTTTTGCCTTTTGTGCGAGGACCCAAAGATGCTGGATCAGGAAGAAGTGTTTTTAAAAACTCTATCGGGACTATCTTCATTCCCTTATGTTCAACAGGCTCAATTCCCAACATCCCGACATTCTCCAAACACTTCATATGCGTCAGATAGCTCTGCCCGAAAGTCATAAAAAATCTTATACGCTTTAATCCTTTGATATGTTTTACGAGCGATTCCATCTCTTCGTGATAGAGCAGGTAGCTGTCTTTTGGACCAACCTCAGGATAATCCCAAACCATTTTTATCTCCATTGGCTCAGTCTCGATCCATTTGCCATTTTCCCAATAGCGCCCTTTTGAAGAGACTTCTCTTAGGTTAATTTCAGGGTTGAAGTTTGTTGCAAACGGGTATCCGTGATCGCCTGCGTTACAATCCAAAATATCTATGGTGTGGATCTCGTCAAAGTAATGCTTCTGTGCATATGCACAAAATATGTTTGTTGCCCCGGGGTCAAATCCGCTGCCCAAAAGTCCCATAATTCCAGCTTCTTTAAACTTCTCATCCCTTGCCCACTGAAGTTTATACTCAAACTTCGCTTCATCTGGATGTTCATAGTTTGCGGTATCAAGATATGGTGTTTTTGTAGCAATACATGCATCCATAATTGTCAAATCTTGATAAGGAAGTGCAACATTTATAACTATATCTGGTTTACATAAATTGATAAGTTTAATAACATCTTCTGTTTTATCAGCATCCACAGAAGCCACTTCTATATCTGCATTTGGAAGTTCATCTTTTATCTCTTGGCATTTACTAAGCGTTCTGCTTGCCAATACTATATGACCGAATACATCAGCATTTTGCACGCACTTATGCACAACTACGCGACCTACTCCACCAGCACCAATTATTAATGTTGTTCTCAAATCTTCATCCTTTTAATTTAGTTTTACAGTTTATTACTCTGTCTCTAAGCTCGTTTGCTTTAATTTCTTCTGAAATTGGTTCTCCAAAGCAAACGACAATCTCTCTTTTTTTCAAAAAACATCTTTTTGCATCACCTTTGTGTCTTGAAAATATACTTCCAAAAACACCGTCTATATAAAAAGGAACTATTACAGAACCGCCTTTATCGATAAATTCATAGCCTCTATAAAATTTTGCAACATCAGAACTTCTGGAAATTTCACCCTCCGGAAATATAGCTATTATTTTACCATTTTTTAATCTTTTTGAAGCCTCATAAAATGAATCTTTGGAAGCTTTTTTAGATATTGGAATAAGCTCTGCTTTTTTAAAAATCCAATTAAAGACTCTCCAGTTGTAAATATCTTTATCTATCATATAATTAATTCGCTTCTCTATTGGAAGCTGAACCACAAACCAGTCTATCCAGCTTACATGATTTCCAACAAGCATTACAGCTCTATCTTTAGGAATATTTTGTAAACCTATATATCTGAATCTGTAGCGAATTTTAAATATAAACTCCAACAATGTCCAGCTCGCCATAATAAAATAGCGTCTAAAAAGCATAACACTCAGATATAGTCCCACAAAAGCCATGATATAAAAAAGTATCTGCGCATCTGCCGAAAAATATGCAAAAAGCGTTGTTACTATCAAAAATGTAAACATAAAAAGAGTTTGAACAAAATTATTTCCAGCCAAAATAGTTCCCAAATGCACATTTGGTGATAGATACTGGATTTTTGAGTTTAACGGAACTATAAACAGACCAGAAAACAGACCAAAGAGCATAAACTCTATACTAAGAAGTATAACAGATGTTGTAAATGGAATGCAAAGCAAAATCAGCGTAATTCCGGCAGCACTTATTGCAGAGAGAGCTGTATTTATATAGTATTTTGAAAAATTTGCCGCAACTATTGAGCCAAAGACTATGCCAATAACCGCAAGTGCCATAATGCCTTGAACTACAACAGCATTTGTAATACCCAGAGCACTTTTTGCATATTCACCAAATATAGCCAAAACAACTTGAGATATCGCCCAAAAAAGACCAAGAGCTATAATAGAGTCAAATATCTCTTTTTTTCTCTTTATCATAATAATATTTTTTTTGAGATATGCGCCCATAATATATCTTTTAAATCTAAATTCTCTTCTGCTCTTTTCTACCATTTTATTTGGCAATTTTGAAGCTAGCACAAATTCTACAACAGAGCCTAGAACCAAAAGCCAGCCCAGCGGTGCTATGATATGCAAGATATCCTCTTTTGTACTAAAATTATCTTGAAGCAAAGCCTCAAAAAGTGCTGTATAAAAAATGATTCCTAAAAGTATAGCAGCAGTAGTCGTCGCTTGAACGGCACCATTTCCGGCACTTATAAATTTTACGCCGACTAGTTCTTTTATATATCCATATTTTGCAGGTCCATATATAGCACTCTGAAGAGCCAGTAAAAAAGTCATGGCAAAAGCCGTAAAAAACCAGCCTTGATAATAGGAGTATGTGATAATAAGGGTTATAACCACTGCAAGAAGCGAAGAGTATTTCATAATAATATTTTTAGCGAATCTATCAGCCAAAAAACCAGCCGGAGAGAACATAAGAATAAAAGGCAGAAGCATAAGAGAGTTTACAATTGCTGTTAAAATAATCTGTGTAGTGCCGTCATACACTTTAAAGATTGTGTTTTGAATGATTATCTTATGACCTAAATCAGTAAAAGCATTTAAAAAAACAACCGCCAAATAGTTTACTACTCCGGCAATGGCAAACATCTTTTTCACGCTTTATTAATCACTCTCTACAGCCAATGTTGTACTCCAGCCTTCGTAATAGCCATGCTCTTTTTTAACAAGCTCATACAACTCTTCTACAACTTTTTTTATCTCTTCGTTTGTAACTGCGTGCTCTTTTAGCAAAGCCGCGCCATATTCAAACTCTTCACTGCTGATATCATCTTTGAATCTAAATCCGTTTTGTAAAGCATTTTGAACAAATCTCTCTTTTTGCGAAGAAGTATCAAAAGAGACATAATGCTCTACATCTCTTGAAATAAGGAGATCATCGCCCTCTTCTTGAAGCAAAAAGATAATCTTGTCACTTTGAATATTGTGAAATTCCAGCTCAGTAGGAAAAAGATTTTTACTGTAAAAATCCCACTTTGCATCTTTTACAATACTGCTTTCATATTTATATCCGCTCTCTTTAAGCATATGTGCAACAATTGATTCTAAATTTTTCGAATTTTTTGCATAAAAATAAAATTCATGCCAACCCTCATTAACTCTACTACCGACATACTTTGCTCTATTCTCATGCTCAAGAGCTATAATAATAGACTCTTTTGTCTCTAAAAATGCATCAAAAGCATCACTATCTTCATCTATTTTGCTTGATTTTATAAATAAACTAAATAACCATGGATTAGAATCTTGAAAATCTTCTGTATCAATATCTACCTCTATATGAACCGACTCAGAATCTTCAACTCTATTAAATATTTCTCTCATACACCAACTTCATTTGAATTTTTAACTCAATTTTTATATATCAATCACTTCATTTACTTCTAGCCCAAAACCGCTTAATCCGACAAACTCAGTTGTTTTTGCAGAAGTTAAAAGATTCATTTTTGATATACCAAAAGATTTTAGTATTTGCGCACCTATGCCAAACTCCTTCATAGCAGCATTATCATGATGCGTCGGTTTATTGATAAAAATCAAAATACCGCTGTTTTTCTTAAAATACTCTATTGAAGATATTAGATTATTGTATTTTTTTTGATTTAAAAGAAGCTCCATATCTGGTATAACATTATGTACTCTTACATTTGCAACTGAAGTTACTTTATGAAATACTATCGCTGTATGTTCAATTTTGTCATGATCCGCAAATGTATATTTTTTTACCTTTACGCCAAAAAATTCAACTTCTTGTACATCTATTTCATTTACAAGTCTCTCGTTTGCAAGACGATACTCGACAATATCGGAGATAAAAACAGTTTTTAGATTATGCTTTTCTCCAAATAGATCCAAATCATCGCGTCTAGCCATAGTACCGTCTTCTTTGATGATTTCACAGATAACAGCCGATTCGCTAAGACCTGCAAGACGACAAAGATCAACAGAGCCTTCTGTATGACCGGTTCTTACAAGTGTTCCGCCATCTTTTGCTATAAGAGGAAATATATGACCCGGCTTTACCAACTCATCAGCATGACTTATAGGATTAGCCAAAATTTTAATAGTATCGTCTCTCTCAGCTGCAGAGATTCCCGTTAGCGCATTCTTCGCATCAACGGAAACCGTAAAAGCTGTTTCATATGAAGATGTATTTGAACTTACCATTGGATTTAACTCAAGACGCGCAGCAATACTTCTACTGATAGCAACACATATAAGTCCTTTTGCATGTGTAGCCATAAAATTTACATTTGCAGGCGTAGAAAAAGCTGAAGCGTAAACTAAATCACCCTCATTTTCTCTATCTTCATCATCAATCATTATGACCATATGCCCTTTTTTTATCTCATCAATCGCTTCTAATACTCTTTGTGTAGGTGTCATGTATACTTCTTTATAATTTAATTAACACAATTGTATATAAAAGTTGATTAATTTTAGTTCAAACCACTGTTTTGAAAACTTATTTATTATTTTCTTGACAAAGAGAGCTTATTTGCCTATAATTCCACTCCAACAAACATAAATTAACTTTGTTTGTAAGTAACGCGGAATAGAGCAGTTCGGTAGCTCGTCGGGCTCATAACCCGAAGGTCACAGGTTCAAATCCTGTTTCCGCAACCAAATTTTACTTTTCACTATTGGGGTATCGCCAAGCGGTAAGGCCGCGGCTTTTGGTGCCGCTATTCGGGGGTTCGAATCCCTCTACCCCATCCACTTCTACAATAAAATGATTAATTTTTGTTTTAGTCTAGAAAGTTTTGACTTAAGAATACTGAAGTATCTAAAGAAAACACTGACGAAGATTAAAGCCAAAAGTGCCATTTTAAAATATCGCGGAATAGAGCAGTTCGGTAGCTCGTCGGGCTCATAACCCGAAGGTCACAGGTTCAAATCCTGTTTCCGCAACCAATCAAATCATTTAAATATACTATCATTAGCTTTTAAAAAAATCCTTCTAAACAAATAAATTTTCTACTTTACTATCCAAAGATGGCTGTACCAGTACCATTTGCCATCTTTTGCCTGGGCGGTGCAGGTGTATCTGTCTCTTGGGCTTTTAAGCTTATCTTCTGCTTTGATCTTTACTTTTGTTGGAGAGATCCATTCAAGAGACACTGTTTTGCCGCTTGAGAGGTAACATCCTAAATTTTTCAACGGTTTTTTCAACTCTATTGTCAATGTAGGCGGATTTTTTGATGCTGTTAAAGGCTCTTTTGGCGATATCTCTTTTACAGGAAGAGGAAGAGTGTTTAGCTTTAAAACAAAACCTTCCATATTTCCAAAAAACTCCGACATAGGAAAACGAGCCAGAGTTTTTGTATCACTATGCATACCTATAGGACCTGATGTTTGTGTAACGCTGACATACCCCAGACTTCGAATAAAATCAGCCGTTTGCATACTATATTCTCCATAAGGGTAGGAGAAGAGTTTTGGATTTTTATTTGTATTATCTCCAAGCTCCTCTTGCAATCTTTTCTGTGCAGTTTTAAGCTCATATTTTATGCGGTTTTGCCATATCTGCTCATCTTCGCCATCTTTGGGTATCATATAGTCATGTGTTTTGGAGTGGTTGGCAAATTCTGCTCCAAAAGACTGCATCTCTCGCATCTGCTCCCAACTCATATAGTTTTTGGATCTATTGTCTATCGGCGTACTGTTTACAAAGACGGTAAAAGGAAAGTTTTTCTCTTTAAGTTTTGCAAAGGCTTCTGTGTAAACACTGACATAAGCATCATCCATAGTTAATGCAACAACTTTTTTTGGGATTGCTCTGCCATCTAAAAGATAACGGACAATCTTGGAAAGAGGCCAAACCTTATAATCATTTTGCGATAAATACTCCAGATGCTTTTCAAACTGCTCCATCCTGATATTTGTAGATGGATATTTTGATTCTCCAAAACGGTGGTACATAAAGACAACTGCTCCCTCATCATCCAAATAAGCACTATTTTGAGCACTCAAAAATTCGACAAATAAGAGCAAAAGTAAAAAACTTAGTAACATTTTTTTCATTTTTAAAATCCGTTTTTTCTTTTACTATAGCAAAATTATGGTTGCCAATCCAAGAAAACTGAAAAATCCTACGATATCAGTAACCGTTGTAAGAATCACTGATGAACCGACAGCCGGATCAATATCTGCCTTTTGAAGAAGAAGAGGGATGAGTGAGCCGAAAAAACCCGCCGTGATGATGTTGATAACCATGGAAGCAGCTATAATCACTCCAAGCATAGGCATAGAAAACCACATCCAAGCTATAAGACCGATAACGACTGCAAATATAAAACCGTTCATAAGAGCTAAATAGACCTCTTTTAATATGGTCTCTTTCGCATCTTCGAGGCTAATGTCTCCAAGCGCCATTTGACGAACTGTTACCGTCAGCGTCTGCGTTCCCGCATTTCCGCCCATAGATGCTACGATTGGCATTAAGACGGCAAGTGCAACAAACGACTGCAAAGTTGCATCAAAAAGACCGATGACAACCGATGCTGCAATAGCAGTTACAAGATTTATGCCAAGCCAGTAAGCACGATATTTTCCTATATGAAAAAGGCTTTCCTCCTGCTCTGCATCCTCATTAACACCCGCAAGATTATAGAGCTGCCCTGTTGCACGCTCCTCTATAATGTCATATATATCATCCGAGGTTATACGCCCAAGAAGCCTGCCTTTGGCATCGGTAACCGGAATTACCCCCATGTCGTACTTTGATGCAACCTCTACGACATCGTGAATATCATCCAAAGCTTTAACAGAGATAATATTTACCCCCTCTTTTACTAGCTCTCTATAATTAACATTTGGTCCAAGAAGTATCAAATCTTCCAGTGGAATTGAGCCCAAAAACTTATGATTTCTAGTCACCACATAAACCTGATAGACACTGTCTAGCTCTTTTTGGGCTTTTAGACGCTTAAGCCTTCGTATGGAGTCTCCTACCTGTTCATCTATAAATGCAGAAAAAAGCTCAGTCTGCATATATGCACCCGCTTCATACTCATCGTATGCGATAAGGGTCTGCAGGTTTTCTCTATCTTTGTACGGAAGACTCTCAAGAACCTTATGCGCTACTTCCTCATCGACCTCTTCTATGTTTCGAATAAGCTCAGCTGCATCATCCGTATCAAGCGTATTTAATAAAGAAGCAAGTTTATTTGGCGTAAAATACTTAGCTATCTCCTCATGGCAGTGACGAGGAAGTTCTATCATTACAAGCGCTTGAAGTTCTTGCGGAAGTTTAAAGAGCTCATCTAAGTAAAGTTGTTCATCTTCATCACGCAACTCAAGCAGATCTTCTGCGATATCGTAGGGGTGCAGACTAGTGTCAATACCCTCTAAATATTTTTCTACTTTATCTCTAAATGCATCAATCAACTCTTGCAGTGACAGTTTCATGTTTTCTCCCTATTTTTCGATCTCTAATTGCATCAGATAGGCATCACAACCGTCTCCGTAAAAAGCTTTAAATTTCTTAAGTTTGCTAAAGCCCATTTTTTTATACAAAGCAATCGCTGCTTCATTATCCGTACGCACTTCAAGAAGCACTCTTTTAAAACCTAAAGCCAAAATCTCTTGAAATGCCAATCGAAGCAGCTCTTGCGAAATTTTTCTATTGCGATATGCTTTACTGACTCCCAAAGAGTATATTTTGGCATTTTTTCGTTTAACGAGCACCAAGATATAACCTACTACCTTACCCTCAACCTCTGCTAAATAGAGCAGATTGTTTTTAATATGGTATAAAAAAGAAGCTCTTGAGAGAGGATAGTTTTCCACTGAAAACGACTCTTTTTCTAACACATATAGCGAAGCGGCATCGGATGTTTTGGCTTTTCTTATTATCATTTTTGGTAGATCGTATACTTTGGCACAAGCTTAAACGGACGATAAGACATCTTTACCTTGCGCAGATTTTCAAATCCCATGTCATCACCTACATTAATATATGAGATATTATAATGCTCTTTTAGCATCTTAGAAAACTCTCTAAAGATAAACTGAGCGCATCCCAAAATCTCAAAATCGGTTTTCTCTATAATAACCGTTGCCGTATCTTCGTTGATTCTCTCACCTACCGTAAAACCTTTTAGCTCGCCATTTATGTATATAACCAAACCGATTAAAGAGAGCTCTTCATAATATTTGAGCATCTGCTTTACCGCATGTCTCTCCTGATGAATCCCCTCTAAAAAGTGTTCTGCCTCCTCTTTTGGCATATATTTTACCCTATCAGAAACCCATTTGTTAAATAGATGCATAATCTCATCTTTATGTTTTATGTTCTCTAACTTTTCAATAACATAATCCGGATATGATTTCATAAACTTATTGATCTCTGTTCTTTTTGTGTGGTAACTGTTTCCGCGCAGATCTATAAGCGCATCTACTTCATAAACATAATCAACCAGTTTTCTCTCTACTATATAAGATTCAAGCATTTCAAACATACTCTGAGCTTCATCAGCACTTTGAATAAACTCTTCAAGCATAGAAGCCTGAACATAATCTATATGAGAGTAATATGGTGAAGAGTTATTTGTATTCATAATCTCAAAACAGCGAATAATTGCATCAGTTATATGTTTTTTCTTTCCTAAAGGAGGAAGAAGCATCGTTAACTCACCGCCCGTCATAACAAAGAGACAAAAACATTTGTTTATAATCGCGTAAAATCCGCTGCTGTTAGCCAGCCATATAAAGTTTGCGGCAAAAGTATAGTCGCTGATATCTACATCAAGCTTTGCCAAATACTCTTCCATAACAAGTTTTGTATTTATAGTAAATCGTTTCAATTTTTGTTTATTTACGGTTAAACGCCCCATAGAGTTCCTCTTTTTATTGTGTATAATAAATGGAATAATACATCTTTTTTTTATATTTGCAACACTAATTTTCATCTCTTTTAAAAAATATATATGAGGCGTTATTTACTAAAAATTAAGGTAAATATAAGGCGACTATATTTATAATTCCACCCGTTTTACAAAACCAATATTTAACTCTATTGGGGTATCGCCAAGCGGTAAGGCCGCGGCTTTTGGTGCCGCTATTCGGGGGTTCGAATCCCTCTACCCCATCCACACTGACTATTTGATATAATCTGGAATCAAACTCTTTATTTTTTCATATATCTTTTCAAAATCAGTAGAATAAACTCTTGTATCTGCAACTGAAGTCATAAAATTGGTGTCACCTTGCCAACGGGGAACCAAATGCATATGGATATGTTCAGCTATTCCGGCACCTCCGGCTTTTCCAAGATTCATACCAATATTTACCCCATGAGCACCAAATCCCTCTTTTAAGAGTTTTACGCCTTTTTGCGCTAAGTTACTCATATGAAGCCAAGTTTCACTCGGTAATTCTTCAAGTTTATCGGTATGAAGATGCGGAATAATCATAAAATGACCCGGTGTATATGGATAGCGGTTCATAACCATAAAACAGTATTTATCTCTGTAGAGTACATGTAGCTCTTTATCCTCTTCTTTATGAGAGCTTATATAACAAAAAACACAACCCTCTATTTTTTTGCTTGTTATATATTTATCCCGCCATGGTGCATATAAAATATCTTTCATTTCAACCCTTTAATTAAAATCTCTAACACAAAAAAATTAAATAAATGCAAATACTAAATCAGGAAACAGCATTACCAAACCAAGCGCCACAATTTGAAGCAGTATAAAAGGGATAATTCCCTTATAAATTTCAGCTGTCTTTATACTCTCTCCCGCAGCTCCTTTTAAAAAGAAGAGTGAGAGTCCAAACGGCGGAGTTAAAAACGAGGCTTGCAGATTTAGAGCAATTAGTATTGCAAACCAGACAGGATCAATCCCAAACGCATGCATAACCGGCACCAAAATCGGAACAATGATAAAACTTATCTCTATAAAATCTATAAAAAAACCAAGAATAAAGATACTTATCATAGCAAAAGCTATAAATATCCAGACATCACCTATATCATCACTAAAAAACTCTAAAATCATATCTGTTCCGCCAAGCTCGTTAAATACCAACGAAAAAGCTGTTGCTCCAATAAGAATCATAAATATCATACCGCTGAGTTTCACGGTTTGCATAGCTGCATACTGAAGCATTTTAAAATTTAAGGATCTATTTAGAGATGCAAGCAAAAGTGCACCTATCACTCCAAAAGCTGCCGATTCAGTTGGTGATGCAATGCCGACAAAAATACTTCCCAAAACAGACACCATAAGAAGCAGAGGCGGAATAACAGCTACGATAATCTCTTTTATTCCCACAAATTGAAGATCTTCAGCTATAGGAGCAGCATCAGGCTTAAGATAAGAAAAGATCAAGATATAAATAATATAAAGTCCTACAAGTACAACTCCAGGAAGTACCGCTCCCATAAAAAGCTCTCCAACGCTAACACTCATAACATCACCCAAAATAATCAATATAATTGAGGGCGGTATAATCTGCCCAAGAGTTCCGCTTGAAGCAATAGTTCCCGCAGCAAGTCCTTTGTCATATCCAGCACGAAGCATCAATGGAAGCGCAATTACGCTCATCATAACAACACTTGCCGACACGACTCCAGTCGATGCTGCAAGCATTGCACCTACAAGTACTACACTCACCGCCAAACCGCCTCTTGTAGTTCGAAACATAGAGGTCATAGCTGCCAAAAGTTTCTCAGCCATCAAAGATTTTTCAAGCACTAAACCCATTGCAATAAAGAGCGGTACCGCCATAAGCGTCGTATTTGACATGATTCCATAGATGCGAAACGGCAAAACGGAAAAGACATCAAAACCAAGTTCAGGAATCAAAAAAGCAAAAACAATTGAGACTCCTCCAAACACAAAAGCGACGGGAATTCCAACCATAAGCAGTATTAAAGCAACTATAAACATCAATATGGCTATCATAGCGATCTCCATTTTTTAAAACTTTTAATTGCCTGTGAAACCGCCTGAAGTGACAAAAAAACAAAAGAGAGCGGCATAAGAGATTTAACAATAAATCTATACTCCAATCCGCCCGGATTTGAGGATGCTTCCTGCTGTACAAAACTCATATGCACAAAATCAATACCTATATAAATGATAAGCAGAGAAAAAGGAAGAACAAAAAAGAGTGATGCTATAGTATTTATCAACGCTTTTGTTTTTTTTGAAAAAGAGGCATAAAAAATATCGACTCTCACATGCGCATTCTCTTTAAGCGTGTAAGCTATTCCAAATAGAATCACGATATCAAAGAGGTGCCACTCCAGCTCTTGAAGTGCCACTGAACCGGTAGAGAAGAGATATCTTGCAGTTGCGTCATATACAACAAGCAAGATTAAAACTCCGAGGATAAAAGCGGTAAAGTAACCCAAATATTTTATAGCTTTATCTAAATAATTCACTTTTTGTTCTTATATAAAATTGGGTGCATCATTTGCAAAAAGTATGATATCGCCGGCTTTTGTCTGACCTGCTAAAACTTCTGTAAGGTTTGATTTGTCTGCTAACATTATCTTGTTTTTTACTTTAAGGTTTTTATCAAAAAGTTCTGCATTTAAAGAGCCTGTTACTATTACAATATCAAACACACTATTTATCGCCTCTATAAGCTTAAGATTAAGTTCATCGCTGCTCTCTACGAGTCCCGGAGTAACGATTACTTTTCTCCCTTTATGCAGCGAACATAAGCGAATCGCTTCAAGCATTCCCTCTATATTACCGTTATAACCGTCATCAAGAATAATCTTGCCGCCTGCCTTTATCATTTGAAGTCTGTGTTCAACCGGTTTGAGCTCTTTTACAGCTTCTACTATCTGCTCATCACTTATATCGAATGTTTTTGCTATATGAACAGCAACAGCAATATTGGTTGTTTGAAATGAGCCTAAAATATCTGTGTGCAGATGAAGGATATTGTCATATACTTTCAATTCAAAATCAGTTCCCTCTAAAGTCGAGTTTATATCTTGTATCTCGTCACCGAAAAATGTCACTTTATCATGAGGTTCATCTGTTACAGAGGTGTGGATAAAAGCGCATTCAAGTCTTGGCGACTGCATGATTTCGAGTTTAGTTGCAATAATATTTTGCAGAGTTTTAAAATACTCTATATGTGCAAGTCCTACTTTTCCGACAACAACCACTTGAGGCTCTAAAAAAGTTGTTATCTCATAGATATCCCCTCTCTCTCTGGCTCCTGCTTCACAAACATAAATATCTGTATCATCCGGCAGTGATTCATTTATATCTTTAACTATTCCGCCAAGAGTATTTACGCTTCTAGGCGTTGCGTAAACTTTGTACTTTTTTCTTAAAATCTCAGAAACAAAATTTTTTATACTTGTCTTACCGTAACTTCCTGTAATACAGACAACTTGCAATTTTTCCATTCTTTTTAATTTTTTTTGCGCCTCTTTTTTAAATAGTGCAAAAAGAAACTTTTCTATGCCTAAACTGGCGATATAAGCAAGTGCAAGAGGCATAAAAACACCGTAAGTTTCGCATGCTGATTTTACACTGCAAAGAAGATCCTGAAAAAAGACAAAAGAGAGCAAAAGAATTAAAAATCTTTTTACCCTCCATGTTAAAACAAGTTTTTTATCAAGATTTTTGTGCCAGATAAAAAGAGCCGGCAAAAATGCAAAAAAGAAAAAAATACTAAAATACCCAGCCATAGCATAATAAGCCAAAAATGGTATAAAAAAGTAGACAAGATGCCAGTGAGGCTTATGATGTTTTAAAATAACCCGTGAAAGTTTGTAATCATACCACTGAAGATTGGTAATAAGGTACCATCCTAGGGCTGTTACAAATAGAACATTTGTAATAAACGATATAACTATTTCATAGTTTTGCATTATTTATGCTCCATTGTTTTTAAAAAAGTTTTTTCTATGTTTTGTGATACATCTTTGGCGTTATTTAAAAAGAAGTAGTGATCACCCTCATAAGTTAAAAGCGAGGAGTCTTTTATAAGTTTGTTTATCTTCAAAGCACTGCTAAGCGGTGTGGCACTGTCCTCTTTTCCCCAGCACAAAAGTGCTTTTCCTTTATAAGAAGCAAACTCTTTAGAAAAATCTTCATCTACCACATTTTTAAAAGTTTGATACATTGGCTCACTCAGTTTTTTTGCATCCTCTGCTACGAACAACTCTCTAAATTTTGTCAATCCTAATAGTTTGAGAAGTTTAAAGAGTGCAATTTTTGTTCTTACTTTTATAGATTTTGACCTATAGATTCCAGCACTTGCAACTAAAACAAGTACTTCAGGATTTAACAAAAGTGCAACTTTGCCGCCAAAAGAGTGACCAAGAACTATATCTTTAGAAGCATTTAAATGAATCATAAGAAGTTCCACTACTCTTGCATAATCTTTTGTCTCAAGAGGCATATTGCATGTAGAGTTGCCAAATCCGGGCAGATCTATATAGATATGACGAAAACTCTCCATATAGGACGAAAATGCTTTTTTCATCAAGTTTTTATTGCTGCCCCATCCATGCAGAATAATTAGATCAACGGTAGCTTTGGGATTTACTACCTCATAGCTTATATCCAAAGTATGTTGATGAAACTGGATTGACTTTATAGCCATTATTTCCCTTTTGCTTTAGAAATTGAGTGAATATATTCATACCCTATCTTTGCTTTTTTAACATTTGGAAGCGAACTTAAAAGCATTGCCAAAGAGTTTTCAAAATTATCAAAAAGATAGTTTGCCATAGAACCCGGTATAGGGTTTATCTCATTTAAATAGACTTCGCCTTCAACAACAAAAAAGTCACATCTAATAAGTGCGCCTTCAAATAAATCTTTATAGATTTTTTCAAAATTATCTTTTAGTTTTGATTCCAACTCTTTTGATATCTCTGCTTGCAAAACCTGTTCACTTCTTGAAAAATCCATATATTTCTTTTCAAAATCTAAAAACATCTCTTTTTGAGGTTCTTCGATTATAGAAAAATGTATCTCTTCATTTGCCATAAAACCTGCTAAATTATACTCTTTGACACCTTCTAAAAATGGTTCGACTATAACATTGCCATCAAATTCAAATGCACTGTCTAACGCATAATCAAGCTCACTCTCCTCTTTGACTATACTGACTCCGATTGAGCTTCCAAGCCTTGATGGTTTTACAATTATAGGATACTCAATATTTATATTTTTATGCTCTTTTATATTTAACTCTTCATGTGCAACACTTTTTACGCCTCTGGCTTTACAAAGCCATTTTGTATATCTTTTATCGTACGAAAAAACACTTGCATCAATGCGAGGCCCAATATATTTTATGGAGAAAAAATCCAAAAGTGCAGCTATAGTGCCGTCTTCTCCATCTGCACCATGTATAAGGTTTAAAACAGTGGCATTATGCGTGGTTGAACTAAAAATTCCTTTTTGAACAAATCCGCCATTAGCGATTAAGAGCTTAGGCATTTTTTTGTATTCACCTTTTGAGAAAGTAACAGCTTTCATTTTTGCTGCTTCAATAAGATAAAATGTATGATCCTGATCACAAAAAATAAAACTTAAATCAAAATTTAAAAGTTTTTGTTTTAATGTAATAGCACTTACTATGCTGATTTCATGCTCAAAACTTGCCCCGCCGAATAAAATAGTTAATTTCAATATATATTTCCTTGATTAAATTGTTTGTAAAAGCTTTAAACCCTCTTTTACGAGTGAAGCTGTATCATCTGCACTACATTTTGCAAGTGCTTTTGATATCTTGTCTTTTTTAAATCCCAGTGACTCAAGCGCTTCAGAAGCCTGGCTAAAGGCTTGACTCACCTCTTCATTTTGTGATGAAACAAGCTCAACATCAAATCCGCTCAGTTCAACCAAAATCCGCCCTGCACTTTTAGGCCCGATACCGGGAACTTTTTTTACACCGTTCATATCTTTATTGTTTATAACAACTGCAAATTGAGCCGGCGTATAGGTTGAACAAATTGCCATTGCAACTTTCGGACCTACTCCGTTTATCTTAATAAGTCTCTCAAAAAGTTTTTTTTCACTTATCTCTAAAAATCCATAAAGCAGCTGAGCATCTTCTCTAATTATATGTGATGTATAGAGCTTTACTTCATCATTTCCTATGGCAGAAAAACTTTGCAGCGATATAAAAACTTCATAAACTACACCATTTACTTCAACATGTACAAAAGATGGCTCTTTATGCTCAATTTTTCCTTTTAAACCTACTATCACTGATCTACCGCCTTAAATTAAAGTATCCCTCATTTAAAAAATAGTGCTTTAGTTGTAAAAAAGAGGAAGAAATCATTGTTTTTTATTTATTTCATCTAAAATTAAATTTTTAAAATTAAACCCTCCATTTTAATCAAATATTTGTTAAACTTTCGTAAAAGTAATATGTAAGCGGCTGCAAAAATATCCAATAAGTTTTTAAAGCTGTCCAGATTCTACAAAAGAAGCCTATGTTTAAATCAATTTTCACCAATAGTTTTGGAATTTTATTTTCAAGAGTTTTAGGATTTTTAAGAGATCTTTTAACCGCATCTGTTCTTGGCGCAAATATATACAGTGATATATTTTTTATTGCATTTAAACTTCCCAATCTTTTTCGCCGTATCTTCGCAGAAGGTGCTTTTACACAGGTTTTTATCCCTGCATATGCAAAATCAAAACATAGAGCTGTTTTTTTGGCGCATATATTTAGTATATTTTTGTCCATTATAGTAATATTGACACTCTTTGTAAATATTTTGCCCTCTATCGCTACAAAAGCAATAGCAATCGGTTTTGACAAAGAGATGATAGATCTTGCTTCACCTTTTGTAGCAATCAACTTCTGGTATCTGCCGCTTATCTTTATGGTAACTTTTTTAAGCACTCTTTTACAATATAAACAACATTTTGCCACTACAGCTTTTTCAACTGCTTTGCTCAATATTTCACTTATTTTAGCACTCTATTTTTCGCAGGACAAAAGCCAAAATGAGATAGTCTACTATCTAAGTTACGGAGTTGTTATCGGTGGTCTTTTACAACTTTTTTCACATATGATCGCTATCTATAAACTTGGGCTCTTTAAGCTTGTTTGCGGCGGGTTTAGTTATTTAAGAGTAAAATCAAAAAAAATAACACAAGAGACAAAAAAATTTCAAAAACAGTTTTTGCCTGCTATTTGGGGAAATTCAACCGCGCAGATAAGCGCATTTTTAGATACATGGCTTGCCTCATTTTTAGCAAGCGGAGCAATCAGTTATCTCTACTACTCCAACCGTATTTTTCAACTGCCTCTTGCTTTGTTTGCAATTGCCACATCCATCGCTCTTTTCCCAACTATTGCAAAATATATTAAAAACAAAGATGAGATAAAAGCCAAAGTGTTTATGCAAAAAGCTTTCTGGTTTTTGGCTTTTTTACTTAGTGCCAGCACTATCGGCGGATTTATACTCTCGCAAGAGATTATCTGGCTTCTGTTTGAGAGAGGTGCCTTTACTAACAGTGATACTCTTAATACAGCGGCGGTACTGCAGATGTATATGATAGGTCTTTTGCCTTTTGGTCTTCAAAAACTCTTTTTGCTTTGGATATATGCAAATGAGCAGCAGATGCAAGCCGCAAAGATTGCTACTGCATCTCTAAGCACAAATATTCTTTTCTCTTTGTTTTTTATCATGCCTCTCGGAGCAGCAGGTTTGGCGTTAGCTAGTACTATTAGCGGATTTGTCGGGTTTTACTTAACTATAAAAGCATTTGGAGTAAAAAACTTTTTCGATATACTTCTATGCAAAAAAGCCATCTATCTTATAATTGGTTCAATTTTATTTACTATTTTACTTATAATTTTGAAGGATTTAATCAGTGTATATATATGATTCTGTACAAAAAACCAAAAGAAAATTTATTCCACAAAGAGATGCTAAAGTAACTCTTTATGTATGCGGTCCGACTGTATATGATGATGCTCATTTAGGTCATGCAAAAAGTGCTTTGGTTTTTGACCTGCTTACAAGAGTCTTAAAAGCCAACGGCTATGATGTCACTTATGCCAGAAATATAACAGATATAGATGATAAAATCATTAAAAAATCTATTGAGCAGCATAAAAGCATAAAAGAGATAACAGACTTTTACACACAAGCTTATCATGAAGAGATGAGTAAACTTGGTGTTATGCGTCCAAATATTGAACCAAAAGCAACCGAGTCGCTTGAAGCAATGTTTGAACTTATACAAAAACTTATTGATAATAATCACGCCTATAAAACAGAGGATGGTGATGTATATTTTGATACTTCAAGTGACAGTGAGTATCTAAAACTTTCACATAGAATCCAGGATGAGGATGAGAAGATGCAGCGTGTCGAGAGCTCATCTCAAAAAAAGCACAGCGCCGATTTTGCTCTATGGAAAAGCGTACGCGATGATAGTATATCATTTGATTCTCCTTTTGGCAAAGGCCGCCCCGGATGGCATATAGAGTGTTCTGCTATGATAGAAAAGCATCTGGCGCAAAAAGATGTAAAATATGCAGTAGATATTCACGGCGGCGGAGCGGATCTGCTCTTTCCGCATCATGAAAACGAAGCGGCTCAAACTAGGTGTGCTACAAATCATGTTTTAGCTAACTACTGGATGCACAACGGTTTTGTAAATATTGAGGGTGAAAAGATGTCAAAGAGTTTAGGAAATAGTTTTTTCTTAAAAGATGCTCTTAAAGTCTATGACGGAGAGGTCTTAAGATTTTATCTCTTAAGTACACACTACAGAAGCAACTTTAACTTTAATGAAGAGGATTTGAGTGCTTCGAAAAAGAGACTGGATAAAATTTACAGACTTAAAAAGCGTCTCTTTGGTTTGAGCCACAATAGTGAAAGAACAGCTTTTCAAGATTCGTTGCTAAAAGCACTAAATGATGATTTAAATATATCTGCTTCACTTGCACTTATAGATGAGATGATTTCGCATGCAAATGAGGTACTCGACACGGCAGGAAAACATAAAGAGTTTAAAAAAGAGACTCTCTCAAATTTAGCCTATATTGAAAAAGTTTTGGGATTTGGAGTTAAAAACCCTTATGAATATTTTCAATTAGGCGTCGATGAAGAGACAAAAGTAAAAATCAATGCACTTATATCCAAAAGAGATGAAGCAAAAAAAGCAAAAGATTTTGCAACTTCAGATAAACTCCGCGATGAGATACTCGCTTATGGAGTAAATCTAATGGATACTCCGCAAGGAACTTTTTGGGAAAAAATATAGTTTTCTAAGGATTTTTTATCCTGTTTTTATAGCCTGTATTTATACGAAGACGAAGTCCGATATAGTAAGCGTATGTTATTGCTTTTTTAAGCAGGTATGCACTATATCCTTTTACTTTTATAAAACCAAAAAGCTCTCCGCTTGCCCAGCGTCCGCCAAGTGCTATAAACACACCCAACACTTTTGCATCAAAAGGTTTTAAAGGTTGTTTATCTATTTTTTTATGGATAGAGTCTGCCACATACTCTGCGCTTCTCTCGGCAGTTTGAGCTGTTGGAGGCAGTATATTTTGTTCTGCATCTCTGATTTCAACACAATCTCCTATAGCAAATACATTCTCTTTGCCGCCGATATTTAACATCTCATTTGGAATAAACTGAGAGATTTTATTTTTTTGCGTATCTATTGTTTCATTAAGTTCTGATGCTTTAATTCCACCTGTAAAAATCATAAAATGATATTGAAGTGGATTAGCGTTTTTAAAATAGATAGTTGTATCATCCATTTTTTGTATAAAAGCGTCGGTAAGAATATTGACTCCAAGAGATTCAAGCCGCTTATGTGTACTTTTTATCAAAAAATCGCTCATTCCCGGCAAGATTGTCTTGCTTGCATCTATAAGATGAATTTTTATGCTGTTTACTCTGCTTCCAAGTGTTTTTTTATAAACAGCAACTACATTTGCCATCTCTGCAGCCACCTCAACACCACTAAGTCCCGCACCTCCAATGGCCAAATTTATCTCTTGCGCATCATCCTCATTTTGAAGTTTTTTATAGATCAGATTTTCAAATTCTACTCTAAAATTATGAGCTCTGTGAAGATTTTTTACGCCAAAACTATGTTCTCTAAGACCCTCTATAAAAGAGAAAAAATTTGTTTTTGCTCCTGTTGCGATAATAAGGTAATCATATGCTATCTCACCGCTGCAAATTTTTACTTTTTGAGACTCAAAATCAACACAAAGAGCACTCTCATTTACAAAAGCAACTTTTTTCTTAAATCCGCTACACCAATCTTGCAAATCAATAACTACATCATGAAGATCAAATCTACCGGCAATATAGCCATACGCCTCCGTTTGAAGATAGTGATAATGATGTTTGTCTATAAGTGTCACATCTATATCTGCTCGCATAGCCAAATGCTCTATAGCGCGAAGTCCGCCATATCCGCCGCCTATAATTACTACTTTTTTATTCAAATTTTGCCTTTGCACCATAAAATCGATAGAATTATACAAAAATTTACTTAGGCTTAGAATGACAATCAAACAATTAGAAGAACTACTGCAAGAGAGTGTAAAAGATACAACAGAAGAGTTTAAAAGGCTTTTTCACGGTCGTGGAGCTCTTTATGATGAATGGAAGCATCTAACAATTGACTCAATAGATACTGTTTTAAGTGTGGCTCTATACTTTGAAGATGCAAATGAAGATAAGCTTATAAAGATGCTGCAAAAATTCATATCTTACTCTGGACATAAGATCATTGTGCTTCAAAGAAGATATATAAAAGGTGCTCCAAGCGAAGTAATTGCGGGAGAGCTTGAAGAAAATCTTTTTGCAGTTGAAAACAACATGAAATTTAAACTAAACCTTTTATCAAACCAAAACAGCCTCTACTTTGCAGATATGGAAAATGGCAGAGCCTTTGTAAAAGAGAATGCAAAAGATAAAAATGTGCTAAACCTTTTCTCATACACATGCGCATTCAGCGTTGCGGCAAAACTAGGCGGTGCAAAAAGCGTCTCAAATATCGATATGAGCAAAGGTGCTCTCTCGGTAGGCAGAGCAAATCATCATCTAAATGAGATAGATACAAAAGGTGTCAGTTTTTTGCCATACAATATACTTAAATCATTTTCCAGAATAAAGAAAAAAGGACCTTTTGATCTCATAATTATAGATCCGCCAAGTTATCAAAAAGGGAGTTTTGATGCCAAAAAAGATTATCAAAAAATCATAAAAAAACTACCCGATATCGCATCACAAGAGTGTATACTTCTGGCATCTTTAAACGCACCTGATTTGGATTCAAATTTTTTGATTAAGCTGATAGATGAGTTTGCACCCGAATTTAAGTTTGTTAAACGGCTTGAAAACCTAAAAGAGTTTGCAAGCCAAGATGAAGAGAGAAGCCTTAAAAACTTAGTTTTTAAAAGGCAAAACTCTTAATCACAATACTCGGCCAAAAGAGCAGATTTTACCTCACTGTACTTTTTCTCGCCTTGAAGTTTTTTAACGATTTGCAATCCAAAACAGATAGCCGTTGCAGGTCCGCGCGATGTCAAAACATTAGCATCTTCCACAACCATGCTTTTATCGCTAAATCCATCCTCTCTTATCTGCTTCTCAATAGTCGGATAACATGTGTAATTATGTTTTAATACCCCTGCACTCTCAAGCACAAGAGGTGCTGCACAGATTGCTCCTATACTTTTTCCTTTTTTATCCATCTCTTTAAGAATTTGTTGTACATTTGCATCATCTCGCAGAGCAACTGTTCCGTCCCAGCCGCCAGGCAACACTATCATATCAAGATTCTCTACGACTACATCATTTATGGACATATCAGACAAAACTGAAACATTATGAGCACCCTTAACTGCACCTTTCTCACCCAAAGAAGCAACCAAAACCTCAATACCACCTCTTCTTAAAACATCTATAATATTTATCGCTTCTATCTCTTCAAATCCATCTGCCAACGGCACTAAAACTCTGCTCATTTTCTTCTCCTTCTACTGTTTTATTTTTTTAATTTTATACTTATAATGTTATAATCTACTTAAAAATTCAAGGTTGTCTTTTTGAGTGAACTCTTCAAACTTTTTCGAATGCATCAATATATAAAAAATCTATTTATCTTTATGCCGCTTCTGTTTTCATTCTCATTTTCAAATACAGATGATAATATTAACACTCTTTTGGCTTTTTTACTCTTCTCTATTTTAACAAGCAGTGTTTATATTTTTAATGATCTTTTAGATATTAAAGAAGACAGAGCACATCCAACTAAAAAAAATCGTCCTCTTGCAAAGGGAAGTGTTTCAAAGAAGAGTGCTGTTTTACTTATTTTACTGCTCTGTTCATCTTCCCTTCTTCTCTCTTTTGTATTAAACAGCACTCTTTTTTTTGTTTTGCTTACCTACTTTATTTTAAATATTTTTTACTCTATTAAGCTAAAACATATTGCCGTTTTAGATATATTTATCATCGCTACAGGTTTTGTTTTGCGCCTTTTTGCAGGCTGGGCTGTAACAGATATAGAACTCTCCATGTGGATAATTCTTATGACATTCCTTTTGGCACTTTTTTTGGCTCTTGCAAAAAGAAGAGATGATGTTCTTCTCTCGCTAGAAGGTCAGGAAACACGCAAAAACATTGACGGTTACAACCTTGAGTTTGTAAACGCATCTATGGTTTTAATGGCGGGCGTTGTAATTATGAGCTATATTTTATACACTATTTCACCCGAAGTTACAAAAAGACTCGACTCAAACTATCTTTATCTTACTTCTTTTTTTGTAATCCTTGGAGTTATCCGCTATATGCAGATAACTTTTGTAGAAGAAAATAGCGGCAATCCTACAAAAATAGTCATTGAAGATAAATTTTTAAAACTAACTATTCTTTCTTGGCTTATCTGTTTTATAGGAATTGTAAAACTAATATGATTGCCATCAGATACACGCTCTTTGCACTTCTCTCAACTGCGCTCAATATAGCGTTTCAATACATAAGCTTTCTGATTTATGAGGGATTTTTATCACTCTATATAGCGATGTTTGCCGGAACGGCTGCAGGCCTGATATCAAAATATATTTTAGATAAAAAATATATCTTTTTTCATATTCCAAAGAGTAAAAAGGATGATGGCAAAAAATTTTTTCTCTACTCACTTATGGGAGTTTTTACGACATTTATCTTTTGGGGCTTTGAGATTGGATTTGACACAATATTTGAAAATGAAAATGCAAAATACTTAGGCGCTCTTATTGGACTTAGTATAGGATATATAGTAAAATACTATCTTGATAAAAGATTTGTCTTTAAGGATTAGCCGTGAGTCTCTTTAGCTGGGGAATGTACCCAAAAATCATCACCAAAAAATTTGCTCTAAGAGATAGAGAGAGCTTAAAAAATTATCTAGAAAAAACTACCGAATTTATCCCTTACGGAAACGGCAGAAGCTACGGCGACAGCGCTTTAAATGAAAATATTATTTACTGCAAAAACTATAACAACTTTTTGGACTTTGATGAGCAAAACGGAATGCTTACATGCCAGGCCGGTGTGCTGCTGAGTGAGATTTTAGACTCTGTAGTAAAGCGCGGATGGTTTTTAAAAGTTACTCCCGGAACCAAACTTATTACCCTCGGCGGAGCGATTGCAAGTGATGTTCATGGAAAGAATCATCATATAGAGGGGTGTTTTAGCGAATGCGTAGAAGAGCTTACCATAATGCTTCCTAGCGGCAAGATACAGGTTTGCAAAAAAGGGGATGAACTCTTTTATGCAACATGCGGAGGCATGGGGCTTACAGGTGTTATTTTAAGTGCAAAAATTTCGCTAAAGAGAATCAACTCTAAAAATATAAATCAGACAACCATAAAAACAAAAAATCTGAAAGAGACTTTCGAAGCGTTTGAGAAGTATCAGGATATGCCCTACTCTGTTGCATGGATAGACTGCCTTGCAAAAGATGATGAAATAGGAAAATGCCTTCTTATGGTCGGCGATTTTGCGGATGACGGCGATTTGGACTACAGAAGCAAAAAGAAGCTCTCAATCGCATTCAACTTTCCGTCATTTACGCTCAACAACCTCAGCGTAAAGGCTTTTAACTGGCTCTACTATGCAAAAGCAAAAGATGGCGTATCCAAACAAAAGGTGGATATCAACTCCTTCTTTTATCCGCTGGACGCGATTGGGAACTGGAACAGAATTTATGGCAAAAACGGCTTTACTCAATATCAGTTTATCCTTCCAAAAGAGAGTAGTTTTGAGGGGTTAAAAGAGATTTTAAGTAAAATTTCCGCTTCAGGAAAAGGCTCATTTTTAGCCGTTTTAAAACTCTACGCAAAAGAGAACAACAACTATCTCTCTTTCCCGATGGAGGGGTACTCTCTTGCACTGGATTTTAAGATAGAAGAGGGAATTTTTGAACTTTTAAATGCTCTTGATGAAGTGGTAGTAAAATATGGAGGAAGAATCTATCTTACAAAAGATGTCCGCGTAAATAAAGAGACATTTGAAAAAGGGTATCCTCACATAGAGAAGTTTAGAGAGTTTAGAAAAAACAACGGTATGGATAAAAAATTAAATTCACTGCAGTCAAAAAGGGTTCAGATATGAGTTATGTTCTAATAATCGGCGCAAAAAGCGACATTGCCAAAGAGGTAGCCAGAGTCTATGCAAAAAACGGCTACAATCTCTTCTTGGCAGCTAGAGAAAGTGCATCTTTGGAGGATTTAAAACAGGATATCTATGTTAGAAGCGGCGTTGATGTAAAGCTTAAAGAGTTTGATGTAACGGCATACGATACTCATGAAAATTTTTATACCTCGCTTGAGGAGAAACCTCTCGGCGTTATTGTAGTCTCTGGCTATATGGCAGAGCAGAAAAGCGCGCAAAAAGAGTGGGATGAAACACTAAATACCATCAATGTAAACTATACAGGAGCCGTTAGCATCTTAAATATAATCGCAAATGATTTTGAAAAACACAGACGCGGTTTTATAGTAGGAGTCAGCTCTGTTGCAGGTGATAGAGGGAGAAAAGCAAACTATATCTATGGAAGTGCGAAAGCGGCTTTTTCAGCATATTTAAGCGGTCTAAGAAACAGACTTTATGAGAGCGGAGTATCTGTTTTAACTGTAAAACCAGGCTTTGTAAATACAAAAATGACAGAGAAGTTAGATTTGCCGCAAAATTTAACTGCAGAACCTGAAGATGTAGCAGAGGATATCTACAACGCACAGCAAAAAGGCAGAAATATCCTATACACAAAATCTATCTGGATGCTTATAATGTTGATTATTAAACATATTCCCGAATTTGTATTTAAAAAAATGAGCATATGATAAGCAGTTATAAAAAAGAGATACAGATTCTCTTTGCAATATTTGTATTTAAAATTGCAATTTTATTATTGCTTCCGCTAACGGGTGATGAAGCCTACTTTATCAAGTGGGCAGACAATCTAAGCATGGGCTATTATGACCATCCGCCGATGGTAGGCTGGATGCTGTATCTGATGAGTTTTATCAGTGATTCCCATATATTTTTTAGACTCTTTAGCGTTGTTACAACTTTTGCAGTCGCTTTTGTCATCTACAAAATTGCCCTGCTCTACAGCGTAGAGAAAAAAAGAGCTTTTTTCACATCACTTATCTTTTTGGCTTCGCCCGTTGATATTCTGCTTATACTTATGACAAATGATATCGCCCTGCTCTTTTTTAGCTCTTTTGGAGTGCTCTTTTTGCTCTACTCTTTGGAGAAAAAAGAGTGGTTAAGATACTCTCTTCTTGCAGGTCTATTTTTAGGCTCTGCGTTTTTAAGCAAATATTTTGCGGTTTTTTTGCTCTTTTCGCTGCTTCTTTTTTGTATCTTTATATATAGATCCAAAGCCATAAAAAGCATCTTAGTTGTCACCGCAGTTGTCTCTCTTTTTATCATCCAAAACCTCTACTTTAATTACAACAGCTGCTGGAACAACATACTCTTTAACTTCTTTGCCAGAACTGAGCACAACAGCTACAATATAGGCACAATTCTTGGCTATTTCGGGCTTATTTTTTACATACTAACCCCTTGGGGAGCCTATTTTTTACTAAAAACTAAATTTGAAAAAACAAAATTGTTCAAACTTTTAGTTTCTATACTCGGCATTGCTTTTTTCATCTTTTTGGTTGTCTCGCTTAAGAACAAAATCGGGCTTCACTGGTTTTTGATCTTTGTGCCATATATATTTCTTCTCTTTATATATTTAGATAGCGAAAAACAGCTCAAACTATTCAGATACAACGCAGTTTTTACATCTGTACATGCAGTACTTGTAATTGCTGTTTTACTGCTTCCGACCTCTCTTTTAAAAGAGCACAAAAAATACTCGGACATTGTTATGTATACTAAACCTGAAATGCTTTGCAGTGAACTTGCGAAGTTTAATGATGAGAGAATTTTTACACACAGCTACTCAAGCGCGTCCACTCTCTCCTACTACTGCAAAAGAGATATAACAGTTTTATTTAGCAACTCTAAATATGGACGCTTTGACGATAAACTCCTGGATGTAAGAACCTTATCAAACAAAGATATAACGCTTTTCGATAAAATAGAGATAAATAAAAATGAGTTAAATAAAGTATGCAGCTCTTATCTGCTTGAAACATTTGAAGTAGAGGGCGCAACATTTTATACAGCCACATGCAATAATTTTAATTATGATGCATATAAAAAGCTCTATCTTGATGTTCAAAATGAGAAGTTTTACAATATCCCATCTTGGCTGCCAGTAGGAGAATGTTACTTTAAGGATAGGTACTACAGATGAATCTAGCACTTTTTGATTTTGACGGCACTCTCACAAAAAAAGATTCGCTTGGTGAATTTTTAAAACATAGTGTCAGCAGAAAAGATTATATGGTAAATATGTTCAAGTTTCTCCCCTATTTCACGCTTTGGCAGCTGAAACTTATAAATAATGGAGTTGCAAAAGAGCATCTTTTTCGAATATTTTTTAAAGGCATAGATGAAGAGTTTTTTAAAAAAACTGCAACAGAATTCTCACTCAAAAAAATTGATTTTATCATCAGTAAAGAGAGAATCAAAATTTTAAAAAAACATCAGGCAAATGGCGACAGAGTTGTCATAGTATCAGCCTCGATGCAGTGCTGGCTGCAACCTTGGTGTGATAAAAATAACATAGAACTGCTCTCAACAAAACTAGAATTTAAAAATGGAACTTTTAGCGGCAAATTTTTAACTCCAAACTGTCACGGGATTGAAAAAGAAAACCGCATAAAAGCACACCTCAATCTGCAAGAGTATAAAACGATATATGCATACGGAGACAGCTCCGGAGACAAAGAGATGCTGGCACTTGCACACAAAAGCATACGCTACTAAGAAAAAATATTAAAAAAAAATTATTTATAGGATAATTAAGTATAAATTATTTACTTTTAGCTAAAATTTCAACTTACTATTTTGCAGAGGACTATATGTGAAAAAATTTAGAATAAACAAATTAATTATCTTATTTTCAATAATTTTGCTGCTCACAGGTTGTGCAAAAAAAGAGGAATTTATACTTTTTCAAACGGCACAAACAAACGAAAAAAACTCCAAACAAAATAAAGAAAAAACTCCTGAAATATGTCCAAAGCATGAAATATCATATAAAATCGCTCCGAGAGACAAGCTTGACATTCAAGTATTCAATTATTCAGAACTTACAACTAAAATCAATGTTGATTCTGATCCATCTGATAGAGCAACTACAGTTGCTTCAGATGGTACAGTGACTATGCCTTTATTGGGGCGTGTAAAAATATCTGAACTTACAAAAGAGGAAGCTTCACTTATGCTTCAGGAGCGCTATCGAGAATTTTTGAAACAGCCGGAAGTAAAAATTGAGATACTAAACCAGCGTATTTATGTTATCGGTGAAGTAAATAAGCCAGGCGTAGTGCCTCTTGTAGAAGAGTCTATAAGCCTTATCGAGGCTATAGCTCAGGCTGGAGATATCAATATATATGGAGAACGAAGATCTATAAAAATTATTCGCGGAGACCATCGCAACCCTACCATCTCTTCAGTAGATCTAACAAAATTAGCATCTTTGCAAACAAATGATTTGATGCTTACCCCGGGAAATGTCGTCTATGTAGAACCAAATAATATGAGGGCAACAAATGTAAATATTGGTGAATATCTACCAATGCTTCAGCTGGTTAATAGTATTTTATCGCCATTTACAAATATAAAATACTTAACCGATTAAGGAATATAATAAATATGTCAATTGAAACACAAAACAATGTTTATATTGAAGATGAAATAGATCTTAAACAACTTTTTGAGAGCTTATCAGAGAGGAAACTGACAATTATTTTTGTTTTTTTTATCACTCTTGCTTTTGGAATTGCTTTTGCTTATTTTGCACAGCCTATTTATAAAACATCAACAACTATTCAAGTCAAAACTAATGATAAACAACTTCAAACAGATATGCTTCAAGCGGCAATACAAGGTATGCCAAACACAGAAATTGATACAGAGTTAGGAATTTTACAATCTTATACTCTTATTAAAGAGGTACTCAATAATGTTGTGTTTGATATACGCTATTTCAAAAAAGAGAATTTTAAAACTTTAGAGGTATTTGTTGATGAAGCTCCATTTAAAGTACTTTATTCATATCCTGAAAACTCTGAATTTATAGGGAGAATGTTCTCTATCAAACCACTTGATACAGATACTTTTGAGTTAAGCACACTTGACTCTTGGAAAGATATAACAGGGCTTACGCAAAATCCAACATATAACGCAAAGCACAAATATAATGAAAAAATTATAAATGAACATTTTTCAATCACTATAAGCAAAAAGCGTGATTTCATAGATGAAGAGTACTTTTTTTCCTTTAATGACAAGAGATCTCTTATTGAAAATATGATTAAACCAAATCTATTTGCCAATATATTTATGAAAAATGGTTCCATTGT
Source organism: Sulfurimonas sp. CVO (assembly GCF_009883775.1). NCBI lineage: Bacteria > Pseudomonadati > Campylobacterota > Epsilonproteobacteria > Campylobacterales > Sulfurimonadaceae > Sulfurimonas > Sulfurimonas sp. CVO. The sequence continues at coordinate 1,020,119 of NZ_CP033720.1, forward strand.
AGAGATTAGTTATGAAGACAATCTGCCGCAACGCGCACAAATATTTACAAATGCACTTGCAAATGCATATATTCAACAAAACATAAATATTAATACAGAAGAAGCAACTAAAAAACTCGATTTTATAGAGAAACAGATTGTAGAAATCAAATCAAATCTTGAAAAATCTGCTATAAATGTAGAACAATTCAAACAAAAATATGATTTAATGGATATTGCTACTCAAACACAAGCTTCAATGCAAAAACTTATCGTATATGATCAGGAATTAGCCCAAATAGAGATTGAAGAAGAACAGGCTAAGCGTGTTTTAGAACTATTAGAAACAGGAGATTTTTCGTCTCTTTCTATTGCACCGCTGCAGATTTCAGACCTGCTTATTAATTCTTTAATGCAAGCTTTAAGTGAGGCAGAGAGAGAAAGAAGATCTTTGTTGGTAGAATTTACCGAGCGTCATCCAGAGGTAATGAAAGTTACTCAAAATATCGCAAAAATTAAAAATGAGATTTTATCAAATATAAAAAGTCTTTATCAAGGCATTAAAAATCGTAGAGAATCAATAGAAAAAATTATTGAAAAAAATGAAGCATATTTCAAAAAACTTCCTGAAAAAGAACGCGAATATATAGATCTTATGCGTAAATTTCAAGTGAATGAAAATATGTACGCCTATTTATTAGAAAAACAGTATGAAGCATCAATTATCAAAGCTTCAAAAGTTTCAAATAGCCGTATCATAGATCCTGCACTTTTGCCACTTAAACCACTTAAACCAAAAATTTCACTTATTATAGCAGTTAGTGCAGTATTGGGTCTTATTCTTGGTATTATGATAGCACTTATAAGAAATGCCTTAGATAATACTATCAAAAATTATGAGGATATTACAAATGAGTCCAAAATTCCAGTTATTGGCTCAATTCCTTTTATAAAAGGCTACAAAGACACTTATCATGTAATACATAACGACCCTAAATCTGTCTATGCAGAGAGTTTTCGCGCTATAAGAACAAATCTTCAGTTTATGGCAACATACTCCAGCCATAAAACTATCATGATCAGCTCTACAATTCCTGCAGAAGGCAAGACAACGACATCTTCAAACTTAGGAGCAATTTTAGCTATGAGTGATAAAAAAACTATTATATTAAATCTTGACCTTCGTTTGCCTACATTACATAAAGTTTTTAATCTGCCAAATGATAGCGGAATGAGCAATTTTCTCTCTGGTCATACACAACCAGAAGAGATAATTCAAAATACAGAAATAACAAACCTTGATATCATCTCTTCGGGTCCGGTACCGCCGAATCCTTCCGAACTTATAATGAGCGAACGAATGAAAGAGATAATAGAGTTTTTAAAACAGAGTTATGATTATATTATTTTAGACACCCCGCCACTTGGACTAGTAACAGATGCAACTATTTTAGCTAATCTTGCGGATATTACACTATTAGTTGTAAAATCAAACTATGCTAAAAAAGGATTTGTAACAAATTTTGAAAAAACTGCAAAAGCACACAATATTAAAAATACAGGAATTATTCTCAATGCTTTACTTAGAAAAAAAGCCTATTCAGGTTACGGGTATGGAGGTTATGGATATGGAGGTTACGGGTATGGTGAGTACGGATATGAAAAAAGATCAAAGAAATCATGGTTCAAACATTTATTAAAAATTTGAAAAGTACTTTTCCTTTTTATTCAAAAGATAAAAAGGCATCTTCTTTGAATCTCTCTTCATTGGTCGTAGATGTTCATTCTCATCTAATTCCTGGAATTGATGATGGAGCTAAAAATATGCAAGAGTCTCTTGAGCTTATCAAAGAACTTTCAGATCTTGGCTATCGCAAATTAATAATTACTCCGCACATCATGTATGATACATATCGCAATAATTCTAAAGATATCATACAAAAACTTGATGATTTGCGCGTAAACATATCAAAGAATAACTTAAAAATTGAAATCGAATGTGCCGCAGAATACTATCTTGATGAACATTTTATTCAATTGCTCAAAAACAAAGATATATTAACATTTGGTTCAAACTATTTACTTTTTGAAACTTCTTATATAGCACGACCTTACGCTTTACATGAGCAAATATTTTTAATGAAATCTTTAGGATACAAACCTGTATTAGCTCATCCTGAAAGATATCTTTATATGCATAATGATTTTAAAGAGTATAAACGCGTTAAAGATATGGGAGTATTTTTTCAAATCAATTTAAATTCATTAATAGGATATTACAGCTCTCCTGTTAAAAAGGCAGTCGAGTGGCTTGTCGACAATGGTCTTGTTGATTTTGCCGGAAGCGATACACATAAAATGCGCCATATTGACTTTCTAAAAAAAGTTGAAACAAGCTCCAGTTTTCAAAACCTTTTTTTAAAAAACAAATTGCTAAATGAAACTTTATTATAAAATCAAATAATTAAAAAATTTAAATTATTAATATTTTCAAAAACATAAATAAATGCCGACATAAACTGCTCTTTACTTTTTTTTAGTATAATCTTAAAATTTTTTATTTTTGAAGGTAGAGAGATAACTATATGATAAATTATCAAAATATTAGACCTTGGTTGTACAAACTAGACCCGGAGAGTGCTCATCATCTTGCAGAATTTGTACTTAGATTGCCAAATATATGTCAAATACCTTTTAACTCGTTTTTAGAGTCTCACTTCGTAACAAATGAAGTATTAAAGCAAGAGCTTTTTGGCCGTACTTTTTTAAATCCTGTCGGGCTTGGTGCAGGATTTGATAAAAATGCCACTATGATTCGCGGTATACAGATACTTGGATTTGGATATACTGAGATAGGCACTGTTACGCCTAAACCGCAGCCTGGAAATCCAAAACCCAGAATGTTCCGTCATATCGAGGAAGAGAGCATACAAAATGCTATGGGATTTAACAATGAAGGTCTCTTAAAAGTTCAAAAAAGATTGAAGCAGAGATATCCTTTTACTACGCCAATCGGCATAAATATTGGCAAAAACAAAATTACGCCTGAAGCTGAGGCTATCAATGACTATATAACACTTATAAAAGCGCTTCATGAACTAGGTGATTATCTGGTTATAAATATCTCATCTCCAAATACGCCGGGATTGCGTAATTTGCAAAACGAAGAGTTTATAACAAGGCTTTTTGAGGAGGCGAAGACGATAACTTCCAAGCCTATTTTACTAAAAATTGCACCAGATATGAGCAAAGAAGATGCCGTTGCACTTACATCACTTGCAGTTGAAAAAGGGGCTGATGGTATCATTGCTACAAATACGACCATAGACTACTCACTCGTAAAAAATCCAAAAGATATTGGCGGACTAAGCGGTGCTGTTTTAAAAGAGAAAAGTTTTGAGATATTTGAAGCGGTAGCAAAAGAGCTTTACGGCAAAACTACACTTATCTCTGTCGGCGGAATAGACTCTGCAAAAGAGGCATATAGACGCATAAAAGCGGGTGCTTCTCTAGTTCAGATATACAGCGGACTTATCTTCCATGGGCCCGATATGATAAAAAACATAAACACAGAACTTACAGAGCTTATAAAAGCTGATGGATATACAAATATTACAGAAGCAATAGGAAGTGAGAGAAAATGAAAATTCTCTTAACACTCACACTAATTTTAGGAACTTTAATGGCATCGTCACTACCAAAATATGAAACAAAAACTCTAGAAAACGGACTGCAAATCGTTGTAATTCCTCTTAAAAACAACACAAATGTTATCAGTACGGATATTTTCTACAAAGTCGGAAGCAGAAATGAGATTTTAGGCAAAACCGGAATCGCCCATATGTTAGAGCATATGAACTTTAAATCCACAAAAAACCTCAATGCAGGCGAATTTGATAAAGAAGTTAAAAGCATAGGCGGAGTAAACAATGCTTCAACAAGTTTTGATTATACGCACTACTATATCAAATCAAGCACACAAAACCTTGACAAATCACTTGAACTATATGCCGAGCTTATGCAAAATCTAAACCTTAAAGACGAAGAGTTTCAACCTGAACGCGATGTTGTAGCTGAAGAGAGACGCTGGAGAACAGACAACTCTCCGCTTGGTTATCTCTACTTTGCAATGTTCAACAATGCTTATGTTTATCATCCGTACCACTGGACACCGATAGGTTTTATGAATGATATCCAAACATGGACGATAGATGACATAAGAGAGTTTCATAAAACATACTATCAGCCAAATAATGCGATTCTTATGGTAACTGGCGATATAGAACCAAAAGAGGTCTTTGCAAAAGCACAAAAAATGTTTGGCGACATTAAGAACAAAACTGAAATTCCAGAATTTAAATTTGTAGAACCTGAACAAAACGGTCCAAAAAGAGTAACTATCAAAAAAGAGAGTGAAGTTGAGATGATTGCTATCACTTTTCATATTCCAGACTTCAGAGATGAAGATCAGGTAACACTTAGTGCCATATCTGAAATACTGTTCTCAGGCAAAAGTTCAAGACTCTACAAAGAGCTGATGGATAAAAAACATCTTGTAAACAGCGTATACGCTTACAATATGGAAAATATAGATCCGGGTCTTTTTATTTTTCTAGCAACATGCAACCAAGATGTAAAAGCTGAAGATGTAGAAAAAGAGCTTATTAAACAGATAGAGCTTATAAAAAATGAAAAAGTAACTAAAGAGGAGATTGAGAAAGTAAAAATCAACACTAAAGCTGATTTTATCTACTCTTTGGAGAGTTCTACATCTGTTGCAAATCTCTTTGGAAGCTATCTTGTGCGCGGTGACCTGAAACCACTTTTGACATATGAAGAAAATATTGAAAAAATTACTCAAGAAAAAGTTCAAGAGGTCGCAAACAAGTACTTTAACTTCGACAAATCAACAACACTTATTTTAAAAAAAGGGAATTAAATGAATATAGTAACAGGTTCAACAACTGCACTTATTACTCCATTTAAAAATGGAAAATTGGATGAGCAGACTTATGCTGATCTAATCAAAAGACAAATCAACAACGGCATTAACGCAGTCTGCCCGGTTGGAACAACTGGAGAGAGTGCTACACTTACTTACGAAGAAGATAAAAGATGTATGGAGATAGCTGTAGAGGTCTGCAAAGGAACAGATACAAAAGTTCTGGCAGGAGCAGGAAGCAACGCAACGGCAGAAGCGATAGAGGCAGCAAAAACAGCACAAAAATGCGGAGTCGATGCTATCTTTTCTGTTGCACCTTACTATGTTAAACCATCTCAAGAAGGTCTTTATCAACACTACAAAGCGGTGGCACAGGCAGTTCCTGATCTTCCGTTTATGCTCTATAATGTTCCTGGCCGTACAGTTGTTGATATAAGTGCAGATACTGTTATCAGACTTTTTGACGATGTCAAAAATATCTACGGAATCAAAGAAGCAACAGGAAGTATAGAGCGAAGCATTGAACTGCTCTCACGCAGACCTGATCTTAAGGTTTTTAGTGGTGATGATGCTATCGACTACCCTATTCTTGCAAATGGCGGAGCAGGCATAACCTCTGTTACGGCGAATCTGCTTCCTGATTTAAAAAGCGAACTTGTTGCCAAAGCTTTAAGTGGTGATTTTTTAGGTTCAAAAGCTATTAATGATAAACTATTCCCAATAAATAAAGCGCTATTTTTAGAGTCTAATCCTATAATGATAAAAGCTGCTATGTATATTGCAGGACTTATTGAGACACTAGAGTATAGGCTTCCACTTGTTGCTCCTAGTGCGCAAAATATGAAAATACTCGAAGAAGTTATGAAAAATTATGAAATCAAAGGATTATAATATGAAAGGAAAAACTCTTTTTGTAAGCGGCGGAACACGGGGAATCGGAAAAGCAATTGTTTATGCTTTTGCCAAAAAAGGGTGTAATGTTGCATTTACATATGCAACAAGTGCGGAAACGGCAGATAAAATTATCGCTGATATAGAATCAAAATATGGCGTAAAAGCTTGCGCTTATGCACTCAATATACTAGAGCCTGAAAAATATAAAGATGTTTTTGCAAACTTTGATAAAGATTTTGAGAGACTCGATTTTTTTATATCAAATGCAATTATTTCAGGCCGTGCTGTTGTCGGCGGTTTTGGTCCATTTATGAGACTCAAACCTAAGGGTCTTAATAACATATATATAGCAACAGTTGATGCTTTTGTAGTAGGTGCTCAAGAGGCAGCAAAGAGAATGGAGAAAATAGGCGGAGGAAGCATCATAAGCATGAGTTCAACCGGTAATCTTATCTATACTCAAAATTATGCAGGACATGGTACAAACAAAGCCGCTGTAGAAACAATGGTTCGTTACGCTGCAGCGGAACTGGGTGATAAAAACATCAGAGTAAATGCGGTAAGCGGAGGACCGATTGACACAGATGCGCTTAAAGCTTTTCCAAACTATGAAGAGGTAAAATCAGAAGTCGTAAAGCGTTCCCCACTCTCTCGCATGGGACAACCTGAGGATCTAACAGGTGCTTGCCTTTTTCTTTGCTCAGATGCATCATCATGGCTTACAGGTCAAACAATCGTTGTTGACGGCGGAACTACTTTTCAGTAACATATATACCCATTGAGTAAATATTTTTTAGAAAAATATTTACTCATATGATGTTATCATCTGTTTTATGAAAAATATAAAAAAATCCATAGAATCATTAAATCTTATCTATTATGAGTATGATAAAAAAAGCAACTCTTTTATACTGGACAAAAATTTTTCCAATGAACATATCTATGAAGAGCTAATAAAAATCACACATTTTCTTAGTAAAAATCATATTCCTTTTTTTATTAATGAAAACAAATCATTGGTTTTAAATAGCAAAGATTCATTAACATCAAAAATTAAAAGATATATAAACTCATTTGTACAAAAAATCAAAAACAGCAACTTAAATATCTATATACTCAGTGATAAAAAGGTCAAATGGGCTAAAAATTTACCGGTTATTAAAATAGAAACGATTAAAACAAATATCGATTTTTCTAGCTATGATGCACTTATTTTTACATCAAAAAATGCTATTTACTCACTAGATTCTTATACACATGCATGGAAAACAAAACCTCTGTATGTTATTGCTCCAGAAACTGCAAAAATTGCCAGCGATATGGGAGGAAAATTAAAATTTGTTGGTAAAGAAAAACATGGAAATGAATTTGCAGCAGAATTAATTCCTCTTTTAAAAAACAAAAAAGTTCTCTATATAAGAGGTTCGAGAGTTGTTTCAGACATGGTAGATATTCTTCATTCTAATGATATTGTTTGTGATGAAGCAATTGTTTATAAAACAGTTTGTATTAACTTTAAAAAGAAGATAAAACTTCCAAAAAAATCTGTTATTATTTTTTCTTCTCCATCAACAATAGAGTGTTTTTTAAAAAATGCCACTTGGGATCCAAGCTACAAAGCAATCTCTATCGGGCATACAACAAAAAAATTTTTTCCATCTTATATAAAACCGACTCTTTCTGAGACAGCGTCTTTAGATTCTTGTGTAAAAAAAGCCATTGAACTAAGTAGATAAAAATTAATGTATAATACTTTTATACCATATTTTAAAGGGGATTTTTTATGAAATCTATAAAAACATTGACAAAAGTTACATTATCTATTCTTATATTTGGTGTTAGTGTAGCAGCAGAACCAAATCTTCCTTCACCGGTTGAAGATGTTGTTAAAATGGAAAAAATGGCAGGCTCCGTAGGAGCATTTACAACAAAAGAAAGTTTTCCAAAAGACTATTTTTTAATGCCGAAAAATCTTCCATATTTAGTCGGAATGACACTTTATGACTCCTCTAGCTCCAATTTAGAGCTTTCAGAAGAACAGATCAATGCTATTCTTAAAATAAAAAAAGAGTTGATGTCAGAAGCCGCGAAAAAAGCTTTAGTTGTTAAAAAACTTGAACTTGAGCTTATGCAAAAAGTCTCTTTTAAACACAAAACTCCAAAGATGAGTGAGTTTTACCCTATGGTTGATGAGATAGCAAAATTAAGAGCTGAACTTACGAAAATACATTTAAATTGTATCGAAAAGGTAAAAGCAGTACTTACAGAAGAGCAGTTTGAAGAGATGCTTGACTACGGTGTTGTAAATATGTTTTAAAGTATATCGCATTTGGCGATATACTTATGCTACTTTATTTCAATCTTCTTAGCAGAATTTTCTTCTATTTGAAGTTTTGGAATAACAACTTCTAAAACACCGTCTTCACAAGATGCACTAATATTTTCTAAATCCACTTTTTCAGGCAGTGTAAAACTTCTTTGAAATTTTCCATAACTGCTCTCTATTTTATAATACTCATCCTTTTTTATTTCACTCTTTGTTTCTCTTTTCCCTGATATAATAAGTATATTATCTTTAACATCTACATTTATATCCTCTTTTTTAACTCCAGGCAAGTCAACATCTATATGATATGCTTCTTTGCCCTCTCTAGTATTCACAGCTGGCTTAAAATCAACTAAAACATTCATATCTTCTCTTTTTTCAAAAGAATTTAAAAAATCATTAAACAAATCAATCTCTTTTTGTTTTTTATATAGATCTACTGGATTAAAATATCTTGAAATTAACATTACAAACTCCTTTTTTTTAAATCAATGAAATGATATAAAATTTAAAAATATTATTTTGCTACTTAAGTAGCATTTTCGTTGTTTTATCTAAAAGTTTTTGAAAATTTTTTACTCTAATGTTTTTTCTGCTTGTTTGTATAATATTTTCAGATTTTAGCTGTTTTAAAACTCTCTCAAGTACATGTCTTACTGTTCCAAGAAGTTTTGAAACTTCACTATTTGAAAGATTTTGCAGCAATCTATATTTAAATTTATTGTTTGGATTTAAATTTTCAATAAGCAGATGTATTAATCTGTCTTTTACATCATACAAAGACAACTCTGTTGCTAAATCTTCGATATATCTCATTTTAGAAGCAATATATGGGAAAAAAATTTTATTGAAAGTAGGATTGTTGTTTATCCAGTACCTTACTCTCTCGATAGGCAGTCGTAAAACTCTGCAGTCTTGTAAAACTTCATATATAACTTCATGCGGTTTTTCATCCAACAGAGATATAACATCAAACATATCTCCTCTTTGATAGATAAAAATAGTCTGCTCTTTAGAGTTTTCAAAATTGATCTGATATGTTTTTATTTTTCCATCTAGAACTATATAAAAATAATTTAACAAATCATCAGAAGAAAATGCACAAGAGCCTTTGGAGTACTCCAAAGTTTTTGAGTATTTATAAAAATCATCTTTAAACTCTTTGTCAACATTATGAAGCAGCTCAATTTCAAAAGATTTTGTTTTCATTTAAATTATCCATTGTATATTTTGATATAATTTATACAATTTTATACTTTAAAAGGAAATTTTTCAATGTCAGTACTATTAGAATTCAGCATGTTTCCGACATCCAATGAGTGTGTAGATGGTTCTTCAGTATCGAGCTATGTTAGTAAAATTATCGATGCAATTGATAAATCAGGGGTGTCTTACCGATTAACTCCTATGGGAACCGTAATTGAGACAGAAACTATGAAAGAAGCATTGGCTATTATAGAGCTGGCGTATAAACAGCTTCAAGATTGCGATAGAGTCTACTCATCGTTAAAATTTGACATTAGAAAAAACACAAAAAACAGACTCAAAACAAAGATTGCCTCTGTCGAAAAAATTTTAAAAAGAGAAATAAATCACTAAACAGGCAGATATTGTTATTTATATATTTTTAAAAATGTCATTGGATTCTCTGAATCTATATTTTCATACTTTTTAAAATCATTAAATCCTGCTATTTTGCATAAACTTATCAACTCATCAAGAGAGTAAAATTTTGCATTGGCATAAAACTTACTCTTTTTTTTACTCTCCTCATACTGTTTTCCAAGTTCTGATTTTTTGTCTATAAAACCTATAATCAAAAAACCTCCATCTTTAATAACTCTAAAAGCTTCTTTCAAAGATTTTTTCGGGTTTTTTATAAAACAAATAGATGTTATCATCATTGCAAAATCAAATGTTTGTGATTTAAACGGAAGATCTTCTGCAATACCATTCATAACATTCAAGCCTTTGGAGAGTGCTATTTTTCTCATCTCACTGGAAGGCTCAATACCTATTACAATATTGGGTTTTATAGCAAACCTGCCACTTCCCATTCCAATCTCTAAACCATTTTGAGTATCGCCTATGATATCTTTTACAATTTTTAACTCATTTTGATACAATAAATCATTCTTTTCAAACCACTCTTCATACTCTTTTGAATACTTTTGAAAAGATTCTATATTGGCTGTTTTACTCATTTGGCTTACTCTTGCGTACAAAATTACAAAAACTTTTTTGTTTTAAAATTATAAATTTTTCTATCTCTTTACTATCTTTAAAATTTAACATTTTAAGAGCTTTAAAATTCGAAGTATAATACCTAAACTATACTTTAATTTTATTTTTCAAGATAGCGTGACGACTCACTTTATAAATTAAGCTGCTTAAGTTTTTTCGTGTTAAAATACAAAATAAATAAAAAAGGTAGAAGATGCTTATTCCAACTGATTTACTAAAAGATAAAAAGATACTTTTGGGTGTTACCGGCTCAATTGCAGTATACAAATCGCTTGAACTTGTGCGGTTGCTGACAAAAGCTGGTGCCCAGGTAAAGGTTGTAATGAGTGAAGCTGCAAAAAAATTTGTAACGCCTCTATCTTTTGAAACACTTACCTCAAATCAGGTTTTAGATGACACTAATGAATCATGGACAGATAACAGCAATCATAACCACATAAAAGCCGGAGAATGGGCAGATCTATTTCTAATAGCTCCGGCGACTGCAAACACCATTGCAAAATTAGCAAATGCTATAGCTGATAATATGCTCTCGCAATGTGCTTTAGCCTATCCGCATGTAAAAATAATCGCTCCTTCGGCAAATACAAATATGCTGGAAAATCCAATTACAAAAGCTAACTTAAAGATGCTTGGCATTGCCAACTACGAAATTATAGATACGCAGGTAAAAGAGCTGGCATGCAAAAGCGTCGGAAGCGGGGCTATGGCTGAACCGCAGGAAATTTTCTGGCACTGCGCAAAAGCTCTCCTTAAAGATGAATTTTGGGAGGACAGAAGAGTAATTGTTACAGGCGGCGGAACTGTTGAAAAGATAGATGATGTTCGTTTTATATCAAATTTTTCAAGTGGGAAAATGGCTTCTGCTTTAGCTGCTGCTCTTTATTGCAAAGGTGCAGATGTCAATCTTATTTCTACAAAATTTGACAAAGACCTGCCTCAAGATTTATATAAGATCGATGTAGAAAGTTCTTCAGAAATGTTGGAGTATTTAACAGACTCTATTCGTATAGCCAAAAAGGGCAAACTCTCAAAAGCGACACTTATGCGAGATGAAAAAATTCATATTATTCAAAAAAAACCATATCTCTTTATGGCAGCTGCAGTGAGTGACTATATTGCATCATATCCACAGAATGGAAAATTAAAAAAAGAGTCCCTTGGCAGTGAATGGGATTTAAAATTAAAACAAAATATCGATATTTTGAATTCTATAGATAAGAATGATATTGTTACCGTCGGTTTTAAAGCTGAAATGGATGAAAAAAACGGCGTTGCCAATGCTTCTAAAATGATTGACAAGAAAGGGATTGATGCAGTTTGTTTAAATATTTTAAAAGACTCTTCAAGCTTTGGAACGAATACAAACAAAATAGAGTTTATTCTGCCGGATAAAATCGAATCAATTCCTCTCTTGGATAAATTGAGTGTCGCATTTAAAATTTTAGAGCATGCAAAGAAATTATAAATATATTAAAATTAAATGCTTTAAAAAAAGATACAATAAGAAAATAAAAACTAAACAATTTTTGGATATGAAGATATGAATAAAGCAAGACATATAGCTATTATTATGGATGGCAATGGTCGCTGGGCAGAGCAAAAAGGAAAAAAAAGAGTCAAAGGTCATGAGGTTGGTGCAAAGGTTGTTAGAAATATAACGGAATTTTGTTCAAAAAATGAAGATATTGAGAGATTAACACTTTACGCTTTTTCAACTGAAAACTGGAAAAGACCCCGTTTAGAGGTTGAGTTTTTAATGAAACTTTTAGAAAAATATTTAGAAAGCGAAGTAGAAAATTATCTGCAAAACAATATTAGATTTGAACCGATAGGTGATATTAGAGCCTTTTCAAAATCTCTGCAGCAAAAAATTGAAAATATTCAAGAAAAAACTCTACACTGTGACGGCTTGATCCAATCACTTGCACTCAATTACGGTGCTCACGATGAGATACTAAGAGCTGTAAACAGGATAAAAAACAGTAATGACAATATAACAGAAGCTATGCTCTCAAATGCACTTGACTGTAAACACAATGTTGATTTGATTATTCGCACAGGCGGTGATCAAAGATTGTCTAACTTTTTGCTTTGGCAGGCCGCTTATGCAGAGCTTTTTTTTACAGATACACTTTGGCCAGATTTCACAATAAATGAATTTGAAAAAATCATAAAAAATTTTACAAAAATTGAAAGAAGATTTGGAGGGTTAAAATAGTGGAGCTTATAATCGCTTTTATACTGGGGGTGCTTATTGGTTCATTTTTAAATGTAGTTATTTTAAGACTTCCAAAAGATGAAAGCGTTATTTTTGTCTCTTCTCACTGTAATGCATGTAAAAACAGTTTAAAACCTTGGCATAATATACCGATAGTTTCATGGCTTTTTTTAAAGGGAAAATGCTCATTTTGCGGTTCAAAAATATCTATGCAATATCCGCTTATTGAGCTTATATCAGGGTTTGTTTTTTTAGCTTTGGCAAGCAAATTCGGGTTAAGTATTCCTGCTCTTTTCATCGGATTTAGTTTTTTAACACTATTGGCACTCTCTATAATAGATTTTAGGTATAAAATGGTTCCTGATTCTTTAAATCTTTTAGCCCTAATCTTTGCGATACTGGGGGCATGGAATTTAGATGGAATTGTTCTAAATTTTCAAAATGCCCTGCTTTTTGCAGGCGGATTTACTTTGCTTAGATTTGCTCTCTCTTATCTGCTTACTTCATCCGCTCACAGACATGCAAAAAAAACTATAACCTCATGGAGCAAAAATTATCATACATACCCTTTTATAGAAGCTATGGGAGAAGGTGATATTATGGTTGCAGCTACAATGGGAGCGCTTCTTGGCATCAAACTTGCATTAGTCGCTATATTTTTCTCAGCACTTTTAGCGCTGCCTGTAATGCTGATTGTGATAAAGAGATCAAAAGAGGAACAAAGAGTCCCTTTTGTACCCTTTTTAGCTATGGCGACATTTATAGTTTATATATTTGACAGTCCCATTTTAAGATACATAGAGGCAAACTACTAATGAAAATACTACAAAATTATATAAAAAAATCTCTTTCTATCCTATTTTTATCTATATTTTTGCCGCTTTTTTCTATTGCATCTATAGTTTTTCTTATAAAAATGGCAACTTATACAGCTATTATTCAGTTATCACTGTTTGAAATGAGCAAACTTTTTTTCTTTATGCTGCCCGAACTTCTTTTTTATACACTTCCAATATCCTTTTTTGTGGCAGCAGCGCTTACTCTTTTTAAACTTTCAAATGATAATGAGATAATTGTTCTTTTTGCTCTTGGAATCCACCCAAAATTTATTTTAAAAACACTTTTTACACCCGCTCTTTTTCTTTCTATTTTACTTTTATTTAACTTTTTCATACTTTTTCCACATGCAAAAACACTATCAAGCAACTTTATATCCTATAAAAAAAGTGAAGCAAAATTTAATCTCTCAGCTTCAGAATTTGGTCATAAATTTGGTGAATGGCTGCTATATATAGGAGAAGAAAAATCAGATGGAACCTACTCTCAGGTAATATTGTTTAACAAAAAACAAGAAGAAGAGGTTCTAATAGGCGCACAAAAAGCTGAAATTATAAATGATTCTGGAATTTTACGGCTTAAACTAACATCCGGAGAAGGTTATAGTTATTCAGAAGAAAAATTTACGCAGATTGATTTTAAAACTATGTATATTAATGATACCATGAAAACTGATTTAGATAAGTATCAGGCACCTATGGACTACTGGTTTCCTAAAGAACAATCTGCTAAAATAGAGAAAAAATTGATAACAAATATTTTATTTTCCCTTTTTCCGCTTCTAAGTCTATTTCTTATTGCCAGCATAGGAATTGTACATGTAAGACATCAGAAAGGAAAAATTTATCTATTTTTATTTTTAGGAATTACAATCTACTATGCCTTAGCTATATCACTTCAATTAGTGCTTTTTGCATACACTATACCGGTTCTAGTTTTTGGATGGCTGCTAGCTACATACATAATTTACAAAAGAACAATCGTTGCCAAGTTTTAAATGAGATGTGCGTTAACTATTGCCTATAACGGCACTGATTTTTTAGGTTCGCAAACACAAAAAAGCTCAGCCAACACTATACTTGGGCAACTGGAAAATGTTTTGCATAAACTGCATATAGAATCAAAAATAACAGCAAGCGGACGCACAGACAAAGGAGTTCATGCTACAGGACAAGTTTGTCATATTGATTTGCCTATATTTTGGAGTGATTTAAAAAAACTTAAAAAAGTCCTAAATGAGATGCTTCCTTCATCTATATATGTAAAAAGCGTAAGAGAGGTAGATAATGATTTTCATGCAAGATACAGCGCTAAAAAGAGAGTTTATAGATACATTATAAAAGAGGGTGAGAGAAATCCTTTTGAAAATAATTTTGTAACTTTCTTAGAGAGTATTGATTTTAAAAAAATAGAGCAAAATATAAAACTCTTTCAAGGCAGTTTTGATTTTAAATACTTTATGAAAAACGGAAGCGGCGTGAAAACAACAACAAGAGTTATCTATAAAGCATTTGCATATAGATACAAAGGATTTATAGTACTCAACTTTGAAGCAAACGGATTTCTTAGAAGCCAGATAAGATTAATGGTTGGGGCTCTTTTAAGTCTTAATGAGCAAGAGATAAAAGAGCAGCTTAGATGTAAAAAAAAGTATAAAACAAAACCTGCCAAAAGTAACGGTTTGTATTTAGCAAAAATCAAATATAAATAATAGTTTTACACTATTTCCACCCTGTTACCGCCCTCCTCTTGGGCTTTTTCCAAAGCTTCATAAGCTCTTTTCATTATATCTTGCAAGGTGTCATCTCTATGAGAATTAGCTACTCCAAAACTTGCTGTAACTTTTCCTACAAAAAAGAATTTAGCCTCTTCTACTAACTTGTGAAGCTTTTGTGCAGCTAAATACGCCTGCTCACCCTTTGCTTCCGGATATATAACAAGATACTCTTTTTCACTCCAGCGACCGACTGTATCCAAATAACGAATATTATGCATAAACAAATCAGCCATCTCCTTCATCACTGAGTTTCCAACTTGATAATCATACTTATCATTTATGTTTTTCATATTGTCAATATTTATAACTGCTATGCTAAACTCACTGTTATATCTTTTTTTTCTATGAAGCTCTTGCGTTAAAACTTCTTCAAGTTTCGTTTTATTATATAGTCTTGTTACCTCATCTTTTATCAAAGATTTTGCACTACTGTTATTTTTTTCTGAGAGCACTTTCTCCTGTCTCTCAATTTTGTTTTTTAGCTTTTCGCTTAACTCTCTCAACTCTCTCTTTGACACATTAAGTCTGTTTGTTATTTCATAACTTTTTTCGATTTCAGATTTATACTGCATCTCTTTATATTTGATATCTAAAATAAATGCAAATGAAATCATAAGAATATTAAGTACAACTACAATCCCGTACAAATCATATATAAAGTCACTGTAATCAACAAAACCTAAAATCATCATTGATGCTATAATTTGTCCAACTGCTAAAAAAAGCCATCCAAGCAGCAGATAAACGCTTCCTGCAATCTTCTTTTTCAATGAAAAGAGAGATAAAAAGAGTAAAAATAAAAAATATATTATTGTTAAAAAGAGTGCAACATATATAACGGTAAAATTATTTCCCAACATAAAGGCAAAAACACCAAATGCTACAGACGAGCCCATCAAAAACAATAAAAGTTTATCAGCTTTAGGAAATTCTCTATTTGTGTTTAAAAAATTTCTTGTAAAAAGCAAACCTGCAAAAAAGTTAAAAGCGATTATTGGATAAAAGGTATTTTCATTAAGTGGTGCATCATAACTCCATAAAAGTTGAAGATTACTTCCATAATATGTGTTAATTAAAAAGAATAAACTTGCTAAATAGAGTGCAAAATACAAATAACTTTTATTTTTAAGGATGAAAAAAATATGTATATTATAAAAAAGCATAATCAATACTATGCCGATAAGTGAACCATTTAACATTGTAATATATGTTAAGCGTTCTGCTGCATTTTCATCAGAATAAAGCCAGAGAGTAAAAGATATACTATTTGCATTTTTTGCTTTTATGTAAACAGTAAGAGTTTGAAAAGGTTCTATTGTCAGAGGAAGAAAAAAAGATCTTCCTGTAATCTCTTTTTTTTCAGATAAAAGAGTTGAAACAGGATTTTTTTCATCTGTCTCATCATCTGCTACAACATATGTCTTTATATTATTAATCCACGATATAGGCATTTCTATTTTACCAAAAAAAGGGTTCTCATCAACATTGCTTATATTAAATCTCATCCAGATAGTATCATTTACATTATATTCAGATAATGAGTGCAAATTTAGAGGTTTAAAATTTTCACTAAAGAGATTTGTACGCACATCTTCATAAGAAAAATGATTTTGAGCGTCAATAAATATTTCCGAGTAGAGAGAGATATCTACTTTTTGTGTTTTGTCATTTACTTTAAGAAGATCTGCAGCACTTACTCCACTAACTATTCCAGCTATTATAAAAAAATTAAAAATTAAAAATTTAAACTTGTTATACATTAAAAAAAATCCCTCATATTTTATACATTATATCTATAATATTTAAATGATATAATATAAAAATATAGCAAAAAGTTTTCTTTTTTTACCATGAAATCTATTTTTTTAACATTGACCAAATAATGCCTATATATTCATGTGTTGCCATTTTTGAATTCTTTAATGCAATAATACGAGGAGCAGTAAAAAATTTTGCAGATTCATCTTTATGAAAATCTGTTGGTGCTGCAACTGGATTTAATCCGAGTGTTTTAAATAATTTTATAGATCTTGGCATATGTGTAGCTGATGTTACCAAAACAAAAGCTTCATTTCCTACTATGCTTTTAACAAAAACAGCCTCTTCTTTTGTATCTTTTGGTTTAGAGTTTATTATAATATTTTCTTCTTTAACACCAAGCGCAATGGCAAGTTTAGCATTCATTTTAGCATTTGAAATCTCTGTTTCGCCTTCAAATCCGGTAAATATAAGTTTAGAGCCGGGAGTTCTAAAATGGATAATAACTCCTTCGAGTATCCTTTTAGTCCCTGAATCGCCGATATTGGATGATATCGGCTGAGAGTTGTCCGTGTTGTGGGAACTACCCAATACATGTATGTATTTTACCTGCTGTTTATAGTCATATTTCAAATACTGATTTTCTAAATTTTTTACTAAAAAATTTGAAAACGGCTGATATGAGAAAAGAAGCAAAAGACCAAATGACAAACCTAAAAACAGTTTTGCAAAATTTATCTTATTTGTAAATACAAAGTAGATTCCAATAGCAAAAAGTGACAAAACCATACCTAATGGCTCAACAAAAAAAGTCACAAATTTCTTTAAAAAAAATTCAAGTTCCACTGCTCCACCACTCCTTGCAGAATTATAGTATAATTCCAATAAACTTAACAGGATTTAATTTGCAGGCATTTGGAAAATTTTCAACAAATTTCGATATAGAATATATATCAGAGCAATATATTTACATACCCCAAGCAGATGAAATCATGGATGTAGAGCAACTGGAAAAAATGCTTCAGAAAAAGCGTAAAACTGTTGCGGGAACCATATTTTTATACAACCCGACTCTCTCACCCGTTGGATATAACAACAACTCAAAACTTGCATCTCAAGGCTATCTGTTTGACGGAAAATATTGTGAACTCAATTTTGACAAAAACTGCAACCTGTTTGCCTCGTCTATAAAAGATGGTTACAGAGGCAAACTTATAGAGATAAAATATCTTTTTAACCTAAACAAAGCCGATATAGAGCCGACTCCTATTTTAGAAGAGTTTGATGCCGACTTAGACAAGTATACAAGCAATCAACTTACCAGATATGATAAAGAGCTTAATTACCACGACTATTTAAATATCCGCCTAAGTGGTAAATTTGTCTTTTTCGGTTCAGGAAACAAATTTGACAGACATCATAAAAATATTATAGCCTACGCTAGAAATATCGCTGCACAGGCTGCTAAGCTAGGAAAAGAGATATCATTTATATATGATAATAATCATGACGCCAAAGAGAGTCAGGAGTTGGCATATTTTATACCGCCGGTTGCAACCGGAAAACTTAAAGAAGTAAGAGCAAATGCTTTTAAAAAAGCATTTTCCTCATATCCTCCATCTATCGTAAAAATAGGCTAAAAAATACAATAAAAAAAAAGATATTTAAAAAGATGAGTTAAATACTCACCTCTTTAATATCTGCAATTTGCAAAATACTTTTATATATAGCTGCAATTAAAGATTTTCTGTTATTTCTAATTTTTTCATCTTCAGCATTTACCATAACTTCATCAAAAAATTTATCAAGTTCAGGTTTAAGACCTAAAAGCGCATCTAATTCCTCTTCATATGATTTGTATTTAACTTGAGAAACTTCACTGTATCTGGCAAACAACGCCTCTTCTTCCCCTTTTTCAAAGAGTTTTGAATCAACAGTGAATTCTTTTGACATATCAATATCTTTTGTAATATTTGCAACTCTTTTAAATGTTGAAAATGCTTCATCAAAACCGTCGCTATTTATCATGATTTCAAGAGCTTCTATCTTTTTGCCTATTGCAAGAAGTTCTCTTTCGCCCGAAGCAAGGACTGCCTCTACAATTGATGGATTTACTCTAAAGTACTGTTTTAATCTCTCTAAGAAAAATGCTTCAAGTTTTGAGATATCAAAAGATCTATACTCTTTGCTTAAAAGCGTCAAAGTTTCAATTATATCAAATTTAAAGTCATACTCTTTTGTTATTCTAATAAGTCCGTTTACTGCACGGCGCAGTGCGAAAGGGTCACGAGAACCTGTAGGAATCTGATTTATACTAAATAATCCTATAAGGGTATCAAGCTTTAAACTCATCGCAACAATAGCGCTCAGGGGTGTTGAAGGAAGTGCGCTCTCTTCTCCGTTTGGAAGATACTGCTCTTTTATAGCGATTGCTACTGCTTCGCTCTCTCCCGCCTCTTTTGCATAATAATAACCCATAAGTCCTTGAAGCTCAGTAAATTCATATACCATCTCACTCATTAAATCAGCTTTTGCCAAAGATATTGCGCGTTCAAGAATCTCTTTGCTTGCATCTTTTGGCTTATACATCTCAAAAAGAGTATTTGCTATTTTTCTCTCACGCTCTATTTTATCGGCAACACTTCCAAGACCTTTCATAAATACAACTTTTTCCAGACCTTTAATACTCAATCCATTTTTCAAATCATTGTTATAGAAAAAAAGTGCATCTGCCAAACGAGGGCGTAAAACTCTCTCATTTCCTTCTATTACTTTAGAAAAATTATCTGTAAATGCATTAGATACAACAACAAATTTATTTATCAATTTAGCATCTTTAAAAACCGGAAAATATCTTTGATGCTCTTTCATAGAAGTAATAATTACTTCAGGAGGAAGTTTTAAAAACTCTTCGTCAAATGAACCAAGCAAAGCAGTAGGATGCTCAGTAATAGCCACTACTTCATTTAGCAAATCTTCATCTATCTCGATTGTAATTTCATTATCCTTTTCAAGTGAAGAAAAATTATTTAAAATATTTTCTCGTCTTAGTTCAGGAAAAAGTGTAACACCACCCTCTTGTAATACTTCAAAATACTCTTTAATTCCACTAATTTCAATAGAATTAAAATTGCTGATACGGTGAACAAATGTCTCTTTTTTTGATTTAACGCCAAAAAGTTCTACATCTACCAACTCATCACCCAAAAGTACATTTACCCAGCGAATAGGACGAATAAAACTATCTTTTAAACTCCCCCATCTCATTGATTTGCCAAAATCCAAAGATTTTATCAATGTATTTATAATATCAGATAAAATTTCAGCTGAAGGTTTTCCCTTTAACTCTTTTTTGTAGTAAAGAACCTCTTTTGCACCTTTTTGCACAGAACCGATCTCATCAATTTTTACACCGCATTTTTTAGCAAAACCAAGCGCGGCAGGTGTTGGCTTAGCATCTTTATAAGCAATTTCTACAGGAGCCCCGAAAAACTCTTCGCTGCTATCGTCTTGTTTTGTTTTAAACTCTCTATGCCAAAAAACCAAACGACGAGGAGTATAGTAAAATTCAAACTCACATAAAAGTGAATTTTTTTCTAAAATGTCAGCATATTTTTTTTCAATATTTTTTAACTCTTTTAAAAGTGCAATCGCGGGAAGCTCTTCTACACCGATCTCTATTAGTAATGGTTTTATCATAAACAGACTCTTTATTTCAATATTAATACCGCGATTTTATCTATATTTTTGTTAAATGCTTATAAATTAAACAAATCTTAATTTGCATAAATAGAGTGTTAGTAAAGTTTTAAGTAAATAAGATTATGGCTAAAATATGGCATAAATAAAATTTAAAGGATTATATATGCCAAAAATCAATCGTTATGTTGATATAGATACTGTTGAGAGAGAAAGCAAAAAGGATTATATAGATAGACACTCTCCGTTTATCCACTGTGAAGATAGTGCAAAAGAGGGAGAGATGTTTAGCGTCACAGTTAAAATGGGAAATGAATATGCTCATCCGGATGATTTTGATCACTATATAGCAAATATGTCGCTTTTTAATGGCGAGACTCTTTTGGCTCGTGCTGATTTTGTTCCAGGAACATTAGCTAATATGAAAGCACATGCAACTGTTACATTTAATATTATACCTACAGGAAACAAACTTAAACTTACTGCTCAAGCATACTGTACAAAACATGGTATTTGGGAATCAACAGAAAAAGTTGTAGAAATAGTCAAATAATCATTTTATTTATCAAGAGAAATTACTCTCTTGATAAAAATACTACTTAAATTTTTACTCTCTAAAAGTATGTTTTAACCACACTTTAAATATACTTACATCAACATTTTAAATTTCAAAAGGTTATTGTTGAACTCTTTTCAAAATTTACTTTTACTTCAAAATTTATACAGATTAAAAGCTCTTGGTTTTGAATATAGCGATTCATTTTTGATAAATCAAAAAAGCTTCAATAAAAAATCTAATAATCTTGATGAATTGACAAAAGATATATCAACATGTCACTTATGCGATCTTAGCAAATCAAGATCTCAAAGCATGAGCGGCTATGGAAACACAAATGCTGATTTAATGATAATCGACTACACAGTCTCTTTAACCGAAGATAGTTCTAATAAATACTACTGTGGCAGAAGCGGTGAAATGCTAAAAAATATGATAGAGAATGTTTTAAGCTTAAAAATAGAAGATATCTACTTCACTCATGCTATAAAATGTAAACCTCTAAATTCAAATCTTCCTTCAAATTCAGAGTGGGATTCATGCAAAGACTACCTGTTTTCACAAATAGAATTTATAAAACCAAAAATAATTGTAACTTTAGGTAAAGAAGCTTATGCTAAAGTTACATCTGAAAATGAAAATTTTCAAAATGTGCGAGGACATGTTATAGACTTTAAAAGCTATAAATTGATTCCAATTTACCATCCAAATCATCTGCTTAGAAATCCGGATGATAAAAAAATAGCATATAATGATTTAAAAACTATAAAGAGTTATTTATGAAAAAACTATATTTTTTAATACTACTGTTTCCTTTTGTATTTTATGCAAAAAGTTTTTTGATATCAAATATCGCGCTTCCAAAAACAAGTATACAAAACTTAGACCCCTATCCGTGTGATGAAAAGTGTTTGCAAGAACATCTTGATAATGGCTATATATTCTCTTTTTTAGCACATGCGGATGAAAAACTTGCTAATGAAGAGTTAGAAAAAGAGAGAGCAAAATATCTATCTGCTCTTGATATAAAATGGTTTATGCAAGAGAGCAAGATTCGCATCGCCCTTTTACTGCCTTATAAAAAAATCGGCAGATATGCAGCTTCTACAACAAATGCATCATTTGCTTATTTAATGTCAAAAAATCATCCCTATGAGTTAAAAAGTTATAATATTGAAGATGAAAGTCATGAAGAAATTTTAACAGCGCTAATCAAGATTCGAGAGGATGGCTTTTACCATGTTATCGCTCCACTGACTCAAACAGGTGAAGAGATTGTTTCAACCATTAACCCAGACATAAATATATACTTTCCAACTATAAATAAAAAAGATACTAACACTACATCTAGTTATCTTTATTATGGTGGGATAGATCACCGCGCTCAAAGTGATTTGTTGTTAAAAGAAGCACTCTCTCCGCTTATAATATTTAATGACAACTCCGAAATCGGGCAGCAGCTAACTTATTATCAAGAGTATAAATTCAAGCATAAATACAGCGAAGATGAAAATACAACACTACAAAGAAATAACAAAAATTTAACTGTTATAAAATTTTCTATTCCTCAAAGAATAACAAATCTGGAAAAGCAGCTAAAAGATAATGAAAAGATAAACACAGGATCATTTTTTATAAATACGCCTATTATCAAAAGCGGTATGATTTTATCTCAACTTACACTTTATGACACAAATGCAACAAATATACTATCAACTCAAACAAATTATAATCCGTTGCTGCTCTCTATGACACAGTATCAAGATAGAAAAAACATGATAATAGCAAACTCTATAACTCAGAACAAAGATGTTTTAATTGAAACAAACTCTCTTTTGGATAATGATATCATGTATGACTGGATCAACTACACCACTAGCGTCGGAATAGACTACTTTTCTCACCTTATAAACGGAGAAAGACGAGAGTATGATATAGAAATCCAAAATAATCAAATGATCTATCCTATAGAACTGCTTCAACCCTCTTTTTCAAGATTTATCCCTTATAAATCAATTTACAAAGAGCAATAAAAGAAGATCCTTAACTTCTTTTGTAATTTTTTGAGGTTTACCTCCAAAAGTTATGTACACCAAAGTAATCTTCATCTCAAATATTTTTTTATTTTCTTTGTAAATAGTTTGCAAAAGTTTGAAAGAAGCACCTTTCATCTCTATCAGTTCAGTTTTAACTTTCAGTTCATCACCAAGTTTAGCACTTATTATATAATCAGCTTCTATTTTTTTTGCAACAAAATGACCATTTTCTAAAACAGGAGTCAATCCTTTTTTAAAAAACAACTCACTCCTAACTCTTTCGCAAAAATTTAAATAATTTGAATGATATACAACTCCTCCCGCATCCGTATCTTCGT
Source organism: Sulfurimonas sp. CVO (assembly GCF_009883775.1). NCBI lineage: Bacteria > Pseudomonadati > Campylobacterota > Epsilonproteobacteria > Campylobacterales > Sulfurimonadaceae > Sulfurimonas > Sulfurimonas sp. CVO. The sequence continues at coordinate 1,043,726 of NZ_CP033720.1, forward strand.
AATAAACTCGTATTTGCACCTTATAAACCTCTATATTAAGGCACTTTGACGGCTAAGAGTTAGCCAATGTGTCAAAAATTGTGCCAAATTTCTCTAATTTCTGAAACCTTGTTGCTTCATCTTCTTGGATAAATTTTGTATATGTTGAAAGTGTTATTGAGACATCTTTATGACCTAAAGTTTTTGATACCCAAACTATATCAACACCTTGACTTATCATCTGTGAAGCAAATGTATGTCTAAGATTATACAGAACTCTCTCTTTGATTTTGTTTCGAATAAGCAATCTTTTAAATGAAGCAGCAAGGGTATCGTGTGAAAAATATCTTTTGCCACTTCTTGTATAAAAGAGATACTCTTTATCTCCAGTGAGCTTTTGTTGGCTTAGTAACACTTCCAAAGTTTGAGGCAATATATCCACATATCGCATAGATGACATTGTTTTTGGTGTGCCATCTTTTCCTGCAACTCTTGTTTGCATTATTTTGATTTGCTTTTTATCAAAGAGTATATCTTGCCATCTAAGAGCAACTGCTTCACCTGGTCGCATCCCTGTAAAAAGCATCAGTTTATAAAAGTTTTTATTGTGTTCAAAAAGTTGTGTATCTTCTAAAATAAGCTTAATCTCTGAATTGTTAAAAGGCATCACATCCTCTTCTTCATCAAATAAAGTGTTTTGCTTTGATTTTTGTTTTGGTGCTTTTACTAACTGCATTGGATTTTTAACGATTATCTCATTGATAAAGGCATCTTGTAAGATGTTATAAAAGATTGAACGATACTTTTGAGCACTTGATGGTGTGAGAGTTGTAAGCAATCTATTTTGCCAATCTTGAATATCCATAGGCTTTATAGCACTTATTTTAGTCTTTCCAAAATATGGAACCACATAGTTTTTAAAAGCTGCCATTTTTCGCTCATATACATGAGGTTTAATATTTGGTTTATTAGCATTTATGCTTTTTATTCCAAACTCTTCCACTGTCATATCTTTTGGATCATCAAACTCCTCTTCTAAGGCTATATTTGCACCTGTAAGTCCTAGCATCAACTCTGGGATAATCTCTTTTTTGATGATAAGTAAATTATCGCTATTTGCTTTTAAAGAGGTACTTCTTCTTTGTCGCTTATTATCAATGAAAAAATCCAAATTCCAATGACCACTTCGCTCAATAATCCTAAATCTAACATCTTGATAGATATATTTAACAGATTTTTGCTTTTTCATCATCCTGCCCTCTTCATTTTCTCAAACATCTTTTTTGCATTTGGATTTGACAAAATCACTGGTTTTTCTTCAATCTCGACTTTGAGAGGTTTTTTCATCTCCACTTGTCTTTTTATACCTGATTTTTTAAATGCAATAATTGCTTCAGGAATGAAACGAAGTTTATTTTTGCCAACTTTTTCATAATGTAGCCCCTCTTCTAAAACACCGTTTCTTATATAGTGGTTGAGTGTAGGCTCTGTAATGTCTAAAAATGTCAAAACATTTCTTTTGAGCTGTAGATTTGGCATAAACATTTGCAAAGTATCTTGTATATCTTCAAATTTTGCTAGTAATAAATCTAATTTTTGTCCGTCATACATAATCTTCCTCCTATTACTACAATACATTCATATTTTTTATTTTTAACGATTATCTGATTTATAAATTTCATTTTCAACTTCCTTTGCATCTACAAATGGAAGCTTTGCCATTTGTTCTAGTGTATAAAGCTTATTTGCATTTGCTTTTGCTGATGTTTGCACATCTTTTAAAATCAAGCGATATAGCTCATCTTCTATGTTGTAGCCGATTATTTCATAATAAAATATCTCAAGCTTATTTGTCATTTTGCTTTGAATTTCAATTTTTATATATCTACCTACATACTTTTCAATATAGTCTTTTTTAACTACACCTATCACATTTTGGTTTTCATATAAAATTTTCCACAATTCTTTTGCTCTATTTGGATTGATATCTATTTTATTACCATTGTAATAACTCTCAAGATAGCCATTATCATTAATTCTCAGCTCATTCCCCACAAGTAGTGTTGGACAACAATTTGTAAGCACCTGCCCTTTGTATTTTTCAACACAAAAACTTTTAAAGCTCAAAAAGCTTTTCATATCATTTTGCTCTGTAGCTTTTAGCTTTAGCTCTTTTTCTTTCTCTAGCTTTATTTCTAGCTCTAGCTCTGGTGGATTTTTGTCTGGACATTCTTCGGACATTTGTCCCAACAATTTTTTATCTTCATTAATTCTTAGTCTATAGGCTCTTTTCCTATCAGCTTCCGTTGAAGATTTTCCAATATAGTTTTGAATATCATTGATGTAAATTGCACCATTTTGTAGTATTTCAATTAGGTTCAATTTTTGAAATATATCTACTGCTTTTTCAATATCTCCTACACTATGTCTGGTTACATTTGCAAGCATATTTGAGTTAAAAGGGATTGTTTTATTGAACATTAACTTCCCATCATTTTTGATACTTCGTAGGATAAATTTGAGCAGAATATTTGAGTATTTATACCCATCTGGCATACTTTCAAGAACAATCATTTCATCACTATCAAAATAATCAGCTTTTAATTTGATATAGTAGTAATGTTTATTATCGCTCATACATCACCTCATTTGAAAAAAGATAAATTTGTGTATAATTCAAACTTATCCACTCTGGATAGCTTGGCTTGAGAATGTTTGGCGACGCCTCAAGCCCTTTCTTTAACTCTTTAAAATCAACTTGCATATTCATCATCAAATACCATCATTAGTTGAGAGTGGCCGCTTTGGGTTTGTTCTTTTTTATACTTTTGCAAATTAATTGCTTCAGTTCCTATAATCTGTGATACTTCAAATCCAAACTTTTTACAAAGATATTCCATATCAAAATAATCAAAATCTTCCTCAAGTATTGAGTTGTTCCAAATTGTTTGAAGTCCTTTTTTTATGGTATCTTTATCAAATTTTTCAAGTTCCATAAGCTCAAGCACCGCATCAAGTTCATCATTTGATTTGATATTTTCATGAAGTTGTCCAAAACTTGGAGCACAATATAGTTTATATTTTTGATTAGTGGTTATATTTCTCATATTGTTAAGTAGTCTCTCTATTAGCCAACTTACAGCATTGGCTATATTTTCACACTTTAAAAATCTACTAATTCCTTTTAGATGGGATTTTTGAAGCTGACTTTTTAACATCTCAACTGCATCAGCGTATGCAAAATCAAAATCAGAAAATTTGAGTCGTTTTGATTTAGCAATTTTGTAGATATCATCTCTTGCTAGTTCAACAACTAAATCAAAATGATTTAACAAATCATCAACGGTTTTGATTTTGTTACTATGGCTTAAAATTTCAACAAGTTGCATTTAATCTCCTTTTTTGTATAATTTATGTGTATAATTAGTATATATTCAATAAACTATAAATATATACGCATATTATTGTATATATACACTTAATAAATTCTTACAAAAGGAGTATTTTTGGAAATAAAAATTGAAATTAATGATAAAGATTTCACTCAATTTGCACAAAAAACAGCAGAATTGGGTTTAGATCCATTAGATACTATTGAATTAATAATCACAAAAAGCTTGAACGAAAGAAATTTAAAATCATCTATTATCAAGGAAGAAAAGCCTAAAAATGATACTGAAGAGCTATTTATAGATTTTGAAAATAAAATGAAAAAATATAATATTCATCAAAGTTCAATTGCTCATTATTTACAAACTACTCAAGCTTCAATCTCAAGAGCACTAAAAAGTAAAAAAGACAACACCCTACTTTTTGAACAAATGAGTATATTACATGATAAATTACTAATATATGCGTATATTTATCAAAATGGGCATAATATTGATTTTAATGAAGTTGAGTGTAAAAAACCTTTGTCTGAGCAAAGTATGCCATTTATTAGTGCCCTTGCAGGAAAAGTTGAATCAAATCTAAATTATAAATTCTCTAAATCAACTTTTTTAAATATTTTGTGTGGCTTTGTAAAAACAGAACTTTTTCAAAAAATTGATTTTGAAACAATATACAGTGATATCGATGAGTTTATTGAAACTATAAATGAAATTGCTGATAACTATTTTTATGAACAGTACAATCCTAGAGGAAACTATTAACTAGATTTCCTCTACATCTCATATTTTTTACAATACATCAAATAACTGTTGTAAGTTAGCTTATTTGGCAACTTGTCATTTATGATTTTATAAATCGACATAATACTCACACCTTTTTCTCTTAAACTTTTAATCTCTTCAAAATGGTAATCCAAAATACTTACCCTTTTTCTTTTGATTTGCATTTCCATAATGTACATCCTTTATTTTTCTCTTTATTACATTCATATTTTTACAAATCCAAAAAATATGAATGTAATAAACAAATAAAATCAAATGAGGTGAACATGGAACAAAAAAACAATATTGTTGACAGTGGAACTCTTTCAAGTTTAGAATTTCACACAAAGCTCTCCAAAGAGCAGCGGAAGTCACTTATCAACTGGTTCAATAAACAAAATATTGAATTTCAGATACTGATATTTGATGAGCAAAAAAATCAGTTTTTTAAACTCAAAAATGATGGAATTGATAAAAAGCTTTTATCTTTGGCTTCGTTTCTTCTTGCTATCAAGCACTTTTACGACAAAGAGCAGCTTTTAAAATCAAAAAATAAATCTCAAACTCTAAATGAGCTTGGAAGTATCGCAAAAATAGAGAGGATAAAACTTAAAAAAGAGAAACCAAAACAAAAGCTTCAAATGCTTTTATCGATTCACTCTGTGATTTTGGCACTGCATAATGATGGATATAGTCTAAGGGATATAAAACAGCATTTGCAAAGCAAATATAGAAAAACTATTTCTCATACCTATCTATCTCAATACATCAATGAGCACATCATAAAAAAGGATGCAAAGCATGTATAACCAAACAACTTTTATGATGATGCAGGTGGTTGTATTTTTTAGTGGAGTGATTGCTGGAGCTGGAATATTTTATTTTTTGCAAGATAGATTTGCTCTTGGGATTCAAAAGCTTCTTATGAACTATTCATCAGAGTTTCAAACCCAACTAGCTCAAAATGTTGATGAGATAGAGGAGCAATTTAATGAGTATAAAAAATACCTATTAAAAATCGCTAGTGAAAACGCAAAAGAGCAAAAAGATATCCAAGATAGTTTCAAACTTATAGATAACAGCCTCTCAAAATTTCATACAGAGATAAAGTCAACCCATTATGTAAGACAATCTTTAGAAGATGAGATTACAAAACTAAAAAATATTATCAAACGACAAAACAAACACAATAAACAAAAGGAGCAATAAATGGCATTTTTATTCGATAAATTTAAAAATATGTTCAAAGAAAAAACGGGTGAGGAATTCACAAAAAATGAAAAAGAGTATGTGATAATTTATTTTGCAAATAGCAATCCAAAGTCATCTTCTAAAACAATATTCTATAGTACAATGCATTGCTTAAGAGCATTTTATCCATTACCAGTGGTTAAAGCTATGGTACAAGGTGAAGTAAAAAAAGTATTTCAAAAAGAGAAAGCACCAAAGCGTATTAAAAAGCTTTATAAAGAGTTTGCGGAAATAATTTTTGATGCAGCTATGGAAAAAAATATCAGCAATACTATAAAGCGAGATGAACAATCATAAACTTTCCCCCATCTTACAAAAGAGTTCCTGTCAACTCTTTTGTAAAGCTTTGTAAAAAAAGGTGTAAATTGCACCTCTTCTAACTTTGTAAATTATCAATTCAAAATCCCCTAAAACAAGCCACTTTTGAAACAATCTAAAAAAACAAGGAAACGGGAAGCAAAAAATCTTATCGCAAATCTTTTTTTCTACTAGCGGTTATAGTTGACAAATTTGGTGTTAGAATTTTCTTTTTTATAACCCTTACCAAAAGTAAGCATTGATTCAAACAATGACTAAAGTTGAGCTAGGTGGAGGAGTTTACCAGAATCTTTTCTTTCTAGACTACTAAAAAAACTGTGAAGCAAAATGTAAAGTTTTCAGATACTTTTTAAAACTGTATAGCTGCTTTTAGCAGTAGGAGAAATGCCTAAATTTAGTTTTATTAGATCTATTAAAAATCTAATCTTTGTTTGATGCTTTCAAAGTGAAAAAAAGTAGAAGGACTCAACACATACCTGTAACTAGAGGCAGGAAAAAGTAAAATTATAGATAAATGGAAAAGGTAAAAATGAGAGGAAGTGTATATTATCAAACAGCGGTACTTACAAAGCTCATATTCTTTGAAGGTGCAAAAAAATCTGATAGAACCAATCCAAATCATGAACACTATGGATGTGTATCATCTTTTAAAACGATGGAGAGTTATAGAAATGTTTGGAATAACTTTTTTAACTATCTTTTAGAGCATTTTAAACTCAAAAACTGTGAGCTTATAACAGATGAGCATATAAAAAGCTATATTGAATATAAAATAGAATACTACCCTTCTAAACAATATTTAGAAAAAATCACATCTGCTCTTAGAAAGTTAGAGATTGCTCTTAATCGCTACTCAAAAGAGAAATACCAATTTCCAATTATCTATGATTTTAAAATAAGACAAGAACTATTAAATAATGCTCGAGATTTAAAACTTGTGGCGAACAACTATCATAACAGGGTTTATGATAATCCACTTTTAATAATAGAAAATCTCTCCAATCCTAAACACCAATTAGCTGCAACCATACAGCTTGAAGGAGGAGCTAGAAGTGAGGGAGTGACACTTATCAAAAAAGAGCAGCTAAAAGCTATAAAAACAGATGAGATTACCAATAAAAGTGTGGGTGTAATAGAAACCAAAGAAAAAGGTGGAAAAGTTGGTGATGTGTTTATCTCAACTAAAACCTATGAAACTTTGCAAAACTTCTTTTTACAAAGTGACACCTCACACTTCAAAATCTCTTACCAAGAGTATATCGATGATATCAAAAGCACTTGCCAAAAGCTAAATATCCCTCATCATGGTTCACATGGGCTTAGATGGACTTTTGCACAAAACCGTGTAAGAGAGTATCAAAACCACAGCTATACCTATGAGCAAGCCTTACAAGGGGTTAGCTGGGAGATGAAACACTATAGGGCAAGTATCACTGAGCACTATCTTGGACACTAAAAAAATAAATCATTACAAAGGAAAAATAAAATGCAAACACTCATCATTAAAGAGTATTTAACAGCCATAAAACTAGATGAAGAAAACAAACTTCTATTTGCTTATGACATCAAAGATAAAATCATAGATGAGCAAAGTGAAGGGATTTTAAGTGAAATACATGAGGTGATGTATCAAAAAATATCATCATACTTTCATATCAAGCCAGAGGATTTTGGGGTGCAAATTGGTTGAAATTTGAACTAAATTTTGGTAAAATTTGCTTTGAATATCAAGCCCTAAGATGGGAGCGACTCTGCTAGTTCTTGAGGGCTGAAAATTAAACTTTCTCTAAAATCTCTTTCCGTTTTTCCCAATCACTCATATAAAGAGCTAAATAATCATAAAATTGCTTAGAATGGTTTGGATAAATCAAATGAACTAGTTCGTGGAAAACTACATATTCTATACAGATCTTTGGCTTTTTTATAAGTTCAATATTAAGATTGATATATGATTTATGAGGGTTGCAACTCCCCCATCTTGTTTTCATTTGTCTGATTTTTATATCTTTTATCTCTTGCATCACAATTTTATTAAACTCTTGCAAAATATTAAAGAAATGAAGCAATGCTTTTTCATAGTACCACTCATAAACCAAATTTTGTTTTCTTTTTAAATCATTTTTATTTTTTACATAGATTTCTAAATAGCCTCTTTGAAGCTTAACAGCTTCTTTTTTTGATTCAATGACTTTAAGTCTGTAACTTCGACCTAGATATTTAAAATCCTCTCCACTCACATACTCTTTTTCAGTTGTTTCAAATGAGGCAAAAAACTCTTTCTTTTTTTCTATCCATTTAGCTCTTTTTTTGACTATATACTCTATATGTTCGTTGCTTGTTATCTTTGGAGCAGTCAAAATTACTTCTCCAGATGGCTTTACTTTTAAAGTGATATTTTTTACATCTTTTTTAGTAATTTGGATGTTTTCAAGCATAAAAACTTATCCCTATGCCTCTAATAGTTTGATAAATTTTTTCTTTGTTCTCGATTGATATATCATATTCATCTTCGATATCCCAAAGAACATCTTCCATCGCACTTGTTATTTCATTTTCGACATCTTTATTTTTATGCCATTCAGGTTTTTTAGAAGCCCCTGCATAAATTTCATCAAATTTCAAAGTCAAATTTTTAACAATCAGCTCAAAATCTACAACTTCTAAGTTACCCAAAATGTCACTCAAGTTATCATATATAGCAATTAAAGTTTTTTTGTTTTCGAACTCTTTTGGGTACTTGTCCTCATTTGGTTTTGACATACCTGTTATTAGGTCTTTTAATTGTTTTGCTTTAGCTAATTTTTCCTCTTCGCTGAGTCTTTTTGCTTTATATTCATTGATTACATCTTCAATTTGCTGTGCTATAGATTTGTAAAACGCTGGGTTTGATTCCATTTTTTCTTTTACTACAGCACTTACGGCACTCAAAATTGTGTCAGCTTTTGCACTTTTACCCTCTACTCTTTGCACCTCTTCTTCAAACTCTGTTTCAAAGATATTTACAAGCCTTGTAAGCTCATTCACCTCTTTGGCACTTACAAAAGTATCAAGAAGTTTTTGCATCTGCTCTTCATATTTTCCAAAGTCACAAGTTTCGTGGTATCGTAACTGCACTACTTTTCTGAGTTCATTGTAAAATTTGATTTTTTTCTTATAAAGCTTTATTTCACTCTCACTTAAAATATCATCAATTTTCTCACTAGAAAGAGCCAATTTAAAAGCTCTTGCTAAATGTGATAACCACTCTTTAAAATCATCTCTTTTTTGTATATCTGCTAAAATCACTACGAAACTTTCTAAATCATCTTTAAATTTAACATCACTAAAAAGGTCTTCTAAATGGGTGTAATAAGTTTTAGCTTTTGCTATCTCAGTTCTTACATCTACTACAGCTCCCGTCAGATCTTCTGGATCAAAACCATCAAGTGAAGCATAGTTTGTTAAAGCTTGGTCAAGTTCTCCTAAAAGCCCTCTATAATCTACAATATATCCATAATCTTTTCCATCATAAAGTCTATTTACCCTAGCTATTGCTTGTAAAAGATTATGTTCTTTTAGTTGTTTATCTATATAAAGTGTACTTGCTCTTGGTGCATCAAAACCAGTTAAAAGTTTATCTACAACAATAAGTAAATCTATCTCATCTCCGTGGATAAATTCATTTTTTACATACTTTAGATATTCCTCTTCACTTCCAAAGTTTTTAATAGTTTCTTGCCAAGCTTTTGCAACATATTCTTTATTGCCACCATCCAGTTCTTCATGCTCATTGCTTGAAATCACATAAGCAGTTCGTATATCTCCATACTCTTCAAAAATCTCATGATATTTTATAGCTTCATATTTACTACTTGTTGCAAACATCGCTTTAAAACCACTGTTTGCCATTTTTAGAGTTTTTTTGAAGTGTTCATTAATATCTAATGCTATTAGTTCAAGTCTTTGCTCACTTGATGCAACTTTTTGAAATCTTGCCCATTTATGCTGTAAATCTCTTTTTGCTTCATCACTTAACTCTCTGGAAATCATATTGAACTTTCGTACCAATCCATCAGGACTCAGCACCTCTTGATCCACAAGTCTTCCCTCATAAAGTAGCGGTAAAACAGCCCCATCTTTTACAGCATCATCTATAGTGTAGCGATGTATCTCACCACCAAACTTTAAAAAGCTATTTTTGTCTTTTTCTTTTTTAAGAAGTGGTGTTCCTGTAAATCCGAGATAACAAGCAAGTGGTAGAGCCTTTTTCATTGCATTGTGTAAATCTCCACCTTGAGTACGATGAGATTCATCCACTAGCACAAATACATTATTATCATTGATAACAGTTTGCGAGTTTCTTACTTTTTCAAACTTATGCACTAGTGTGGTAATTACACTTATACCACTTTGAAGTTTCTCTATCAAATCACTTCCACTACTTGCTCGTCCTGCTTTTATATCACTATTCTCAAAAGTTTTATGAATCTGCTCATCCAAATCAACCCTATCAGTTACTACGATGATTTTTGCGTTTGTATAAGTGAGTTTTAGAAGTTTTGTAAGCATTACCATAGTTAGCGATTTACCACTTCCTTGAGTATGCCAAATAAGCCCGCCAGCTCTTATACCATCAGTTATTTTTTCCACTCTTTTAAGCGTCTTTTCAATCCCGAAAAACTGTTGATAACGGCTCACTTTCTTAACTTTTTTATCAAATAAAATATAGTGTTTTATAAGTTTCAAAAGTCTATCTTTTGATAAAAGTGCAAATAGCGTAAGGTCAAGACTAGTTACTTCTCTATTTTGTATCATAGTTTTTAAAGTTGCCTTTGTCTTTTCGCTTTCTTCTTCTTTCCACAAGCTATAAAACTTCAAAGGTGTCCCCATTGTTCCATATCTAGCTTCATTGCTATTTGCTGCCATAGTTAGTTGTATGTATTTAAACAGATGTGGAATTTCATCTTTTTTTTGCTCTTTTTCAAGTTGTTTGATACCATTTTCATAATTTATACTTGATTTTTTAAGCTCAATTACCACAAGTGGAATACCATTTACAAATACAACCAAATCAGGTCTTCTAGTCTTTGTAATTTCGTTTTGGCTGGCACGGTCTACTATAAACTCTTCTGTTACAAAAAAGTGGTTATTTTCAATATTTTCAAAGTCTATATATTTAAAAGAGAAACTCTTTTTTGTACCATCATCAAGATTCTCTTCATAGCTAGTACCTAAAAGCAGATGATTGGTAATCTTCTCATTTGCTATTATCAATCCCTCGTTTAAAGATACATCTAAATCATCTACTGCCTTTGCTATATTGTTGGCACTGAATTTATAGTTTTGTCCTTTGTACTCATAGCTATTTATGGCATAAAGTCTCTCTATAAGTATCTTTTTTAAAAGCACGGCAGATGTTTTGTTTTCTCTAAATATAAGATTATCTTCTTTAGTTATAAACTTATATCCAAAATCCTTATGGCTCAAAAGATTGATACAGTTTTGTTGTATTACAAGTTCAAGTGTAATGTTATCATTCATTTTAAAATCTCCCAATGTCCGCCTTTAGCACCGCCAATTCTTTCAAGCTTACCATCTTCTTTTAGTTTTTTAATTTGCCACTCAATACCTTTTACAGTAAGTTCCAGTGTATCGGCTAGTTCTTGATTGGTAATATTTGGATTAGCACTAATAAGCTCCAAAATTTTCTCCCTAGTTTTTACCCTAGTTTTTACCCTAGTTTCAGTATTTTCTATTTTATTAGGGGCATTATTAAAATAAAACTCCACCCAAAGACCATTTTCCCATCTAAACTGTGGGGTGATACCATTGAATTTTTGTGATTCTTCTATGATTTTTTCTATTCCTCTTCCCCAAGACTCTATATAACCAGCTAAGAAAAAAGGATAAGCAACTAGAGGATTGTGTGGCTCAGATGTATGTTTTCGTAAAAGTGTATCTATAGTCCAGTGTGGTGGTAAATCTCCTGCATTCCACATAAGAAGCTTGTCATCATATACACTTATTTGGATACTATTTTGTGAGCTATAATCTTTGTGAACAACTGCATTGATAAGAGCTTCTCTAAATGCTAATTCTGAAATCGGGAAGCTCTCTACTCTTTGAATACCTTCATAAGTAATCAAAGCACTAAGATATTTTGTAAAAATAAGTTCCATAGCTTTATCTACTTGTTCAAATAGATTACCCTCTATCACATCTTGATAGACTAAATCCGTATTTGATTTGAAGTACCCTATTTTGATCATACTACCCATGACATATTTCATAGGCTCTTTTGCAAAAAGTAGTGCAGTCGCTCGCTTGAGATAATCACCCTCTCGCAGTCTTAATTTATCTACTAAAACATCATCACTCTCTTTTAAAAGTTCAGGATCTATTCTCTTCTTTTTAGAGGCTTTGTCTCTAAAGAGTTTAAAAGAATAAGGATCTAAATCTGTATCTCCAAAATAAGGTACTGGTACACTATCCCAAGTTTTACCTTGAGTTCTGAGCAAAAATTTGTCAAGTGCCACACCTTTTAGCTCTTGTGTTGTGCTTCCACTTCTGTAGTAATATGAACCTTTATAGCTTATAGGGTATGGATATTTATCTGTGATGATTTCAATGTACTCTTTATCTTCATCTTGCAAAAGATTGACATCTACCATGATGCCTAAAATATCTCGTACTTTGTTTGGTATATCTTCAAGAAGCTTTTTGGCATTGTCAATGCCTTTGATTTCGCCATCATCATCCACTCCGATATAAAGTTTCCCACCATCAGTATTGCCAAATGCACTAAGCCATTTGATATAGTCATCTCTCCAAGTCTGTTTAAATTCTATGTTTTGCGATTCGTTAATTTGTAGTTTCATGTTTTTTACTTCCTATCAATCTGACTTTTCATGATCTTTAATATAAAGTCGAATTAAATTTTTTTTATCATCTTTTGCACTAGTAATAAATTTTCTATTTTTTAGAATATCTATTAATTTTTTGTTGTAATAGTTATTTTTTAGAACAGTTTGTTTTCCATCTAGGTTTTTTATTTTAGAATACTCTTCTGGTAAAAATTCTAAGATTTCTAGAAATTCATCATTATTTAATTCACTATGTTGTTCTACTATTAAATTTATTTTTAATTCCAAACTATCTAAAACTTGAAGCATTTTTTTAGTGTAGTAAATTGATTTTATTATTGTTTTATCAACATATTTATAAATTAACTTGGCAATAGTTTTATTTGAAATTAAATCAAAATCTATCTTTTCAACCAGATCCGTTTTAGTTTTATCTGATAAAACACTATTATTTATTTCAAGAATTTTAATAATATCATCTGCTTGAAATTCAAATCCTTCAAATTCTTTCAACAATTTATGTTTGTTTTTTTCAATCAGAAGAATATGTAAATTTTCAGTATTTTCTTTGAGGGCATCAAAACATTCTTTATTAAATGAAAACCTGTTATATTCAAGAAGTAATAAAATTTTTTCTTTATCAAGTTTAGATATATCTAAATTCGAATAACTCCAACCAATATTTTTAATTAAATACTCATAAGATTTAATATTAATTTCATTTGATTGAATAATAAGCTTTAATAATTCTTGTGTAAAAAATTGATATTGTTCGCTATACTCTTTTCCACATTTTATTTTAGATATTTCTTTTGCATTTTCTTCTAAATTTAAATAATCTATCAAGAACTTATTATTAGTGGTTTCATTATTGAAATACTTAAACACATTATCCCAACTCGCTTTTATTTTATTAAGTTTGAATAAATCTTCCCACAATTGATTATCAATGCTATCAATGTGTGATATTTTAGTTTCTTCTTTATCAATAATTTTGATTTTCAAATTTATATCAAGACTGTCATTATTTAATAATTCTATTATAGTCTTCTCAGACTCTTTAGTATTTGTCTCTATTATTAAAAATATATTTGTGATATATTCGTTAATATTATCCAAAATATATTGGATAAGAACTTCTTTATCTTTAATTAATTTATCTGATTTTATTGTCGTCAAATGGGCTGTTTTTAAATCTTCTTCAACTTCACTCCTTGGAGCACATTTATTAAAAATCATTTTATTTACCATATATAAATTCAATTCGTAATGAGATTTTTTAAATATAAAATCTACTATTTCAATATTATTACTCCAATCAAGTTGCGAAAATTTAAGATTTAAATCTTTAATAAGATTAATAACTTTTTGTGATTCTAATCCGCTAAAAGATTGCATAAAAGCTAAGTTATTTAAACTAAAATTATTATAATTGAGTTTTTTGATATCTTCATAATCTGCATAATGAATCATCCAACCAAAATAAGTATTGAGTTTTTCAGCTCTCTTCTCAGAGAGAAATATCCATATATTTTTATAGTATTTAACAATATTTTTTACAAACTCCACTCTCTCATTACAAGTATCTAAACAATACAAAATAAAATCTTTTGAAACTTCACTTTCATCTGACAACTTATGAAAAAGTTTATTTATATATTTAGGATAACTTTTTTTATGCTCAAGTAAAAAATCGACTAAATATATATTGAAAATACTTTCTTTATTAAATTCGTTTAAAACCAATCTAAAATCTATAATTTCCTTTAAATTCTTTAGTTCATAGTTAAATTTTAAAGCTTTACCATTGCTTTTCACATTTCGTAAAAAGTCTTGTTCATCTTTTGTGATACTGACACCAAAAAAGTTTGATATATACTCTTCATAATTTTCATCAATATGTCCATAAGACAATAAGTATTTCATCAGTTCTTTATTCTCAAAATTACTATCTTCGAAAATAGTTACATCAAGAAATTCTTCAAAAAGCTCTTTAATACTTATATCTTTTAGTCTTTCTTGCTCTTTTTTTAAATCTTCAATTTGCTTTAAAAAATCATTTCTTTTATTATTTATTTTATCTAGAATAAGTTGCTCTCTTTTTTTATAATCACCTAAATCTTTTTCTATGTTGGAAAATTTAACTGCTAAATAATGACTTTGTTGATTGTAAGTTCCTAATCCATTAGCTTCCATAATTAATTCAAAATTACTATCATCTGTACTATTTTCAATACTAAAACTATTATTTGCTGTATAAATAGTTTTATTGAACTGCTGATTGGACTTCTCTATAATTTTTAGAATATAAAGTTGTCTTAATTCTTTAATGTCTTGTTTTGGCTCTTTTTCAATTTTTTCTATATAATCTTTAATATCTGCTATTTTATTATCTAGTTTCTCAATATGTGATTTTAAATAATTCTTTTTTTGCGTATGGAAAATATTGTAAACCAATCCTTTGGATTTATGTAGTTCTTCAAAATCTTGAGGCTCAAAATTTTTATAAATTATCATTGCAAGTAGTTTAGTTTTATCTAATTTATTATCAAGTTTTTTACTATATACTAAATATTCATTGTAAATATTTTTTACTAACCTCATGTCAGAGATAAAAAGAGATATATCGTAAATAAAATTTTTCTCAACATTGCTGAAATAATTTAGAAGTACATCTTTAGAATTTGTTGCATTTATATATGGAATAATAGGAATTAAAAAATCAAAGAACTTAGTTCGTTCATTTGCATTTTTAAACATTTCATCTTTAACAGCGTAAATAAATACTATTTTTTTATCCACTTGTTCAGAATTATTTATAAAATTGTTTAATTCTCTTAATTTCGTAAAAATTTCTAAATTCTCAAATCTATCTAAATCTTGAAATACAACTACATCAAAATTTGTTTTTTCAAAAAAATATAATATCTCATCTAAATACTTATTTAATAATGAAGCACTTTCACTATTTGAAACTAACTCTAAATTTTGCAAATTCAATTTTTCAATGTTTGTATTACTAATTAAAATTAATATTTTCCGTATTGCATAATATGAGCCTATTAATAAAATAAACATTGGCAAATATTCTACATATTCAATAGTATTAATTTGTAGCAACTCTTTTAAAAATAAAATATTTTCTAATTGTTCTGGTTTAAATGTAATAAAATAAGCTAAAACCACTGAAAATATTGAAATAATCTTTATAGGTATCCATCTTAGTCTATTGATTTTTTTAAGTCTTGACTGTGGAATAGTTTTATTTTTTACTTTATAAAACATTTGCTCTAAAATACTTTTTTCAATCAATGATAAATCTGTTGTTTTTTGATTATTCCCTTCCATATCTTTAGGCTTAAAAGTTGCAAGAGAGATATCTAAAAAATTGTATTGGGCATTATTTTTTTCAAATGTTTTTATGAAACTACTTTTTCCAGAACCATAAGAACCAGAAATAGCAATATTTTTTACTTTATTGTTTGCAAGTGCATTACTTAACGCTTTGTTGTATTCTTCAATATTTTCTGCTTCATCATTAGCAGTTAAAAATTGATATTCAGTTTTATTTAGTCTATTAGCATTAGCTAAATTCAAATGAAAAATATTGACTTTTTGAATAAGCATAAGCAATACATTATCTAAAAACTTTAATATTTTTTGTTTCATATCATCTTCCCTATACAACATTTTTTATATTTTTTACCACTACCACAAGGGCATTTATCATTTCGTCCTATTTTGATTTTACTTTCAAGCACTCTTTTGACAACTTTTGCACCCATATCCACAGAATAAGTCCATTCAGTATTAGACATAACACCAAATCTAAAAGTTTGCGTTAATGGATCAAAACAAAGTCCAAACCAATTATTAGCCTTTTGCCTATATTTTCTGTGTTTACAATGATCTAAAAGTTTTGCAAAAGCTTCTTTATGAGGTAAGTTATTAGTATGAAAGGTCATTCCAGCAGATGCATCATCAAAACCCACTGTAAAATCATGACTTTTGCCATCGCTATTAAATAAATCAATTGTTTTTTGAATACCTTCGTTGATTTGACCAATGGCCTCTTCTGATAAAGTTAAAAGAAATAATCCGATTTCAATTGATTGATCATCTTCATATTTTTTTATTTGATCAATAAAGTTTCCAACAATAGTTCCTCTGTATTTGGTCAAAATACCTTCTGGTAAATCTTTTCCTGGCAAACCTTTTTTTCTTACCATTAAAGCCAAATCTAAATCAGATGAAACGCTATCATCAATCATCATCATTGAATACTCATCAGATAAGTATAAGTTCTTTTTTAAATGATAAGATAAAATTGAATATTCGCTTTGTGCAATAAAATTTTTAAAGTATGTAGTTCTTTTATTTGTATAACTCAAGAAATACAATGGATTTGAAAGCATCTCAGACATAACATCGAGTAAAAATATATCCATTACAAAAGGTGGTTTGATTTTTTTATTTTCTTCAAATTTTAGAAATTGTTGAGTTTGAAAAGCTAAAGCTGGATAATGATCAGAAACTACACAAAAAATATAAATTTCTTTAAAATTATTTCGTATAGTAAGCTCATTTTTTGAGGCATCTAATAATTTGTACTTTTCTTCTTGAATTAGTTTTGCACAACTCAATCCCTGATCATATGAATCTTGAATTGCTTTTTTAAAATCTTCAGCAAGGAGATTGTCATTTCCCTTACGAGATTCTAATCGTAGTTTTTTTGATTTAGCTTGCAATACAATCGCACGATTTGCAAACACTACCAAGACATCAATTTCTCCAACTTTAGTTTTATTATTAAAAATATCTATATTTTTAAAAACATTTTTTGCACCGAATATATTTGATAAAACTTCATAAGAAAAATCTTCAGTAAAATCTCCTCTGTGTTTTGTAGCTGTTGTTTTAAAATATGTTTCATCATACTCTTTGAACCAAAAAAATGGAGATTCGTAAGCAGCTTCTAAAAGTCCATAATGTTGGAATAAAATATAAGTATTATCATCTTGTTTTATCAATGGTTTTGCATTAATTACATTATAATCACCAATTGTTTTAAACTGTTCATTAGATGTATTAACTGTAAATTCTTGTAAAATATTTGATATTAATTCTCTAGAAAAACTCGTTAAGTCAATTAGTTCATCAACTGTGAAACTAAAAATATCCATTGTAGTCCACAAATCAGGATGTATGCTAAGTAATTTTTCTCCAAGTTTCAATATCTTTTTTTGTTGAATATCTACAATACATTTAAGTAGGATTTGAATATTTTCTACTTCAAAGTTTTTATTTTCAAAAAAACCATTTATTGTCATTTTTATATTTTTTTACAAATAAATCTAAATATTGAAAGTCATAAGCTGATTCAGAAGCATAAAATATTGATTCCCTTAAAAACACACCTTTAGTAAATGGATTTTCATCTCTATTATTTTGAAGAATATCCATAAATATATCTTTTGAAGGTGCTATTATTGCTTGGTGCAATTCTTTCAAAAGTCTGTATGTATCTTCTATATATTTTTGCAAGATAATGGGTTTGGGAATAGTATAGTCAATCTCTTTTTTCAACATCAAACCAACTAAGGTTGATATTTCAGTTCGTATCAACCTTTCATTTGAATGAATTTTAGCTAACTCATCTGTTGTTGGTTCATCATCAAACATAACTACATTATTTGAGAAACATAAAAATGCTATCGCATGAATGTAACCAGATGATATACATAATTGAGCTAATTCATTAAATATATCAATTTCATTTTTGACTAAATTAACCATTGCTATTCTCATTTTGCATATAAATACTTTTCCGTTTTAGGTAAATTTCATTTATAATATTTTTAACGCTATCTTGCTTTTTTTTCTTTCTTTGTTCAATAATTAATTGCTTAGGAGTATTTTTTATATTTTCATTTTCTTCTTCTTTGGAGCTCTCGGGATGAATACCACCACCTTTCCATTTATTGCTATAAAGCCATTCTTCATAAAAATATAACCAAAGATATGTCCAAGAAACAATAGTATTGCAAAGTGGCATATTTGTATTCCACTCATTATAAGAAGGATAATATAAACATAATCTAATTTTTTTATGGTCATACAAATGTGGTATAGATTTGCTTTTTGAAACTTCCCATATATCTTTATTCAAAACAAACACATCAGGTGAGTAATTATCAATATGAAAAATAATCAATACTTTATATGTTTTACTTAGTACTGTAGGTTTTGCATCAAATTCCCAAAAAAAATATTTACCATAAAACTCACCCGTTCCATTTTTTGAAAGAGGACAAAATTTTACATTACTATATTGTTGTAATAATGTTGTTTTATGATATTTAGATACACCTTTTGCTAACACTATCTATTTTCCAAAAAAAGTATTTTGCTTCATTGCAAGTGAGTCTGTTGCATTACTAGACAATCCAAGGGAAAGTAATCCATTTAACCTGTTTTGAGCAACATTATCTGTCATATCTTTATAAACTTTATTAACAGGTGATTCACCCAATCCATTTCTAAGAGATTCAAAAATTAGATGTTGACCTTGAAGATTAATGACTGATTCAAATATTCCAATAATTGCATTATGCCAATTATCAAAATTTTGTTTTTTTATAGGCTTATAATTCCATTTTTCAGCAAAATTTTCGCCATTAACTGTAGGGTTTTCAATCCAATATCCATTACGATTTTCAATAAATTTTGTCATATATTTTAAGGTATCTGTCATTAATGCATATTCATTATCGTATGAATAGTTTTGAATACAATACTCATAAGATTTTGTCGCTAAAGTGGTAATTATAATTGATATTGGGGCATCATCTTTCCCATCAAACATAATATCTCTATGTCTTTTAAAAATTTGGATAAATCTTTTTAATAGAGGTTTATTTGGATTATGTTCTGGAAGTTCTGTTACTGTTGCTGCATCCTCAGTTGTAATCATCATATTTCTAGAATCAAACATAGCTTTTGTAGATTTCAATATTGGTTGCATTGATGCAATATCATCAAACCACTTTGCATACCCTTCTGGATTTGTTGGCATATATCGTTCAAGTTTTTTATCTGCTACCAATTCACTCTCATTATGGGGCTCAAAATGATTGTCAAGAGATGGTGTCACATCAAGATGAAATTCGTTTGCATAATTAATACACCAACCTCTATTTAATGGCGTTAACATTTTTTTATATGTATCATGTTCTTTAAGTCTATTACCTACAAGCTCCTTCAATCGCTCTGGAGTAATCATATCCGCTGATACATTCGGCGTATAAAAAACCAAATCAATATCAAACTCATTTTTACCAATAGGTTTAACTGTAGTTTCTAATCTAAATGAACCTTGAGGATATATTTCTCCATCTTTAAAGCATTGTTTTTTACCATCACCCAATAAGCAATATTCTCCTTCTGCTAGCCATTTCCCTACCGCTTTATATCGCTCTTCCGCCAATTGACGCTGTGTTTTAGTAATTTCTAAAGACTCACCAACTTTTTCTAGTATTTTAAATATTTCATTTTTAGTTGACATGCTCATCCTTGATATATTTATTTATAAAAGATTGAATTTCAGAATGTCTATCTGAAAAATCTTTATCTGCTTTACTTAACAAATTCTCATTTTGAGATACATCATCAAGTGGCAATGCTTTATCACTTGTATATGTTAATCGTAAAATATTTTCTTTTGGCATTAAAAACTGAAGTAAACTATTATTGGTTTTAGTTTGCAAATTTAATATCATAGAAATTAGTTTTTCTCTTTTCCATCCAGTCAAAAATCCCCACCATTTTGTATTAATATGGTAATCATTTTCTTCTACACCAGTTCCAATTGATACGATTATTACATCATTTGGTTCCATCTTAAATATCTTTTTTGCTTCAGCAAGTGCAACTAAAACAGGACTATTAGCCCAAAGCCCACCATCTGCAAGTAAAAAATTACCAATTTTATGAGGAGGGAAAAAGATTGGAGCTGAAGAAGATGCCAAAATAGCATCAGATAATAAGATTTCTTTATCTCTTACTAATTCTTTTGTATTACCATTACTATCTTGTTGACCATTAAAAGTGGTTTTAAATACAAACTGTGTTGAATTGCCAATGTCGGTTGCATTTATTAATAGTGGTTTTTCTATATCACCCAAAGTTGTATTTTTAAAAATTGCTTTTAGTTGTTCTTTTAATGGATTAGGATTATATTTACTTGCAAATAATCCGATTCGAGAAAGCCATCTCTTTTTAAATATATTTTTACCTTCATTTACATATAAAGCAATAACTTTTTCTATATCAATCTGTTTTACTATCGATCCAGCTAATATCGAACCAGTAGAAGTACCCACAATCAAATCAAAATCATTATAAAAATCTATATTGCAATCTTTTTTCATTCTTTTCAATATTTGAGCTGAATATAAACCTCTAATGCCACCACCATCTAAACATAATATTCTAAATTTTTTACTCATACCTTAACCCTCACTTCTCCAGTTAGTAGTTTTTGCATAAGTGCTTTTTTTTGTAGTTTTAACTCTTCAAGTTCGTTTTTGAGTAGGTTTATCTCATTATCTGCAAGACTTAAAACTTCTGCTATTTTTTGTTGTTCTGGTAATGATGGGAGTTTTGCTTTTGTTTCATTAAAATCTTTAATTGATAATGTAAATCTTGTACTTCCATTTGCTCTCTTAGCAAATTCTTTCAATATATCTATATTATTAAACACATAACCACTAAATTTTAAATCAATACTTTTTTTAGGTCTAAATCTAACTAAATGATAGCTATATACTGTATTTGGTAAATCTTCGATTATTACGGCTGAATGTCCAATATCATCTGGTGTTTCTGATGATGGAGTAAATAATATATCACCTTTTTTTAGATTAACTTTTTCATATTGTTCCTCTTTAAGTGATGTTTCGGAGCATTTGAAATTTTGATTAATATGTTTGTTTCGATAAACATCCATATAATTAATAAGATTAACAAGCTTTTCATTTTCATTAACAATTTTATCAATACTACTTGTTTTAAATTCTCCTATGTCTCCTAGTCTTACTTCTTCCCACTCATCATCAAACCCATCAAAACGAATTGTCCCACTTAAAAGTTTTTGCATTAAACCTTTTTTTAATTGCTCCTTTTCTTTTATTAGCTCTTCTTGTTTCACAATGGCTTCATCATAAATAGTAAAAATATTTGCAATTTTTTGTTGCTCTTTAAAAGGTGGTAGTGCTATTTCTAATTCTGCGAACTCACCTTGTCCTAATGTTTTATTTCTCCCAGCTCCACCAGGTGATGCAAGTTCAAGTAAATATTTTCCTCTTTTAGATTTGAATAGATACACCAAATAATCAAGATCTACTTTATTGGGTTGTGGCTTATACATTGGAAATCTATGTGAAGCAATCATTCCTAGCTCATTTTCAGTAGTTTTCCCTATAGCTTGTTCCCAAGCAAACACAATATTTACTATGAAACAATCAGGCTCAATCCAAAATACTGATTTATTTCCAAGTTCTTTTCCCAAAACTGTTTCTTTGTAAAATATACCTTTTCCGTGAGAACGAATTCCAATCTGTTTATATTCTTCATCAGCTATCACATCTACAGAATTTCGAACTCTTTTTAATACTTTATCAGTACGATATAATTGCCAATCATTGGGTATCACTCCAACTTTGGTTTTTTTATAGCCCTCTGGCACTATAGTTTTCATCTTATAGCCCTAGCTCTTTTAGATAAGCACTCATTTGAGTTTTTATAGTTACAAGTTCATTCTCTATTTTTGAAATATTTGCTTTTGTAGCTTCTATATCTACAGGTTCTTCCTCTTCAAATGTGTCTACATATCTTGGTATATTTAAGTTATAGTCATTTTCTTGTATCTCTTCAAGAGTAGCTACATGTGAGTACTTTTCTATTTCGCTTCTATTTCTATATGTTTCGATGATTTTATCAATATTTACATCACTAATATTATTTTGATTTTTTGCCTTGTCAAACTCTCTACTCGCATCTATAAATAAAATATCGTTATGTATTCTATTCTTTTTAAAAACAAGTATTGTTGCTGGAATACCTGTACCAAAGAAAAGGTTTGCAGGTAGTCCTATGACAGCATCTAGTAAGTTTTGCTCGATGAGTTTTTGTCTTATTTTTCCTTCACTAGCACCTCTAAAAAGTACACCATGAGGAAGTACTACACCCATTCTTCCATGTTCATTTAAACTTTTTATCATATGTATCACAAAAGCATAGTCGCCTTTACTTTTTGGTGGTACAGTATAGTGGTTAAATCTCATAAATGGATCGTTCTCTGCAAAATCAGCTCCCCATTTATCAAGACTAAACGGCGGATTTGCTACAACTACATCAAAAGTCTTAAGAAGATTATCTTGTAAGTGAAGTGGATTTCTTATAGTATCTCCCCACTCTATTACTGCATCGTTTATCTCATGTAAAAACATATTCATCTTACAAAGTGCTTGAGTTTGACCGTTTTTCTCTTGCCCATAAAGACGGAAGTTTTTGCTTCCTATCTCTTTTGATGCTTTGATAAGTAGTGAACCAGAACCACATGTAGGGTCATATATCATCTCTCCCTCTTTTGGCTCAACTAGTTTTGCTAAAAGTGTTGATACTTCACTTGGAGTATAAAACTCCCCACCTTTTTTCCCTGCATCACTTGCAAAGTGTGAGATTAAGTACTCATAAGCATCTCCGATAACATCATTGCCCTCAAGCATTGAAGGTCTAAGGTCTAGTCTTGTATCACTAAAGTCTTCGATAAGATTTTTAAGTATTGTGTTTCTCTCTTTTGTATCACCGAGTTTGTTTCTATTGTTGAAATCTATACTTCTGAATATTCCTTCTAGTTTGTCTCTATTGTCCTCTTCGATTCTCTCAAGCACTTTATTCATTATTTCACCAAGGTTTGGAGCCTCTTTGTGTTTAGCCAAATAATCAAATGTACAACTATCATCAAGTCTGAATTTTTCTCTTTTTAACTTTGCTTCGATTCTATCAGTTTTATCGCCGTACTCTGCTTGAAGCTGTTCTAGTTTTTCTTTGTAAAAATCAGATAGATACTTCACAAATAGCATCGTAAGAACATAATCTTTATAATCACTTCCATCCATCGTACCTCTGAATGTGTCGCAAGCTTTCCATACTACATTGTTGATTGTGCTTTGAGTCGTTTTTTGCATTTAATTATTCTCCTTGTAATGCTAATGTTTCAAATATCTCTTTTGAGTATTTTTGTTTTTGGTTTATTAGGTTTTGTAAAAGCTCGTTTTCTTGATGAGCAAGTTTTAGGTATTCTACTATCTTTTTTTGTTTATCTAGGTTTATAAGTGGTATTTTTATCTCATTTACATCTGCTACTTTTATCATAGGTATTGTTGTACCTGATAGCTCTGTAGATAAAGCTCTTCTGACAATAGTGCTATTAAGATAATGAGCTATGAAATGTGGAACAAATCTAGTATCTTGAATTTTTACACGAACCATCAAAGATGGATAGATAAGATTTTCATACTCTTTATCTATATATACAGCAAAGTTTGGCTCTCGAAGTCTTAAAAGGATGTCACCTTGCTTTACTTGATAATCCTCTTTGATTTGCTCATTTGAGATAAACTCATCTGCAAAAGTATTATCATAGAGGGCATTTTCATTAAAAGACTTGAGAGATACAACACTATAATAAAACTTAGATGCTTTGCTCATATCAGCTTTTTTTCTGTTGAGCACAAGTCCAGTTTTTATCTCGGCTATGTCGTTTAGTTTAATCACGAAAAAACCTTTGCCAATTTATAAATCACATAATCTTCTTTATTAATAGAGACCGCTTTAAAATTAAAATTATGTAAGATTTTAGTCATTTCTTTTGATTTTTCTTTGCATCTTGCCATTAAACTATAATTTGGAAATTCTCGATTAATCATTTTAAATAAAACTTCCATATATTTTGTTCCATTACCACTGTGTCTGTATTTCGGTAAAATGGAAAAATACCAAATCTCAATTTCTTTGTTAGCAGAATCAATAGCTAATGTCATAAAACCGATAGTCTCTTTTTCATATAATGCACATGATAAAGTTATAGCATTTCTTCCACGAGCATCAGCTCCATGTTTTCCATTTGTCATATGTTCGATCATATGGTGAAATTGACTTTTATCGCTTATGATACTTTTTTCATAACTACCATTATTGACTCCATCTATAAATAGATCTTTGATTATTTCAAAATCACTAGTTTTTGTATCAATAAGGTCAAATTGTGGTACAAAAAATTTTCTTACAAATGAAAGCATTTACTACCTTTTTATTTTTATGCACTATCTTTAAAATAATACATTTATTTTGAAAGTATAGCAGATGAAAATATTATTGTCAAGAGTTTTTTTGTCGTATTATTAAAATAATACAATATCAACTATTAAATACATAAATGTTAATAGCTATAACAGAAAGTATTAGAACAACATCAACTTTCCAGCTCCAGTAATTAGCAATATTATTGAAACCATCATATCCTGATTCGCTTACTCCATCATCAAAACTATTTGAGTTACAACCATAAGGTGTACCTCCTGCATCAATTCCTCCACCTGACATTGGCAAGCCTGTACTTGGGTTTATATCGTTCATTGTTTTCTTCCTTTTTATAAATATCTTTATGTATATTCATATTTTGGAGAAACCCAATACCCCCCTCTAAAATTTCTAGATTAAATATAAACCTATTTTATGGGGTTTAAGAGATGTTTACAGAAAATATTTTTCTAGAAAAAAGTATATGTTTTTCTAGAATTTTATTATCAAAATTCATTAAGATAAGTCAGATAACCAAGATAACTCTACTTTATAGGAAATACAAATAAGAAAATGAAAAAGATAGCCAAGGATAGCTCTAAAAAGATATGTAAAATTTGAGTGTCAAAAAGTAGATTTGATGTGTCATTTCTTGTGACAAAAAGATTTTCTTAAAGGGTAAATTTTGAAGAGTTGTGAAAATTTAAAACCCTTTATTTATGGGCTTTACAGGGGTTTTAAGTAAAAGTTTCCTTTCTCGTAATAGACTTGTATTTTCAATATTTAATCCTTTCTTATATTTTTCTTGTTTATAAAAATGTATCTATATTTTTACAATTATTGAAAATCTATGCATAAACTAAATTAAGTTACATTAAGTTAAGAACAACTTAATATATTCAACAGTATACTAAAACATATTTAACATTAAAGGATAACAAATGAAAGGTTTATCACTCGTTCTTATAACTTTGATACCGGCAGTATTGAGCGCTATGACAATTACGGAGGCGGTTCAAAAGTCAGTTATGACACACCCTCAAATTGAAATGAAAAAAGAGGATCATCTTACTCAAAAAGAGTTGCTTGTTCGTTCGCAAGCTGGCTATTTACCATCAATTGATTTATCCTATTCAGTTGGTCCGGAAAAAACAAAAACTATAGCAAACAGCAGAGAGAAGTCTGATTTGACACGCCAAGACGCTTCAGTTACTTTAGTTCAAAATGTTTTTGCAGGTTTTGACACAAAATATGCTTTTAAACAACAAAAAGCACTTGTTTTATCTGCAAGCGATAAAGTTAAAGAGAGTGCAAACAATCTGGCACTTGAAACTGCCACATACTACATAGATCTTCTTAGAAATCATGAACTGCTTCAAATCGCAAAAGAGAATGTAGAAGTACATAAAAAATATCTTTCACAAATAGACGAAAAGGTAAAAGCGGGAGTTGGGCGCAGTTCTGACTATAAACAAACTTTAGCTCGTTATGAAAATGCTCTAAGTATCCAATATTTAGCACAGCAAAATTATGACAACTCTATCTCTAGTTTTGAACGAATATATCCGGGTGAAGTAACTGCTTCAGATTTACAAAAACCATCAATTGGAAATATCCCTGCTAATGATTTGGAATCTTTGGTTGAGATTGCTATGCAAAACAATCCTACAATAGATGTTTCACAAGCAGACATTCAAGCTGCAAATGCTGCAATTAAACGCTCAGAAGCATCTTATTATCCGCAAGCGGATATTAAACTAGAAGCTTACTGGGACAAAAATATAGACGGCACTTCAAAAGGAAGCGGAGATCCATTCCCAGCTGCTTATGAAGAGGAGTCAGGTTATAACGCTCTTCTTGTTATCAACTATAACATCTTTAATGGTTTTGCAGACAAAGCAAACAAACAAGCAAATCAACACAGATTGCTTAATAAAAACAGTACGCTAGCAGATGCAAAACTCTACATAAAAGCTTATACAGAAATTGCTTGGCAAACATTTGAATCAACAAAACAGCAATTAATTCACCTAGAAAACACTATAAAAGCGAGTGGTGAAACTGTTTCTGATTATCAAAAAGAGCATGAACTGGGAAGAAGAAGTATTATCGATCTTTTAAATATTGAACTTGAGTATAACAGTGCAAAAAACCGCAAAGTTATAACTGAGTATGACCGTCTAATAGCATACTACCAAATTTTAGCATATACTGGTAAAATCTTAGAAGAGATGGATGTAGTTGTTGAGTAACAAAATTGAGAATCCGCTCTTAGAGTGCTTGGTGATTTTCACCAAGCTCTATGGTCGTCCTTTTAGTGCAGACGCATTGATTGCTGATCTTCCTATTCCGCCTGGAAGAACTACTCCTAGACTTTTTTCACTTGATTCCAAAGGTTCAAAATCTGCTTTTCATCGCGCAGCGCAGCGTGCAGGATTTAGCTCTAAGTTAGTAGACTACTCATTTAAAGATATATCCCCTCTTCTTTTGCCTGTTATTTTGATTTTAAAAGGTGACAAAGAGAGTGAAAAAGCTTGTATTTTAACAGAAATAAGTCCCGACAAAAAGTATGCAAAAATTATACTTCCTGAAATCGGTGAAGGTGAAAACTGGGTAAAAACAGAATTTTTAGAAGCTGAGTATATTAATTTTGCATATCTGCTTAAACACAATCATCAATATAAAGATTCACATAACCGCTTACTTAAACATGAAAATCATCACTGGTTTTGGGGAACGCTAAGATACTTTTCCGGTATATATGCAGATGTGATTGTTGCCTCATTTTTAATAAATTTATTTGTTATGGCAACACCGATTTTTACTCTCAATGTCTATGACAGAGTTGTACCCAACAATGCTATGGATACTCTTTGGGTATTTGCAACAGGTATTATTGCAATTTATATATTTGATATAGTTTTAAAATTTCTGCGCTCCTATTTTCTGGAAAATGCAGCCAAAAAAAGCGATGTCATTATGTCCTCTATTATTTTTGAGCATGTTCTCAATCTAAAAATAGCATCAAAACCTCGATCTATAGGCTCTTTTGCAAACAACTTAAAAGATTTCGACTCTATTAGAGGGTTTTTTACCGCTTCATCTATTGCTACCATTATTGATCTGCCCTTTACCCTAATCTTTTTATTTATTATATATATAATTGGTGGCTGGTTGATTTTTATTCCTATCGTTGGTGCTTTAATTATTATCATTTACAGCATCATTGTTGAAAAACCGATGAGACGCAGTGTTCAAAACACATATGAAGCTTCTGCACATAAAAATGCTGTTTTAATTGAGTCACTCACCGCATTAGAGACGATAAAAGCCTTGGGTATAAGCGGTCAATATCAATGGAAATGGGAAGAGGCTACAGGTGATGTTGCGCAAAAAGGTCTAAAATCCAAAATTTTATCAAACTCTATTTCAACATTTGTAAATTTTATAGTTCAGTTAAATACTGCATCTTTAATAATCGGCGGAGTTTATGCAATAGGAGAAAAATCTCTAACAATGGGTGGATTGATAGCTGTTGTTATGCTTGGCTCAAGAACGCTTGCCCCGCTTGGTCAAGTGGCTGCACTTATTGCGAATTTTCAACAAACAAAAACTGCATATGATGTTATCAATACCATTATGAAGCTCTCAGTTGAACGCGAAGAAGCAAAAAACTATGTTCAGCGTCCATCTTTTAAGGGGAAAATAGAATTTAAACATGTAAGTTTTACCTATCCTGAAACTGACAATAAAATCTTGGAAGATATAAGTTTTGTTATAAATCCAGGAGAATCTGTCGGCATTATAGGAACAAACGGATCCGGCAAGACGACTATCGAAAAACTTATATTGGGTTTGTATGAGCCAACGGAAGGATCTATTTTAATAGACGGAATTGACATAAAACAGATAGATCCGGCAGATTTAAGACGCAACATCTCCTATGTACCGCAAGATGTTGTTTTGTTTCAAGGAACGCTAAAAGAAAATATTGTTTTACGCTCCCCGGGGGCAAGTGATGAAGATATTTTACATGTAGCTAAGTTAAGCGGCGTAAGCGATTTTGCCAATGCTCATCCTATGGGTTACGACATGCCTGTTGGTGAAAGAGGCGACGGACTCTCCGGCGGACAGAAACAATCCATTTCAATCGCAAGAGCGTTTATACATCGAGCACCTATTATTCTGCTAGATGAACCGACAAACTCTATGGACAGCACACATGAAAACCATTTTATCAGAACCATAAATAGTTATCAAAAAGAGAGAACAATGGTTTTAATATCGCATAAAAACATTCTGCTTGCGCTTACACAAAGATTAATTTTGCTTGACAGAGGAAGAATTATTTTGGATGATACGCATGATAATGTTATAAAACAACTGCAAACACAACAAAAAAGAGTAGCTCATGGGTCTTGAAGATAACTTTGTAGAGTACTCTTACAAAAAAAAAGATATTAAAAATCTTCGTATAAAAAATGAAGAAGATTTAGAGTATATGAACTCTGTCAGTGCTGCGCTTTTAAACCAGAGTACACTATCAACCAAAATAATGTTATGGATCGGTGCTTTTTTCATTGGCTGGCTTATTTACTGGGCATACTATGCGGAAATTGATGATCTAACTCGCGGCGAAGGCAAAGTTATTCCATCTACCCAAATTCAAGTCATACAAAATCTTGAAGGCGGAATTGTAAGCGAAATCCTTGTTGAAGAGGGAGAAAATGTAAAAAAAGGCGATATCCTTATAAAAATAGATGACACAAGTTTTGTAAGCAGTTTTATAGAGAGCAAGCTCCGCTACAATGAACTTCAAGCGAAATCAATTCGACTATTAGCAGAATCAACCGGAACACCTTTTAAAGCAAGTGAAACAGTTAAAAAAAATGCACCGGAACTTATAAACCGTGAAAAATCTTTATATCTAAGCAACAAAGAGCAGCTCGAAAACAATATACTTATCTATCAGCGCCGCTTAAAACAAAAAAAAGATGAGTTAAAAGAGGCTGAAGCAAAACTGGATAATCTTACAAAAAATTTTAATTTTATCACAAGAGAGCTGCAACTCAATAAGCCGCTTGTTGATAAAGGAATAGTATCAGAAGTTGAATATCTGAAACTTCAAAGAGAAGCCAGCAGCATCGAAGGACAAATGAGATCAACAAAACTCTCTATTCCGCGCCTCAACTCTATTATAGAGGAGCAAAGAAATAACATCAAAGAAGTTGAATTGCGATTTCGCAATGCCGCTAAAGAGGAGTTCAATGAAGTTGTAGCTGAAATGTCTCGAATAGAGAGAGCAAATATTGCCAGAGAGGATAAAGTCAAGCGCACATTTGTGCGCTCCCCTGTTGATGGAAAAGTTAAACGACTACTTGTAAATACAGTAGGCGGTGTTGTTAAGCCAGGAATGGATATTATAGAAATTGTTCCTTCACAGGACAATTTACTTATTGAAGCAAAAATCAGACCTGCCGATATTGCTTTTTTATTTCCTGGTCAAAGAGCTATTGTAAAATTTTCTGCTTATGATTTTGCAATATACGGTTCACTTGAAGGTACAGTGACCCATATTAGTGCTGATACCATTTATGATGAAGTCAGCAGACAGAACTACTATCTTGTCCGTATAAAAACTGATAAAAATTACTTAGGAAATGAATATAAAAAACTTAATATAATTGTCGGTATGACTGCAAGTGTTGATATTATGACCGGTAAAAAAACTGTTTTGGATTATATTTTAAAACCAATATTGCGTGCACGGGAAAATGTACTAAGCGAAAGGTAGCCTTATGAAAAAGATAATACTATTTACAACAATGTCATCTATTTTAAAACACTGGGAAAATGCTTTAAAAGATTCATATGACACAATTTCTATAGATAACTTTGATCAATTGAGAGAGTATCTGACAAAAGAGAAAAACAGAGTTATTGTAATGTTGGATGAGATGAGTCTACTAAATATTGAAGAAACACTGCTGAAGCTCAAAGAGTATCCGCATGCGATAATTTTACTCTTTAATGCCGTTCCTGAGGTTTACCATGCATCAACTCTG
Organism: Sulfurimonas sp. CVO; assembly: GCF_009883775.1. Lineage (NCBI taxonomy): Bacteria > Pseudomonadati > Campylobacterota > Epsilonproteobacteria > Campylobacterales > Sulfurimonadaceae > Sulfurimonas > Sulfurimonas sp. CVO. The sequence goes on from NZ_CP033720.1 coordinate 1,074,698, forward strand.
CTTGGAAGCGGTATAAAAGGGTATGAAAATTCATATATAAACAAAGAGAACTTGTTAAAAATGCTCTCTACAGTTGAAAATGGAAACAACTGGCTTTTTCCTGATTTGACCTATTTTATTATTAATAAATATATTCAAAACAAAAAGAAAGATGAACCTGACTTTGTATCATCTTTAACAGAAAAAGAAAAAAGCATCACATTTATGGTCGCTGAAGGTTTAAGCAATAAAGAGATTGCGCAAAGAGAGAAAATTGCGTTATCTACAGTTAAAAGCCATATTCACAATATATTTGAAAAGGCAAATGTAACTGACAGAATCTCTCTTGCACTAAAGTTTAAATAGCAAAATTAAACTGTTTCAATCGGTATATCTACATCGATAAGAAGCTGCACACTCGGATCATCTATATTTGTATATGTAGCATAACCATCTTCTGTAACTGTAGGTGAAGGATCAGGTATCCATCCGTTATCTGTCAAATTATTTACTCCATCACCACTCTCTCCCGTAACTTTTAGTACATTGTCACCATCTGTTATATCAACAACATCAGCCAATGTAATATTTGACAAAGTATAATCACCGCTAGAGAGATCGATTTCATCTATAGAATCTGGAGCATCACCCTCAAAATCATTATTTTGATCTAACAATACCCCAATATCTATCGTGCCTCCGGATGAACTCTCTCCTTCAAATGTGAGAACCTGTTCTCCATCAGGACCACTTATCTCAAAGTTGTCAATACTCCAAGCCTCCTTGTCTCCTCCCTGATCTTCAGTATTTTGCGATTGAAATTCAACCTTGATAATTCCATTTTCGGGAACGGTAACATCAAAGTCATAGTCATAATACCCAAGCCCATCACTATCAGGAGAGTATGTCTGAGTTTGTATGACACTATCTTCACTGTCATAAACTCTTATTATAAAGGTATCATCACCTTCCCACTCATTTACGCCGAGCGTAAACGAAATATTTACCTCTTCATCTGCATGATCACTCAGATCAAAATCATGCGATCTTGTGTCGCTGTCTTGAGTAAACCATCCTAGTTCATTTGGCGGAATTGTAGTGCTTCCTCCCCCCATATTGCTCTCATTACCTTCGCCAATCCAACCTTCATTATTATTGCCTGGAGGGCTGTCAAATGTATGCAGAATTAAGCTATCAGCTGGAGCAGTCTCTACATTTCCTGTAATATTGTTAATAGGAACTGATAAAAGTTGAGTTGTATAGTTCCCCGCTGAGTCTGTTACTGTTACATATAGGTTATACTCATTATCACTATCCAAATCTTTTGGATTTTCATAGTCAGGCGCCTCTTTAAAGCTTAAAATACCACTTACTGGATCAATAGTAAATAGTTCACTATCTTCTCCTGATATACTGTAACTGATAGCATTTTCACTACTTGCCGTAACCCGCATAACAGGAGTTGTATCTGTCTCATTAAAAAGAGCTATGTTAGAAGATGTGATTACCGGAGGAGTGACATCCGCAGAAGTGACATCGAGTTCTGCAATGTTATAAGTAACATCTAGGTCCCCTGCTAAATCCAAGTACACTGGAATCTGCAACGATATCAGTTTCAGTAAAAGCAGTGCTTCCTTCAGCCTCCTCTTCACCGGCTGCTGTTTCTAAATCTTCACTATCTTCTTTAACTTCAGCTGTTTCTAAAATCTCAACCAAACTCTCATCACTTGCTATGCTTTCCATTGCATCTCTGCCGTGGATAACGGAACCGTCTGCTAAAATTCTAAATACGCCCGTATATGCTGATGCCTCCGGAAGTGCTAAAAACTTAATCTGAAACAGAGCACCTGCATCATCGCTTATAATCTGTTCATCTTCGTACATAAAACTGCCATACACAGGTTCGCGAACAACTCCATCTGTACCCACAATTTTAATATTGCCCTCTGTAACCTGTATCTGCCCTACAATTTTTCCAGTAGCCATTTTGCACCTCCGAGTTTTATTTATACAAAAATACTAACATATATAAATTTACATGTAAATAGTACTTTAGTATTGATAAAAAGGAGTTACTTGCAGTCGTGATTGACTGCAAGTAAAATAGAAATTATTACTCTACTATAATACTGTCTTCTATTTTTAAAGTAACAGTATCATCGGTATAAATATTATAACCATCTACATTTTCACTAAACGGTAATAAAGTAGTATCCACATTAATTGTATATGCACCTTCATCTGAAGATTCAATCACTAATGTATTATTTCCATCCGTCGCATCCATAACATCACCTGGATTAATTGCACTAGCATCACCACTGCCAATTACCGTCGCACCAGAACTTAGCTGAATCACTTCAATATTGTCTACATTAGCAAGATTGATAGTTTCTGCATTTCCTATAAGCGCATCGCTGCCATCTCCTGCATCTATCAGTGTATCTAAAGTATCATATTCAATAGTGTCATTGCCCGCACCACCGTCAATAGTGTCATTGCCAGCGCCACCATCGATATAGTCATTACCCTCTCCACCAATTATAATATCATCGCCTGCACCGCCATCGATAGTGTCATCACCATTCCCGCCATCGATATAGTCATTACCCTCTTCACCAGTCAAAACATCATCCGCTGTTCCGCCTAATATTGTATGTGAATCAGGAACACCTGCACCAATTTCAGTTGTTACTATATCTACTGTAGGCACAAAAGTACTAGATATAGCTATTGGACTTGTTAAGGTCATTTCTACATCGTTTAGGTCTGTTAAAGTAGAACTCAATCCAAGGTCGGCTGCATCAATAACCCAATTTCCATATCCATCTGCTTCAATTTCAGTTACACCATCTGATAATGTTATTGTTGAACCTGCAGGAAAGCCGCTTAATGTAATAGTTGAAATTTCCTCACTTCCATCAGTGTCACCCAACCCTAAACCATTTAGATGTATGACTGAGTCATAACTATCAGGTGTTGATGATACAGTGCCATATACATTAAGTACACTAAATCCATCCGTACCAGCACTTGCACCACTATCATCATCAGAAATCAACATCTTTGCAAAAGCAGTTGTACTACTTATTGTAATTGTATGTGCAGCATTACCACTAAGTAAAGAACCATCTATAAGACCATCACTGCCTAAAATATAAACTGTTCCTTTACCATCAATTTGATAAGTAATTCCAGAAGTAATAGCAGCAGCAGATGCATCATACAATTGTATTGTCATTACATCGTCGCTTGCATGCTTAATATCTATATTTATTGTATTGAGCGTAGTACTTGTTGGAAACTCTATTTGAAGCCACTCTGTTAAAGCACCATCAATATCTCTTGCATCACCACTTCCGCTATTGCTGTCAATACCAAGACCATTACCGTCTGTATTAACCTGTACAACTGTTCCAACAGGACCGGTCAACTTTAGACCATCTGCTGTTTCAAAAATATTCGATGCTGTATTTATATCATCACTCATAGTTAATGTACTAGTATCTATTACCGGAGGCAATACATCCATAATCACACTCAAAGTATCAGTTTTAACAGTATCAGTAACAGGAGTAATATCAATATTCATTGTTTGTGATGAGCTCCAATCCGTACCATCACTTGCACTAAATGTAAAAGAGGTGTCACTACCATTATTTGGAGTAGTTAAGTACAAAAGACCGCTATTAATATCAACTACAGAAATTTCATCTCCCACAGCTACAGGATCACCATCCAAGTTTAAAACGCCGTTAGAAGGTAATGTATCAATTCTAATAGCACTCATCTCATCACCGTCTATATCATCAAAGCCTATGAAGTCTGCTAAAGTTATAGTGTAATCTATATCTTCAGTTGCATAGATTGTATTACTTTCAATAGTTGGTTTATCGTTTGTACCTGTAATCGTTATTGTTACAGTCTCTGTATCTGACAATGGTGTTCCAGCATCATCCGTCGCTTTAACTGTATAAGTAAGAATTAAAGTTTCACCCGCTGCCAAGTAATCAAACGCTTCACTGCCTGAATTAAAGTTCCATGTTAATGTATCACTGTTTTCAGTTCCATCTATAATATCCGTTGGCGTAACACTAAACATTGCTTTTAATTGAGCATCCGTCGGAGCAGCCGCATCAGTTCTGTCTGAAGTACCTGTTACAACAATCCCATCAACTGAAGCCGTAACATTATCTGTAGTATCAACATCACTAACAGTCATTGTCCCTGTAGCAATAAGTGCTGCATTTGTTTCATTTAATGAATCTATATCTGGTCCATCAGTAATAACCGGTGCATCATTCGCAGGAACAACATTAATTGTCAATGTGCCTACATCACTAAACTCCCCATCTGTTACTGTATAGTTCACACTATCCGTTCCATTAAAGTTCGTTTTAGGTGTATAAGTGTAACTGCCATCTTCGGCAATGACTATTGTTCCGCCTTGCGCAGTTGTATATGTGCCTGCCTCAACAGTTAGATCATCACCGTCGACATCATAATCATTTTCATTTAAATTGATTGTTGAATTAAGGACAATGTCTTCTATTGCATCAACAGTATCATCATATGCAGTTACAGGCTCATTGACATTATTAACGAACACAGAAAGAAGCTGTGTTGTATAGTTTCCAAATGAATCTGTAGCAGTTACATACATATTGTATTCATTGTCTTCATTAAAATCCTTTGGATTTTCATAATCTGGAGAGTCTTTAAAAGTTAAAAGACCTGTTAAAGGGTTAATATCAAAAAGGTCACTGTCCAACCCTGAAATACTATACTCAATAGCACTTGCACCGCTTGCTTTTACTTGCATAACCGGATCTGTATCATTTTCATCGAAAATAGTATTATTTGGGGATGTAATAGCAGGCAACGCAACTCCATTAGTACTATCTTCACTGCCATACTCTGTTATGCCAAACCCAAGCTCACTATTTTCACCTCTGTTAAATCCAAGTACACTAGAATCTGCAACAATATCAGTTTCAGTAAAAGCCGTGCTTCCTTCAGCCTCCTCTTCACCGGCTGCTGTTTCTAAATCTTCACTATCTTCTTTAACTTCAGCTGTTTCTAAAATCTCAACCAAACTCTCATCACTTGCTATGCTTTCCATTGCATCTCTGCCGTGGATAACGGAACCGTCTGCTAAAATTCTAAATACGCCCGTATATGCTGATGCCTCCGGAAGTGCTAAAAACTTAATCTGAAACAGAGCTGTAGGATCTTCACTAATCACCTGCTCATTTTCATATAAGTAACCTTCAAATCCTGGTTCACGAACACTACCATCAACCCCTAGAATTTTAATATCACCTTCTGTTACTTGTATCTGCCCTACAATTTTTCCAGTAGCCATTTTGCACCTCCGTATTTTATTTATACGAAAATATTAACATATGCTTTTAAACATGTAAATAGTACTTTGGTACTTATATGATAGAGTAGATTTAAAATTTTTATAGTAAAATTCAAAAATGACAAATGATTTAATTTTAAACTATGTACTTCTTTTTATGATTCTTGAACTCTATGAGATAACATGGCAGAAAGCACCTACTGTAATGGGAATGATTAGTAAAATGAACAAATACTATTCAAAAAGCATATTTCTGTTTTTGATTATGCACCCTACATTTTATTTCAGCATAGGTTTTGCGATGTTGACTGATTATAATATATTTGCCATGATTTTACTCTTTTTAAAAACAGCAGACATTGCAACAAAAATATTACTTATTGAGCAGATTTTTAAAAAAAAGAAACTATCTCATGAATTGAGCTTAGCTCTCTTAACGCCCATAAACAACTTTTTACCATATGTTGGATTATTCATATATCCTCTTTTTATCATACTTGCTTTTTAAACAAGATTATAAAACAATATCCAGTATCTCCATGGGCTTTTTTACAACAATTTTGGCATCACTTACTGGAGTAAATCCCCATGTTGCAAAGATAGAATCTATTCCTGCGCTCTGCGCACTTAATGTGTCTTTTATATTATCCCCAACCATCCAAGCTTTATGATTTTTACTATCAAATTTATAATGCTCAAGTATAAAATGTAACATCTCAGGACTAGGCTTAGCTTCAATTACCTTATCCGCTCCTATGATTACATCAAAAAGCGGTTTTACTCTTAAATGTTCAAGCATCCTCAGAGCAAACTGAGTAGGAGCATTTGTTGCTACTGATATCTTTACATTTGAGTCCACCAAACTCTTTAGCATATCTTCGACACCTTCATAAAGATAAACATTTTTCACACATTCACTCTCATAGTGTAGTTCAAAAAGATCTCTGTCTTTTGGAAGATAGATTTCAGTCTCGTAAAAAAGTTTTGCAAGATTTCTCTCTTGCATATTGATTGCTTCAACGATATACTCTTCACTCAACGGAGCAAGATTATGATGTGATTTTCTTACATAATTAACAGATGCCGTGATGTCTTTTTTAGAATCAATCAGCGTACCATCCATATCAAAGATAACTATTTTCATTGTTATTTTATTTCATTTTCTCATACAATTCAAAAAGTGTTTCAACAAAAAAATCACTATCATTAGGACATTCGCAGACTCTGTAGTCTTTAAATCCAAGTTCTTCTGCAACCTCACGATACTCGATATCAAGCTCAAAATCAGTTTCAGAATTATCGATAGTAAAAGCTATTGGAAATATAACAACTTTTTTGCTTTTTATCTCTTTTAACTTCTCTTCAAGAGAAGGTTTAAGCCACTCCATAGGTCCCACTTTTGATTGATACGCTAAATGTACATCTTTAAAATGCATTCCCTCATTTTGAAGCATCTCTTTTAAAAGCGCGACATGTTTTTGCACATGTCTCTCATAAACATCACCTCTCTCAATCACTTTGACAGGAAGCCCGTGAGCTGAAAAAATTATCTCAAAATTTGTGCTTTCATACTCGCTTATACGCTCTTTTATTCTTTGGATTATTGCTCTGTTGTAGTTAAAGTTCTGAAAAAAATGTTTGATTTCAACCAAAATAGCATCACCGCCTCTTAAATGGTACTGCTCTTCGAAATCTTCCAATGATGATTTTGTAGTTGTCGTTGAATATTGTGGATAAAGCGGGATAAGATAGATTTTTTCTATATCTTCTTTGTTGAGTCTCTCTATCACCTCTGACGCAAACGGAGGTGTATAGCGCATAGCAAAATCAACTACAACATCTTCTCCCACTTTAGCTTGAAGCTTTTGTACAAGTTTTTTTGTATGCCCGACTATAGGAGATTTTCCGCCTATCTGCTTATATATTTCTTGCGATTTCTCTGTTCGCGTAAAAGTAATCATTTTTGCTATAAAACTTCTTAAAAGCGAACTCTTAACGGTAATGATATTTTTATCATTAAACATATTTGTTAAAAAAACTTCAACCTCTTTTAGGTTGTTTGGACCACCCATATTGAGTAAAACTATCGCCTCTTTTTTCATAACTTATTCCTCTTTTACTCGTAAACTTATTTCATACATAACACGCTGCAATGGCAACATGTCTTCATAGTTTTTATAGAGCGTTTCAATAAGCAAATCACCATTTTCAATCAGATTTGGCTCTAAAATTTTATAAACTGCCATCCCTTTATAAAGACTCAAATCCACACTTGGCATCTCAGGGCTAAAACCTCGCGGATATCTCTTGTAACCCTTCTCTATAGTCTTATAACCTTTTGTCTCAATGTTTTTTAAAAGTTTATCAAGAGCAACTCTTCGTTCTTCATCTCCTATGTACTCTCTATAAGCATCAAGAAGGGGTTTTTCAAACCATCTTACACCTGCTGATACAAAAAGTTCATCAGGGGAGAAGTGAAGGTAAAATGATGATTTTTGAAGCCTGCTTCCACTACTGCCTTGAGTAAAAATGATGCCGATTCTTGATTTTAGAGGCGCTTTATTTGCTCCCATCCTGCGAGTATCTCTATAGATTCTAAAGAGTGATTTGTTTATTTTTGGTTCAAAGTCTATTGTCGGCTCTAGTGCCATAAGATGATCGCCCATCTCTTGAACAAAAGCGCGAGAAGGGTTTAAGATATACTCCTCATATTCGCTTCTATGCACCTCAAACCACTCTTTGTTATTATTTTTACGGATAGAGTCTAAAAAAAGAAGAGCCTCTTTAGGAAAACCTTTAAAATCCATTTCAAAATCCTCTAAGCCAACTTTCTATTTCTAAATGCAATAACAATTACAACAAAAAGAATCGTATATGTCACAGGCACAAAATCGGGGATAGGAACAGGGTCACCCTTTGCATATGAGTGCATTCCGGCAAGATAGTAATTTACTCCGAAATAGGTCATAAGAACAGATGTATATGAAAGCAGTGAAACTACACTAAAGCTAAATTCATTGTAAATTGATTTTATAAATCTAAGATGAATGACAACTGCATAAACCAAAATCGTCACAAGCGCCCAAGTCTCTTTAGGGTCCCATCCCCAGTAGCGTCCCCAGCTCTCATTTGCCCAAACGCCACCGATAAAGTTTCCAAGCGTCAAAAATGCAAGACCGATCATAAGACTCATCTCATTAATAGAGTTTAATTCTTTTATGGAGAGTGAGATATGTTTTTCATTGTTTTTGTTCTTAAACACAAAAAGAAGAATCACTATAAAGCCCAAAAGTGCACCAAGCCCCAAGAAGCCATAACTAGCCGTAATAACAGCTACATGTATGCTTAGCCAGTAAGAGTTAAGAACCGGTACGAGGTTTGTAACCTGCGGATTCATCCAGTTTAAATGTGCCACAAATAAAATAAGACCTGTCAAAACAGCAGTTGAAGCCATAGTCATAGACGAGCGTTTTGAGAAGAAAATACCTGCCAAAATAGTTGCCCAGCTGATATATATCATCGATTCATATCCATCTGACCACGGCGCATGTCCGGCTACATACCAACGAAGACCCAGCCCAAATGTATGTGCTATAAATAATAATGTCAATAGCAATAAAGAAATTTTCTCAATTGCTGTTATATTTATAGCAGGTTTTAATATTTTTATAAAACTAGCAATAAGCAGCATAAAACCAATCACAAAGTAAAGAGGATAAAGTCTTTCAAATATATTTGCATAGTTGTATAACATCTCCGCTTTTATCTTTGTTTCTGAAGGCATAACAGATGCTCCATAAAAGTTTTGATACTCTGATATCTCTTCTAATACACTGTTGGCTTCACTCCAGTTTCCTGTGTTTACTCCTTTTTCTATTGCCGTAAAATATTTAAATGCAATATCTCTTATCTTTTGAGCATTATTTTTTGAAAATGTTTGAAGTGCTTCAATAGTTGGATACCATTTGTTATTTAGATCATTTGGTTTTGGCCAAATTTTTACCAAAGAACCGGCATATACAGAGTAAGAAACATTTATTCTTTCATCAATTTCCAAAACAGCTTTATCCAGCAAATTTCTATTTTTCGGCTCTTTTATAATTGCATTGTTTACAAGTTCTGCTAACTTATATCCTCTTAGTTTATCAGGATCTGTAAAAAATTGTGAAAATGAAGCATATTTTGCATCAGCTTTTGCCCCAATAATTTTATTTATCTCTTCATTTTTTGTTCTAATAATTTTTAACTCTTTATAAGCGTCAGGCTTAGTCATCATTCCTAAGACAACTTGATTTGCACTAAGACTTTGATCCCCTATTTTTAAAGATGCACCTCTATAAATCTTTGCGAGTATCTCGTTTGAAAGGGTATCAAGGGGTTTCATTCTTCCTGAGCTGTCTTGAATGGTCAACTCTCCAAATCTTTTTGCATGCTCTTTATCAAAAGAGAGTACAGTTTTTATAATCGGATCTATCTCATCTGCATATGATGGCGCTACACTAAAAAGCAATCCTATTGAAAGTAAAATTCCGAGAGCTTTTTGCTCACTTGCCTTTTTCGCTCTGTTTGATAAAGCAGCAAATCTGTTTTTTCTTGAGAAAAGAGACCAGAACATCCCTAGTCCCAAAAGAAAATATCCTATATATGAGGGTAATGTTCCCGGATCGTTATTTACTGACAATATTGTTCCTTTCTCGTCTCTATCATATGAAGATTGAAAAAATCTATATCCGCGATGCTCTAAAATATTGTTCATATAGATTCTATAAGGCATATGTATGTTTTGTTCTTTATCAATCAATTCTACTTCACTTGCATACGATGCAGGAGACATAGAACCTGGATATCTGTCTAACTGAAAATCAAGAAGTTTAACCTCAAAAGGAATTTCTAATCTTTTAGAACCATATGATATAGAAACTTTTACACCGTCTATAACTGTGTAATACTCTTTTGCTTTTCTGCCGGCTTGACCGAAAATCGTTATATTTTTTGAAGTTTCACCAACTTTTACATTAAAGACTAAAGCATCCTGCTGCGGTTCCATTGGAGAAGCATTTGGATTTGAAACAAGTTTTGTAATTGCATGATTGTAAAATTTTCGTACTGCAAAACTACTTCCGTTTACACCAAAAATAGTTCTATATTCAAGACTATTTTTATCACTTGGATTCATTTCACCCTGTGAATTATCATCCATTTTTAAAAACATAAGAGGCATATCATGTTTCATAAAAAGTTTTCCGTTTTCACTAAAGATAGAAATAACAGGTTTTGAAAAACTCTTTTTAGAATCAAAATCTATGACTATATTTTCATTTTGATAATACTCACCTCTGCGAAGTTTTAATGGAGTGCTGTTTTCATTTTCAGTTACCATCATATCTATTATTTCAAAACCGCCCTCTTTTGCCTCAATCAGTTTGTCTACAACATCAGGAATATACTCAACAAGTTTTACATCAACATCTTTTGCGTCCACTTGTAAAGATGAAGAGAGCGAATTAGTACTTTTTTTGGAAAGATAGAGAGTTTTTTCACTTGTTGCTGTTTTGTCGCCTGATTTGGCAGTTACACTAAAGTATGTATCAGCACTTAGCATCGTGTTCGCTGTCTCGCCCTCACGAATATGCATAGTTCCTTCAAATCCAATAAAACGAGTTATTGCAGCACCAAGAACTATAATTATAAAAGAGAGATGAAAAATAAAAATAGGAATTTTTTTAACACTAAACATCTTATATTTAAAAATATTTATTATTAAATTAATTGTTAAAAGTGCGATTAAAATCTCAAACCAACGAGCATTGTAGATTTCTGCTTTTGCTGTTATAGTTCCATAGTCATTCTCTATAAATGTTGCATATCCTATAGCTGCCGCAAATATAATCATCATGATAGCCATGGATTTCATGGAGCCTAAAACTGATATAAGTTGTTTCATATGTCTAATTTCCCTCTAAGACTTTTAAAATGTCTTTTATTTAAAAAAGGATATTCTATTTAAAATTAGCTAACAAAGGGTTAAATTAGTACTTAACTATTGAAGTTACTCTTCTAACTTAAAGGTTACTCTAAAGTCTCCATTATCAAGTTCTTCAACTTCATGTGCAATAGTTAAAGGAATTCTTTCATATAGAGGAAAAGGCTCTTGCAAAAAAATCCCAACAATTCTAACATTTTCACTTTTAAGAAGAGTAAATGCATAAATAGCATTTATCATGGGTTCAGGCGGATGAGAATTTGTTGCATCAAATTCATAATATGTCAACCCATTCTCTTCATATTTGTAAAAATCAAAAGTTGCTCTTGGAATTTTAATAAGCTCTTTTTTCATTTTATACCTACTTTTTAACTAAAATTTTAACATTTTATAATTTAAAAATTATTATCATATAACAATTTTATTTTGATCTATATCAAGAATCATTAAAACTTAGGATGATTTTATAAAGACTATAAGCATCTTTACTTCCGCATAACTCTCTTATGGAATGCATTGCAAAAGTTGGAACTCCTATATCCAATGTTTCTATACCTAATCTTGTAGCTGTTATAGGACCGATGGTAGAGCCGCATCCCATATCACTTCTTGTTACAAATGTTTGAAAAGGCTCGCCTATCGAAGATGCAATATTCATAAATCTTGAAACAGTTTTAGAGTTTGAAGCGTAGCGTTGAGAAGCATTTATTTTTATAACACTTCCTTTATTTATATGCGGTGCATGATTTGCATCGTGTTTATTTGGATAGTTCGGATGAATAGCATGTGCATTATCGGCAGATATCATTATGGATGAACGAATCATTTGAACAAACTCTTCATAATCATCAAAAACTCTATGAAGTGTATTTTCTAAAAAACTTCCGCCCGCACCTGAAGTCGAACTGCTTCCCACCTCTTCATGATCATTTGCAATAAAAAGCATAGGTTTGCTCTCATCAATACTGCAAATTGAAAGCATACCGACATAGCAGCTAATAAGATTGTCAATCCTTGCGCTAGCAATAAAGTCATCATTAAGGCCTACAAAAGAAGCATTTTGAACATCATAAAAATTCAGATCATTTGCATATAGCTCTTTTACCTCATCGACACCGCTTATCTTTAGCTGATCTTTTAAAAATTGTTCAAAATGAAAATCATCTGAAGTAGATAAAATCGGCAATATATCACTCTGTGCATTAATACTTCGCTCTTGATTTGCTTTATCATCCAAATGAATCGCAAGCGAAGGAATAATAGCTATTGGTTTTTTAACATCAATCAAAGCATCTTTTATTATATTATTTGAGTCCAAATAACTGACTCTTCCGGCCAAAGAGAGATCTCTGTCAAACCATGTATTTAAAAGCAGACCGCCATATGGTTCAACTCCAAACTTTACAGCTCCATGCTCTTTAATAACCGGATTTGGTTTTACTTTTAGATTTGGAGAATCAGTATGTGCCCCAACCATTACATAATTCTTTTCGCCAGAGTATGTAAAAGCTATAATTGATGAATCATTTCTAGTCAAATAGTACTTTTTACCAGGTTCCAACTCCCATCTTTGCTCTTCATAAAGCTTTATAAATCCGGCATTTTCGAACATTCCTGCCATATTCTGCGTTGCATGAAAAGGAGTCGGTGAAGCATCTAAAAAACCTAAAAGTCCTTCGTTGAAATTTTCTTGTGTCATTACTATAGTTCCTAAATGAAATTTATACTTTATCTTTTTGATTATACAAAAATATTTTTTATTCTACTTATACTCTATCACTTTTGGAAGTTTTTTTGGTGCTTTTATGCGAAGTTGTTTATGAATGCTCTCACGGCCGTAAACTACTTCTATGTTTGATGCACTCACTCCAAACTCCTTTGCCAAAAAAGAGACCATATAGTCAGTTGCCCTGCCGCCTTCAGGCTGCGCTTTTACACTTACTTTGAGCTGGTTGCCCCTTACTTTGCCTATCACATCCCTTTTTGCGGCAGGTGTCCCCAAAATATTTAAAACCAGCACATCTGAGTCCCATTCATAAAAAATACATTCTAAATCTCTTGCCTTCATTATAAAAACAACCAAATTAAAAGTGCTATGCCAATGGCAAGGTTTATATAACTTATTCCCTCTTCAAAGAGCATTACTAATAACTCATAATACTGAGTATTTAGAAAATCTTGAGGTTTTAAAAGCTCATTATTTGCATACTTCGTAATATCTTCACCCCAAATATAAGCAATAATTTCAGGAACGATAAAAAAGAGAACAACTCCGCCTATCCCCCAAAAATTCTTCTGCGGTTTTATCGACTGTAATGCTTTTTTCGCATTTGGATTTTGTACTATGGCTTGTGCTTTTGCTTTAATTTTTTCTTTCATATAAACCTTATGAAGCTAAAATATCAACAAACTCGTTACCGTCCAATGCCGTTAAAATTTTGCTGTCTACTCTTATAGCCGAGTCGATTATAACATTTTGAAGTTTTGAGATTATGGTGATTTTCAGCTCTCTATTTCCTGGATTTTGTCTGACAATTCTATATAAATCTTCAATTACTTTCATATCACTGTCTAATTTTATAGAAAGATTTATAGGCTCAAGAGGTATTTCTCGTACCTCTTTTTTTGTCTTTTTTGTCTCTTTTTTAGCATCTTTAAGCGTCATAATTTTACTTACGCTGATTCTTGTAAACATATCTGTATGAGTGATTTTTGTCTTAAAAGCTATAGGCTCATTTAGGTTCATCTGATTTAACTCTTCGAGTTTGTCGCTAAAGAGCATAACTTCAATATTTCCGTGAAAATCCATAATATTTACAATGCCGAACTGATTCCCCTTTTTGGATGTTTTTTTTGTTATCTCTTCAACTTTTCCGATAAAAATTGCATACGAACCGTCTTTAACACTCTCTATCTCTGATGATAGCGTATACTCCAGCTCCTCTATCTTTTCTCTAAAATCATCAAGAGGGTGTCCTGAGACATAAAAGCCCAATGTCTCTTTTTCAAATTCTAAAATCTCTTTTAACTCATACTCTTGAGAATTTATTAACTTTAACTCAACGGTTGTAATTTCACTATCATCACTAAAAAGACTTCCTACTGCATTTTTTCTTGCCATTGAAGCATCTTTTGCAGTATCTACTATCTTTTCAACTTGATCCAAAAGAGCCTTTCTGGAAAATCCAAATCTGTCAAAACCGCCCGCTTTTATAATAGACTCTATCACTCTTTTATTTACTTTTGAGGGTTCAATCCTATTTACAAAATCTTCTATTGATGTAAAATCACCACCCTCTTTTCTTGTTTCTAAAATAGAAAGAACTGCTGATTGTCCAACTCCTTTAATAGCACCTAAACCAAAAAGAACAATCTCTTTGCCATCTTTTGTAATTGCGGAAAATTCTAGCTGTGAATCACAAATATCCGGAGGTGAGAGCTCAATGCCCATTCTCTTTGTCTCATCGATATAGCGCACGACTTTGTCAGTATTATCTTTATCTGATGTTAAAAGTGCCGCCATAAATTCATTTGGATAGTAAGTTTTTAGCCATGCTGTTTGAAATGTAACCATTGCATAAGCTGCAGAGTGGGATTTGTTAAAACCATATCCTGCAAACTTCTCAATCAAATCAAAAAGTTTAGATGCCTCATTGTAGTCAAATCCCTGCTTTTGAGCCCCTTTTGCAAACTCATCATTATAAGTAGACATATCCTTTTTCTTACCCATCGCACGGCGGATAATATCAGAATACCCAAGAGAAAAACCGCCTACGGTCTGTACTATCTGCATAACCTGTTCTTGATAAACAATGACTCCATATGTATTTTCC
Source organism: Sulfurimonas sp. CVO (assembly GCF_009883775.1). Lineage (NCBI taxonomy): Bacteria > Pseudomonadati > Campylobacterota > Epsilonproteobacteria > Campylobacterales > Sulfurimonadaceae > Sulfurimonas > Sulfurimonas sp. CVO. Next base: position 1,089,858 of record NZ_CP033720.1, read on the forward strand.
AAAATAGGTTTCATCGTATCAAATGTGTACTCAATCTTCTCTCTTCCATGCTTTCTCTCTATAAAGCTCTCAAGCATTCCAGACTCCATCGGTCCAGGGCGGTAAAGCGCCAAGACCGCAATGAGGTCCTCAAAACTGTCGGGTTTAAGTCGCTTATTTAGATCCTGCATTCCCGAGCTCTCTATCTGAAACATTCCTACCGTGTTTCCGCTACGAATCACATCATAAACTTTAGGATCATTCTCATCTATCTCATGCCATTTAATCTCTTTGTTGTATCTCAATTTTATAAGTTTTATAGCATTGTCGATAACATCAAGTGTTTTAAGCCCTAAAAAGTCAAACTTAATCAAGTCGACATCTTCTAAGTAATTTAATGAATACTGCGTTACAAAAGTCTCTTCGCCCGATGGTTTATAGATAGGTGTTTTTTTCCAAAGCTCCTCATTTGAGATAACAACGCCGGCAGCATGTATTCCGGAATTACGCTTGAGACCTTCGAGTTTCTTAGCAAACTCCCAGACTCTTGCAGCATTGGCATCACTCTCTATAAATTCTTGAAGCTTAGGTTCTTTTTGAAAAGCCCCCGGTATAAAATCACCATTTTTTGTTTTACCGTTAAGTGTGATTCCAAGCTCATCTGGAACAAGCTTTGCCATTTTATCCGCCTGTGAAAGAGGCATATCAAGAACACGCGCAACATCACGAATAACCCCTTTTGCCAAAAGCGAACCAAATGTAATAATCTGCGCTACCTGATTTCGTCCATACTTTTTTACAACATAATCAATAACTTCTCCGCGGCGCGCTTGCATAAAGTCCATATCAATATCAGGCATACTTACGCGTTCTGGATTGAGAAATCTCTCAAAAAGAAGATCATACTTCATAGGATCGATATCTGTAATCTCTAATGAGTATGCAACAAGACTTCCTGCTGCCGAACCACGACCCGGTCCTACAGCTATACCCATCTCTTTTGCAACTTTTACAAAATCCCAGACAATCAACATATAACCGGGAAATTTCATGGAGTTTATAACATCCATCTCGAAATTAAGTCTATCTCTATACTGCTGATGTTTTTCTTGAGGTACATGCTTAAGTCTTTGTTCCAAACCAAGTTCACAACGATAAACAAAATAGTCTGCATCATTTTTATCCGCTGCGCTTTTCCAAGCTCTTTTTTGCTCTTTGGTCGCATCATCTCCCAGCGGTGCATCATCTTCATTATCAATATTTAGTCCCTCATTTTTTGCATACTCTTTTGTAAATTTAAAATTTGGGGGAACTGGGTCACCTAATTTTAACTCCAGATTACACTTATCTACAATCTCCTGTGTATTTTCAAGAGCTTCAGGAATATCAGCAAAGAGACGCGCCATCTGATCTGGGCTTTTGAGATAAAATTCATGCACAGAGTGACGCATGCGGTTTGGGTCATCATAGAGTTTATTCATTCCTATACACATAAATGCTTCATGATACTGCGCATCATTTGGAAATGTATAGTGAGTGTCATTTGTGGCAATTATTTTTATATCAAGTTCTTTGGAGAGCTTTAATATCTGATCATCAATAAAAAGCTGATCGCCTATGCCGTGACGCATTAGTTCAAGATAAAAATCATCACCAAAAATTTCTTTATACTCAAGTGCAGCAGCCTTGGCTCCCTCATATCCCAAGGCGCCGTTTTTAATATTTCTTTCGTTTGCCGTATTTAAATGCCAGTTTATTTCGCCTTGAAGACACGCAGAGCTGCATATAAGACCCTCAGAGTGCTCTCTAAGCTCTTTTTTATTGATCCTCGGAAAGTAGTAAAAACCGTCTATAAAAGCTTTTGATGAGAGGTACATAAGGTTTTCATAACCCTTTTGATTTTTGGCAAAAAGACAGATATGAAATCGCTGTTTTGTGCTTTTATCATCAATATTTTCACCATTATGAATATATCCCTCTATTCCAATAATAGGTTTTATTCCGGCATCTTTCATAAGTTTGTAAAAATCTATTGCACCGAACATATTACCGTGATCTGTCATAGCAACAGAAGTCATGCCAAGTTTTTTTACCTGTGTTACAAGATTTGAGAGTTTATTTGCACCGTCTAGAAGTGAATATTCAGTGTGAAGATGTAAGTGTGTAAATGGTAAAACACTCATTATTTTGTAACCTTTTGTATATATATTTTAATACTTGAAATTATAGTAAAATTGATATTAAGTGCAAGTTACAATGTTAGATTGTTTTATTTTTTTTAATTATTTCAGCAGATTTCGGATACGAAAAATATCGTATCCAGGAAAATTACTTAACTTTTTCTAAGTACTCACCCTCTACAGTATTTACTTTAATAAGATCACCCTCAAGCACATGGTAAGGTACTTGAATAACAGCTCCTGTTTCAAGAGTTGCAGGTTTTTTGCTTCCGCTTGAAGTATCGCCTTTAAAGTTTGGTGGTGTATCAGTAACAATAAGCTCCATAGTTTCCGGAGCAGTTACAGATATAGCTTTTCCTTTATAAAATATAATGTCAACATTGATTCCGTCTTTAAACCATTTAGAAGCATCATCGCACTGCTCATAGCTAAGTCCAAGCTGCTCGTATGTTTCATTGTCCATAAACTGATACATTTCACCATCATCATAAAGATACTGCATTGTTTTATATGTGATTTCAGGCACTTCAAATTTATCACCTGCATGAACAGTTTTTTCAACTACTTTTCCATTTAAAAAACTTTTTACTTTCATACGAACAAATGCCGCACCTTTACCTGGTTTAACATGTTGAAATTCCACCACTCTATAAGGTACTTCACCTATAATTAGACGAACACCTTTTTTAATATCACCCATTCCAATAGCTGCCATAAATTCACCTTGTAAATTTTTTTGTATAATTTTACAAAAAAAGTGCTTAAAAAAAGCATTTAACAAGAAGCTCATTTAATGTAACAAATAAGTAAAAAATATTAATATTATTTTAATTGCTTATATTATAAAATACATTCATAATATTTAATAAGGAAAAAATTATGAAAAATGTATTAATTTTAGGCGGTGGATTTGCCGGTATTGAATCAGCGATATATTTAAGAAAAGCAAATTACAATGTTACACTTATAAGTGATAGAGACTACTTCTATATCTATCCAACTTCTATATGGGTACCGACAAAAGAGAGCAGCTTTGATGATGTTTGCGTAGACTTGAATGCTCTTAAAAATGCACACGGGTTTGATCTCATCATAGATTCTGTAGAAGCTATATCAGCGAAAAATAACACTGTAAGCTTAAAAAGCGGCAAAACAATAACGGAGTATGATTATCTTGTTGTTGCTATGGGCGCTTCAAAAATGAAACATCCCGGTCTTGAAAACACTCTCTCTATTTGCGGAGCACCGGAGCAATCAATTCTTTTAAGAGACAAACTCGAAGAGATAGTTAACAAAGGAAGCGGAAATATCTGTTTTGGATTTGGCGGCAATCCTAAAGACAGCTCTGCAGTTCGTGGTGGTCCTGCATTTGAACTGCTGTTTAATGTTCATAATTATCTAAAGAAAAAGAAAATTAGACAAAACTATAACCTGACTTTTTTTGCACCTATGGAAGAACCTGGAAAAAGAATGGGAAGTCAGGCACTTAAAATGATGGATGTTTTCTTTAATAAATTAAATATCGACAAACATTTTGGCAAAAAAATAAAATCATTTGAAAATGATGGCATATTATTTGAAGACAATACAAAGCTATCATCAGATTTTACTATGTTTATCTCTGCTGGAGACGGGCATGATGTTATTAAAAACTCAGATTTACCGACAAATGAAGCAGGATTTGTAAAAGTTAATGATTACTGTAATGTAGTTATAGATGATAAAATTAGCAATATCTATGCAGTAGGCGATGTAGCTGCACTTGAGGGGTATGATTGGAGAGCGAAACAGGGACACATAGCTGAAGTTATGGCTAGAAATGTGGCTCACAATATAGAAGCTAGAGACAAAAACAAAACCGATTTTAAAGGTTATAACGAACATTTAAATATTTTATGTGTAATGGACAGCGGTGATGGAGCGGCTTTTGTCTATAGAGATGAGAAAAAAGCATTTATGATACCTATGCCGATTTTTGGACACTGGCTAAAAAAAGGGTGGGGTAAATACTGCAAATACTCAAAATTGGGGAAAATTCCTAGAATTCCTGGAATGTAAAAAAAACATAACAGCAACAATATAAATTTGATTTTGATTTTATATGGAGAAAATAAGTTTTAGGGTACAATTTTGCTAATAATTGTAAAACTTCTTATAGAATCTAAATCAAAAATCTTATTCTTCTTAAATTTATTTTTTGATTTTATATATTGATTTTACAAAAAGTTTATTTAGGATTTAAAAATAATGCAATTTACATTAAACGCTACTTCAAAAAATGCTCGTGCATGCACGATTAAAACAGCGCACTCTACCATTAAAACTCCTGTTTTTATGCCTGTTGGAACTGTAGGGAGCGTTAAAGCTCTGGATATGCAAGATGTTCTTGATCTTTTAGGAGCCGAGATTATTTTGGCAAACACCTACCATATGTACCTGCGTCCCGGAGATAAAACGGTTGCAAAAATGGGCAAGCTCCACGGCTTTACAACCTATCCAAAAAGCTTCTTGACAGACAGCGGCGGATTTCAGGCATTCAGTCTTAGCGATATCTCAAAAGCTTCGCAAGACGGTATAGAGTTTCGCTCTCATATCGACGGAAGCAAGCACTTCTTTACACCCAAAAAAGTTATAGACATTCAACACAATCTCGGCTCAGACATTATGATGATTTTAGATGACTTAGTTGCACTTCCTGCAACACAGGAGCGCATTGCTCTTAGTATTGAGAGAACGACTGCATGGGCAAAAGAGTCTATAGAGTACTTTAGAGCAAAGCAAAAAGAGGGAATCGGAGTAGAGCAAAATATCTTTGCAATTATCCAAGGCGGAACTGACAAAGCTTTTCGCACAAAGAGTGCTACTGAACTTTGCAAACTGGATTTTGACGGTTTTGCTATTGGCGGTCTAAGCGTAGGCGAAGCGAATCAGGATATGTATGATACGGTGGAGCATACGGTAGAGTATATGCCAACAGATAAACCTCGCTATCTGATGGGCGTAGGTACTCCAGAAGATCTTATTGAAAATATTGAACGAGGCATCGATATGTTTGACTGTGTTATGCCCACACGCAATGCACGAAACGGAACACTTTTTACATCATTTGGAAGATTAAATATTAAAGGTGCGGTATATAAAGAGGATAATTCACCAGTTGATAGTGAATGCACATGTCTTACATGTCAAAGATACTCTCGCGCCTATTTAAATCATCTCTTTCGCGCGCGCGAAATAACCTACTTTAGACTTGCAACCATCCACAATCTTCACTACTATCTTAACCTTATGAAAGAAGCAAGAGAAGCAATTTTAGGGGATAGATTTACAGAGTTTAAAGCAGAATTTTACGCAAAAAGAAGCTAATCCGTCAAAATAACGGATTAGAGATTATGCTCTTTTTTATGTTGTAATAAAATAGCATACGCTTCATCTTTTAATTTTAGTTTCTCTTTTTTAAGAGTTTCTAACTCCATATCAGTTAATGGCACATCACCATTTTCACCTTTTGTTATCTTATCATCAATTTCATTGTGCTTATTAAATATTCTTAAAAAATGAGCATGTTCCTTTCCATTTTCTTTCATATGAGTAATTACATCACGATATTCATGTAACATTTAACATCCTTTATTTTTTTAAATTTTATCATAAGTTTTAATATAATCTGATTAAAAAAAGACACTTTTTATCTCGCCATAAAGCTCTTGCCCACAATAAAGAGAAAATTTTTCATCCATTCTTACAATCTTGTTTGGATCAAAAAGCATAGCATTGGCACTCTGCCCCACTTTTATAACTCCTCTCTCTTCACCTATTGTATCAGCAGGATTTTTCACACAAAGCCTTACAAGCTCACTCATTGATATGATATTGTTTTTAACAAGTTTTGTATAATAGAGACTCATCGCTTTTTCAACTCCTTCACATCCATACGCAGCATCATAAAAAGCAACCTCTTTATTTACCGGAGAACTTGGCTGATGCAGAGTTGTCAATATATCAATTTTACCGCTTTTAAGTGCTTCTAAAAGTTCTGCTCTATCACTTTCACATGCAAGCGGCGGATTTAACTTTGCGGTTGTATTGAAATTTTCACACGCTTTATCAGAATTTATAAGATGATGAATAGATACTTCACATCTTACATCTACACCATCACTTTTTGCTTTATCTATAAGATAGATTGAACGAGGTGAAGCGATTGACTTAAAAAGAATTTTTATCTTAAAATGCCTTGCTATTTCTATCATACGAGATACATGCAGAACTTCACTCAGATCCGGTATGCCTGCTAGACCAAGTTTTGAACTTACATCTCCATCTAGCATAACTCCGCTGGAGATTAACGAATTATCCTCTGCTTTACAAAAGAGAGTAACTCCATACATTTGGCAATATTGAGCAATTTTAATAGCTAAATCATTTTTTGCAATAGTACTCATATATGGAACAACCGCTCCGCGTTTTAATAAAATCGCAATATTGCTTAAGGTATTCTCTTGATTTAATGTATTTATCATTAAATCAACTTTTGCACCATTTAAATTATGGAGTCCATTTTGGGCAAACTCCAAAACTATCTCATTGTCAATTGCGGGAGTGCTCTCAGGATTTAAAACTATATGCCCTATTCCGGCTTTTAATGCTTCATCTGAAAGAGCTTTTATATTATTTGCATTAAGTATTGAGTCTTGAACTCTTATATTTGTATCTACTAAAAGAGGTATAAAGTATAAACCTTTTGCATCTATGATTTCATCACCTGAGAGATTTGTACCTATTTCGGTAATTATATTATCTTCTATACGAACATCAACTTCTCTTTCGCACTCTGCATCACAAACTATTGCATTTTTTATAATCATTGATACGACCCTCTTTTAAAAAACAGATTTGATATAATGTTAAAATTATAAACAACAAAGGCTTAGAGTTGCGTTTTATTTTTTTGTTTTTATTGTTCTTCTCATTTTCACATGCTAAAACGGCTTATGAATCGGGAAAAATTCTCTATATGCAAAAGGGTTGTTACAGCTGTCACGGAACAAAACTTGAGGGTGTGCATAAATATCCATATCTTGCAAACCGTGCAAAAGGTTATATGATATACAAATTGAAACAATTTCGCTCAAAAATCTCTGACAATCAACAACAAGAGATGATGATACCTTTTGCAGTAGATTTAAGTGATGATGATATAGAAAATTTGGCAACTTATATCAATGAATTTGTTGCACAGGAGAGTAGTGAAAAATATGATGACAGTTATCAAATACATGGGGACGGCGGTTCATGAAAATATTAGTATCGGCACTTGAGCATTCAGCAAATGTACATCTTAAATCTTTAAAAAAGGAGTTAAGCCCTAATGTGGAGTTTGTCGGTATCTTTGACAAAGAGCTGGGAGAGAGCATAATAGACTTAAGAAGTCTTGCCATAATGGGGTTTGTAGATGTAATAAAAAAACTAAGATTTTTTTTTAGATTAAACAATCAAATGTTAGATTTGGCAAAAGATGTTGATAAGGTTCTTCTTATTGATTCATCAGGTTTTAACCTGCCGCTTGCTAAAAAAATCAAAAAAAAATATCCTCATAAAGAGATAATTTACTATATTTTGCCTCAAGCATGGGCATGGAAGAAAAAACGCATACCTGTTTTAGAAAAAACTATAGACCATTTAGCTTCTATTTTGCCTTTTGAAAAAGAGTACTACTCTAAAAATGCTCCTATTACTTATGTGGGGCATCCTCTTCTTGACCAAATCAAAGAGTTTAAAGAAAAAATAAACAGTGAAGTAAAACATATTGCCTTTATGCCAGGAAGCAGAAAAGGTGAGATAAAAAAGCTTATGCCCATATTTGCAGAGGTGCAAAAAAAGCTTGGTATTGAATCAACAATTGTAATACCAGAACACTTTTGCAAAGAAGATATAAAAGAACTTTATGGTAACCTTTCAGGTTTTAAAATAGCTCATGATGCACACAAAACACTTATAAATGCGGATTTTGCTTTTATTTGCAGCGGAACGGCTACTTTGGAAGCATCTCTTATAGGGATACCGTTTGTACTAAGCTATATTGCCAAACCTTTAGACTACTTTATAGCGAGCAAACTTGTAAAGCTTGAGTATATAGGGCTTGGAAATATTATGTTTAGCAAATTTCAAAACAGAGCGTTGCATCCTGAATTTATTCAAGATAATGTAACGGTTGAGAATCTTATAAAAGCATATCGCGAATATGACAGAAGCAGATTTTTAAGTGATTCAAAAACATTAAGGGTCTATTTGAAGCACGGCAGTTCTAAAACAGTAGCAAAAATTATAGAGGATACGCATGAAAATTAATTTTATAGATCTACAAGCTCAATACAAAGAGTATAAAAAAGAGATAGACAGTGAAGTGTTAGAGGTTATGTCTTTAGCACAATTTATTGGCGGAGAAAAACTAAATTTATTTGAGAAAAATCTTGCTGCATATACAGGTTCAAAACATGCCATAGGATGCAGCAGCGGAACTGATGCACTTTTATTGTCACTTATGGCACTTGATATCAGCGCAGGCGATGAAGTAATAACTTCCCCTTTTACTTTTATTTCAACTGCCGAAGTTATTGCACTCTTAGGTGCAAAACCTGTTTTTGTAGATATTGATGAAGAGAGCTACAATATTGATTCCTCTAAAATAGAAGATGCTATTACAGAAAGAACAAAAGCTATTATGCCGGTTTCACTTTATGGGCAGTGCGCCGATATGGAAGCCATAAATGATATAGCAAAAAAACATAATCTCTCTGTTATAGAGGACGCATGCCAAAGCTTCGGTGCCACCTACTATGATAAAAAATCATGCAATCTTTCAACTATAGGCTGCACAAGTTTTTTTCCCTCTAAGCCGCTTGGCGCTTATGGAGACGGCGGAGCAATATTTACAAACGATGATGCACTGGCAGCAAAAATGCGTATGCTTCTCAATCATGGACAAAATGAGAGATACAAGCATAAATATATCGGTATAAACGGCCGCTTAGATGCTATTCAGGCTGCAGTTTTAAATGTTAAGCTAAAACATTTTGACAAAGAGGTGCGACTCAGAGATGAAATAGGGAGCAGATATAGTGATTTACTTGAAGATAGTGATGTAATCACTCCAAAAATTGCACCAAATGCAACAAGCGTATATGCTCAATACTCAATAAGAGTTAAAGATAGAGAAGCAATGATTGAAAAACTGAATAAAAAAGAGATTCCAACTGCCGTTCACTATCCTGTTCCTCTTCATATGCAGGAGGCTTTTAAATATCTCGACTACAAAGAGGGGGATTTTCCTATAAGCGAACTTGTATCAAAACAGATAATGTCACTGCCTATGAGTGCTTATTTAAGTGAAGCTGAGCAGGATTTTGTAGTACAAGCTATTAAAGGTTAATTTTTGAAAAGAATTGCTATTGTCGGCCTCGGTGCCATGGGAAAAAATCACTACAACACTCTTAAAAAGATAAGCGGTGTAAAAATTGTAGGACTTTGTGATGTTGTAAAAAATGAAAATTTTACAGAACCTTTTTTTACAGACTTTGATACAATGCTTCAAGAGTGCAATTCTCATGCTGTTATCATAGTAACTCCGACATTTTTGCATAAGGATGCAGCACTTAAATGTGCTGCGCGCAAAGTAGACATTTTTATAGAAAAGCCTGCTGCTTCAAGTGTTGAAGATGCCAAAGAGATACTTAGTGCAATAGAAACAAACGGCATCAAAAGCTGTGTAGGACATATAGAAAGATACAATCCGGTTGTAAAATCTCTTATGCATGAGATAAAAGATCATGAGATACTCTCCATCTCCATTACAAGAAGCGGAGCTTTTCCGGAGCGTATAGCAGATGTTGGAATTTTAACTGATCTTTCAGTTCATGACAGCGATCTCATTCGATTTATCACAAAAAAAGATATTATAAACAGCGCAGTTTTTAAATCTCAAAAAATTCATAAAACGCATGAAGACAACGCCATTCTTGCATTTGAACTCGAGGGTCAGATTATCGGTGATATCTCTACAAACTGGCTTACGCCATACAGAAAAAGAAGTATTGCAGTAGCATGCAGGGTAGATGAACACAGCAAGATAAAATATTTTGAAGCGGACCTTATTTCTCAAACTCTCAAAGAGCGTATAAATATCAACCCAAATTCGCACATAACAAAAAACTGTTTTGTAAACAGAAGCAATGCTCTGCATGATGAACTTGAAGCATTTATAAACTATCTAAGAACAGATGATAGAGGTTCATTGGCAACTGTTCATGACAGTATAATCACACTAGAAATTGCGAGCAAATAGTGTCAAGAGATAGAGCAAATATTCACAAATCAACCATTATAGAAGATGGTGCAAAAATAGCTTCTGATGTTATAGTAGGTCCGTTTTGTTTTATCGGCAGAGATGTTGAACTAAAACCGGGATGCAGACTTGAGTCAAATGTCATACTAAAAGGCAAACTAACAGTTGAGCCAAATGTTAAAATATTCAGTTTTGCAGTAATAGGACATAAAAATTCAGAGATACATATCGGTGAGAAAACACATATAAGAGAGTTTACACAAATAGGTGCACAAGAGAGTGAAGATGGAAGCTGCAAAAAGGTCATCATCGGTGCAAACAACTTTCTTATGGGGTATGTGCAGCTTCTTAGCGGCGTTGAACTGGGTGATTTTTGTATTGTTACAAATGCTGTAAAACTTTATGAGAATGTAAAGTGTGAGGAGAGAGTTATACTTGGCGGATTTAGTGTCGTTGAGGCAAATAACACCATAGGAACAGGGGTTATGATTGGCGGAGCATCCGTTGTAAACTCAGATATCCCTCCTTTTATGCTTGTTGAAGGCAACAAAGCAACCATAAAAGGCTTAAATGTTATCGGTCTTAGAAGAAGGCTTGAGAACAAAAGCGATATTGAAGAGATTAAAGCAGTTTTCAAAAAGATACTCGGTGATGGTGCGAATAAAATTTTAGCTCAAGAGATAGCAGACACCAACCCTAACGAATTCATACAAAAACTAGCATCATTTGTAGCTTCAAGCAATCTTTAACATTTTTTTCATGACATGTAAAAAATAATTACATGCCATGTTTTCGTTTAACTCTTTAGTTTTTCTCTTACAATCCTAACCGCTTCAACCATATTTTGAAGGCTTGGTTTTACCTCCTCCCATTTTCTTGTTTTAAGTCCGCAATCGGGGTTTATCCAAAGCTGCTCTTTTGGAAGCACTTCAAGCAGAAGTTCTATCTGTTTTACTATCTCCTCTACACTTAGGATTCTTGGGCTATGGATGTCATAAACTCCCGGTCCTACCTCTTTTGTATAGCCAACTTTTTTGAAGATTTTCAGCAGTTCATTGCCGCTTCTTGCCGTCTCTATGGAGATAACATCCGCATCCATATCTTCTATGGTGTTTATGATATCGTTAAACTCGCTATAGCACATGTGGGTGTGAATTTGCGTCTCTTTTTTTGCACTGCTAACGGCTATTTTGAAGTCTCTTGTCGCCCACGCTTCATACGCTTTTATCTTCGCACTTCTTAGCGGATAACCCTCTTTAAATGCCGCTTCATCAACCTGTATAATCTTTGTACCTGCATTTTGCAAGTCGTCTATCTCATCGCTTAGTGCCACCGCTATCTGTTTTGAAACCTCTCCTCTTGGCATATCGTCTCTTACAAACGACCAGTTTAGTATGGTCACGGGACCAGTTAACATCCCTTTCATGATGCGGTTTGTTCTGCTTTGTGCATAAGTTATCCAATCAATCGTCATAGGGCGAGGTCTGCTTATATCTCCATAGATAAACGGCGGTTTTACACATCTGCTTCCATAGCTTTGAACCCATCCGTTTTGGCTGAATCCATACCCGCTAAGCTGTTCTCCAAAATACTCGACCATATCATTTCTCTCAGGCTCGCCGTGGACTAAAACTTCTAAACCGCACTCCTCTTGAAATGCCACACACTCATCTATGTACTTTTTTATCTCTTCTTCATAACGCTCTTTTGAAATAAGAGCATTTTTAAAGTCACTTCTTGCACTTCGCAGCTCCGGAGTTTGCGGAAACGAACCTATGGTTGTCGTTACCAAATCTTTGTATCCTAAAATCTCTCTTTGGAGTTTTAGTCTCTCTTTCGCTTCACCTTCTCTTTGGAGTTTTTTATGGTTTTTTACTCTCTCTTGCACAGCTTTATCATGGATAAGAGGCGAATTTTTTCTCTTTTTATTTGCCTCAGTATTACTTTGAAATGCCTCTTTTTCTCTCTCATCCAAACTACTCTCTCCATCAAAAAAGAGTTTTGAGAGAAGCGAAATTTCATTCAACTTTTCAAGTGCAAAACTTAACCACTCTTTTATCTCGCTACTCATTTTTTCTTCATATTTTAGAGTAAAAGGAGTGTGAAGAAGCGAGCATGACGAACCAAGCAAGATATTCTCTTTTTCTACAACTTTTGCAATATCTTCTAAAAGTGTGAGCGTTTTTACGATATCGCATCTCCATATATTTCTGCCATCAACCACTCCGGCAATTAATTTTTTGCCGCTAGAAGCAATAAGTTCTAAAGATTTTAGATTTTCATCTCCATGTAAAAAGTCCAATCCCAATGCCCAGATTGGCGTATGAACTAAAATCTTTGTCGCCTCGTTTGAGTGTTCAAAATATGTCACAACCGCAATTTTTATATTTGGCGAAACTCTTCCTAGTCTATCGTAAGTCGGTTTTATAAGACTAAGAACTTTTGTATCCAACTCTTTTGCAAAAATCGGCTCATCTATTTGCACGATTACTTCATCATCAAGAGTGCGTATAGCTTTTAAAAGCTCTTCATAGAGAGGAACTATTTTGCTCCAAAGCTCATAAACATCGCCACGGTCGACTCTTTTGCTAAGTCCCATATATGTAATAGGACCGATGATATTTATCTTTGTTTTTATGCCCAGTTTTTTTGCTTCTTCATACTCTTCTATGATTTTTGAAGCATTAAGCGAGTAGTTATCATCTAAACTAAGTTCGGGAACTATGTAATGGTAATTTGTATTAAACCACTTTGTCATCTCCATAGCAACACTTGAAGCATTGCCTCTTGCCATTGCAAAGTACAACTCCTCATCTTTTAGTTCTTTAAATCTCTTTGGAATTGCACCTAACATTACAGATATATCTAACATGTTGTCATAGAGTGAAAAATCATTTGAACTTATAAACTCAATTCCGGCATCTCTTTGATACTCCCAATGTCTCCTCTTTAGCTTGCTTGCTATATTTTGTACATCTTTAAATGAGCATTTTTTTGCCCAAAACTCCTCTAAAATTCTCTTTAACTCTCTTTGCTCCCCTATTCTAGGAAATCCAACTATATAATTTTTTGACATTAAAATATCCTTGTGAGTCATTATTTTTTTATTTTGTTTGGGTTTGTAATGATTTTGTAAAAAGGGATATTAAAGAGGAGGATGTACGCCTGTGCGTCTAAATGCGAAGTAAGTTGTATAATACGGACATCTTGGGATAAAATGGTTTATCAGGAGTGAAACTCTTGTTCTGATGGCAAAAAGAATATTGCAGTAACAAGGTTTAGAGTTTGAAATATATAATAATTTTAACAATCTAAAATTAGCAATGTCATAAAGTGGTTTCAAACTCTTCCTTTCAAATAAATTTTTAAAATTATATCCATTTTATTTTCAGATGTAGCCTATATATTATTTAAGTGCTTTAAAAACTCATCAGGGCCTATAAATCCTACTATAGTTTTTGATTTTATAACATTTAAATCTTTATCAAAAAATAGAATAACCGGCGGACCAAATACACCATACTTTTTACTTAACTCTTTTTGTTCTTGATTGTTTGCTGTAAGATCTGCTTGGATAAGTACAAACTCACCCATTTTTGCTTTTACCGCCTCATTTGAAAAAGTTTTTTTGTCAAGCTCTTTACACACCGCACACCACTCAGCACTAAAATCAAGCATGACTTTTTTGCCTTTGTTTGCATTTAGTATTGCATCAAGTTCTTTAATGGAAGTTACTGTTTCAAACTTTAAATGCGAAGATTTTTCTACAGCAGAAATAGAAGAAGCCGATGGTTTTAAAAATTCCAGTGGTTTTTTCATACTTTGAGAGCCGCCCAGTGTTCCGATAAAAAGCAGTATTGAGTAGATAAATATAATCATACCTGCACTTTTTCTAAATACATGCGCCTCTTTTTCAAAAACTCCCAAATACAGAGCAAAGCTGATTCCAAGCATTGAATAAAGAAGCATAGTGATATAACTATCTACAACACGCTCAAGCATCCATATAGCAACACCGAGCATCATTACACCAAAAATAGCGCTTACCATTGTCATCCATGCACCGGGCTTAGGCATAAACTTACCGGCACTTACACCCACTAATATAAGAGGAAGCCCCATCCCTATACTCATAGCAAAAAGAGCTGCTCCTCCAAGAAGCGCATCACCTGTTTGACCAATGTAAACCAAAGCACCTGCAAGCGGTGCTGCCACACAAGGACCAACTATAAGAGCTGATAAAAAGCCCATAATTGCTACACCGGCATAACCGCTATGACTCGAATGATGATTTGAACTTATTTTTGCAACAAATGAGTCAGGAAGCTTCAACTCATAAAAACCAAACATACTTAAAGCAAGAGCTACAAAAATTCCGGAAAATGAGTAAATCACCCAAGGAGTTTGTAGAGCTGCTTGTAGATTTGAACCAAAGAGCCCTGCTAAAACTCCCGCAATTGTATAAGCAACAGCCATGGCTAAAACATAAACTAAAGAGAGCATAAATGCTTTTTTAGTTGTAATTCCCTCTCCTTGAGAGATAATTACTCCTGAAATAATAGGAATCATTGGAAATGTACATGGAGTAAGAGCCAAAAGCAGTCCAAAACCTAAAAATGAAAGAAGAATCCATACAACACTCCCTTTTTTTATCGTATCTGCAATTGAATCACTCTCTGAGAGCTCATTTTTTGTTTCAATATTATCTTTAATTTTTTCTTCTATTTTGGTATCTAATTTTGCTGCGGTTTTACCACTCTCTAGCTTCGAACTGTCTAGTTTAAATGTAAAAAATTCTGTATAGGGTTCATAACAAAGTCCCTGCTCCGAGCACCCCTGATATGAAAGTGCAAACTCTACGCTTACTAAACCGCTAACTTCCGCCTCTTTTTCCAAACTTACGATTAATTTCGGAGATTCCAAATAGACCATATCGCCATGATGTTCTACGCTTTTTGGCTTTTTTATATCTTTTATACGGATGCCGTTTTGATTTTTTATCTCAAATTTTAAGGCATCTTCATAAAGATATATATCTTTTGCAATCTCCAGTGTTACTTCTATCTGCATCTTATCGTTTAATTTTGCAGAGGGCTTAAAAGCCTCTTCAGGCATTAAAAATTTAGGCTGTGCGCCAAAAAGCAAAATAGATGAGACAAGCAGTAAAAGAAATTTTTTCATAATTATGTTTTTCCGATTTTGTAATATGGCAGGATTATAACAAATTAATGCAAATCATCAATGAAAGCATTAATATTTATGCTCTTTCAATGCAAAATACACCCTTTACTAATCTCTTGGCGCGTAGCATAGCAAATCAGCCAAAATTATTAACTCTTTAGTGATAAATATAGTACAATTTGACATGGATGTACATAATTTTTTTTTAACACTTTTTCTTATACTTATAACAGCAAGAATTTTAGGTGAGATTTTTGCAAGAGTGGGGATGCCTTCCGTTCTAGGCGAACTCTCTGCCGGAATCCTTCTCGGCTCTTCTGTTTTAGGCATTGTTGAACCTAATGAAATTTTAAAAATATTGGCAGAAATCGGTATCATTTTACTTCTTTTTGAGGTTGGTTTAGAGACTGATTTTACACGCCTTAAAAATGCAGGAGCGAAATCTCTTTTAGTGGCGATAATGGGCGTGATTTTGCCTTTTAGCTTTGGACTGCTCACGGCATACTACCTCTTTGGACTCGCTTTTGATATCTCTCTTTTTATAGGCGGAACGCTTACAGCTACAAGTATAGGCATCACCCTTAGAGTCCTAAAAGATATCCATATGGAAAACACCAATATTGCCCAAATCGTGATAGGTGCGGCAGTAATTGATGACATCATAGGAGTTATTCTTCTTGTTTTTATCTATGATTTTTCCATATCACATGAAACAAACTTTGAGCACACTCTCTCAGTCGCTGGAATGGTTATTACATTTTTGCTTTTAGCGCCTGCTTTTGCGAAAATTCTCTCATACATAATACATAAATATCATGGTAACGATTTAGTTCCAGGATATATTCCTACAATTATTATTTCGCTTATTCTTCTTTTTTCCTACCTCTCTCATCTTGTAGGCGCACCAGCTATTTTGGGCTCTTTTGCAGCCGGAATCGCACTCTCTAGAAGATTTTTTCTCCCTTTTGGGGCATTTTTAAGCACAAACGAGCCTCTGCTTAAAGAGGTAAAATCAAATATGACGCCCATCATCCAGATATTTACGCCTATTTTTTTCGTTATGGTCGGACTCTCCGTGGATCTTAGCATTATAGATTTTTCATCCTCCTCTTTTTGGATAATGGGGCTCTCTTTTATCTTTATAGCTTTCTTTAGTAAGTTTATCGGGGCGTTTTTTATCATACAAAAATCTGCCAAAAACAATGCACTTATCGGAATATCGATGATTCCAAGAGGAGAAGTGGGTCTTATATTTGCGGAGATGGGCAGAGTCAACGCCATTTTGCCAAATGAGATATACGCCATGCTTATCTTTGTTATCATCATCACAACCGTCATACCTCCTTTTTTGCTCAAAAAATATTTTAAAGGAGAGTGTGTTTAGAACTTTGGAGCAATTTTTTTAAGCACAAAATTAGCAATTTTTCTCTACTCTACAAAAAATCATTTATAAAGAACTAAAAATGTCAAACAGATTAAAACTAGAAGATTCCCCATATCTTCAACAGCATAAAGAGAATCCGGTAGATTGGTATCCGTGGTGCGAAGAAGCATTTGAGAAAGCAAAAAAAGAGAATAAAGCCATCTTTATCTCCATCGGTTACAGCTCATGTCATTGGTGCCATGTTATGAAAGAGAAGGTTTTTGAAAACCAAACATGTGCAGATATTTTAAATAAAAATTTTATCAGCATAAAAGTGGACCGGGAAGAGCGTCCGGATATAGACAAGTACTACCAAGAGGTTTATATGCTTTTAAACCGCCGTGCAGGCGGATGGCCGACCTCTATATTCTGCACACCAGACAATAAACCTTTTTATGCCGGAACTTATATAGCTCCGGAATCAAAAGAGAACAGCATTGAGGGAATGGGATTTATAGAGCTTACTAAACTGATAGCCGATAGAATATCACAAAATGATGAGCAGATACTAAAAAATGCAGATGAAATAGAGCATTTTTTGCAACAAAAAGAGCATCCAAAAGAGGCAACAGTTTTAAAAGAGGATTTTGCAAAAAATTTTATGCATCAGGTAAAAAATAATTATGATACAAGATATGGAGGATTTTCAGCTGCGCCGAAATTTCCTCATACAAGCACTCTTGGCACGCTTCTTATTATTGACAAACTCTATAGTGACAAAGCTGCAAAAGCTATGGTTATTTATACACTAGAGAGTATGAAAAAAGGCGGCATATATGATTTAGTCGATGGCGGTTTTTGCCGTTACAGCGTTGATGATAAATGGATGGTGCCTCATTTTGAAAAGATGCTTTATGATAATGCTCTGCTTTGTGAACTCTATACAAATGCCTATCTGACTTATAAAGATGAAAATTTTTTAAATATTGCAAAAGAGACTGCGGATTTTTGGCATAACTATATGAGCGAGGATTATTTGATGTATAGTGCCAGTGATGCTGACAGTAAGGGTGAGGAGGGAGTATACTATACATACACTTATGATGAAGTTTATAAAATTTTATCTGAAAATGGGTATGAAAATATTGAGGATATTTTAAAAAAAATAAATATAAATAAAGATGGAAATTTTAACGGTAGAAATATCATTAGATTTGAAGATGATGAAATAACGGATCTATTTGCAAATATAAAAATTTTGTTAAAAAAAATCAGATCTTTTAAAGAGCACCCTTTTTATGACAAAAAAATCCAGACTTCATGGTCTGGCATGATGATAAAATCTCTTTTTATTTTAGGAAATATTGATACCGGTTATAAACAAAGAGCAATAAAATATCTTGATAAACTTCTTGATACTATGTTTGTAAACGGTACTCTTTATCACTCAACTCTTATCCATAAAACTCCAAAAATAGAGGCTTTTTTAGAAGATTATGCTTTTCTTTCTCAGGCATTAATCGAAGCCTTTAACTCTACGCAGGATGAAATCTACTTAATTCGCGCCCAACACTTTGCGAATTTGGCTTTAGAGAAATTTTATGACAAAGGAACATGGAAGTTTAGTATTGGAGAGTTTGAAACAAAAGCAGAAATCTCAGACAATATATATATAAGTCCTGTAAGTGTAATGATTGATGTACTTATCTCACTCAGCGCTCTGCTTGAGGATGATAAATATAACCATTTTGCTTTTAAAACACTTGAATACAACTCCTATGAACTGGGAAGACGCCCTGTTATATATCCATATATGCTGCGACAAATGCTAAGATATCTAAAGGGTGAAAGAGTAGTAAAATCAAATGTAAAAAATTTAGAGTCAAATGCTTATGCATTAAAATCTTTAGATTATCCCTTTGTACAAAAAAAAGCGAATGAAGATGAAAATTATATGATTTGTGGCGATAAATGTTGCTTTGCAACAACACAAAACAGTAATGAAATCAATGATATAATTAAAAATAGTTTTTAAACAAGAAGGATAACAGTATGAAATTAGGTGTAAATATCGACCATGTGGCAGTTTTAAGAGAGGCTAGAAAGGTAAATGACCCAGATATTTTAAATGCTCTGTATGTTGCCTGTGCAAATGGTGCCGATCAGATAACCATTCATTTAAGAGAGGATAGACGCCACATTCAAGATGTTGATGCCTATAACATTATGAGACACTCCACTCTTCCCGTAAACCTCGAGTGTGCAATAAATAGAGATATTTTAAATATAGTAGCAGATTTAAAACCCCACCGCGCCACCTTTGTTCCTGAAAAGAGAGAGGAGGTTACGACAGAGGGCGGACTTGATGTTTTTCGTTATGAAAATGATATAGCATATGCCGTAGAGCTGCTTCATGACTATCTTATCCCCGTTTCGCTATTTGTTGACCCAACGATTGAAGCTATAGAAAAATCAAAAGAGTTAGGTGCAGAAATGGTGGAGCTTCATACTGGAAGCTTTGCAAATATTTACGCAATGCTTAACTCATCTCTTAGTTACTCGAATCACTCTATAAAAGAGTTGGAGCTTCCCCGTAATGAGTTGGCTATAAAACTTGAAAAATCGATTCAAAATATAGCTGATGTTTCTGCATATGCTAAAAAAATCGGTCTTGAAGTTGCAGCCGGTCACGGATTAAACTACCATAATGTTTCTCATATGATGCGAATAAAAGAGATTACGGAATTAAATATAGGTCAAAGCATTATTGCAAGAAGTGTTTTTAGCGGCCTGGCAGAAGCCGTAAAAGAGATGAAAAGATTAACTACAAGAGAGCTAAATATATGAAGCCTCGCATAGCCATAAGTGTCGGTGACTTAAACGGTGTCGGAATAGAGATAGCTCTTAAGTCCCACAAAGAGATTTCTGCTTTTTGTACCCCTATCTACTGCATAAATTCTTTTATGTTGAATCAGGCTTGCAAACTCTTAAATATGGAACTGCCTGCTGATTTTCAAACTTTTGGAGTGAAAGGCGGTTTTGAGATAAAAGCCGGCTGCGTAGACAAAGATTCAGGAAAATACTCTTACGACTCTTTTATCACTGCAATCAAACTATGTGAAAATAAAGATGCTGATGCAGTTGTAACCATGCCAATTCACAAAGAAGCATGGATGCTCTCGGGAGTCAAATACAAAGGACATACCGATCTGCTTCGCGAATATTTTAAAAAAGATGCCATTATGATGCTTGGATGCGAAAAGATGTTTGTTGCTCTCTATACGGAACATATACCGCTAAAGGATGTGCCAAACTTAATCAAAAAAGAGAAACTGCTTCATTTTTTGATTGATTTAAACAGATCTGTTCCAGAGAAAAAATTTGCTGTTTTAGGATTAAATCCTCATGCCGGAGACAATGGAGTTTTAGGGAGTGAAGAGAGAGAGATAGAAGAAGCTATCAAAGAAGCAAACAAAACGATAGGAGAGGAGCTTTTTTTCGGTGCGATTGTGCCAGATATCGCATTTACACCCCGCTTTAGAGCCTCTTTTACACACTTTGTCGCTATGTACCATGATCAAGGTTTAGCACCTCTAAAAGCACTCTACTTTGATGAGAGTGTAAATATTTCACTTAATCTGCCGATTATAAGAACATCGGTAGATCACGGAACTGCCTTTGATATCGCTTACAAAGGCAGAGCAAACACGCTTAGTTATATAAATGCGCTTAAGAGTGCAGTTGAATTTATAGATATGAAAAAATCTAATATTTAACTTATTTAGTATTGCAAAGTTTTGCTTCTATTTTCATTTTAAAACTTATTGCAACATCACTCCATGTTTTTCCTTCATGAAGGTCAAAACATGCTTTGTTAATTGATGAAAGCGCTCTGTTGGCGCTAAAATCTAAAATATCAATCACGCCTTTTGCTTCAAAAACACCTTCACTAAAGCTATATTTCATAGGAGCTGTTTTTTTAACCCCATTCATCTCTATCTCAATAGTTACAACACCTGTTCTGGGAGCATTTTTAACTCTTTTATCAGCTTTGATATCTACAATTTTTGCTTCTATATCTTTGTCACTCATTATGTCAAAAAAGAATTTATAGAGTGTTTCATCACGCTGCTTATGCTTTGAGTTTATAGTTGCCGTATCTATGGCAACTTTCGAGCCAACTAAAATGGAACGGAAATTCTCTCCGCTTTTTGCAATCGGAGTGTACTCTACACTATCAAAACTGCCATGCACACCAACTTTTGCTGCTGTTTTATAAGCCGTCCAATAAACCTCAACAGCTCCGACTTGAGATAGTTCACAACCACCTTTGGTATTTGCACTTAAAAAAGTAGAAAATACCATCAATAAGAAAAAAAATATTTTTTTCACCCTTACCCCCTAATATTATTTTAAAACAAAAGTATAGCTTCTATTTCTTCTATAATTATCACTTTTGAAAAATGATAATATTTTTAAGATTATGTTTAACTATTTTTACATCTAATGCATCTGCAATATACTCAAATGTTTTCAAATTAAAAAAGCCTATATGAGTAATATCTCTAATATACCACCACTTTAAAAATTCTTCATCATTTGATGGGTGGAAGGCACTCATAAGCAGCAAATAACCATCTTTTTTCACATAAGAAAGCAACTCTTTAAAGATTTCAAGAGGATTTTTCAGATGTTCAAAAACTTCAGTTGAGAGTATAATATCATACTCTTTTCCTAAATAAACTTTTTGTGGAAAATAGAAAAGATCATATCTGTCACATACAATGTTATTTCTCTCTAAAAGCACAGGCAAGACTTCACCCTCACCGCATCCAAAATCAAGCGCACTCTTTATATTCTCTTTTAGTGGAGTCACAAACTCCTCTATTAAATCCTCAAACATCTTTACATACCCTAAGGATTCAAAACTGTTATGATGTTTGTCGTAATGCTTTTTTTCGCGCACCTCATCTACATAAAAAAACTCATCCAAAAAGATATATTCACACTCTAAACATTTGTGATATATTTTTTTGGTTTTATTATCAACTATGTCTATTGTTTCATTATCACATATTTTACATTTTCTCATTAAGAAATAATACCATTTTATTTTTACAATTTTGTTATACTTCGTCTTATGAACTATATTCTCTTTTTCAGCGCTTTTATCGGTGTTTTTATCTTACTAAATATGTATATATCAAAGCGACTTATTCATAAGTTGGATGTCTCTGATAAAACAAAACTCTATTTGCGTATTTTCCTTGTTTTAAACCTTATCGGCATTGTCTGTTATATGCTTGCCAGATACTATATTGATACGCCTAGCTGGCTCTATTTTATCTTTTCTGTTCCTATTGGCATCCTCTTTTTACTCTTCTGCACTGCTGTTGTTTATGATATATCAAGAGTCTTTCTACTGTTTGCGCCAATCTCTAAATCAAGAAGAAATTTTTTAAAAAAATCACTAGATGTTACCTCCTTGGCGGCTGCGGCTACTGTAACTCTAAAATCTATATATAATGCCAGATTTGTTGAAGTGCAAAAGGTGAATATAAAAATCAAAAACCTAAAAGAGCCGTATAAAATTGTTCAACTTAGCGATCTGCATATCGGTGGCTTAATTGATAGAGACTTTATAAAAGATATCGTTAAAAAAACAAATGCTTTAAATCCCGATATTGTTGTTATAACAGGTGATCTGATAGATATAGATATATTGAGTGCTAAAAAGATTATAAATGAACTGACAAAATTAAATTCTAAATTCGGAATATACTATATTGTGGGAAATCATGAATATTTTCATGATATAGCAAAAATTATAAAAACAGTAAAATCTTTAGGCATCAGAGTACTTGAAAATGAAAACATATATATTGGAGAGAAAAACATAGGATTTAACCTCGCAGGCGTTTATGATATTTTTGGATATAGAACAAAAAACTATATGCCTGACTTGCAAAAAGCGCTCCAAGGAGCAGAAAAAAAAGCTCCTACCATACTTTTGGCTCATCAGCCGAGATATATTAATGAAGTTAATAAAGGGGTTGATTTAGTATTAAGCGGTCATACGCATGGAGGACAACTCTATCCTTTTAAAATTTTGGTAAAACTTCAACAAAATTATGTAAGCGGTCTGCATCAACACAATGAAAATATGCAAATCTATATAAACAAAGGTACAGGTTTCTGGGGACCGCCTATGAGGTTGGGTGCCAGCAGTGAAATAAGTGAAATCACTATATCTCCCGCGTAACTATCTCTTTTTAAAGATAAGAAGTGTTTTATCTTTTGTGTCATAAAGAGAGAAAGTTTGCTTTTCTGCCAATTTCAGACCGGAGAGTTTTTCAAAAGCTCTGATTTTGTGAAAATATTGAACTATAGTATCCTGATATTTTACATATTTTGAATCTTTCTCTTTTTCAAAAAGAGTAAATTTTGTATATAGTTTATCATCTTCAAATACTGCATCTACAACTAAAAACTCTTTATCATTTTCGCTGCTCATCGTACCCTCAGCAACATCTTTAAAACCGTATAGAGTATTAATATCAGCTATAAAAACTCCATTATCATTCAATCTATCCGACACAGCATCTAAAAATTTTAGAAGTTGGTCTTGATTTAAAAAATTGAGTACATCAAATATAGCTACAACAGCATCATATTTACCGCCTACTTCACTTACATCCGCACACTCGGCATCTAAACCCTGCGCTCTGCACTCATCTATCATAAGAGAACTAAGGTCAATCCCCTTGCACTCTACTCCATCGCTTGCCATACGCTGCATAAAACCACCGCGGCCGCAGCCCACATCTAGAAGTGTTTTTATCTTGTATTCATCTAATTCCGAACGGTAAAGATCATAAAGAGCCTCTGTTGCCTCTTCAATTCCAAGCAGATGTTCAGCTTTTGCATAAAGATCCAAATTTGTCATACTATGATTTTCTCTCAGCTTCTACAACCGCATTTATCTTTTCATATATATCTAAAACTTCATCTTTTTTTGCGATATAGCTGTTTTTATTTGCAATAAGATAAGTTGATGATGTCATAATATCCTGAACAACTTCAAGCCCGTTTTGCTTCATTGTAGCACCGGTTTCAACAACATCTACTATCATATCTGCAAGCCCGATAAGCGGTGCCAGTTCAATCGAGCCATAGAGTTTAATAATATCAACAGAAACCGCACGCTCTTCAAAGTACCGTTTTGTAATATTTACCATTTTTGATGCCACTTTGATTTCAGGTTTATTAAGATCAAAAACATCACCCTTTTTCATCCCAATAGAGACTTTACAGATACCGCGTTTCAAATCTAAAAGGCGGATAATGTCAAGCCCCTGCTCTTCAAGCGTATCAAGTCCCACTACACCGATATCTGCTGCTTGGTGAAAGACATAGGTCGCAACATCTTGATTTCTTACGAGTAAAAAACGAAACTTTGGAGTCTCTAATATAAGTTTTCTGTCATCAAATGCAAAACTGTCACCGAAAATGGTCTCAAAAATTTCTAAAGTTTCTTGTGCAATACGACCTTTTGGAAGTGCAACTGTTAGCATATATCAGCCTTTTTCATAATATTTTTCATTCCTTTAAATAGCAGCATCTCATCTACAAATGAGTCTGGAAATATTTTTACAAACTCTTTGGCATCTCCGCCGGTTAGATATATATCCATATTGTATGATTTTACTTCGCTTTGCAGCAGTTTTAAGTAACCATAACTTATGGCGTCACGAGAATTTTTTGGCATTTTATCCAAATCAAGCTCAAAATTAAATGAGTAATCAAGTGCATTTGATATATTTTTATAAGTTTTACCTATTGCTTTGATTCCAGGATAGATAAAACCGCCTTCAAATTTTGAATTTTTTACTATATCTACCGTAACAGCACTGCCTGCATCAACAACAACCCCTTGAGTTATCGCTTCACATGCCATGATTCTATCGATACCCATAGTTGCATAATATTTTGAAAAATCAATATATTGTGATAAATCAATCCAATTTTTTAAATGCTTTAAAAGCTTTTTTGCCTCAACATTTACGCAGATATAAAAAACTATGTCTTTAAAAGATGACGGGTCAAAAAGTTTGACACTCTCTTTGTACTCTCTCTCTTTATCAAGAAAATGGTATGTTGTATTTCCAATATCACACAAAATCATTATTGAATTTTCCACCCCTGCTGCATAAATGCATCTTTGGCCTTTGAGCAGATCGGCGCATCTATAAAAATAATTTTATGCTTAAAATTATGAGAACAAAATAGAGTTAACTTTGCATATATCTCTTCAAATTTATGTACATCTTTCATTAGTAGTTTACTTTTTTGACTTATTGCAAAAATCGCCCAAAAATATCCGCTGACATCTGTCGCCTTAAATATTTTTATTTTGTTTCTTATACCAAGCTCTTTTGGTGTAATCTCTTGCATTTTTTTATAAATCTTTCCTTTTTTTCTCAAAGAATCAACTACCATTTGCATTTTTTTTACCTTTTTGTTAAAACATAGTATTTTAACAAATAATGCTTTAGCATTAGATTTATTAGATAAAAAAAGCTCAATTCGCTTATTATCTGCATTTACTTTTACTCTAAAAACAAGTAAAATACGCGTATTAATTTCATTAACTATAAATAAGAAATTAATATAATATTGTACATAAGGATAATTATGAAAAATATATTTGCTTTTATATTTATAAGTTTTTATTTTAATATATCTTTACTAAATGCTTCGGAATCTATAAATTTAGATGAAGCAATAGAGATTTTAAAATCACAAAACTTAGAGATAAAAAGTGCTCAATTTGATATAGAAGCTGCTTTGCAGGATGCAAAAGCCACTTCGGCAAGTCACTACGGAAAATTGGATTTTATTCAGGATTTTGCCAGAAGCGATGACGCTGGAAATGTTTTTGGGTTTAAACTCTCTTCAAGAGAAGCGGATTTTGGGGATTTTGGGGCAGACGAGTTCATGTCTAACTCGGCGGCATGTCAAGGTGGTGATATGGCTGCATGTTCTAGACTCTATACCGATCCGCCGGAAAACTTAAACAATCCCGAAGCAAGAAACTACTTCCAAAGCAAACTAAAATATGAAGTGCCTCTATTTACCGGTTTTAAAATATCAAGTTATGAAGATATTATGAACTCTGTTACAAAACTTAAAAAACTTGAAAAATCACAGGTTATTAATGAAAAAATTTATGAAACAAGAAAAAGTTTCTATGATATGGCGCTTCTTGAAGACTCTATCGCAAACTTAAGTGTAATTTTAAAAAATATTGAGACATTAGAGGACATGACAAAAGAGATGATCGATGTCGGTTATGCTAAAAAAGTTGATCTGCTTGAAGTTAAAGCAAAAAAAGGAAATGTTGAGAGACTTATATCACAGATGAATGCAAATAAAGAGCTTCTATATCACTATATAAGTTTTTTACTCAATCAAAAAGTGACATCGATTCAAACACCATCATTTGAGATGCATATGCCCTCTATCTCAAACAGCGATATTATAAATAACAATTTAGATATTCAAAAAGCAAATACCGGACTTGCTATTCAAAAAAGAATGGTTGATGTTTCAGAATCATCTTATTATCCAATGGTTGGAGCTTTTGCAGAAATTGCAACTGCCGATAATACATTTTTAGGCGATGCTGACGATCATAAGTCATACACAATTGGCGCAAGACTTACATGGAATATATTTAACGGTGGAGCAGACAGCGCAAATGTTGAGAAATCAAGACTTGAATATCTAAAGACCAAAACACAGGTAGCTCTTGCAAACAATGGTATCGCCCTTAAAATTGATGAAATAAGAACTGAGATAAAAAGTTATGAAAAAGATATAGAATCACTAAGAAAAGAGTTGCTTTTAGCTGATGAAATTTACAAAAACTATGAAGCAAGATACAAAGAAAAACTAGTTTCTATGAGTGATGTAATAATTAAACAATCCGAACAGATTCAAAAAATATTGCAACTGCAAGAAACAATAAATAAACGAAACAAAAGAATTTTCGCACTTGAAAAATTAGCAAATGGAGAAAAATAATGAAAAAAATTATACTACTTTTGGCTCTGGCAGCCTCACTGATAGCAGAAAGCATAACCCTCTCAGGCACAGTAATAAGTGATAATAGAAAGATGATTACAAGCCGTTTTATGGGCTTTGTAACAGATGTAAAAGTTTCAGAAGGTGATTTTGTAAAAAAAGGTCAGCTTCTTTATACCATTGATTCCAAAGAGATAGACTCTGCACTTACTCAGGTAAAACTGGCTATATCTCAAGCAGAACTATCGCTTCAAATGTATCAAAACCAATATACCAATGTAAAACTAAATCTTGAAAGACATAAAAGATTACTTGAAAAAGATATGGTTTCAAAGTTTGAAGTTGAAAACCTTATGCTAGCTGAACAAAATCTTGCAAATATGATAGATATAGCAAAGAAACAGGTTGCTCAAGCAAAAACTCAGTTAGAAGAGGTAAAGAATCAATACCGATATTTAAACATTAAAGCTCCAAATGACGGCGTAATTGTAAGCAAAAATATAAATGTAGGTGAGATGGCAATGCCTGGAATGCCGGCACTTGTGCTCTCTGATCTATCTGATCTTAAAATATCTGCAGAGATCTCCGAAGACAATCTAGATCGCATCCAGTATGATAAAAAAGTAGAAATTAATATTCCATCACAAAATATTAAAACTGATGGAATAATTAGTGCAATCATACCAAGCTCAAATCCTATGACGCACTCATTTAAAATAAAAATTTCATTTAAAAATGTATACGAGTCCATATATCCAGGTATGTATGCTACTGTAACTATAGATTAAGGTTTTAAAAATGAATATTTATAAACCATCAGATATTGCAGGAAAATTAGCATCTGGATTTATACGAAATCCTCTTACTATAGTTCTTGGTTTCTTTTTACTTGCTATCGGGTATTTAGCTCTTAACATTATGCCACGAGAAGAGAATCCTCAAATGGTAGTAAGCGGATCAACTGTTATTGTTGCACTTCCGGGTGCAAGCGCAGCAGAGGTTCAAAAAGTAATAGTTAAGCCTCTTGAGAGAAAACTAAAAGAGGTAAAGGGTGTAGAAAATATAACTTCAATGGCTATGGACAATGTCGGGATTGTCAATGCTGCATTTTATATCGGAGAAGAAAAAGAAGATTCAAATCTTAAAATCTATGACAAAATAATGCAAAACTCGGATATATTTCCAAAAGGGGCAATGAATCCTATAATCAAGCCGTTAGACATTGATGTAGATATACCTGTTCTTTCAGTTGCATTTTACTCTCATGATAAAAATATGAGCAAAACAGAACTCTATGATAAAGTAAAAAGAATACAGCACCATATAAACGGTCTTGAAAATGTTGCGGTAACAGAATTAAAAGGCGGCAACAAACATCAATTTAATATTGAAGTAGATCTTAATAAACTCTCCGGATATAATATTTCCATGGGACAAATCGTTCAAGGCGTAGAGTCTCTTTCATACAGTGTTCCGGCTATAAAAAACAGAACCAAAGATAATGAGATTATTATGCTTGGTGTTAAAAATGCCATAGAAAACGCTGAAGATATAGGCAATATAATTATTGCCCAATATATGGGTTCACCCATCTACTTAAAACAGATTGCAAAAGTTACAGACTCATATGATATACAAAATTTCAAATCAGCGACAATTAGCAAAAAAGATGAAAACGGAGAATTTTCACCTCTACAAAATCAAGTAACACTTACAGTATCAAAACTTCAAGGCACAAATGCAGTTGTTATAGCAGATACCGTTAAAAAAGAGTTAGAAACATATAAAGAGCTTTTACGAGAAAACGGAATCAATTATGCTATTACAAGAAATGACGGTGAAAGAGCTAATGAGGCTGTTAATGAACTGGTATATCATCTTCTTTTATCTATTGTTATTATTGCCATTTTGCTTGTTTTAGTACTTGGATGGAGAGAATCTCTTATTGTTACATTTACTGTTCCGGCAATTCTTGCTATCACACTTTTTATCGCTTATATAACCGGACAGAGTATAAATCGTATCACTCTTTTTGCATTCTTACTCTCACTCGGACTTTTAGTTGATGCTGCAATTATTGTTATAGAAAATATTCACAGACATTTTCACTCAAAAGAGTCTGCACATGAAAGTGTGGATGATATTATGGTTAAAGCAACAGATGAGATAGGTCCGCCTACAAATATAGCAACACTGGCAATTATTATGACCATGATACCTATGGCGTTTGTCGGGCAGATGATGGGACAGTTCATGAAGCCAATTCCGGCCAATGTTCCTGTAGCGCTTATTGCGTCTTTATTTGTTGCTTATATTTTCACACCTTACTTAGCAGCAAGAATGCTAAAAAAACCAGATTATCACGGCGAGGAAAAAAATAATGTTTAAAAAATTTCAAAATGCTGTATTTAACGGTATCCAAAGTCCGACAAAAAGGAAGTTAATTCTTTTTGCAACACTTATGGCTTTTATTTTATCGGTACTTATGATTGCACCGACAAAAATAGTTTTAGCAAAAATGCTTCCTGGAAAAAACAATGATACATTTACAATCTACACAACTCTGCCTGAAGGAAGCTCAATTGAGCAAACCAGAGAAGTAACAGAGTGTGTAGCTGATTTTATTAAAAAAGAGAAAGAGGTTCAAGATTTTGAAGTTTTTTTAGGAATGGGAGCTCCTCTGGATTTTGCAGGACTAATTAAAGGCTCTCATTTTAAAAACTCTGAAAATGTAGCTGAAATTGTTGTAAATCTTTCAAAAAAACATAATAGAGATGAGCCGTCATACTTAATGGTACAAAGAATGAGACCCGATATTCAAAAGAGTTGTGCCTCAATCTATGACAAAACAACAATCTCATTTGTAGAACCGCCTGCCGGACCTCCAGTAATGGCAGCGATAGTTGCAGAAATATATGGAAATGATGCAAACGGTATTAGAGAATTATCCAACAGAGTTGAAGGTGTCTTTAAAAGCACAGAAGGCCTTGTTGATGTGGAGATTATGCAAGATGAAATTTATGATACATTTGAAGTTGAAGTAGACAGCACTAAAGTTGCACTCTCAGGCGTAAATGTAAAACAACTCAATGACATTCTCTATTTGGCATTTGAAGGTATGCAGATTGCGGTTAAAAACTCAGACATTGTTAATGATCAGATTCCTATCTATCTCTCTCTTAGCAAAGAGTCTAAAAAATTTTCAAAAAAAGATATAAATGCGATTAAAGCAAAACTATCATCTTTAAAACTTATGAATAAAAAAGGCATGATGACACCAATTACCGAGTTAGTAACAATTGTGCCTAAAAAATCCAATCCAATGATAATGAGTAAAAACCTTCATCAAATGACAAATGTTATCGCTGAAACTGATATGGTTTCACAAGTTTATCCATTAATTGAAGCAAGAGATACTATTTTAAATACATTTAGCGATAAATATGATATTGAAAAAATCGGTCTATTTAATCTTAAACTTACTGATAAAAATAGCAAAAAAATATATAAACTAATTTGGGACGGAGAGATGGAAGTAACACTTGACACTTTCGTTGAACTTGGTGCCGCATTTATAGCTGCTCTAGTGCTTATATTTTTGCTTATGGTAATTTACTATAAAAGCTATGCTCTTAGCGGAATTATTCTTTTAGGTTCATTTTTATCAATTATTGGCGTTATTATAGGACACTGGATTATGGATCTTTTTACTGCAGACACATTTTTCTTAACTGCAACTTCTCTTATCGGTTTTATTGCTTTAATCGGCATAAGTTCAAGAAACTCTCTTCTCTTAATTGATTTTACAGCTTCACTAATGAAAGAGCGCAATATGGATAAAGCAGAGGCGATCGCTTATGCAACGGCAACTCGTGCAAAACCGATATTTTTAACAGCAGCAGCAATTATACTTGCTTCAACGCTTTTAGCAGGGGATGCAGTATTTGGCGGTCTTGGCGTTGCTCTTATATTTGGTACCGTCGCAGCAGTTATTGCGTCGCTTATGGTTGTTCCGATACTTTTATATAAAGCAGATTTAAAGAGACATTTTAATTTAGATTAAAATTTTAGGGCATACCCGAATGGGTATGTAAACCTGAAAAAAAATAAAAAGATTTAGTGAAATTTCTGGGGCAAGCCCAGAACAATAAGAAGAAAAATATTTGTTTATATAGATCTATAATCTAGCGTATTGAACACTTATACAAGCTTCAATCTCTAGTAGCTCATTTAGCGTAACATCATTTATAATATTATCAACTAAAATAACAGCTAAAGCCTCTTTTTTCTCATTTCTTGCAAGCGAGAAGTCAGCGATATTTACACTATGTTTTGCTAAAGTTGAGCCAATGTTTCCTATTACTCCGGGAACATCTTTATTTTTAAGGATTATCATATCGCCTTTTAATGCCACTTCTATATCAAAACCGTCAATTGAAACAATTCTGAAAATATTATCATCAAAAATTGTCGCACCGATTGTTGTTGTTCCGCCTTCTGCAGTAGTTAATTTTATAGTAATTAAATTTTTATAAACAGTTGAATCTTGAAGTGCTTCTGATTCTATCTTTATGCCCTTCTCCTGTGCAATATAATCAGCATTTACATAATTAATCGTATCATCACTAATCTGACTCATAGCACCGACAGCAACAAAAGTAGCCAGAGAATCTATATATTTACCGATTTCACCCTGCCCGCTTACTTTGATTGAAACAATTTGAGATTTATTAAGCTGAGACTCTAAAAAACCTATTTTTTGACCCATCTCTAAAAATGGTTTTACAAATGAAGGAATTTTGCTCTCATCAATCGGTAAATTCATAGCATGCGCATATGATATACCTTTTGCTGCAGCAATAGCATTTGCAGCAGCTTGAGTTCCGATATTGTATTGAGACTCATATGTATTTGCACCTAAATGAGGAGAAACCGTAATATTGTCAAGTTCAAGAAGAGGATGACTCGTTGCAGGCTCCTTCATAAATACATCAATACCTGCAAAACGAATCTTACCGCTTTTTAAACCGGCATAAAGTGCTTCTTCATTATAAAGGCCGCCTCTGGCACAGTTTATTAAAACGACACCGTCTTTCATTTTAGCAATCTCTGCACTGCTTATCATATTCGTAGTTTCTTTGTTTTTAGGCGTATGGATAGTAATAATATCACATGCTAAGATATCTTTGAAATCCTTAGTATAAGTCATATTAAGGTCTGTAACTTTTGATGGATTGATATATGGGTCATATGCAATAATTTCCATCTCAAAAGCTTGTGCTCTTTTTGCTACACGGCTTCCTATATTACCAAAACCTATTACGCCGAGCTTTTTACCTTTTAGCTCATATCCATACCATTTTTCTCTTTTCCATACTCTATCTTGCTTTAGATGATTATGTGAATATGGAAACATTCTCATACAAGAGAGCATGTGCGTCATAGTAAGTTCAACAGCGGCAATAGTGTTTGCAGTAGGAACATTCATTACAATAATTCCCTCTTTTGAACATCCAGGAATATCTACATTATCAACACCGACGCCGGCGCGGACAATTGCTTTCATTTTTTTAGCATGTGCAATAAACTTCTCATCAACATCAGTTGAACTTCTTGTTATTGCTACATCAGCATCTTCAATAATATCTAATAATTTAACTTTATCTTCATCAGCTGCCATTATGAAATTTATACTTTCATCATTACGGAGCATCTCTAAACCAGCTTCATGAATATGATCACAAACAACTATAGTATGTTTTTGCATTGTTAATCCTCTTGATATAGCCTGATATTGGCTGAAATTTGGTAATTTTTTAACATTTAAATGAGAGTTTAATTTATCTCTATTTTTGAGTAAATTAGCAATTTTGAACCATTTTTAGCAACGGTGCAAATAATTTTTATATGGTTTAACCTGCTCTTTTCTCATTCAAATCAACTTAAACAAAAAATATTTAAGTTAATTAAAATAAGAAAAATAGAAACAGCCACTCCCATTCTTATAATGAGAGTGTAAACTGTTCTAAAATTTTCTATCTGATTTATTTAAATTTATCTTTAATTAAATCACCCAAAGAGTGTGATTCATCATCATTGATCTCTTCAAGTATCGCTTTGTTTTTTATATAATCAAGCTTTTTAACAGACAAACGAATACGGTCACGACGAGTATCTATCACTGCTATTGCAGCTTCTATTTCTTGACCTATCTCTAAATCACTCTTTTCCAGTGGAGAAAGATCTTCATCACGAATAAGTGCATCAACGCCATCTTCTAAAGATACAAAAACACCAAAATCTTTGATATCACGAATTGTCCCTGTTACAATACTATTCACCTTATGTGTTTTAGCAAATGCATCAATAGGACTCTCTAAGAGTGCTTTTCTGTTTAAAGATATTTTTTGATCTTCAGGATTAATTTTTGCAATCTTTACTTCAACTTCATCACCGGTTTTTAAAACATCTTTGCATTTAACATTTTTATCCCAAGAGATATCTTGATTGTGTAAAAGACCTTCAACACCGTCAATACGAACAAATGCACCAAAATCTGTTAGTGATGTAACTGTTCCTGTCACAATATCACCTTCTTTATGGTTTTTTACAAACTCATCAAAAGGTTTTGGTAATAATCTTTTTAACGAAACACGAAGTTTATGTGTCTTTGGATTGATTTCAATCACTTCAACATCAATCTCTTGACCTACTTTGAGATAATCATTAGGATTTTTAACATTTTTATCCCAAGAGATTTCAGATATATGCAAGAAACCTTCGATATCATTTCCTAGATCAACAAATACGCCGTATGCTTCAACATTTGAAACAGTTACAGTAATAGTATCACCTTCGTCTAGCTCACTCTCAACCTCTTCCCATGGATCTGGATGAACTGCTTTGATAGAGAGTGAAAGATGTCTTTTATCTTTATCATAAGATATAGCTTTAACTGTTACTGTATCACCCTCTTTATAAAGTTTTGAAGGATTAACAGGACCTTTATAGCTGATTTCATTATAATGAACTAAACCATCTACGCCGCCTACATCTACAAACATACCATAGCTAGTGATCTTTTTAATAGTTCCTTCTACAACCGTATCTTCTTCCATCAACTTGTCAATAATCTCTTTTTTCTTTTTACGCTCATCATTGAAAAGTTTACGACGAGATACAACAATAGAATTTTGATCTTCATCGATTTTAACAACTTGAGCTTTAATTTTACGACCAATGACATCATCACTATCTTTAAAAGCTGCAAGTGAACGAGGCATAAAAAATGAAACATCATCTGCTTCTACAACATAACCGCCGCGGTTTTTCTTTGTAATTACACCTTCAATAACCAAATCTTCGAAGTTTTCTTTGTGTTCATCAATAAAATCAATAGTTTTTTGCTGCTCTAGAACTTTTTTATATGATATTTTAGGACGCTCATTATAGTATCCCGTTACCATTACTTTAATTTTATCACCAACATTAAACTTCAATTTACCATTTTCGCTGATTTCATCCAAACTAAGAATTCCTTCTAGTTTATCACCTACACCTACTAATGCTCTGTTTTCATCCGCTTGGATTTCAACAATTTCACCTTCTACAATACGACTTGTCTCTTGCTGCTTCTCACTTGCAGCAAACATCTCTGCAAAATTTTCTTCTTCTTCAAATGATTCGTTATCGAACGCCATTACCTATCCTCTGTTACATAAAAATTTCGTGATTATAGCTAATTATTGATAATTTTTGCATTAATTATATAAAATCAAACTATAAAAAATAAAAAAATAATAAAAAAAATAAAAAATTATTATTGTTTATTGATTTTTTTCAATAGTATCTACAACATTTTGAATAATCCAGTCGGGAGTAGATGCTCCTGCACTTATACCGCAAAACTGTTTCCCTTTAAACCATGAAAAATCCAAATCTTTCTCATCTTCTATATGATAGCTGTCTTTGCAGTTGTCTTGAGAAATGCTAAAGAGCTGTTTTGTATTTGATGAATTTTTTCCGCCGATAATTATCATAATATCTGCTTTTTTAGAGATTTTTCTAACAGCTTCCTGGTTTTCAAAAGTAGCATTACATATAGTGTTAAAAACTCTTACCTCTTTATGTCTTGGTATAAGATAATTTGCAATTTCTAAATAATCTTCTACGCGCCTGGTTGTTTGAGCTACAAGAGCTATCTTCTCTTTTAGCTTTAAATTTTCCAACTCTTTTGGCGATGTAACAACTCTAGCTCCGTAAGTTGCATAACTTTTAACACCTTTTATCTCCGGATGAGCTTCATCACCAAAAATAATAATATCATAACCCTGCTCACTCATCTCTTGGCAAATCTGCTGCGGTTTTGTTACATAAGGACAGGTTGCATCTACTACATTTACATTCTTTGCTTTAAGCTCTTCTAGCTCATTTTTTGGTATACCGTGCGTACGAATAACTGCTTTATCACCTGAAGAAAAACTTTTATGACTATCTGTCAAACCAACATTATAATCTTTTTCAAGTCTTTCTATCTCTTTGGAGTTATGAATTAAAGGTCCATATGTAGCAGAATTTTTATTCTCTTCAGCAATCTTTATTGCGCGTTTGACACCAAAACAAAATCCATAACTCTCAGCTAATTCAATTTTCATTATTAATTATCTCCTTAATAATAAAGAAAGTAATTTCTCTATTGAATAAAATATTTAATCTTCAATATCTATTTTAGTAATTTTTTTAAGCAGCTCAAAAAAGTTTGGAAATGATGTATTTACACATGCAACATCATCCACCTTCATAGAAGACCTTAATCCCGCTATCATAAAACTCATAGCTATTCTATGATCACCATAACTTTTAACCGCTGCTTCTTGAAGTTCACCGCCTTTTACGCTATAACCATCTGCAAACTCTTCTACTTCAATACCGCATGTCTTAAGGTTATTTACAACTGTCGATATTCGGTCACTCTCTTTTACTCTGAGTTCTTCAGCATTTTTAACAAAGCTTATACCCTCAGCACAAGCAAAAGCTATTGAGAGTACCGGCAGTTCGTCTATCAGCCACGATATATTGTTTTCAACTGTAATTGCTTTTAATGGAGCATATTTTACATGTATATTTCCAATGGGTTCATACTTATTATCAGTAATATCATAGCTTATAACAGAACCCATTCTCTCTAGCGCCCTAAAAGCTTCAATACGCGTCGGGTTTAATGTAACACCCTCTAAGATAACATTAGAATCCGGAGTAATTGCAGCGGCAACAGCAAAGAAAAAAGCGCTTGAAGGATCGGCTGGAACCCTGATTTTTAAAGGGGATAAAAGTTTTTTCATAGGTCTGATTGTAGTAGTAAGCTTATCTACCTCTATATCTGCACCCATGCCCTTTAACATTCTTTCGGTATGGTCTCGGCTTAATTCAGGTTCGCTGTAACTGCATTCGCCATCAGCTCTTAAGGCAGCCAGTATCATTGCACTCTTAACTTGAGCCGAAGCAATTTTACTATTGTAATGAAATGCTTTTAGTGAAGCTCCTCTAATACTAAGGGGCGCTAAATCACCATTGTCTCTTCCATCTAATTTTGCACCGATATTGCGAAGAGGAAGAGTCACTCTTTTCATTGGACGACGACGCAGATACTCATCTCCCGTTAAAACAAAGTGTCCATCCGCTGAACTTAAGAGTCCGCAAAAAAGTCTTATTCCAGTTCCTGAATTGCCGCAATCTAAAATATCATCACTCTCTTTTATTCCATTAGAGCTTATTTTGATTGTTATGCCATCATCAATAACTTTGGCACCGAGCTTTTCAACTATTTTTAAAGAATTTAATGTATCTTCTGCTCTTAAAAAATTTGTTATCTCACTTGTTCCTTCTGCCAGCATAGCAAACATTGCACATCTGTGAGATATTGACTTGTCCGGCGCTATCTCAGATATAACAAGTGAAAATTTTGATGCTTTTGCTACTTTTACACTTTTCATCTAATCGTAATTCCCAACTCACTGTTTAAAGCATCTAAAATACTCTGCATAGATTTGGTAATATCCTCTTCTTCTAATGTTTTATCTAAAGATTGAAGCACAAATCTAATAGTCAAACTTATATTTTCTCCAAGAGATTCATCGCTGTATTTATCTACCGGATAAAAGCGAATAAGCTCATCTGAAGCCGATTTTTCTATCACTTTTTTTACTTCTTCATAACGCATCTCTTTTGGCATTACTATACTCAAATCTCTATGTACAGATTGATATTTTGAAGTTTTTTTTGCAGTTTTTAAATTATTTGGCAATTTTTCAAAATCAAGTTCACACATATAAGTTATATCTAAATCATAACTCTCTTCTACATCCGGATGAACACGGAACAACTCCCCGACAACCTCATTATCAACAACTACTTTAGCACACTGAAAAGGATGAGAGAGTGTATGTCTTGTTTTAAATTCATGAAGCTCAAATTTTCCTATAATATTTGAGATCTTTTGTACAAAAAATCCAAAATCAACCTTCAAAGGTTTTCCTGAGTTAGCTAAACCCTCAGATTCTCTATTTCCTGAAAAAAGCACTGCCATCTTTAGAGACTCTTCTCTTTTAGGATTAAATACCGATCCGATTTCAAAAAGTTTTACAGAGTTATATCCGTTTTTACTATTATTTGATGCGGCTTTAAGAAGACCTGTTAAGAGTGTAGATCTTAAAGTATCAAGCGTATTTACAATAGGATTAAGAAGTTCTTTCTCCTCTTGCAGTGTTTCAAATCCATACTCATGTAAAACCTTTTTCTCATCAAACACAAAATGTACAGACTCAAAAAAACCGCTATACGCTGCTTTATGTCTATATAATTGTCTTTTTTTATATTTAAAATAGTCATTTTCAAGTCTATTGTTTTCCATAAAAACAAAAGGTTTTGATGGTATATTGTCTATGCCCACTAAACGGACAATCTCTTCAACAATATCTTGTTTATTAGATATATCATGTCTAAAATTAGGGACAGAAATGACAAAATTGTCAGCTGATGATTTTGTAGTGTCAAATCCTAAATTTTTCAATATTTTTGTTATTTTAGATTTATCAATATTTGCACCGATTATTGCATCAATCTCTTTTTTGCTGATACTTATAATTTTATCTTCATGCATATCGCCAAGTTCAATTGTACCGCCAAAAACTGACGATTCAGAATTTGATTCAATCATACTGATACAATAGTTCAATCCCTCATTTAAATCCGGCTCACTTCCTCTGGAAGTTCTGTAATACATAGGACCTACAGGCATTTTTTTCTCTTGCATCTTTTTAGAGATTATATCTGGTGGAATATAGCTTGCTTCAATTAAAACAATACCTTTATCACCAATGACTTTGGAAGCATCTTCTTGAATTATTCCTATCGTTGAAGCTTTTTCTTTATCTTTTGCCATAATAGATGCAAAACCATTTTCATCTTGAGACAAAGAGACCTTTGCCAAAGTTTTATTTTCATTGCAAAAAAAGTCATAATTGTATGCTCTTAAAATCACACCAGTGCTATGAGTCACATAATGAATAAGAGCTTCGATATCCGTCTCTTTTTTTTCTTTTATTTGGGCAAGTCTAAGTTTTAAAACAAAAGGCAAATGTAAATCTTTCAAATCTACCGCTTTATAACGAAGATTTACATTTAAATTATTTTCATGAGAAAGAGTTAAAATTCTTCCAATGCCTACTCTTTTGTCATCATTTTCATCTCTGTTTTCTTCTTTTAGAGATTTATCATAAGCTGCACTTAAATCCCTAGCTATACCCCGTATACTTAAACAATCACCGCGGTTGGCAGTCAGCTCTATCTCTATCAAATCATCACTAAATATATCATTGCTTGAAACTTCTTCACCAAGAGTATAACTTCCAATGCTCTCATCAAGTTCAATAATTCCATCTTGAACATCTTCTAAACCGATCTCTTTAGCTGAGCAAATCATTCCATCTGATTCAACACCACGGAGTTTTACAGGTTTTATAACCATACCGTTTGGCATAACCGCACCAACAGTTGCTACAACTACATCCAAGCCTGCTCTAACATTTGAGGCACCGCACACAATCTGACGCGTACTTGTACCGATATCTACTTGACAGATATTTAGTTTATCTGCCTCCGGATGTTTTTTACACTCTAAAACTCTTCCAAATACTATCTTATTTGGTACTTTGTATGTTGAAACACTATCCACTTCTAAACCAATAGAGTTAAATGTTTTTACCAAATCATCAGTAGATATATTGCTTAGATCTATCCACTCGTTTAACCAACTTTTCGTAACTATCATTGAAACTGCTCCAGCAACTTAATATCTCCCTCAAAGAGTGAACGAAGATCTCCTATATGATGAATAAGCATAGCGAATCTTTCAACTCCAAGACCAAAAGCATAACCGCTTACATCCTCATAGTTTACCGCTTCAAAAACATTTGGATCAACTATTCCGCAGCCTAGTACTTCAAGCCATCCAGTTTTTGAACAGACTCTACAACCCTCACCTTTACAAAAAACACATGAAATATCTACTTCCGCAGAGGGTTCTGTAAAAGGAAAAAAGCTGGGACGAAAACGAACATCTACATCACCAAACATGTACTTTAAAAAGTCCTCTAAAATAAATTTTAAGTTTGCAAAAGAGACTTTGCCCTCTTTATCAACCAAAAGTCCCTCTACTTGATGAAACATCGGCGTGTGTGTAATATCATAATCTCTTCTAAAAACTGCGCCCGGAGCTATCATACGAATAGGAGGTTTGGAGCTCATCATAGTTCTTATCTGTACAGGAGATGTATGTGTACGCAACAGCATCTCATCTTTAAAATAGAAAGTATCTTGCATATCGCGTGCAGGATGATATTTTGGAAGATTAAGAGCCTCAAAGTTATTAAAATCATCTTCTACCATATTTCCTGTTTTTACTGCAAAATTCATTGATGAAAAATATTCAACAATTTTATCCATTGTTTCCATAACGGGATGCAAAGCACCGGATTCAGGAGTTAAACTATACATAGAGACATCAATGGATTCTGCTTTCATTCGAGTTTGCAATTCCAATGTTTGAAGAACTATTTTTCTGGCAGTTAATTCATTCATCAATGCATTTTTATGTGTATTTAACTCTTGTGCGATTTTTGATTTTTCTTCACTCGGTGCTGTTTTCATTTTGGCAAATTCTGCCGCTAAAACACCTTTTTTACCAAACACAGATATACGAATCTCTTCGATTTTCTCAACACTCTGCGCTTCTTTTATTGCGTCATACCATTCTTTCAATAGATTCACCCATAATGGAGGGAAATACCCTCTGAATTTTTAAAAAGATTATAGTCAAATATAATTTATATATAGCTTCATTTATTCATTTATATGTTACAATAATGCCAAATATGGCTAGTTAATACTGTTTTAAACATTTGTATTTACTAGTTTTAAATTAATATATTTAAAAAAGGGAATATAATGTGTATATTTTGCAAAATAGTCAATAATGAAATACCGGCAAATATAATATTGGAAAATGAAGATTTTTTAGCATTTCATGATATAAATCCAAAGGCACCTATACATGTATTGGCAATACCAAAAAAACATATAGACAGCTTTAATGAAGTAGATTCAAAAACTATGAAAAATATGACTACTTTTATGCAAAATGTTGCAAAAGAGTTAAATATTGACAAAAGTGGATACAGAGTCATAACAAATGTTGGTGAAAATGGCGGGCAAGAGGTAGAGCACTTACATTTTCATATTCTCGGCGGTGCAAAATTGGCATGGTCACATTTAAGCGATGCAGATCCAAAAGGCAATATTTAAATTTTAATGAGAGCTTAAGAAGGACAGCTCTCAATTTCACCTAAATCTATCTTATTTCCGGTGCCTGATATCATTTTCTCATTTTCTTTTATCTTTTTACCATTGTGCATAATTGAGTAAGATATTGCAACAGAGTCTCTGATGGTATTGATAGTTGAGCAGTATGTCTCAAGTGATGCCATAACCCAGCGAGCAGCGGTTATATCATCCGCATCAGAATTAAAACTATAATTAAGATGCAGAGTGTTAAACTTTCTAGGGTGATTATCGGCTCTTAAAGCATCACCATCAATAGTTAAATCTGTAACTGTTTTATTTTGATTTTTTGGTATTAAAATCATATCGCTGGCGCTGCATGTAATAATTCCTGCCAAAAAATACTCCACCGGTGTTATCTGTGGACAATCAATTATAAAACTGCTTTTTTGCGTTTTTGCTTCAAATTTCATATCTTCTTTGTGAGTAATTGTTACTTTCATACTAATAACTCCGGATTCGTTTTTGCTATAAAGTTTTTAAAATATTCTAACTGCTCCTCTGTTCTTTTAGTAGAGGTTCCACCGGCTGAATTTCTTGCATTCATAGAGTTTTTAATTGATAAAAACTCCAAAACATCACTGCCGATTCTACTATCAATTTCTTGAAGATATTTTAACTCAATATCACTCAAATCAATTTTTAGCTCTTCGCTCTTTGCAACAGCTTTTCCTGTAATAAAATGAGCTTCTCTAAAAGGAATATTACATTTTTGAACTAAGTAATCAGCCAAATCAGTAGCGCTTAGATGACCCACTTTACAAGCACTGTTCATATTTTGAGTTTTTACTTCCATTGTTTTAATGGCTTCTTTTAATATTTTTAAAGATATCTCGGCAGTTTCAACCGCATCAAAAACTCCCTCTTTATCCTCTTGTGTATCTTTGTTGTATGCTAGCGGAAGAGCTTTCATAACAGTCAGAAGACCCATTAATGAGCCATAAACACGACCTGTTTTACCGCGAAGAAGTTCAGGAACATCAGGATTTTTCTTTTGCGGCATAATTGATGAGCCTGTAGAGTATTCATCACTAAGTTCTATAAACTTAAATTCATAACTTGACCACATAACAAGTTCTTCGCTAAGGCGGGAGATATGCATCATCATAGTTGAAATATTAAATAAAATCTCCAACGCAAAATCTCTGTCACTTACCGTATCTAAGCAGTTTACGCTTACACCGCTAAAACCTAAAAGCTCAGCTGTCATATCTCTGTCTATATTATGAGGCGTTCCGGCAAGCGCTGCACAGCCAAGAGGTGAAATATTATTTCTTTCATACGAGCTCTCAAATCTCTCAATATCTCTTTTAAACATAGATAAATATGCACCTAAATGAAATGCAAAATTTATCGGCTGAGCATGTTGAAGATGTGTCATACCGGGGATAAGAGTTTGAGTGTGTTTATTTGCTGTTATCAATATTTCACTCATTAAAAGTTTTAAAGCGTGAACTATTTCCAAGTTTTTACGAAGAACATAACGACGAAAATCGACCGCGATTTGATCATTTCTGCTTCTTGCTGTATGCAATTTTTTACCGGCATCGCCAATTAGAGCAGTTAAACGCTTTTCAATTCCCATATGAAGGTCTTCATCAGATATTTTCCACTCAAATTTACCTGATTCTATTTCAGCTGTTACCTGATTAAGCCCATCACTGATCTGTTTAAGTTCTTCAGCTGTTAAAATACCTTGTTTTGCGAGCATTTGCGCATGTGCCAAAGAGCCTTCAATATCTTCGCGATAAAGTTTTTTATCAAACATAATGGAAGCGTTAAACTGATCCAAAAGATTTGCCGCACCTGCAGAAAAACGACCTGACCACATTTTATCCATAATTTCTCCAATATAAAAAGTTTGGTATTTTAACTAAATTAAATGATTTTATAAAGAGAAATACACTTTATAAAAAGCACTTTTACTATTTTTTATGCAAATTAAAATTAATTACAAGCAGGCACTTTACCGCTATCTTTTGCATATTCTGTCAAAAACTGTATTAAATGAACTGATTTTTTTTTAAATGCTTTGCTTTTAAAATATATATAAGAATCTTTTGCTTTTTCATCTTTGCTTGTTAAATGAATTCTAATCAGCTCTTTACCACTGTTGCGCATAATTTCCTTCCATTCTGAAATAGTTTTTTGGGCAACAAACTCTTGCCCTTCGCTATGGCAGGGAGCACATTTTTTTACAAATTCTTTCTGACCTTTGTAAACAGCCGCTTCTACATTTAAAAGTAAAAAAATAACAATAAATATGAAAGAAATGAAAAACTTATTCATATACTAAACCTCTACTTCACTTTATATTAGATTCTATTATAGTAAGATTTTAGAAAAAACTATCTTTTTATTTTAAAGTTGATATTTTTGATAAAGCTTCTCGTCCAAGTCCCATAAACTTCTTCTTTTTAAAGAATCTATCACACTGGAAGTGCAATCAACATCATCCGGCCACTCTCTGTTAAACCCATCCAACATATTTTTGTTAGTTCCATCCAAACCGACCATCAAACCTGAGATAAAAATATCTCTAAGAGCATCTATATTGTTTGTAACTCTCCATACTAACATATATGGGTTCAAAATATCATTTTTGGCATCATCAACAAAAACCACTACTCTTATATGTGTACTTAACTCAACAAGAGCATCAAAATAGTTCTTTACATTTTTTTTCTTTTTCAGAGGTATAACAGTGATAGGATTTTTTGTTTTTTTCATAAACTGATGTAAATCAACAGCTTCTGGAATAACCTCTTTAACTTTTGCAAACAACTCTTTATCATCTAAAAGCTGCGGTGCTTCTACCGTATGTGCTGTTGTTGCATCTATTCCCAACTTTCCGCCAACCAGATTTTCCGGGGAAGAGTGATCCAGAGCATCTAAAATTCCCTCCGTGATAAAAAGAGATTTTGGTGTAAATCTGTCAAGTACATATGCAGCTATAGCTTCATACTCTTCCAATTTTGGAGCATTTTCATCTAAAAATATTGCATGTTTAACAAAACTCATCTGTCCTGCACCCCAAAAAGCGTGCATAAATTGTTTTGC
Source organism: Sulfurimonas sp. CVO (assembly GCF_009883775.1). NCBI lineage: Bacteria > Pseudomonadati > Campylobacterota > Epsilonproteobacteria > Campylobacterales > Sulfurimonadaceae > Sulfurimonas > Sulfurimonas sp. CVO. The sequence goes on from NZ_CP033720.1 coordinate 1,133,947, forward strand.
GTGACCTTTGTAAAGCGGTTTCATTTTTGCAAGAATAAGATTATGAAAACCTGCATTTTCAGGCATATGATAATCAATCAAATCAGGCGCAGTTGTTTTTAAAAGAGGAAAAAATATTTTCCCTGTTGCCCAGCCCATATATTTATCTTCAAGCGGCGGCTTTCCTACAACGGTTGCTAAAAAAACAGGATCTGTTTTTGTAGTTATAGCGCTAACTTCCATAACAGGATATGGTTCAGCAAGAGTATAGTAACCTGTATGATCTCCAAAAGGACCCTCAACTCTCATTTCTGAAGTGTCTACCCACCCTTCGATAACATAGTCTACATCTTGTGGTATATAAAGAGGAGTTGTAATTGATTTTACAAGTTTTACATTCTCTTTTTTTATAAGACCATACATTAAGAGTTCATTTACTCCATAAGGAAGCGGAGCAGTTGCACACCAAGTGTAGAGAGGATCACCTCCTATTGCAACTGATACAGGCATTTTTTTACCCGCTTTTTGATATTGGTCAAAAAAATGAGAAGAGTCTTTATGAATCTGCCAGTGCATTCCCAAATGGTTTTTATCATACACTTGGAGTCTATACATTCCAAGATTTACCATCTCGCCGTCTAAACTCTGTGTATAAACCTGCCCCATTGTTATAAAAGGTCCGCCGTCTTGCTCCCATGTAGTCAATACTGGAAGTTTATAAAGATCTATATCTTCATCTAAATATTTTATCTCTTGGCATGGACCGCTGCCTTTTAATTTTTTTGGAAATATATTTTTTAGTGAAAAAAGTTCACTTGCCATTGCAAGCTTATCAAAAAAACCTGCAGGAGGTTTCATATGAAGAAGTTTTGTTATCTCATCTGCAACTGATTCTATTGTTCTGCCAAAAAGAAGTTCACAACGCTTATAAGAACCAAAAATATTCATAAGAACACTCTCTTTAAACTTTTTACCGCTTTTTTTATCCACTACATTGGTAAATAAAAGAGCCTTGCCGCCATTTTCTTTTTTTACTTCCGCATAAGCCAAATGAGGAATTTCTAAATATATATCAAGCTCTTCATCAATAATTTTTAATTCATTATTTTGTTTTAATAACTCGATACTTTTTTTCATTTTATTCATTTCCCATCATAGCTTCTGCACGCGCAAGCAGCTCTTTAGCGCCTTTTGCTATAAACTCTTGCGCCATATCTCTACCTACACTCTTATAATCTTTTTTAGATGTAATCTTTGAATCACTTAATACTTCAGTTCCATCAGGAAGACCCAAAATAGCTTTAACACTTATATTTCCATCTTCTAGAACAGATGCATTTACACCGATTGGAACTTGGCATCCGCCGTCTAATTCATCAACAAAAGCTCTCTCTATAGTTGTCTCTATTCTACTGTATTCATCTTCAAGTCTAGCAACAATTTTTAAAACTTCATCATCATTTATAGACTCAATTCCTAATGCTCCCTGTCCCATTGATGGAATCATCTCTTCAAGAGATATCGGATAAACATGCTTTACAGCATCCAAAAGAGAGAGTCTGTTAATACCGGCAGAAGCTAAAATTATTGCATCAAATTCACCCTCTTTTAATTTTCTTATTCTTGTATCAACATTGCCTCTTAAATCTTTGATAATTAAATCAGGACGAAGTTTTTCTATCTGCATACGACGGCGAAGCGAAGATGTTCCAACTACTGCTTTTTTTGGAAGAGAATTTATGTTTGAATATTTTTCAGATAAAAGAGCATCCCTGCAATCCTCTCTCTCGGTAATAGCAGCCAAAAGCAAACCATCCGGCATTTCAGTTGGAACATCTTTTAATGAGTGCACAGCAATTTGAGCTTCACCTCTCATCATTGCTTCTTCAAGCTCTTTTAGAAAAAGTCCTTTTCCGCCAATAGTAGACAAACCTCTGTCTTGAATTCTATCTCCAGTTGTCACTATAATATTAAGATCAACCTCAAGACCCGGATTTTGTTCTTCTAAAACAGCTTTGATGTGATTTGACTGCCAAAGCGCAAGCTTTGATCCTCTTGTAGCGATTGTTAATTTATTCATCTATTTTGCCTCTTTATATCTATTTTTTGTTTTATCTATTTTTCCGTCAAAGAACATTGTAGGAGTTCCGTTTACCATCAGTTCACTAACGATTTTTAAATCACTTTTAAGTTGATCTGAAACCTCTTTTGATATTAAATCAGCCATATTTATATTTGATTTCATTACTTTGTTAAATGCCGCCAATATTTTTTCATTAGACCTCTCTTTTGGATTTATTTCAACTTTATAGAGATTAAGGATTACATCTTTTCTACCTTGAAGCTCAAGAGCAATGGCTGCTTTTACAAGTTCAACAGCAGCAGGATGTATTCTTTCAAGTGGAAAATGATAGTAATACACTGCAAACTTATCTGGCTCTTTTTTCATATAATTTATAACTTCCGGAACAAATTGTCTACAAAAAGGGCATAGTGGATCAGAAAAAATAGCTACTTTATGTTTTGCATTTTCATTACCATAGATTAAATTCTCTTTTTTATAATATTCATCTTTAAACGGCATTGAAATCAAGTCACTCATATTTTTTCCGCTTTTTAAATCATACAGCTCTTTTGTAACAACTTCCCCATTACAATACCAAATCATATTTTGAACAACATGCCGCTTGTCCTTTTTTAATACCGCATCTAATTCAACAACAAATGCGCTCCAATCTTTAAATCCTTCAATTTCAATTTTTTCTTTGATATTAACTTTAATGGATTCTATATTTGGATTCGTGTCAAAATTATCTTCTAAGAACTGCTCTACTTTTTGATTTAAATCATCTGCTTTTAAAAAGCTACTTACTATCAGTATTATCGCTAATAATTTCAACATCAATGACATCACTATCCTTTTTTAGATTTTTTTCTTTATACTCTGTTTTACACTTGCCTGATTTTACATGATAACGATTAACAAGCATAGTCGTAAATACGCTAAATTGCAGCAAAGCACCCACAATATCTGTTAAAAAGCCTGGAACAATAAGCAATACTGCTCCAAAAATTGTAAATAAATTTAAATTTTGAAACTGCTCTAAATCAATACAGCTGTATGATACAGCTGCAAAGTTTTCTCTAAGTGTTGATTTAAAATTTGCCAATATAATCAATCCGATAAATGCACTTAAAAGTATCTCAAAAAATGTTGCCAGTCCGCCAATTGCAGATGATATGTTTACGGAGATTAAAACCTCTAAAAATAGGTAAATAAGAAAATAGATCATTACTTTGTCAATTCCATTATTTTATTATAAACAGTATCTGATTCTACGGAGATACTGTTTTTTGTTTTTCTGTCATATATCTCAACCAAGCCATTGTCTAACTCTTTTCCTATAATAACAGTATACGGAAAGCCTATTAACTCAGCATCTTTCATTTTAAAACCAAATCTATCTTTTCTATCATCTAGCATAACTTCTACTCCTGAACTCTTAAGCCTCTTATAAAGCTCTTCACCCAGTTCAAATTGGCGGTTCTCTTTTATATTTGAAATTAAAATATTTACCATATAAGGAGCAGTCTCTTTTGTCCATATACAGCCATTTTCATCGTGATTTTGCTCTATAACAGCTGCTACAAGCCTACTAACACCCATTCCGTAAGTTCCCATTATAAATGGCTGCGCTTTTCCATTCTCATCTAAAAACTCTGCTTTTAGCGCTGCTGAATATGTAGTTCCAAGTTTAAAGATATGACCAACCTCTATACCTTTGGTTAAAGAGAGTTTGCCGCCGCATTGAGGACAAATATCATCTCCTTTTATATCTTTTACAGATGTAAAAACCATATCTTTTTGAGCTTCATCGCCGGCACCTAAAAATATCTCTATATTTGCACCGTATTGACAACTATCACAAACAGCCAAAGTATCCTCTCCGCTTCCGGCAAGTACCATCAGCTCTTTAGAACCAGTTCCGCCGATTGCACCACTGTCTGCTTCAACTATTCTAAAATCAAGACCTAATCTTGTCAAAATTTTCTTATATGCTTCTTCCATCATATCAAATTCTCTATCTAAATCCGCATAAGATGCATGAAAACTATATCCGTCTTTCATAAGAAATTCACGACCTCTCATAATACCGAATCTAGGTCTCGCTTCATCACGGAATTTTATTTTCATCTGATATAAATTGATTGGAAGTTGTTTATAGCTTGTAACTCGATTGCGCACTAAATCAACCATCATCTCCTCATGTGTCGGGCCGAGAACAAACATTGTGTCTTTTCTGTCGTGAAATCTTAAAAGCTCTTTTCCAAACTTTTCACTTCTTCCACTCTCTTCCCATAAAGAGATTGGTGTTACAAAACTTAGTTCAACTTCTTCACATCCGACAGCAGCCATCTCTTCATTGATTATATTTTCAATTTTTTTAATCACTCTTTTTGCCAGTGGCATATAACTATAGAGTCCACTTGCGACCTGTGATATAAAACCTGCTCTACTTAAAAATATATGACTCGCCAGCACAGCATCAGATGGAGCTTCTTTTGTTGTTGGTATAAACGCTCTACTTCTTCTCATTATTTATTTTTCCTCTATAATATTTAAGGCATACTCGCATTTATATTTATCAGGCATGTCATTACTTTCTTTATTTATTAAAAACTGCAGAGCACTTGTTACCATGTCTGATTTTGCTTCCTCTGATACACTACGCATTTTAGAGGTCATTTGATGTAAAAATCTTTTCATAACCTGTTCGCTCATTTTATGAACCTGAGCTTCATACTCTTTTGGAATGTAACCATTTTTTATAACTCTGTCACTCTCCGCTTTTGCTGCTTCAAAAGCTTTTTGATATATCTCTTTTATTATCGGTTCAATATTAAGCGTGTTTAGCCATTCAAAAAACTCTACCGTACTCCGTCCAATTATTCCATGAGCTCTTCTTGCACTGTCTTCACGCAAATTTAAATTTTCATCTACAATATTTTTTAAATCATCAATTACATAAAGATTTATACGGTCACCTTTGTGATAATTAATATCGCGAGGAAGTGCCATGTCAAACCAATACCTATCAAAATCGCAAGGCTTAATAATCTCATCTGTTATAATAGGCTCAGATGCAGCCGTAGCGGTAAAAAGAATTTCAAATTCATTTATCACTTTTGGAAGCTCTTGCATATCTAAAACTTTTACACCGCATATATTTGCCAAATCTAAAGCTTTCTCTTTTGTTCTATTCATAACATGAACATCTGCGCCACTTGAAATCAAATGTTTAACAGTAATTTCTGACATCTCTCCAACACCGATGACTAAAGCTTTCTTTCCTTCAATATTATCAAGAATTGATTTTAATTTTGCTACAGCAACGCTGGCGATGGAAACCGGTTTTGAAGAGATATCTGTTGCGTTTCTGACTTTTGCGGCACATTTAAAAGCGTGGTGCATAGCACGAGACAATTTTTGACCGCAATATCCGCTATCATAAGAGAGTCTAAAAGCATCTTTTAACTGTCCTGGAATCTGTGTTTCTCCGACAATCATTGAATCAAGTGAAGATGCAACGCTAAAAATATGATGAATAGCACTGCTGTCATCAAATATATCAGCTCTTCCTTCAAGCTCATCTATACTAATTCCTGATCTTAAAGATAACATCTCAAAAATATGCCGTGTTGCTGATGCAATATCACTGCAACTGCAAAATACTTCCATTCGATTACATGTAGAAATAAGGATTGACTCATTAATTGCTTCACTGGAGTTCAACTTAATTAAACAGGCTTTTATAGCATCATCATCTTTGTAAGAAAGTTTTTCTCTAATTTCTAAAGTTGAATTTTTATGTGAAAAACTTATATTTAAATAGTGCATTAATAACTTCTTTTTATCATAGTTTGTAAAATATTTACGAGTTGTTCATCATCTTTCATGGTAATCATAGCTTCATTTGATAATTTTTGTGCTAATTCAAAAGATTTTTCGATAGTTTTATGTTCTTGCATTTTTTGTTTAATCCAAAGAGTCTCTTGCTCGTCTAATGCTTTTGCATGTAGGCTAACTAACCTCTCTTTTTCATCATCGCTTAAAACTTTATATAGATAGATATAAGGAAGTGTGCATTTACCCTCTGCAAAATCATTCATAGAAGGTTTTCCAAGAGTTGCAGAATCGGCAGTTATATCCAAAATATCATCTATTATTTGAAAAGAGAGTCCAAGATTTCTACCATATAATGCATAAGGTTCAGGATTTTTACCGGTTAAAATTGCAGCCGCTTGAGCCGCTGCTTCTATAAGAGTGGCTGTTTTAAGATATAGCATCTCAAGATATTTCTCTTCATCGCTGTTAAAATTATCTGCCATCTTAACATCCATCATTTCACCTTTGCTAAGTGCCGTAACGGAAGATGAGATGATTTTTGCTATCTCTTTATCAAATGAAACCAACTCGGTAAAAGCTTTTGAGTATAAGATATCACCAAACATTACAGCTGTTTTGCTCCCGTCTGTTGCATTTACAGAAGCCACTCCGCGTCTTAATGTTGCTTCATCAATTACATCATCATGAAGCAGACTTGCCGCATGAATAAGTTCTACTATTGCCGCTAAAAGAGGAGCTTTTTTATGAGATGCGGCTATCTTTAAAATCAATTTGGCACGAAGCCTTTTTCCACCTAAGAGCATCTCAAAAAGACGAGTGACCTCATCATAATTTATCTCTTTAATTAGTCTTGCAATTTCGTTTTCAACTCTTTGCATAATCTCTCTTTAACCATATTTTATTATCGTATTTTACAAAAATTTTCTTTTGCACATCTTTTTTTAATAATATTTCTTTACTTTTTCTAAAATCAACAGTAATTATGAAACTAAAACAAACTAATTAAAAAATAAAATTTTGTAAAAAAATCTCAATTATTCACTTTTTGAAAGTATCGCACCCATTAACTCTATATAGAGGCTTTTTGCATAATTATCAACTTCTTCTCTGTTTGAAATCATATAATTTCGAACTTCTTTATCTATGTCCTCGCCAAATTTTTCAGCTATTAAAAGCTCCAAAGCAGCAGTTCTGTCTATAAAATTTTGCAATTCATGTCTGACTACATCATTGTTGGCATTAAACACAACATCCATTAATTTGCTCTTTGGAGAGCCCATAAAAATATCATCTTCATCTTCAAAGAGTCCGTACATTTTACATCCTGTTATCATAATATTCCCGCGATTATAGCATCACTATTCTTATAACGGCTTAACACATATCTCCTAAAAACGGTTCTTAAAACAAAAATCACAAAAGATTTTTAAATTAAGTCTTAATTTTCTATAATGTCAAAATGAAAATATATGATTATTTAATTATCGGAGCCGGAAGCGCAGGTTGTAGTGTTGCTTACTTTTTACACCAAGAGGAAAAAAGAGTAGCTATTGTTGATAGAGAAGGCATAGCCGGCGGTGCAAGCGGAGCTGCCGGAGCTTTTTTATCACCTCTTCCTGGCAAAAAAAATCTTTATAATTCACTGGTAAATGATGCACTAAATTTTTCCATAGATTTTTATAAAAATCTGCTTCCAAATATAGTAGAAAAAAAAGGTGTTTTAAGAATCCCAAACAATAATTTCAATAAAGACAAATTAGCACAAAGTTATATAAAATATAGCTATTATGACACGCAAAAATTGAAAAATATCTCAAAAAATTTTATGGATATCGATGGCTACTTTTATGAATATGCAGCTGTAATTGAACCAACTGAAATTTCTAAAAAATTAATAGAAAATTGTGATTTTTATAAAAAAGATATAAAAAAATTAGATTTTAAAGATGGAATTTACAACATTGATGAAATTAAAGCAAAAAATATAATTTTAGCTCAAGGAGTAAGCACCTCTTTAGTAGAGATTCCTTATATGAAAATATCTCCTATTTTCGGTTTAAGAATTGATGTTAAAACAACTACAAAAATACCTTTTAATATTCATAAATCTATCTCTGTTTCAACAAACAAACAAGATGGAACCGTATCTATCGGAGCAACACATGAAAGACATGACAACGCTATACTAGAGTGTTTAACTACATGTGACAAGTGCCCTTTTTATGTAAATAGCGAACAAGGACAGATAGAAACTCTTTTGAAACAAGCACAAGAGTTGATTAAACTTGAGGATTTAAAAGTTGTAAAAATATACAAAGGTGCAAGAGCAACGATAAAAAGCTATTTTCCAGTAATAGGCAAAGTTATTGATTATGAAAAAAGTTTAGAAAAATATCCCTCTATAAAAAATGGAACAAAAATTCCACCAGACTCTTTAGAATACTTTGAAAATTTATATATTATAAATGCTCTTGGTTCTCGAGGTTTTGTATTTGGTCCCTATTTGGCAAAAATCTTAACTCAAAATATTTTGCACAATACTCCGATACCAAAAGAGATCTCTACACAAAAACTCTTTTACAAAACAGCTCGGGCAAAAGCTAATTAACTATCTGTGTTCCTACACCTGCAGATGTAAAGAGTTCTAAGAGTAAAGAGTGCTCTATTCTGCCATCTATAATATGGGCTTTTTGTACACCGCCCTCTATCGCTTCAAGACATGCATCCACTTTTGGAACCATACCTCCATGAATCGTTCCATCACTCTTTAGAGCTTCAACTTCATCTTTTGTAAGGGTACTTAAGAGCTCTTTGTTACTGTTTAAAACTCCTGCCGTATCTGTTAAAAATATAATCTTGTTTGCTCCTATTGCCTTTGCAACATAAGAAGCACACAAATCTGCATTAATATTAAAACCAGGATGCCCCATCTCTGAACCGTCAGCAATTGGAGCAATTACGGGAATAAATTTTTCTGCAATAAGATTTACAATAACATCAGCTTTTACTTCTGTTATATTTCCGGTTAATCCCCATTTTGCAAAATCTTTTGCGCGAGCAGTGATGAATTTTGCATCTTTTCCGCTGATTCCTATTGCTTTTGCTCCGTGAGAGTTTAAAAGTGAAACTATCTCTTTGTTTATCTCTCCGCTTAAAACCATCTCAACAATTCTCATAACTTCTTTTGAAGTTACACGCTGTCCGTCGATAAATTTAGTATCAATTTTTAAAGCATCCAGCATCTCATTTATCTGTCTGCCGCCGCCATGAACAATAACAGGTTTAATTCCCACTAGATACATAAGCAAAATATCCTGCGCAAATCTCTCTTTGAGCTGTGGAGATTCTTGCGCCGAACCGCCATATTTTATAACTACTATTTTTTTATTAAACTCTTTTATAAACGGTAAAGCTTCAAGAAGTGTTTGTACTGTTTCAATCTTTTTTTGCACTATTTTCCCCTATAATTATCTACTATTTCAAAAATTTTCTTATCAATTGTCACTTTAAGATCTAAAAGTGACAAAGGTATATCAAACTGCTCTAATTTTACAAAATCTTTGTATGTAACCAAAATTGAATCTGCATTATCTCTTTGCAAAATAGCAAGAACCTCATCTTTTGTAAATGAATGATGGTCTTCAAAATAATTTTTACTAAGGACTTCAGGCAGATACACATCAAGACGCTTCGGTCTTGCTATGGCAGTTACGAGTGACATTTTATCACTTTTATTTTTAAGTTCAACCACTCTCGTAAAATCTATCTCTTCTTTTACTAAAAGAGCTTCTTTTGAACTCCATAATCTCTCTCTAAAAGGACCTGATGGAATACATGAAGAGTTTTTACTCTCTACATCTATAAGAATATCGAGTTTTTTTATCTCATGCTTTGAGTAGGCATCATCTAAAAACACAATCTTCGCACCTAACTCTTTAGCTTTTAAAATACCTTTTTTTCTATCTTCACTTACAATCACTTTGATATTTGGCAATTTATGTGCATAGATCATCGCCTCATCACCGCTTCTATCTACATCACATAAAATTTCTCCATCATTGCTTACAACAACAAGACCGTTGCTTTTTCTGCCATATCCCCTAAGCACTACTGCAGCATCTTTGTATCTTGATGCAAGAGCAGTTACAAAAGGAGTTTTGCCGCTTCCGCCGACGCTAAGATTTCCAACACTAATAACATCAACGCCCAAATCTTCGCTTTTTTTACTTTTAAATCGTAAAAACATAGCAAAACAGTAAATCCAACTTAGAGGAAGAAGTAAAATAGAGAGAAGTTTTTGTGTAAAACTTGGGTTGTAAAAATACTCTTCAACCCAAAAAATTACTTTTTTTTTCAATTTTTTGCTTTTTAAACTCTAGTCGATGCTACTGATTTGATCTTATCTATTACATACTGCACTTCTTCATTTTTCATACTTGGATATATCGGAAGCGACATTACCTGTTGATATGTTGTAAGTGCAACAGGAAAGTTGTTTACTTTTAGTGAATATTTATGCTTGTAATATGATAAAAAATGAAGCGGAATATAGTGAAGTCCAACTTCAACACCCTCTTTTTTAAGCTCAAGCGCAAAAGAGTCTCTGTTTTTATCTACTTTGATAATATATAAAGAGTATGGATGTTCATCGCTCTTTGGTTCAGGAATAGTCACATGTTCGACTCCCTCAAGCGCTTTATTGTACATCTGCGCTATTTCTTGGACTCTTTGTAGACTTTTATCTTGTTCTTTAATTTGAGCCCGTATATAAGCGGCATCTAACTGACTCATTGAGTAATCAAAACCTATATCTACAACATCATATATATATTCTAAAGAGTCTTTGTCTCGTTTAATTGCATGTGAACTTAAAAGATTTGCGCGCTCAATAATCTCCTGGGAATTTGAAACTAGCATACCCCCATTGCAAACATCTTTTTTTAAATGAGATGAAAAATCAAAACATGTAATATCTGCGCCTGTTGAACCTATTTTATCCCCTTTATAGGTAGCTCCAAGAGCCTCACATGCATCCTCAACAATCTTAACATCATTTATTTTTGCCATAGTATAAAGTCTATCCAAATCAACACATTGTCCTGCTATATGCGTAACAATTACAGCTTTTAGTTTTTTAGCTTTGTTGTCTTTTAAATATGTTTCTAGCTTATCAAGATTTATATTGTAGGTTTGAGGGTCTATATCTATAAAAATAGGCTCAGCATCAAAGTGTCTAACAACTTCAGGCACATTTGGATGCGCATTTACAGAACATACTATTTTATCGCCTCTTTTTAAATCAAGTGCCAGCATTGCCAAATGAAGCGCTGATGTACTGTGCGATGTAGCCAGCGCATAGTCTGCCCCGATATATGAAGCAAACTCATTTTGCAGCTCTTCTACTTGATCTATATCTTCACCGTCTAAAACATCACTTACATTTGAGTGCGCTTCTACACTGCTTTCATACTTGTAAAATGGAACTTTCATTATCTAATCCTTATAATATATTGTTAGAGGTTAATTTTGCTATAACAGGCATTTTGCCTTTAAACTGATTGCGCGATATTCTTGATAGTATCATATCGATCATCTCTTTGTTATAACCCATTTGAACCATCTCTTCTTTAGAAAGTTTTTCTTCGGCATAAAGTTTAAGCATTTCATCAAGTTGTGCATATGTATAACCCAAATCTGCTTCATCGCTTTGACCACTCCACAAATCTGCTGAGGGAGCCTTTTTTATAATGCTTTCTGGCACACCCAGATACTCTGCCAACTCATAAATTTCACTCTTGTACAAGTCACCTATCGGATTTATGGCACACGCCAAATCCCCATAAATAGTTCCATAACCTAACAGCAACTCGCTTTTGTTGCTTGTTCCTAAAACCAAAGCTTTTTGTTTAGCCGAGATATCAAAGATTGTAGCCATTCTGAGCCGTGCTGAAAAATTGCCTTTTCTTAAATTATCCATATCTGGATTCAACTCTTCATAAACTCTTAACATCGGTTCAATTGAAGCCGTGACAGATTTTAATCCAAAATTTTGACATAACTCATCCGCATCAATCAAAGAACTTTGCGAAGAGTAATGCGAAGGCATCTTGACACATAAAAGATTATCTTTGAAAACTTTTTGAGCAAGCACGGCAACAACAGCTGAATCAATTCCACCGCTAAGACCTAAAACAACATTCTCAAGTCCAGTTTTATGAACTTCATCATTTAAAAATTGTTGCAAATATTCCGTTATTTGCTCATATTTTTTCATTACTAACCCCTAAAAAAGTAATAAGTGCCCTTTATCAGGGCTTAACAAAAAATATTATATCAAATTTTGGTAACCTTAAGAACATATTGCATTTTTTATAATATTTTTTACAAAAAACAACAAAACTGCTCTGCTTTTTTGTTACAATTTGTCAAAAAAAAAATGAAAAGTAAAAAAATGAAAATACAAGTTAAAGCAATGGGAGATTATCAAACAAACTGCTATATCGTCACCATAGACAAAAAAGATTTTATCATTGATCCTGGTATCGGCGCCACGGAGTGGGTTATGAAAAATGTAACAAATCCTGTCGCAATATTAAATACACACGGACATTTTGATCATGTATGGAGTAATGCCGAACTGCAGAAGAAATTAAAGGTTCCCCTTTATACTCCAGTAGATGATGTTATGCTCTTATCAAGCAGCTCATGGATGCCGGATCTGCCGCCTTCAAAACCAGATGTGGAAGTAAAACCGGATGAAGAGTTTGATTTTGAGGGTATTAAAGTAAAGTTTCGCCACTTTCCGGGACACACACCTGGATGCTCAACGATAGAGATAGGCAATGCTATGTTTAGCGGCGATTTTATATTTGAACGCTCTATCGGACGAACTGATTTTCCATACTCATCCCCGCAGGATATGAAAAAATCACTTGAAAAATTTAAAAAAATCCCGTATGACAAAACTATATATCCAGGACATGGAAATACTACAACCATCAAACAAGAGCAGCAATATAGCGATTACTGGATAGAAAATCTTTAAAAAGTCTTCTACTCCTAAGCATTTTTTGTTTTAAGAGAACTTAATTCCAGTACATGTTTTTCAGTAACAAATGTTTTAAATTCACCCTCAAAAACTTTTGTACTTAAAACATTTCCTATTACATATACACTACTTTTTCTGCCTTCTGTGCTTTTAATTTCAGCAGTAAAATCAACTATATCTCCAAGCTTTACAGGAGCGATAAATCTGCAACTGCTTGCCGCTAAAACAACATTTTCCTCATTTATGGCAGCCATTGCGGCATAATCTGCTGCACCGAAGATAAAGCCTCCATGGATTAAATTTTTAGAGTCAGCGACCATTTCAGGAGCCGTTACAAATTTTAATTCTACAAATCCATCTTCAAGTCTCTGTATCTCACCACATAAATTACGATTTATCTTTTTATGCGTTTTTAATTTCGTTTCAATACTCTTATTCATCTTTATCCTTTCGTTAATTTTACATATACCCTTGCAGGTGCCGGATAGCCTTCAACAGTTTTACTTTTATCATTTTCATCTAAAAAGTTCTCTAAAGACTCTCCCTCTATCCATTCAGTTTTTCTCTGCTCATTACTATTTGTAACTGAAGTTTCTAGAACTTCAAAACTCTTAAATCCTGCTCTTAGACACCAATTTCTTAAAGCTTTTATTGTCGGTACAAAGTAGATGTTTGGTATTTTAGAATAAGATGACTCGGGACATAAACACACCTCATCATCACCCTCTATATAGAATGTATCAAGAATCACTTCGCCTTTTTTATCAAGACCCTTATAAAGAGATTTTAACATTGCAACAGGATCACTTCTATGATAAAGAACTCCCAGACAAAAAATAACATCAAACTTCTCTTCATAAAATTCCAAATGCTCAACGCCCAAAAGTTCGTAAACAATATCACTCTTTACAAAATGGTTGATAAATTCAAACTGTGTTTTATAGAGAGGCGAAGGATCAAAACCTACTAAAGATTTTGGTGCATCCTCCTGCATTCTAAAAAGATAGTACCCATTATTACACCCTATATCGGCAACTCTTTTATCTTTTAGATTAAAATGTTTTCGCAGAAGATTGTATTTGATATAGCTTCTCCACTCTGAATCAATAAATGTATCAAAAAGTTTAAAAGGTCCTTTTCGCCAAGGCATCATCATTTTTGCTATTTTATCTACATCTTTTGGAGCAGCTCCATTAACACTTATTATATCACCAAGTTCTACTTCCCAAGAGCCATCCTCTAAACTCTTTAAAGCCTCTTGAAGCGGTGCTATATTTTTCCATTTCATCCATTTAAGACGCTCTTCTCTCAACTCTTGTAAATTCATATTTTTACACCCTGTCTTTAATTACTATAAAATATTAATTTTATTATAATTGTATCTTAAAAGATATAGGATTTAAAATGAGAGTAGAAAAAAAAGCAACAGTTGTTTCAACTTCAGTAGCAGCACTGCTTGTTGTTATGAAAATGACAATTGGTATCTTAAGCGGTTCTATTGCAGTTTTAGCTTCTGCAATTGATTCTTTGCTAGATTTGACAGTATCCTTGTTTAACTACTTTGCACTCCATAATGCTGAAAAGGACCCAGACAACAATTTCAACTATGGACGAAATAAAATCGAACCACTTGCAGCAGTTATAGAGGGTACTGTAATTTCTCTCTCAGCACTATTTATACTTTATGAAGCGCTTATAAAAATAATTTATCCTCGAGAAATGAACTATGTAAACGAAAGTATTACAGTAATGCTTCTTTCTATTTTAATTACATCTTTGCTTGTAATGTACTTGAACAGTGTTGCTAAAAAAACAAACAATATGGTTATAAAAGCAGATGCGCTTCACTATAAAACAGATATTTTTTCAAACGGCGCGGTTCTTTTAGCACTTGGGCTTGTTTCGCTAACAGGAGAAGGATTAATTGACCCTATTCTTGGTATTTGTATTGGCATCTATATGATTTATTCGGCAATGCCTATTATAAAAGAGGGTATTTTAATGCTTCTTGATGCTGCATTGTCTGAAGATGATATAAAAAAGATTACAGATACTATTGAAAGTCAAACAGATATAACTGACTATCACAAGCTTCAAACAAGAGAATCAGGCTCTCATATATTTATATCTGTTCATCTTGTCTTTAATGTAAGCATATCACTCTATGATGCACATCTTGTAGCAGATAAATTAGAGATGAAATTAAAACAACTTTTTAAAGATAAAAATGTTCATGTGCTTATACATATGGATCCATATGATGATTCAGAGATAAACGATATAGAAGAAACTATCTAGTTGTTTTAGATAGTTTCATTTATGTTTTATCTCGCAAATTCAACAGCTCTGCTTTCTCTAATAACATTTACTTTTATCTCGCCCGGATACTGAACTTTCTCTTCTATCTCTTTTGCTATCTCTTTTGCCATTAAAACAGACTCATCATCATTTACAAGAGAAGCGTTTACGATTACTCTTACTTCCCGCCCCGCATTGATTGCATATGCCTGTTTTACACCGGTATGCTCTGACGCTATCTCTTCTATTTCTGTAACTCTTTTTAGAAAACTCTCCAACACCTCTCTTCTTGCACCCGGTCTTGCCGCAGACAACGCATCTGCAGCACATACTGCACCACACTCTATCGAATTCATCTCCTCGTATCCGTGATGCGCATAAATCGCATTTATAACCACACCATGCTCATTATAACGATTACAAATCGCCGCACCCAAATCAACATGACTCCCATCATGCTCATGTGTCAAAGCTTTGCCTATATCATGCAAAAGCCCTGCTCTTTTTGCCAATCTGACATCTCCGCCCATTTCAGCAGCCATTATTCCAGCCAAATGAGCAACTTCAAGAGTATGCGCAAGTGCGTTTTGCCCATAACTTGCACGATAACGAAGCTTGCCAATAAGTTTAATAAGCTCAGGATGCATCACGCCGATATCCAAATCTGCGATAATTTCTTCACCCTCGTTGAGTATATTTGCATCAAAATCATCACAAACTTTACTATAAATCTCTTCTATTCTAGCCGGCTGAATACGACCATCTTCTATCAATAACTCTATAGTTTTTGTTGCAATTGCACGACGATAAAGATTAAAACTGCTTACAAGAATCGCATTTGGAGTATCATCTATAATAATATCTACACCTAAGAGAGTTTCAAGAGTCTTAATATTTCTTCCCTCTTTACCTATTATACGCCCTTTTAACTCATCATCAAAAAGATGCACTAAATTTGTAAGGCGCTCTGCGGCAAATTCACCTGCATATCTGCTTGTTGCCTGAGCTAAAATATAGTTTGCTCTTTTTTTAGCCTCTACTTTTGCCTCATTTTCATACCGTCTTACAATATGAGCTATCTGCGCCCGAGATTTCTCTTCTATTTTTTCAAATAGAACAATTTTTGCTTCATCTTTTGTCATTCCTGCACAGTGCTCAATCGCACCTAGTGCTTCATCTATTTTCTCTTCATATCTCTTTTTTAGTGAGTCTAAAGATTTTTCATTTCTTTTTAAATCAACTTGTCTCGATTTTAAAATAGCTACTTCATCTTGAAGTCTTTTTTCTTCATTTTGTTTATAGCGCTTAAAATTTTGCTCTTTTACTATAATATCATCTTCTCTTTGGCGAAGATCTGCTTTAGCTCTCTCTTTTGCACTCTCATACAATTTTACTGCTTCTAATTCTATCTCTTGAGATTTTATATTAGCTTTGTAGAGCAGCATTTGTGCTTCATTTTCAATAGCACCGGCTTGAGCTTTAGCTTTTTCGACATAAATATCAAAATTAGCATTAGTTATTTTTTTAGAAATGAAAAATCCAATAAGCCCACTAACGGTAGCTGTCACACCACCAATTAGTATCTCATTTAACATTTTACTTCCTGTTTATAGCCATATTTTTATTTCGTACTTTAACGCGTGGCGTAATAATTAAATCGCATGTAATGTCATACTCATCACAAATAAACTCTTTTGTGTAACAAAATTCTGATTGTATAAAAATTGTGTACGGTCTCTTTTTCAACTTTGCAAAGAAACGATCATACATTCCTTTTCCAAAACCAACTCTTTGTAAATTTCCATCCACACCAACAACTGGCACTATAGCTATATCTATTTTTTTAATATTTCTTAAACTGTTTCCCGCTTCATAAATTCCAAATTTCTTTTTTTTAAGCGGTAATCTAAATGGTACCATCTTAAAACTTTCGCCTTGCATAAACGGCACATAAATATCATACTTTTTTCTCATTATTTTTATTGATTTTGCCGTATCAGCTTCAAAAGGCAATGAAGTATAAAAAAGTATTTTCTTATTTTTAAACTTTTTAAGTTCTTTTTGAAGTTCAATATTTATCTTGGCATTTTTATAAAAACGATTATATTTAGGACTGTTTTTAATTTTCCTTAGACAATTTTGTCTAAAAGTAGCTTTTGTAAGAGACATATAAAATCTTTATGGTTATAATTTCAGTTATTTTAACTCAAAAAAACAGAAAACAAGGTAAATCTATGCTAAAAAATTATATTTTATCACTCTCCATTTTATCGGCAATTTTATTTCAAGGCTGCTCTGATAATAAAGAAAAAACTGAGAATGCTCAAAGTGTAAATCAATTAGTTTCAACAAAAGAGTATGTGCTTACAGGTATTGATCAAAAACAGTATGTTGTAAAAAAAGAGGGTACAGGTTTTATTTTAGAAGGAGCAAATGATAAAATAGTAATATTTGATATATTTGCAACATGGTGTCCTCCTTGTCGTGCTGTAGCACCACATTTAAGCTCGTTGCAAGAAAAATATAAAGAAGATATTATTGTTATCGGTGTAACCATAGAGGACAATATTCAAAACTCAAAATTACAAGAATTTGCAGAAAAATACAACGCGAAATATATTTTAGTAAATTCAGACCAAAACCGTCGTTTAAGTGATGAGATTGTAAAAGAGCTCGGACTTGGAGACAGATACCCTATTCCGACTATGGCGATGTACAAAAATGCAAAATTAATCAATCATTATGTCGGTGCTACCGCGGAAGAGTTTATTGAGAGTGATATCAAAAACGCTTTAGGAAAATAGATGTTTGGATTTATAAAAAAATCCCTTAACAAAACTGCTGAGGCGATTAAGTCAGTAGTTCCAAAAAAGAAACTCTCTTTTTCCAAAGAGGAGATTGAAGATATTCTGCTTGAAGCTGATGTTGAGTATGAATTAGTAGAGATAATTTTAAAAGAGATATATCAAAGCAAAGTAACTCGTGACATTCTTCGTTCAAAACTACTTGCAACGCTTGCTTACACAACATATAAAGAGCCTGAGTTTACACCTCCTTTTGTAGAGTTGATTGTCGGTGTAAACGGTGCCGGAAAAACAACTACTATCTCAAAACTGGCATATAAATATAAAAGCGAAGGCAAAAAAGTGATACTTGGCGCCGGGGACACATTTAGAGCGGCTGCTATAGAGCAGCTTACACTATGGGCAAATAAACTTGATATTCCTATAATCGCTTCAAAACAGGGACATGACAGTTCTGCAGTTGCTTACGACACTATAGATTCTGCAAAATCCAGAAAATTTGACAATGTTATCATAGATACTGCAGGAAGACTTCATACACAGACAAATCTTGCACATGAACTTAAAAAGATAGCCCGTATATGCGACAAAGCTCACAACGGTGCACCTCATAGAACGATACTAATCATAGACGGCACACAAGGCAACTCTGCAATAGCACAGGCAAAAGCTTTTAACGAGATGATTGGTGTAGATGGAATTATTATTACCAAACTTGACGGAACGGCAAAAGGCGGAAGTGTTTTTAGTATAGCTTATGCTCTTGAGCTCCCGATTCTTTTTGTAGGTACAGGCGAGCAGCCTGAAAATTTAACACCCTTTGATAAGTATGAATTTGTTGACAGTCTGCTTGATGTAATCTATGTTGAAGAGGAGTAAAATATGGCAAAGTGCCATATTTTACAAGAGAACACTTTAAAATAAGTATAATCGCACAACTCTCCTATAAAGGCTTATTTTATGTCTAAAAAAAAGATTCTCTTTGAGTGTCAACACTGCGGATTTACAACACCAAAATGGATGGGCAAATGCACAAACTGCGGGGCATGGGACTCATTTATAGAGCTTAATGAGCACCAGCAAGAAGTTGTAAAAAAAACAAAATCAGCATCAAGCACCTCCGCAAAAGCAATCAGCATAAATGAGATAAAAGAAGAGAAGGTATTTCGATTTAGCTCTAAAGATATAGAGCTGGATATGGTTCTTGGCGGAGGAGTTGTGCCGGGCTCACTGACACTTATAGGAGGAAGTCCGGGTGTTGGAAAATCGACACTCCTTTTAAAAGTCGGTGCAGATATAGCTTCAAGCGGACAAAATGTTCTGTATGTAACAGGTGAAGAGTCAGGTTCTCAGATAAAACTGCGCGCAAATAGACTCGGTGCAAATCAAGATACTTTATATCTATTGAGCGAGATAAGACTTGAGCAGGTTTTAACAGAACTTGAACATAAAGATTATACTTTTTTAATTATCGACTCCATTCAAACACTCTACTCCGAAAATATCGCATCTGCACCGGGGTCTGTAACTCAAGTAAGACAGATTACCTTTGAGCTTATGCGTATTGCAAAAGATAAAAACATCGCTATCTTTATTATTGGGCATATTACAAAAGAGGGATCAATCGCCGGTCCAAGAGTTTTAGAGCATATGGTTGATACCGTCTTATATTTTGAAGGCGACTCTTCACAGGAACTTCGGATTTTAAGAGGATTTAAAAACCGTTTTGGGCCGACAAGCGAAATCGGTGTTTTTGAGATGAAAAACAATGGACTTGTATCAGCAACTGATGTAGCTTCAAGATTTTTCAACCGCAACTCAGAACAGGCGGGATCAGCTCTGACTGTTGTTATGGAAGGCTCCCGCCCGATTATACTCGAAGTACAGGCTCTTGTTTCAGAGTCGCATACCGCAAACTCTAAAAGACAGGCTACAGGTTTTGATACAAACAGACTAAATATGCTGCTTGCACTTTTGGAGAGAAAACTTGAAATTCCTTTATCTGGATATGATGTTTTTATTAATATTACAGGCGGTATTAAAATAAACGAAACTTCTGCGGATTTGGCAATATTAGCAGCAATTATCAGCAGTTTTCGCAATCGTGCGATTTCCAAACAAACCGTTTTTATAGGCGAAGTTTCTCTTGTCGGTGATGTTAGAGATGTTTTTGCAATGGATGCAAGACTTAAAGAGGCAAGCATGCAAAATATATCCAAAGCACTTGTTGCAAAAAAACCGTTGGAAAAATCAAATATCAAAACATTTATTGTAGATGAAGTTACAAAATTGCTGGAGTGGTACTGATTAAACAAACATTAAAATCTGTTTTAATCTATTCATAGTATAATCCGCTCTAATAAATATTTAAAAGGAAACAGATAGATGGATGCTCAAGTAAAAAGTGAAGAAAAATACGCAAAATTATCAATAGCATATGAAGGAAAAGAAGAGGCGAAATTAGTATGCTCCACTGTTGATAAAATAATTGCCAAATATGATATAAAACCTGAAACATATATATGCAATATAACTGATAAAAAAGATGTAATGGTTATCGAATATCAAGATGATATGGATCGTCAGGCTGGCGATATATTTGAAGAAATTATCAAAACTTTAAACATAACTATTTGTAATTAATATTTGATATATAACAGATGATTGGAATAGATCTTATAAAAACATCTCGCATGAATCTCTTTATAGAGCGATTTGGCGAAAAAGCCCTTCTTAAATTTCTATCCAAAGAAGAAATAAAGCTTGTTAAAAACTATAAAACAGCTTCTGGCTTTTGGGCAGCAAAAGAAGCCTGTTCAAAAGCCTTGGGAGTTGGCATAGGCTCAAAATGCAGCTTTCATGATATTGCTATATATAAAACATCAAACGGTGCACCAAAATTAAAATTATCAGAAAAACTTTTAAACAATTTTAATATTTTAGATTCCAGTCTCTCCATTACTCATGACGGGGATTATGCCATAGCTGTAGTAGCCATTGAATCAGCCCCCGCCGACAAAATCTAACAACTCTAGTTTATCATTATCTTTTAAAGTATAAGTTGCCCACTGGTTTTGTTTTACTATCTCCATATTTACGGCTGCTGCCATAACTTTATCTGTTAATCCCAACTCTTTTAAAACATTTTCAAGAGTTACATTTTCGCTAAACTCTTTTATTTCACCGTTTATTATAAGTTTCATCATTTCTCTTTTTTTTAAAATAATATCTTATTTTTTATTTACACTGTTTTATTGTTCAACTCTTGCATATACGGCTTCTACTAATTTTTTAAAAATTTTAAAATGGCTTTTCATATAAAAAAGATACTCTGGATGCCACTGAACACCAAAAATTAAAAAATCATGACTTTTTGATGATATTGCTTGAGTAATATTATAATCATCAACAGCTTCGAGCCTAAATTTTTTTGCCAATTTATCAACTGCTTGATAATGCAGAGTATTAATTTTTAAACTCTGCTTTTGCACTATTTCACATAAAAGTCCATCTTCTTTGAGTTCTATTTTTTTCCAAGGAAAAGGGGTATATCTATACTTATAATCACCTTTTCTGATATCTTTATGCAGAGTGCCTCCAAAAAAGACATTAATAAGCTGGTAACCTCTGCAAATGCCAAGTACCGGTTTTTTTTCTTTTACCGCTCTATACAACAAGGTATACTCTAAAAGATCTCTTTGATAGTTAATAACTTCTTCAAGTTCACATGTCTCTTGCTCAAACAGTGCATGATAAAGATCATCCCCACCGCTGATAATCAAACCATCCATTTTTAAATTTTTTATATCATCACCCGGTATTACTACTTTTGACTTCACACCTGCCAAAAAAAGCGCAAAACATATAAAAAATCTCGAAATTGTTCCCTTCCTGGGACCTGTCACTATGACAGTAGCTCTAGTACGCATTTTTGACACTCCTCTACCCATTCATCTTTGCTAAAGATTGCTTTTTCTATTTTTTTAAAAAATTTCTCACTCATCTCTTCAAAAAGTTTTTCATTGTTTGCCAACAGCTCCACAATTACCCATAACTGAAACTCTACAGAAAGATTCCATCTAAAGAGATCAATTTTTGAATTTGGAAGTCTATAATGATAAGTCGGTCTAGGATTGATTTTTTCATCAGGCAGCTGTTTTCTTACTCTTTTTTCATCCCAGTGTGCCAACATTGGCAGCATATCTAAAACACGATTTCTAGTTGGATTGTAAAAAAGATAATCTTCTATAAAGCGCTCTTTATCTGGATTGTACTCTTTGTTTACAACAAGCCTGATATACTCTTTTGGAAAATCATTAATAAAAGGGGACATTTTTCTAGCTATATCAAGCTCGCTTTGCACTTCTATCCACTTCTGTAAAATCAAAAAAGATTTAAAAATTTTCAGTATATCACCCATCTCGTCACTTGGCGGTTCTATGTTAAAGTGAACACCAAAGGCGTATTGAAAAGAGTAAGTAGTACCTAATGCACCCTGAAGCCTGAGTTTATCTATCATATTATCAAGTAATGGCAGTTTTGAAATAGGAATAGGCGGTGAAGATATCTCAAAAGGAATAAATTTTTTAGAAGTTTTTTCAAGCAAATCATTGATATCGCTCGATATTGTTCCTATAACGCTGCTTAATTTTGTAAACAGCCCTTTACTTTCTATTTTTTGTAAAAACATAGCATCTAATTCAAATGTAAAATCACCATATTTCGTCTTTTTAAGTATTACTTTATATTTATTTACCTCAACTATATTCCCGCCGAACAATGATGAAACAACAGCCGCACTGTTTAAAAGAGGTAAATTAGAATACTCTATTTCAACACCGACTCTTCTATCACTTTTGTTTTTTTTATAAAAAAGTTTTGGTCTATACTTGGAATCTATAATGTTTGTATATTCAAAATTCAAAATCTACCTCCCCTTTCTAATTGCGCTGATAATAATATTTTAGCACAATTAAATTATAGAAATAATATATATTTTTACAAAAAATTCTTTTTTATATAAACTCCAATTCAAGTTTATAATCCATCAAAACAATCATTATAAACTTATTTTCTGAACCTTTTAAAATTCTCAGCCTGTTCAAATATCTCTTTAAACACTTCATCTTTTGTAATCGGTGGATAACCGTGTTTTGCCAACAGCATAATCAGATCAACTTTTAGTTCTGCTTTTATATCTTCTCTTATATTCCAATCGGTATATTTGCTTTTATCATCAACAGCTTTTTTTACCTCTTTGGCAAGCATAATGAGTTTGTCTTCAGGATAATCAAAATCATATTTATGCGCTATCGCTTTTAATATATCATAAAAAGCTTTCTCTTCAAAGTCTATTCCCATATCACCAAAAGACTCTTTCTCTTTTCGCAGTTCGTGATAAAGATCGATAATCTCATCAGTGAAATCATTTAAAACATTACTCACTAGTACATCTTCTTCTTTGCGTTCATTATACTTCTCAACAAGAGCAGTAAATTTTTTGGAAAACTCTACGCCTTTTACTTTGTTTACTCGGCTGAACTCCTCAAGTGCTTTTGCCAGAAGCTGCTGGAGTAGTTTTATTTTCGTATTTGGTAACTTTATCTTCTCTATCTTGTTGATATAATCTTCATCAAAAATATCTATTTGAGCTTCGTCTTCGCTTCCTAGTTTAAATATCTCTTCTACCCCGTCACTTTTAAGAGCTTCACTAATCATTTGAGCGACTTTTGCATTCATTTGAGTAGTATCAGGAGCTTCACCTTTTGTCAGCTTTACAACAATAGAACGAACAGCCAAATAAAAGTGAATATGGTCTTTTTCATCCTCACTAAACGCTTCACTCCCACAACAAATATCGTAAGCCGATTTGAGTCTTTTGACTACATACATAAAACGAGTTTCTAACTCCTTTGTAAGCTGTACAAACTCACTGGCAAGATTTAAGCACTCTAGTTGTTGGATTGGTGTACCTTGAAAATAAGAAGTTTTATCAAATCTATAAAATAACTTTGACAATAAATCGAGTTGGTCTTTTACTACCACTATAGAAGCATTTATATCTTCAAAGTTTTGACTATCTATTTGTGAGAACTGTTTAAGTGCTTTGTTCATAGCGGTTTTAATACCGATATAATCAACTACAAGCCCCTTATCTTTACCTGCATATTTTCTATTAACCCTAGAAATTGTCTGGATAAGATTGTGTTGCTGTATGGGTTTGTCTATATAGATGGTATCTAAAAATGGCACATCGAACCCCGTAAGCCACATATCTACAACTATTGCAATTTTAAAGTTTGATTTTTCATTTTTAAATTGTGTATCGAGCATTTTTCTATACTCTTTTGTTCCAAGCGCATCATACAACTCTTTTTCATCATCTGGATTTCGAGTCATAATCATTTTGAGTCGTTCTAACGGAAGTATCTCTTTTTTCTCTTTATCACTTAGCACAACAGCCTCATCACATACTCGTTGTTCATTCCACTCAGGTCGTAGGGCAATAAGCTCTTGAAAAAGTGCGTATGCAATATGTCTGCTGCTTGATACAAAAAGAGCTTTACCCTTAAGTGTTGCCCCTTCGCTCACTCTTTTTTCATAATGCTCTACAAAGTCTTTAGCCAAAGCTTTTATGCGGTCTGGGTCTCCAAGAATGGCATTCATGTTCGCCATCACTTTTTTGCTCTCATCTATTTGGTGTTCGTTTGCTCCAAGCTCTGCACACTCATCATAGTACTCTTCTATCTCTTGAAGCTTTGCATTATCAAGTAAGACCTTTGCGGCTCTTCCCTCATAAACAATTCTTACGGTAATTTCATCTCGTACCGATTCCGTCATGGTATAGCTATCTACCACAGCACCAAAGACATCAAGCGTAGCATCAATAGGTGTTCCTGTAAAGCCAACATAAGTAGCATTTGGAAGTGAATCGTGCAAGTACTTTGCAAAACCATAAGTTTTCTTTACGCCGTCTTTTGTCACTTTTACTTTTTGGTCTAGATTTATCTGGCTTCTGTGTGCTTCATCAGATATGACTATGATGTTTGAACGCCGGCTAAGTATCTCTAAATCTTCGGTAAATTTATGAATGGTAGTCAAAAAGACTCCGCCACTTTCACGACCGCTTAGTCTTTGCCTTAAATCTTCACGACTCTCTACGCTTACTATGCCATCATCACCAATAAAACCTTTGGCATTTGAAAACTGGCTGCTTAATTGCACATCCAAGTCGGTTCTATCGGTAATAAGTATGATGGTAGGGCTAGAGAAATGTACGCTTTTCATAAGCATTCGCGTGAGGTAAAGCATGGTAAAGCTCTTGCCACACCCAGTAGCACCAAAGTATGTACCGCCTTTACCGTCACCATGAGGTTTTTGATGCTCTTTGATATTTTCGTAGAGCTTTCTAGTAGCATAGTACTGAGGATAGCGGCAAACTATCTTTTCCTCTTTTTTTGATTTGTCGGGCATGTAGATAAAGTTATGGATAATATCTACAAGGCGTTCTTTGTTAAACATACCTTGAATCATACTGTGAAGCGATGCAATCCCATCAACCTCTACTTCATCGCCTGTAATCTTTCTCCAAGAGTAAAAAAACTCATAGGGAGCAAAAAAGGAGCCTGCTTTGTTGTTTACTCCGTCACTTATGACACAAAAAGCGTTGTACTTAAAAAGCTCTGGGATGTCCCTGCGGTATCTTGTGGTGAGCTGCACAAAAGCATTGTGTATGGTAGCGTCTTCTCTTATGGCACTTTTAAACTCAAACACTACCAATGGCATACCGTTTATATACAGTATGCCATCAGGGATTCGTTTTTCGTAGCCTGTTATTTCAAGCTGATTAATTATTTTAAAATTGTTATTTTGTACATCGTCATAGTCTATAAACTCTACATAGATATCTTTTTGATTTGCATCTTCTCTTTTAAATATAAACCCATCAGAAACAAGCTTCATGATAGATTTGTTTGTATCGTAGAGATCACTTGCAGGATATGATTCTAGCTTACGAATAATTTGAGTGATTTCACTTTGTGTGATATTATCGCTTTTATACCTAGAAGCTAGATAAGCTCTCAAATCATCTACTAGAAGTACTTCACTATCACCTCTTTGTATATCTTTGCCGTACTGATAGCTTATGCCTTGTTCATCAAGTAGCTCTATAAATGCCAGTTCTAGTTTCTCTTCTGTAAATTTACCCATGATATATTTCCCAGTGCCCCGATTTTAGACTTCCGACTCTTGTAAGTCTATTTTGCTCTTTTAGTTTTGCTATATCTCTTTTGATTGTTTTGTCAGACACTTCTAACATATTTGCAAGTTGTGCTATTGTGATATCTCTATTTTCAATGACAAGTTCAATTATTTTATTCAGCCTTTTTATTGGGACATCTTTAGGGACATTTATAGGGACATCATTTTTTACTTTTTGCATGGATTGCAATATCATCTCAAGCATAAACTCTATAAATGGTGTGCTTTCTCCTAACTCAGTTGAGTTTTCTATAGCTTTATAGTACTCTTCTTGATGATCTCTTACTATACTCTCTGTCGGTAGAAGTGAAAAAATAGGATTAAAGCTGTTTAAGATAACACTTTGCCAAAGTCTTCCGATTCTACCGTTTCCATCTGAAAACGGATGTATAAACTCAAACTCATAGTGAAATATACACGACTTCAAAAGCATATGCTCATCACTGTTTTTTAGCCATGCAAAAAGGTTTGTCATCAAGTCATTTACCATGCTAGGCTGTGGGGCGATATGTTCACCCACTTGTACATTTACACCTCTAAAGCTCCCAGCAGACGACAATATCTCACCCATCAATATTTTGTGTGCAAGAAATAGATCGTCTAACTCATCGTATTTGTACTCATCAAGTCTCTCATAAGCTTTTATAGCTCCATTTACTTCTGCAACTTCTTTTACGGTACCTAAAACTTTTTTACCGTCCAAAATAGCTGTGATCTTCTCTTCACCTAAAAAATTCCCTTCGATCTCCAAAGTACCTGCTAAGGTTTTGATGCGGTTCTTTTTTCTAAGCATCGGGTTTACTTTTGATCCTTTGTTGAATTGAAGTTTTGTCAGCTCTTCGCTAATACGAGTTGAGAGTTTTAGTATTTTTGAAGTAATTTTATATGGTGGAGTATTACTCATCGCTTATAGCCTTTTTGTAAGCTCTCTTTAAACTCTAGGGTTTTGTTTTCGCCTTGGTTTATTAGGTTTGTAATGCTATTCATTTTATTTTTCCATTAGTTTAAAGTATGTTCCAAAATGGAACCAACTGAATTTTCTATTTGGCTGCCTCTAGACTCTATTTTATATGCAATATTTTCAATAAGTTGGTTCATATTAATTTTTCCAAATGAATAATCTATACAAGATTTTATATCAATTTTAGCACTTGCCATAACAACATCATTTTTATCTAAAATATTTATTTGTATTTCATCAAATTTATCTTTTTGAAGTTCATCATTATCTAATGCCATGGCAAGCTTTGTAAAAACTTGTGATGCATGAATAACTGACTCTTGTAGATCATTATTTTTTTTAATGTACAAATTTAATATAAAAATATTTTTTTTATCATTTAAAGAATGAAATTCAAAGCCAACAGTTTGTATATTATGAATAATGTGTAGCAACGATGCTTCACTTCGTATATTAAATGCAATACTTTTTACTTCGTCTGTTGCCATTATTTCTTCAGTGTAATTCAAATAGATAATAACCTCTGCCAATCTTAAAGCATTGTAAACACTATGTATGTAAAAAGTAATCTCTTTTAGTTGATTATGATTAAGAGTTTTGGTTTTTCTGTTGTCCTTTTGCCCATATTCTACTTTGATACTATTCTTTCCAATCTCAAAATCTTTATGTGTAGCAATATTTCTCCATTGACTAAATACAATATTTAATATTGGGTCTTTAGTTAATTCATCAAACCAATTTATCAAATTCAGTGTATCACCAAAATTTTTGCCTGCTGTATCTGGTAAAACACCATCTTTATCAAATGTATAAATTTTATAAAATAATTCTATTCTTGGTTTATAGCAACTTTCTAAAATCTCATATATCACATCAAAATGATATTCCGCAAATTCTCTTGGAGAGTATGATGAAAAATCTTTAGGTTGCCTAATATAATATGCTAAATATAGACTATCAGTTTTTGAAATTTTTAATAAATTTAAAGCCAATTCTTTAATGACTTTATTTTTATCTTTTGCTATTGCATCATTAAAAACTTTTAAGACTTTTTCAAATAATTGTTCAAATTTTTCTTTTTTTGCTATATATTTTATATAGTTGACAAGCTCTGTTCTCAATAACTCTTTATTTTTCAAGAATGTTGTTTCATCCTTAAAGTGCTTCAAAAAAACTTCTTTTGTTACATAATTATATTCATCAATAGTCAAATCAGGATCATATTGTAATGTTTCAAAAATATTATGCATTTATCCTCACTTCTAAAAGCTTTAGAAAAAAAGTATATGTTACATGGATGAATCGTTTTTGATATTTATACATATTTACCCCTCTATAGTTGCCATTTTTGAAAGTAAAATTTCTTTCATTTCAACCAATAGTTCAAGTTCTTCAGAAGTGCATTTTATTAATTTAAAAAAGTTATCTATAGAAGTATGAAAACTATATTGGACATTTTTTGTAGGCACTAAAACTTTAAGTTGTGAAAACTCAGTTTTATTAAAGTTTGCACCTATAGATCCTTTTTGAGACCATTCTTTTATTTTTATACCAAGTTCTTTTAATGCAAAGTAGCCATAACAATAACTAAAGTCATTATTACACTTAATGCTGTTTATTTGTTGGTTTGTTTGAGATTTTTTTGATATTAAGGCAACTAAACCAGGAGTTGCAATACAACTAACACAAATAGAGTTTTTTGGTAAAGTTTTATTTTTTTGGCTATTTTCACCAATTTTAGATAAAAATCTTTTTGTATTATTTACATATAATTTATTATGCATATCTGGTATAGTGATAAATGGGATATCTTTTCCATAATTATTTATATTATTTGTTCTTGGTGTTTTACCTGTAACAATTTCACCAACTGTATCTAGCCTCTTATATTTCCACCCCTTCGGTATCTCCATCTCCAACTCATCACAATAAACCATCTCACCACCGTTTGATTTATATGGTTTACCATTTTTATCTGGAAATTCAAAATTTACAAACCACTCTTTGTAGATGCTTTGTGCGGTCTCTTCTAGTTTTTGGTTGAGTTGTTCGCCTAGTTTGATTCTATCTACGATGGTGTGGTACTCTTTGACTATTTCTCGCTGTTTTTCTATGGATGGTATGGGTAGTTCTACTTCACACATCTCATCCCAGCCAAAAGCTTCTCTTGTACTTCCATGTGACATATATCTGGCATATCTATCAAACTCTTCTCTTCTAAACCACATCATGAGGTATTCAGGGAGCAGTTCATCTTGCTTTGTAACTTCAAATACTGTGTACGATGTAGAAACTATCGCCTCATCATCTTCAAGTAGTGCTACAGATATTTTATCTCCGTTTCGTGAAGTTATAGAGCCGTATGTGAACTGATTTTTTTTCACTATTTTATATGTTGACATATCTGTGCCGATAGTATTGGCAATAGAAGGAATAAATTTTTTAGTGATACTTACACCCAGAAGATTATCAACTTCTAGATTAATGTTTTTTACACTTACTTGCTGTATAAACTGTCCTAGCCTTTTATAGTTTGATCTCATAACCCAACTCTTTAAATACTTCTAGCAGCTCTTTTTTTGATTCTTCTTCCTCTTTGAGTAGCTCTGCAAATTCACTTTGCAGTGTAGTCATTTTTGTATCAAAGTCTATGTTTTCATCTCTGTTTACAAACTCTATATATTTGCTAGGCACGAGCGAGTAGTCTTTTGCTATCACTTCATCTTTTGATGCACTTTTACAGTATTCTGCTATATCGTGGTAAGCTTCTTTGTCACTTTGCCATGTATGATAAGTTGTCGTTACTTCTTCGATGGTCTCTTCGTCAAACTGTGTAAACTTTTTCTCAAACGGCACTCCCTTTTGTCTTAAGTCCATAAAGAGTATCTCATCTGTTCTGTTACGATGAACCTTAGTTTTACCATTTTGCTCAAATTCTCTTTGCTTTTTATTTGCATTGAGTATCCAAAGTGTTACGCTTATGTCTGTGGTATAGAAAAGATTTCTAGGTAAAATCACTATAGCCTCTACCAAATCATTTTCTATAAGTTTCTTTCGTATTTTGTACTCTTCACCGCCACCGCTAAGTGCTCCGTTTGCAAGGATGAAGCCAGCTACACCGTTTACAGAGAGTTTTGATGCCATGTTGAGTATCCAAGCATAGTTGGCGTTGGATGTTGGTGGAGTGTCGTATCCTGCCCATCGTGGGTCATCGAGCAGTTCGTTTGTACCTCTCCAATCTTTTTGGTTAAATGGCGGGTTCGCCATGATGAAGTCGGCTTTTAGGTCTTTGTGTTGGTCTTTAAAAAATGTGTCAGCAGGTACATCGCCGAGGTTGGCAGAGATTCCTCTGATGGCTAGGTTCATCTTTGCTAGTTTGTAAGTAGTTGCCGTGTACTCTTGACCATAGACTGAAATGTCTTTTTTGTTTCCGTTGTGAGCATCTATAAACTTGACAGACTGCACAAACATACCACCACTTCCACATGCAGGGTCGTATATCTTGCCTTTGTATGGTTCTATCATATTTGCTATGAGGTTTACTATGGACTTTGGAGTGTAAAACTCTCCTTTGCCTTTGCCCTCCGCTATGGCAAACTTACTCAAAAAGTACTCATACACACGCCCGACTATATCGTGACCTTTGTCTGCTATGGTGTTTATGTTGTTGATGGTGTCTATGAGTGCGGAGAGCTTACTTGCATCTAGCCCTAATCTTGAGAAGTAGTTGTCGGGCAATGCCCCTTTGAGCGATTTGTTGGTTTTTTCTATGTGAGAGAGTGCCGTGTCTATTTTAAGGGCTATGTCATCTTGTTTAGCATTTTGTTTTATGTAGCTCCAGCGTGATTCTTCGGGCAGGTAAAAGACATTCTCCATGGTGTAAAACTCCACCATATCGACAAATGCCTCTTTGCCTTCGGCTATGAGCTGTTCTCTGCGTTCTTCGTAAGTATCACTTACAAACTTTAAAAAAATAAGTCCTAAAACTATATGTTTGTATTCGCTTGACTCAACGCTTCCTCTGAGTTTATTCGCACTCTCCCAAAGAGTCTCTTCCATACTTTTTTGTTTCTTCTCTTTTGCCATTAATAAAAATACCTAAATTTTAATATAGGGTTATTCTATCTAAATAGCACTAAATAGATATAAAATTTGTTATAAAATCACATAAATCTAAAATACAAATTTTAAAAATAAAGTATGATTTAGATTGTTGCACTTAGTTGTTGAATGGGCGGAAGCTTAAAATTATCTAAAGTAAGTGGTGGGTTCTATAGGACTTGAACCTATGACCACCCCGTTATGAGCGGGGGGCTCTAACCAACTGAGCTAAGAACCCACTGTTTCTAAAAAAGCAAATGCTTTGTAGGTCGGAATTATAATTTAATTTACCTTAGAGTTTTCTGATTTTTATGCATCTTTGATTTTGAAAACTAAGGCATAAAGAAGAGGTACATAGATAAGATTTAGGAATGTAGCCCATGCTATTCCAAATCCGAGTGAAATTGCCATCGGCTGAAGTATCATAGCCTGTCCTGAAGCAAAAAAGATAAGTGTTGAAAGTCCCAAAACAGTTGTCAATGATGTTAAAAGTATAGGTCTTAATCTTGTTTGCGCCTGCTTCATCAACTCTTCCGTATTTTTAGCATTTTTGATAAAATTGACCACTATAAGTCCATCATTTACAACGACCCCGGCAAGACCTACTATTCCTATCAACCCTGGCATAGTGAGGTTTATTCCCATAACTATATGTCCAATGAAAACTCCAAGCAAAACCAATGGTATAGTGCTTAAAACAATAAGAGATTTTTTTATGGAATCAAATAACCAAACTAGAGTTATAAATATCAAAAAGATTGCGATAAATGCCGCTTGAAGCATCTCTTTTTGATTTTTAGCATTCTCTTTCTCTTCTCCTTTTATATCAACTACATAACCATCATCTTTTAATTTTGCAAATACAGGTTCAAGCTTTTTCATAACTTCGCCAGAAGTTATTACTTCTTTATCAATGGAAGCCAAAACTGTTCTTATTCTTACACCGTTCTCTTTTTGAAGAGCCACAAATCCTTGGGTTATGATAAAATCACAAACATCTCGCAACAAAACTAATTGATCTGAAGATGGTACTTTAACCTCCAAAGTATCTATAGAACTTATCTGCTCATTTATACCGCTCTCTATTTTTATGCGAACAAGGCCGCTTTCGTTAAACATTTTGCCATATTCGCCTTTTAGGTAGTATGCTCTAAGCTCTCTTGATATAAGTTCTTCATTAAAGCCCAACTGCTGTCCATACTCGTTAACACGAAGCTTCAACTCCTTTTCTCCAGGTGTTGCATCGTTTGATATATTGCTGACACCATCTATGGCTCTTAGTGCATTTTCAAGTTCTTTTATGCCTTTTAGCATTTTTTGCTCATCATCACCGGCACTTAAGCTTATCTCGATATCTGAAGCAACTACACCGGCTCCGGGAACTTTTACAATGAGCTCTTCAAAAACCAAATTATCATCTTTTTTTATCTCTCTAAAAGGTTCTACTACCTTTTGAACATCTACAGCTATCTCTTTTGCATCTCTTTGTCTTATCAAACTCTCTTTATCATACTCGATAGAGAGATAAGGGCTTACATATTTGTCAAATGCATTATCGGGAGCACGCTCACTTAAATCTATAAATATATGAAAAAGATGTTCACCCGTCTCAGCCATATTTTTGGCATCAAGCTTGAAGCCTATAACAGAAGTTATAGATGCTATATCGTCGCCTTTTATATTTTTTAAAAGCTCTTTTTCCAGTTCGGTTACGATAGTTTCCGTATCTTCAAGTTCATTGTTAACATTTACTTTTCCATATACATACACCTGTGTTGTGTCAAAATCAGGAAAGAGTTGAAACTTAGCGTTTTTAATCATCACTCCCGTTATAGACAAAATAGTTACCACTATAACTACTAAAGAAGTCTTTCTTCTCTTAAATACAAAATGTAAAAAAGCGTTATGCCAAGAGGAGAGTTTTTTCCAAATCTTTCTTGTAAAACTCTCATTATGAGAAACCTTTAAAAAGTCATGTGCATGCAGCGGCAAAAAGTAAAATGCTTCAAACAGAGATGATAAAAGAAGTACGGTAATCATAATAGGAACTATTTTTATAAACATTCCCATCTCACCGCTAAGCAAAAGCATCGGTAAAAATGCAAAAACCGTTGTAAGCGTTGCAGTAAGAACCGCCGGGAACATCTCCTGCGCTCCGACTATTGCCGCTTCTCTTCTCTCCATCCCCTCTTCTAAGTGTCTGTAAATATTTTCTGCAACAACAATTGCCTCATCTACAAGCATCCCAAGAGCTATTAGAGCACCTAGCAATGAGAGCATATTAAGAGAGTCCCCCATAATCTCTGTTGCAATAAGACCAATCATAAAACTAAGAGGAATACCTAAAGCAACTACAAAAGCTATTCCGCGGTTTATAAATATAAGCATCGCCAAAAAAACCAGCATCAGGCCAAAGATTATATTTGCAAAAACAATATTAAGCCGATTTTTAATCCAAACAGAAGTATCAGCATATATTTTGTACTGTAATTCTGGATGCAGTTTTGTATTTTCTTTTAAGATTTCACGCACCTGTTTTACAAGTGCTATCGCATTACCCTCTTTGGATTTTGAAATATTTATAGATATATTTCTCATACCGTTATAGTGAGAAAGTTCTGCTTCATCACTAAGCTGAAATGATGCATCTGCTATATCGCCTATACGAACTTTAGTATCTCCGATACTTATAATAGTATCTTCTATTGCTTCTTCGCTTTTTTCTCCGTTATATGTAGATATATATAAATGAGAACCTCTCTCTTTAATCGTTCCTACCGGAAAAACCGAACTTATATTTTTTAGTGATTCTATTGCCAAAGAGGGCTGAAGTCCAAAAGCTAAAAGCTTTTGTTCATTTATCTTTATAACCAACTCTTCATCGGCATCGCCTCGAATAGTAATTTCACTAAGATCTTTTAGCCTGCTAAGCTGACTCTTTAGCTCTTCTGCTCTTTGTAAA
Organism: Sulfurimonas sp. CVO; assembly: GCF_009883775.1. Classification (NCBI taxonomy): domain Bacteria; kingdom Pseudomonadati; phylum Campylobacterota; class Epsilonproteobacteria; order Campylobacterales; family Sulfurimonadaceae; genus Sulfurimonas; species Sulfurimonas sp. CVO. The sequence goes on from NZ_CP033720.1 coordinate 1,168,270, forward strand.
AGCTCCTCTTTTGGTCTATCACCCGCTAAAGCTACTAGCGCCAGGGGAAAATTATGCAGCTGTATTTTTGCAATAGGTTCTTCCATATCTGCAGGCAAATCTTTTTTAACACTGCTTACTATATCTTTTACATCATTCAATACATTTGCATTATCAGATCCTGCTTTGATATCTGCTATTATTGAAAATGAGCCATTTTTTATGGTTGTTTCAATAACATCTAGTTCGCTTATATTTTGTAGATCATCTTCAATGGTTTTTACAACCATCTTGTCCAATACATCAGCTGAAGTACCGGAATATCCGCCTGCAATGGTAACTTTGTCCATATTCATAGGCGGAAAAATCTCTTTTGGAATATTAATATATGAAAAGACAGAGAGCACAAAAACAAAAGTTAGTAAAATATGGTTTAAAAGTGGTTTATCTATCGAAAACTCTAAAAAACGGCGAATCATTTAACTTCTTTAAAAAAGTGTATCAAGTATTTGATTTTTATATCGTATCGATTCAACGGAACCCTTTATAAGTCTATTTTCTTCTTTTAGAGTATCATACTCACTTTTTAATTTTGATATATCCCTGCTTATAAAGTATATCTGCTGTTGAATATATATCTTTGGAAAAAGTATCACACAGACAAATACAATAGAAAGCAAAACATACAAAAGATAGTTTGCATCGACCTTTTTTTTGGGATTTATAACTAAATCAATTTCATCCAGTAACTCTGTTTTTTCGCTCATATCAGCTGTCCGTCTCAAAAACTCTCATCTTGGCACTTCTGCTTCTAGGGTTGGCCTTTAGTTCGCTATCTTCTGCTGTAATAGGCTTTTTTGTTAAAATTTTTCCATATGAATGATTATTTCCGCAGGTACATCTCATCGCCTCTTTAGGGCAGATACAGCTATTTTTCCATTTATTAAACCTGTTTTTTACAATCCTGTCTTCTAGTGAATGAAAAGATATAATGGCTATTTTAGCATTTGGGAATTTCGCCTCTTCAATAGTGTCTAAAAGTGAGTTTAACTCACCCAGTTCATCATTTACTTCTATGCGGATAGCCTGCATAAGAAGCGTTGAGGGGTGAATCTTTTTGCCTTTTGGCATTAAATGTTTTGTAGCTTCGCTTAACTCTTTTGCAGAGGAAAAGGGACGATTGCCAACTATAAAAGATGCTATTTTTTTATAGTTTCTAAGTTCACCGTACTCTAAGAGTATTCGCTCAAGTTCTTGTTGTGAATACTCGTTTATAACTGTCGCGGCACTTAAAGAAGCCTCTTTGTTCATTCTCATATCAAGAGTTTCACTTGTAAATGAAAAGCCTCTCTCTTTTTGATCCAGCTGAAGAGAAGATACGCCTATATCTGCTAAAACAGCTTTAATCTCTTTAATGTCATTTTCTTGAAGTATCTCTTTTATAACTGAAGAAAAACGCCCTTTTTTGATCTCTACTCTATCCTTGTAAGGTTCAAGTCTTTTAGTAGAAAAGTCAATAGCAGTCTGATCCTGATCTATTGCAATAAGTTTTATATTTGGATTTGCTTCAAGAAGCATTGATGAATGTCCGCCATACCCCATTGTGCAGTCGATAATTATTCCCTCTTTTATATCATTAAAAATTTCTAACACTTGCTTATATAAAACGGGAATATGTGGAATATCTTGCATACTAACCTTGCTGCTGTTTTTTTATAATTATACATTAACTTTGTAAAGTTTAATTTTTATTAGTGTATCATAAATAAAAAAAGAAATAGAAAATATGCAGCTATTAATTAATGAATATTTTTTAGAAATTACCGCCTTAATCACGGCTGTAACTCTGCTGATAATTTATTTTATTTTTAAAATATTATATAAAAAAAACACTTCTGATTCTTTAGATAAACAAAGCATTGAAGTGAAAACTTCTAGTAAAACAGAAGATGATATCATCGAACCTGAAAATAGAAAAAAACGCGAACTTATTCCTCACAGTAAAATTACAAAAGAGAACTTTTTCCTTTTTAAAAATGTAAAAATTTTAATTGCCGAAGACAATATAATCAATCAAAAGGTTATAACTTCTATTTTATCAAACTCAGGCATAGATATCACCATTGCGAATAATGGACAAGAAGCATTAAATATACTAAAAAAAGAGAGTGATTTTTCAATCATATTTATGGATGCGCATATGCCGGTTATGGATGGATATCAAGCGACAAGAATAATTAGAAAAAATCAAAACTATAATCATATACCTATCATTGCCCTTAGCGGAGATACCGCACCTGAAGATATCAAAAATATGCTTAATGCCGGTATGGAAGCACATCTTGAAAAACCTATTAAAATGGATGCTATTTATGATGTTTTATATATATACACTACAGGAGAAGAGGAACAAAACAACTCTTACAAAAGTCAAAAAGTTAATTTAAAACTTGACACTGAAAAGGGCTTAGAGATATGTGGAGATGATAAAAACTTTTATCTTGAAATACTTAATGATTTTATATCAAGTTATTGTGACTCAGCAGATAAACTTCAAAAATATATAAATGATAAAAACAAAACAGATGCAGACAAAATGCTGCTAGATATATCTGGAGTTTCTGCGAATATAGGTGCAAATAATCTGCACGATAGAGCACTTGATTTAAAAAAAAGCATAACAAACCCAACAGATGATTTAAAGTATATCAATGACTTGAAAAAATACTCAAGATCTCTTCATCAGGTTTGTGAAGCTATTGAAAAGTATAAAAACAATAACTAATTTTTTACACTTTAAATTAAAGTTAGCGGCTTAACGCTTTTTTAACATTATCATCAGCCATGCTGATATTCCAAGCCGGTTCCCAAACTAAATCAATTTCAACATTTTTAACACCGGCCATTTTCATTACAGCATCTTTTACCCATTGTGTAATTAACTGATGCAGAGGACATGCTTTTGTCGAAAGCGTCATTTTGACATATGCATTTCCTTCATCATCACATGAGGCGTCATATATAAGACCCATCTCTACAAGGTTAAAACCTACTTCAGGGTCTACAACAGTTGATATTGCTAAAAACAATTCATCTTTTGAGTACATTATTTTATATCCTTTATTTTATTTTATAATGAAAAAAAATCTCATCTATCTGAAATACAATACTTAAAATACTACTATCTTATTTATAATTTATCATAAAAAACACGCTTCTTACAAAAGCTAAAGCGCCGATCAATAAAAATGAAGCACCTGCTTGTATTAATATCTCATTTTGAAACAATATTGCAAATGCTACTATCACAACTCCAACAGCACTAAAAATAAACTGAGCTGAAGAACTTTTTGGTGGAAGCATATCTGCCAACATTGGAACTTTTTCTTTTCCGACTAATGGAGAAAATCTCTCAAACCATACAAGAAAAGGTATGATTTTATACATATGACCGGTTATTAAAAAAGTAAAAAAACCAAAAAACATTATCCATGCAGAAGTTAAAAGCAAAGGCTTATAATCAACAACAAGATATGCTAATCCCAAAACTAATGAAACTATAAGAGAAAGATATGAGAAGATAAGCGACTGCGCATAAATATCTATCTCTTTTCTAGCTCTAGTATCATAAATTACTTTTATAAAGAAAAAGTATATAAACAATCCGATTGCTGTTAAAATATAACTTGCATATTCTAAAAATATTGATTTAGTAAATGATGTAGCAACCATCATTAAAACTGCCAAACTTATCATTGTCATAGATATTTCTAATGGCTTCATAGAAAAACTATGAGAAAGCCCAAACATTGGAATCAGAACTACAGACAAACCCATAATTGTAACAATAATATATCCGACAATAACCAAAAAGACATGACTCTTTAATAAAGAGTTGATATCTATATCTATCATACCGGCATATCCAAGCGCCATAACTAAACCAAAAATAATTCCAAAAAAAAGAAATATATTTGATATAAGTACACTGCTCATAACCAGATTTAGTTTTTCAACTTTTTTTATAGTTAAAAATATTTCCATAACAAATATCATCATTGCCGTCAAAACAACAACTCCGCCAAATGGAAGTAGAGTCGGATAACTAAATCCAAATGCCATCAAGGTTGTACCGATAGCAAGCAGAGGCCAAATCGCATAAAAAAGTTCAACACCAAAATGTCCTACTTCTAAAACAACCGGCACCAATTGCGCCATTGCGCCAAAAATTGTCATCATCACAAAACCGAGTAAAAACAGATGGACAAAACTTAACATCTTTACATCTAACATTGATAAATTTTCTGTAGAAAAAAAGAAAACAAATACAACAGATAAAAGATAAAACAGACTCCCCAAAATAAAAAATGGAGAGATCAGTTTAAATGGGGGTGCAAAATCTTGCGAAACAGAAAACATTTTTAACTATTTAATGGCACGCAGTTTGATCAAAATCTGTATTTGCAGATGATGCATTATTGCTTGAAAAAGTTATCTTAACTAAACCATTACCTAGATCATCTGTCTCATAAGAAATATCTTCTTCGAGTTTAGCAAAAAGACCGCCTGGAGCTTTATGATTGATCATAACCAATTTATCATTTGTTCCTTTAATAACTTTCAATCCGCACATCGCATTTACCATTGGATCCGGAGGGCCGCATTTTGATGTATCAAAGTAATAAGTACTCTCACCATCTTTCTCTAATTTATAAAAATCTACAGTTGCTCCCGCAACTTCAATTTTTGATGCCTCTGTAGGTATATATGACATTTTAACTCCTTAAATTTATATTTTTGAATTATATTTTATATATAAAAAAATAGCGTTGATTTGCATCAATAATAAGACAAAATTTATCTGATTTGACCGCTTCCATAAATTTTAAACTTATATGTTGTCAAACCTTCTATTCCCATAGGCCCTCTTGCATGGAGTTTGTTGGTACTTATTCCAACTTCTGCACCAAAACCAAAAGCACCTCCATCAGTAAATCTTGTTGATGCATTTAGATATACGGCAGCTGCATCTATTGCATTTAAAAACATCTCTGCTGTAGTTACATTTTGTGTGATAATGGCTTCTGAATGGCCTGAAGAAAATCTCACTATATGCTCTACTGCTCCCTCGACACCATTTACTACTTTTATATTAAGGATATTTGCTAGATACTCAGTATCATAATCTTCATCCGTGGCATTTGCCACATCTATAATTGCTTGTGTCTCTTTACACCCTTTTAGCTCTGTATGCGCTTTGTCAAACTCTGCTTTTAAAAGTGGAAGTGTCTCTTTGGCTATAGCACTGTCAACTAAAAGAGTCTCCATAGCATTACAAACTCCAGGTCTTTGTACTTTTGCATTTATAGCAATTTTTATAGCATCATCTATTTTTGCATCTTTGTCTATATAAGTATGACACTGCCCTTTGTCATGTTTTACAACACTTACTGTTGCATTGTCGCTTACATATTTAATAAGCCCTGCCCCACCGCGAGGAATAATCAGGTCTACATACTTATCCATTTTAATCAATTTAGCAACTCCCTCTCTTGAAGAGTCCGGAATTAGAGAAATTAAAGATTTTGGCAGATTGTTTTTTTCTAAAATAGTTTGAAGAATTTTTGCTATTGCTTCATTTGAATTTTGAGCCTCTTTTCCACCTTTAAGCACGCAAACATTTGAGCTTTTAAAACAGAGTGCTGCCGTGTCGCTTGTTACATTCGGGCGAGATTCATAAATAATTCCTATTACACCGATAGGAATTGATACTTTTTCAATCTTTAAACCATCTTCTGTAACCCAGCCCTCAAGAACACGACCAACAGGTTCTTTAAGTGCCGCAATCTCTTCAATTGCCACTGCCATCGCATCAATGCGTTTTTCATCTAAAAGCAATCTATCCATCAAAGCAGATGATAAATTGTTTTTTTCACCATCTGCAATATCAATAGCATTTGCCTTAATTAAATTAGCACTACTCTCTCTAAGTGCATTTGCCATTTCTCTTAATATTCTATTTTTTTCTGCCCCGCTAATAGTGTTAAATACTCTGCTTGCCTCTTTTGCCTCTGCTAAAAATTGTTCCATCTTCTCTCCTTCTTAATTTTTTAAATTTTCATCCAATAATGTTATACTACCATAAAAAGATAAAGGCATTTTATGAAAACCATCACTTTTATTGGTAACGGAAATATGGCTCTTAGCATAGCTAAAGGGCTGCGACATAACTATAAAATAGAGGTTGCAGGAAGAGATATTGAAAAATTAAACAAATTTGAAAGCGAATTGGGTGTTACAATAGAAAAAGCTTTAATGGATGATTTTAATATAGAGGGCAAAACAGTTATGTTTTGTGTTAAACCTGCCAATGTTGAAGAAGTTGCTATTAAATTAAAAGGAAAAGCAAGAGTTGTCTACTCAGTTCTTGCAGGAACAAAAGTGCAAAAATTAAAACAGCATTTAAATTCTGATGCGGTTGTAAGATCTATGCCAAATTTAGCAGCAAGTGTCGGCAGATCTATGACTACGCTTACGGGAGACGAAGCATTTAAAGAAGAAGCGGAGGAGCTGCTAGGAGCGATAGGAACGACACTTTGGCTTGGAAGTGAAAAGGAGTTAGATATCGCAACTGCGCTTGCCGGAAGCGGTCCTGCTTATCTGTGCCTTATCTCTGAAGCGCTTGCAGACGGAGCCGTTAAACAGGGAATGAAAAGAGCAGATGCGATGGCAGCAATGCGCGGTCTTTTTGGCGGTTTTGGCGAACTTATACAAGAGATACATCCTGCTATTTTAAAAGATGGTGTTATGAGTCCGGGAGGAACTACTGCTGCCGGTTATGGAGCTTTAGAAAATGGCAATGTACGAGCTTCTTGTATAGATGCTATTGAAAAAGCTTATAAAAAAGCGACTGAACTTTAAACATTTTTTCTGCATGTGTTATGCATGCAGAAAAAAAATTACAAAAATTTTAAAATCTCTTTTTCGATATCCTCTTTTTCTATAACAGTTTTTTGAACTATTTCTTTACTAAAGAGTTCTTTTATCATCGATGGAATCTCTAATTTTGCTTCATTTGAAATGGAAGCAAGCGCTTTAATATCTTGAGCATCCACTTCACCTGTAAGCGCATTTGCAATTACTGGAGAAAACTTTGTCCACTCAGCAGTAGAGTAAGCGATAGTTTTTATTTTAGGATCTGAGCATGTTTCATAAGATTTCATACATGTAGCAGTATGAGGATCCATTAAATAACCATTTTTTTGAAATGTTTTTTTAATATACACTTTTCCCTCATCACCTGTACAAAAGTCAGCATCAAAACTCTCTTGAAGCTGTGCCAATTCATCAGATGTTAATTCATAAAAATTCTTCTCTTCAAGATTTTGCATAAGCTCTCTTGTTCGTTGATATCCAAACATATCATACAAAACTCTTTCAATATTTGAAGATTTTAGTATATCCATTGCCGGAGAAGTCGTACTCACTACATGTAAGTCTCTTAAATCATACTTTCCGGTTTTAATCAATTTTGTTAAAACATTATTTTCATTTGAAGAGATAATTATTTTTTCAACAGGCAAGCCCATTTTCCATGCATAATACGCTCCAAGAGCATTGCCAAAATTTCCGCTTGGAACATTTAGATATACTTTTTCGCCCATTGTTATAGCTTTTTGGCGAACGAGTTCCAAATAACTGTGAATATGGTAAATTATTTGAAAAATTATACGCCCGAAGTTTACAGAGTTTGCTGCTGAAAGAAGTATATTTTTCTCTTTTAATGCTTTTTTAAACTCTTCAGATGCTAAAAGTCTCTTAAGCGCATTTTGCGCATCATCAAAAACTCCGTTAATTCCGATTACTTTTAGATTTTTTGCATCTTCTGTTACCATTTGAAGTCTTTGAACATCAGAAGTTCCGCCATCTGGATATAAACAAGCGACTTGCACATTTGAGCGATTTTTAAAAGTCTCAAGTGCCGCAGGACCTGTATCACCGCTTGTTGCAGCTAAAATCAAATAATGCTCGCCTCTTTTTTGTGCGATGGAAGAGAGAACAACACCAAAAGGTTGAAGCGCCATATCTTTGAATGCTCGAGTAGGCCCATGATAAAGTTCACTTATATAAAGGTTCTCTTTTACTTTGACAACCGGTACAGGATTTTCTGAGTTGTCAAATTTATCATACAGATCCAGAGCCTCTTTTATAACATAACTATCTATATCAATTTCAAAACGATTTAACAAATCAAATGCCAAATCTTTATAAGAAGAGTTTACATGTTTATTTAAAAATTCTCGTCCTAAATCAGGTAAGTTCTCCGGCACATAAAGACCGCCAAAAGAAGCGATTGGACTTAAAATAGCTTGTGAAAATGTTACGCTTGGAGGAGTGTTTTTATCGCATCCGCGAGTTTGAATAAAGTTCATAATCTATACACCTAAAAAATTTTTTCAATTATATCGAAAAAACATTGAATACTCTAGGTAATAGACACTATTAAATTATAAACTTTTCAAGTTTTTAATGATGGCGATTTTGTTTATGATTTTTGGTTTTTTTATCATAACGCAAAAAAGAGATTAAAATTGCAATTAAAATAAAAGTTGCAACTATTTCATACCCTATAAGCCAAACCACAAAAAAAGCATTTATGTCCAAAAGCATAAAGTTGCTAAAATTTCCTTTTGCTACATAAAAAAACAAAAATACAGCACCAGTAATATATGGAATTGTTATAAGATAAAGAGTATAAAAAAATCCTTCATACCCCTCAATCGTAAAAAAATAGTCACTCAAATCAATCTCTTGGGAAGTAAATGACGGATGTTTGTTAAAACTTTCTCTACTGCTCACTACTCACTCTTTCATCAAAATAAAAATAAATAAAATAGATGTAAATTAATTCATTATATTAAACTATGTTAACAGAATATATATTAAATCTATTTAAAAAACTCATTGAAACAATCTTATCGGATTAATATGATATGATTTTTGAGTAACTTCAAAAATCAATTCATCACTAATTCTGCCGATTGTATACCCTTTTTTTATTTTTACGCCCTTTTTTATATCAGGAGATATTTGAGACAAATTTGCGTATATTGTATGTAATCCATCATCATGTTCAATAATTACAATATTGTTTAGCACCGGTGTTTTATCGGCATATATTACTTTGCCGTTAAAAACAGTTTTAACTTTTGTATTTTTTTCATCTGATTTTAAAGATATTGATTCATTAAAAACTTTTATACCGTATATAGGATCAATATATGTACCATATTTTTTGGTAATTCTATATGGACTAAAAGGCGGAATAGTTTTTTTACCTTTATAATATTTTGTTTTTATAGCTTGATAACTGCTTCCAACTGATTTTACTTTTGGCAAATTATCATCTGAAATAATATCTTTTGCATCAAATGCTTGGGCTCTTTGCGCCTCTTCTTCAGCTCTTTTGAGCTCATTTATTTTAATAATATTTAATTGAGATAAAGTTTTTTTCAACATATCTTGCTTGTTCAAAATTTCTTTAAGCTCTTGCTTATAAGAAGATTTTGCTATATTTAATTTTTTTAATGACTCTTCATTCTCTTTTTGCGCTCTTACCAGCTCTTTTCTTTTTGTATCAATGGTGTTTATGGCAATCTCTAAAGATTCAACCTTTTTATTTAATACATCTATATCTTTAGAGTTGTTATAGAACTTTTCATTTAGTTCTTTTATCTTTATTTTGGCATTTTTATGCATAAGATCAAGAACCTCATACTCAATAAGCGAATCTTCACCGGCGGTATATTTCTCTTCTAAAATTATTGACAAAGAGACACTTTGAGCTATTGTAGAAATAAGCTCTTTTTCCAATTTTTCTCCATCTTTTTTTAGTCTGTTTTGAAAAATTTTCAACTCTTTTAGCTGGCCAATATTCTCTTTATGAGAACTCTCTTTATCTAAAAGCTCCTCTTTTAACTTTTTCAAACGCTCCTGTTGTGCTTGAATCTCTTTTTTCTGCAATAAAATTGCTTCTGCTGTTTCACTCATTTTCTTATTGATCTCTTGTTGAGTTTGAGAAAAAGAGCTTATTTGAGAACTTGTTTTTTCTATTTTAACATCAACACTTGTTCTTGCTTGTAAATGCAGACATATTAAGACAGATACAATAATAAAACGCATCATGCTTCTTCTTTATGTCCCAAAACTATAAGAAATGCTAAAAGTATTGAAATAGATATAGCAATACTTAAAAGAAATAAAAAATCATCTATGGGATTAAATATAACTATCTTTATTCCAATATTGCTAAACTGATCTATCAACCAAGGAGATGATGAAAGATAGATAAACATTCCAAAAGCTAAAAAACTCGCTATCAATGCATCAACTATGGCAAGCCTAAAAAGTACAGCTGAACGAAGCCATAAAGCTGCACCGAAAAATCCCATAATTGTCATTCGTTCATTATGTTTATATTGCCAAATTTTCAGTTCTTTCATTATCAATAAAACAGTAACAACAAAAACTACAAAAGCAAAAAGCGCAACAACATTTTTAAATAAAAGCAAAAGCTTGTATGTAGTATCATGAGCATAAGAAAAATCTTCTACTTTTGTTATATTGCTGCTGTTTAATAAGTCGCTTCTTAATTTTTTGACTTCCTGCGGCGTTGGATAATAAGCAAGACTTAATTTGTAAAACTTTGGTAATGTATTTTTTAAAAGTTCTCTATTTTCACTTGTCATATCACTGCTGAATTTCTCTATTACAGCATCAGGTGAAAGTTCTTGCACGCCTGCTATTAATTTATTTATACTTAAAATATCACTATTAGCCAAAGGCTTTTTGCTAACTGCTATAACAGAATAAATATTTGCCAGATTTGTTTTATATGCTTCAATTGAACGATCAATAATAAAAAACGCCTGTATAGAAAACAATATACTCAATAGTGCAATTACTAATGAAAAATGGTTCTTAACAGACTTCATGTATACTCCCATATTCTATATGAAAATGTTTATAATCGATATTTAAATTTTGCGGAATATGATGTGTGACAACTATAACTGTAGTATTTAGCTGTTCATTCGCGCCCTCTAGAAGATTCCAAATTAACTGTGAAGAGTATTCATCAAGATTGCCTGTAGGCTCATCAGCTAAAATCATAATAGGATTATGAGCAAGTGCTCTAGCCATTGCAACTCTCTGTTGCTCGCCACCGCTGAGTTCAAGCGGATATTTGCCTGATTGATGATTGAGTCTTACATGTTTCAATAGTTTATCTACTTGATTATTTGCAACACTTTTTACATACCCGCTAATAAGCAAAGGAAGCATAATATTTTTATCGATGGTCCACTCTTTTATTAACTTATAATCTTGAAAAACAATTCCTATATGTCGTCTTAAAAAATTTAGTTTTGAGCGTGAAACACCTGCAAGTTCAACACCCCCGACTATAAGACTTCCCTGCTTTGGCTTTAATGCTCCAAAAAGAGATTTTAAAAGTGTTGATTTTCCGCTGCCGCTTGCTCCCGTTATAAATACAAAACTGCCAGAGTTTACTGAAAAATTTACTTTATTGATAATAGTTTCATTATTTGAATAAGATAATGAAAGATCTTTGGCCACAATAACTCTATCCATGAAGAACTCTGTTTAAAAATTGATGTGCCGCAAGATTGCTTTTTGATTTTAAAGGAGAGTTTGGATAGTAAAATGCTTTATCTTTTTTAACAATAACATAAAGATGTTCAGGCTTGTCAAAACTGCCCATTGACATACGAAGCATTATCCCATCTTTTAACATATAAGTTCTCTCAAAATGAATAAATCCACCATTAAATTTTTTTATCTCTTTATGAAGTTTTAAAATTTCTTCAGTTGAAAGTTTTACTTCTGAAAAATTAAAATCACCTTTTAAGATTAACTCGGAAGACTCTTCATCATTTATCATAGTCAAATCATAAATGTTTTTTTCCATCTTTTTCCATCGGTCTTCATACTTGCTTGTTACTGCAATATCTCTGTTTTTATTTATATAAAGTGTTGTTTTTTTAAAAGCTATAAAAGTTTCATAAGAGTAAGCATAATAGTTTTCACTATCCGTTCTAAGCTCTAAAGTTCCTCCAACTTTTAAGATACGATTTGCTTCTTCAATAAATGCAGTGGAGATAACCCTTCTATGAGGTTTTTTATCCCATGGAACAGGAAAATGCACATAAATTTTTCCTACAATATTTGATGGTACTAGTTCCATAAAAAGTCTTGCATCATAGTTTAATACAAGCAAATTATCAAGATTTTTAATTGTTATCTGTTTTAATACCTGCTCAATTGAGGGGTGATGTATCTCTATACCGATAAAAAGAGTATCTGGATTGTTTATAGCTTGATGAAGCAGATGACGGCCTGAGCCGAAACCAACTTCAATACGAATTTCTCTGTTTTTTGGAAAGTTTGTTGCAAAATAGTTTATATCTTTGAGCGCTGTAACCTCTTGAAGATGAATATTTTTTTGATTTTGCGGCACATTTGAAGAGAGCACATTTAAATGAGCTGCTTTTGCATAAGACAAAAGAGCCTTATGTACATTATATATCGAAGCAGGTCTTGTTAATTTGTCACTTTTTAATAAACTCTTTCCATTTTCATCTTTAACCAATAAAAAAAACTCATTTTCATCTACTTTAACTGAAATTAGTTTCTCCTCTTTATGGTTAATATTATCAGCTATAAAATTAAATAAAACTCCATCTTCTTGCGATGGAAACTCTGTTTTTTTAAACTCTTCTATATGTAGGTGTGGCATTTATTCTCGTTTTTAATTAAAATCTTGTATTGGTATTATTATCTCTTCATCTGCTTTATTTACATCTACAGAGTTATTTTGTTGTAATGTTTTTTCTGTATTGCTCAAAGTGTTTTTTTCTGTCTTGTCTTCGATTTTTAACTCGATTTCTATACTCGGTTCTGACTTAATACCATGAGTGTCAATTGAAAACACTTTGTAATAGTATGTTTTACCGGCTTCAATTTCTGAATCAATAAATTGAGTGCCTTTTATATTTTCAAAATCTTCAATTGAACTTTCAATAAAACTTTTTTTATATCTTTTTTGAACAGTAAAACTTTTATCTCTTGAATCTGAACTCACCCAAGATATGGTAACTTTACCATTAACTAATTTTGCTTCAACCAAAGAGGGTGATTTTGGTTTAATCAAAGTTTTACCTAAAACTGAATGATTTTCATAAGCACTTTCTAGTTTATCTTTATCAAAAACACTCACTCTGTAAAAATACTCTTTACCATCTTCTTCAATCAAATCAACATATGAATTCTTTTTTGTATCAATAACTACCTTATAACTCCCATCAATACTAGAAGATCTATAAAGTCTATATACTAAAAAATCTTTTGTATCGCTCTCTTCCCATTTAATTTCAATTTTTTTTGGTAAATCGGTTGAAGCGGTTATTTGTGTCAGCTCTTTTGGCAGTTTTTTTGTCACAACTGTAACTTCCTGACTCGGTTTTGAGACGAGATTGTCAAATGTAACTGTTTTAATACGATATTTATATGTATAATTATCTTTTAAATTTTTATCTATATACTCCGCATTTAATCGCCCATTTACCGTTGCTATATCTCTCCAAATATCCTCTTCGAGAGTTTTTCTTTGAATTATATAAGCTTTTACTTTCTGATTTGTATGCGGCCGCCAAATTATTTTTGCACTTCTTGGCATGCTTCCTATACTATGAAGCCACGCTACAGACTCCATTAACGGCAAAGAAGATATTGTAGTTATTTTGCTTTTTTTTGACTCAGCATTGGCACTGTAAGTTTTAAAATAGTATCCATATTTTGAATTTGGTTCTACATTTGAATCAAGATAATGAGTAGAAAAACGATTATCAACCGTATCATAATATTCATCACTATCCACTTTTGCATTGTCTAAATCAATTTTATATATATACACACCCTTTACTCTTGGATCTGTTATAAGTTCCCACTCAAATGCTATTGCGTTAACATCAGCTATAGTCCCGTTGTTGGTAAGCTTAACAATAGGCAGTGTATCATCTACAACCGCCTCTTTTTTTGGTGTTGGTTTTGCACCACAACCGCTAAGAATTAGCAGTGAAGCTGTACATAATGTGATTAATGTCCATAATTTCATCTATTTGCTCCTTATTAAATTTCTTATTTATATATCCCATCATCTTTTCATCAGGCAACACGGCAAAAGAGAGTTTCTCTTTGCTCTTGGGATGAACGAAGTATATTATATACGCATGAAGCAAAATTCGTTCTGATTTTTCTTGTTTTGGGCTTAAAGAGTAGATATGATCACCTATTATGTGACGATTTATACTCTCTAAATGAACACGAATTTGATGCGTTCTTCCTGTGAAAAGTTTACATGCGACAAGCTGGTTTTTCTCATCATTTGATAATGCTAAATTTTTAAAAACTGTTTTAGCATATTTTCCGTGCTCCTGACAAGCCATTTTAAGTCTATTATTTGAACTTCTGGCAATGGGGCACTCTATCTGAGTTAAATCATTTTTAAGAGGAGGATTAATAACCGCCAAATAATATCTACCCATACTTTTATCTTGAAGTTGAGCAGATAAAAATTCATGAGCTTCATTGTTTTTTGCTATTACCATAGTTCCGCTTGTACCTTTATCAAGTCTGTGAACTATACCATGGCGTTCATCTCCGCTTATTGTAGAGAGTCTTATCCCTTTATGCTTTAACCAGTCAACAAGTGTCGCTTCTTTTACACTGGGCGCAGGATGGACTGTAAGTCCGCTTGGTTTGTTTATAACCAAAACATCATCATCTTCATAAAGTGTCTCAACATGAAAATCAATATCTAACGCCGGTTTTGTTTCAACATCAGGAAAATTAACTTTAACTACTTGATTTTCTTTTAGTTTAACACCGCATCGAGAAACTATTTTTTCATCAACATACACACACTCTTTTTTAATTAACTGTGTAATTTGTGAACGACTTTGCCCGATTTCTAACGCTAAAAATGTATCAAGACGCTGGGCTTCGTTGCAAATATAACTCTTTTTTTCATTCAAATTTCTAACCTTTATGATACAATTTCTAAAATTTTATGGAGTTTCAAACTTGTGGAGAATTGATAAGCGTATTTTAGCACAATTTGATTTTATTTCCATTATTCTTATCATTCCGTTAATTCTTACTTCAAACTGGCTTATAGGCGAAGTTGTGCCTGCTCTTGCACAAAAGCAGATGGCTTATGTAGGTATCTCTTTTTTAGTTTTTTTAGTTGTTTTTTTCCTTCCGATTCGCAGAATGAGCTGGCTTATTCCCCTTATATACTGGATTAGCATAGGGTTGCTTTTTGCAGTTGAATTTTTTGGTCATGCAAGACTCGGAGCACAAAGATGGATAGAAATACCTTTTATAAATGCTACCATTCAGCCATCGGAATTTGTAAAACCGGCACTGATTTTAATGCTTGCATACCTTATTAAAAAAAGTCCTCCGCCCATAAACGGCTATAGACTAAAAGAGTTTTTAAAAATTAGTATTTACATACTGTTGCCATTTTTTTTAATAGCAAAAGAGCCTGATTTAGGCACTGCTATTATTCTTCTTCTAGTTGGCTACGGGGTGCTGTTTTTTATAGGGGTGCATTGGAAAATATGGGCAGTTATTATTGGTTCAATTGTGCTTCTTTCCCCGCTTGCTTACAAATTTTTGCTTCATGATTATCAAAAAGTCAGAATCAAAGATTTTCTTAGCGAAAAACCTTCCTATCATGTTCAGCAATCTATCATTGCAATAGGCTCAGGCGGACTAACAGGCAAGTCAAAAGATGAAGCAACACAGACCCAAATGAGATTTCTTCCCATTGCCACAAGTGATTTTATCTTTGCGTTTTTAGTTGAGAGAAGCGGATTTTTAGGGGCTTTGAGTATTATACTTATATATGTATTGCTTATTTTGCATCTTATGAGTTTAAGTATTTTTAACACTGATTACTACATAAAAGTTGTAACTATAGCAACATCATTTATGATTTTTATCTATATGTCTGTAAATATTTCAATGACTATAGGATATGCTCCAGTTGTCGGAGTTCCTTTGCCAATGTTTAGTTACGGTGGAAGCAGTTTTATAACTTTTGTTATTCTTTTTGCAATAATGCAAAATCTTATAGCATTTAGATATAAAGACATGTACGACGAAAGAGGGAAAAAAAGTTTTTTATAATTGATTTTAAAAAAAAGTAGTGGCGCGGTGGACGAGACTCGAACTCGCGACCCCCTGCGTGACAGGCAGGTATTCTAACCAACTGAACTACCACCGCGCATTTAAATTATGCTTTTTGCTTTTCTCCGCGTTAGAACCTTTCGCTAAATCGTCACATAGTCCAACTATGCTCCTCATTCACTCAAGAATCCGCCTTGATTAAAACAAAAATCAAGAATTTTATAAATTACTAATTGTCACTATAAAAATTATCTGTATAACAAAATCGAACTAGTTCGATGAGCTTTACGCTGAGTAAAACCTAGTGTTAACGCAGTAAAATGGACTTTGTTCATTTCGCGTACAAATAATGTTATGGTGGGCACTACTGGACTCGAACCAGTGACATCTACCTTGTAAGGGTAGCGCTCTACCAACTGAGCTAAGCGCCCTAAAATTATGCTTTTTACTTTACTATTCGTTAGAACCTCTGTTCCATTCGTCACATAGATTTACTATGCTCCTCATTCCGCAAAGAATCTGTCTCAATTAAAGTCAAAATCAAGAATTTGAAATCTATTCTATTTATAACACCAATAAGTGGCGACCCCTAAAGGATTTGAACCTCTGTCCCTACCATGAAGTGATAGTGTCCTTGGCCACTAGACGAAAGGGTCACTTTCATTTAAAACAAAAGGCTTTGTAAAAAAACTTGTTTTTTTTGTATTAGACAAGGCAAATTTTGACGAAGCATAACAAACTATGCGAGTTTAAATTTAACGCAGTATAATCAAAAAAATGGTGGGCACTACTGGACTCGAACCAGTGACATCTACCTTGTAAGGGTAGCGCTCTACCAACTGAGCTAAGCGCCCTAAAAAAGTGGCGCGGTGGACGAGACTCGAACTCGCGACCCCCTGCGTGACAGGCAGGTATTCTAACCAACTGAACTACCACCGCGCATATGTAAAATGGTGTCCTGTGATGGATTCGAACCATCGGCCACATCATTAAAAGTGACGTGCTCTACCAGCTGAGCTAACAAGACATTTTCTCCTAAATGTTTAAGAGGTCGAAATTATAGACAAATAGGTTTTAATTGTCAAGATAAAAAGAGAGAAATTTAAAAAAACATCTCTTTATCCATCAGTAGAAGCATTTTAATGGCAAAAAGTACACTTTGATGTTGAATATAGTTCCTGTCTCCATTGAGATTTAAGTGAATTTCTTTATGTTTGATTTTACTTCTTACTCCTATGTATACAGTACCTACCGGTTTATATTTGGTTCCTCCGCTATCACCTGCAATTCCGCTTATAGATATGGCATAATCAGCGTTACTTACATTTAGTGCTCCTTCACTCATTTCCAAAACAACTTCGCTGCTTACTGCTCCATGTTTTTCAAGTGTATCTGCATTTACTCCAAGCCAACTCTCTTTGATATTGTTTGCATATGTTACCAATGAACCATCAAGTATCTTTGAAGCTCCATTGTTTTTTGTAAAATAGTAGGTTAAGAGTCCACCTGTACAACTCTCAGCGAATGAGATCTTTTTTTTGTGTAAAGAGAGTCTATCTATAATATAGCTCTCTATACTCTCTGCTGCAATAATCTTATTTGGAAACAACTGCTTAACAGAGGCAATAAATTGAGATATATCACCATATTTTTTACTTCTGATATTAACAATAAACCACCCTTCAATAATATCAACTATATCTATTTTTACATCATATGTTTGTGCAACCGGAGCAATTAAAGAGATCATATGTTCTCTATCATTTTCATCAAACAGATGCATAATATATTTTGTTTCTTCAAAATTTAATAACAATTCTGGAAATTTTTCCATTTCATCTATATGCAAAACATTTGTAGTTGAATTTTTATACTCCAAAAGATAACTTCCTTTCTCATATAAAGAACTATTTGAAGGTATTAACATATCATCTTTTAAAACTTGATTATCACTTGTAACTGTACAGATAAGTTTTCCTAAAGTTGAGAAATGCTGTTTTGTAGTTATAATTATATATTTGTCTGTAGAGTGAAGTTCTCTTTCTAGATATAAAAAAAGTGAGTTGTCACTCTCTTTAAAAAAAGTTATTGAGTTTATAAAATCAGCTTTTTGCTCAATTTTTCTAATAATGTACTCTTTTAACGCTCTATTGTATATAAACTTATTGCCTATAAATAGAAGATGCAGTTTCATGGTATAAACACCCTTTTTATAAAAATTATTTTCTCTATTATAATACTATTTAAATATTTTAAAGTAGCTTTTAAACCCTCAAAGGATATAATGCAAAAATTTTACACTATTTGGGACAAATATGGATTACAAAGATACGCTACTTTTACCAACCACTGAATTTGCCATGAGAGGCAATCTTATCAACAATGAACCAAAAAGATACGCTTCTTGGGATGAGAAGAAAGTATATGAAAAGATGAAAGCCAACCGCAAGGATGCTAAAAGCTTTACTCTTCATGACGGTCCTCCATACGCAAATGGCAATACGCACATCGGTCATGCACTCAACAAAATCTTAAAAGATATAATCATAAAACATAACTATTTTAACGGCAAATCAGTGCGTTTTACTCCGGGTTGGGATTGTCACGGTCTTCCAATCGAACAGCAGGTAGAAAAAAAAGTAGGCGGCAAACAGAAAAAAGAGCTTCTTGGTGCCGCAAAAGTAAGAGAACTTTGCCGTGCCCACGCGTCTGAGTTTGTCAATATCCAAAGAGAAGAGTTTAAAAAGCTTGGCATCATCGCCGACTGGGAAAACCCTTATGTAACTATGGATTATAAATTTGAGGCAAACATCTACCGCACTCTTTGCAATGTTGCAAAAAAAGGTCTTCTAATCGAGCGAAGCAAACCTGTTTTTTGGTCATGGGCTGAGAGAACGGCACTAGCTGAGGCTGAAGTAGAGTATGAAGACAAAGAGGATTACTCAATCTTTATCGCGTTTGAACTAAGCGATGATGCAAAAGCGAAACTCTCTATAGATTCAAAAGCAGCTTTAGTTATTTGGACGACAACTCCATGGACGATACCTGCAAACACGGGAATATCACTCAACCCTGATGAGGAGTATGTTCTAACGACAACAGGATACATCGTTGCCAAAAAACTTCTGGAGTCTCTAAAAGAGCAAGGCATCTTAGGCGGCGATATCGCTAAAACTTTTCATGCAAAAGAGTTTGAGAACCTTCTCGCACTAAACCCGCTAAACGGCAGAACTTCCCGCATAGTTCTTGGCGAACATGTTCTAGTTGAAAACGGTACAGGGTGCGTCCACACGGCTCCGGGACACGGTGAAGATGACTACCGCATTGGTCTTGTTTATGACCTTGAAGTCGTTATGCCGGTTGATGAGACGGGATGTTATGACAACACACTCGTTAGGGATGGTTTGATTCCAAATGCAGAGGAGTTTGTGGGGCGACATATCTTTAAATCTAACGAAGATATTATCGCTCTTATGGGAGAGAGTGTTATACATGTTTCAAAGTTTAAGCACTCCTACCCACACTGCTGGAGAAGCCACACGCCTCTAATTTTCAGAGCGACAAAACAATGGTTTATCAGCGTAGATGGAACACCTAGCGGTGAAGACAAAACTCTTAGACAAATTGCTCTTGATGAAGTGGAGAAGACTCTTTTTTACCCTCAAAGCGGTAAAAACAGACTTAGATCAATGGTTGAAAACCGTCCCGACTGGTGTATATCGCGTCAAAGAGACTGGGGAGTTCCAATAGCGTTT
Organism: Sulfurimonas sp. CVO; assembly: GCF_009883775.1. Taxonomy (NCBI): domain Bacteria; kingdom Pseudomonadati; phylum Campylobacterota; class Epsilonproteobacteria; order Campylobacterales; family Sulfurimonadaceae; genus Sulfurimonas; species Sulfurimonas sp. CVO. The sequence continues at coordinate 1,188,279 of NZ_CP033720.1, forward strand.
TTTAGAGTAAAAGCAACAGGCGAAGTCCTTCTTGATGAGAAGGTTTTAAACTTTACGGCAATGGTATTTGAGATGCACGGAAGCGATGCGTGGTACTCTATGCCGACAGAGCAGCTGCTCTATCCGGGTGCAGGATACAGCGCTGATGAACTTGAAAAAGTAACGGACATCTTGGATGTTTGGTTTGACAGCGGCTCTACATGGTATTCGGTTTTAAAATCCCGCAACTACGATGCAGGCGAATATCAGGCAGATTTATATGTTGAAGGAAGCGATCAGCACCGCGGCTGGTTCCAGTCATCAATGTTTTTAAGTGCGGCGATCGAGCACAAAGCGCCATACAAAGGGGTCCTTACTCACGGTTTCACGGTTGATGAAAAGGGTGAGAAGATGTCAAAATCTAAAGGAAATGTAGTAGCTCCTGAAAAAGTTTTAAAAGAGTACGGCAGTGAAATTTTGCGTCTTTGGGTTGCTTCAAGCGACTATCAGGGAGACCTCAAAATCTCTCAAGGCATCTTAAGACAAACGGCTGAAAACTACCGCAAACTGAGAAACACTTTTAGAATTATGCTTGCAAACATAAATGACCTTAAAGCTATAACACCATATGAAGAGATGGGTGAACTTGACAAGTGGATTTTAAGTGAAGCAAAAGAGGTATTTGATGCGGTTCACAAATCATTTAGCGGTTATAACTTTGTAAATGGAATGAACCTACTCAACAACTTTATCGTAAATGAGTTAAGCGGAATTTACATCGACATCACAAAAGATTCTCTCTACTGCGACGGTAAAAATGACGCGAAAAGAAATGCAAGCCAGAGTGCAATGGCTATCATAGCTAAATCTCTTTTAGGATTAATCGCGCCAATACTTACTTACACAGCAGATGAGATAGTAGAGAACGCTCCTGCTATCATCAAAGGCGACAAAGAGGACATTTTTGATTTTGTCTATGAGAGTATCGAAGATGTAAAATCTGAGTTCAATGTTGATTATATGTTTGCTGCCAGAGAGAGTTTTTACGAAAAAGTAGATGCTCTTAAAAAAGAAAAAATCATAAAAAACACACTGGAGTTGGTACTCTACACAGAGTCAAAAACTGCTCTTAAAATGGACAAAACAGAAGCTGAAGACTGGTTCGTGGTATCTGGCGTTATAGAGGGCGAAACATCTGAAGAACTTGGGACATTCAGCGTAGATGGCGATACATTTATAATAGCAAAAGCGACAAAAGCAAAATGTCCTAGATGCTGGAAATACCAGTCAGAAAATGAAGAGAGCACCTGCCCAAGATGTTCAAAGGTTTTAAATGCCTAACTTTGCCGAACCTATATCTTTTACATTTATCGCAGCAACCATAGCTGCGATATTTGTCATAATTGGCATCGGAATAGCGCTTGTCAAACTAGGGAAAAAGTCCAGAAATCCAAATAATCAATAGCTACTTTTTTACTTCTTTTATTTATCTCTAAAAATCATTGATAAGCAAGGTTAATGTTTTTATTCAGCCTATATATGCTACAGTATTTTTTATATAAATACTTGTCTGCTTGCATAACAAACGGGCAAATGGGGCACGGACTAAATATATGACGACTGAACAACTACTAATACTGGCAATTTTGATTATTACGATGGCAATGTTTTTGTGGGGTCGTTGGCGCCACGACATGGTAGGTGCAGCTGCGCTGTTGGCATGCGTTCTGGCTGGACTAGTGCCGCCGCTCGAAGCATTTGCAGGATTTGGTCATCCGGCTGTTATAACTGTTGCTTGTGTACTGGTGCTCAGCCGTGGTTTGCAGACTTCAGGTGTGGTGGATGCACTGACTCGCACCGTGTTGCCCTCGCAAGCGGGAGTAACACTGAGCATGACCGCACTAATCGGACTTGGAGCGGTACTCTCAGGCTTTATGAACAACATTGGCGCGATGGCATTGTTAATGCCAGTAGCTCTACAGATGGCGAAACGCCTGAACTTGACTCCCGGCCAGATACTGATGCCGCTGGCTTTTGGTACCATCCTTGGCGGTATGACAACGATGATCGGCACACCGCCAAATATGATTGTCGCCGGTTTTCGCGCCGAGACCGGCTCCGAGAGCTTCTCTATGTTCGACTTCACACATGTTGGACTGGTCGTTGCCTTTGCCGGATTAGCCTTCATACTCTTGCTGGGTCAACGCCTGATTCCGATACGCAAGCAAATCGGAGTCGAAGGATTCGAATCAGGAGCATATATCACCGAAGCAAGGGTACCCAAAGAGAGTAAAGCAGTAGGTATGACCCTGCGTGAAATTGAGACGGCTCTTGATGATAACGACACACAAGTCATCGGCATGGTTCGTAACGATGTCCGCCTTAGTGTACCAAACCAGTGGCGCAAAATACTTGCCGAAGATATCCTCATACTAGAGGCAGAGGCTGAAACCCTTGCCGATGCGCTCTCTACATTGGGACTTAAGCTCGAAGAAGCAGTGCAGTCCATTGAAAAAGACGAAACAGAAAAAAACGAAACAAAAAACAGTAACAAAGATAAGGACAAGGAAGAGACTAAAGAGGAAAAAGAAGATGTTACGACCTCTGACGAAATCGTCTTGAGAGAACTTGCCGTTCTACCTGATTCCCACCTTACAGGACGCTCAGCTAGCAACATCCAGTTACGAACACGCTACAATCTTAACCTACTGGCCCTCTCGCGTCGTGGTCAGCTCTCCATCAAACGCCTGCGCACTGCCCGCCTCGAAGCCGGCGATCTGCTGCTAATGCAGGGCTCGCCTGAATCGATCTCGGAATTTGCCGCCGACTACAGCTGTGTACCGCTGGCACAACGCGATTTACGCATTCCAGACAAGAGCAAAATATGGAAAGCCGGAATTATCATGGCGCTGGCTGTTGGTGTCGCTGCTCTGGGTCTGTTACCGGCGTCAATATCGTTTGCCATGGGCGTACTGGTATCTATGGCGCTTCGGACAGTACCGCTGCGCGATGTGTACGAGTCTATAGACTGGCCTGTAATTATGTTGCTCTCAACACTTATTCCAGTGGCTGGAGCAATGGAGTCTACTGGTACCGCTGATTTGATCGCACGCTTAATCATCGAAAAAGTCGCCTACGGCAACGCCGTGATCGGTCTGACACTAATTCTTGTTATCACTATGTTCCTCTCCGATATGATGAACAACGCCGCCACCGCAGCGGTAATGTGCCCGATCTCCATCGGTACTGCGAGCGCGCTAGGTGTCAATGCCGACTCTTTTTTAATGGCAGTGGCGATTGGCGCCTCATGTGCATTTCTCACCCCTGTCGGCCACCAGAACAATACGCTGATACTCGGACCTGGCGGCTTTCGGTTTGGTGACTACTGGAGGCTTGGACTGCCGCTGGAGATTCTCATTGTTGTTATAAGTATTCCAATGCTGCTTGTTGTGTGGCCGTTGTGATTTAGCGCCGAATGAAGGAAAAGTCTAGAAATCCAAAGGACTTATAACTTTACTCTTGTTCATCTCTGAAACAACATGCGTGTATATCATTGTAGTTTCAACACTTTTATGTCCTAAGAGTTCTTGAATTGAACGCAAGTCTATCCCAGCTTGTAGTAGATGTGTAGCATACGAATGTCTAAAAATATGGGAAGTAACGCGCTTATTTAAATTTGCTTTTTGGGATGCTACTTTGATATTTCTTCCAAGTGTCTGTGGGTGAATGTGATGTCGTCTCTTTTCTTTACTTCTAGGATCAACTGAAATATTTTTCATTGGAAATAAAAACTGCCATTTTGTTTCATACTTTGATTTTGGATACTTTTTTTCTAGTGCATATGGTATAAACACACTTCCATATCCATTATCTAAGTCTTGCTTATGAAGGTTTGTAACCAACTCAACTTGACTAATCAATTGCTGCTTTAGTTTTAAGGGCAATGGAACAGTTCTATCTTTTAATGACTTAGAATCCCAAATATATACCTTATCAAAACCAAAGTCTATATCTTTGATTCTCAAGCTTAAAGCCTCGTTCATTCTTAGTCCACAGCCGTACATCAAGTGTACCAGCAAACTGTACTCCATAGGTATATTTTGCAAAATACTCGCAACTTCATCTTTTGTTAAAACAGCAGGTATATGCTTTCTCTCTTGAGCACGAAGAGCTTGAATATTCCAATCACTTATATCTACACCTAAAACTTCTTTATATAAAAATAACAAAGCACTAAAAGCTTGATTTTGCGTAGTTGGTGAGACATTATCTTTTGTGGCTAGTTTTGTTAGATAAGTCTCTATTTCAACTTTACCCATTTCAACTGGATGCTTCTTGTTGTGGAAAAATATATAGTGCTTTATCCAATGTACATAAGTTCTTTCAGTTGAATAGCTATAGTGTTTAAACCTAATTTTATCACGAACTAAATCTAAGAGTTTCTTTTTCACTTGCATATTATCTTCCTTACTTAAGCTACATCATGTGTGTTATGTAATTTTTTCAACTATTAACAAACATTTTGTGTGTTATTTCTCTCTATGACACTTAACACTCACTAAATATTTAAGAATAATATGCATTTTTTCTCTAAAAAGTAAAAAAATATTGCAATTTGTCATATTTTGTGTTAATTTTTAATAATTATCACACATTTGACATGTTAGTTATTTTTATTTTTTTAAGTTAATATCTATATAATGTGTTTGAATAAATAGTTATAAACACAAGGAGACAAAACTATGGCAAATTTTTTTGCATTTATATTTTTCGGTTCAATTATTGGACTTATAGTTGGTATGTTCAAACCAAAGGCAGTTGTTAGGTGGAAAGAGGAAGCTTCACGAAAAGATGTTTTTAAAATATATCTTTCCTCAGTATTGGTAAGTTTAGTTGCAATAGGTATTTTTGCCCCAAAAGTTGAAAATAATAATAATGGTACAAAAGAAGAAGTGTCAATGACAGCCAAAGAAAAGCAACCTACAGTAGATGAAGATTACGAAAAAGACAAACAGGAAGTTTTAAAATTACTAAATATGTCTTATCATGATCTATTTCAAGTTGAAAAAGATTTTTCGTATTTTCAAAAAAATATAGATAGTGATATCTATACAGCTATTTCAAGTGCAAAAAGAAATGAACCAAAGATAATGAAGCTAACATACAAATCCTATCCAGATAACTTTGAAGATAGCAAAACAGAGGATATTGTAGAAAAATATATAGAGACACTACATAATTCAAATTTATTTTTACAAATGGCATACAATAACTTTCTTGATTATGTAGATAACAAGAAGCCTACATTAGTTGTAAAGTTTAAAGAAAATATACAATATTATCAAGCTTCAAAAATGCAAACTATCACACAAGCATTTTCTATCGGAGAAAAATACAAGTTAGCTTATGATGAGATGACAGAGACTTGGAGAGAGAAAAAATTTATTGAAGAAGATAAAAAGGAACTTCAAACAAAACAAGATAATCTTAAACAGACAAAACCATTTATAAATATGAAAGATTTCGATCCAAACACGCCTAAATATATCATTGCTGGTTTTATTACTACTTGGCAATACAAAGACTTTAAAGAAATGGTTCAATATACGCAGAAAAGTTGGAGAGACAGAGAAAATTCACCTGCTGGATATCTACTTAATAGTTTTGAATATAAAACATTAACAGATGCAAAGATTGAGAACATAAAAAAAAGAACAGATGATTTTTATGTTGCAATAATATCAATAAAATATAAAAATAGTTTTAACAATAAAGAAACTGTGGTCAAAATAACACCGACCATCATTAAAGAAGATGGAAAGTTTGGATTTAATCCAATTTCAGCGATAAGAGAACAGTAAGGTTTATAACAAAACTTTGGAGAGAAATATTTGACCCTAGCGGCTCAAATATTTCTCAACTCAACCGTTAGACTACAATATAAATTTTTACCAAGGAACGAATTTAATGCACAAGCTAGTAAAAGATTTTTTTGATAAAAGAGTGATTTCAACAGACATAGATATGAATAAGCCTTTACATAATGCAATTTTATATCTAGAAGAATCAAATAATGTACTAAATAAATTGGTTGATATAAATATCAAAAAACTTGAAAAAAATGTACCTTGGTCATCAATGCATGACATGTACAAAAGAAGTTATGATCATGTATGCGGAGTATTAACTTTATTTATTGTTGCTCAACTTCAATCCAGTGAAGCGTTATGCAGAACGGCTATCGAAAGTTCTGTAAACTTACATTATATTAGTTTAGACAATTCAATGGATAAATTAATAGCTTATTTTAAAGATTATATTGAGACAGAACGAAAACAAAATATTAATTGGGAAAAGAGTATAAATAGTTCTAATTACCCTAGTAAATCTAAAGAATTTCATAGAAAAAAAATTGCTGATAAAAATGAAGCATTAGATAAATATGAAGAAATGCTTAGAGAATCACTATCTCTAGCTAATGTAAATTATGATTCTAATAATACTAGATGGCCAAATATATTTGAAAGATTTCGTGATATAGATCATGAAGTTAGCTATAGAACGATTTATATGGCTTTATGCTCTCAAGCTCACAATGATTCAGAAGATATATTAAATAGTTTAATGACTAGAGTAATAGCTAATGTTGATGGATTAGAAAAAGCAAACTTTATACAGCAATACCATTTTTCACTATATATGGTTCTAACCTGTGTACAATTTCATATTTTTGCATCGGCTATGTATATTGCGAAATTTGAGATAAGTGCAAAGAAACTTATAGACATATACAAAAAATCAACTAATATTCTAATCGAATTTACAGATAGTATGGAAGAAACAATTTCTCAGCATATAACTGTTAACGAAGAAGTCTAACAAAGCCTTGGAGAGAAATAGTTTACCCTAGCGGGCAAAACTATTTCTCAACTCAAACGTTATAAAAAGGTTACAATAGATGAATCAAGATATTAGAGAACATCAAAATAATCAAAGATTAAATGAAAGCCTAGCGTTTAATTTAGAATTATTATCATATAGGTTAGAAAAACTTAAAACAATAAATACAATGAAGAAAATAAATCAGTTTGAATTTTTAACTTATTTCGACTCAGCATTAGTTCAAGTTAGGTCAATGCTTCTTGAAAATGGAAATAAAAATTTTACACTTCAAAATTATTATAAAAAAAATAATTCCGAAAGTATTAGTATGGCAATTGATGAGTATTTAAATCAGCCATTTGATTGTCAAGACGAAGAAATCAAGCAATCAAATTTGAAGCAACAATTTGATTCTCAAAATAATGAGGAAAATATAAAGTTTAAATCTCTTAGAGATAATTTAAAATTTGTAGTTGATAAATTTATTTGTCATCATGATAAGACAAGTATCTTAGAAATTGGATCAGCAAATTATATGATGGCAACTTTTGCAAATAAACATCATAAGCGATATTTGGTAAATATCATTGAGGATATAATAAACATTACTAAAAAATAATTTATAACAAAACCTTGGATACAAATATTTGACCCTGCGGCTCAAATATTTCTCAATTTAAACGTTAGATGACAAGGGAACAAATGCACAATATCGAAAATAATATAATGAATTTTTTTCAACAATTAATCAGTGATAAAAATCATAGATACAAATCATGGGAACATTGTTTTTTATATTTTTCCCAAGATATTGATAAAATTGATAAAGAGATAGCTTGTTTACATTTATCATTTTATCTTGCAAGTTGGGGTATGTATAGAGGCTCAAGTTTTCTTTTATGGCAAGATTACCTGATTCATCATAAAGTTGTAGAGGAGATATTAAAGTATAAACATCTGCAAAATATTGATTTTAATTATTTTAATGCAGAAGATAAGAATTTTGAAGATATTTTTAAATTATCAGAATTTATAGAAAATTGGTATCCAGACAATATTAAAGATATTCCAGAAAAACCTAAAAAGGGTATTAATGTTACAGACACTTTATTAACTAAAATTTTACTTGGAACACTTGGTTGTATTCCTGCATATGATAGATTTTTTAAAGATGGATTAAAAACAAAAAATATACAACCATATACAAAACTATCAGGAAAAAGCTTTTTAGAAGTAGTTAAATTTTATCAAGAAAATAAAAATGACTTTTTAAAAGTTCAAAAAAGTATTGAAGAAAAAGTTGGAGTAAAATATCCTATAATGAAATTGGTTGATATGTATTTCTTTACTCTAAGTTTTACATCATCTAACAAATCATTGGAGAGAAATATTTGACCCTGCGGCTCAAATATTTCTCAACTCAACCGTTATACAAAGGAGCAACATTGAGATTACACTTTTTAAATGTAAAAAATGGTGATTGTTCAATAATAGAACATTCAACAGGCAATACAACAGTTATAGATATATCAAATGGTAAAGAAGATGATTCCCGTTTGTTACTAGAAGCACTTGGATTAGAATCAGCTTCACAAGGAAATTATCATCAAAAGAATAATCCAGAAAACCCTATTTCTTATTTGAAAAATTTAAACAAAAAATCCATTATGAGATTCATATTAACTCATCCAGATATGGATCATATGGATGGACTAAAAGCATTATTTAAAAATTTTAGTGTTGCTAATTTTTGGAATACTAAAAATAATAAAACGATTCCAACATTTGAATATTTTGGTTTCAATAAAGAAGATTGGCAGTTTTATCAGACATTGAAAAAATCAACTGAAAATCCAAAAACATTGCATTTAACAGATGAAAATAATCACGGAGAAGATGATGGACTTTATATTTTAGCACCAACAAAAAATATTATAGAACAAGCTAATAGAACTGGTAATTATAATGAATTGTCTTATGTGATTTTATGGATAACAAATGGTTTTAAAATAATGATTAGTGGTGATTCAGAAAATTTAGCATGGCAATATATTATAGAAAACTATTCAGGATTTGTTTCTGATATTGATGTATTACTGGCTCCACATCATGGTAGAAATAGTAATAGAGATTTCAGTTTTTTAGATATATTAAAACCAAAATATACATTGCTCGGAAATGCAAAAAGTGAACATTTAGAATATAGTAAATATAAAAAATATGGGAAAACTATAACGAATAATCAAGGTGGAAATATTATTTTAGAAGTTGATAAAGATGGATTAAATATTTTAATAGAGAACTATAATTTTGCCAAGGATAATCATAATATGAACGGATTACATGAGAAAAAAATTGCAAATAAGACATATTATTATATGGATATAATAAGTGGGTAAAATTTATATAAAAATCATTAACCTAGTTAAATATAACTATGAATTTACTGCAAGGTATTTACCTGCATTAATATTTACGATTATTTTAGAAACTTCAATATTGTATTTTAATAAAATAAATTTTGATTTAGGCATATTTGATTTAGCAAAAATTCCATTGTTTATTATGTTTTCTCTTATTATTTCGGTTATACCTAAAATAATTGCAACAAATATATCAGGATTTGTGCAAACATTATACTGGGATAAATTTGGAAATTCAATCATCACTTTTTTACAAAAAACAAATAATATAAGCTATAAAGAACTATTGAATAAATTTCAAACAACTGATGAGCTGATTGCAAATTTATTAAAAGAAACTAGAAATGATAAAAAGTTATTATCTAAAAATATTTTTTATGGCTTTTTTAGAAATTTTACTTTTTTAGTTCTAATATTTTCAATTATCAATGTAATATATTTTCAATATTTTACTATTGAAAATATGATTTTAATGATTTTTTGTATTTTTATGCTCTATATATCAAGCCAAAGATATATAGAGCAAATTTGTAAAAGTTATATAGAAAAAATTGTATAACAAATCAGAGGAGCCAATTAATTACCCTGCGGGCAATTCATCGGCTCATTTTAAACGTTATGTGAAGGACAGACAATGAGATTATTATTAGCATATCCAACGAAAGTTGGTATATTTTATATAGGACAGTCTACAGATGGAAGATTTCATCCAATATTTGATAATGAAAGTTTAGGCAGTTATGCTGAAGCTTGGCTAGCATCTGAAGATTTAGCAAATGATGTTACTTTTTCAGTGCTTCATCCAGAGACAGGAGAGCTGCTGGATACATCAACTTTTGGAATTCCAGAAGATCCAACAGAATGGGAAAGAGTTTAATTAACTATGAAACAAAAATTATTTGAAACTTGGTTAATTGACAACAACAGACCAGAAAGATATGCTAAAACAATAATAACTATTTCAAAAGATTTAGAAAAAATAAAATATACAAATCATGATTTATTCTCAATAAATAATGCACAGACTATTCAAAAAATTAAAACCGACTACTTTAAGATCGATGAATATTATAAAAAAAATCGTCGCGGTCAAAATATGTACAATAGTGCATTAAATAGATATATCGAATTTTTAAAAGAACATAATGAAAATATTTTGATTGAAACATCTAAACAAAAAAATAACATGCTAACAATCAAAGATAAAGCATATCTCGCATTACAACAATTAGGTGGAAGAGCAACAGAAGCACAGTTGGTAGAAAAATATATCAAAATGTACCCAGATTATGACAAAAACTATACTAAAACTGAAAAAACCTCAAAAGAAAAGATTAGAGGTACACTTAGTGCTGTCTTAATTTCAAATACACAACATGAAAAAATAAAAGTTGACAAGACAAAAAAACCATATGAGTATTACACAACTGATTCAAAAGAACAGTTAATTGTTATACAACCTATTGGAACACACAATTCTATTGATGATTTTTTAGAATATAACAATAGTAGATGGGCAGAAAAAGAAAGATATAAACAACAATGGCTGCAGTCAAATGGTGCTATTGTTCTTTTTGTAAAAAATGCTAATGTATTTGCGATGGGAAATATTACAAACATTGAAGAAACAGATGACAAAGAATATCCCTTGGATTATTCATATAATCTAGAATTGGTTGATTATATTGATTATCAAACAATTCTAGAAATAGTAAAGCCCCAGTTAGGAAATTTTAGAACTTATCAGTTATTAGACAATATAACGAGTAAACAAGTTATAGATCACATAAATTCTCAAAAAATTTACTATCTTGATGATAATTCAGCAGATGCAGAACTACAAGAAAATATAACAAATATAACTTCCAATGAACCCGAACATAAACCACAGCCTATAAAATCATCAAAAGAAAAAAATGGTGGAAAAATATATCCTAGAAATTTAGCATATGCAAAAAAAGCTTTGGAAGAAGCAAGTTTTTCATGTGAAGTGGATAATATACATAAGACTTTTTTCTCAAGAGCAACAAATGAACAATATATGGAAGCTCATCACTTAATACCTTTACAATTTCAAGAAGAATTTTTGTATAGTTTAGATATCCCAGTAAATATTGTTTCTGTATGCCCTACTTGTCATAGAAAATTACATTTTGGTTTTATAGAAGATAAAAAAGAAATATTAAAAAAATTATTAGAAAGAAAAAATGCCAGATTAAAAGAGTTTGGCATAGAAATTACTGAGGATGAGTTATTTGAAATCTACACATAACAAATCAGTGGAGTCAATAAATTACCCTGTGGGCAATTTATTGACTCATTTCAACCGTTGTACACTAAGGAAACATTGTTGCCAAAAGATATAAATGATTACTTCAACAAAAAAGTAAAGAAGGAGAAAAAGCCAATAGAAAATTTAAATATAAATTGCCCAAATTGCGATGAAGAAAATATCGTTAAGTTATCTTCTGAAATCAAATGTAAAAATTGTGAAGAATCTTTAACTGGAACAAAATACGCAAAACTAAAAAAACCGTTAATCGGAACATTTGCAGCTTTGATGATAGGTGGTTTTGGTGGACATAAAGCAATTGAGTATTTTGATACAGATAGATACCCGATGAGTGTTGAACATTCAATTCTTGAAAATTGTATTTCGTCTTATGATGAGCCGTTAAGAAGTTCATATATTAGAAATAAAAAGGAAGTTTGCGTTTGTTCATTTCAAAAGACACTTAAAGAATACAATTATAAGGAATATAAAAAAGATCAATATGGTTTTTTAAATACATTTGAAACAAAATCAAGAGAATGTAGGTAATCCAAGCAAAAGCTTGGATTACTGTTTGAGTAGCTATTTACTCGGGCAATTACCTCTGCCACCACCTGATGGATTTCCTGTTGTACTTGGTCCATTTGGAGGAGTACATCCGCCTGATTTTGCCATTTTATTTACCTCCTTTTGAAGAATTTTTTGTAGCAGCAGCTTGCGCTCTACCTGCGAAGTGACCTTTGGGTGCACCGCCTCCGTTTGATTTAGCTGCGCCAGATTGAATTCTTGCAGCTGCCGATGTAGTCATTGAATTTGACTTTGCCATATAGGCTCCTTGTAATTTATTCCTAAACAAATGTTTAGGTTGACAGAAGTATAAAATAAGCAAAAGGGACATTTAGGGACAAAATGAATACTGATTTAAAAGAAAAACAGCAAGTTTTAAAAGATTGGCTAAAAAAACTTGGGCTTTCACAAAATATATTTGCTGAAAGAGTTTTTTACTATATGAATGATTCTGATAATGAAGAAGAGATGAAACAATTTATTGAGAGATTTAAAAAAGCCATCAATAGAGATTCAACTGATATAAAACTCATTGAAAGTTATCTTGATATACTTTTTGAACAAAATGAATTTTTAAAACTTGGGTTTGTTAAACCAGTATTTCATTATAAAAATGACTTTGATGATAGTTTTAATAAGAAAATGAGAGAAATTTCAAAAAACATTTCGGAACAGTTGGAAAAAGATGATTAGTATACAACAAATCAGTGGAGCCAATAAATTATCCTGCGGGCAATTTATTGGCTCATTTCAACCGTTATATGAAAATTCATATTCTAATAAAACATAACAAGGATTTAAAATGGCAAAAATGGTTAAATGTAAAGGATGCGGTGAAGATATTAGTAAAAATGCTAAAGTTTGTCCAAAATGTGGCGAACCTGCCCCAAAAAAAACTTCTTTACTAACTTGGTTAGTTTTAATATTATTTATTGTGTTTGCAGCAAACTATAATAATGACTCAACTTATTCCAGTAGTGAGCCTAAAACTCTTACACCAAAAGAACAAGCAGAAAAACTTGTTTCAATTGAAAAATATAATTGGACAACAGGAGGATTTGGAAATGTTTTAGAAGCTGATTTAACAATCAAAAATGATAGTAAATATACTATAAAAGACATCGAAATAACTTGCAAACACTATGCTAAAAGTGGAACAGAAATTGATAGTAATACAAGAACTATTTACGATACAGTAAAATTTAAAAGTAAAAAAACATTTAATAAATTCAATATGGGTTTTATTCATAGTCAAGCTGAAAAATCAGGTTGTATAGTTTCAGATTTTGAAATAAACTAAATAGAAAAACAACTTTAACAAACATATAACAAGTACTTAGAAAGAAATAAGTAGCCTAGCGGCGACTTATTTCTCAAGACAACCGTTAAGTACAAAAGGAGAATAAGTGGGTTACGTTGAAAAAAACTTGATGTCAGGTGAAGAAGTTGTGTATCGTGCAAAGGTACATTGGATGATATATCTTATGGGTTTATTTTTTATTGTGTTAGGCATTACAATAATTACATCTGCAAAAGAAATTGCTTTGCTTGGAGTTCTATTGGTAATTGGTGGATTGATTGATTTATTCAAAGCTTTCATTTTTAAAATGTCCACCGAATTAGTTGTCACAACTAAAAGAGTAATCGCAAAGTTTGGTTTTATCAAAAGAACAACAATGGAACTTAACCATAGTAAAGTTGAAAGTCTTTCAGTCGATCAAGGTATAATCCAAAGAATTTTAAATGCAGGTACAATTACAGTACATGGTACAGGTGGAGGTAAAACACCAATTCCAAATATTGATGAACCACTGATTTTTAGAACAAATGCGATGGAAACTATAGATAAAAACTAGTACTTAACAAGTCAGAGGAGCCAATAAATTACCCTGCGGGAAATTTATTGGCTCATTTTAAACGTTGTACACATAAAGGAGTTTTACATGATATATGTAAGTTGGTTAATTTTAGCTATTTTAGTAGGAGTTTATGCAAAGGGAAAAGGTAAATCTGGTTTTTTATATTTTATTCTATCAGTAATACTAAGTCCATTAGTTGGATTTCTAATTGCAATAATATCTGGAGACAATGAAGAAGAGCTAGTTGAGCAAGGTAAAAAAAGAAAATGTTCAAATTGTGGAGAATTAATTCGTCCCGAAGCTAAAGTTTGTAAATTCTGTAACTCAGAAATAATAGATGGAATTATTAAAACAACAACTCAAGAAGATAATGATAAATTTAAAATTTCATTTCAAATTAAAAATGAAAACTCTTGGAATAATATAAAAACAAAGCTTTTTGCATATTACAAGAAACAAAACATTGAGAATATAATTAGTGAGAAAGAAATGTCTTGGATGCTTGGGGGAAATGAAGGAGTTAAAGGTTACATTCAAGCAACATTAAATGAGGATATCATCATTATTGAAAGCTTTAAACTGCCAAAACCTGATATTGAAATAATCAATAGTGAAACAAAACAAAAAGAAGAAGAGAAAACAGTTCAAAAGAACAACTCAACGGATAAACTAATAGAACTAGGAAAATTGCTTGAAAAAGAGTTAATTACAAAAGAAGAATTTGAGGAAGAAAAGAAAAAAATATTAGCAAGTTGAAAGCGTACAACAAGTACGAGGAGCGCAATATGAACCCTCAGACGGCTTCATATTGCTCACGACAACCGTTAGATGACAAGGGAACAAATGCACAATATCGAAAATAATATAATGAATTTTTTTCAACAATTAATCAGTGATAAAAATCATAGATACAAATCATGGGAACATTGTTTTTTATATTTTTCCCAAGATATTGATAAAATTGATAAAGAGATAGCTTGTTTACATTTATCATTTTATCTTGCAAGTTGGGGTATGTATAGAGGCTCAAGTTTTCTTTTATGGCAAGATTACCTGATTCATCATAAAGTTGTAGAGGAGATATTAAAGTATAAACATCTGCAAAATATTGATTTTAATTATTTTAATGCAGAAGATAAGAATTTTGAAGATATTTTTAAATTATCAGAATTTATAGAAAATTGGTATCCAGACAATATTAAAGATATTCCAGAAAAACCTAAAAAGGGTATTAATGTTACAGACACTTTATTAACTAAAATTTTACTTGGAACACTTGGTTGTATTCCTGCATATGATAGATTTTTTAAAGATGGATTAAAAACAAAAAATATACAACCATATACAAAACTATCAGGAAAAAGCTTTTTAGAAGTAGTTAAATTTTATCAAGAAAATAAAAATGACTTTTTAAAAGTTCAAAAAAGTATTGAAGAAAAAGTTGGAGTAAAATATCCTATAATGAAATTGGTTGATATGTATTTCTTTACTCTAAGTTTTACATCATCTAACAAATCATTGGAGAGAAATATTTGACCCTGCGGCTCAAATATTTCTCAACTCAACCGTTATATCTAAAAGAAGGTTTATATGTATCAAAAAATTAATTCAGAAACAATCGAACGAGCTAAAAGAGTAAATGAATTAGGTATTTGTGTAGTTCCACCATTAAACTTATTTTACTATTATTCAATATTATATTCTGCTGAGTGTTCATTTAAAGCTTTTGAATTTTATGAATCTCTGCTAACACATAAAGATGTAGATCCAATTCAATTGGTAGGTGCTGTGCAAGAGGCTATTAGTCACGCAGGTAACTTATCCTTTTACTTTTGGAACAATGGCAATTCAAAAATGAAAAAAGAAATTAAAGAGTATATACAAAATAGAAGTTCTAGTTTAAGAAAAGATTTTAATTTAAAGGATGACTCTCCTTTGAAAAATAGAAATTTACGTAATACTTTTGAACATTTTGATGAAAAAGTTGATATTTTTCTTATTAACAATATTGCAGGAACTTTTATCCCCATGCCTATAATTGGAAAACATACTGATTTGGAAGAACAACAATTGAATAAAAATTTCAAACTATTAGATATACAAGATAAGTGTTTAGTTCTTTTAAATAATAAATTCTTTTTTGAAGATATTCAAAATGAAGTTATAAAAATATATGACTCAGCACAAAAAATGGTTAAAAAACATGGATGATATAACAATACTTTGGAGATAAATAAATGGCAGAAAAAATTCAACAAAAATTAATGTATTGTAAAACATGCGGACGAAAAACAATACATATAAGAAATACAAAAGAAATGAGTTGGTTGATGCACTTGGTGTTAACTATTTTTACAGCTGGACTTTGGCTTATTGTTTGGTTCTTTTTATTAATTTGGCATGGTTTTACAAAACCAATTGATGGGACATGGACTTGTAGTGAAGACCATTCAAAAAGTAAAAAAACCTTTAATAAACAATTTGTTTCTGAAAATACTACATACGATTTTATAAAAGCAACTGGTAGGTTTTTAACCTATAATCCAACAACAGGGACAGGTGTTATAATGGCAAGTACTGGAAAACAGCTTGATTTCAGTATAGACATGTGGGAAGATCCAGAAGCACTTCCAGAAGTTGGATTAGACAATCTTAATATCTACAATAAAGAGGGTAAGTTTGCTGTAATGACAAAAAGTCATGAACTTGAAAAATATGAAAAACTTGCTTCCTTGAATCAAAACAGTCAAAAAGAACTTAAGAAAAATATAAATAATAAAAAATTCAACCCTATGATTATGTTTATACTGTTTAGTATAATTGTAATCATTTTGTTTAAGTTGATGAGTGTAATTACATAATATAACAAAACCTTGGAGAGAAATAAGTGACCCTAGCGGGAAATTTATTGGCTCATTTTAAACATTATATAATTTAAACAAAGGATGTTAGCATGAGTAAATATTTTGTCAGGACTATAGAGATAGAGCCAACAGTATCATCAATAATAGAAAAAGAGTTAATTGATAATTTGCCAATAGATGAAACGATTGAGAATCGATTCCCATTTGATGATATTGAACGAAATAAAATGGAAATATACAAACAAGGTACGGCAATAGAATGTCAGGATTATATTAATAACATGGATGAAAGAATAAGACATTTATTTAAAGTTGACTGTTGTGTTGAATAGTCTTTCAGTCTCTCTGGTATAACAAATCAGTGAAGCCAATAAGGATATCACATGGACTTTGTTTATATTGTAGTTGTACTTTTCATCATCGTTGTAATTGCACTATTCCTGAAAGACAAAGAACATGCAGGAAAAGGCAAACTTCCATACGAAAAAATTGATGCACTATTTACGCCCGCAGAACGATCATTCTATGGGGTTTTGAAACAAGCGGTGGGCGGAGAATGGGAAATATTCGGGAAGGTTCGGTTAGCGGATGTCATTGCCCCAAGAAAAGGCATGTCTCGTAGTAACTGGCAAAAGGCATTTAATCGAATATCCGCCAAGCACATTGATTTTGTTGTATGTAATAAAGAAGATTTATCCATTTTATGTGCAATTGAACTAGATGATAAATCGCACGGAAACAAGTCTCGTCGGGAACGAGATGAATTTATTGAATCCGCGTGCGATGCTGCTGGTCTGCGTCTTGTTAGGTTTCCCGCAAGAAAAGCGTATGTTATTGAAGAAGTGAGAACTACGGTCCTGGGGACTTTTCTATCGCTAGAGTCAGTAAATAACGATGCCGAGGCGGTAACGGCTAAGATCGATGAAACGGAAGATGTGCCAGATGTGAGTGTGGAGCCTCCGAAAGCGGAGGAAGCTTGCCCAAAATGTCGGCATATTCAGAAATGAAATACACCCCAGTGAATGAATCTCTGTACAAAAGTAGACAGAAACTTAGCAATACTGAATGCATACCAAGACGGTTACTCTCAAGCAAGCATAGCAACTTATTTGAATGTATCAAAATCATTGATAAGCAAAGTTGTAAAAAGTGGAGATTCATTCACAGGGGTGTAATTTGTAATTTGCTTTTACTTTTTACTTGTAAATAGCGTACCTTTTTCATGAACATCATCGAGCAGGTAACTTCTCACTGAAGTTAGATCAAAGCCGTTACATAAAAACATTTCTAAATCGTTTTCTATTATATATTGGGCTGCTTTTAACTTTGTTACTATACCGCCTGATGCAAATTTAGAATTTGGTGTGAACTCTTGGTCTAACTCCTCTTCGGTCAACTCGTTTACTTGCTTTCGTAATTTCGCTTTTGGATTATCTTTTGGATTTGAATCATAATAACCATCGATGTCACTTAATATCACAAGTAAATCTGCTCCTGCAAAGTAAGTTACATGAGCTGAAAGTTGGTCATTATCCCCAAAAAGCTGCTCTGGCGTCGTCGAGATGTCATTTTCGTTGATAATTGCTAATATGTCATTTTTAAATGTTCTGTCTATGATATCTTGAAAAATTTTTGTATGGGGTCTTGAGTTGAAATCATCTTCTGTCATAAGGATCTGAGAGATTGTAATGTCAAAAATATCAAAGAGATTCTTATATGAACTCATAAGAATAGGTTGCCCCAATGAAGCCAAAACTTTTTTACTTGTCGGAACAAGTTTATTAAGCTGCACTGCAGTGTATCCGGCTGCAACAGCTCCAGATGTGACTAAAATAACTTCATGCTTTTTTCGCAAGTCTACAATAAGAGAGACAAGATTTAACATTCTCTCATTTGCAATATGACCATTATCAATTAAAACACTACTACCAACTTTAATAACAATACGCTTCATATAAAATTCCTTTAATCGGATATACTTTTTTTATTTATAATATCTACAATGACCATTATAACATGTGTAATACCTCCTATTCTTAATAAAGTTTAAGAAACAAGGAGCAAGATTAGTTTTTCTGAGGTTTTAAACCAAGATACTATTAAAAAGAGAAACTTAATATGCTTACGAATGCAGCAGGGCTTCAGATGCTCAAAGATGCAAACAAACGCATATATCCAGTTAGGTCTCTCTAATAAAACCTCGCTAAAGAAAAAACAGACACATTTTGCTATAATACATTCAATAATTTATAAATATAGGAAAAGTAGTGATTACATTAAAAGAAGCACTGAAACTAAACAAAGATGAACTAACAAAATTTAAAGAAGAGCTTAAAACAAATATAGAAGCAAATGCGGATATTAATGCATACATAGATGTAAACAATGTCGGCGAAGGGGTGCCGATAGCTATAAAGGACAACATTCAGGTAAAAGATTGGTCTGTGACATCAGGCTCAAACATACTTCAAGGATATATCGCTCCATACAATGCAACGGTAATTGAGAAGATGCTTAGTGCTGGACTTAGTCCGTTTGGGCGAACAAATATGGATGAGTTTGCTATGGGAAGTACGACAGAGTCAAGCTTTTACGGCAAAACACTCAATCCACACAACAAAGATTGCGTCCCCGGCGGAAGCTCAGGCGGAAGTGCGGCAGCTGTTGCAGCAGGCCTTGCTATTGCGGCTCTTGGAAGTGATACGGGCGGAAGTATCCGTCAGCCTGCTTCATTTTGCGGAATTGTCGGCATGAAACCTACTTACGGGCGTGTGAGCCGTTACGGTTTGGGGGCTTATGCTTCATCGCTAGACCAAATTGGGCCGATGACTCAAAATGTTGAAGATGCTGCAATACTCTATGACATCATAAGCGGACACGACGAAAAAGACTCTACAAGTGCGAACAAAAACGACAAAGTAAGTGATAAACTCAACGCATCAAGAAAACTCAAAATTGCAGTTCTGCCAAAACATATAGAAAATGCAAGCGAAGATGTGAAAAAAGCTTATGAGCTGGCAATTGACGCACTTAAAAATACGGGGCATGAGATAGTTGAGCGCGAACTTATGGATGCAAAATTTGACATCTCTGCTTACTATATTACGGCAACTGCGGAAGCTACAACAAACCTCGCAAGATATGACGGTATCCGCTACGGAAACAGAGTAACTGGCAAAAATCTTGAAGATACTTTTATTCAGACTAGAAGCCAAGGTTTCGGCGATGAAGTTAAACGCCGTATATTGCTTGGAAACTTTGTACTTTCAAGCGGTTACTATGAAGCGTACTATGTAAAAGCGCAAAAAACAAGACACCTTATAAAAGATCAATACTCTAAAATATTTGAAGATGTGGACCTTATTTTATCGCCCGTTGCACCTACAACGGCAAACAAATTTGGAGAGTTATCAACTCCGATGGAGATGTACTTAAGCGACCTCTACACTATAAGCGTAAACCTTGCGGGGCTTCCTGCCATCTCAGTTCCCGTTGCAAAAAGCAGCGATGGAATGCCTATAGGTCTTCAGCTGATTGCAAACGCTTATGAGGAGCAGACACTATTTGACGGCGCACTTAGTTTAGAAAAAGAGATAGGGTATAATAGTTTATAGTATAAAACAATATAATAATATTATCTCTTACATTAAAAATGCTAAAGTGAGGGGAGCAGTTGTGAAAAAAAATTTTAAAGCGCTAAATATTAAATGCAGCGGATGTGCAAACACGATAAAAGAATCATTAAAAGATGAGTTTGGGGAAGTGAAAGTAGATTTGACACAAGAGCCCAGAGTCGTTACGCTAGAGATAAAAGATGAAGAAGCAGAACTCAGTTTTCGCAAAAAAATGAGATCTCTCGGTTATCCTCTAGAAGATGAGGATTTAGGAACTCTTAGAAAAAGCGGACTTAAAGCTAAAAGTTTTATATCATGCGCAATTGGAAAAATAAATAAAGGTTAAAGATGAAAAAATATTTTAAAGTTTTTTATATAATGCTATTTTTTACATCTCTGCTCTTTGCTGAGCAAAAAAAAGATGTTGATTTAACAAAATCATCATGCACTATTGCTGTTGCCGCAGTTGAAGAAACTGCAAATTCAAAAATCAGCGAAATAGCCGGAAAAGCTCCATATTATCTTATATTTGATGAAAAAGGCATTTTACTGCAAAGCATTAAAAATCCGGCACAAAACAGCAGACGAAATTCAAGTTCATTAGTAGTTGATTTTCTTGTGCAAGAGTCATGCAAAACAGTAATTGCCGGAAAATTCGGAACTAAAATGCAAAAGCAATTAAAAGCAATTAAAAGCAAATAATATTCAATTTTACGAACATGAAGGCATAGCAAAAGAGGTTCTTCAATCTTTTACAAAAAAATAAATTAAAAAACAATTTTATATTTACAGGTTGCTTTACCTTTTTTTAACCACAAAAAAGCTATAATCCAACGAATTTTATAGAAACATAAATAACTTCTACCCCTTAAAAGGATTCTCATGAAAATTCGTAAACGCGCTCTTACATTTGAAGATGTACTACTTGTACCTCAGTACTCTGAAATACTGCCAAAAGAGGTCTCTTTAGAGACAAAACTAACCCGTAATATTTCTTTAAAAATCCCTATGGTTTCAGCTGCAATGGATACCGTTACCGAGTATAGAGCAGCTATTGCTATGGCTAGACTTGGCGGAATCGGAATTATCCATAAGAACATGGATATTGAAACACAATGCAAACAGGTAAAAAAAGTTAAAAAAAGCGAAAGCGGTGTAATTATAGATCCAATTTATGTTCACCCTGATGCAACACTTGCTGAAGCAAACGCTCTTATGAGCGAATTTAAAATCTCAGGTGTTCCTGTAATTGATACAAATAACAAACTTTTAGGCATTCTTACAAATCGCGATATGAGATTTGAAAAAGATATGACAAAAAAAGCAGATGAAGTTATGACAAAAATGCCTCTTGTAACTGCTACAAAAGGTATATCTTTAGATGATGCTGCTGATATTATGCACCAAAATAAAATAGAAAAACTTCCAATTATAGATGAAGATGGATATTTAAAAGGTTTAGTTACTATAAAAGATATCAAAAAACGCATAGAGTACCCAAATTCGAATAAAGATGATTTTGGAAGACTTGTTGTTGGAGCTGCTATTGGTGTTGGACAATTAGATCGCGCAAAAGCTTTAGTTGAAGCAGGTGTTGATGTTTTAGTTTTAGACTCTGCGCATGGTCACTCAAGAGGCATTTTAGATACCGTCAGAAAAATTAAAGAGACTTTGGAGATTGATGTAATTGCCGGAAATATTGCAACCGCTGAAGCTGTTGAAGCACTAATTGAAGCCGGAGCAGATGGAGTTAAAGTCGGAATTGGACCAGGTTCAATCTGTACAACGCGCATCGTTGCCGGTGTAGGTGTACCTCAAATCACTGCAATTGCAGAGTGTGCGGATGCAGCTAGAAAACATGGTGTTCCTATTATAGCTGATGGCGGAATTAAATACTCTGGAGATATTGCTAAAGCTTTAGCAGTAGGTGCAAGCTGTATTATGGCGGGTTCTTTATTGGCTGGAACAGAAGAATCTCCGGGAGACACAATTATGTTTCAAGGTCGTCAATATAAATCTTACCGTGGTATGGGAAGTATCGGAGCTATGCAGAAAGGTTCAACTGACAGATATTTTCAAGAAGGAACTGCTTCTGACAAACTTGTTCCTGAAGGAATCGAAGGCCGTGTTCCTTTCCGAGGAAGCATTGCAGGCATAGTGCATCAAATGATGGGTGGACTTCGTTCGTCGATGGGTTATTGCGGCAGTGAAAGCATCGAAGCTTTCTGGGACAAAGCTGAATTTGTAGAGATAACAAGTGCAGGTCTAAAAGAGAGTCATGTCCATGATGTTATTATCACACAAGAAGCTCCAAATTATCATATATAATATAAATCGATATTTGATACGCCTCTTTTTTTGAGGCAAATTATGATGTGCACTCAACATTTATTGACTTTTACTATAGAAAATAGTAAGATTTATTAAAATTATAAATATTAATAATAGTAATAAAGGCTTTAAATGGAAACTGTTTCGGATTATAATAGGTTAAAATTTTTTCCTATTATGATGTATGCAATTGTTATGGGTTTAAGCGGATTAACAATTACATATCAAAAAGCCGCAATTTTGCTTAATTTCCCTCATATTATAGGGGAAATACTTATGTATGCCACCACAACTGTTTTCATAATTATTTCATATATTTACATAAAAAAGTTTTTTAAATATAAAATAGCCGTTAAAAGTGAATTTTCACATCCTGTTAGAATAAACTTTTTTGCTGCTATATCTATTTCTATGCTTATGCTGGCAATTATATATAAAGAAAGTTTTCCTACTATAAGTGCCGTTTTTTGGTATCCTGGAACATTACTGCACTTCTATTTGACAATGCATACAATCTCTTTTTGGGTAAATCATAACCAAGAGATAAATCACTCAAATCCTGCATGGTTTATACCTATAGTAGGAAATGTTTTGGTACCGGTTGCAGGCATTGGTTTTGCAGATCTTGGTTTATTATTGTATTTTTTTAGTGTTGGAATGTTTTTTTGGGTTATTTTATTTGCGGTAATACTCAACAGAATTATTTTTCACAATCAAATAGCAGTAAAATTTATGCCGACTCTTTTTATATTGATTGCACCTCCGGCTATCGGTTTTATAGCTTATTTTAAAATGTTTGGAATAATAGATTTTTTTGCTGTTATGCTCTTTAATCTGGCTCTGTTTTTTACTATTTTAGTTATTTTTATGTATAAAAATTTTATAAAAATAAAGTTTTTTATCTCATGGTGGGCATTTGTATTTCCTATTGCAGCAATGGCGATTAGTGCCATGCTTATGTATAATCAGAACAGTTGTATCTTTTTACTGCTTCTCTCTTATGCAATGATTGCAGCAATAACAATTATTGTATCTATTGTAACTTATCAAACAGTTATACATATAATTAAAAAAGAGATCTGTGTTCAAGAATAAAATTTAATATAATATAAATTTTGTTAAAATCCCACTCAAATTTAATAATAGGAAAAAAAATGAAAAAAACAGTTTTTATGGACAAATACCCAATATTTAGCTTAGAGTTGACAAAAGATGAAATGAAAGTTTCAAACACAAAAGAGATAGCTGAGTATTTTAAAGAAAAAATACAAAATCATCCAATAGCGCAATTTATATCTATTTTTGATCACTATTCACATACAAAAAGCTTAAACGGAGCAATTATGGATGGCTTAATTGATGCTCAAAATGTTATTTTTTGTTTTGGACAGGCAATACCTAACACTAAAATGTTAGCAGTTAGACCGAGAAGCATAGGCATTTGCGAATTTGAAGACAGAGTTATTATAGAATTTTTAGAAGCTCCAAAAGAGGAGATGCATAAATTGATGGAAGATTGGGCAAGAGATTTAAAAAAATAAATACAGCACACTTAAAACTAACATTAAACCATTTTAGATAAAATACCTTTAAATATTTAAAACGAGGTAAATTAAATGGATTTGCAAACCAAAGCATTGCATGCTGGATATACAAAAGATTCTCAAGGAACTATGGCTGTACCGATTTATCAAACAACTGCATATGAGTTTCGTGATGTTCAGCATGCGGCGGATCTCTTCTCCTTAAAAGAGCTGGGAAATATTTACACTCGTTTAAACAACCCCACTACAGATGTTTTTGAAAAAAGATTTGCAGAACTTGAGGGTGGAGAGGCTGCACTTGCGACATCAAGCGGAATGAGTGCTATATTTTTTGCTATAGCAAATGCAGCAGAAGCCGGAGATAACATTATTTGTGCAAGGCAACTCTACGGCGGAAGCTTAACACTAAGCACCCACACTTTAAAAAGATTTGGCATTGAAGCTAGATTTTTTAATGTACACGACACCTCTTCATTAGAATCTCTTATAGATGACAAAACAAAAGTTATCTTTTTTGAATCTTTAACAAATCCAAGTATAGATGTAGCAGATATTGAAGTAATTACTAAAATTGCAAACAAACATGGCATTCTCTCGGTAGTTGACAACACTGTTGCAACGCCTGTTTTATGCCGTCCATTTGAGCATGGAGCAGATATTATCGTTCATAGTGCCAGCAAATATACAACAGGCCAAGGCTTGGCAATCGGTGGAATTTTAGTGGAGAGAAAAAATCTTATTGAAAAGCTCAAAGCAAATCCTCGTTATGAACAATTCAATAAGCCGGATGCATCTTATCATGGCTTAATCTATGTAGATACAAATTTGCCGCCTTACACTCTAAGAGCAAGACTCTCTCTTTTAAGAGATTTGGGTGCTGTTTCATCTCCTTTTAACTCATGGCTCTTTATTCAAGGGATGGAAACGCTTTCACTTCGCATGCGTGAACACTCGAAAAATGCTCTGGAATTAGCACATTTTTTAGAATCCCATCCTAAGGTTAAAAAAGTAAATTATCCTGGTTTACAAAGTAATTTTAACTATAAAAATGCTCAAAAATATTTCGACAACGGTGCATGCAGCGGACTTTTAAGTTTTGAGGTTGAAACATTTGAAGAAGCTGCTAAAATAGTAAATGCAACAAAACTCTATTCACTTGTTGTAAATATAGGTGATTCAAAATCTATAATTACGCATCCGGCTTCTACAACACACCAGCAATTAAGCAAAGATGAACTTAATGCATGCGGTGTTCCTGCCGGACTAATTAGAATATCTTGTGGATTAGAAAGCATTATGGATTTGATTGCTGATATGAAACAGGCGTTAGAGGCCTAAAATTGTCACTAAACCTAAAAACATATACCGAACATTTTACAAATCCTCTTTATTTAGAAAGCGGTCGTATTTTAGAACCTTATGATATAACATATGAGACTTATGGAAAACTCAACGACACCAAAAGCAATGTTGTTGTTGTCTGTCATGCGCTCACAGGTTCTCACCATTGTGCCGGAATCTACGAAGGCGATAAAAAAACCGGCTGGTGGGATTCTCTTATCGGTCCGGGCAAAGCTGTTGATACTGATAAATATTTTGTAATTTGTACAAATGTTATCGGCAGTTGTTTTGGTTCAACTGGACCTATGAGTCCGCAGTATCCTCATCATAACCCATATCGATATAAATTCCCTGTTGTTACTATTAAAGATATGATTAAAGCACAAAGAATCCTTTTTGATAAACTAGGTATTCACAATGTTCATGCAATTATCGGCGGTTCAATGGGTGGAATGCAAGCTCTTCAGTTTGCAATAACATACCCAAATTTCGCATCTAAAATCATCTCTTTGGCAACAACACACGCGACACAACCATGGGCTATAGCTTTTAACAAAGTATCTCAAGAGGCGATACTAAAAGACCCTGATTTTAAACAAGGTTACTATGAAAAAGAAGATATCGCAAAGAATGGCTTATCCGGAATGGCTGTGGGAAGAATGGCTGGGCATATAAGCTTTTTATCGCATGAGTCAATGCAAGATAAATTTGGCAGAGAATATAGAAATACCGACGGTCTTTATGAGTTATTTGGAAAGTTTCAAGTTGAACTCTATCTGGAGTATAACGGCTATAACTTCACAAAATGGTTTGATCCGCTATCATATCTCTATATAACAAAAGCGATAAATATTTATGACTTATCTCGAGGATTTGATTCATTAAACGAAGCTTTAGAAAAAGTAAAAGCTGAATTACATCTTATTAGTTTTAAAAACGACCTACTCTTTAGAAACTATGAAATGAAAGAAATAAGCGATACACTCACTAAAATTGGGCATAAAAATCATCACTATTTAGATATAGACAGCGATTACGGACATGATGCATTTTTAGTTGAAATAGAGAAATTTAAAGAGTATATAAAGGATGTTTTAAATGACTAAGAAAGATGTTACTAAAGAAACCGAAGGTTTTACTAAAGAAACCGAAGGTTTTGAATCAAAACTGCAAAGTGCTAAAAAAATTTTAGAAACTCTGATGAATCCTGATATTACACTCGCAGACAGCGTTAAAGCATATGAAGAGGGAATGGGTGAGTTAGCAAAGGCTCAAAAAATACTGGAAGAAGCAGAGATTAAAATAACGCAGATAAAAGGAAAATAGTAATGTCCGCATTTTGTAGTGATAATAACATCAGCAAAGATAGTATCTAGTGCGTGCTGCGGTGCTTCAACTAAGTTCTCAGGGAATGAGTTCTACAAAATTATATAACTACATACGAATCGCAAATAAGCAGGGTGTAAAAGTTTTACTTTTAGGCGAATATATATTAAATCCATTTTTTAAAGAACTTCAAACTCTATCTATAAGTATGATAAAAGAGCAGGCTCAACATCAAATTAAAATATTAAAAGAGTTGGCTTCTACCTACAGTTTAACAATTATTGCGCCTCTTATTATTGTAAAAAAAGATAAAATCTATAAAACTATTGCAAAATTCACCCCTTCTTCTTCCTACTATTATCAACAACAGATTCTTATAAATTATGCTCACTGGAATGAAGAGAATTTTTTCGCAAACAAGCCAAAAGCTGTTCAAGCACCTTTAATATTTAAAATTGACAACTTTAAATTTGCAGTAATAAGCGGATTTGAACTCCATTTCGATAAGATATGGGAACAAATATCTTCTAAAAATATTGATTGCGTTTTAGTTCCAAGTGTTTCAACTTTTGGTTCATATGAGAGATGGAAAAATCTAATACTTTCACGCGCTTTTACACAAAACTGCTATATTTTAAGAGCAAATAGAATTGGTGAGTATTGTGATAATGAATTTACATGGAGTTTTTACGGTGATTCACTTTTAGCTTCACCAAACGGCGAATTACTGGAGCATTTAGGTAACAAGGAAGAACTTATGATTGTAGATATGAGTCATTATGATGTAGCAAAAGCCAGAGAATCTTGGGGATTTAAAGAGATTATAGATAAAAGGAGTTTATTATGATGAACTATTTTCACCGTCAAGTCCAACTTTGGGGAGAAAAGACACAAATGTCTCTTCAGAATAAAAAGATAGCTATCATCGGAGCCGGCGGTTTAGGCAGTTCACTTGCTTTTGCCCTTGGTGCCAGTGGTATTGGTGAAATTCATATGGTTGATTTTGATGAAGTTTCAACTCACAACATTCATCGTCAAATAGCTTTTAAAGTCGGTGATGAGGGTCAAAACAAAGCTACACTCAATGCTTTGTTGATTGAGAAGAGATGTCCTTTTGTCAAAGCAGCTGCTCATGAATGCACTTTTAAAGAATTTACAAAAAAAAATATAAAAGTAGATCTTATCATAGATGCGACTGACAACTTGCCTACCCGCGCAGAGATTGACACTTATTGCAAAACTGAAAATTTACCATGGATTTACGGAAGTGTCGAAGCTTTTCACGGACAGGTATGTTTTTTTGAAAAAGCATCATTTAAAGATGCATTTAAAATAACTTCTCAAACCCCTGCAGGAATAACGGCTCCTATAGTAATGCATATTGCTTCACTTCAAGCAAATTTAGCACTGAGATATTTAGCAGATCTTAGTGTGAAAAAAGATCAGCTGTATTATCTTTTTTTTAATAACGAGGGAGAGTTAGTTACTCAAAAATTTGGACTTCCAAAGAATTAGCATCATTAAACAATATCTTTTAAATAATTATTAATTTATCTTTTACGGATTTTAGATATAATTTTATCTATTATAAAAGGCTATATAAACTATGAATTTTGAACCATATCCATTTGAAAAACTTAATAATTTACTAAAAGACATTGCTCCAAACAAAGAGTATGAAGCATCAACTCTAACTATAGGCGAACCGCAATTTGAAACTCCTAAATTTATACAAGAAGCACTTTGCAAAAGCTCTTCTCAACTTAGAAAATATCCTAAAACTACAGGCGAAGATGATTTAAGAGCAGCTCAAAGAGAATTTGTAACAAAAAGATTCGGCGTCGAGCTTACCAATGAACAGATTATCCCTACTTTTGGAACTAGAGAAGTTCTTTTTAACTTTCCTCAGTTTTTCCTTTTTGATAAAAAAGATCCCGTAATTGCTTTTACAAACCCTTTTTATCAAATTTATGAAGGTGCTGCAATTGCTTCAAGAGCTAAAACTATATATCTAAATCTTACTCCGCAAAACAATTTTAAACCTGAGATAGATGAATCACTATTATCTACCTGCAATATGGTAATCTTGAATTTTCCAAACAATCCAACAACATCTACTCTGACTTTAGAAGAGCTGGGAGAATGGGTAAATCTGGCACTAAAACATGATTTTGTGCTTTTAAACGATGAGTGTTACAGTGAGATATATACCGACAAACCGATACCTTCTCTTCTGGAGGCATCTTTGTATGTAGGAAACAAGGCATTTAAAAACATTTTAGTTATCAACTCTGTCTCAAAGCGCTCTTCAGCTCCAGGTCTTCGTTCTGGATTTATTGCCGGAGACGAAAGTATCTTAAAAGAGTACCTAGGTTATAGAACATATATTGGCTGTGCTTCCCCTCTTCCGCTTCAAAGTGCAGCTACAGCTGCTTGGAGTGATGAAAAGCATGTAGAAGCTGCAAGAGAGATTTATAAAAAAAATTTTAAAATAGCAAAAGAGATTTTAGATATTGAAATCCCAAAAGCAACTTTTTATATATGGCTGAGAGTTCCAAACTCTTTGGAGTTTACAAAAAAACTTTATCATCAGTATAATGTAAAAGTTTTGCCTGGAGAATACTTAGCAAGAGAAGATGCAAACGGCACCAATCCCGGTAAAAATTTTATAAGAATTGCACTGGTCGAAGATGAAGAGAAAACAAGAAGTGCGCTTCTTAGAATAAAGGAGTGTTTGGTATGAGTAAAGTAGAAAATTTAAAAGCAGAGATTTTAAAAGCACAGCAAGACGGAGATATCGCTTCACTTTATGTGCTTGAACAGCAAGCTCATGACACTCTTGATGAAGAGACCATTCATGGGTTTTATGCAAATATCCTTGACTTGGCACTAGAGAGATTAACTGACACACTTGAATCTCATAGAGTTATGGATATGAACGAGGTTCAAGATTTTGCAACGCTTAGAGCACTCTATGAATATGCCATAGAACATTACAGTGCCGGTAAACTTTCCGATGCAAGCGCTCTGTTTGAAGTTCTAAGCGGTCTGAGCAATGACAAAAAGTTTTCTTTGGCTTTAAAATTTCACTGGATTGCATCCAAAGAAAACCTCTCATTAGATGATTTTCTCTCAAAAATTGCCGATATTGACGCAACTCAAAATGCAGGAACATTTTATATAAGCTGTTTTAAAGAAGAGGCACAAAAATTATTAAATGACTCTATAATAGATGCGGGGTAATTAAATGAAGATTCACTTTATCGGAATTGGCGGAATCGGAATATCGGGTTTAGCGCAATATATGCACTTTCAAGGTCATGAAATCAGCGGATCGGACATTGCTGAAACTATTATTACTAAAAAACTTAGAGAGATAGGCATCTCTGTTACAATCCCCCATAATGCGTCTTCAATAACAGATCAGGATTTAGTTATCCACTCCGCAATTATACGCCCAGATAATCCTGAAATCGTTGAAGCCAAAACAAAGGGTATAAAGGTTTTAGCACGCCGCGAAGCACTGCTGCAGATTTTAAACACTTCAAAAGTTTATGCTGTTGCAGGTGCTCATGGAAAGAGTACAACTACAGCTATCTTAACTGCCATTATGAATGGTTCGGCCATTATTGGTGCAGAATCCAAAGCATTTGGTTCAAATGTGCGCTACAACGAAAAAACAGATGTTATGCTTTTTGAGGCTGATGAGAGTGACGGAAGCTTTATAAACTCAAATCCGCATTGCGCTATCGTTATAAATGCAGAGCCTGAACATATGGAGTATTATGACTACAACTATGAGCTTTTTTACGACTCATATAAAACCTTTATAAAATCTGCTCCATGCCGTGTTTTAAATGCTGAAGATCCATTTCTCAGTACATTAATCAATGAAATTGATGCTACATGGCTTTATCCCAGCAAAGATATTACAAATATAGAGTTTGTACTTATAGATGATGAACCTCATACAAGATTTACTCTGAAAAATTTAGGTAGTTTTGATGTTTGGGGATTTGGAAAACATATAGCTCTTGATGCAGCCTTGGCAATTTTAGCCGCACATGAATCTATGAACATTGAAGAAATAAGAAAAAAAACACTTAACTTTAAGGGAATTAAAAAACGATTTGATATTGTCGGATCTGAAAAGGACAGCGTAATCATTGATGATTATGGACACCACCCAACAGAGATAAAAGCAACATTTGAGTCGGTAAAAGAGTATGCTCTTTTAAAAGGTTTTGATCAAATTACTGCAATTTGGCAGCCGCACAAATACTCTCGTACTATAGACAATCTTGAAGAGTTTATAAAGTGTTTTGAGGGCGTTGGAGAACTTGTTATCCTTCCTGTGTGGTCTGCAGGAGAGTCTAGCAGGGATATTGATTTTAAAGAAAAATTTAAAAAATACAACTTAATAATTGCAGATAATATTACAAGAGCAAACAATACTATCTCTGTTATAAAAAATAAAGAAACACTTAAAATATTAAACAAAGGTCTTATTATCGGCTTTGGTGCCGGTGATTTAACTTATCAAATAAGAGGAACTGCTTAATGACATATATAATTGGACTTGTAGTTGTAGGACTCTTTTTTTTGACTCTGCACTACTTTACGGAATTGACCCGTTCTCAAAAAACAGCAGTGACAGCTGTAGTTTTGTTTATTGTTTTATTTGCCATTGCATTTAATTCTTACAATAATGCTAAAACAGAAAAAATGTTAGATGCGGTTACACGATTTAAACAGGGTAAAACTATTGAGTGCAGCGGGGTTAAAGTAAATGACAAAAATTTTACGCTTAGCATCGGAACATACACTTTTATAGGCAAAGAAAACACTCCATACTATAATCAGATGATTAGTGCATCTACATGCGAGTAAACAATAATACAAAAGTTGATCTGCTTATCAATCAACTTGATTTAAATGAGCATATCAATCTATTTAAACAATTTTTTTCACGCCAAAGCTCTCTCTATATGGAAGGAGATCAGGAACTTCACTACCGCTACATAAAAGCACTTGATTCTATTGAGTTTAAAGCTCCTCCAAAAGTTGCTGATTTTTTTACCATAAAAGTACATTTAAAAAAACATGGTGTTTTACTTTTTGAGCAAATTTTTGAGATAGTAAAAGTCGTAAGATATTTTCGCTATTTTAAAAACAAAGAAGTTAAAGGTATCATCGGTGAATGGATGGATAAATTTGAAATTGAGCCGAAATTTTTAGATATTGAAAAATACTTTACTCATGAGGGGAAGTTTGATGAAAATCTTGATGAAACTCTCTTTGGATTAAGCAGAAGAATAAAAGAGCATAAAGCCAATATAAATGAATCACTAAAAAGGCTTACATCAAGCCAAAAACTCTCACCTTATCTTATCGATACCCAGATACACCTTCTAAACGATGAAGAGTGTCTTTTAGTCCGCGGCGGATTCAACCATGTTCTAAAAGGTGCGGTTGTAGGAAGAAGCAGCAGTGGAGGCTTTTATGTTTCACCCGACAATATACTTAAATCAAAAGAGCAAATCCGATATATAAATGAAGAGAGAGAGGCTATATTTTATAACTATGCAAAAGAGTTTTCTTCCAAACTTACCGATCTTCTGCCATTTATAAATTTTATAGACAAAGAGTTTACAAAGTTTGACAACTATCAGGCAAGAGTTCTTTTTGCAAAAGCAAAAGATCTTCAGCTTGTAAAATCAAAAAAAGACTCTAAGATAGTTCTAAACAGTTTTATACACCCTGCTCTGCATCATGCAAAACCGATACATGTAGATTTCTCTAAAAATATTTTAATGATAACCGGTGTAAATGCCGGCGGTAAAACAATGCTTTTAAAGTCTATTTTAAGTGCGGCTTTTATGGCAAAATATATCATTCCAATGAAGCTGAATGAGCATAAGTCACATATTGGAAGTTTTAAAAATATTCTTGCCATTATAGACGATCCGCAAAATGTAAAAAACGATATCTCTACCTTTGCAGGGCGTATGCAGGAGTTCTCCAAAATATTTGAGTATAAAGATGCGCTTGTAGGCGTTGATGAGATAGAGCTTGGAACAGACAGTGATGAGGCTGCGGCACTCTTTAAAGTTATACTCGATGAGCTGATACTGCGCGGACAAAAGATAGTCGTAACTACACACCACAAACGCCTTGCAGCACTTATGGCAGACCGCGAAGATGTGGAGCTTATGGCAGCAATTTATGATGAGGCGAATAGAGTTCCAACCTATGAATTTATGCACGGTATCATCGGCAAAAGCTACGCATTTGAGACAGCCAGCAGATACGGAATCTCAAATAAAATCGTAAATGAAGCAAAAGAAGTTTACGGCGACAACAGCGAAAAACTAAATTTGCTTATAGAAAGAGGTTCACAGCTTGAACGAGAGCTAAAACAAAAACATAAAAAAGTAGATGAAAAACTCGAAGAACTAGAAGCAAAAAAGCGTGATTTAAAAGAGGAAAAAGAAAAATTTTTTCAAGAGCTTCAAAAAGAGAAGAGTGCTTTAAAAAGCAGCTATGAAAATGCCATAAACGAAGCAAAACAAGCTGCGCGTGCCGGTGATACACAGGCTATCCACAGAGCCATGAACAGAGCCAGAAAAAAGCTGCCTCAGGAAAAAACAGAGCCGCTGCAAACAGATGCAGAGTTTAAAGTAGGCGATAATGTAAAATACCATAGCAAAAAAGGGACTATCGTCTCCATGAAAGATAAGAAAGAGGCGATTGTTGAGATAGACGGAATGCGCGTTCGAGCAAAAACCTCACAGCTTAAACATACACAAATTTTACAACAAAAACATAAAACAGATGTAAGCGTAAATGTCAAAAGAAGAGCCGGACTTAAATGCGATCTTCACGGAATGAGAGCAGATGAGGCTATAGAGGTGTTAGATAAGTTTATCTCCGATGCACTAATAAACGGCTGGGATGAAGTCATAATCTATCACGGCATAGGCACAGGAAAACTCTCTTATGCGGTTAAAGAGTTTTTAAAAACCCATCCAAAAGTCAAAAAGTTTGAAGATGCACCACAACATATGGGCGGATTTGGAGCAAAGATTGTGACACTGTAAATGAAAAAAGTAGCAATTATCGGGGGTGGAGCAAGCGGGCTTTTATGCGCTATTTTTTGTGCAAAAGAAGGTGTGCGTGTAGATTTGTTTGAGCAAAACACAAAGTGTGCAAAAAAGATTTTAGTTTCGGGAAACGGGCGTTGCAATATCACAAATAGAAATTTAAACCCAAATGACTACTACTCACAAAATCCATCTTTTGTAGAATATGCTCTTAAAGAGTTTGGCTTTGACAAATTTGAAAAATTCTGCGAAAACATTGGACTTTTGCTTGACATCAAAGAGGATGGGCGTGTGTATCCTCTTAGTAATGAAGCAAAAAGTGTTGCTTCACTTCTTTTAAATCATGCAAAAAATCTCGGTGTAAATATTCATACCAACGAAAAAATCACAGATATAAAAGAACTCTTTTGTAAATATGATGCTACAGTTGTTGCAACAGGCTCTGAAGCAGCAACACATCTTGGCGGCAATAGAGACGGTTTAGAGTTTGCCGAAACCTTTGGACATACTATACTTCCTACTTATCCCTCTTTAGTGCAGCTGCATCTAAAATCAAACACTCCAAAAAAGATGAGCGGAGCAAAGACAGAGGGCGAAGTTACTCTGCTGATAAACAACAAAAATGAGCGTACATGCAGCGGCGATATACTATTTACAGATTATGGAATTTCAGGTTTTGCTGTCTTAGATCTCTCACAGGAAGCAAGCATTGCTCTGATGGAGTTTGCACATGTAAACATCTCCATCAACCTGCTTCCGCATTTTAATGCACATAAACTCTCCAACCACATAAACAAAACAGCTTCTTTGCAACCCGATTTTACAGCAGCGGATATTTTAGCAGGAGTTATTCCCCTTAAAATTGCATCAGGAATTTTGGAAGAACTGCAAATTTCACCATCTTTAAACGCTGATGCTATCGACATAAAACTTAGTAAAAAAATTGCAAATCAGATACTAAACTGGCGTTTTGAAGTAAGCGATACTCACGGTTTCCGCCATGCAGAAGTAAGCGGTGGCGGAGTTGACACAACAGAGATAAACCCAAAAACATTTGAATCACTCAAACAAAAAAATCTCTACTTCTGCGGGGAAGTGCTTGATGTAGTCGGCCGCCGCGGCGGCTATAATTTTGCTTTTGCCTGGGCAAGCGGCTATCTGGTTGCTAAAAATATAGCTAAAGCTTAAATTATGCCTAAAAGTTGAGCAAAGTGGTTTACTAGTAGCCCATTCCATTGAGTTGATGAGCTACATATTTAGCATGATTATCTGTCATACCGACGATATAGTCGATTACTCTCTGATACATATTATATAAACTTTTTGTTTTTTTAGGTCTATTTTCACCCATAAGTTCTAAAGCTCTTTTATATCTGAAAGAGAGTTTTGAATCATCTCCTTTTTTGTAAAACTCATATGCCGCATGCATCAAATTGTCAAGCAGTGTCTCTATAATATTATAAGCTCCAAGTTCTAACTCTATTTTTCTTTTTTCATTAAATATTTTTGCACTAGCAAGTCTCTTTGCTTCTTTTATTGCATTTTTATACTCCTCTTTTGTAAAGAGTTCTATCAAATCTCTTGGCTGATCATCGCTCATAATAGCATCAAAATTTTCTTCAAATACTTCCATTGTATGCATAGCTAGATTGTGTATAGATATAGCAACAAGTTTTGAAACTTTTTTCGTATCTGAATACTCTGTATTGCTGTATATTTTTTCCACTTCCTCTTTAGTGCAAATAAGCGTAAAAATATTTTGCATATCTCTTAAAGCTATGATATTTAACTCTAATGCGTCTTGCAAATCAAGCAAACCATAACATATGTCATCAGAAGCTTCCATAAGGTAAGAGAGAGGATGTCTTTTGTATGTTCCGTCTGCTTTTAACAATCCAATTTCATTAAAAAGAAGTTGAAAAAAACTCTCTTCACTTTGAAAATAGTTAAATTTTGATTTGCCTATGTTTTTACAATGACTTGATGCATGCGGATACTTTACCAAAGCTCCAAGCGTTGCAAAAGTGAGATTCATTCCGCCTCTAAAGAGATTATTTTCTATCTGCGTCACTACTCGAAAACTTTGTGCATTTCCGTCAATATGCATAAAATCTTCCAGCTCATTTTGCGACAATCCATTTAAAAACTCCTCTTCTTTATGCGTCTCAAACCACTCTTTTATCACCTCTTCTCCGGCATGTCCAAAAGGAGGATTGCCGATATCATGGGCTAAACATGCTGTTTGAATAATGTAAGCAACATCATAAGGGTCTATCTTGATTTGAGGATATTTTTTGTTTAAAAATTCTCCTGCTTTTAATCCCAAGCTTCTGCCAACACTTGCAACTTCCAAACTATGCGTAAGCCGGTTGTGAACATGGTCATTTTTTGAAAGCGGATGAACCTGCGTCTTTTTTGAGAGTCTTCTAAATGCATTAGAAAATATTATTCTGTCATAATCTTTATGAAAACTGCTTCTATAATACTCTTCATTTTTATCTTCAACTATCTCATCGGCGTTATAATATCTTTTTTTTGAGAGTAACTTTTCCCACATTTTGTATTTCCATAAAATTAAATTTTATATTGTTATACCATATTTTTTTGTTAACAAAGTTATATTATTGCATAGATAAAAAAATTTAAAAATGAAAAACTCAACTTTTTTTGGATAAACTATCTTAAACACTACTCTTAAAGGATTCTTACATGCTAACATCACTTATTGTTTTAATTGTTATAGTTTTAATTTTAGCTTTAATGTACAACTCACTTATCGCAAAGAAAAATCAAGTTGAAAATATTTTTGCAAGTGTAGATACAGTTTTAAAAAAACGATATGACCTTATTCCAAATCTTGTTGCATCCGTAAGCAAATATATGGAGCATGAAAAGTCACTTTTAGAAAAAGTTACAAAA
This sequence comes from Sulfurimonas sp. CVO, assembly GCF_009883775.1. NCBI lineage: Bacteria > Pseudomonadati > Campylobacterota > Epsilonproteobacteria > Campylobacterales > Sulfurimonadaceae > Sulfurimonas > Sulfurimonas sp. CVO. Next base: position 1,225,303 of record NZ_CP033720.1, read on the forward strand.
CTTCGCGCAGAAGCCAACAAACCAAATCTAAGTGATAAAGATAAAATTGCTCTTGATGCAAAGGTGACTTCTGCACTTGGTTCTATTATGGTGGCAGTTGAAAACTACCCTGAACTTAAGGCAATTGAAAATGTTATGCATCTTCAGCACACTCTCCATGAAGTAGAAGAGCAGATATCTGCTTCAAGACGCGCTTACAATCAAGCTGTAACAGACTACAACAACGCTATCGAAATGGTTCCGACAAATTTTATGGCTTCTTTGATGAATTATAAAAGAAAAGAGGTTTTTGAAATTCCTGAAAACGAAAGAAAAAATGTAGATATCAAAAAACTTTTTAATTAAAGCTATATAAATGAAAAGTGTAAGTGAACTTACCGATTTTTACTATAAAAATCTTTTTCCTACTCTGCAAGAACTTGAAAATGATAGAAAAAATCTTAAACAAAAAATCATTTTTACAGCATTTGCTTTAATGGCTCTATTTGCTCTTATCGCTTACATTTTAGAAAATTTTTATGAATTTATAATCTTTGCATATATTGCTTTTGGCGCGGTAATATACAAATTTTTAATTCATGATTATACACATGAGTTTAAAATCAAGGTTATTAAACCTCTTGTTCATGCGATAGACGACACTCTGCTCTACTCTTCTAAAACTCATGTTTCAGACTATTTTTTTGAGCACTCCGAACTATTTTCTAAGCCTGATAAACTTAGCGGCAATGACTATGTCAAAGGACAAATTGATGGCATAAACATCCAGTTTTCAGATATTCATGCACAAAAAAGAGAGAGAAGCTCAAAAGGAAAAGAACACTGGAGTACAATATTTCAAGGTCTATTTATCGTTGCTGATTTTAATAAAAATTTTTACGGTCAAACAGTAGTTTTACCAGATACCGCTCAAAGCAGTTTTGGTACTATTATCGGTCACTGGATGCAGTCAAACAACTTAGCTAGAAATGAGCTTGTTAAGATGGACGACCCTGAATTTGAAAAAGAGTTTGTTGTCTACTCTACAAATCAAATAGAGGCTAGATATATCCTCTCTAACTCATTAATGAAAAAACTCCTTGCTTTTAAACAAAAATCCAATCATAAAATCCATATCTCATTTATAGGCAGCCACATCTATATGGCTATTAGCTACAAGAAAGATCTTTTTGAGCCGTCTATCTTTCATTCACTTTTAGACTATAAAATTGCTATGGAGTATGTAAAAACTCTCCATTTGGCAATCAGTGTTGTCGAAGAACTAAAATTAAATCAAAAACTATGGAGCAAAAGATGAACGAAAAAGAGATACTCTTACAAAGCGTAAAAGATTTTTTAACACTCAAAATGCTCAAATACGCTCTTTTACCCTTTATTATGAGTTTAATAATCATGTACATAATCTTCTTTGTCATAGCAGGAATCGGAGTAGAACAGCTTGGCACACTAAATATTGAAAGTTCTCAAACTACGATAGAAAACGGCATACCACATACAGAAACTCTGCAGGCAGAACTTGAAGGTTCCAGTATTATAAAATTTTTGATGAGTTATACGCTTACATCATGGTTGGCAACCTTTCTTATCTATGCCGTAGGAGGTTTTTTGACAATATATCTCTCTATCTTTGTAGCAATAATCATCATTGGTTTTTTAACCCCTTTTGTTTTAAAAGAACTTCAAAAAAGAGACTATATGGATATTGAAATGATAGGCTACTCAAATATTTTCTCTTCTATTTTTTTAGCGCTTAAGTGGGGAGCAATAATGATTTTTCTCTTTTTTTTATTTATACCGCTCTATTTTATTCCACTCTTAAACATAATTGCACTCAATATGCCGCTCTACTACTTTTTTCATAAAATGCTAACATTTGATATCTCTTCAAATATTTGTACTAAAGAGGAGGCCAAACAGATAGCCTTTTTCAACAAAAATAACTTAAGAATTAAAACACTTCTTCTTTACCTTATCTCACTTGTTCCATTTGCTATATTTTTCGGAGCTATTTTCTTTGTAATCTATCTGGGACATACATACTTTTTAGAAGTTAGAAAGATAAGAGCGAGTTAAAATTTTATTTTCATCTAGTTTTAACACCTTCTAATATACAATAATATTATTATTATAAAAAGGATAGCTTATGATTTTGAAATATACTATTTTATTTGCAGCTCTTTTTTTTACCGCATGTATAGACAATAAACCTGAAAAAAATTTAGACGGTAAAAAACTTTTAGAACAAAAATGTGCATCATGCCACGATTTAACCATGCCTCCTCTTTTGTCTCCTAATGAGCCGGCACCGCCTATTATGTCAGTCTCTTTTCATGTTTATGATTTTGTAAAACCAAATGATGAATCTCAAAGATTTAATACAGCGGTAGAGTTTGTTGTTGATTATGTAAAAGAGCCAAGCTTTGAAAAATCTATCTGTGACAAAGAGAGCTTAAAACAGTATGGACTTATGCCATCGCAAAAAGAGAAGGTAACAGATGATGAAACCAGAGCAATAGCAAAATATATGTTTACACACTATACTCAACAAAATCTCTCAGAAGCTATGAAAGCAAAAGCAAAATATGATGCACTTCCTCAAGGAGAGAAGATCGCATTAAAAAACAACTGCCTGGGATGTCATAAAGTTGATAAAGATCTAGTGGGACCATCATTTAAAAGTATACAAGAGAAATTTATCTCCTCTAAAAGTGCAATAAAAGAGAGCATAAAAAACGGAAGCAAAGGAAAGTGGGAAAACTTTAGAGCAATGATGCCGTCATATAAGCAACTAACAGATGAAGAATTAGAAACGCTTTCAGAGTGGATTATAAATCTTTCATAAAGGAGATATAAATTTTTCTATCTTTTATTTTTCTAATTCAAGATCATCAATCATACTTTCAATCAAAGAGATAATCAATCTTTCACTTATCTCTCCTTTAAAATCTCTTTGACTCGCATAAACTCGAGAGTTTTTATAAAAAAGTGTTATTTTTACAAAACCGTCATATGCATAATCAGAAGATGTCTTTGAAAGGGGATTATTGCATGTTTGTGCATAGTTTCTATACTCTACTCTAAGGCTATAAGGAGACTCTTTAATAAAAAAACCCTGCTCTTTTAAAAATTGCTGAGAAATTTCTTTAGAAAATTCATCTGTTGCTACAATATCTATGCTTTCTATCTTTGCGCCTATTTGACTTTTGTTATAAACATTTTTAATAATTTTTCCATCACAGCCTGCAAATAAAAAAATTAATAGTGCTAAAAAAATATTTTTCATGAAAAATTTTTACTTTTTTTATGATTGTAACAAAAAAATATTCTTTTTATAAGAAAATTTATTTCTTAATTGCTACAATTTGATAAAAAAGAGAAAATTTATGAAAAAACCATATTTAGAATCTATGCCTGATGCCAATGGATTTTTTGGAAAGTTCGGAGGTGCTTTTATTCCGCCGCAACTTGAAAAACCGTTTCAAGAGATCAATGAAGCGTATGACAAACTCTCAAAATCTTTTGTTTTTCTTGATGAACTCAAAAAGATCAGAAAACATTACCAAGGTCGCCCTACTCCAATCACCTACTGTAGAAACCTCTCAGATTTCGTTGGCGGAGGGCAAATTTACCTTAAGCGCGAAGATCTCAACCATACGGGTGCGCATAAACTCAACCACTGTATGGCAGAAGCACTCTTGGCAAAACATCTTGGCAAAAAGAAACTTATAGCTGAGACGGGAGCCGGGCAACACGGTGTAGCTCTTGCAACTGCAGCAGCATACTTCGGGCTGGAGTGTGAGATACATATGGGTGAAGTAGATATTGCAAAAGAGCATCCAAATGTCATTCGTATGCAAATACTAGGAGCCAAAGTTGTTCCTGCAAAACACGGACTTAAAACCCTTAAAGAAGCAGTTGACAGCGCATTTGAAGCCTACCTAAAAGATACGGACAATCAGCTCTTTGCCATAGGCTCAGTTGTGGGACCGCACCCTTTTCCGAAGATGGTCAGAGATTTTCAAAGCGTTGTCGGACTTGAGGCAAGAGAGCAGTTTTTAGAGATGACGGGCAAACTTCCAGACATGGTAACCGCGTGTATTGGAGGAGGAAGCAATGCAATGGGCATTTTTAGCGCTTTTATAGAAGAAGCTGTGAAGCTCTACGCCGTTGAACCTGCCGGAAAAGGAGCAAACATAGGTGAACACAGTGCAAGTCTAACTTATGGAAGCGAGGGGATAATGCATGGGTTCAACTCCATTATGCTCAAAGATAGCCAAGGCAATCCCGCTCCGGTTCACTCCATAGGAAGCGGTATAGATTATCCATCTGTTGGACCTGAGCATGCATATCTCAACAGTATAGGAAGAACAAATATTGGACTATGCAGTGATGATGAAGCGGTTGATGCATTTTACAAACTCTCGCAACACGAGGGGATTATTCCCGCTCTTGAGTCGGCACATGCAGTGGCATTTGCTATGAAGTACGCAAAAGAGAATCCAAAAGAGGCTATTTTAGTAAACCTCAGCGGAAGAGGAGATAAGGATATTGACTACATTGTAGAAAACTACCCCATTCCTATAAAAATGTGACTTTTAAAAACAAGATGAAAGAGGCTCTCACCTCTCTTCATCTTTTAAATTTTAATTAAAAAGTTGCAATATACTCTGAAACAGCTTTTATCTCTTCTTCACTTAAATTAGCAACTTGGCTTGTCATTAAACCTTTCATAACACCGCCATAAGTCTTGTTTTTATACCCTAAAAGCGCATCTTCTGTTTTTTTAGCATCCCAGCCTTTTATAACCTGAGACTTGCCAAGAGCTACTTTAGACCCATCTGCACCGTGACATCCTGCACAAACTTTGTATATTGCTGCTGCATCTATTTGCGGTGTTGCAGCAGCCTCTTTTGTATCTTCCTCTGCTGTTTCTATTGTAGCAGCAATTTCTGATGTAACCTCATCTGTTTTTTCTGAAACTTCTTCTTTCAATTCTTGAGTTGAAGAAGCAACATCAGATACAACCTCATCTGTTTTTTCTACAACTTTTGTCGTTACATCTTCAACTGTTTGAGAAACTTCCTCTTGTAACTCTTGAGTTTTTTCTGCAACATCAGATACAACTTCATCTGTTTTTTCTGCAACTTTTGTCGTTATATCTTCAGCTTTTTCAGAAGTTTTATTCTGAGTTTCTTTAATGTTTTGAACAACTTCTGTTTTTGTTTCTTCTACAACCTCTTTTGCTTCTTGTTTGTTTTCACTACTGCACCCTATTAAAAATAGTGCCGTTATCGTTGATAATAAAATTTTCATAACTAACTCCTTATACTTATAAGTATACTATATTTTTTACTTTATTTAGAAGTTAATAGTTTTTTTTAAAAATTTAGTATAGAATTGTTTAAAGCTGTAGTAAATTTAACAAAAGTTATTTTATGAAAATATTAAATATAGAAAAAAAAAGTGAAAGCTTTAAATACTTTGTTTTAATAACTATAATACCGATTCTTGGTGTCATAGTTATGTTCTCTTATGCCTTTTTTCATTTTCAGCAAGATTTAGATTTTATATCACATAAAAAAAGAGGTCTAAAAGTAATAACAGAGATACAAAAAACCATCTTTAATATTCAAAAAATCAGAGGTATGGTATACATAAAAAATCCTAATAAAAACTCTATTAAAAATATTGAGATAATAGAAGAAAAGATCTCAAAAAATTTAGTATCTCTAAAAAAGAGTCTCCAGCCCATAAAAAATGGCGCATCTTTAAAAAGTGACTTACTGAATTTTATAAATTCAGTAGAAAACAGCTCTTTACAAGACTCAAATTTTGAATATTTATCTAATATTATTAGTGAATTTATGATATTTTCAAATCGTATGTCTTATCATTACGAACTTATTCTAGATTCAAAATTGAGCTCTTTTATTTTGATAGACAATATTATCTATACTCTTCCACAACTCATAGAGCATAACGAGCAAATTAAGGCAATCGCATCAAATACAAAAGATAAGAATCTGACATATAATCAAAAAGAATACATAGCTGTACAACTAAATAAAATCAAAGAAAAATTAAATAAATTGGATTTTAATATGTCTCTGTTATATAAAAAAACACAATATAATGAACTAAAAATATATTATAAAAAAATGAAAGAAGCGCAAAATAGCGCTATATCATTCACTAAAGAAGATTTGCTAAATAGAGAAAAATTATCTCTTGAGTATGATAAAAATTTTACGCTTATAACAAAAAATATGGATTTAATTATAGGTTTATATAATACTAACTTAAATATTTTAAATAGAGATCTGGAAAATAGATTAAAAGAGATAAAACAGCTCTCTACCTATGTAGTTATAGCAGGATTGGCGTCCATTTTATTTATTGTATACATAAATAGATTTTTTTACTCCAGAAACAGAAGATTTATCAATAAAATACAGGAACTAACAATAACTGATTCAATGACCTCTCTTTACAACAGAAGATACTTTGATGAAGTATTTGAAAATAACTTAAGGATTCAAAAAAGAACAAATCAAACACTTATATTTATTATCTTAGATATAGATTTTTTTAAACAATACAATGATACATATGGGCATCAAGCAGGTGATTTAATTTTAAAAAAAGTCGCAAAAAGCTTAAAAGAGTCTCTAAAAAGAGCAGGTGATATGGCTTTTAGACTAGGAGGTGAAGAGTTTGGTATTTTATCTATAGGCATGAATGCTTCTGAAGCGCTCTTATTTGCAGACAATATTAGAAAAAAGATAGAAAATGCAAAAATTGAACATAGAAAGAGTAGTATAAGTGACTATCTAACTATTTCTATGGGGCTTATTATAATAGAACCAAGTAGCATAAATGACGCCAATGAAGTATATAAATGCGCTGATGAAGCACTCTATAGAGCGAAAGAAAACGGGCGGAATCAAGTAGTTATTTACGATACAAAATCATTCTGCAGAACTTAAAACTGCTATTGTTTATCCTCATCTTTTAAAACCATAGCTCTATAGGCCTCATCTTTTGGTACTAAACCTGCCTCATATAAAAATTGTGAAGGCAAAAAATTGAGTTTTTTAATCTTGTCATACTTTGCATAACTGAGATAAAGAATATCTTTTGCACGCGTTACTGCTACATAAAAAAGCCTTCTCTCCTCATCTAAAGAACCGCCTCTCTGCATAAGTTTGCGATTTGGAAAGCGTCCATCCATTAAATCTACTATATAGACCTCTTTGTATTCTAGCCCTTTTGAAGCGTGCACGCTAAGCAGATTTACTCCCTCACCCTGCGTCAAATCCGATGAACCAAGTATCATGGCATTTAAAAATCTCTCATGTTCGCCGTAGGGCTTTGAGAGCTCTTCCAACAAAATCATTTTTCTGGCTATCTTAGAGAGTGCGTCCGCCTTTTGCTTCTCATCGATAGTGCCGTCTTTAAGCTGTGCTCTTCTGTTCGCTAGAGACTCTGCTATATATCTGTATATTGCAGACTCTGCAATCTTTTTTACGATGATACGCGGCTGTTTCACTCCTTTTAAGTCTCGAAAGAGCAAGTAAAAATCATGCAAAAAAGTAGCGTTCTCTTTTGTAAGTTTTGGATGTTTTAAAATCGGATTGCGCATAAATTTATCTTCAAATCCAAGCTTTGCAAACTTTCCTACACTGCCAAGTTCTAAAAAATCATCAAAAAGACCGAGCTGATGGTTTAGTTTTCTCTTCTCAAACGGATTTTTGTTTGACTCATCAGGTGCATAAAGACCGTAAAATATGCTCCCATGCCCTAATGTCTTTAGAGCAATATAGAGCTCTTTTGCCATCGCACTTCCAATGCCTCTTGCAAACTCAAACAGATGTATAAATGCCATCATATCCGACTCGTTTACAAGCAAAGTATAAAAATCTAAAACCGCTTTTACTTCGCGTGAATCAAAAAAGCTTGTTCCCCCTTTTCGTTTGCACGAGATGCCGAGTTCGCGAAGTCCGACCTCTATGCCATCAGCCGAGGAGTTGTTTCTAAATATAACGGCTATCTCCTCCTGCGGCGTCTGCGTTGCACCTATTTTTCTAGCTATATCATGATATTGGTCAAAAAGCTCATCATAAGCCAGCAGCGTCGGAGACTGGGAAGTGTGTCCGCGTGTGACTTCAAGTTTTTTTGGGTAAATGCGCTCATTGTGCTCTATGACTTTTGAAGCAAGTGAGAGTATCGGCACGGTAGAGCGATAATTTTTTGTCAGAGTGTGCACCTGCGCATTTTGAAATTTTTTGGAAAATGAACCAATGATGGAGATATCCGCACCGTTAAAAGCATAAATACTCTGGTCGTAATCCCCGACACAAAATAGTGATGGCGGATTCATTGCATCTATAAGCGTGCCTTGAAGCGCGTTTGTGTCCTGATACTCATCGACTAGCACCTCTTTATAACCCAAATCTTTACTCTTGCACATATCTCTAAAATTTAAAAGCAGATCATTAAAGTTTACAAAGCCATACTCTTTTTTTAGAGCTTCAAACTCATCGACAATGTCCGCGTAGATCATCGCAAAGAGTTCATGTTCAGGGTATCTGTTTTTAACCCACTCCTCAAAATTATCTACAAGTTCCGTATTTTGGTAAAAGGAGTAGACATCATAGAGATAATTTCCACCATAAGGCATTATTTCAGCTCCAATATGACCGAAAGATCGCTTTTCATAGACACTTCTAAAGAGTGTTTTTAGCTCTCGCTGCTGCTTTAAAACGACTTTTTTATCCTCTTTTTTAAGCCATCTGTAGCTTACTGCATGAAATGTCCCCGCATCTATCTTTGAAGCTACATCGCTGCCGAAAAAATCTGCAACGCGCTGAACCATCTCGGCAGCAGCTTTATTTGTAAAAGTAAGAAGCAAAATCTCTTGGGGTTTTACGCCCGAATCCAAAAGATAAGCGATTCTGCCCACAATCGTAGAGGTCTTGCCCGTTCCCGCGGAAGCTATGATGAGATTTTGTCTGTTTTTTGATGTTGCAGCGAGGTATTGTTCCTCATTTAAACGCGAAAGTGGCAAAAAATCACTCCTTTATTTTAGAGGTGTGATTATACAAGTATATACTTAGAAAAGCTACAAATTTGGAATGTAAAATATAACATTCCAAACTCAAGCTTCTAAAATTAATCAATTGGAATTACCGGATTTAACCCTGCAGTCGTATGTAAGAAGTGTCTATGTTTTTCAAATTGATCAATAATATCGGTAGCTATCACATCCACTTCATACCCGTAAATATCATATGCTTTACTTCCGTCATGCAAATAAACCTCAGCTCTTGCATATTTTTTTTGTTGCTTGAGTGGATTTATAGATTCTGGAAAAGCAAATGTAGGCGTATCATATCTTCGTATTCTTACTTCATAGATAAAATCCATATCGCCTGAATGTTCTGCTCTAAATGTTGCAAACGAACCCTCTTTATTATGAATAATATCAACATTCCAATAGTGCGTATTTAATTCATCTTTTACTATCTGCATAGCTTTAATAACATCTTCATCAACAAATTTTTTCGCTTGATCAAATGTTGGAAATTCCACAAGTCTGCTAAGGCGTGCCTGCCATGTACCACTTATTTTTCCATGTCTTCCAGCGTTCATATGATGCTGCAGACTCTCGTATCTCTCTGCTTCAAGATGCAGTGCCCTATAAAGACCCCAGGTGGCTATAAGCATAATGACGGCAAAAGGAAGCGCTATGGTAATGGAAGCTGATTGAAGTGCACCAAGCCCTCCGGCTATCAAAAGTGCAGCAGCAACCACTCCTTCTAAAACCGCCCAAAAAACTCTCTGCCATACTGCATTATTCTCTTTTCCACCTGAAGCTATTGTATCTACCACTAAAGAACCGGAATCCGAAGATGTAACAAAAAATGTAACAACAAGTATTACCGCCAACACGGAAGTTATTCCAGAGAATGGAAAGTGTTCCAAAAATTTAAATAGAGCTGTAGAGACATCTGCTGAGACTGCAGATGAGAGAGCTGTAAATCCATCATTCATAATAGAATCTAAAGCACTGTTCCCAAAAACGGTCATCCACAAAAATGTAAATCCTACCGGAACAAAGAGCACGCCAAAAACAAATTCTCTAATTGTTCTTCCTCTTGAAATACGAGCGATAAACATCCCCACAAAAGGAGCCCAAGCTATCCACCAAGCCCAGTAAAAAAGCGTCCACCAACCCATCCACGGAGTATCTTCATAAGCGTATTGATTAAATGTCATAAAAACAACATTTGAGAGATAAGCTCCTATATTTTCAACAAAAGTGCTAAGAAGCAAAAATGTAGGTCCGGCGAGAAGTACGAAAAACAGAAGCGCGCCTGCTAAATAGAGGTTAAGTTCAGAGATTTTTTTAATGCCACCATCAAGTCCTAAAACAACTGATACTGTTGCTATTGCTGTAATAACTGCTATAAGAGTAACCTGGACACCTATTCCGACGGGAATATCAAAAAGATAGTTAATTCCAGAGTTTATCTGAAGCACTCCAAAACCAAGAGAAGTTGCCACTCCAAATATTGTACCCAAAACAGCAACAGTATCTATAGTATGACCTATTTTTCCGTGAATTTGGTCTCCAATCAATGGATAAAGAGCTGATCTTACAGACAGAGGCAATCCGTGTCTAAAAGAGAAGTATGCAAGAACGATACCTACTATTGCATAGATCGACCAAGCATGAAGTCCCCAGTGAAAAAAGGTGATTTGCATAGCCAATTTTGCAGATTCTATACTCTCTTTATCTCCAACAGGAGGAGCAGCGTAATGCATAACCGGTTCTGCTACACCCCAAAACATTAGTCCAATTCCCATTCCTGCACTAAATAACATTGCAAACCAAGATGCATTTGTATATGCAGGTTTAGAGTGATCCGGTCCTAATTTAAATCTTCCGTAGGGCGACACTGCTAAAAACAGAATAAAAAATGTAAAAATACCGACACTAAGCATATAGAGCCATCCAAATTTTTGTGCAATAAAGTTTTTTACACTGCTAAACATTTCACCTGCACTATCAGGCGCAAACATTGCAAACGCCACAAGCATAAATATAACCACTACTGAGGGATAAAAAACCGGTTTTAAAATTGTAGTTTTACCTTTAGAATCCATATTCCATCCTTTTAAATATCCTCCTATTATGCCATAAAACATTATAAATTTTTCATTAAAATAAAAAATTGAATTAGACCTTTATTATTTACCTTTTAGTTTTAACTTGTTACTATTCATCTTTACAAAAAGGATTTTTTTATGAAAAAAGCAGCAACAATTCCCTTTTTTTTTGGACTTCTCTCCTCCTCTTTGCTTTTAGCTTCTGAGTATGGCTCTATCAAAGCCGGACCATTTTCTATCGGCGGTGCCGTCCGTGTAAACTATGTTCAAGACTCTCAAGATATAGATACACAAAATGCTTCAAAAGGAAGTCAGGGCGTTTTTGATTTAGATACAGCAAGAATCAATATCGATTTTAATTATGACAGTTTCATAGGAAAATTCGAGTACAGATGGTATCCGGGATTTGACAGTGTAGAAAATGGAACAAACTACAGTTTTATCCACACTGCATGGCTTGGCTACAAGCTGAATAAAAAAAATCACATAGAAGCCGGAATAACCCGTGTGCCTTTTGGACCTGGTGCTTATGGAGTCTCTAACAGCTGGTTTTTTGACCAACACTACTATGTAGGTCTAACAGACGATATGGACTTGGGCATGAAATTTACCTCTCAAAGCATAAAAAATCTAACAATTGATTTGGCATATTTTTATGGTGCAGAGGATGATGGTATTGGAAAAGGTGGTGAAAGCACACGATATGGGTATGATGTGGTAGATGATTTTAATGAGAGAGACCAACTCAACCTTCGTGTTGTATACACTCAAAGCATTGGTGAGAGCTCAAACGATTTTGGTTTTTCACTTCTTTATTCAGAGCTTGAGTCCAAAATAGCCAGCGTAGACGATGGAGAGCGTTTTGCAGCTTCGGCACATATGGTCAACAGATACAAAAATTTTACGCTCAAAACACAGCTTACACGCTATGAGATGTCTGTGGATAAAAACAATGATGGCTCAGATGATGCACTTGTGACAATGGGAGGTTTTAACTACGGCGAAGGTGTAGCATCCAAGGCATGGCTCCCTTCAGCGTCACTGAGCTACAAGATAGAAACTCCATCAATCAGCTGGCTTGATTATGCTCTTCCATATATAGAGTACAGCAATATTATAAAAGATGAGAGCTCTTTTAATGATAGCGAGATGATAATGATCGGTTCAGCTTGGGCAAGAGGTAACTGGTATATCTACAGTGATTTGGCACTTGCCAACGGAAACTATTTTGTAGGCCCCTATACAAGCAGTGACGGCGGTACAAACAATTTTGGAGAAAATAGCGGCGACGATATGGAGTATCGATTCAATGTGAACTTCGGTTACTACTTTTAAAAAATTTCACAAACTTTCTCTATTAAGGGAAGGTTTTGCTGCTTTATAGATTATATTTATAATTCTCTCTTCTTTATAAAATAATATTTATTTATATACATCATAAATAAAACTAATAATATTTTTCAGTTTAACTTTAAAAAATTATCACTATAATAGTGTGTAATGGTAACTATATCAAAGGTACAAAGATGAATAAAATCAATAGTCCTGATAGAAGATTGTTTTTACAAAAAATACTCCATGGAGTTGGGTATGCTTCATTAGGTACTATTTTTTGGAGTGCCTATTTATCAAAATCTCAAGCACAAACTTTACTGCTTCGCCCTCCAGGCGCTATTTTAGAAAAAAATTTTCTTGCTACATGTATGCGCTGCGGCATATGTGTAAATGCTTGTCCTTTTAATGTACTGCAGCTTGCCACTATTTCACAAGATTTGCCCATTGGAACACCCTACTTTACACCAAGAAAAAATGCTTGCAGACTCTGTCCGGATATTCCGTGTGCTTCAGCCTGCCCTACAAAAGCACTTGATCTAAGATCACTCACAAAAAATAGCTTACTCTCTATAAACAATGCAAAAATGGGACTTGCAACAATTAATACTCAATCATGCTTGGCTTACTTAGGACTTCAGTGCACTATGTGCATACGCGCATGTCCTTTAGCTGATACTGCAATCGTTTTGCGCAACAAGCGTAACCCGCGTACTGGAATGCACGCTTTTTTAACACCTGTTGTAGACCCTAATCACTGTACAGGCTGCGGATTGTGCGAGCAGGCATGTCCCACGAATACGGCTTCTATAAAAGTGCTGCCGCTTTTTCTCTCTCAAACAGATATAGGATCTCACTACATCATTGGCTGGAGAAGAGAGGATGAAGAGAGACTTAAAAAAAGTTCTTTAGATGTTACAATGAAAAAAACAAAAAGAAATGAAAAAAGTGCTTTAGATAATATAAATGATGTCGATGGCATCTTAAAAGGACTTTATAATGAGTAACTTTTTCTTTCGCTACCGTTACTATATTGCAAGAAGAGCTATACAGACTTTGATACTCGGCACCTATTTTTTGGCAAATCTATATGGCTGGAGTGTAGTGTCTGGCAACCTAAGCAGTTCGGTTATTTTTGGTTTTATTCCTCTAAGCGACCCATTTGCAACACTTCAGATGTTTTTTGCGGGAGCAGTTGTCTCCGCTGATGTTTTAATGGGTGTTTTAGTTGTTCTGTTTTTTTACGGAGCAGTCGGGGGTCGATTCTTCTGCTCATGGGTGTGCCCAGTAAATATAGTAACTGAGTCAGCAGCGGCAATCAGAAGAAAACTTTGGTTTAAAAACAAAGAGAATACACTCTCTTTTAGCCGTAATATCCGCTACTGGTTTATAGCCGTAACTTTAATTCTCTCTTTTATCTTTTCTCTTGGAGCATTTGAGATGATAAGTCCCATCGGTATAGCGCACAGGGGCATCATTTTTGGTTTTGGTTTTGGCTGGTTCTTTCTTATGGCTATTTTTATTTTTGATCTTTTTTCACAAAAGTATGGCTGGTGCGGGCACATCTGTCCACTTGGCGGATTTAACGCAGCTATAGGAAAATATAGCCTTATCAAAGTGGTACATGATGCCAATAAGTGTGTACGCTCATTAGAGTGCTTCTTAGTTTGCCCCGAAGTAGAAGTATTGGAGATGGTGAGCAAAAAAAGCCATGTCATTACTGGTGCAGCATGTATAAAATGTGCAAGATGCATAGAGGTATGCGAGAGTGGTGCATTTCAAGTTTCAATAGTAGGCATAGCTAAACAACTAAAGGGGAGTTTATGAGAGTTTTTACACTTTTATTTTTTTTCTCTTTTTATATTTTATTTGCAAAAGAGATAGTTCCATACAGATATATAACTGCAAGTGAAGCAGTTTCTGATTTTGTAAAAGCTGGTGAGATCCTTGTTATAGGCACAAAAGAGGGTATTATTGATATTTACGATTTAAAGAGCAATACTATTATCGATAAAATCGTACTGAAAAAACAGACAAATATTTTAGGCGATGAGATAGGTGTTTTAATCCCAAGCGTCGATTATTTAAATGCTAAACTGGTCTTTGTATCTAGAAAACTCAATACCTATGGAGAACTCTATGTTTATGAAGAGAAAAAATTGATAAAAATTCTAGATACTTCTGAGAAAATAACATTTGAAAAAATAAAGTTTGTAGATGCCAATAGAATTATTATAAATACTATGGGAAATGAACTTATACTTTTTGATATAAAAAAGAAAAAATTTCTCTACAGAAAACAGCTTAATTTAGCAAGTTTTTCAGATTTTGTTCTTAGTGAAGACAAAAAGTATCTCTATACAACCGATGAAACTCCATTGATTAATAAAATAGAGATTAATAGCGGCAATATAGTAGAACAATACCAACAGGCCAATAAAAGAGATATCTTCTCTGTTGATTACAAAAATGGCTTGCTTCTCAGCGGAGGAAAAGACAGCCGTGTTGTTTTATATAAAACACCGAGTGAGTATAAGATAACTATGGGGGAATTTTTTATTTACAGTGTCGGTCTCAATCCTGATGCAACCAAAGCAGCTTTTACAAAAAATGAGAATGATGAAATCTCTGTTATTGATTCTAAAACCTTAAAGGAGCTATATCTGTTAAAGGGACATCAAACTACTATAATAAAAATAGATTTTTATGCACCAAACGAACTCATCACTGCAGATGAGGGTAATCGTTTGATGTTTTGGAAGTTAAATTAAAAACAAGCTTTAAAAAACTAAATCTGGATAAATGCAGACGGTTTAACTCCACAAACCGGACAGTTTTCTTTAGGCTCTCCAAGTTCTATATATCCACATATCGGACAAAGATATATTCCTACTTCTTCTATATCTTTTCCATCTTTTACTGCTTGAAGTGCTTTTTTATAAAGCTCGGCATGAACTTTTTCAGCCTCTAATGCATATCCGAACATCTTTTTAGCTTTATGTCCTTCAGCAACAGCCTGCTCATACATTGGCGGATACATGTCTTCATACTCGTATGTCTCTCCGCCGATTGCGGCTTCTAGATTTTCTAGTGTTGAACCGATTTTATCCATAGCCTTTAAATGCCCTTCAGCATGTATCTTTTCAGCTTCTGCCGTTGTACGGAAAAGTTTTGCGATATTTGCAAATCCATCTTTCTCAGCCTGCTTTGCAAATGCACTGTATTTTTGATACGCCTCGCTCTCACCTCCAAAAGCTACCTCTAAATTCTCTTTTGTTGTCGACATCTATGCTCCTTTTGTTAATATTTTTGATTTTAATTTTTTGCAACTGTTCTTGTCCATGGATTGATTTTAAGTCTTTCCACGGGAATTGCTTTACCAGTTTTTTCACAAATTCCGTAAGTACCGGCTTTAATCCGCGCTAATGCAGCATCAATCTCAGCCAGTTCTGCCTGAAGCCCGTCAAGAAGCGTTTGATCTGTCATATTGTCAATCTGCATCTCAGCCATATCAACTGTATCATCAATCTCATCTTCAAGCGCCAAAGCTTCCACCTCTGCCTTAATTACTTCAATATTTTTCTCTACTCTATTTTTTTCGTTTTTAAGAATTTTTTCAAATTCACTATAATTCAAACTATTTTTTGCACTCATTATGCATCCTTTTATTTTGTAAAATGTTCCAGCAGTTTGTCATTTGGGATATTTGTTAAATCAGAATGAAGATTTATTTTCATGTTTTTTTTATTTTTCTCATCAAGCAACTCTACAATTTGGTTGTTTATGGCTTTTGGCGCTGCAAAATACCAAAGATCGTGAGTGTGTTTTTGCAGAGCTTCAGAAATTTGTTTTGCAATCTCTTTGATTCTTCTGTTCTCCCATTCTGTCTCGAGGTTATGGTCTTCACCTGCCCCGCTTACTCCTACTCCTTTAAAATTTCCGTGTTGATCAGAAACTTTTTCGCTCAATCTTTCATGCATATCTAAACTATCAACAATCTCAAGAAGCTGAGTAGACTCTCTTTCAAGCGGATCTTTTTTAACTTCAAAAAGTTTGAAGTGTTGTAAATCAACAACAATAATAATTTTTTCTAACATAATAAACTCCTCATCTTCATTATTCTATGAATTATTTTAATTTTATCGCAACTTCATTGTATCAGCAAAAAATAAAAAATATCTTTAAAACAAAGAGACAAATGCAATATTATCTATAAGCATTCCCTCACCTCTTTTTAGATATAATCGCGAACTTTTAAAGAGCAAATATGAAGGTAAAAATATGTCAAACAGTTACGAACCACAGCAGATAGAAGATAAATTTTATAAGATATGGGAGGAGAGAGGCTATTTTGAGATAGACTCAAACAAGTCAATTCAAGAAAATGATAAAAACTTCTCCATTATGATGCCTCCGCCAAATGTTACAGGACGACTTCATATCGGCCATGCACTTACATTTACACTTCAAGATATTATCACTCGCTACAAGCGCATGGACGGATACAAAACTCTTTGGCAGCCGGGAACGGATCATGCTGGAATTGCTACTCAAAATGTTGTTGAAAAACAGCTCTTGGCTGAAGGAACTACAAAAGAGGAGATTGGCAGAGAAGAGTTTTTAAAGCGTGCTTGGGCATGGAAAGAGGAGTCTGCCGGGATAATGACCTCTCAACTTCGCAAAATGGGAGTATCTCCTGCTTGGAAGCGTGAGCGCTTTACAATGGATGAGGGGCTTCAAAAATCGGTAAAAGAAGCTTTTGTTCATCTGTATAACCAAGGACTTATAGTTCGCGGAAACTACATGGTAAACTGGTGTACGCATGATGGAGCACTCAGCGATATAGAAGTTGAGCATGAAGATCATGAAGGCAAGTTTTATCATATAAAATACCCTTTTGCTGATGGAAGCGGATATGTTGAAGTTGCAACTACAAGACCTGAAACTTATTTTGGCGACAGTGCAGTTATGGTTCATCCTGATGATGCAAGATACAAAGAT
Source organism: Sulfurimonas sp. CVO (assembly GCF_009883775.1). NCBI lineage: Bacteria > Pseudomonadati > Campylobacterota > Epsilonproteobacteria > Campylobacterales > Sulfurimonadaceae > Sulfurimonas > Sulfurimonas sp. CVO. Next base: position 1,242,808 of record NZ_CP033720.1, read on the forward strand.
ATCATAGGCAAAAAAATAAGACTACCTTTAATAAACAGGGAAGTGTCTATTATAGCTGATGAACATGTAGATATGGAGTTTGGAACCGGTGTGGTTAAAGTAACTCCAGCACATGACCAAAACGATTATGAAGTTGGAAAAAGACATGATTTAGAGTTTATTACAGTCTTTGACGAAAAGGGTATTTTGAATGAGTATGCGGGAGAATTTCAAGGGCTAGAGAGACTTGAAGCGCGTGATGTGATTGTTAAAAAACTTCAAGATGAGGGCTTTATTGTAAAAATAGAAGAGCATAAGCATCAAGTCGGACACTGCTATAGATGTAAAAATATTGTTGAGCCTTATATCTCTAAGCAGTGGTTTGTAAGAAAAGAGGTTGCACGCAAATCAATTGAAAAGACAAACAACGGCGAAGCAAAATTTTTCCCTCCGCACTGGATAAACTCCTATAACTCCTGGATGGGAGATTTACGAGACTGGTGCATTTCAAGACAGCTTTGGTGGGGACATCAAATACCTGTATTTTACTGTAACAAATGTAATCATGAATGGGCTTCTCTCAAAGAAAACGAGCAAGAGTGTCCAAAATGTAAAAGCAGTGATATTTATCAAGATCCAGATGTGCTTGATACATGGTTTTCATCAGCTCTTTGGCCATTTTCAACTTTGGGCTGGGGACACGGCGATGTTTCAATGGACAAACTTTTTAAATCAGAGGACCTTCAAAATTTTTATCCCAACTCTCTGCTTATTACAGGCTTTGATATTCTCTTCTTTTGGGTAGCAAGAATGATGATGATGGGTGAGACTTTTATGGGAGAGCTCCCATTTAAACACATCTATCTGCATGCACTTGTTCGTGATGAGCACGGACAAAAAATGAGCAAATCAAAAGGAAATGTAATTGATCCTCTAGATATGGTAGAAAAATATAGTGCTGATATACTTCGATTTACTTTGGCAATCAGTGCTGCTCAAGGTCGTGATATCAGAATGAGTCAAGACAAACTAGAGCAAAACCGCAACTTTACAAACAAACTCTACAATGCTGCAAAATTTTTACAGATGAATGCAGATGCATTTCCTGATTTAAAAGGTTTTTGTATAGAGAGCAGTCTGGGCAGATATATGTTGTCTCGCTTAAATGTAGCTACAGCAGAGGCTCGTGCATGTTTGGACGAATATAGATTTAATGATGCTGCAACCGTTATCTACAGATTTATTTGGAATGAATTTTGTGACTGGGGAATCGAGCTTAGCAAAGCTGACAAAGGCTCAATTATAGATCTAGGAGCAATCTTTAAAGAGTCCATGAAACTTCTCCACCCCTTTATGCCTTTTATTACAGAGTATCTCTATCATGAACTCTCTGGTACAAGCCTAGAAGAGAGCGAATCGATTATGGTTAAAAAATATCCGTACAAAACTAAAAAACGCCTAAAAGATGAAGCAAGATTTGAACTTATTATGGACGCAATTATCTCTATAAGAAGAGCTAAGATTTTAGTAGATTTGGCAAATCAAAAAATTCAAAAAGCTTATGTTAAGATAGATGGCCTCTCAGATAAAGAAGAGGAGATGATGAAACCTTTTATTTCTAAGCTTGCTAAAGTTGAAATTGTTGAATTTACACAAAACAAAATCCAAAACTCGGTAAGCGACATCTCCCAAAAATGTGAGACATTTATACCGACAGAGAGTATAGACCTTGCCCCTATCATTACTCGTTTAACAAAACAGGATGAAAAGTTGCAAAAAGAGATAGATAAATTAAACAACATGTTAAACAACGAACGCTTTGTTGCAAATGCACCTCAAGATGTTTTAGAAAAAAATCGTGAAGCATTAGCAGATGCTATAAATAAACAAGAAAAAGTTATCGAACAACTCAACTCGCTAAAAAACTAAAATGAGCAAATTATTTGAACCTAAATTTTTCAGTTTACTAAAATCAGGGATAAGCAGAGAACAGCTTGTTTCTGATATTTTTGCCGGAATTGTTGTCGGTATAGTTGCTCTTCCACTATCTATCGCTTTTGCCGTAGCTTCGGGTGTTTCTCCTGAAAAAGGACTTATAACGGCAATAGTTGCCGGTTTTATCATCTCTTTGCTTAGCGGAAGCAGAGTTCAAATTGGCGGTCCTACCGGAGCTTTTATAATTATAATATATGCTATAGTTCAAGAGTACGGTATTGACGGATTGATTATTTCAACTGTTATGTCGGGGCTTATGTTAATAACATTTGGACTGCTAAGGCTTGGAGCACTTCTAAAATATTTTCCCCACCCTCTTATTGTCGGATTTACAAGCGGAATCGCCGTGGTTATCTTCTCAACACAAGTAAAAGACGCTCTTGGCTTAGATATTGAAAAACTGCCGTCTGAATTTTTTGAAAAATGGGTAACATATTTTTCCAACATCAGCACTACCAACTTTTATGCACTTGCTTTAACGATTGTAACAATTCTGATAACTATATACTCAAGAAAGCTAACAACTAAAATTCCAGGCTCTTTTATCGCAATACTCTTTATTACCGTTATTGTTCAAGCAGCAAATTTACCTGTTACTACTATTGAATCATTTTTTGGCGAAATACCAAATGATATCAATTTCACGCTGCCGACTTTAGATTTAAGCAACCTCTATATCTATATTGCTCCTGCGCTGACCATAGCACTGCTTGGAGGAATAGAATCGCTCCTTTCGGCAGTTGTATCAGACGGTATGATAAGCTCAAAACACCGCTCAAACACAGAACTTATAGCACAAGGTGTAGCAAATGTAATTACTCCTTTTTTCGGAGGTATTCCGGCAACAGGAGCAATAGCAAGAACCGCAACCAATGTAAAAAACGGCGGAAGAACGCCTATAGCCGGCATAGTGCACTCTATTACACTATTGCTTATTATGCTTATTTTTGCAAAATATGCCAAGCTTATTCCTATGTCATGTTTGGCTGGAATTTTAATTGTTGTTGCATACAATATGAGTGAATGGCGTTCGTTTGTTTCAATCCTCAGAGGTTCACATTTTGACATTATAGTGCTGCTAAGCACTTTTTTGCTTACTGTATTTGTTGATTTGACCGTAGCAATAGAGGTAGGAATTGTCTTATCTTCTCTTCTGTTTATGAAACGAATGGCCGATATTGGCATAAAAAGTTCATCTCAAGTTGATAGTGATATTCTTGAAGATTATTCAGATTTACCTGAAAATATATCAATCTATGAGATAAGCGGTCCACTCTTTTTTGCCTCTGCAAAACAATATACAGAGGTAATAAAAAAGATAGGTCTTGAAAATAAGATTTTGATTATTCGTATGCGCCATGTCCCTTTTGTAGATTCAACAGGACTTCATAACTTTGAAGAGATGATAAAAACACTGCAAAGTTCCGGAGTTAAATTGATATTATCAGGAGTAAACAGTACCGTATTAAAAGATTTACAAAAACATAAATTAACCTCTTTAATTGAAGAGTCAAATATCCTCGACTCTTTTGATAAAGCTGTTGAACATGCAAAAACAATATCTTTATAATAAACAACTCTCTTTTGATTCTTATTAATTAGCTATAATTAGAGCAAAACAATCCCATTATAAAAGGAAAGAAGATGAATTTAAGAGATAGAATCAACCAAGATGTAAAAGATGCTATGAAAGCAAAAGATAATAAGAGAAGAGATGCTCTCAGACTTTTAACAAGTGCTTTTAAACAGATAGAAGTAGATGAAAGAAGAGAACTTAATGATGATGATATTATAAAAATTATCCAATCTCAAGTAAAAAGAAGAGATGATGCTGCATCTCAATACAAAGAAGCAGGGCGAGAAGATTTGATGCAAAAAGAGCTTGATGAGATTGCTTACTATAAAGAGTATCTGCCGGCACAACTCAGCGATGAAGAACTCTCTTTAGCACTGCAGGAGATAATAACCAAAGTTGGAGCAGCAACTGTAAAAGATATAGGAAAAGTTATGGGCGCTGCTAGTAAAGAGCTCTCAGGAAAAGCAGACGGAAAAAGAATTAACGAGTGTGCAAAAGCACTCTTATCCTAATTTATAGAGAAAGAAAAAGTTTTCTCCTCTCTAATATCATTAAAATTAAATTGAACCAAATTTAAGTTTTTTAAGTGCTTCTTCTTCATCATCTTGACGCATCAAAGATTCACCAACCAAAAATGCGTCAACTCCGGCTTTGGATAAATCTTGCAGTTGTCCATGCTCATATATACCGCTCTCTGCAACAATTACTTTGCCGTTTGGTATCATTGGAATCAGCTCGTATGATAGCTGCATATTCATCTCAAAAGTTTGTAGATTTCTATGATTTATCCCTATAATATCACTGCCTGCATAAATAGCTTTTACCAAATCATTTTTATCATGAACCTCAACTAAAGCTTCCATGCCTAAATGGCGAGTATAACCCAAAAGCTCTTTTAGCTCTTTTTTACTAAGTGCAGCTGCAATAAGTAAAATAAAATCAGCGCCATACACAGTAGCCTCTAAAATTTGATACTTTGTAACAATAAAATCTTTTCTAAGAAGCGGTATACCGACATATCTTCTAATTTGACCTAAGTATTCCAAACTTCCCTGAAAAAAATGAGGCTCCGTTAACACAGAGATAGCGCTTGCCCCTCCTCTTTCATAGCTTTGAGCAATTGCCACGGGATCAAAATTTTCACGAATAACCCCTTTTGAAGGAGACGCTTTTTTTACCTCAGCAATAATTCTATACGGATCTTCCTCTGTTGCTTTTAAATAAGGAAAGACATCTCTTGGAGCTCTTGCATTAAAAGCGAGCGAGCGTCCTAACCAGTCAAGTGAAAAAACCTTCTCTCTCTTTATAACATCTTCTTTGGTTTTTTTAATTATTTCATCTAAAATCATTTTCTTTATTTGCCCTTTTGTTTTTTTATACACTCGTTTATTGCTTTAATATGTTCAGCAATTTCCTCATTGCTGCTTTCTCCCATATTTTCTATTTCTTTCATAATTTTTGCTGCTTTTTCACACTCATTAAGTTTAAAATAACCCCATGCGAGCGAATCAAGATAATATGCGGCTTTAGGCTCAATCTTAAGTGCCTCTTTTACATACTCTATCCCTTTTATAACATCTATATCATGATCAATCAAAAGATACCCGAGATAATTTAAGAACATACCGTCTTTTTTTGCCTTAACAACTTTTTCTAGCTTTGCAATCACACTTTTGTGCATAGCTTTATCATTCTTATTCCTGCTGCTCTCATATTCAAAGATAGCATTTTGTCCAAGAAATATCAAATCACCGCTGTCTTCATAAAGTTGTTTTGTTACAAGCACAGCTTTTTTATAATTTTTTGTCTGAATATACAGTTGCAATAATAGCTCATTGTCTATTTGGCTCTCTTGTAAGAACTCAATCATTTTTGGATAATCTTTTTTATATCCATATATTTGAACTATTTTTTGAGCAATATTTTTATTTGAATCTATTTTATAGAGTCTTAAATATGTAGATAAAAGCCCCTCTATATTATTATCATTACTATAAAATCCGATAAGTCTGCTACATATCGCTTTTGAGCATCCATGTATCCTTGAGTGTGTTTCTAACTGTGCTATAGCGTCTTTTTTTCTTTCAAGATTTACATATAAAATAATAGACATCTTTTCTAAAATATTTTCATTATAATCTTTAACATATGCGCTCTCTAAATACTTCATTGCTGTATTGTACTTTTTAAGTTTTATAAATATTTCACTTGTTAAAAGATAATCATCGACATCATTAGAAAGTTCTACTAATTTAACTGCGAGTTCTTTTGCTTCAAGAAGTTTTTCCTCTTTTATCAGTGCAATTATTTTAAGCCTAGTAAGCTCAAAATCATCTATTTTGTCCTTAGAAATTTCATCAACTCTTTGAATAACTCTCTCATTTTCATTAGCCGCTAAATCATTTTTTAAAGAACGGTAAAGATACTCTTTTTTAGTTGTTTCTTCATAAAGAGTATAAAAAAGATTTGATGCACCGTTGTGATTTTGTGCCTCTTCTAAATATAAAGCATGGAGTATATATATATCTTCATTTTCAAAAACTTTTTTATATCCCTTAACTTCAACCGCCGGTTTTGCACCAAAACAGCCGCTAAAAAACACTATAAATCCTGCAATGACAAATAATTTTATTAAATTAAACATCAATAACTCCGGGGCACTCAAGTTTTAATTCATCAACCCTGTTTTTATAATAATCCCAAAAAGGAAATGTCATGCATTGCATTGGACGCACTTCATAAATCATACATCCATTTGCTTCTCTATTATAAAAGGCGCACTCATAACTCTCGCCACATTTTCTCTCTTTTATAGAGTATCTATATCCATGTTTAAAAAGAAATTTTTGCATAAAATCTGCAATTTCTAAATTTAAGAAATTAGAAATTTTTTTTATCTCATCTGTGCTTACATGTATATATCCACTCTCACCTGTACAACATCTTGCCTGACATATACTGCATGCAGAAGCATCAAAACAGTAGTCATATCCATCTTTTTTTATTATATTTGACATTTTATACTTTGTGTCCGTGCTCTTTTATATATATTTTGAGCCTCTTTAGAAAACTCATCTTTCTCAAAACTGATAAACGGCGGCCAAATTTTCATAAACGCTTTTGAACCGTTTCTTGCATGTATCATTACCAATGATGCCGGCCTCTCTTTTTTTGGATGAATAAAGCGTGCATCTACAACTCTCATATTGACTCTTTCTAACTCTGAACAAATAAGTCCAAACTGAGATGCATCATAACAAAAAATAAAATGAGATCTCGGTTTTAATACTCTTGAAACTTTTTTAAAAAACTTATTTAACGGTAAATTGACATTATAACGCGCATGAAACAACATCTCATTTTCACTCTTAGTCACACCTTCGTGATAGAAAGGGGGATTTGATATAATGTAGTCATACTTCTGCTCTTCGTCAAGTTCCAAAAAATCCTTTTTATGAATTGTATAGTCTATTTTATTTACTCTTGCATTAATCGTTGCATACTCTACAAATTTATCCTGTTTTTCAACTGCTTCTAATTTTACTTTTATATTGTCTCTTGCGACCAATAAACCGACTACACCACAACCTGCTCCGACATCCAAAACTCTTCCTTTTGGATGAAAATAGTTGATAAAATCATATAAAAAAATAGAATCGCTATTATAACAATAGCCAGAATCTGGCTGATAAAGAAGCATCAAAAACCTTTTATAGTATAATCTTAAAATTATATCTAAAGCTATTAAATAAAGGGATTAAATGATAATTATTCCGGCAAGACTTGCTTCAAGCAGATTTCCACAAAAAGTATTGGCAGAGATCGGTGGTCTGCCGATGGTTGTTAGAACAGCAAAAAGAGTTGCTCATTTGGACAGAGTAGTCGTAGCTGCTGATGATGAACTGATAATTTCTACATGTAAAAAATATGGCATAAAAGCTATGCTGACTTCAACTACCCACAAAAGCGGAACAGACCGTATAAACGAGTGTGCAAATATTCTAAATCTTGATGAAAATGAGCTTATAATAAATGTTCAGGCTGATGAGCCTTTTATCGAACCTGAAGTCGTTCAAAAAGTTATACAAAGATTAGAAAGATTGCAGCAAAACAAGGAAGAGTTTATCATGGCAAGCTGTTATAACTCTATAAACAGTGAATCAGCACAAGATCCAAACCTTGTAAAAGTAGTGCTTGACGATAACGATAATGCAATCTATTTCTCACGAAGCCCTATTCCGTATAACAGAAGCGGGGAAGCGCAATATTTTGGGCATATCGGAATTTACGGATTTAGCAAAAAAAGCCTGCATGATTTTTGTGATCTTGATGATGCACCGATAGAGGATATAGAAAAACTAGAGCAGCTGCGTGCGATATATCATCAAAAAAAGATTAGCATGGTCAAAGTTGCAAGTACCGGTTTTGGGATAGACACCGAGGAAGATTTAAAAAGAGCGATAGAGATTTTTCTCTAATCATCTGTGAATCGCTCTTATCGCTCTCATTAGCACTGCGGGATTATGAATCGAGTCGTACACCGGAAATATCTTTTTTTTAGTTTCAAAAAGTCCGTAAACCGCCATTTGTGCAGAACGAACCGAATACTCTACCGTAAAAACACAATCATTTGGAACTTCGGCAAATTGACCAATAAATGCAAAATTTACTGCTTTTTTTGGCAATACATCCGGACGATCATTAACTGCGCACGGCATAAAAAGGCTGTTAATAAATGGCATTGCAACAGGAATGCAGTTTACTCTCCCAGAAGCAATAACGGGCTTCATCAACTTCTGGATTTTAAGATGATACCACAGCTCCTCAAGTATCTCTTCGCCGCTGCACTCAGACATCTTCTTCTTGACAAAATTTCCCTCCCTGTCCGGATACAGACCATATCCCCAAAATACTTTTACATCTTTTGGCTGGTTTACAAAATGGGGCTGGCGTGCAATTACAATCGACATAAGCCAGTTTGAATCCGTCATTGTCACCAAGCCACCGGTTCCATCCGTATTGCCTGAAAAGTTCTCCATATAATCGTGAAAAGTATCATCTTTGAGCGTCGCCGTAAATGAGTACCACTTTTGCAGATCAATATTGTCGCTAAATACCCCTGGATTACCGAATGAGTTGTCTTTTTTGGCTATTTTCTCCCAAAGCATCCATGCGCCTGAAACAGATTTATCCTTCAAAACAGGGGCTTTTTCCAATGAACCGTTGTCGCTGGCCTCAACAATAGAACCATTTGTTATAAAGACATAATCATATTCATTAAGGCTGATCTTCTCTTGTTTTTCATTTTGAACGACTACATGCAAAACAGTGGCTTTTTTGTAATCATCAGTAATCTCAAAATCAATATCTGTTACTTGCGTCTGCATCTCAAAATGCACCCCTTTTTCTTCTAGGTATCGTTGAAGAGGAATGATTACGGAGTGATACTGATTATACTTTGTACGCATTATTCCGCCAAGCTGAGGCATACCATCCAAAAGATGAATAAAGCGCTTCATATAGCGCCTCATAATCGCTACGCTACTCCATTTTTGAAATGCAAACATAGATGTCCAGAGATACCAGTAGTTCGTTTCAAAAAATTTCTCTTCAAACCACTCCTCTATGCGGATATTTTCTAGTGATCCTTCAGAAGCAAAGATAAGCTTCAACAGATCTGCCTGATCCTTTAAAGAGAGTCCAAAAGATGAGACATCCATACTTTTGCCCTCTTTAATTAAACGAGCCTGCGCATGTGAGACAAATCTGGAATTGAATTCAAAAGACTCCTCTTTAACGGATATATCTGGATTATCGTAGGAAGGGATGTTGGACAATAGATCCCAGTAGCAGACAAAGTGCTCTTCATGCATCCTGCCGCCGCGGATTATAAAGCCGTTTTGGGGATTGCCACCGCCGTCAAGTGCGCCGCCGAGAACTCTGCTTTGCTCCAATATATGAATGTTTTTGCCGGGAACTCCGGCATCTTTTATAAGGTAAAATGCGCTTGCCAGAGAAGCGATACCACCGCCGACTAAATATATTTTTGAGTGTTTTGGATTACTGTTTTTTTCTCTTTTCATAATCTTTTCTCTCTTTTTATATTTTGCGATTATTTTATTATAGTAAACTATTATAACCCAAATTACCGGTAAAAAAATCTATAAATTATTAAATCTAACAAGTGAAAGTATGTGAAGAGGTGTAATGTAAAGTATGTGAAGATTAAACGAAGCAAAAAAAGCTTCGTTTAATTTATTTAGATATTGTCGCGAATACCTAAATCTGTTACAAGTTTAAGATAAGCATCTTTATCTTTTCTTTTAAAGTATTTCATAAGACGACGACGCTGTCCTACTAATTTTAAAAGACCAAGTCTTGATGCGTGATCTTTTTTGAACACTTTTAAGTGCTCAGTCAGTTCACTGATTCTCTCTGTTAATAGTGCGATTTGAACTTCACTTGAACCTGTGTCATTCTCTTTGCGTCCATATTTTGCAACAATTTCTTGCTTTTTCGCCGAATCTAAAGCCATAATAGCCTCCAAATGGTATATTTATCTAACAGTTATACATATCAGTATATAAAGTTGAAGTGAAATAATATCTAATTTATTCTTTTATTTCAACTTCTTTTGATATAATTTAAAAAAATCTAAAATTAAAGTAATAAAATGTTAATAACTCGTGCTAGTGAATATGCAATACTTTCTCTTATAGTTTTATCAAAAGCTTCTTCTCCGATGGATAGTGAAACACTTTCAAATCAACTCTCAATTCCAAAAAGTTTTTTAGCAAAAATTTTACAATCATTAGCAAAACATGGTATTTTAAAATCATATAAAGGTGTAAACGGCGGTTTTGCTCTTATCCAAAAACCTGAAGAGATAACTATGCTTAATATTATGTCATCGGTCGAAGGAAGAGAACCTACTGTTTTTGATTGTTCCCCGTCTATTGAAAGCTGTCCGTTAAATAAAGCATCATTATGCTCTTTATGGCCTTTTTTAAATAAGCTCCAAGGTGAAATAGACACTTTTTTAGCAGATTTGACTTTAGCAGATATATTAGAATAAAACTTGACAAAAAAACTTATTACAAAATAGTGTTTTTTGCTAAACAATACTGCCAAATATAGATAAAAATTCTAGTTTTTTAAATAATGTATTATACAAAGGAAAAAAATGAATAATATTCATCATCTATCACACACAGATTTAGATGGGTATAGCTGCCAATTGGTAATGAAGTATACAGGCTATACACTATTTAACTATAATGCAAATTATGGCGCAGAAGTAAAACAAACACTAGAGCTAATTTTACAAAATATAAAAAGTGAAAATAAAAATTCTACTATCTTAATAACAGACTTAAACTTAACCGCTGATGAGTCTAAGTGGCTAAACAATGAGGTTGCAAAATTAAATGAAAATAAAAAAGATACTACACTTTTGCTTCTTGACCATCATGGAACAGGAGAAGAGAGTGCTAATAAATATCCATGGTATTTTTTAGATACCTCCAGATGTGCTACAAAAATTACCTATGATTATGCGAAAGAACATTTTGAGTTTGATGAACCGATATGGATGAAAAAATTTGTAGATATAGTTAACGCTGTTGATTTATGGAAAACAGATGAGTATGAAAATTTTGAGTATGGCAAAGTTTGTATGCGCCTTATATCTGAAGCGCGCGAATTAAACAAAGTCATGTTTGCTGAAGTAGATAACAATTATAAACTCTCATTGCTGCTTGAAGCAACAAAATATATAGATAACAAAAAAGCTCCAATTATTTTAGATGAGAAAATCCATTTCTTAAAAAAGAATTTTTTTAAGAAAGATAAAGATGATACACTCGATAATCTTGCAACAAAATATGTAGTTGATCTATTAGGTCAAGCTAAAGATGAGAAAACTATTTATTATAAAGGATACAGAGGTTTTTTAAGTTATGGAGTAGGCAATACTTCAATCGTAGGAAATGCTTTTTTACTGGCACATCCAGAGTACGATTTTATAGTTGATATAAGCTATCGCGGTACCATGAGCTTAAGAGCAAATAACGGTGTAAATGTAGCACTTATTTCAAAAGAGTGGGCAAATGGTGGTGGGCATCCAAATGCAGCAGGCGGTCGAATAATAGGATTTAAAGAACAATACAGATATGACAAAGTAAAAAAACAAGTAGAAAAAATAATTAATGAAAAAGAGTCTGTTGCAGGTGAACTTTCATATAAAAAAGAGTCTTAAAAATTTTGCCTAATTATTGGCAAAATATCTCTCAACTCCATCTGCTAAACCTCTAGCCATTGTTTTTCTATAATTATCATTTACAAGCCTCTTTGCTTCCATTGGATGTGATATAAAGCCAACTTCAACTAAAACTGATGGCATTTGAGCTCCAACTAAAACCCAAAAAGGACCTTCACGCACTCCTCCGTCTTTTACATTTTTATATTTTTTATTGAGTGCCCCTAACATTCCTCTTTGTAAATCTATTGCAAGTTTGTTTGACGCTACTATATTATGATGATTTAAAAGATTCAGATAACTGTTTTTTCCATACATATTCATATCACTCATATCTGCAGAGTTTTCTTTTGCAGCTACTTTTTTAGCTCTTTCTGAGCGGGTAGGAGATAAAAAATAGCACTCTATACCATGAACATCTTTTGCATTTTTTCCATCAACAGCATTTGCATGTATGCTTATAAAAATATCTGCATTTTTCTCATTTGCAAATTTTGTTCTTCTACTTAATTTTACAAATTTATCACTGTCGCGTGTCATATGCACCTTATAGCCGCGAGATTTTAAAATCTTTTGTAACTCTTTTGCGATTTTAAAAACAACAATTTTTTCTCTATATTTTTTATAACCTACTGCACCTGGATCTTTGCCTCCATGACCTGCATCTATTACAATCACTTTGTCTCTGTCTATTTTGATAGGAGCTGTTTTTAAAATAAAACTTATTTGAAGCGTTTTTGCGTCTATACTCTGCTTTATATCTAATTTTGAACTATTTTCAATAACCAATCTTAAAGTTTTTGGATCAAACTGAGCTAGTCTAATTCTATCAATGCCGTTTTTTGTAATACTCTGTGAACTTGTAAGCATTGAAGTTTTTATATCAAAAACATATCTGTATTTGTTTTTACTTTTATCATGCAGTGTAAAATCTTTAATCTGTTTGTTGCTAAGAGGTTTGTTAAATGTTAAAAGAAGTATATCCTCTTTCCAGTCGATAGATTTTAATTTATGCAATGGCTCAATATGTACATCTTCAATATGCTTGGTTTTTTTCATAGCCTTTGGTTTAGGCTTGTTATAGCTGTTTTTTAATTGAAGAGTTTTTAATTCATTTGAATATTTAGATACATCTATATGCAATCTATTTCCGCTTTGTACAATGCCTTCTAATGATTTGATTTTTAAATCTAAATTATTGGCAACAGCTGATTGGAGATATAAATTTTTATAGTCATTATATGCACGAAAGGTATCACTTTGGGTATTACTCTGCATATATTTATGAGCTCTATTTAAAATTTCACTATTTTTTGATGCTTCTAACGAAATAAATAGAAATAAAAATAAAAATAAATACTTGATCATTACCCTACTATTCGCCGTTGATTAATTTATCCATCAGCTCTTTTACAGAAATTATACTCTCTAATCTATATCCGTTAGTCCCAGAGAAGAAAAGCCCTGTTTCAAGATTGCCTTGATATGCATCACTTAATCTGTCCGCTATACAATAACCAACTTCCTTAGCTTCTTCCCCACGATTACAAGGTGCAACACAGTTAGAAATACATTTAATCACAGGCCCTTCTCTTTTTTCCACAAGTTTTGTTAAATTTGTTCTAACTCCTTGAGCAGGATATCCAACAGGCGATGAGAAGAGTTGAATATCCTCTTTTTTAGCATCTAGTAAAACTTTTTTAAAATTTTCATGTGCATCACACTCAAAAGTACCTATAAAACGAGTTCCCATTTGAACACCTCTAGCGCCCAAAGAGAGAATCTCTTCTATATCACTCTTATCCCAAATACCACCTGCAGCAATCACAGGAATATCACCCCATAAAGCCGCCTCTTCTACAACCGGTTTTACCAAGTTTTCAAGTTGATTCTCTTGCATTTTACACTGCTCATATGTAAAGCCTTGATGTCCGCCGCTTTTTGGCCCTTCAAGTACTACAGCATCGGGAATTCTGTTGTATCTTTTTTGCCATCTTTTACAGATAATTTTTAAAGCTTTTGCAGATGAAACAATAGGAACAAGTGCAACATCAGGGTAGCCTTCTGTAAATTCCGGCATATTCGTAGGCAAACCCGCTCCCGTAATAATAATATCAATACCACTCTCACAAGCATCTCGTACCACTCGTCCATAATCATTTATAGCATATAGCACATTTGCTGCAAGAGGTTTATCGCCGCATATTTCTCTGGCATTTTTTATTATTGCGTCAAAACCCTCTTTCGAATAAAAACTAAAAGTATCAAGTGGTCTGCCTGATATTAATTTTGAAGCATATTCTTTATTTTTATAATAACCGGTTCCAACTGAACTAATAACACCAAGCCCACCCTCTTTTGATACGGTTCCGGCAAGCTGATCCCAACTTATACCTACGCCCATTCCACCTTGAACTATAGGCTTTTCGATAGTATGCTTACCAATTTTAAATGATTTAAAACTCATTAATTCACCTTTAACTTTGCAAATTTTCTTTTTCCAACTTGAAGTATATACTCCCCGCTTCCTAATTGTAACTGCTCATCATTGATTTTTTCTTGATTTATTTTAACAGCCCCTTGCTTAATATCTCTTCTTGCTTGAGAAGTAGAAGGTGAAAGTTTGCAATCAACTAATGCTTTGGCTATCCATATCTCTTCATCACTGGTATACTCATCAATCTCAGATGGAATTTGGTTATTTGAGTGTACTTTATCAAACTCATCTTTTGCCGCTTTAGCTAAATCTACAGAATGAAACCTTGCTGTAATTTCCAAAGCCAAGTTTTCTTTAACCGTTTTTGGGTGAAGAGAGCCGTTTTCTACACCCTCTTTAAGTTTTTGAATTTCATCAAGAGTTTTTGTGCTCAAAAGTTCGTAATATCTCCACATAAGCTCATCGGATATGCTTAACACTTTTCCAAACATATCATTTGGTTCATCAGTAACACCTATATAATTATTTAAAGATTTACTCATCTTCTGCACACCGTCAAGACCCTCTAAAATAGGCATCATAAGAACAGACTGCTCTTTTCCTATCTCATATGCGCGCTGAAGATGTCGACCCATCAATAGATTAAACTTTTGATCAGTCCCGCCTATCTCTATATCACTTTCAAGATGCACACTGTCATATCCCTGTAATAAAGGATAAATAAACTCACTTATTGAGATAGATGTGCCGCTTTTATATCTTTTGTCAAAATCATCGCGTTCAAGCATTCTTGCGACATTAAAAGTTGTTGTCAATGTTAACATGCCCGATGCTCCAAGCAAATTTATCCACTCTGAGTTAAAAACTACTTCTGTCTTGCTAGAGTCTAAAATTTTAAAAACTTGCTCTTTGTAACTTTTTGCATTTTCCAAAACTTCTGTTTTGCTTAATGTTTTTCTTGTAATATTTTTACCTGAAGGATCACCTATCTGAGCAGTAAAATCACCTATTAAAAACTGAATTTTTGCACCATATTTTTGAAATATTGCAAGTTTTTGTAAAAGCACCGTATGCCCAAGATGCAAATCAGGTGCAGTCGGGTCAAAACCTGCCTTTACAGTATATGTTTTGCCTTCATCAAAATATGCCTGCAACAATTTTTCAATATTTTGACTGTCTATAATTTCAGCCGTTCCTCTTTTTATCTCTCTTAGAGCCTCTTGTAACATAATATATATTCCCTATTTAAATTCTATTTATATGCATCATCAGTTCGAATAAGATGTATGACTTTTATTTTTTGCTCGATTTTACCACGAAGCAAGTTAATATCAGCTTCTTTCGTTTCAAAACCTATTTCACAGTATTTAGTAGTTTCACCTTTGTTTTTGCCTAATTCTATCTGATTTATATCTATTTTTAATTTTGCTAAAAAATTTAAAAATTCTGCTAAAGTACCAACCCCACTATGAAGTGATACAATCATATTGTAGTTATAAGCTTTTTGTTGCTCCCATCTAACAAATACCATTGGTTCCTTGTTTTCGAGCTTTTTTGAAGCGCTGCTGCACATTTTATGGTGTACATGCACTTTGCCTTTTTCTAAAAAAGCCATTATTTCATCCCCGTTTTTAGGATGACAACAGTAATCAAATACTACATCGCTTACATGAGAAGTACTATATATTTCCAAATCTCTAAAAGAGTAGGATTTTAACTTAAATCTATGTCTTGATAAAAATCTCTTAAACCGATTATTTTGATTTATTTCAGTAATATATTTATGAATAACTTCACGAAAATGCTCTATATCGGTAGCAATAGTGGCTCTTTTTTCACAATTATTTTTATCAAACCACTCCTCTACTCTTGAACTGTTTAAATTCATTGCTGTTGCAACAATATTAATACTTGATTTTATATTTATATCTTTAATTCTTGCATTACATTTATATCGCATATTTGTCTTGGCTTTTGATGTTTTAACAGCATCTATCCAGCTACATCTTGTAATACTGTTTTCATCAACTTCTATTTTTACAATATCACCGTTGTGAAGCTCATTTATAAGAGATGTTTTAACTTTGTTTACTAAAGCTGATTTAGCATGATTACCCACATGCGTATGCACAGCATAAGCAAAATCAAGAACAACAGCACCGCGAGGAAGAGTAAAAACTTCTCCAACTGGAGAAAATACGGATATATCTTCACTATAAAGATCATTTTTTATAAGATCATAAAAATCTTCAACGGATTCATTTTGATAGCCCAGATTATGCAGCCAGTCAAGTTTGATACTGTTATTCCCTCCGCTTTTATATTTCCAGTGAGCAGCAACACCAAGTTCTGCTGTTTTATGCATATCATATGTTCTGATTTGAACTTCAAAAATAGCAGTATTGTGAAAAACTGTTGTATGAATAGTTCTATATCCATTATCTTTAGGCACTGCTATATAATCTTTAAACCTTGAAGAAAGTGGTTGAAAATGCAAATGAATTAGCCCTAGAATTTTATAACATTTTACAGGATCGTCAGTCAATACTCTAACCGCTAAAAGATCTAAAACCTCTTCTATTCCCACACCTTTTCTCTGCATTTTAAGATAAATAGAGTATTTATGTTTAACGCGGGAAAGTATCTCAAAATCGTCTTCGCAAAAACCGTTTTGCACCAATATTTTATTAATTGACTGTTTAAATTCATCAAGTTTCATCTCAATAGCATGAAAATTTGCATCAAGATAATTGTCTATATGGCGCTTCTCTTCTTTAAAAAGATATGAGAAGCTTAAATCTTCTAATAAATTTTTTAAAAAAGAGATACCTAAACGGTGCGCAATTGGCGAATAAACAACAAGAGTCTCTTCTGCTATTCTTTCTTGTTTTTGAGCAGGCAGTGCATCAAGAGTTAGCATATTATGAAGTCGGTCACATAACTTTACAACCAATACTCTCACATCTTTAATACTTGCTAAAAGCATTTTTCTAAAAGAGAGGGCTGAAACAACTAATCGCTCATTAGAGTGAGAAGGAATCAACTCAGCATCCCTAATGCTGTCTATTTTTGTTAAACCTTCAACCAAATGAGAAACATCCGTTCCAAAAAGTTCTTGAATCTCATCAATATTAATATGTGTATCTTCCACAACATCATGTAGAAGTGCCGCTATTGCCATCGCTTCATCATTAGTTATTGAAGAGACAATAGCCGCTACTAAAATCGGATGGATTACATAAGGCTGACCACTTTTTCTAAATTGTGTTTTGTGTGCCGTTTTAGAATATTCTAATGCTTTTTTCAGAATATCGCTTGGAGGTATCTGCGTAAAAAGATAGTCGACTGCCGAGTCAATATCTTCTATATACTTAACCTTTTCGATATCCATTCGATTAAGCCCCAATTTGTTACTTTTTAATATCAATAAAGCCTTTAACTGTTATAAGGCCCTCAGCTAATTCCATTAAAGCCAAGTCAGCTACTTTAACATTTTTTGAAACATTTAATTTGCTTGTTGCACCATTTAAAAGCTCATCGGTTCTTTTTGCTACAGCTATTGCTAACTGATAACTATCCATTTTTGGATTATTGTCTAATATTTTTGCTGTTAACTCTTCTACTTTCATTTTGTTTCCTTTTTATTTAATTATTCCGCGGAAGGAACAAAGTCCCTCCCGCTTCGCTAAAGCCGCTGTGGCTACTAAAGCTTGACACTTTGTGTCAAAAATTATTCCGCGGAAGGAACAAAGTCCCTCCCGCTTCGCTAAAGCCGCTGTGGCTACTAAAGCTTGACACTTTGTGTCAAAAATTATTCCGCGGAAGGAACAAAGTCCCTCCCGCTTCGCTAAAGCCGCTGTGGCTACTAAAGCTTGACACTTTGTGTCAAAAATTATTCCGCGGAAGAAACAAAGTCCCTCCCGCTTCGCTAAAGCCGCTGTGGCTACTAAAGCTTGACACTTTGTGTCAAAAATTATTCCGCGGAAGGAACAAAGTCCCTCCCGCTTATTTGATAAGCTATTTTACTATCGAGCAATTTTGCATATTGCCATTTTGCAAAATATCTAGAAGATTGCCCTTTTGAAACATATTGCAAACTAAAATAGGCAATGAATTATCCTTCGCTAATGCAATTGATGTATCATCCATTACTTTTACATGATCACTTAATGCTTGCTCATAAGATAGTTCTGACAATTTTACAGCATCGCTAAATTTATTTGGGTCTTTATCATAAACACCGTCAACTTTCGTAGCTTTTATAATAACTTCTGCACCAATTTCTACAGCTCTTAAAGTTGCAGCCGTATCTGTTGTAAAAAACGGATTTCCTGTTCCTGCTGCAAAAATCACAACACGACCTTTTTCTAAGTGACGAACAGCACGGCGATTTATATATGGCTCTGCAATCTGTTCCATCTTAATAGCCGTCTGCATGCGAACCTCTAAGCCTACATGTTCACAAGCTTCCTGCATCGCTATTCCATTTATTACAGTTGCAAGCATCCCCATATAATCACCAGAGGTTCTTTTAATAATTCCGTCTTGAGCAGCAGTTACTCCACGAATAATATTACCGCCTCCAATAACGATTCCAACTTCAATTCCGGCATTAACAAGTGATTTAATCTCCTGCGATATGTAATTTAAAATCTGCGTATCAATTCCATAACCCGCTTCGCCTGCAAGAGCTTCACCTGAAAACTTTACCAAAACCCGTTTATTAGCCATGCAATTCCTTTAAAACATTTCTGAAAATTTTTGTAGTTTTTAGAAATACTTTGTATATTTATATTCTGTGAATTATACTTAAACTTGGCTTTTGTTTTGCTTTGTTTTTTAAGCTGCTCTAAATTATTTTTATTACTAAACTAAGTGAAAACAATTAAATATGCTAAACTAACAGATAAATTATCTAAGCACAAGGCATAAGCGTGAATTTTATAATTAAGCTCTTCAAAGCATTGAACTCAGGTCAGACGCCGTGGCAGGTAACACTGGCTATTGTTTTAGGTATGGTCATGGGGCTTACCCCTCTAAGCGGGGTTCAAACGGCTCTCATCATCTTTTTGGCACTTCTAATAAATATCCATTTCGGACTTTTTCTGGTCTCCGGTGCATTTTTTGCAGGTGTAGGCTATGTTTTCGACCCGCTTTTTGAATCATTCGGATATATGCTCCTTAGCGCAGAGGGGCTCCAAGAATTATGGAGTGCCATGTACAACAGCGGCATTATGCGCCTTACATACTTTAACAACACCATAGTCCTTGGCTCGTTCGTAGTCGCTGTGATCCTTTCCCTTCCTCTTTACCTTATCTTAAACAGAGTCATAAATACCTCACGAGGCAAAATTGTTCTTTTTATGGAGAGATACCCGCTTTTGGCAAAGTTTGGCATTCTTAAAAAAAGCGATAAAAAAGACAGCACTTTTCGCATCATGGGTGTAGGCGTATTCGCCGCAGTAACTGCTTTGACTCTTGCAGTTGCCATACTTGTAATAGACCCTGTTATAAAATTTGCGCTTGAAAAAGGACTCTCAAGTGCAACTGGCAAAGATGTACTCATTAGAGATGTAGAGACAAACTTTGGCGATGCATCTTTACGCATAAGCAATCTTGAGGTACAAGACGACAACGGCAAGACAAACAGCGTAAGTATCCAAAATATCTTGGCAGACCTTGATTTTAACGCGCTTCTTTTAAGAAAGACGCATATGGAGCTTGTTCAGGTTACAGGCATCGGCTTTGACACGCCAAGCTCAAACCCGAAACCATCTTCTGCAAAAGAGCAGACAGGCACGGCTGCATCAAGCACATCTGCGTTTGCAATGCCCAAAATAAAACTGCCGACTCCAAAAGAGCTTATTGCAAACGCAGATCTGAAATCTCTAAAAGTTTATAACCAAGCTCAAAAAGAGATAGATGAGATAAAAGCAAAATGGGAGAGAGTATCAAAAGAGGAGCTTAGTTCAAATAAACTGGATGAGTATAAAAAAGATTTAGAAGCTATAAAGTCGGCTTCAAAATCAAAAGACCCCACGCAGCTTTTGAAACTAAAAGATGACATTACGGCATTTAAGAAGAAGATAGATGCGCATAAAGCAAAGCTCGCATCTATTAAAAAAGATTTTGCGGATGACAAAGCACGCATATCCAAACTTATCAGCGAGATAAAAAATGCTCCGCAGAGTGATTACAACAATCTTAAAAGTGCTTATTCACTCGATAGCAGCGGCGCTATAAATGTCGTGGGCACTATCTTTGGCGAGAAGATAAAAGAGTATATAGCAATGGCAAAAAAATACTACACACTTGCCCAGCCGTATATGAAAAGCGAAGCAAAAGTCGAGCCTCCAAAACCTCCGCGCGGAGAGGGAAGATGGATAAAGTTCAAAGAGGATGTTCCGTCTCCTGATATCTACGTGGCAAAAGTGGATCTGAGCGGAAAGTTTAAAACCCAAGATTTCACGGGAACTATAAATGACATAGCAGACGATCAGAAACTTCTTGGCAAAGCAACTACCTTTAAAGTGACAAGCGATGGAGATGTCGTAGAGAAGTTCGTGCTTCAAGGCAAAGATGACAGACTCGGTGAAGTGGCTCACGAAAGTGCAGTGTTTGGCGCAAAAAGAGTGCCTCTTGACAATCTTGCTCTCTCTTCGCTGACTCTTAAAAAGAGTGATATTGCACTTCAAGGAAATGCTGATGTATACGGCTTGTCAAAACTGGAGCTAAAGAGCAGCCTGGATTTTAAAAATGCCGCTATCTCGATTGACGGACTTGATGAGAAGTATGCAGATATCGTCAACTCTACACTCTCGGAGGTAAAGAGCTTTTACGTAAAAACAGATGCTACAGGCTCGTTAGAGTCTCCTGCACTGGATGTTAAAACGGACCTTGATAAAAAAATATCAACAGCGCTCAGCGGCGTTTTTTCAAAAGAGGCGAAAAAGTATGAAGCCCAGCTGCAGACTATATTAGAGGAGAAGATGCAGGAGCAGCTAAAAGGAGTCAACGGCTCCACTTCAGGCATTCCAGACATCAACTCTCTAATCGGTTCACAAAGCGGCGCACTTGAGAAACTACTCTCTGAATCAAGCTCTGTTGGTACAGGTTCTGCTACCGACTCAATTAAAAATCTATTACCTTTCTAAACAATTATAGATGCAAGATATGCTTCTTGCATCTTTTTATCTATGTTGATTGACAAGCGTTATATATTTTAATATACTACGGTTTGAAGCTTAATTATGGATGATAATGCAAAACAGTGTCAATGGTCGTTTATGGATAAACAAATCTGAGCACAGCTTTCTTGGTCAAGGCTGAATGAAACTTTTAATAAAAATTAAAGAAAGCGGAAAAGGCGGTAGTGGAACTTATCTTGCTTATTATGCAAAAAAGTTGATAAATACATATAAAATTTTAGAAGAGGAGCATCATGCTTTTTTAAGCAACCTCTCAAAACGCATAAGTGAGAAGAATGGGCATATACACTTTTTAAAAAGCGATGCTGATAACTGCTTTTTGTAAACCAAAAAGTATTATTTTAGGTATTTGGTAAATTATTAATTTTAAAAAAAGGAAATTTTGTGAAAAATAAAACTAGATTAAATATAGCTGCTGCAATTCTGTCTCTTGCTTCCTTCACATATGCAAATGATCCTATCTCCAAACAAACGCTAAAAAGCAACTATCAATTAGTAAATAATAATCCATCTCAATCAATTGATACTTTTGCGGATATGTTCAAAGAGGGTCTTTTTTATGGACGACTTCGATCAAACACTTTTCTTTACGATTGGGAAGAAGAGAATGAGAAGCAAAACTCTCATGTTATAAGCGGTCTTGGCGGTTCTCTTGTATATAAAAGTGCAACTTTTTACGGAGTTGATTTTACGACAGGTTTGTACTATTCAAAAGCATTCTTTGACAGCAACAGTGATCCTGTAGAATCTTTAAAATCAGGTAAAGATGTACTGAGTCGTTATGACTATACAAACGGTGGAGACAAATCAATGACGGTTTTAGGTCAAGCCTATATAAGCTATAAAAATATTCCTAACTCACAAATTAATATCGGCCGCCAGCTTGTAGAAACCTTTTATACAAAATCAAATGATACAAAAATGATTCCAAATACATTTGATGGTGTTGTGGCAGAAACAAGAATTATACCGCATACGCAAATAAAACTTGCCTATTTAACAAAACAAAAATTGAGAGATCACACAACATCACACTCTGTTTTGATGTATGATGATTCAGATCCTTGGAACGGGAATGATGACTCAGCAATGCACAAAGGACTCTCATATACAAATCTTAATGCAGCCGGAGTAAGTACAGATGCACCGCTTATTACCGGGGATATTAAAAATAGACATATTAAAAACCTCAACTTTGATGCATCATTTTATTGGGTTCCTGAACTTCTCTCAGAGATAATGGCTGAAGCAAACTACAAAATTGACATGAATGGCTTTACTCTTGCGCCTGGTTTTCGATATATAAAACAGTTTGACAATGGCGGCGGAAAAATTGGTGGTGCAAACTACGATGGAAGTCTAGCCGGTATAGAAGGGTCATACAGCGGGTATAAAGATGCTGATTCGCTTGATTCGCAAATGATAGCAGCTCGTTTGGTTGGAGTTTATGATATTTACAAACTTAATTTGGCATACTCTAAAATATTTGATGAGGCTGATCTTGTAACACCTTGGAGAGGCTTTCCAACTTCTGGATATACTCGTTCAATGGCTCGTTACAACTGGAAAGCCAATACAAAAAGCTATCGTGCCGAATTATCAATCAATGCAAATCAAAACGGAGTGTATAAAGATTTATTTATCCAATTATCTGCTCTACATACCGATGCTGATGAGCAAAAAGGTGAGTATGATGAAAATTATTATTATGCCGGATTTATTCAAAATATTCCTTGCATGACTGATCTGCAATGGCGCCTTAGATTGGGATACACTGATACAAAAAAGAGAGATGCTGATAGTTTAGATGCTCGTTTAGAGTTTAATTATCTATTTTAAAGGAGAGTAATGAAAAAATTTCTATTATTTATTTTACTTACGATTAGCGTTATTTTTGCAGATAAAATAAACATAGCTGTAGCAGCCAATGTAAGTTATGCAATTGAGGAGTTAAAAGTTGAGTTTAAAAAAATTCATCCAAACATTGATGTTGAAATAACTCTTGGCAGTAGCGGAAAACTAACTGCTCAAATACAAAACGGTGCACCATATGGACTTTTTATGGCAGCTGACATGCTTTATCCTGAAGCTCTATATAATAAAAAAATAGCTACTACAAAACCGATTGTATATGCGCAGGGAGAGCTTGCATATTTAAGCATAAAACCGATTGATTTTTCAAAAGGCATCGCAATTGTCAACGACAACTCTATCTCAAAAATAGCGATAGCAAATCCAAAAACAGCACCATACGGTGCGGCAACAATTGAAGCCATGAAAAACAGCAATGTTTATGAGAGTGCTAAATCCAAATTTGTCTTTGGCGAATCTATCTCTCAGACAGTCTCATATACAATTACTGCGGCAGATTTAGGATTTATCGCAAAATCATCCCTATACAGCCCTAAAATGGCTCATTACAAAGAAAATGTAAACTGGGCTTCTGTTGACACATCTTTATACGCTCCTATTAAACAGGGAATCGTTCTTTTAAAATATGGAGAAAACAACAGTGACTACAAAGTCTTTTATGACTTTATCTTGAGCGATAGAGCAAAAAAAATTTTTATAAAATATGGATATACAAAATGATTAATTTTTCAGACCAAGAACTTTGGAATTACATTAGAGAGGATATTTCATACTTTGATTTAACCACACATCTATTGGCTCCTGCAGAACAAAAAGTAATACTAAGTATCGTAACAAGAGAAGAGATAGTTGTAGCATGCAATGATGATGCGGCTCGGATTGCTGAACTGCTCGGATGCAAAGTTATAGCAAAAGCACAATCAGGTATAATGGTAAAAAAAGGAAGCACCCTTTTGGAAATTTACGGTGATGGGCAATCCATCCATAAAGCATGGAAAGTGTGTCAAGTATTTTTAGAACATGCTTGCGCACTTGCTACACATGCACACAAAATGTTAACAAAAGCGCAAAGCGTCAATCCCGATTGCGAAGTGTTAGTAACCAGAAAAAGTTTTCCTTTCTCTAAACAATTTTCCATACATGCTCTTATGTGCGGCGGTGTTATGCCCCATAGATTGGGAGTATCAGAGAGTGTTCTAATATTTGATCACCACCGCTCTTTATTTGAAAACCATGATGCATTTGAAGATGCCTTGAAAAAAATCAAAAAACGCTGTGTTGAGAATAAATTAGTAGTTGAATCTCAAACTCTTGACGATGCTAAAAGAATATTACAGCTGGGTGCCGATGTTATTCAACTTGACAAATGTTCAGCAGATACAGTAAGAGAACTTGTTATATACAAAAATACAAACTTTCCGAATGCAGCAATTATGGCTGCAGGCGGGATTAATATGCAAAATGTTGCCGATTATGCAAAAACAGGTGTCAATGCTCTGGTAACAAGCGCTCTGTACAACAGCTCTATGAGTAATCTTACAACTATTTGGAAAAAAATATAAAACAATTTAAATAAGGGCAATAAAGCGTTATTTATTGTTATATATATTACAGCAAACTTTAAATATTTTTACAGTTTTATATATGAAGCAAGCTCTGAAAAAACAACTGCCCTTTTCTGCTCTTTTGTGTCCAAAATTTTTTCACACAAAAGTGCTAGATTTTCATCTACACAGGGTATCAGTTCTCTGATATTTTGAAGTTTTTCATTTTTAAGAGTATTTGTAAATCTCTCATACGATGAGTAAGCCTCTTTTCCTGTAAGTTTGTAGTATAATCTACGCCCAAATTCAAAAACTTCAAACTCCTCATTCTTTCCAGTGTTAACCTTTTCGCTAAAACCTATCTCAACATCGATATTTTTCTCTCTCAAATAAGCCCCAAGCTTCATCATAAAACCTATTGCCTGAGGCGAATAGAGTTTTAAAATCCGTTCATGAAACCGCTCAAAGTTCTCAAAATGGTTTTTAAGTCTTCTATACTCAAGCATCAAAGTCTCCACATAAAGATGCGCATATCGAAGCGAAGCCGATTTAACGACTGCATATCCTTCTAAACCCTCACTTGTGATTTTTCCGCCAAGAGAGATATTTACACCACCCTCCATTTCGCCGTTTACTTTGACTTTGCAGCCCTCAAAACCGATGTCACCTAGACCATGCAGACCGCACCCTTTAACACATCCTGACCAATACATGCGTACTCGTCCTTCATGAAGAGGTACTTTTTGCTCCAGATACTCCGCCATTTTTATAGCATCATTTTTGTTCTCAATCACTCCAAATGCACAGTGTTGTGAACCTGCACATGCTATTAAATGATTTTTATAAGGAGAGTCTACACTTTTGTATTTTTGAAAAATCGCCTCGTTTTTTAGTGTGTCTATCTCTTTTACACTAAGTATATAGATGCTCTGCTCTATATCAAAACGAATCTCGCCATTGCCAAATTTTTCGCTTATATCCGCCACGCTTAACAAATCGCTTCCGCTGAAGATTCCCGCGGGAACAACCATATGAATGCCAAATGATCCGTCTCTTAACTGTACCTTTCCATGGTCAGGATCGTTAAAATCAAGCTTTGTCATAGTCTCGCCTCCGCGCGCAAAATCAATTCCCGCATTTTGGCAAATCGCACTCCTAATCTCCTCCATGCCAACCGCTTCGACTAAAAAGAAAAGACGATTTTTGTTTCTGTTGTCACGAAATCCAAATCTTCTAAAAATATCAATTATGGAACCATAAGCACTCGGCACTTCATGAGGCAGTAAAAAAATATCTGCACTCTTTGCCACTTTACCGACTTTTCCGCCGAGGTACATGTTGTATCCGTAAAGTCCATCTTTTTGAGCCAAAACAAAACAGCAGTCATGACTAAAAGCGTTGCATCTGTTGGAAATCGAGCCTGTGATTGCAGTATTAAACTTTCTAGGAAGTGCGCTTATCCACTCATAATTATGCAGAAAACTTCTCTCTAAGGTTTTTAAAAGTTCGTATGACGGCAAAACATTGTCAAATCCTTTGGCATCGAGCGGATCTGTAACAATGTTTCTAAAGTTGTCCACACCTGTTTGGTATGAACTAATCCCCACCGCACTCATACGCTCAAAGATAGTCGGTATATCTTTGATGTCGATATAACGAAACTCTATCTGCGAACGGGTTGTTATGTCTATATAATCTTCGCCAAACTCTTGTGCGATTAAGCCCAAAACTCTTGCTTGTTCAGCGTTTAAGTAGCCGCCGCTAATGCGAACGCGTATCATAAACTTTTGTGGAGTTTGCGCATCCTTATCATAAATGCCAAAACATTTTAAAAAGTAGCTTTTATCTTCGCCTGAAATAGATTCATAGCCGTTTTTTGCATAACTCTCTAACATCGCAAATGCTTCTTGTGGCGTTTTAAGTGCCTTTGTCTCTTCGACTTTGTTAAGTTTTTTTGCTCTTGCATCGTATGCTTTTTGTAATGCTTCCATTGTAACTCCGATCTATATCGAATATAATCACAATTTTATCAGTAACAAGAAATAAAATAATCAATTTATTGATTATATTTTATGCAATATAAAAATTATACAAATTTTTACTTAAGCAAGATAAACACCAATATAACAGCCAAAACAAAAGAGAAACTCTGCCAAAAAACTACACTGTTTTTCTCCACAAGCGGCGGTTTTTTCTTCTTTAAAAACTCCTCGTTTGGGTGGCGCAAGTCGTACAAAAACTCGCTTAACTCTTCGTAACGCTCATTTGGATTGAGTGCCACTGCTTTTTTAACCGCTTCATCAATCCACACAGGAATCTCTTGGTTGTAGTGGTAAAGCGGCGTATAATGAAGCTTCTTTTGCGCTGCTTCATTTTTTGCCCTTGCAACTTCAACACCGTAAGGAAAATGGCTTGTTAGCATCTCATACACGATTACGCCCATGGAAAAAAGGTCTGAGCGGGTTGTTCCTTTTTTGCCCAAAAAGTATTCAGGCGCGCTGTAGATTGCTGTTCCTAAGAGATTTTCATGCTCAAGGCGGATATTGACATCCATGATGCCCTCTACTCTTGTTGCGCCAAAGTCTATGATTTTGAGCGTACCTGAAGTGTCAATCATGATATTTTGTGGTCTGAGGTCTTGATGAATCATCTCTTGACGATGCAGTGCCAAAAGTCCTTTTGCTATCTGCTCCGCCATTTGCCGCACCGTCTCAAGAGGCGGATGCTGGTTGTCGATAATCCACTGCAAAAGCGTTTGCCCCTCGACATACTCTAGCGTGTTATAGAGGTAGTTTTTCTTGCGCTTTGGAACAAAAGCTTTTAGTACATAGGGGCTGTTAATGCGTCTAGCCACCCACTCCTCCATCAAAAACCGCTCCAGATACGCCTTGTCGCCGCGCATGTCGATGGATGGGATCTTCAGTGCGACTTGCGTTCCGCTCTTATTATCGACTCCAAGATAGACATGGCTTCTACTGCTCGCACTCAGCTCCCGCACGATGGTATAGCCCTCAAACTCCTCTCTTGCTTCAAGCAGAGGTGCGAATGGCTTCTCTTCAAGCTGTTTGTAAATCTCTTTGAGCTCTTTTTTTGGCAACGCATCCACACGCACAAGCTGGATGGTAATGTTGTCATCACTTCCCATCGCAAACGCCATCTCGCCAATGTTCTTTGCAAGCTCTTCAAATGCGCTCTCACCCTTTTGTATAGCGGCAATTAAAAGCGCATCACTCACAAACTCATAAACGCCATCACTCATAAAGAGGAAAATATCATCGATCTCAACCCCAAAACTGCTATAGTCCATGCGAACATACGCCTCCATTCCCAGAGCACGGCTTAAGTAGCTCTCCTCTCGCGAGACTCGTAAACGGTGATCTTGCGTCAACTGTTCCAGCACTCCATCACGAAAACGATAAATTCTGGTATCGCCCGCATGAAAAATGTATGCACTGCTTGAGCGAAGCACCATTGCGCTAAAAGTGCAGACAAAGCCTCTGTTTTTGTCATGGGAGTAGTTGCTCTGCATGGTTTGGGAGTGTAGCCAAGAGTTTGTGGCACCCAAAACCCTAAGGGCTGACTTCTTGGTCGACCATGCATCAGGCGTGCTTAAGTAGTCCATCAAAAAAGAGGTAACGGCTGTTTTGGAGGCGATTTGGCTCACGCTGCTGCTGCCGATACCATCAGCGATGGCAATGGCAACACCTTTGAGTGTAAGCTGTGGCTCGGTCGGAATGCAGATATCGTGAAAATCTTGATTTATCTCTTTGCGTCCCCCGGTAGAGTACTGGGAGATAGAGAGTTCTAAGCGGCTTTTCATACTATCAGTTTAATTTTCTTTTCGCACCCGTTTTAACATGGGTTGCATAAAGAGTTAGTCCTGTAAATGCAAGCCCGCCGACAAGGTTTCCAAGAGCAACGGGAAGCTCGTTCCACAGAAGATAATCCCCCACAGTAAAGTCACCGCCCATAATCATAGAGAATGGAAACAAAAACATGTTAACAATAGAGTGTTCAAAGCCCATAAAGAAAAAGAGCATGACAGGCATCCACATCGCAATTGCTTTTCCGCTTACAGTAGTTGAAATCATCGCCCCGACAACACCCATGGAGACCATCCAGTTACAAAGCATCCCACGGATAAAAACCGTCATCCAGCCCCAAATACCGTGTTCTTGATATCCAAGCGTTCTGGCTTCACCTATTGAGCCTATTTTTTTGCCGACTTCACCTGTTTCTATCTGATACCCGTATGTGAGTATAAACGAAATCATAAACGCCACAAGGAGCGCACCTGCAAAGTTACCAACAAAAACAAACCCCCAGTTTCTAAGAACCTGATTCACCGTAACCCCAGGGCGTTTGTCGATGAGTGCGAGAGGAACAAGAACAAAAACACCCGTTAAAAGGTCAAAACCCATAAGATAGAGCATGATAAAACCAACAGGAAAAAGCATCGCACCTACAAGCGGTGAACCCGTCTTCATCGTAACAGTTATAGCAAAAGCCGCCGCAAGTGCCAAAATAGCTCCTGCCATAAAAGCTCTGATGAGCGTATCTTTTGTTGACATATAGACTTTTGACTCGCCTGCGTCAACCATTTTTGTAACAAACTCTGTAGGGACTAAATAGGACATAATAGACTCCATGTTGTAAATATTTTTACTTTTTTTATACACTAAAATATAGTAGTACAAGAATTTTACATTATAAGAATATTTTTTAATCAACTATATTGTATAAATTTTATGCAATTGTTATGTTTTTAAAATACTTTCAAATCTATAATCAAATAAGCCATGATAAACAACTTCTAAATAGAGTGTAAGTCTATTTCTAACCTATTATAAAGATGCTTTTACTATAATACTGTCTATATATTTTTTTTAAAGAGAGTTTATGGGTTGGTTAAATTTTTTTCAAACAAAAACAGAAATAAAACACTCATTCGGAAGAGGCATAAATGCATCTCTTTGCAAAGATGAAGAAAATTTATTCAACAAATCCTATGAAGCATTTGAAAAAAAAGAGATTTTAAATGCATATGAGTACTTTTTCAAATCACTTGAAAATTTTTCAAATGGCCAATCAAACCAAAATGTTATTATTGTAAAAAAAGATAATAAGCTAAACTTTGAGATATTTCAGGGAACTGCTAGAATTACAGGAACAATAACAAAAGAGAATCTCTATGCAGAAGTTATTATTACAAAAAAAACATTGGCAAATGTTGCACTTAAACGACTGCTTTTAGAAAGAAACTATCAACTGACATACGCTTACTATTTCAGCGATAATGAATATATAAAATTAAAACTATATCTTGACAATATTACAATGACACCTCAAAAAGTTTTTTACCCATTAAGAGAAATAGCTCTCAATTCCGACTTTGACAAAGAGTATACAAAAAGCGAATTCCCTAAGATTACTCTAGAAGATATAAAACATTTAAAGAGTATGGATGAAGAGGAGCTGAGACTAAAGTACGACTTTATGCAAAGATGGATTGATGAAATAAACGCCAAAATTGCCACGCTTCCATCAAACGACAATGCTGCTATGCAGTCATTTATTCTTCTGTATCTTATTTTTAAAATAGATTATCTCATCGTACCGAAGTATGGCATTTTCCAAAAATCAAGCAAAAAGATCACTGAGTACTTTAGCGATGAAAACCTCACTGTCGAATCAAAGAACGAAGAGATCA
The DNA here is from genome assembly GCF_009883775.1 of Sulfurimonas sp. CVO. NCBI lineage: Bacteria > Pseudomonadati > Campylobacterota > Epsilonproteobacteria > Campylobacterales > Sulfurimonadaceae > Sulfurimonas > Sulfurimonas sp. CVO. The sequence continues at coordinate 1,273,386 of NZ_CP033720.1, forward strand.
GAAAGTATATAAACGAACTTCATGAGATGAATTTTGAAGAGTTTAAGACAAACTTTTATGACGCTAAATACACCTTCAACCCAAGTGATAAATCGCCTCATGAAGAGATAGAAATCTTTATAAACGAATCTCTTGCAAAGATAAGATGGTACAAAAACAACAGATACAATCAGGTCATTCCTACAATGTACAAATATGTTGCGCTCTATCTACTTTACAACTACGGGCTTCATCCGGTTACAAAAGCTCTTCTTCACACACTTGTTGAGATTCAAAATCCCGCTTTTTTCAAAGCACTCGGATACGACACGCTTTACAATGAACAAGAAGCAACATTTTCAAAAAAAGCTATTATCTCAAAAATAGAGGATATCATTTCGCCTTACCAAAGCCGTTATAAGATGTTAAAACCATTTGGTGACAAACTTAACTTTACATCCCTAAATGAATTTAGCAACAGCTTTTATCTGCAACTTAAAAATCTTGACTTTGAAGAGATATGACCATGAATACTCAAGCCATACTGGGTACTTACGCCGAAAACATTATACAGATCATGACTCCTTACGGCAGCGGCACGGGTTTTATAGTCGATGACCTTATCGTAACCAACTCTCATGTCGTTGCAGGGCTAAAAGAGGTAGTGATCAGTGCAAAAAAAATCAAAAGAAGCATTGCTCAAGTTGTTTATGATGATGCATACTTTGATCTCGCTTTCATAAGTTATGATTTTGAAAGGCCGAAAAATCCACTTATCCTCTCAACCAAGCGAGTGCAAAACGGAGATACCGTGGTAGCCATCGGTCACCCTTATGGACTTCATTACAGCGCTACCGAGGGAATAGTCTCAAAAGCTTCAAGGATATACGGGGAACTTGAGTATGTTCAGATAGATGCCGCAATAAACCCTGGAAACAGCGGCGGACCACTCTTAAATACGGACGGAGAAGTTATAGGGGTAAATACATTCATTATTCAAAACTCCAACAATCTGGGCTTTGCCCTTCCCTACTTTTATGTTGATGAAGCGTTAAAAGAGTACAGAAACATAAACGCTCAAAATATTATTAAATGCCCATTTTGTAAAAACCTGATAAAAGAAGAGAGTATAAAAAACGACTACTGCCCTGAGTGTGGAAGCAAATTGGAGATTGCAAAACTGCGAAGAAAGGGGTACAACCCTATTGGCAGCACAAAATTACTTGAAGAGATTTTGAAATCTTTAGATGTAAATGTAACACTTGCCAGAAGATCTCAAGCCTCATGGAGAGTTGATCATGGTAGTGCGCGTATCGAGATAAACTACTATGACAACGGAATCATCATAGCTGATTCAAAGCTTTGCGTGATACCTCAAAAAAATATATCTGAAATTTATGATTTTTTATTGAACGAGAACAACAATCTCTCCTACCTCCGTTTTTCCATAAATGAAAATTTCATCTATCTCTCTTACCTTATAATTGACTCCTCATTAACGCTAAAAGAGGGAAAAACCGCAATGGAGAGGCTTTTTAAAAAAGCAAACGAGTATGATGATATTTTGATAGAGAGATTTGGCGCAACAAAACAAAAAAGAGATGAAGAGGACGATTAAATATGAGTAAATTTCCAGAGTTTAAAGTAGAACTAAAGAGCTTTATCAAAGAGCTTAAAGAGAGAGTAGAGAAGAACAATAAAAAAGTAGAGAAGCTCTTAAAGATAAAAGAGAAGAGTTTTGCAAACTTTGTAAAACCGCTTGAGATGATGGATGAGCACCTAGAGCAGTTTTTCACTCCGCTCTCGCATCTAAACTCCGTTAAAAACACGAAGCAGACGCAAAAGATATACGCAGCCTCTCTGCCTATTATAACAGAGTACTCTACAAAACTCTCACAAAATCTGGGTATTTACAAAGCTTACAAAGAGATAGAGAAAAAAGAGAAGAAGAGTCTAAATCAGGAACAAAAAAGAGTTTTGGAGCTCAATATACTGAACTTTGAGTTAAGCGGTGCGCACCTTGATGAGAAGAGCAAAGCAAGGCTCGGAGAGATAAACATAAAGAAGAGTGAACTATCAAACAATTTCTCTCAAAACCTTCTTGATGCTACAAACGAGTACGAGTATATTGTAGACGATGCAAAAGATGTCGAGGGATTGCCGCCAAGCGATAAAGAGAGTGCAAAGTTTAAAGAAGATGGTGTTACAAAATATAGATTTACGCTTCAGATGCCTTCATATATCGCCTATATGACCTACGGCAAGAACGAGAAGATAAGAGAAGAGCTTTACCGTGCCTATGTTACAAGAGCACCGCAAAATGCCAAGATAATAGATGAACTCTTATCGCTAAAAGATGAGATGAGCTCTCTTTTAGGCTTTAAAAACTACGCCTCATACTCTCTTGCAAGCAAGATGGCAAAAAATGAGAAGAGCGTTGTCGATTTTTTAGAAAAGCTGGTTTCAAACTCTAAAGCACAGGCAAAAAAAGAGCTAGAGGAACTTCAAAAGATAGCAAAAAAGCCGCTTCAGAGCTTTGATAGCGCCTACTACAGCGAGATACTCAAAAAAGAGAAATATGAGATCGATGAAGAGGAGTATCGTCCCTATTTTGAGCAAAAGAGCGTTTTAGACGGGATGTTTGAATTTTTAAACAAACTTTTTGGAATAAGCTTTAAAAAGGTAGAAGAGGAGCTGTGGCATAAAAAAGCAACCTCTTATGATCTCTATCTGGAGGGCAGATTAAAAGCGAGGCTCTATCTTGACCTCGAAGCCAGAAAGGGAAAGCAAGGGGGCGCTTGGATGAACAACTTCCAGACCCACTGCAAAGATGAGAAGGGCAAAGAGCAACTCGCCTCAGCCGTAATAGTATGTAATTTTCCGCCATCTTCAAGCAAAAGCCCATCACTTCTAAGACATGATGATGTCGTGACTCTTTTTCATGAGATGGGGCACGCTCTGCATCATATGTTAAGCAATGTAGCCGAGAATGAAGTAAGCGGCGTAAACGGTGTAGAGTGGGATGCAGTAGAGTTTCCATCGCAATTTTTGGAGAACTTTGCCTACGAGCCGAGTGTGTTAAAACTCTTTGCACGCCACTACAAAACAGAAGAGATCATTCCAGATGAGATGATAGAAAAGTTGGTAAAGAGCAAGAATTTCCTCTCTGCTCTTGGAATGCTAAGACAGCTTGAGTTCTCGCTTTTTGATTTTAAACTACACACAAAACTCTATCAAGGTGATGCTATTCAAAATCTCCTAGACTCCATCAGACAAGAGACGGCACTTATAAAACCGCCATCTTACAACAAGTTTCAAAACGGCTTTTCTCATATTTTTGCAGGAGGTTATGCAGCAGGATACTACAGTTACAAATGGGCAGAAGTTTTAAGTGCTGACGCATTTTTTGGCGTAGTAGAAGAGGGGATATTTGACTCTGAGATCGCTGAAAAATATCTCCATATTATTCTCGAAGGCGGCGGTGCAAAAAGCATGGACATACTCTTTAAAGAGCTGATGGATCGTGAGCCAAACCCTGATAGTCTGCTTCGTCTAAACGGGATTATATAGTTTGAGACACCTACTTTTGGCTCTCTTGTTCTGCGCAACACTTTTTGGAGAGAAGATTTTGAAAATAGCGACCTATAATGTAGAGAATCTCTTTGATTTGCAAAAAAGCGGACATGAGTACAGTGAATATATTCCAAACGGACCTTCTCTTTGGAACCAAAAAAACTACAAAATAAAGCTGCACAATATTTCACAGGTCATAAAAGAGATAGATGCGGACATAATAGCCCTTCAAGAGGTTGAATCGCTTCAGGCACTGCTTGATTTGAGGTTTACGCTAAAACAGCATGGACTCTATTACCAGTACTACAGCATCGCAGATAAAAAAGATACCACTATAAAAGTAGCGCTTCTTAGCAAAATTCCCTTTGTCTACTCCAAAGAAGTAAGCGTGACGCAGACTTTAGAGTATAGAAACATCTTGGAGAACAAATTTGTAGTTAACGGCAAAGAGCTATATGTTTTTGTAAATCACTGGAAATCAAAATCTGGAGCCGAGAGCAGACGAATAATCTCTGCAAAAGCGCTTAAAAAGAGGGTCTCTGAGATAGGGTTTGACAAAAATATCATCTTACTCGGAGATTTTAACTCAGACTATGAAGAGTATATAAAGTTCAAAAGAAAAAGAAAACATAATGACACTGACGGAATAACTGGGATAAACCACATACTGGGAACCATCAATCAAAGAGATAGAGCTTCAAAAGTAAAGTATGCACAAGATAGCTTCTATAACCTCTGGTACGATGCAGACAAAGAGGACAGATACACATATATATACAGAGGCAAAAAAGAGGTTTTAGACAATATACTTATCTCTCAGCCCCTATTAGACGAGAAAGATATCTCATATATCCATGGCAGCATCTCAAATTTTGACAAAGAGTATCTCTTTAAAAAAAAGAGCATAAACAGATGGGAAGTATCTCGTGCAAAGGTGCGAAAACACAAGGGCAAAGGCTACTCTGACCACCTGAGCGTAACAGCAAAATTCAGAATCAATTAAGACACCAATCAATCTCCTCTTTATCATGAGTCTTAAGATAAGAGTTTGATTGTGAAAAAGGCTTAGAGCCAAAAAATCCACGATATGAAGAGAGTGGTGAGGGGTGAGGTGCCTTTAGAACAAGATGCTTTTTTGTATCAATAAGTCTCTCCTTTTTCTGAGACGGAGCTCCCCATAAAACAAAAACTATGCCCTCGTATCTTAAGGATAATCTACTAATAACCAAGTCTGTAAATCTTTCCCACCCCACATTTTTATGTGAGTTAGGATTAGCCTCGACAACAGTTAGAACACTGTTAATAAGCAAAACACCCTGCATTGCCCATTTAGTCAAATTGCCGTTTGTAGGCGCAGTACAATGTAGATCATCTTGCAATTCTTTAAAAATATTGACCAGCGATGGAGGGATCTTACACTCATCACAAACTGAAAAAGCGAGTCCGTTTGCCTGATTATGACCGTGATATGGGTCCTGCCCTATTATTACGACTTTTACATCATCAGGATGAAGCAGATTAAAAGCTCTAAAGATATTTTCATATTTAGGAAATACCGTTTTTGTTCTGTATTCCGATTCTATAAATCGCTGAAGTTTTATAAAGTAATCTTTTGAAAATTCATCCTCTAAAAAAGTATGCCATTCATTATTAAGTATCATTAGAATCCTATAAAAGTAATTGATTGATTATATATAAATTTTATTTTAAAGATATTGTAAATTAAGTCTTTTAGAAAAAATTATATGAAAATGTGATTGTATAATTAAAAGAAGAAATGATCAACTAGGCAGCGACCTACATTTCCACACCTGAAAGATGCAGTATTATCAGCGATGAGAGGCTTAGCTTCTGGGTTCGGAATGGGGCCAGGCGTTTCCCTCTCTCTATAGCCACCTAGACAGATCATATATAAAGACACGACAAAGGAAGTAATTCCTTTGTCTACGCTAACGCTAAGTTTGACTAAGCGTCAGGCTCACGCTCAGTAAACCGAGCTTATTGTGTGCCCTCATATATAATCTGTAAAGATTAGAGAAGATTTTCATTGTTAAAGTCAACATTTCAGGGTTTAGGGTTTAGATGTTAGGGGTTAGGTAAAACCGCCGACTAATCACTAATCACTAATCACTAATCACTAATCACTAATCACTAAATAACTACTTCAGACACCTATACACTAAGTAAGGTAGTGAACGATATGTAAAAAAGACAAACGTACTATTAGTACTGGTCAGCTAAACAGATTACTCTGCGTACACATCCAGCCTATCAAGCTTGTAGTCTTCAAGCGTACTTCAGGGAGAGTTCATCTTGGAGTTGGCTTCCCGCTTAGATGCTGTCAGCGGTTATCTCATCCATGCGTAGCTACCCAGCGATGCTCTTGGCAGAACAACTGGTGCACCAGTGGCATGTCCAACCCGGTCCTCTCGTACTAGGGTCAGCTCTCCTCAACTCTCCTACGCCCACGGAAGATAGGGACCGAACTGTCTCACGACGTTCTGAACCCAGCTCGCGTACCGCTTTAAATGGCGAACAGCCATACCCTTGGGACCTGCTCCAGCCCCAGGATGCGATGAGCCGACATCGAGGTGCCAAACCTCCCCGTCGATGTGAGCTCTTGGGGGAGATCAGCCTGTTATCCCCGGCGTACCTTTTATCCTTTGAGCGATGGCCCTTCCACACAGAACCACCGGATCACTATGACCGTCTTTCGACTCTGCTCGAGTTGTCTCTCTCACAGTCAGGCTAGTTTATGCCATTATACTCTACGAAGGATTTCCAACCCTTCTGAACTAACCTTTGTAAGCCTCCGTTACTTTTTAGGAGGCGACCGCCCCAGTCAAACTACCCACCAGACATTGTCCTCGCACGAGATAATCGTACCGAGTTAGCTATCAGAATATTCAAGGGTGGTATCTCAAGGATGCCTCATCTACAACTGGCGTCATAGATTCAACGGCTCCCACCTATCCTGCACATGAATATCCCAATAGCAATGTCAAGCTATAGTAAAGGTGCACGGGGTCTTTCCGTCTTTCCGCGGGTAGGAGGAATTTTCACCTCCACTACAATTTCACTGGATCCCTGGTTGAGACAGCTCCCATCTCGTTACGCCATTCATGCAGGTCGGTATTTAACCGACAAGGAATTTCGCTACCTTAGGACCGTTATAGTTACGGCCGCCGTTTACTTGTGCTTCATTTCAAGCCTTCGCGTGAGCTAAGCAATCCATTTAACATTCAAGCACCGGGCAGGCGTCACACCCTATACATCCTCTTACGAGTTAGCAGAGTGCTGTGTTTTTGGTAAACAGTCGGGAGGGACACTTTGCTGCGACCCGTCAATGCTTCATGGAGCAAGTCCATTTACAAATAGGGCACACCTTATACCGAAGATACGGTGCTAGTTTGCAGAGTTCCTTAACCAGGGTTCATCCACGCGCCTTAGAATACTCATCTCACCCACCTGTGTCGGTTTACGGTACGGGCAACTGCTGTTCTCGTTTAGAGGCTTTTCTCGGCACGACAGTATCATTGATTCAAAGCGCTCTCCGAAGAGATTGCTCTGCCTGTAAGATCTCGGTCTAATGTATCACGGATTTGCCTATGATACAACCTACATCCTTCGACCCACTATTCCATCAGTGAGCTCAATTAACTCTATGCGTCCCCCCATCACTCAAGCGAACAACAGTCGGTATCGGAATATTAACCGATTTGCCATCGTCTACCCCTCTCGGACTCGACTTAGGTCCCGACTAACCCTACGATGACGAGCATCGCGTAGGAAACCTTGGGTTTACGGCGAAGAAGATTCTCACTTCTTTTCTCGCTACTCATGCCTGCATGCTCACTTCCAGCCGCTCCACCACTCCTTGCCGGTATGGCTTCTACGCTGACTGGAACGCTCTCCTACCGCTGTAGTACATCATTAAATCCTAAGTATCTCTTCTTATCCCCTGAGGCATTTTAAAACTTCACTCCGTAAAGTTTTAAATATATCTCTTTGAATATCTCTTCTCTGAGAACTTAATGATGTACTACAACCTAGAGCTTCGGTGCTTGTCTTAGCCCCGTTATATTTTCGGCGCAAAATCGCTAGACCAGTGAGCTGTTACGCTTTCTTTAAAGGGTGGCTGCTTCTAAGCCAACCTCCTGGTTGTCACAGCAACTTCACATCCTTTTCCACTTAGACAAGACTTTGGGACCTTAGCTGCTAGTCTGGGTTGTTCCCCTCTTGACGATGGATTTTATCACCCACCGCCTGACTCCCGAGGTTACACATGAAGTATTCGGAGTTTGATAGGGTTTGGTACCGCGGTAAGCAGCCCTAGCCCTGTCAGTGCTCTACCCCTTCATGCTAATGCTCGAGGCTATACCTAAATATATTTCGGAGAGAACCAGCTATCACTGAGTTTGATTGGCCTTTCACCCCTATCCACAAGTCATCCCAAGACTTTTCAACGCCAGCGGGTTCGGTCCTCCACTGGCTCTTACACCAGCTTCAACCTGCTCATGGATAGATCACTCAGTTTCGGGTCTGCAGCATCTGACTAATTCGCCCTATTAAGACTCGCTTTCGCTACGGCTTCTCGTTCGATTAACCTTGCCAGATACCACAACTCGCAGGCTCATTATGCAAAAGGCAGTCCGTCACACTTATATATAATAGTGCTCCGAATGATTGTAAGCCATAGGTTTCAGGTTCTATTTCACTCTGCTCACCGCAGTCCTTTTCACCTTTCCCTCACGGTACTTGTTCGCTATCGGTCTAGTAGTAGTATTTAGGGTTGGAGGGTGGTCCCCCCATATTCAGTCAAGATAACACGTGTCCCGACCTACTCATTCCTCAGTCTAGTACCATACAAATGTTTTCGCTTACGGGAATATCACCCTCTATGTTCACTCTTTCCAAAGTGTTCAGCTAACAAATATATTATCACTAAGTGCCCTAATCCCTTTTCGCTCGCCGCTACTATGGGAATCTCGTTTGATTTCTTTTCCTTCAGGTACTGAGATGTTTCACTTCCCTGAGTTCGCCCCCCGTAGGGTAACATGACTCGCGCCATGCTGGGTCGCCCCATTCAGAAATCCCCGGATCAAAGCTTCTTGGCAGCTCCCCGAGGCTTATCGCAGCCTAGTACGTCTTTCATCGCCTCTACTAGCCAAGGCATCCACCTATGGCCCTTAATATCTTTTTTATTCTATGTTGCGTTCACTACCTTACTTAATGTAAGACAGTGCCTGTTTAATTGTAGTTATTTAGTTGATATAATTATTAATTGACTTCTTTATATATAACTTAATATATATCCAGTTATCTTTCTTAACTATATTTTATTGACTTTAACAATGATAATTTAATGAACTTTTGGTATAAAACCAAATATAAATCTTTTCAATTAAAGACTTATATTTGGTTTTTTGAGAAAGTTGTGCTTGATAAGGTTGCGAAGCATACTAAATGTATGTGAGCAAACTTATCAAGTGCAAATTTCCAAAAAATGGTGGGCCTACCAGGACTTGAACCTGGGACCTCACCCTTATCAGGGGTGCACTCTAACCAGCTGAGCTATAGGCCCTTTTGGGGTGCTTTTAGCTTTACTCTTCGTTGGAACCTTTACTTCAATCGTCACATAGTATAACTATGCTCCTCATTCAGCAAAGAACCCGTCTTGATTAAAGCTAAAATCCCTCCCAAACTTATGTTTGAGAGATATTCCCTTAACAATCTAATATTTCAAATGAACACAGATCACTGAAAACTAAGCAAGCAAAAGACTAAAATAACTATTTCTCTTGTGAGATTTTCTTTGACAGAAAAAAATTTAGTTTTTTTCTGCACTGCGTTTTAACGCTAGTATGAGATAAACAAATGAATGTTTTCTCTTTACTCTAGAAAGGAGGTGATCCAACCGCAGGTTCTCCTACGGTTACCTTGTTACGACTTCACCCCAGTCGCTAATTCCACCGTAAGTGGTAGCCCCCCGAAGGTTAGCTTCCCAATTTCGGGTGAAATCAACTCCCATGGTGTGACGGGCGGTGAGTACAAGACCCGGGAACGTATTCACCGTAGCATTGCTGATCTACGATTACTAGTGATTCCAGCTTCATGGAGTCGAGTTGCAGACTCCAATCCGAACTGAGAGACGCTTTAAGTGATTGGCTCCACCTCGCGGTATTGCAACACTCTGTACGCCCCATTGTAGCACGTGTGTAGCCCTGGCCGTAAGGGCCATGATGACTTGACGTCGTCCTCACCTTCCTCCTCCTTGCGAAGGCAGTCTCCTTAGAGTGCCCAGCTTAACCTGCTGGCAACTAAGGACGAGGGTTGCGCTCGTTGCGGGACTTAACCCAACATCTCACGACACGAGCTGACGACAGCCGTGCAGCACCTGTTTTCAAGCTCCCCGAAGGGCACCACTCTATCTCTAGTGTGTTCTTTCAATGTCAAGGCCAGGTAAGGTTCTTCGCGTATCTTCGAATTAAACCACATGCTCCACCACTTGTGCGGGTCCCCGTCTATTCCTTTGAGTTTTAATCTTGCGACCGTACTCCCCAGGCGGAACACTTAATCTGTTAAGTGCATCACCGCAATGACAAGCATCACGACGACTAGTGTTCATCGTTTAGGGCGTGGACTACCAGGGTATCTAATCCTGTTTGCTCCCCACGCTTTCACGCCTTAGCGTCAGTTATGTTCCAGGAGATCGCCTTCGCTTTAGGTATTCCTAGTGATATCTACGGATTTTACCCCTACACCACTAATTCCATCTCCCCCTCCCATACTCTAGGTTACCAGTTTCAAGTGCAGTTCTACAGTTAAGCTGTAGGATTTCACACCTGACTTGATATCCCGCCTACGCGTCCTTTACGCCCAGTGATTCCGAGTAACGCTTGCACCCTCCGTATTACCGCGGCTGCTGGCACGGAGTTAGCCGGTGCTTATTCATATGCTACCGTCATTTTCTTGACATATAAAAGGAGTTTACACACCGAAATGCGTCATCCTCCACGCGGCGTTGCTGCATCAGAGTTTCCTCCATTGTGCAATATTCCTCACTGCTGCCTCCCGTAGGAGTCTGGTCCGTGTCTCAGTACCAGTGTGGCGGATCATCCTCTCAAACCCGCTACCCGTCATAGTCTTGGTGAGCTCTTACCTCACCAACAAACTGATGGGATATAGTCTGATCTTCAAGCGAAAAAACATTTCCCTTCATATCTTATGGTATGAAGGTGTATCCGGTATTAATCATCGTTTCCAATGGCTATCCCGGTCTTGAAGGTACATTAACTATATATTACTCACCCGTGCGCCACTCGTCGCCAAAGTGCAAGCACTTTGCGTTACCGTTCGACTTGCATGTGTTAAGCACGCCGCCAGCGTTCACTCTGAGCCAGGATCAAACTCTCCATAATTGAATTGTTTAATCTTTGCCCAAGATTATTAAATCATTGGCTTTATGTTGCTATCAGTGCGTGAACATCTGATAGACTTTGTATAGTATCTATACTATTGGGTATCTCTAATTTAATAGAGACCAAATAGAATAGACGGTTGTTGTTATTTTAGTTATTTCTAAGTAAACTTATTAATGACCAATCTAACTATCTCTAGTTATTAAAGTCTATTTACTTGCTTAGTTTTCAATGATCTCAAACCTAGATTTTTAATCCTAAACTTTAGGTCTCTCTGTTTGTGGAGGGGAATTATAGAGAAATGATTCTTAATGGCTTCTTAATCTGTGAAAGAGTTTTTGAAGAAATTTTATTTTAGAGGTTTTAAAAGAAAAATTGTCTTTAATTTTCCTCTATCCAGCCTCCGCCTATTAATTTTTTGCCATCATAAAAAACAGCTGCTTGTCCTGTTGCTACTCCAAACACACTCTCCTTTAAAGTAATAAATGCTTTGTTCTTTTCTACTTTGACATGGCAAGGAACTGCTCTGGTTCTATATCTTAGTTTTACAGTTGTATCAAACTCTTTTTCATCAGTATACAGATTCAAATTATTCAGCACCACACTGTTGCAAGCCAAATCCTCTTTTTTGCCGACGACTATCTGATTTTTTTTGGCATCAATACTTATAACATAATGTGGGTCATGCGCACCTCTAACTGTAAATCCCTTTCTTTTGCCAATTGTATAGTGCATATAACCTTTATGTTCTCCAACCACATTTCCATCTTTATCAAGCACTTGACCTATTTTGTCTACTGCAACATAATCTTTTAGCAAATCAGTATAAGTTGTTTCTACAAAACATATCTCAGTAGATTCTCTTTGAGATACAAATGATTCCAGTCCGCTTATGGAAGCTGCCAACTCTTTAATTTCACTTTTTTTCTTTTCTCCCAAAGGAAACAGCAATCTTGACAAGACAGTTCTATCTACATAAAAAAGAAAATAGCTTTGATCTTTTGTATCATCATCAGCCTCATAAAAATATTTTCCATCTGTTTTTATATAGTGTCCCGTAGCTATATAGTCTGCACCGATTTTATCTGCAAACCTCACCATTTCGCCAAATTTTAAGCTTCTGTTACAAAGTGCGCATGGATTTGGTGTTTTTCCCTCGGCATAGGTGTCTATAAAAGGTTGAAAAACTTCTTTGTTAAAAGTATCTTGCAAATCAAGCACATGAAGTTTTATACCGACAAAGTTCGCAGCCTTTTGCGCTCTTGTTTGATTAATCTCATGATAACCCGGCTTAGAGTGAAGCTTCATATAGAGTCCCTCAACATCATAACCCTGCTCTTTTAAAAGCAGTGCGGAGACAGTAGAGTCAACACCGCCGCTCATACCAACTAAAACTTTTTTACCCATATTTTCTTTTTTCATAATTAATTTAACTTTTTTCAATATTTTTATCTTTAGAGAACTCTTCTAGTGTTTTACAATACTGTGTATCTTCAAGTTTATGCTCCCTGAGAAATTCAATCTGCTCCAAAATTGAAGCTTCTAATTCATTAACTACATGTTGAAGGTCATCTGTGAGTCGAATCTGTTTAAAATCTTCACTGCTTATCATACCGTTGTTGAGTAATTTGTCTTCTACAAAATCAAGAAGCGGCTTATAATACTCCACTCCTACAATAAAAATCTTCACACCGCTTATTTTTTTGGTTTGTATAAGAGTTAATGCTTCAAACAGTTCATCGAGAGTTCCATATCCGCCGGGAAAAATCACATAGCCGATTGAGTACTTAACCAACATAACTTTTCTTGAGAAAAAATAATCAAAATCTAATTCTGTAGTAGTGTATTTATTGGGAATTTGTTCAAATGGCAGATCTATATTGAGACCGATAGACTCTACATCTTTATATTTAAAAGCACCTCTATTTGCTGCTTCCATAACTCCCGGGCCACCACCTGTCATTATATTAAAACCTTTTTGAGCAAGCATAGAAGATAACTCTTCTGCTTTTTTATAGAATATGCTATCGCTATTGGCTCTTGAACTTCCAAACATGGTAACTGTTGGCCCAAGTTCACCAAGTTCATCAAAACCTTTGACAAAATCTGCAACAATTTTAAAAACACTCCAAACATCAGCCGATTTAATCTCTTTTATATACTTCTTTGTTAAATCATCTTTTTTTTTACGCACTTAAAACAGCTCCTTATGATTTTAGCCTATCTGCTCTCTCTTTTTTTGTACCAATAGTAGTTATCTGAACACCGAAGTTACCATCAACAACAACAACTTCTCCTTCTGCTATAACATGATCATCTACCAATATTTCTAATGGATCATTAACTAACTGATTTAACTCAATAACAGAACCAATATCAATATTTAAAATATCTTTTAAAAACATTTTTTTCTTTCCTATTCTAACTTTAACAGGAAGTTTGACATCTTTTATTAAAGAGATATTATCCATCTCTTCACTATTCAAAGATACAACTGAATCTATATCTTGAGCTTTATAAGATTCAATTTTTTTTTCTTGCAAAAATTCTCTTTTTGTTTTAAATCTATTATTTTGTAAATTTTCATCAATTATAAACATAAAAAGAGATTTTACATCTCCTATTTTAAGATCGTAAACAAACATCTTGGTGTAACTATCCAGAATGATTTCTCTGCTTTTTCCAATATATTCAGCTTTTTGAACATGGAAAGAGACAACAAGCGGCTCTTTTTCTACAGAAAATATATTGGCAATTGTCCCAAATATATTTGAAACAATCTCTTTAGCAACAATTAAATCATCATTATAAATTTTTTTTCTGCCACTCTCTTCTTTGCCCATAACCATATCCGACAAAAAAACAACCATTTTTGGTTCTACAGCAACCATAATTGAAGCATTCACATCACCGCTTACTATTATATTTAACAATACTATCGGGGAAGTTATATTTGAAACAATACTTAAATTCTGTTCCTCTTTTAAATCAAGAGAAGGTGTTTGCCCTATCAGCGCTTCAACAATTTTTACCGTTTCATTCTCAAACAATTTTATAAAATCATTCATCGCTTATCTCTCTTTTGTTTTTTTCTTTTTTATCAAACACACTCTCTTTTATAATTGCACTCTTTTTTTTACCGATACTTTCTGTAATTTGCATAGATTTCTTTGATTTTTTCAACCCTATTTTACCGCGAAATCTATCTTTTTTATCAATACTAAGTGTAATAATATCATCTGCTGGTTTATTAAGTTTGATAATATCGCCACTTTTTAACTCCAAAACATCTTTTAAAGTAAGTTCAACATTACCAATAATAGCTTCAATTTCAATTTTTACTTCGCCAAGAAGTCTCTGCAAATGCACATTTTTGTTTTTTTTAATGTTTACTTTATTATTGTTTACATTTTTACTTGCAAGTTTTGGCAAAATTGTTTCAAGTACAGCCAAGGGATAACAGATATTTATCACTCCTGAATTCTGCCCAATAACTACTTCCATTGAAGCTGTTATAATAATATCATTTTCAGCAATATTTTGCATTATATTTGGTTTTGATTCTTTTGAATCAATAATAGCAAAGATATCTATTATCGGACTCCAAGCCTCTTTTAAAGTGTTTATTATAACTCCTAAAATCATTTCAAAAAGATTAAGCTCAATATCTGAAAATTCACGCTTTATATCAAATGGTTTGCCTTTTCCGCCAAGAAGGGAGTCTAAAATCGAAAAAACTATGGATGAATTTATATCGATAACACCGTTTTTTTCTAACGGTTTTATAAAAAAAAGATTAGCACTGGTACAACTTGATAAATCTGTCAAAAAATCACCATATCTCATTTGATCAACTAAATTGAGCTGAATTTTAACAGTCGTATGTGTAATGGAAGAGATCTGAAAAGACAATAAACGCGCTATATTATCATGAATAGTACGAAACGAGCGTAATTGATCTTTTGAAATTATGTTTGGTTTATTGAAATCATAAGGTGTTACTTCTATTTCAGAAGTTAAGAAGTCATCATCATTAACATCTAAAAGTGCATCTATCTCTTCTTGTGAAAGCATATTTAGCATATAAAGTTCCTAAACTATATTTAATTTCGTACATAACTTATTTGATAACATTCATTAACTTTTTTTCTATTTTTTACTAAAACAAGTATATCTAAGCTTCTTAAACAATCAAATACAAATCTATAAACTCTTTTTTTTTAACATATTTTTTAAAAAACTTTAAAAATACTTCACCAAACGCTTAAAAAGTCCGGATAATCCGCTTTCAGCAGAAGTTACAAGCACGCCCTGCTCCAAATTTCTTTTAATTTTATTAGCTATTTTAAGTATATCTTTATGCACAATTGAACCAGGATACAAAACACTAAACAATGCTCTTCGCTTAACTGAAGAGGAGACTTTAATATCACTGTTGATTTTTCCTATCAATTTCAAATCTAGTTGATTGCCAATATTTGCCAATGCAACTTTATTGATTTTTTCATATATAGCAACTGCCTCTTTTTCACTTCTTACCTGATTTAATAGTAAATTTATATTGTTTCTAAAAGTCGCTATAGTTTTTATTGTTGCATATGCATCTGTTATTGCTGCAGGATCAGGTACTGTAACAACTATAACATCATCTGCTGCTTCCAAAAACATTTGTATATGTTCTCCTATGCCGGCACCTGTATCTATAATCATTACATCAAATTTATCTAAAATTTCAGATTCACTCATAAATTTATCAAAAAGCGCTTTATCAGAATATTTTAGTATTTCATTTCCACTCTCACCTGGAATGAGTATAAGATTTCTTGTAATAGGAATTAAAATATCTAAAACTTTTGCTTCTCCCTTTAATACATGCAGAATGTTTTTTTTGATTTTTACATTAAACATTACATCTAAATTTGCAAGACCG
Source organism: Sulfurimonas sp. CVO (assembly GCF_009883775.1). Classification (NCBI taxonomy): domain Bacteria; kingdom Pseudomonadati; phylum Campylobacterota; class Epsilonproteobacteria; order Campylobacterales; family Sulfurimonadaceae; genus Sulfurimonas; species Sulfurimonas sp. CVO. The sequence goes on from NZ_CP033720.1 coordinate 1,289,289, forward strand.
ATATCAGCATCAAATATGCCGACATTTAATCCGCTTTGAGAAAGCACATATGCAAGATTAGAACTTATTGTGCTTTTTCCGACACCGCCTTTTCCGCTTGTTATAGTAATAAAACGGGTTTTTTTAGATTTTTTTTGTAGGCTTGAGAAAACTGATTTTTCTTCTTTTTGCACTTGATGTCCAATCATGCTTTACTCCTGTAAAAACCATTCAATAAATTACCTATTGAAAAATTACTATTTATATAAATCAAATTTTGAATAATTTTCATTTGGTTATATCCGCCAGTGGTATCAATACACTATCTCTTTCAAACCACTTAGCATGTGGAATTTGAAGCTTGGATGTTTTAACAACTCTATCATCAAAAAAGATAATATCCAAATCAAGTGTCCTGGGAGCATTTGCAAAACTTCTTTTACGCGCAAATTTTTTTTCTACTCTCATCAAATAGTTTAAAAACAGAGTCGGCTGCATACTTGTTTTAATTACAATTATTGAATTAAAAAAATCATCTTGCTCAATATATCCAAACGGAGGATTTTTCAAAATCAATGATGTCTGCAGCAATGTAACTCTTCTATCTTTTTTTATATATAGATACAAACGGTTAAGTCTTCTTTTAACATCGCCGACATTTCCACCTACTCCAACAGTTGCAATATATCTATGCGAACTATCACGAGTATTTTTATGATGGGAGCGTAAATTTTTAAAAATCTCTAAACTCTCATTTAATTTACGCTTTATATACATAACCTACTTTGCTTCAGTAGCTTGAGACTGTTGCTTTTGCATCTCTTGAACAGCTTTTACTTCATTCATTATTTGTACCATTCCAACCATTGCAAGATGATATCCAAATGGACCAAATCCAACAATAGATGATGTACAAACAGGTGCTATCATATTTTGTTTTCTAAACTCTTCACGGCGATGAATATTACTAATATGAACTTCAATAGTAGGAAGATTTACAGCAGAGATTGCATCGCGAATAGCAATTGATGTATGAGTGTATGCCGCTGCATTAATAATAATTCCGCTTGCATCTCCATAACACTCTTGAATTTTATCTACAATTTCGCCCTCTAAATTGCTTTGAAAAAACTCTACTTCCATCCCACTTTTAGCTCCAAAATCTTTCATTTGAGCATGTATCTGCTCTAATTTCATTGAACCGTAAACCTGCTGCTCTCTTACACCCAGCATATTTAAATTTGGTCCTTGAATTACTACTATTTTCATATTTTACCTTTTTTAAATTTCAATTTTTAAGTAGTTATTTTACCTAAATTAAGCATAATCTATTTTAAATTTTCAAGAAAGATGAAATATGCAGATACTAATACCAAATTATATTTTAACACCCGATATTTTACTCTCAAATATGTCAGTCGCTTTTGATAAAAAAATACAAAAAATTGCTCCACTTGAAGAGCTCAGAAAAGAGTTTCCTGACGCTGAAGTTATAAAATTAAAAAAGAATTCTCTACTAATGCCTGGACTTATAAATGCTCATGTTCATATAGAATTTAGTGCCAATAAAACCCAGCTCTCCTACGGAGATTTTATGAATTGGCTTTACAGTGTTATTGAAAACCGTGAAGAGTTGATAACAGGTTGTGACAATAAGTGTATGAAAAAAGCTATTGATTCTATGTTAGAATCAGGAATTACAACATTTGGTGCAGTTAGCTCACACGGCATGGATTTGGAAGTTTGTGCAAATGCTTCTCAAAATATTGTTTTTTTCAATGAGCTTATAGGCTCACAGGCAACGATGGCAGATGCACTTTTTGGAGATTTTTTGGCACGGCTTGATGCTTCAAAAAGTATTACAAGAGAAGGTTTTTATCCGGCAGTTGCTATTCATTCACCATACTCTGTTCACCCGATTTTAATCAAAAAAGCACTTCAAATTGTTAAAAACGAAAAGCTTAAATTAACTGCCCACTTTATGGAGAGCAAAGCTGAGAGAGATTGGCTTGATAAAAGTGAAGGTGATTTTAAAGATTTTTTTGAAAAATTGTTAAAACAGAAGACCTCAGTAAGCAGTTCAAGCGAATTTTTAGAACATTTTAGCGATTATGAAACTCTTTTAACACATGTAGTCAAAGCAAATGAAAATGAGCTAAAAACTTTATCATCAAACAAGCATACGGTCATTCATTGCCCAATTTCAAACAGACTTTTAGGAAACGGTGCCCTTGATTTGTCAAAACTGGAAAAACATAACATAAGATGGGTATGTGCAACCGATGGCCTTAGTTCAAACTACAAACTTGATCTCTTTGAAGAGATGAAATGTGCTCTTTTTATGCACTCAAATATTCCGCTTTTAAAATTAGCAAAAAAACTTATCAGCAGTGTTACAAAAGATGCTGCTGATGCGCTTAAATTAAATACAGGTGAAATTTCAGAAGGAAAAAATGCTGATATGATTGTTTTGGATTTAGACAAAGAGCCCGGTGACGAGTTAGCAATCCATTTAATATTACATAGATATAATATCTCAAAAGTTTATATTAACGGAACACTTAAAAAAGGTAACGAATGCAGTTTATAAAAAAAATATTTTCTCCTTTCTTGGCAATAATAAAATTTATTCAAGAACATTTCAAAGCTATGCTTTTTTTACTTATTGTTTTTCTAATTTTTGCACCAAAGAGCGAAGAAGATTTAAAACCCCATAATCTTGAACAAATTTATCTCGTAGGGCCGATTATGGAAGTTTCAGAAGTTGTAAATCAAATAGATGAAGCAGCTTCTAATCGCTTTGTAAAAGGCATTTTACTCAACATAGACTCACCCGGCGGGGCAGTCGCACCCTCCATTGAAGTGGCTTATGCTCTAAAAAGAGCAAAAGAAAAAAAACCGGTTGTAGTATACGCAAACGGAACTCTTGCAAGCGGGAGCTATTATGCAAGCATTTGGGCAAATGAGATAATTGCAAATCCAGGTTCAATGGTTGGAAGTATCGGTGTTGTTATGCAGGGAGCAGATGTAAGCGGGCTAATGAGTAAAATAGGCATAAAATCCCAAAGTATTCAAGCAGGTAAATACAAAAAAGTAGGTACTGTTGATAGAGAGTGGACCAATTATGAAAAAGATGAATTAAACAAAGTTATACAAGGAACTTATGATCTCTTTACCGCCGATGTGGCAAATGGTAGAGGCTTGGATATAAAAAACAGAGACACCTTTGCAAATGCGCATATTTTTACAGCTGAACAAGCCAAAAAAGTAGGTTTAATAGACAGTATCGGTGTTGAATATGATGCCAAAAACAGAGTGGCCCAGCTTAGCGGGGTGACCGAGCAGCTTTGGAATAAAGAAGATAAATTTGACAAATTGATAAAAAAACTCTCAGCTCAAGCGGCAGTTACTATTCATACCTATTTTCCGACTCTGATAATTAGATAAAATATTACTTTGTTTTTTTCTAATTATCACTTTTCTTTTTTTCGGGTTTTTTTCTAAACATATGATACTTCTCTTTTTCAAGCAGCCTCTCAACATATTGAGACTCGGCCTTTTTAACATTTTTCCAAACTCCAGATGGAAGTCTTACTTGAAGTTTGTTTTTTTCTTTTAATTTTATAATTTTTTTAATTGATAGCACTTTTGAAACCGGAGAAAAATCAACATCTGTTAAATCTATATCATCCTTAAAAAAAAGCGTCTGTTTATCAAAATTTCCCCATCCTGGAATCCCATCTTCTGTATATGGAACTTCATAACCATTTTTAAATTCAATCATAACTCTATAATGGCTATTATCAAAGAGCTGAATAATTTTACCTGGACCAAATATTAAACCGTAAACCTCATCGTTAACTTTTGCGTTATCAAAATAAGCCATAAATCTCCTTTTGTTATAAATAAGAAATTATATTATCAATATATTACAAAGAAATAACATTTGCAAAAGCTTATCTGCTTTAGAAATTTTTTATTTAATCTCTACAATTTTAATAACATTCGATGCATTTTCAAAGATTTTTTCTACTCTCTCTTGCCAGAGTTGACCAAACTCTTTTATCTCAGCAGAACTAGCCATACCGCCCATTATTTTTTGCATCAACGGCTGCATTTTTGGACTGCCTCCGATTGATGATGAATTGTAATATACATCTACTCTTTTAGCGTTATCAACTCTTGTAAATCTTGCTGAGGAGTTGATATTGGCATTAAAATCCATTAAAGAGTGTCGGGCAAATTTTCCGCCTAAGCCCTTAAAGCCACTTTTATCTGTTGCACCTGTAATCTGTGAAACAACATTTGCAATAACTCCGGCAACCCCATCTTCTAATGACTCTCTAAACTCTACTTTTATATTGCCTCTAACAGCTCTCTCTCCTGGATAAAGAGCTTTTAATGCTTCGGCGGCTATAAGATATGCACCGGCAACTGTTGGACAACTATGCCCAGCAGATTTTACAACTTCTAAATAAGTTAATTCATATTTACCTTCTTCAAAAGCACCTAACATATTTGCCAACGGGTCTATAACTTTAATACTCTCTACTTTATCAAAAAACTCTGGATAACTCATACACTCTCCTATATATTATTTTTTTCTAACACTTTCGCACTTATAACTACTTTATTATTCATAAGATCAAATATATCATTTACTCGTAAAGATCCTATATCAATGACTTTTGAATTTTTGGAAATCTGAGCAAAACCTTTTTTACTTTTTAGTTTTGGGTTATTGGATTCTAACATTTTTTGAAGAGTTAAAACTTGATTTTGAGCAATATTAAATTTACTTTTTATTATATCTGGAAATCTAAACTTAATAGACTCTACCTCTTTAGAAAAACTATGCATTTTAAATGAAATGGTTTGGTTATAGGAGTTGCGAAGCTGTTTTACATCCTCAATTTTTTGAGTTATTTTTTTTTCGATTGAGTGCCCGGAATATAAATTTATCAAATGAGTCAATTCTTGCTTGGCATTATAAATTTTTTGCATAACTTTTTGAGTATATTGTGTCTCAAGAGAATCAATATATTGATATAACTCATTACAATCCGGTAGTATCATCTGCATTGCAGCACTCGGAGTCGGGGCTCTTAAATCTGCTACAAAGTCGCTTATAACCCAATCTATCTCATGCCCTACACATGATACTACTGGGGTTTTAGCTCTAAATATTGCATCTGCGACTATCTCTTCATTAAATGCCCATAAATCTTCTATACTGCCACCGCCTCGACCTGTAACAATAATGTCATATCCTTTAGTATCTGCAATATTTAAAGCATTTACTATTGATGGAGCCGCACTCTCTCCTTGAACTAAAACATCATAAATATCAATCTCTATAGCTCTATACCTATTTTGAGCAACTCTGAGCATATCTTGTAGAGCTGCTCCGGTAGCAGAGGTAATAAAAGCTATCTTTTTTGGAAATTTTGGAAGTTCTTTTTTGATTGAATGGTCAAAATAGCCTTGTGCAGATAATTTGTTTTTAAGCTGCTCATATGCCAGTGCCAAGGCTCCGTGCCCTGAGGGTTGAATAGAAAAACAGTTTATCTGATATTCACCTCTTGGCTTGTAGAGTGTCACAGCCCCATCAATAACAACTTTTAATCCCTCTTGCAGCTGAAATTTCAACTTAGAAGCATTGCCTTTAAACATCACAGCTTTTATCGATGAGGATGCATCTTTTAGCGTAAAATAGATATGCCCGCTGTTATGCAGTGTAACTCGGGAGAGTTCACCTTCAACTAAAACTCTGGTAAATGTACTTTCTAATAAAGTTTTTATCTGTTCATTTAGTGAAGAAACACTAAGAGTATACACCGCTGTTCTCTATTTTTTTCTTGCTATTAAAAGAGTCGATATATCCATAGAGAAACTTTTTGCATACACAATCTCAAAACCGGCAGCTTCAAGCTCTTTTTTCATATTTTCAACTGTTGAAAAATCTCCTATTGAGTTAGGAAGATACTCATATGCTTCTAAATTTTTAGAGATAAAACCCCCGACTTTTGGCAAAATTCTATTCATATAATAGTCTCTGATTTTTCCAAGCAAGGAGGGATTTTCATTCTTCATAAACTCCAGTATTACAACCAAACCACTCTGCTTTAATACTCTATTAAACTCTTTTAAAGCTGCTTCTCTCTCAACCACATTTCTAATACCGTAAGTAATGCTTACAATATCAGCACTCTCATCCTTAAGAGGAATTTCTGTAGCTTTTGATATATGATAGTTAAATTTAGGGAATTTTTCTCTTGCTACATTAACCATCCCATTTGAAGGGTCGACTCCTACTATATCTCCAACAGCTATGCCGTTTACTTCTGATCTTTTTTTCCAGTAATTCATCATATCACCGGTTCCGCAAGCAACATCAACAATTTTATCTATAGAATCTTTAGCATAAAACTTATAAGCTAAATCACAAGCCTTTCGTCTCCAACTTTTATCAATTCCCATACTCATAACACGATTTGCCGTATCATATGTAGGTGCAATATTATCAAACATTGATACGATTTTTTCCTGTTTTTCCATTCTACTTATTTCCCCTGTTATTTGCTTGCTTCATCCACATAATTATATCCTGCTCATCTTTTTGTATATTTAAAATAGAAAATTTATCATCTTTATTTGTAAAATTATTATTTCCGCCGATTTGCAAAGATAAAAAACATAAATAATAATCAACAATATTCTTGGAAAGATTAAACATATTTTCTCCCCCTTCTATCATAATATTTTTATAATTATCTAAAACAGAAAAATTGTCAGAAATAATGACTTTTCTGTTTTTTATATTAAAGAGTGGAATAGTTTCATCAAACTCTTTATTTCTTGAAACTATTAAAATATCAGGTGCTTTTCCATCTACAAGCCTTGCATCTAATGTTGGTCTGTCAACTCTTACACTGTTGCCGCCTATAACCAACAAATCACATACATCTCTCATAGCATGAACTAAAATTCTCGATTTTTTTGAACTTATGATTCCTGCATCAACTGTTCCGTTTAGCCTCTGTGCCCATTTAAAAAAAACAAACCTCTTTTTTTGCCATAAATTGAAAGGTTTTAACAATGCATCGCACTCTTTCTCCAATACCCCGTTTTTTGTTTCAACACCTGAATTTTCAACTATTTCATTGCCGCCGGATGCTTCTTTATTAGAATCAAGAGAACCAACAAAAAGTTTTTTTATTCCCAATTTTGAAATAAGAGTTGCACAGGATGGAGTTTTACCTATATGTGAACATGGTTCAAGTGTAGAAAATATAGATATAGAATTAAAACAGTTGTTGTGGTTTTCTAAAAGATACTCATGAATTTGAGATGAAGATGTAATATTTAAAATTTTTTTGTCATTCGTTAATTTAAAATATGCGCTCTTAAGAGCTTCTACTTCAGCATGAGGAGAACCTGCTTTTTTGTGAGCTTCCACCGCAAGTATTTCACCATTTTTCCCAGTAACAGTACAACCGACTGCCGGATTTGGATATGTAAGCCCTTGATATTTCCAAGCCTCATCCAAGGCTAATTTCATATAAAAGTTAGTATCTATTACCATTCAAAATAGGTTTTTGCTTTTGAAATTTGAGAAAAATCAACTAAAATTTCTTCCCCATCAACATCTAAAATAATATTGGAATCTTCCACTTTAAGAAGTATTCCCTTAAGTTTCTCTTTTGATTTTAAATGAAGAGCAACATTTTCTCCTATTGACATTTCAAACTGTTTTAATGAATGTATTTTTCTTTCAATTCCAGGACTTCCTACTTCAAGTCTATAGTCTCCAGAAACAGGAGGCGTTACATCAAGAAGAGGAGAGATAAGATGTGTTAGATTAACACACTCATCAAGAGTAACACCTTTTCTTCTGTTATTTTCAATCTCTCTTGAAATAACATTTACTCTATATATAGTGTCTCCACCCTCATTAACAACAGAGATATCATAGAGATCCAAACCTACAGATTTAACAAACGACTCTATATCTTTTTCTAAACTCATAAATATACTCACTTAATCTTTAGCGATTTTTTTGAACAGCTCTTCAATATTTTGAGCTTTTTTTAACTGTTCGTCAAATTCAAATGTAAACTTCGGAGAACGAAACCAGCCTTGATCTTTCATACAAAAAGTTTCTAGTATCGGTCTTGCTTTTTTAAGCAGTTTTAAAAACTCACTCTTCTCTTCTTGTGTAAATGAAGCAGGATCAATATAAACTTTGGCATCACTTCTACCTCGTGAACATTTTATGTCTATTACATCTAATTGATGTAACCTTTTATCATTCAAACTGCCAAGAGCTTCAGGAATCAATTCAAGAAGAATTGACTCAGTTCTTTTCAACTTTATTTCAGCTTCTGTCACAGAGATACTTTTTGCTCAATTTTTTTGAATGTTTCTATTACATCACCAACTATAACATCATCATAGCCTTTAATCATAACACCACACTCATAACCGTTACCAATCTCTTCAACATCATCTTTAAAGCGTTTTAGAGAAGTCAATTCACCTTCATGTACAACAACACCGTTTCTGATAACACGAACAAGACCTCCGCGTACAAGTTTTCCATCAACAACAACACATCCGGCAACCATACCTTTAGGAGACTTAAATGTATCTCTTACTTCTGCTTGACCTGTATTTTCCTCAGTAAACTTCGGTGCCATCATACCAGTCAACATGCCAGTCATATCATCAAGGAGTTGATAAATTATAGAGTATGTTCTAATATCAACATTTTTTTGTTTTGCCAACGCTTTTACACTTCCTGTAGGACGAACATTAAATCCAAGCAATACACAATTTTCACTGTTTGCCACAAGTTCAACATCATTTTCTGTAATTCCGCCTACACCTGAAGAGATAATATTAATTTTTACCTCTTCATTTCTAAGCTCATTCAATGAGCTTTTAATAGCCTCAAGTGACCCGTGAACATCTGTTTTTAAAACAACTTTGAGAGATTTTAAATTACCTTCTGCAATCATACTTGTCATATCTTCTAAAGTAGATTTAGTACTATGAGAAAGCTCTTTATTTCTATCGTATTCATGGCGTTTTTGAGCATACTCTTTTGCCTCTTTATCACTTTTCATAGCCATCATTATTTCACCTGATGATGGAACTTCATTGAGTCCGACAACTACTGCAGTATGACTTGGTTTTAAACTTTTTATCTGCTTTTTATTTTCATCAATAAGAGCTTTAATACGCCCATAAGCACTGCCGCAAACAACATAATCGCCAACTTTTAGTGTTCCATTTTGCACAATTACAGTTGCGACAGCTCCGCGACCTTTTTCAAGAGATGATTCAACAACAGCAGCTTTTGCCATAGCGTTTTCATTTGCTTTTAATTCTAAAACTTCAGCAGTTAAAAGGATGTTTTCAAGTAAGTCATCTATCCCCATTCCTGTTTTTGCAGAAACTGGAATAAACTCTATATCTCCGCCCCAATCAACAGGATTTAGACCGCGTTCAGCCATTTGTCCCTTAACCATATCGGGATTAGCACTCTCTTTATCCATTTTATTAAGAGCTACAATTACAGGAGCTTCTGACTCTTTAGCTAATTTTATAACTTCATCTGTTTGAGGTTTAACACCATCATCAGCCGCTACAACAATTACGATAATATCCGTAACATCAGTACCTCTTTGACGCATCTGTGAAAATGCAGCGTGACCAGGAGTATCTATAAATGTAATTGCTTCACCATGCTGCTCAATCGTATATGCGCCGATATGCTGCGTTATGCCGCCAGCTTCATCTTCAGTAACTTTTGCTTTTCTTATCGCATCTAAAAGTGAAGTTTTACCATGATCAACATGTCCCATAATTGTAATAACAGGAGGTCTTTTAGTTGCATTTTCATCAATCGTCTCTGCCATATCTTCTTCGTAGTTAAAGGCATCTTTTGGATCTACGATGGTTACTTCAACACCAAACTCTTCAGATAGAATCTCAATCTCGTCACTTCCTAAAAAGTCGTTTTTAGTCATCATTAAGCCAAGGCTAAAAAGAACTTTTATTACATCTGAAATCGGACGATTAATCTTTTCTGCAAATTCATAGACACGGATATCCTCAGGAATTTCAACATGTGTTACCACTACATCTTCAGATTTATCTTTAGTATATTTTTTTCTTTTGTCACGAGCAACTTTTCTACCTTTTGGAGCAGCTTTTTTATTTGCATTTCTTCCTACAGGCTTTGGAACTTTTGGCTTTCTAGGCTCTTCTGGAACAATCTCTTTTCTCTCAGTAGCATTTAAATCAAGTAAAACAACTTGATCATCCATATCCATTGATACTTCAGCCAAAGAGCCGCCAAAAATATCAATTTTCACACCTTGTTCTTGTTTTTTAGCACCTGAACTCTGTTTTGTTTTTTTCTTTTTTGCCAACTCTTCTAAAACATCAGCACTTATTTTGCCATAAGAAGAGACAGCCGTTTTTTGTCTTGCAGGCATATTGTAACTTTCATCACTTTTTTCTTCCTGCTTCGGCTTTTTCTTTTTGACTATTTTAAGCCCAGATTTTTTAATCTGTAATTTTTTAGGCTCAATTATATTTAATGAAGTCTTATTTTCCTCTTCTTTAGCTTCTTTTTTTACTGCTTCTTGTGTAAGTTCTTTTACTTCAATCTTTTCTTTGTTTTGAGTTTTTTGAGTTTCACTTACCTGAACATTTTTTTCAATACTCTTTTGTTCATCTACTTTAGGTGCTTCAATTTTATCTTTTTTAGTTTCTTTTTCAGGAGTTTTTTCTTCTTTTTGAGTATCACTTATTGGTTTAGCAGATGTTTTTGTTTCTGGTTTTGATGCTTGGGCAAGCTCGCCACTCATTATATAATTCATTAATCCTTCAGCTTCCTGCATTGTAACTGAACTATTTGCTGATTTTACATCAATACCCATATCTGAAGCTTTTTTTACTACATCTTTAGAAGCTATTCCTAGCTCTTTAGCAATTTCGTGTACTCTAACTTTTTCTGTCATCAGTGATGATCTCCTTTAGTATGTTCAAAAATTTGTCTTTATCTCCACTTTTGCATTGCCGCATTAGTGATTTTAATACTTTCTTATTATCTTTAAGACAAGCTTTACATATATAAAAACTTCTACCATTTCCTCTAAAAAGACTAAGTTGTGAATCTATACACTGAAGTCTAGCAAGATTATTTTGTATATCTCTTTGCCTACAAGAGATACACATCCTAAGAGGTTGATTAAATTTTTTTGCCATTATATCCAAAAGTTCCTTGATTTAATAAGAAGATGCGAATTAATCTATTTTTCTATAATAAGTCCATCATTATCAAAATCTAAAATTTTAACAATGAATTCCGGAAATTTTTGACTAAGCTTACTTGCAATCATCACTGCATCTTCATCGTAAACCATTGAAAAAAAAGTAGAACCGCTCCCTGAGAGAGTGCTCATCAATGCTCCACTCTCATAAGCTGTTTTTTGTACACTGAAAAGTTCAGGTAAATTTTTCATTCTTGCTTTTTGATGGAACCTATCCTGCGAAGCCAATTTTAAAATCTCCCAATCTTCATTAAAAAAAGCAGCTACACTAAGAGCCGTATGAGAAAGATTATAAACCGCATTCTCTTTTGAATATGATTTTGGAAGTAGCGTTCTTGCTTTTGATGTACTAATTGGTTTGTTTGGTATTACAACAACTGCTTTAATATAATTTGGAAGATGTTTTTTTTGAGAAAAAACTTTACCCTTCTCTACGGTAGCAGCATTAAAACCACCCATAACCGCAGGTGTAATATTATCCGGATGCGATTCATAAACTAATGCATGATTCAAGATTCTTCTTTTTGAAACTTTAATTCCTGCAGCCTCGTGTGCACTTGATATAGCACTTACAATTACTGCAGACGAACTTCCTAATCCTCTTGACATTGGTATTTGGTTATAAAAAGTAAATTTAAAACTTTGTCTTTTTTTAGTCAATCTATTATAATGTTCATTGAAAATACTAACAAATAGATTATTACCTTTTAACTTTGGATTATTTTCACCCTCACCTTTAATATTTACACTAAAAAATTTTGATGGATGAAACTCAACTAAATTGCGTAAATCAACTGCTAAACCTAAAGAATCAAACCCTGGTCCAAGGTTCGCACTCGTTGCCGGCACACTTATTGTCACATTATTCCTATCCAACTGCTCCAATACCATAAAGAGGGGCGGCAGTTGTGCTAAACTTACTATAATCAAGCACATCTGGAAGTATAAAACTTGCCTCTGGCGCTATTTCTAGTTTTTGGGTTTTTATTTCTGAAGAAATTTTAACAAAAAATAGCTTTCCAATCGCTTTGATTGGTTGATTTTCATTAAAATAAAATGCATCTGTTGCTAAAAGCGGTATATTTTTTAATACACTCATAGATTTTAAAAATATATATGCAATTTTTATTGCCATAAAACTTCCCGGTCCATTTGCATAAAAAAGTTTTTTTATCTTATATTTTTTTGATAATTCGTCAAATATATTTGGTAAAATTTCTGAGCTTTTTTCATAACTTTCAATAGTCTCAATTAATTTTTTCTCTTCATATACCCCAACCAAAACAGGAGAAGAGAGCGTAATAAAAACTAAATCTACACTCCTAAGCATATGCTTTTTCTAACTCTTTTGTTTTTTCGCCTACAAGCTCTATTACTTCATAATTTTGAGCATCTTTTAAAAGTTCAAGCGTAAGTTTATGATTAAGATCATGACTTCCCGCCATAGCTTCATAATTGCCTACAAAATTCATTCCAATAAGAGCCATATCACCGATTGCATCAAGTATTTTATGTCTTACAAATTCATCAGAAAATCTAAGTCCTTCTGGATTTAAAACTTTTTTCTCATCTAAAACAACAGCATTTTCCAAAGAGCCTCCAAGCGCCAAACCTTTTGAGCGAAGATATTGTACTTCATGTAAAAAACCGAAAGTTCTGGCTCGTGCAATCTCGTTTTTATAGTTTTGTTTTGTAAAATTTAAAATATACTCCTGTTTTTGAATTACAGGATGTGGAAATTTGATAGTAAAGCCATACTGCAAATCATGAGATGGGGACAATTTGACATATTTCTCTCCTTCTTGAACAATTATCTCTTTTTTTATCCTCATAATTTTTTTTGGCACATCTAACTGAACAATGCCTGCTTCATCTAAAAGCATACAAAAACTCGCACTGCTGCCATCCATAACAGGAATTTCATCAGCATCAACTATTATTTTAAGGTTATCAATTCCATAAGCATATATAGCAGAGAGCATATGTTCGATTGTTGAAATTACATAGCCGTCTTTGCCGATAACAGTAGCCATTTTAGTATCAACAACATTTTCTGGAATAAGCGGAATGGCTACATCAACATCGCTTCTATAAAATATTAACCCGCTGTTTGACTCCAACGGTTCCAATCTTAACTTAACGGCAGAACCTTTATGAAGGCCTATTCCGACAAGCTCAACACTCTTTTTTATTGTTGTTTGATACATAGCTATTCCTACTTATAAAATCTTATATATTATAAACAAAATTCATATTATATTTAGTAATTAAATTTTTTTTCAAATCACAATTTATTTAACTCTAAATTGTACACTATATTTTAATTTTTATCTATAATAGTTTTTGCACTCTTAATTACATCACTAATATTTAGCTTTATCCATGTAGCATCCATCCATTCCGCAGGACGAACTTCCACACCTTGAATTAAAACTCCAAAATGCAAATGATCTCCCATAGCATAGCCGCTTTTGCCGGTATTTGCAATATGTGTTCCGGCTTGAATTATATCACCGCTGTTAACATTTACACTTGAACAGTGACCATATAATGTATAAAGTCCCAGCCCATGAGAAAGAATAGGCATATTCCCATATAAACCATTATAACCTGCATAAACAACCTCTCCGCCATTATGAGGTTTTATTTGAGCCATTGCATTGCTTGCTAAATCTAGCCCTAAATGATACGATTCACTGATACGATTTCCATTGTAAGAGTATAATCTATGATCTCCAAAACGAGCAACAACTGCCCCATTTTTCAAAGGATACATCTTATTTATATAAAAATCCTGAATCATCTCATTTGAAACTTTTGATGTAATATCATATATTAATTTTTCATTTTTTTCTCGTACATTCTCATTTATAATTTTAAACTGTTCTATCGGATCTGTTACACCTTGAGTCTCTGCAAACTCCTCTGCCAGATCTGCTATTTTCCCTTTTAAAAAATTGTCACTTATTTTTATATTTGATACTTTATACTGTATATCTTTTAAAAAAAGAGGAATATGCGCTTTTGAAGTATTGTCTGCATAATCTTTGGCAACAACTGCAGCTCTAAATGTTGACTCTTTTATAGGCCATGCAAGAAGAGCTATGTAATATCCCTCTTTATAAAAGGGCTGTGCTTTAAATTTTTTATTAAAACTTGTCTCAATATATAGCTCTTTTAAATTTTCATCTTCAGCTTTAAAAACAACAAGCGCAGCGCCTCCTTTGCTTATTTTATAAGAGTTTGCAACTGTATTTAAGGCAGGTCTTTTTTTATCGATTTTTAATTTAAACTCACTTCTTGCAATATTTCCTTTAAAAAAGTTCCATTTGCTTGTATCAACTGCTTCAACAACTATTTTAATATCATTCTCTTTCATAGTATAAGCACTCTTTGGAGGTTCAACTTTAATATTTACTGACTGTTTTGGAGTTAAAAACTGTTCATTGTATAACAAAGTCTCTTCTGATGAACCTATTAAAATTACTTTGTATGCTTTTAATCCTGTGGTATCATCTATCGATATATCCAAAGAGTTTTTAAGATTCCAGTATCCATTGTTTTTCATTGAAATTACAGGAGCTTCTCTCTCAAACATCTCTGCGTTATATCCATATAACACAGCACCTATTATTACTGCAAATAGACTCAATAAAGCTATTGAAGATCCGTTTTTTCTTCCTCTTCTCAAACTATAACTCCTTTTGTATCAAATTTAATATTTTTGTCTCTGCCTCTTCTAAAGAGACAACACTCTTTAAATCAAAACCGGCTCTCTCTTTGTGTCCGCCGCCGTCAAATTTGACAGCGATTTTGCAAACATCCACTCCCGCTTTAGAGCGAAGAGAACCCTTTATTGTAAAATCGCTCTTTTGTCTAAGCAGCAAAGCGACCTTTACATATGGAAGATTTAATGACTCTTCCAGCGGAGCTTCGCAATCCTCTGCAGCTGCACCGGTCGATCTCATATCCTCATCACTTACGCAAAAAACTGCAACTTTTGCATTATATTTTAACGACATATTTTTAAACATAACTGCTTTTAGCCTCAAAGCCCCAAGCGAGATGCTTTTCATAATATTTTTGTTACAAAGTTTAAAATCTGCATCCTGATCCAGCAGCTCTTTAACCGTAACAAATAGCTTACTGTTGACTTTTTGAGACAAAAAACCATCAGAATCATCCAGCAATCCGGCATAGAGTGCTGTCGCCATTTTTCTGTTTACTTTTACATCGTTTGTTTTAAAAAAATCATACAAAATCTCTGTTGTGCTAATAAAATCAGTTTTTACTAAATTTATATCTCCATAGTAGCTGTTTGTAATGTGATGATCTATATTTATCAATTCACACTCTACATCTGTGCCCAAACGCTTCTCATTTGCACAATCAAGTGCAATTGCCAAATCTGCAGAGTTTGGAAATGAGTTTCTAATCTTTTCAAACCATGGCATAAAAGATAATTTCTGATCTATTTTTTGAGTTTTGCAAAACCATGAAACCTTTTTATGTTTCTGTAGTAAAAAACTATACATAGCACTGGCACTGCCTATTGAATCCGCATCAGGATTGAGATGCGAAATAACAACAATATGACCAGCTTTGTCTATTTTTTCTAAAATTTCACTCAATTTATATCTTTTTTGTGATTATATACTACATTCTTATTCATTTTGTAAATATAATTTAAAACTTCTCCAATAACAGCTAATCCATTTTCATAGACAGATCTATCCAGTTTGCCTGATGAATAAGCGAACCGCTGCTAATTGCATCTATGCCGGTTTTTGCGTAAGATTCAATAGTTTCAAGTGAAATATTTCCGCTTGCTTCCAAAAGTACATGTGGAAAATTTTCATCTCTATACGCAATAATTTCTTGAATCTGCTCCGGAGACATATTATCGCACATCACTATATCAGCTCCGGCTTCAAAAGCCTCCTTTGCGGTTTCAAAGTTCTCTGCCTCTACCTCTATTTTTGAAGTAAAAGGAATCTTTTTTCTTGCTTTTTCTATATAAATTTTAAGATTCTCTATAGTTTTTAAATGAGTGTCTTTTATCATTAACGAATCATCCAAGCCCATGCGATGATTTACTGCTCCTCCGCATCTTGTCGCATATTTCTCAAAAATTCTAAGCAGCGGTCTTGTTTTTCTTGTATCTAAAAGCTTAACACCGTAAGGTTCTAAAAAATCTGCATACTTTTTAGTCAAAGTTGCTATTGAACTTGCATGAAGCAGTATATTTAAAAGAGTTCTCTCTATTTTTAAAAGCACATGCGAAGTCCCGCTGATATTTGCTAAAACATCGCCTTTTAAAAAGCTTTCACCGTCATTTACATTCCATGTAATTTCAAAATTCTCCAACTCTGCCAAGACATTTATATACTCAACACCCGCTGCGACTCCGTCACTCTTTGCGATAATTCTGGCACTTGCTTTAACACTAGGCTCAACTAAAGCATACAGATCACCACGACCAACATCTTGATCTAACGAGGCTTTTACAAACTCTTCTATCATAATGCTAACATCCGTTCTAAAGCTATTTTTGCCCATTTTTGTGTTTTTTCATCCACTTCTATCTCATTAAGAGGCTCACCCTCATCAATAGATTTAAGTACATCATATACATCTTTTAGTGTTGTTTCATTCATAGTCGGACACTCCGGTTTTGTAGAAGAGAGTACGAAAGTATTTTTTGGACGCAGACGATTAACTAAGTTAAATTCAGTTCCAACTGCAACCTTTTGATCTTCGGGAAGCTCTTTGATATAGTTTATAAGCTGAGAGGTAGATCCTACAAAGTCGGCAGCATTACATATTTCAGGGTCACATTCCGGATGGACAGCTATAAGTATGCCCGGATATTTTTTACGATAAAAGTTAATATCGTCCATTGTAAAAAGCTGATGGACAGAACAAAAACCGTTATAGCAAATAATATCGGCATCTGCAGGATTGGTTCCATCACCGATTACACATGATTTAAGTCCCATCTGATTTGCTATATTTTGCCCCAAGCATCTGTCTGGAACAAAAAGTATCTTTTTACCCTCCTTAAGGGCTGTTGTAATAATTTTCTTTGCATTGGAACTTGTACAAACCATACCACCCATTTCGCCAACTTTTGCTTTTACATCGGCATTTGAATTTATATAAGTGATAGGCAAAATATTTTCATTAGGTATACCTGCATCATTCAGAACCTTTACAGATGCATCAAACTGCATACCGTCAATCATTGTTGCCATTGCGCAACATGCAGCTTTTGGCATAACTACTCTTTTGTTTGGCGATAAAACTTTTACACTCTGCCCCATAAATCCGACACCGCAAAAAAGAACAAACTCAGAATCATCATCTCTAGTTTTAATTGCAAGTTCGAGAGAATCGCCTGTGATATCAGCTATCTCAAAAACTTCGTCTCTTTGATAAAAATGTGCGACAATAGTTACATTCAATCTTTTTTTATATTCTTTTATCTTCTCTTTTAATTGTTCAGTTGTAAGTTGCAAAAAAAATTCCTTCTTCAAATAAATAGTTGTCATTATATCAAAAAATAATATTTGTCGTATATTTTTTATATGCTTGTAATGATATACAGAGTAAAATACTACAAATTTTTACAAGGGTATAGATGGATTTTTTATTTAACACAAATGCTCAGTTTTTTATTGCAGCCTATTTAATAGGCGGAATTCCTTTTGGTTTGCTCTTAGCTAAAAAATATGCGGACTTAGATGTGAAGAGTAGCGGATCGGGTAGTATAGGTGCAACAAATGTTTTAAGAGTTGTCAAAGAAAAAGATCCCTCTTTGGCAAAAAAACTAGGCATTGCAACATTGGCACTCGATGCGTTAAAAGGTGTTTTCATTTTAATAATTGCATATTTTGCAGGAGTAAGTGAAGCAACATTGTGGGGTATCGCTGTTTTATCTGTTATCGGGCACTGTTTTAGTCCCTACCTGAATTTTGAAGGCGGGAAAGGAGTTGCAACGGGATTGGGAGTTATGATGTTTATGCTTCCTCTTGAAGCCATTGTGGCACTTATAGTTTGGGCATTTGGAGCAAAATTTATTAAAATATCTTCTCTCTCTTCTCTTACTGCTCTTGGCGCACTGATAATTGCCAGTTTTATAATTCATCCGGATATGGCACATGCTCCGGTTATTATTATAGGATTTATACTTTTTTATAAACATATTCCAAATATTATTCGTCTTTTAAAAGGTGAAGAAAAAAGAGTAGTATGACAATTCATATAGAAGATCTGAAATTTCAATGCATTATTGGAATTTTAGATTTTGAAAGAACAACTCCTCAAGATGTAATTATCAATCTTACTATTGAGTATAACTATAAAAATAATTTTATAAATTATGCCGATGTTGTTGAAATTATCAAAAAAACAATGATAAAAAGTGAGTTTTTTCTTATAGAAGATGCTCTAGAGAGTCTAAATTTAAAGTTAATTAAAGAATACAAAGCGATAAAAAGCATCAATTTAAAGATAACAAAACCATCGATTTTACCCGACTGCAAGGTAAGTGTAAGCAATTATTGCAAATCCCAATCTTAATTATAAGTTAAAGTTTTATTAAAAAAAAATTAAAAATTACTTTAAATTAACCTAAAATTATGATATCATTCCGCCAAAATATTCATTCATAGGACAAATTTATGCGCATTCTAATTATAGAAGATGAAGTCACATTAAACAAAATGCTTGCTGAAGGACTTAAAGAATTTGGTTATCAAAGCGATGTAGTAGAGACTCTTAAAGATGGCGAGTACTACTTAGATATTCGAAACTACGATTTAGTACTAATGGACTGGATGCTTCCTGATGGAAACAGTGTTGACATTATCGGTGATATAAAAACTAAAACTCCAAAGACTGTTGTAGTTGTTCTATCGGCGAGAGATGATAACGAAAGTGAAATAGAAGCTCTAAGAAGCGGTGCTGATGATTACATCAGAAAACCGTTTGATTTTGATGTTTTAGTTGCTCGCCTTGATGCGCGTCTTCGTTTCGGTGGCAGTAATATCATTGAAATTGAAGATTTAATCATTAATCCGGAAGAGGAAAAAATTACTTATAAAGAGCAAGAGATAGAACTAAAAGGCAAACCTTTTGAAGTTCTTACGCATTTAGCGCGTCACCGTGATCAGATTGTATCTAAAGAACAGCTATTAGACGCAATTTGGGAAGAACCGGAACTTGTTACTCCAAATGTAATTGAAGTTGCTATAAACCAAATTAGACAAAAAATGGACAAACCATTAAATATAACCACAATTGAAACTGTTCGTCGCCGCGGTTATCGTTTTTGCTTCCCTAAAGAGATAAATTAAATTTTTAATATGTAAAAAGGGAAATACCCCTTTTTACAGCTAAAATACTCAAAATGGCAAATTATATAGGCTATAATTATAAACTTTTGTTTTTATAGGTAAAAAAATGTTTTCAAAAAGAAGTATTAGACAAAGCTTTTTAATCCAACTAATATTTGCCTCTGCTTCATTAATATTTATATTTTCTTCTATTTTATATTTTTACATCGAAAGATCTATTTTTGAAGAGAAACATCAAGAACTTTTAAACTATGCAAAAAACATTGCACAAAATGAGTCTATTTATGGCTCAGAAGCACCCTCGCCTGAAATGTATCTGGGATTAAATGTTGAAATAATATATCTTGATGTAACGCATCTGGATATTGAAATGTATGAAACAACTAAAAATAATGAAATATATTTAACACTTATATACCCTTTTAATTTGGATGAATTGAGTTATTTAAAAATAACAAAAGAGATAACAGCTACAAAAATACTTTTAAAAAAAATACTCAACTACCTTTTTGTTATAAATATCGCCGGATTTTTACTTGTTATTATTTATGCAATTGGATTATCAAAAATGCTTGTAATGCCTGTTAAAACTCTAAGCAATAAGCTCTCAAATATGAATGAGCATCTTATGCGTCCAATAAAAGTAGAAGAATTACCGGAGGAGTTTGAGCCTCTTGGTATTACAATCAATCATTTAATTAAAAGAATACAAAACTTTGTTAAGTACCAAAAAGAGCTCTTTATCGGAACTGCTCATGAACTAAAAACACCGCTTGCAGTTATAAAACTAAAGAATCAGGTAACTCTTATAAAAAAACGCTCTCCCGAAGAGTACATTGATGCTCTTAAAGTAACGAACAAAACAATAGATGAGATGAACTTTATAGTTACAAACATACTTAATATAGGCAGACAAGAGGGAGCTCAACTAGAAAAACCTCAAGAAGTTGATGTAATAAAAATTTTAACTCAAAAAGCAGATGATTTTAAACTTTTAGCTGAGAATGAAGGCAAAAAACTACATATTCATCTCGAACCATGTGGCTATATGGCAGTTCTTCAAGTAAGTTTGCTAAATCAAATAATACAAAATTTTTTACAAAATGCACTTAAATTTACGCCAAAAGACAAAAGTGTAACTTTAAGAAGTTCACAAAACAACTACGGATTATTGATTGAAGTAATTGATGAAGGATGCGGCATAGATGAAAGCTCAGATCTTTTTGCCCCTTTTAAAAGAGAAGGAAATAAACCTGGAGTTGGACTAGGTCTTTTTTTGGCAAAAAGTGCAGCAGATGCATTAAGTGCAAAAATAAGCATCAAAAATAGAACAGACGGAATTACAGGAACTGTAGCTAGCTTAAATCTAAATTCAAAACTTTCATGTATTCTGCCCGCAAATTAGGAAATAGTCAAATTTAAAAAACAATAAAGCTTTATTCTGCTATAAATCGAGCACATAAAAATATATTAAAATAATATATTTAAATTGGATTATAACTATAAGGTATTTTAATGGCTTTAATAATAAATGATGAGTGTATTGCTTGTGATGCATGTCGTGAAGAGTGCCCTACTTCAGCTATTGAAGAGGGAGATCCTATCTATTTTATCGATCCTGATCGCTGCATAGAGTGTGTCGGTGTTTATGATGAACCTGCATGTGTATCAGTTTGCCCGGTAGATTGCATTGTACCTGATAAAGACAATGTTGAATCTATTGCAGAGCTTCAATTTAAATATAAACAATTACTAAACGAAGAGTAGAAAAGTTAGATGGCAAAAAGAGTAGCAGTCATAGACATCGGTTCCAACTCAGTTAGAATGATTATCTATGAAAAAACTTCTCGATTTGCATTTCATATTTTGCATGAAGCAAAAAGCAGAGTAAGAATCTCTGAAGAGACTTATCAAAACAGTGGGAATCTTCAAGATATTCCCATGCAGAGAGCTTTTGACGCATTAGAGAACTTTTTATCAATAATCAAATCCTTTAAAGCCAGAAAAACTCTTTGTATAGCCACTTCTGCACTAAGAGACGCTCCAAATCAAAAAGATTTTGTAAATAGAATAAAACACTCTCTTGGCTTAAATATTAAAATTATAGATGGCCAAAGAGAAGCTTATCTTGGAGCAGTTGCATGCGCAAATCTTTTACCGGAACAAAAAAATGCTCTAAGCATTGATATCGGTGGCGGTTCAACCGAATTTTCACTTATTAACAAACAAGATATTAAATTAAATATATCTCTTAATTTAGGAACAGTAAGATTAAAAGAGCTCTACTTTGATACAAATGATATAGACGGTGCAAAAAAATACATTGATTCACAATTGACACAATTAGACAATATTAATGTATCTTCTATTATTGGCATCGGCGGCTCATTTAGAGCTATATCCAATGCGATATTAAACAGCAGCAGTTACCCTCTTAAAAAACTTCACGCTTTTGAACCTGACTATAATGAGTTTATAGAATTTTTGAAAAAAATTTTAGTTGCAAATGAAGATGAACTGAAAAAGCTTGGTATTAAAGCAAATAGAGTTGATGTTATAAAACCAGGAGCCATGATACTGCTTAGAGTTTTCAAAAAATTAAATATTAACACTTTAATCAGTAGTGGTGTAGGAGTTAGAGAGGGTGTGT
Organism: Sulfurimonas sp. CVO; assembly: GCF_009883775.1. Taxonomy (NCBI): domain Bacteria; kingdom Pseudomonadati; phylum Campylobacterota; class Epsilonproteobacteria; order Campylobacterales; family Sulfurimonadaceae; genus Sulfurimonas; species Sulfurimonas sp. CVO. Next base: position 1,311,620 of record NZ_CP033720.1, read on the forward strand.
TTTTATCTGATTTGCTTAGAACATCAAAAAATAAATTTCCCGCCAACTACAACACATCCGTAAGCTATATAATTGATTTACATATAGACAATAAAGCCTATTCAAATCAAATAAGCAGTGTTGCAAAAAAAATATTTGATTTAACCTATGAATATTTAAATATAGACAAACAATATCGCTATGAACTAGCAATAGCTGCAAAACTTTGTTTAAGCGGAAACAGTCTTCACTACTATTCTCATAATAAACATAGCTATAATCTTATCAAAGATGCTTTAGAATTCGGTTTTACACATAAACAGATAATTCTTATTGCAACCCTAGCAAAATATGCAAAAAGAAAACTTCCATCATCTTCACATATAGATAAATTCGGAGATCTTCTTCCAGAAATCCAACAACTCAATGCTCTTAGCTATCTTCTCTCATTAAGTGTTGCTCTACTATCTCACCAGCCAAGAAATATTGATTTTACAATAAGCTTTGAAGAAAATATACTAAATATAAAATCTAAAAACAGTTTATACTTAGCTAAAGAAAATATAAGCAAACTAGAAAATTTAAATAACTTAACCATTAAAATTCTTACTGAAAATTAACAGTTAAAATCTTTGTCCCATAGTAAATTCAAAGGCCGCTGTTTTATCTCCCTCTTCCTCTCCTAAAGGTTTTGAAAACATCAGCTGAATAGGTCCGACAGGAGAAAACCACTCAAGTCCTGCTCCAACTCCGCCACGAGATATATTTTTCACCAAATAATCATCTCTGCTATCTTCTGTAGTTCCTATGTATCCCCAATCAAGATATGTCACTAAACGCATTTTTGCCTTAGGAACAAGTGGAAAGCTGAATTCTAAGCTGTTTGTGGCACTATACTCACCGCCTACTCTTCTAACACCGTCTTCTTCATCTAAATCTTCTATAGTCGGAGCCAATGAATATGATTCATATCCCCTGACACTCCCTATACCACCTAGATAGAATCTCTCTGCAATTGGCAGATAGCCCATCTCTTTAACATAATTTAGTTTTGCTTTATATCTGGCAATGAGATCAAACCCAAGATACTCTTCAAATCCTTTATATGCACCAAAGCTAGTTCCACTCTTAAAAAATTTAGCATCTGAACCAATTCCGGCATTTTCAAAACTTTGGCTAAAAGTAAAACCTTTTCTAGGAAGATAAAAATCATCTGTATTATCAAATTTTACACTTAGTGTGATTGAGCTTTTCCCATAATTTTCATAATAGGGGTCATTATAATATGTAGAATTTTCATCAATGTCATAACTATTGTTTGAATATCCATAACCTATATATCCGCTGACAAATCTAGTAAATCTATGCCCTGTTCCTAAAGTCAAACCATCAGACATAACAATATAGTCATCATATTCATAATCTGATGTATAAATAGAAAAATTACCACTGAAATCACTATCATTTAATCGTGGGTTTGATATATTAAATGAGTAATTTGATGTTAGCTCAGAACGCTCAGCTTTAACACCTACATTTATTCCTGAACCCCATATATTTCTATCATCAACAGCAACACTTATAAGAATTCCGCCATAACTTCCGTAACCGCCGCCTAATTGGATATTACCCGTTGGCGCTTCTTTTACTTTAACAATCAAGTCTATATTTTTATTGTCTACTCTCTTCTCTTCAATGGTATTCCCATCAAAAAAACCAAGTCTGCCAAGAGCATTTCTTGAATCTGTTAAATCTGTTAGAGAGTACATATCACCCGGCCCTAGATAGAGTTCTCTTCTTATAATTCTGTCTAAAGTTCTATTGTTTCCTGAAATAATGACATTTCTAATTTTAACTTTATCCCCTGGTATTACTTTAATCACTACCTCAACTGTTTTATTCTCTTTATCCTTTTTTAGGTCCGGTACAACTTGTACAAATGCATAGCTTAAATCCGCAATCAAAGTTTTTATTTTTTGTGAATCATCCCTAAATGTTTGAACATTAAATGCTTTGCCTACTTCCAATTGAATCTGCTCTTTTATTAATATATCATCAATTACATGCTCTTGCTGCTCAATTGTAATAGCACTAATTGTATAAATTTCACCCTCTTTTATCTGATAACTCATATCTGCCGTATAATTATCAAAATTTACTTTTACAAACGGTTCATTGACATCAATATCTAAATAGCCATGCTGCATATAAATATCGCGTATTCTTAAAGGATCATAAGCTAAGTCTTCCACTTTCATCTTACCATCATTTCGTCCCCAAAGCCAACCCATAAATTCGCGTTGTTTATTTGCAATAACCTCATCAAAATTTTCAGTTTCCAAGCCAGATACACCGCTATAAGCCAACTCTTTAATAACTATTTCCGCACCCTCATTTACCAAAAAGGTAATATGCATGCTGCCATTATCCAAACGCTCTTTTAAAATTTCTACAACACTGTCAATTTTTCCCTCTTGATTAATCGCCTCTATAATTCTTTTTTTTGCAGCTTCAAGTTTTTTCTCATCATACAGTGCACCTACTTTTATCTGAATGATACTGTCTCTAATTTCAGTGTCGTTCTCTTTCCACCCTTTTAATTCTATTTTTGATATAAGCGGCTTCTCTTTAAAATGAAAAGTTAAAATGCCATCTTCGTCTAAATCAACCCATATATCTTCAAAATATCCCTGTTTAAAATAACTTTTTATAGATTCATCAATCATTTTATCATCAACATTATCACCTATTTCAAACTTAAGCATTCTTGACGCTACAGATTCTGACATATGTACCATACCGTCATATTTTACAGATTTTACTGTGTATGCATATAAATTTACTGCCAGTAAAGTTAACAATGTTGCTAAAAATATTCTCATTTAATTTCCATAATTATAAAATAGAAGGAGATTTTACCTTTTATGAGGTTAATATTAAGTAAACTTTGTATAATTTAAAAAATAAAGAATAAAGAACTTATATGAATGTAGCAATAATAGGATTAGGTCTTATGGGAGGTTCACTTGCCATAAGTTTAAAAAAATTAGATTTTATCAATAATATTGTCGGTAGTGATCATAATAAAATTCACCAGCAAGAGGCAGTAGAGCTTGGTTTGGTTGATAATGTTATAGAGTTTAGTGAAATTAAAAATTACGATGTTATTTTTTTAGCAATTCCGGTAGATGGAATAATCTCGGCACTTAAAAATTTAACAGAGGTAAAAGAGAGTGCAACTATTATAGATCTAGGCAGCACAAAATCCAAAATAATTTCATCTGTTCCGACCAAGATACGGAAAAATTTTGTTGCTGCACATCCAATGACAGGAACTGAAAGTTATGGACCAAAAGCTGCAATTGATAATTTATATAAAGACAATGTTGTAGTTTTATGCGATATTGAAAACAGCGGAGATTTTCAAGTAAAAATCGCAAAAAAAATATTTAAAGCTCTTGAGATGAAAAAATATTTTATGTCTGCAAAAGAGCATGACCGTCATGCAGCTTTTATCTCTCATATGCCTCATGCTATCTCCTACTCTCTTGCGAATACGGTTATGCATCAAGAAAACAAACATAATATTTTAGCACTTGCAGCCGGTGGGTTTCGCTCTATGAGCCGTTTAGCAAAGAGCTCTCCAAATATGTGGGAAGACATCTTTAGACAAAATAGAGCAAATCTGCTTGAAGCAATCACTCTCTTTGAAGATGAGTTAAAGCTTCTAAAAGGGTATATTGAAAATGAAGAGTGGGATAAAGTGCATAAAAATATTGAAGCCGGAAATAGACTTCATGATATTTTAGATTAATTTATTTTATATTTTTTTAAAACCTCAGTTACACTTTTTTTATCTATCTCTATATTTTGATTCTGATAGATATTTTTCTCTAAAATATCTATTATCTCTTCAACTTGTGGATCATGCTTAAACTCTAGAAGTTTTACCAAAAGATTTTTAGGATCTTTTATGGAAATTTTGTGCTCTTTTTTAAAATTTATCTTCTCTTTAAAAATCATAATCAAGACTCCACATACCAGCCCAAATACAAATATAATCACTGAAGTGCTACTGTCTATTTGTGTAATTTTTATACTCTCTTGCGCATCACTTCTACTCTCTTGTCTTTTTATATTGAGCACTTCTTCAGATTTGGCATTTTTTACATGTATCGGTATCTCTTTTGTAGAGACAGTTTTTATCTCTTTGGTTTTAGGATTAAAATATTTTAAAGTAAATTCAGGAACACTAAACTCTTTCTCAGCAACGAAAACTAATTTTTGTGTTAATTTGTCTCCCTCGATAGCACCCTTTTCCTCAAAAACAGCAACTCCTTGAATCTCAGGTTTAAAACTTTTTATATCTTCTAAATTTCCGCTGCCCAAAACTTCTACGATACAATTTACAGCTTCATTGGCTTCAATTTCTGTTTTATCAACAGTTGCACTTATGCTAAAATCACCAACTAAATTTATATCTTTTGGAAGCGGTTTTACATCAAAGCTTAACTCATTGGAAAAATAGGTTTTCCACTTTATCGAAGGAATCCAACTGCCCCAGCTGTCTACTTTTGAACTTCTTGAAGCCACTTGCATTTGAGCTTTTGTGATTTTTAATTCACCAGCTCTTTGCGGTGCCATTGTATAGACTATTTTTGTTATGATATATTTTCCATCTTCATACTTTTGCGGCTTTGATTCATTTTTAACCCAAAAACCTTTTAATTCCGGTGAAGTAAATTTACTGTCAACTGCTTCTGCATTTTTTCTTTGCTTAAAAGTGAGTGTCATATCAAATGTCTCACCTACATAAAGTTCTTTTTTATCGCTCTGTAACTTTAAAACAAAATCCAAATCTTTTGTCCCGCTGACAGGAACGACCTTTATCTCAAGAGAATTACTTGATTCTATCTTACCATCAACTTCAACTTCAACAGGTTCTATTGTACAGCTCTTTTGCGGTACAAATTTATAGCTTAAAACATAGTTTTTGCTAATATTTCCATTAATAATCTGCATACTTGTTTGAGAACTTGTAGAGATTACATCACTATCACAGAGCCGCTTTATATTCGGTCTTGTAATCTCTTCTCCGGAGATACTTAAAGAGTATGTAACCATCTCTCCTAATTCTACTGTTTTAGAATCAACTTTAGCGATAACTTCAGCATTAACTCCATGTGAAGAAACAAATAATAAAAATAGTAATTTTAAAATAGTATTCAATTTTTTTCCTTTTAATCAGTTATTACCAAGGTTTTTCATCTAAGCTGCTGCTTTTTGGTTTTTCACTATTTAGTTTATATAAATAGGTACTATTATGAGTACCTAACTGCTCAATCCATTTTTTCTCTTCCTCATCGCTCATACTCTCTTTATCTATTTTTTGCGGTGTAGTAGATTGACTCTGTGAACTGTTTTCATCCTCTTTTTCTAACTTTTCAACCTTCTCTTTTTTACTCTTTTGATCTGTTTGGTTATTATCAGGTCTGCTATCTTGCTCTTTTTCTTTCTTACTCTTCATATCACCGGGATCTTTCTCTTTTGATTCTTTGTTTTGTGAATTTTTTTCTTTATCTGAATTTTTTTCTTGATCTTTATCAGACTCTTTTTTTTCACCATCTTCTGAATCTTGGCTTTTATCACCGTTTTCATCTTCTTTTTGATTTTTTTTATCACTCTTCTCTTTATCACTCTTTTCTTTATTATCTTTTTTTTGTTTCTCTAAAAATTTTTTCACTTCTTGCAAATTTTCTCTCGTCTCTTTGTCCTCTTTGATTTTTAGTGATTTTTCATACGCTTCTACAGCTTTTTGCAAACTCTCCTGATTTGCTTCTTTAGCATAAGCGTTTCCCAAATTTGAAAGATTTTCTGCCTTTTTGTTTTCATCATCAAAAACCGCTTTTTCATACGCCTCTATCGCTTCTTTATACTTTCCTTGTTTATAAAAAGCATTTCCTGCATTAAAATAACTCTCCGAATTTTGCGTATTTTGTGCATACTCTTTATAAATTTCTGCGGCTTCCTCATACTTTTGAACTTTATACGCCTCTTTCGCTTTTCTTAACTCCATAAAATCCAAAATTGCGGCTTGCGCATGTTGAGTGTTAAAAAGAAAAAGAGAAAAAAGTATAAAAACTGATGCCGCACTACTCTTTTTTCTTCCGCCTATAGAGCTTGTGGCAATAAGCAAAAGAATAAGTGACATACCTAAAGGGTAGTAAAAGAGCGGTGTATATCTCTGGATTTTTTCACTCTTTAGCTCTTTTTGATCGCTTTTATCTATTATCTCTTTAAACATAGTTTTTATATCTTTTGAAGAGGTTGTGCCCTCTATATAAACACCTCCCGTTTTTAGAGCCAAATCTGCAATCTTCTCATTGAGTTTTGAGATAATGATATCTCCTTTATACTTTATAAAAGTTCCATCTTGAAGTTTTATAGGCGCGCCTTTTTTGGTTGCAATACCTAAAATAAAGAGAGTAATATTGTGTTTTTTTGCCAACTCTATTTCATCAGAAAAATCGCTCTTGTCTCCTCCGTCACTTAAAAGAAGAAGATACTTTTTATCTTGATCTTTTTGTATTTTATTTACAACATCCAAAAGTGATAGAAAATCTGTTCCTTTTTCAGTAATAGAAGATGTATCAAGCTGGCGAAGCAAGAAAGCAACGGCGCTTGCATCAAAACTAAGAGGAGAGACAAGATAGGAGTTTTTTGCAAAAGCAACTATTCCTATTCTCTCATTTAGTTTTTCATCTAAAAGCGTAAGCACCTTCTGTTTTGCAGCTTCAAGGCGGTTTGGATAGATGTCTGATGCAAGCATTGAGTCTGATATATCTATGGCAATCATAATATCTGCGCTCTTGGCTTTTACCTCAACAGTTCCCTCTTTTATAACAGGTTCTGCCAGTGCTATAATTATAAAAACCCCCATAAGCAAAAAAAGAGCATTTCTTGCTTTAAGCGTTAAAGTATTTGTACTTACACGCAGTCTATCCATAACCTCTTGAGTAAAATAGTTTGCATAAGCCTCTTTCTGCGTAAGCAAAAATCCAAATAAAATAAAAAGCGGAGGCAGCATATAATACAAAAATTCAGGATGTAAAAAACTCATGCATGCCCCCTTTTATTTCTAAGATATATATAGAGCATCAAAGACAAAAAAGATATCAAAAGAGGAAAATGATAGTAATATTTTATATAACTAAAACTCTCTCCTTTTATTTCAGACTTTTCCAGAGCATCAATTGTTTTATACACCTCTTTTAACTCATCGGCATTTGAAGCTCCAAAAGCAACTCCTCCACTCTCTTTTGCTATTTGCATTAATACATCTCTGTTATATTCATGTGGCATACCTATTCCGATAGGATAAACTTTAACGCCCTCTTTTTTTACCATATCCAGTGCAACATCAAATGGAATTTTATCAATCTGGGGCGTGCTGTGGCCATCTGTGAGCAAAATAGCCACTTTCGTCTTTGATTTGCTCATCTTTAAAAGATTCACGCCTTGTGCAAGAGATGTGTTTAGTGCAGTATATTTTCCTGCCATCCCAATATTGAGTTGCGAAAGAATTTTATTTAAAATATTTGCATCGTATGTAAGAGGTGAAGCGATAAATGAAAAAGACCCAAATACGACCAAACCTATATTGTCATTTTCTCTTTTAGATATAAAATCACTCACAATATTTTTTACTACATCAAACCTTGTCAATCTTGGATTAGCTGCATCAAATCCATTTGCCATCATTGATTCTGAAGCATCCAAAATTAAAGCCATCTCATATCCCTCTTTTGGTTCAAGTTCGTACGGTTCATCTTTTACAGGCGACATGAGAGCTAAAATCATCATAACAACTCCAAGCCATTTTAAAAAAAAGAGTGTTTTTGATGCTGAAACAGAAGTTTTTAAAAACTCGCCCGTATGAGGAAAGTAGATAGATGGCAATTTCATCTTGCAAAACAGAGCGCATACTATAAAAAAAAGAGTTATAAATGCTATTTGTGGAAATTCAAAATAGACTCCATCAAACATCAATCATCTCCTTATAAAGTTCTATATAACCGATAACTTCATCTTCAAATGCATCAACCTCTTTTTTGTACTTATACGCTGTAAGTCTATTAACAATATTTTCATACATCTCTTGATGTCTGGGAGTATCATTTTTAAATGTTGCACCGTAAAAAGTTATAGCGTAAGCACTCTTTTTTGTATCATTCAAATCGAGTGAATTTAAAATCTTAAAATGCTCTTTTCGTATATTAAAAACTTTGCGTTTTTTTAACCAGATATAGATAAAATAGCCAACTGCAAGTAGTAAAACAAGAGTCAAAAAAGTTATGCCTAAAAAATAGTAAAAGGAGTACTCTTCTACTTCAACAATTGGTTTTATATCATGTAGCGGGATATCGTAACTTTGTGATTTTTCCATCTATCGTCCCTCAAAAAGTCTGCGAAGTGCTACAGCTACACTTGAATCAGTATAGACTTTTGTAAACCTTATACCACTTTTTCTAAGTGTTTCAAAAAGTTTATAATCATGCAGCGCAACCTTTTTACTGTAAGCTTTTACACTCGAAGAGTTAAAGTCACCCTCTAAAACCACTCCGCTTTCTGGATCCAACAAAGATGCAAAACCCATTTTGGGAGGATGCTCTTCAAGTCTATCTCTGACTACAACGGAAATAACTTCATGCTTTTTTGCTAAGAGCTTAAAATCGGGTATCTCAAAGTAGTCACCGATTATTAAAATAAGCGATTTTCTCTTTAATCTTCTAAAAAGAGTATCGGCAATAAATTTAAAATCAACCCTTCTGTTTAATGCATTAAAATTTAAAATCTCTTCGACACTTTTTTGAACCTGATAGAGCTTTTTACTTGGTTTTGTATGCGAAATCATCTCGTCGGTAAAGATATAAGAGCTTAACAGGTCTCCATTTTTAAGCGTTGAAAATCCTAAAAGAGCAGCTACTTCAGCAATTATCTCCTGTTTAAATTTCTTAGAACCAAAGTGAACACTGCCGTTTAAAATAGAAACTATTACAACACTCAGTTCTCTCTCTTCGCGAAAAATTTTGATAAAAGGTTTTTGCATCTTAGCGGTAATATTCCAGTCAATATGGCGGATGTCATCACCGGGCATATATTCACGAAGCTCGATAAAGTCATACCCTTCACCATGAAAAACAGAAGGGTTGTTTCCGACCATTTCGCTAAAGACCTGGCGTCTTGCGCGAACCAATATTTTTTTTAATTTGCTCATAACATAATGCTCAAATCTACGGTATTGCTACAGTTTCAAGCACTTTTTGTATAATCTCATCAGTTGTAATGCCCTCTGCTTCGGCTTCATATGTAAGCACAATACGGTGTCGCATAAGCTCTTTTGCGATATAGGCAACATCCACAGGCGTTACAAAATCCTTACCTCTCATAAATGCCATCGCTTTTACCGCCTTAAACATATCGATGCTTACACGAGGTGATGCTCCAAACTGTATATAGTCTTTAATCTCATCAAGTCCATAAAGATGAGGATTTCTTGTAGCATTGACAAGCTCAATCATATACTCCTCTACCTGCTCATCGATATGTATACTCTTTACAGCTTTTTTTAGCTCCTTTAAATCCTCATGCGTTATTACGCTCTCTATTGTTTCAAAGTTGCCGCTTGATATTCTTCTTGCAATCTCTAACTCCTGCTCTTTTGTATTGTAATCAATAACAAGTTTAAGCATAAATCTATCAAGCTGGGCCTCTGGAAGCTGATAGACTCCCTCCTGCTCAACAGGGTTTTGAGTAGCCATAACAAAAAACGGCGGTTCAAGTTTAAATGTAGTATCTCCCAAAGTCACCTGCTTCTCCTGCATTACCTCCAATAATGCAGACTGAACTTTTGCCGGAGCACGATTTATCTCATCAGCCAAAAGCAGGTTTGTGAAAATTGGACCCTTTTTTATCTTGAAGCTGTTGTTTTGAGGATCATATATCTCAGCACCCAAAATGTCTGAAGGAAGTAAATCGGGGGTAAACTGAGCTCTTTTAAAATTAAGTCCCAGACTTTGTGCCAACGCATTTACGGTTGTAGTTTTAGCAAGTCCGGGAACACCCTCTATAAGAATATGCCCTTCACACAAAAGAGCAATAAGAAGAGAGTCTATCATCTTCTCCTGTCCGACAACTACCTTAGAAACCTCTTTTTTAATCAACTCTATTTTAGAAATCATTTATTTCAAACCTTATTTGATAAATTGATATTTTATCGTCAGAGTATAGCAAAAGGGTGTTAATGATTGATAAAAAAGTGTGTGAAAAAATATAAAAATTAAAGAGCAGACAGAACTATCTGCAAACTGCTCTTTATATTACCATGCAACAGATTTATTGCTGCCTCTTTTGGCAACGATACGCTCGTCTTCCCAAAACGCCAAACCTGTTTTAATATCCGTAAGCGAGAGTTGAAAATAGTACTCAACTCTTTGAGTTTTACTGTCCACTCTGATATTTCTTTGAAGAATTTTCCCTGAAAGGCTTAAATCAGGTGCAATCATTTCGCCTTTGCCGGCAACTGTTTTTTGGTCAAACTCCACATTGCCTCTCAACTCCTCTCTTGTCTGCATAGACATAGGGTCTTCTGCACCGCTTACGCCCACAGCCGTTGTTACAACAACCTTGCCGCTTTGAAGAAGTCCTACACGAATTTTTTTAATAAGCTGATCTGTATCGATATGCTGCATCGTATCATTAATAATGCGTGAGATAACCAAAACATATCGTTCGCCATCTTTTTTATCTACAGCACCCGAAGCAAGAAGTGACTCTATCATATCCTGAGCAGCCCCTTGAAAGTCTCTATAATCAAGACTCATTACCGCTTCACCTTTGTCATTTTCAATATCTATATTTGTAGTTTTTGTCTCACAACCGCCAAATATAACTCCGACAACCGCTAAAATTAATGTCCATCGTATTGCTCTTCGCATATTACTTCCTTCTCTTTTTTTATATATAAACGAAATGTAGTCGCTTTTGTATCCGGTGATGTTGCATTGATGTAAAACGGCTGTTTGGCATAAGCCGGAACCGTGTTCCATTTTGAGAGTATACTCTCTATCTTAAAGCCATCTTTATCAAACCAAACAATACGGTATTCAAGGACTTGATAAGTGCCTGATTTATTCTCACCGCTCACTTGAGCCTGCATAAAACCGTCAGCTCTCTTGCGACCTTTAATATCTTTTATAATTATATCACTACTGCTGCAGCTGCTTATAACTTTAACAATTGAATCTTCCGGCTCAGGTGACTTACTGCACCCCGCCATAAAGAAGAGTATCAAAACAATCAATCCAACTAATTTCATCTATACTCCTTAAAAATTTATAACATTAACACTCGGTTTTGACATAGCTTTTGGTATTCTAACATAAACAATAGAGTGCTTTACATCTTTATCAATATTTATATCTATATTATGAACTCCTGTTCTTAACAAAAGCTTATTACTCTCTGGCATTTTAACTTTTACAACTTGAAAATCTTTAGGTAAAGTATTCCAGCTTCTAATATCTGCACGGTTTGTTAAAAGTTGAAACACTGCGGTGGCCAATCCAAGGTATGGATTCTCATCACCCGCCTGATATTGTGCATATGTTTTAAGCATTGCAGAAAATATTGCACGCGTTAAAATATCATTATATACATAATTAAACTCTGTTTGTATAACACGATTCATATCGCTAATAACCGATGTTTTATCAAGTAATTTACCTTGAGAAAAAACAGCTATATTTTGCGTTGCTTGTTGTCGTTTTTGTAATTTTGGCAATGCTATACCGGTGTAGATAAGCTTATTTGAGGCTAAAAATATTGGAATATTTATTTTAAACTCTTTTTTAATTGGACCTAAACCATTTTCATATATTATCCATACAAATCTATCTTTAGGAAGTTTCCCTAAAAGTGCATTTTCAACCATTTCAAAATCAGATTCTACTGTTTTATTATGAGGTGACATACCGTAAGCCTCTTTTAAAAGAGAGGATGCTTTTGCATAATCACCCTCTATTGCAAAAAAGAGACCTGCCAAATATGTAGTAAAAGGGTTTATAAAATCGGGATATGCTTCAAACTGCTCAAGAGTGGAATAATTTTGTCTAATTATACTTTTTATCTGTGGATTATTAAGTGTTTTATCAAATGCATCTGATCTCTGCTCCCTCTTTTTCTCGGCTATAGCATCTTTTTGTTTGGCGATTAACTCTGCATATGTCTCTTTTGCACGGCGCTGGCGGTCAACAGCACGGTTGAGCTCCACTCGCGCCTGCTCAAATTTTTTAAGAGCCATATAGTCGAGTGATTTATATGTATTTACCATCACTGCCTCAGAAATAGAAGCATGATAATCTATTGCCATATCATTTAGCATAAGACTTGCAATATAATCACTTGTATTTGCAGAGAGTGTCTTTTTATGATGAACTTTGATAATATCTTCAGACGCATCAAGCATTTTAAGACTATTTTTATACTCTTTTGCAAAAAAGTAACTGTTTCCGGCTTGAAGAGCAGAAAGAAGATTTGCCTCATCAAGCTTTGATTTTTCATCTTTATCCCCAAGCGCAATTTCTGCCGACAATCTATACTCGCCCGCAACAAATTTTTCATAACTTTGCGCACAACTGCCGACATCCACTCCTATGGAGTTTGCCAAGTTTGCCACACATCCTGTAAAAAACACAGAAGCAAAAATAAAAAGCGCTCTATTTAAAACTTTTAGCATATTATTTTTATATCTCATCTTTTCTTACAATCCATATATACAACTCACAACTTTTAGGATCAAGCCAGATATCTTTTTGCTCTACAGAAATCGATTTAGCCTTGCTTCTAATAACAGCTGATGACTCAAATATTTCTCCAGATATCTCATCATCTACTATTTTTAAGAGTTCATGCTCTGATTCTATCTGCATTTTTTTATCTTTTAAAAGAGATGATTTTGCCAAAGCCGATGCGGCCTTTTTTTGTTCTAAAAAATTCATTCCCTCACTTTTTTCTGCAATTCCGACAGAACCAAATACTCCGTTTTGGTTTGGCCTAAAAAACCATACAGGCTTATTTTGAAAAAGAGCACTTTTTGTATTGATTGTTTGAAGTATCTCTGTTGAATAGCAGTTGCTCTTTATAAGTTCATCTTTCTCAAATGGACGAGTCGCCAAAGAAGGAATTGAGATTTTATCCTCTTTAGTATTTGAATTTCTGCCGATTATTTTATCAATTCTCTCTTTTGAACTCTCTACTAAAATGTAGAGTTTTCGCTGTGAATCAAAATATGCATCTACTTGATACGATTCACTTAAAAACACTTTAGAGAGAGCACTGATTTTATCTCTAAATTTATTTGAAATCTCAGTACTATTTACTTTTAGCTCACCCTCTAAAGAGGATGTTATATAGGAGCTTATATTATGCGCCAATTGACTCTTTGCTTCATTAAGAGCTTCAGCTTGCTGCGTATAAACCCCTTGAAAATTGACTTCGCTTGTGCCGACTGCCTGTGTTAAAGAGTGATTATTCACCCATAAAGGAAGCTCTTCTTGCTCTTTTGGTTTTGGCTCCAGTGAACACCCGCTTAGATAGTAGAGTAAAAATAGCAAAAAAATTCTATATAAAAAGCTTCTCATTTACTCTTCTCTATAGAGCGTTCCTTTTGCAACTTCTATCCCCTCCTCGTCCAGCTGCATAAAGAGAGATTGCGTATCATTTACTTTTTTTAGCACTACAAATAGCTTGTCTGTACATCTTTGCCACCCGTAATTAAGCTTTTGACGAAACTTAATCATTGTCGAACTCTTTTGCTGAATAATCAAATCTCCGCCGCAATTTGAAGCAATATAGTTTATGGTCGCTTTTCCGGAATTGGTTATCTTTACAATAACATCACTGCTGCTCCCTCCACTTTTCATAATAAAACCCTTCCATGTGCCATAAAAACCTTGTTTTATCTGAGCAATTTTGTCATCTACTCCATCTATGCTAAACTCTTCACTCTCTCTTTGCATAGCCATATTTTGCAAATCTTCATCCGTGGCAAAAGCCTCAATGGTTACGACAATATCACCGAATTTTTCTCCGTTTCTAAATTTCGGTTCGCCTTTAATGCGCACAATGCCGCTTGATTCTTCTCGTATAACATCATCCAAAATCTTTCCGTTAAACATTAGAGTTTCAGAAGTTAAAAATTCACCGTAAATCTCTTTTGCAGCAGCACTTTTTGCCTCCTGCAGAGCAATCTCTTTTACCTGAACAAACGATTTCTCGGGATAGAACATCTGATTTATAGTAACTGTTTTAACAACTGTTTTGTCTGCAAAAGCCAAAGCGAAAAAAAATGTAACGATTATAAATAAATATCTCACTTTTGTTCCCTTTTTTACATATTTTAAACAATTCTAGTTAAAAAAGATTTAATCCAATATTAACCTCTTTGCATTCTTTAACGAAACAATTTTTTTTGCTTCTATATCTGAAATAGTCTTCTCATATTTTTTAGCGTTTTGTAAAACCAAAAGTACCATCAATTCATCCATTGATTTTGCTTCATCTATTTTTTGTAAAAATCTCTTATCTTCACTCTCTTTAGAAGCTCTTTTTTTTATTTTTATTTTTCCCACAAAAAATCCTGTAATAAAAAAGAGAGAGAAATAAAGATAGTCGTAATTAAAAACAAATTTCTCTTTTTCTTCCTTATCAAGAAGTTCCTCTTTACTAAATCCTTTTGCAACACTTATCTCTATATTATCAGCAGCCAGACTCTTTATCTTCTGCTCTTTAAGATTAAAATACTCAATCTCTGTTTTTGGAATTATAAAATCTTTCTCTGAGACAAACGCAAATTTTTGACTCCACTCTCCATGCAGACCATCTTCATGCAGTGTTTGTCTCTGCGTAGGCTCTGCTGCAAAAATTTTAACACCCTCTATAGTAAATTCGATTGGTTTTATAGCTTCAAAATTACCTACTCCATCAATAATAATCTGCATATGATAAGGCTCATAAGCCTTGACTTCAGGTTTGTTTGTTTTTACTTTTAAAGCAAAATCCCCCACTAAAGTGCTATTTGTCTCTTTTACATCAATTTTAAAACTTTTTTGTTTAAACTTCTTTACAAAAAAGTCCTCTTTTTGAACATTATCTCTGCCGATTACGGTATTTTCAATTGACTCTTTTGTCGTCTTTTTCATAAGAGCATCAAACTCAATGATAATCTCTCCCGTCTCTTTAGGATAGACTACAAACTCATAACTGTTTACCCTTTTTCCTTCGATAATGCTTTCGCTCTGGCGTAAATTTTTTACCGTATATTTTTCATACTCTTTTGCAGGGTTAAAATCTATGGTGTAAAGCTCTGAAGCATCACTAAATGTACAAACATATCTAATATAAACAGGCTCATGTAAATAAGCTGTTTTCTTACTTATTGTTGCACTCCATGTATATGTTGAAGCAAAAACTTCTGTATAAAAAAATAAAAAGAATAATAGAAAAATGTTACCAAGGTTTTTTCTCATCTACACTCCTTTTGTTTATAAGCTCATACTGTTTTGAACTCAGCTTTGCTTTGCCGCGGGCCAAGTTTATTGTATTTTGGGATTTTACCTCTTTTCCGCTATCATCAGCTCCGCTGCTTGCAGCCGCACTCACCTGCATATTGGAACCGCCGCCCTCTTTTTTATTTTTCTTACTCTGCTCTTTTTTTGCCAAAGCCGATCTTTTTTTTGCTTGCTGCTGTCCTGTGCTCATCTCTTTGTTCTCGCCAACATCTCGAATATACTCCAAATTTTCATCCGCCTCTTTTGAGTACATAAGCGTTAAAGATTTTATATACGCCTCTCTTGCTTTTTCAAACCGCTTAAGTCTTACAAGTGTATTCCCTATATTGTAAAAAATAATGGATTTTGTCTCACTATCACCCGATTTTACAACCTCAAAATTTTGCAATGCCTTTTCATACTCGCCGCTTCTGTAAAACTCTGTCGCCTTATTGAAAAACTCCATATTTTGGCTTGCATTCAGATGTACCCCAAAGAGAAGTAAAAAAGCCACAATAAATTTCTTAAGTGTTGTAACACTTACTAAAAAAGTGACAATTGCCAATGCGATAAAGTAATAAAAAAGCTCCAAATTTCTCATAATAGTTGTTTTACTCTCTTTATCTTTACTCTTTTGTGCATCAAGTGCATCAAGAAGCGTGTCCAGATCTTTTGTATAGACCCCCTTAGTAGCATCTGAAATCTCTTGAATCATACTGTTTTCTCTGCTTATAACAATATCTCCGAGTTCATCTTTTAAAAGTTCGCCGTTTTCAAGTTTAAGAGTAGAACCCATCTTGGAAGCCGTCATAAAAATATTTACAATCATATTATTCTCTTTTGCAAAATTTGCTTCGGCTTCATAACTAAGCTCGTCTCCTCCGTCGCTAAAGAGTACAACCGTGATTTTTTTTGCTTTTGACATTTTTCTAGCAAGTTGCAGCGCGGAGATAATAGTGCTGCCTTTGGTTATAACAAACTTCTCATCAAGAGAACCAAATAGATGCATCAAAAGCTCTTTGTCTTCGGTCATTGGAGAGAGTATTATCGCATTTGTAGTAAATCCCAACACCCCAAAACGACTTTTATCTTCTACTTGAACCATCTCTTTTAGCTTCTCTTTTGCATAGAGAAGTCTTGTAGGTTTCAGATCTTCTCCCTGCATCGAAAAAGAGAGGTCCACGCCGATAATAATATCGCTTAGCATCTGTTTGGATTCTATGGGTTCTTGTTCGATAACCGGTCTTGAAAGCGCTATCACAATAAACATAAATGTTAAAATATATCCATAAAATGTTATGCGAAACTCTCTAAAATCTTTTTTCATAAAAAATGGCAAAATCAGAAGCAAAAGCCACAGATATTGAGGATATAAAAGAGTCATTTTTTTGCCTCTGTATAAAGTAGGTAAAGCAAAATACCTAAAGCAAAAAGAAGCAACATCCAGTAATAAAAATCTTTTAGAAGATACTCTCTGCTTTTTATCTTTGAAGACTCCATTGCATCAATCTCTTCATAAATGCTCTTTAGCTCTTTTGCCGAGTATGCACTAAAGAAAACTCCCCCGCTCTCCTTCGCTATCTTTTGCAAGAGCGCCTCATCGGCTTCACCTTTGCTGCCCATGCCAATCGTATATATCTTTATATCTGCATCCTGCGCTAGTTTTGCAGCCTCTTTTGGAGAGATCTCACCGCTGTTATGTTCTCCGTCTGTTAAAAGAATTAGGATCTTTGATTTTGCGCGTGAGTGTTCAAATGCGCGCACACCCATCGCTATTGCATCGCCTATTGCCGTGTTTTGTCCTGCCATGCCATGTGAAAGATAACTAAGCATTTCAACAACTATCTCTTTCTCATATGTAATAGGAGAAGCGATAAAAGCAAAATCGCCAAATGCAACAACACCAACATTATCACTCTCTCTTTTATATATAAAATCTGAAGCAATTACCTTTGCAATCTCAAGTCTTGAGAGCCGCTTCCCTCTGCTTACTTCATCCTCCATATCAAACCCTGATGCGTTCATGGAACCGCTTGCATCTATTGCCAAAAGTATATCTTTTCCGTGCCTATTGAGCGGATTTATTTTATCTACAGCTATTGGAGAAGCAAGCGCAGTAAAAAGCAACAAAAATATAAAAATCTTCAAAAGCTGCTCAGCCTTTAAAAAACTCTTTTTTGCAGATAAAAAATGCAGATGCACAAAATAGTTTGGTTTCTTATGCTCTTTGCATCTGTATATACAGTAAAGTGCCGGAAATAACAGTAAAATCAAGAAGGAGTATTCTAAACTAATATTATTCATTCTTATGTATTTTAACTAAAAAAATGTAAAATTTTTATATTTTTTAAATTTTTACTTGACATACAAGCTCTATTTCCCTATAATTCGCGTCCACAAACAATAAGTTTGTATCTGTCTTGTTAGCTCAGCTGGTAGAGCACGTCACTTTTAATGATGTGGCCGATGGTTCGAATCCATCACAGGACACCATTTATATAGACATTAATTTTTCTTTTATCAAGGAAAATTTGATTTTTTTAATAAGAAAATGTACATATGGTACATGACGAATGAAAAATTAAATTTGACGCAGAGAAAAATAAAATTTGGCCCCGTCGTCTAGCGGTCAGGATCCATGGTTTTCATCCATGTTACAGGAGTTCGATTCTCCTCGGGGTCACCACTTTTTATCTTCTAATTCTATATCACTATATTATGCCACTTTAAACTTCAATTGGCAATTTTAATTTACATTACAATCCATTAAAAATGATATAATCAAAATATTAATAAATTTTAGAATAAAAAAGAATTGTTTTTAATGCATAAAAAAAATATTATAAAGTATGTCCTTATTTTTATCTCTCTAAGTGCTGTTGCACTTTTTATCTCAAACTATCAATATAAAAACCATGAACAAGAAATTTTAAATCAAGAAAAAGATCTGCTCTCTATTACCTATAATACAATTAAAAAATCTTACAAAATACATTCAGAGATTTTTTTTATAACTAAAATCAACACCAAAGATATTCTTGATTTAATGAAAAAAGCAAATAGCACAGAAATAGATAAAAAAAACAGTGCAAGAGAAGAGCTCTACTCTTCATTATCTGATACATACAACTCTATGAAGCTTTTTAAAATCAAACAACTTCACTTTCATCTTCCAGACAATGAAAGTTTTTTACGATTTCACAGACCAAACAGATATGGAGACAATTTAACCGGTATAAGAGATACCGTTGCTTATGTCAATAAACATAAAGTGCCTGTATCTAGCTTTGAAGAGGGAAGAATTTACAACGGATACCGTTTTATATATCCTATTATTGAAGAAAATAGACACTACGGAAGTGTTGAAATTTCTGTTTCAATGCATGAAATCATTCAACATATAAAAAATGAAACTATTTCTGATGTGGAATTTATTATTAAGAAAAATATAGTTCAAAAAAAAGTTTTCGAAGATGAGAAAAAAAACTATGCTCAAAGTAAAATACATAAAGACTATTTTTATGAAAAGAGTATCTCAAATAAAGAGAGTGCGCTTATCAAAACTTTTACCGATTCATATCCCTATCTTGGCAATAATATAAACAAAGGTTCCATATTTAATTTTTCTACAAACTATAATAATACTATTTATATAACAACTTTTATTCCAGTCTATAACACTCATTCAAGACAATATGTGGGCAATATTGTTATTACACGCCCTAATATATCTCTTGAATATCACCATAAAAAAAATATATTTATAAACATAATTATCATAATGTTCCTAGCGCTTTTGATATATGCATACTATAGAGTTGAAAAAAAGAATCAAGAGTTAAAGAAAAAAAACAAAACACTCAATAATATACAAGATATTGCAAAATTAGGTTCTTGGGAATTAAATGCAAAAACCAATAAAATAGAGTGGAGTGATGAAGTTTATAAAATTTTTGGATTTAAGCCGCAATCTTTTGAGTTGACATATGAAACTTTTCTTGAATTTATTTACCCAAAAGATAAAATTAAAGTAGATGAAATTTTTAAAAAATCAATAAAATTAAAAGAGACTTATCAAATCCAACATAGAATTATAAAATCTGATAAATCAATCGCTTATGTAAATCAAACAGGACATCATATATATGACCAAAAGGGTGCTTATATTTACACCATCGGAACGATACATGATGTTACAAGCATTATTGAATATGAAAACAAAATTAATTTTATAAAAAATGAATTAGAATCAATAGCAAATCATATTCCCGATATTTTATTTAGATCTAAAACTGATGACGCTATGACTATACTTTTTGTAAATAATGCTATTTATAAAATCACCGGGTACAAAGCACAAAGCTTTATACTAAACAAAGTTAGAAGCTATAGAAGTATCATACATCCTCAAGACAGAGAAAATGTCTATAAAGAGATCAAAAAAGCTTTGATTAAAAATCGTGACTACTCTATAGAGTATAGAATTTTAAACTCAATCGGTGATGTTGTATGGGTTCGAGAAAGTGGCAAAAAAGGTAAAAATGATGAAGGAATGGAAATAGTAGAGGGTATTATTACAGATATCACGCATCAGAAAAACAGTATAGACAAACTTAGAAAATTTATTGACATACAAGACAGTATAGTTATTTTGACAGATACAAAAAAAATTATTTTCGCAAATAAAAAGTTTTTTGATTTTTTTGGATATAAAAATCTAAAAGAGTTCAATAATAATCATAACTGTATCTGTGATATGTTTATAAAAGATGACACTTTTTTTCATCTAGAAAAAATCTCTCCAAAAGAGAAAGACTGGGTAAAAAGTATGCTAAATCTTCCGGGAAGAGAGAGAATCGTCTCAATGTCAAGCAAAAACAACAATCCTCATGCTTTTTCAGTCTCTATCAACAACTTTGATCCACAAATCTATATAATTAATTTCAGTGATATCAGCGACACAATGTTTGAAAAACTTCAACTAGAGAAAAAAGCTACTAGAGATCAGCTTACAAAAGCTTATAATAGAACATATTTTGATTCTTCAATTGAAAATATAATTAAAAACAATGAAAAACTAAATGGAAAAACAGGTGTTATACTACTGGATATTGATTATTTTAAAAAAATAAATGACAACTATGGACATAACACCGGTGATGAAGTTTTAAAAACTTTAGTTAAACTTTTAAATCGTTTGATTAGAAAAGATGATGTTTTAATAAGATGGGGCGGTGAAGAATTTATTATAATTCTTTATGCTAAATCAATTGAAAATGTATTAAAACTAGCAGAAAAATTAAGATATGCCATAGAACATCATAGATTTGCAAACATTCCAAGTGTTACATGCAGCTTCGGAATAGCACTGCATAACTATAATGATACAATTGAAGAGACCATAAATAAAGCTGATCAAAAACTCTATGAAGCTAAAAACAGAGGTAAAAATATAGTTGTATCATAAAAAGTTATTAATTTAAATGATAGTTTATAGGAATATTTAAAATAACTTCTTCACTCGGTTTTGGAAATTTTTCTGAGAGTTGTTTAATAGTTTCTATTGCGGCTTTACTAAGAACATCGCTACTTGACTCAACAACTTCAATATTATGGACAACAGCATTTGTATCTAGTGTAAATTTAACAACAACCAAGCCCGTAGTGCCTCTTCTTCTTGCACTTGCCGGATAGTAAAGATTTTCTTTTAATAATTGTGCTATTTTTTGTATATTTACTTTTATATACTTTTCTGTCAACTCTTTTTGCTGCAGTTGTCCATCTCCCTGCTTTGATTCAAACACTTCTTTTTGAGCAACTTGTTCTTCTGCAACAACTTCTTGTGTGACTTCTTGGGTAACTTCCTGAGTGATTTCTTTTTCTTCTTTGACCGGCTCAGCAACAGGTTTTACATCTGCTACTTTTACCTCTTTTGGTATCTCTTTTTTTGGTTTTTCAACTTTTTTTTCTATCTTTTTTGGTTTTTCTACTTTTTTTTCTATTTTCTTCGGTTTTTCAATTTTCTTTGGCTCTTCAATTTTTTGTACTTTTTCAATTTTTTTCAACTCTTGCTGTTGAGGCACTCTTTTACCTAGCTCCATGTTACAAAGTCTTAAACAAACTCTGTTATGCTCTATTTTTTCAACTTTATTATAAGTTTCCCATGTAAAAAAAAGTGTTAAAAATAAAATAACATGAATAAAAAGAGATATAAAAAATGAACTGCTGCATCTAATCATAAAAGAAATAGTAACAGAAAATCTATTACTATTTTATTAAAATATTTTTAAAGTTTTATATAGCTCTTTTAAACTCCGGATAAGATTCAACACCGCACTCATTTATATCCATACCTATAAGCTGCGCTTCATCGTTTGCTCTAAATTTAAATAACCTATTTATGATGTATATAACTGCGAAAGAGAGTGAAAATGTAAAAATTCCAACAACAATTACTCCTTTGAGCTGAGAAATAAAAGAAACATTATCTACAAAAATTCCAACAGCCAAAGTTCCCCATATACCATTTACCAAATGTACAGAGAGAGCTCCTACAGGATCATCTAATTTAAATTTATCAAATACCGCCACTGCAAAAACTACTAAAGCGCCACCTACAAAACCTATCAAAATAGGTGTATACATATCATAAAGATTTGGAGCAGCAGTTATGGCAACCAACCCCCCTAAAGCTCCGTTTAAAATCATAGTAATATCAAAAAGTTTATATTTGATATACATTATAATTCCAACAATTATAGCGCCTGCAAGACCGGCGGTATTTGTATTCATAATTGTTTTTGCAACACTATTTGCATTTTCTACACTAGAGATTGAACCGATACTCCCGCCGTTAAATCCAAACCATCCGATCCAAAGCAAAAGAGCCCCAAGCACAACAAGCGGAATATTTGAAGCAGGAATAACTCTTATTTTTCCATCAATATAACGACCCTTTCTAGGACCCACAATAAATAACGCTGCTAAAAGAGCCCATCCTCCAGTTGAATGGATAACCGTTGAGCCGGCCAAATCATATATATCGATATCAAATATAGTTCCGGCAATTACATCCGCACCCCAGCTGATGTTTACTACAAGAGGATATATAACAGCGCCCATTACAACCGTAAAAATGGCTAAAGGAATTATGCGTACGCGTTCACTAACGCCGCCGCTCATAATATTTACTGTTTTACCCACAAAAGCCATCTGAAACATAAAAACAGCCCATATACTGCTTGAAACACTATCCCAATTTCCAAAAGCAAGTTTATAACCAACAAGTAAAAAAGCCAAAGAAGCAACCGCATAAATCATCACATTTGTCGTAAGAACTGCTGAAACATTTTTAGTACGAACCAAACCTGCTTCAAGCATAGCAAAACCAGGAACCATAAAAATAATTAGTGTCATTGTAAAAAGGGTAAAGAAAGTATCGAGAATATATTTAAAATCTGTCTCTAGCATATAATATCCTTTAAAATTTAAAAAAAATTATAGCTTAGAAACAGCGTTTATTATTTTTTCATTGATTAATTTTTAATCAATTTTTTTCAGACAAAAAGTTGCTAGAGATGTTTAACTTCTATCCTTAAAATGGATAAAATCCGCTCTAACAGGATTAGGTTAGTTATATAGCTTCGCTGTCTGTTTCACCCGTACGAATACGAATTATTTTTTCAATATCTGTTACAAAGATTTTTCCATCACCTATTTTTCCAGTTCTAGCAGCCTCTACGATAGTATTTGTCACCTCTTCAACACTATCATCTTCGACTACCATCTCCATCTTTATTTTCGGAAGAAAATCCACAACATATTCGGCACCGCGATAAAGTTCGCTATGCCCCTTTTGGCGACCATAACCTTTTACTTCACTTACAGTCATACCTGTAACCCCAATTTCAGCCAAAGCATCTTTTACATCTTCTAATTTAAATGGCTTTATAACCGCTTCTATTTTTTTCATAACAATATCTCCAAATTAAGTTTAAAATTGTAACCATTTTTATGGTTTTAATCAACAAAAATCCAATTTTACATTTTTTGTAATTCTCTAAAAACTCCGTTTTTTCGTAGCTTTAGGATGTTGTAGGGACAAATTGTCCCTGTCATTAAAATGGATGAGCTCATTTTAATGTTAGACATCAAATATTTAACGCCTTCTCTCCATGAAGAGTTTCATCAAGCCCTATGCTTTCGCTCTCTTCATCAACTCTGCCACCTCCTGTCAGCTTTGAAGAGACAAAATAAACGACTGCTGTTGCAGCAGCACTATAAACTATTGTCAAAGAGATAGCTTTTAGCTGATTTACTAGCTGTGAAGCCATATTATACTCAGCAGGCATTGCATAAGATGCTATAAACAGTGCTGTAGCAACTGACCCCCAGATACCGACTAAACCATGAATCCAAAAAGCATCCAGCGCATCATCAACTTTAAACATATTTTTAAGTTTTGTAACGCCAAAAAAGCCAACAATACCACCCACTAAGCCGATGATAATAGCACCTTCTACACCGGCACTTCCAGAAGCGGGAGTAATTGCAACCAAACCTGCAACAGCACCTGATGCACCTCCAACTATGGTAGCTTTTTTATAAATCAGCCACTCAGTTATAACCCAGCCTATAACACCGAGTGATGCAGCAACATTTGTGACCAAAAATGCGGATGCGGCAATACCGTCTGCAGCCAACTGAGATCCTGCATTAAAACCAAACCATCCAAACCAGAGCAGTGCCGCACCAAGAGATACTAAAATCGGAGAAAAAGGTTTTATAGCAACTTTACCGTAATCTTTTCTTCGTCCAAGTATCAAAGCTACTACCAAACCTGCGACACCTGCATTAAGATGAACAACCGTTCCCCCCGCAAAATCCATTTCATTAAAATGCAGAGTTTCTCCTCCACCCCATGCCCAGTGAGTAATCGGTGCGTAAACAACAATTATCCATAAGGCTGCAAATAAAATATAAGTAGAAAACTTTACTCTCTCTATCATAGAACCGCTTGCAATTGCAACTGCAATCGCCGCAAAAGTTCCTTGAAAAGCCACAAAAAGAAGTTCAGGAATAGTTCCGCTTAATGTATCAGAAGTAATCCCGGATAAAAGCACCTTGCCGCTGCCAATGATATCACCTTCTCCAAAAGCAATGGAGTAACCGACTAAAATCCATACCAATGTTCCAACAGCATAAGCACCCAAACTCATGCTTATAGTATTAAGCACATTTTTAGAACGAGTCAAACCGCCGTAAAAAAGTGCCAATCCAGCCGGAGTCATAAGCATTACAAAAGCAGTAGCAACAAGCATCCAAGCAGTATCTCCGCTACTTAACAACTCATCTGCAAATGTCAATGAGGGGAGCATCAATAACATAAAAATGTATCTCTTCATTTTTTATCCTTTATAGTTAAAGTTTTAAAATTATACACCTATAAAAAATTAAATAATCAATTTGTTGATTAATTTTTAATCAAAACAACATTTTACTAATTTTAATATAGAATTATCTTTTTTTATTTTATAATGAAGACTATTATAGCTTTTTAGAGGGATGTTTAATGGAAAGTATGCTTGATTCTTTAGTTAAAAATTTAAAAAGCAGTGATTTGTCTATTATTGAAAAATTGACATATATTATTGATTTTATAAGACCTGCTGATGTAAATGATATTGATAACTCCATTAAAAAAATCCATCAAATTGTTAATTACTTAAATAATAACACTAAAACAGCTGATGATTTATCTGCTTGCGTAAACAGATGGCTGATAAAATCTAGAATTTCAACAAATATCTCAAACTTAGGCATTTTGTCCAGAGATGGATTTTTACATGAACTTAATAAGCGTTTTTATAATAAATTTCTGCCTTCGCCCCCAAAAGAAGGGGATTTTAAATACCTCTTTGCAACACTTTTTTACAAAAACAATGATCATATATGGGTCAATGCAATTGAAAATGAAATCTGGATAGAGTTTTTTTCCACAATTTTATATAATAATGAGTATTCTCAAACAACAAAAGATTATCTTTTTGACGAGCTTCTATATGCTGTCGAAATCTTATCTATCTGGATAGCTTCTGAAGAGTTTGATGAAAACTTTATCAGAATAGACAGCTCTTTGCTCAATAAAGATTCTGCATTTATAGAGCTCCATAGAAGTATAAGCAGCTTTATCACAGTGATTCAAAAAGCAAAAATAGATATTAATTCAACTGAACTAGATTTTCAACATACTAAAGTTATATTAGAACAGTGTCATGATCAAGTCTCATTTTTAAAGAAAAAATCAATAAACAAAGGTATTTCCGTAGCTTTAACTTATGAACTTGAGAGATTAGAACAGATAATCCAAAGAGTAGAAGATATTCTTGAGCTTATCAAAAAATTTGATACCCCTGAATTTTACAACTCTCTTATAGAATTATTTAAAGAATCAGTTCAATACAATAGTAAAAAAAACTCTATTTATTACTTTTATAATCAAAACATTAAAATACTTGCAAAAAGCATCACAAATAATGCCAGTGAACATGGAGAACACTATATAACAAGTGATAAAAATGAGTATCTTAAAATGTTTTTCTCTGCCGCCGGCGCAGGAATTATTATAGCTATTATGGCACTTTTAAAGATAAATATTTATCAGCTAGATCTCTCTCTGTTTTCTCAAACTTTTCTCTCAAGTTTAAATTATGGATTAGGATTTGTGCTTATTCATATGCTGGGTTTTACCATTGCAACAAAACAGCCCGCTATGACAGCTTCTACATTTGCAAAAGCTATCGAAAAAGAGCAAAACAACAAAGCCAACCAACTCAAACTCGTTGAACTTATTTTTCAAGTAAGCCGTTCCCAATTTGCAGCAGTTATGGGGAATGTTATACTGGCGCTTAGCGTTGCTTTTGTAATTAGTTTTTTCTTCTTTTCCAATGATTTTAAAATACTCTCAGTAGAAGAGAAAATGTACTATCTAGAAGGCATAAAATCTTACTCTGCCCTTTTTTATGCAGCCATAGCAGGAATTTGGCTTTTTTGTTCAGGACTTATTGCCGGATACTTTGACAATAGAGCAAACTATCTCAATCTTAAGGAGAGATATTTTTACCACCCTTTTTTTAAAAAATATCTTTCGCCAAATTTAAGAGAAAAAACAGCTGAGTATTTATATGAAAACCATGGGGCAATGGCAGGAAATTTTTTCTTTGGTATTCTTTTAGGCATTACTCCGTTTTTAGGATATCTTTTCAATCTTCCTTTAGAGATAAGACATGTTGCTTTCTCTACTGCAAATCTTGGATACTGTAGTGCAGATTTTCTACTCTCTTTAAAAGACTTTTTTATTGCTTTTGTTTTTGTTTTTATGATAGGTTTTGTAAATCTTAGTGTCAGTTTTATTTTAGCGCTCAAAATATCTTTAAAATCAAGAGACGCCTATTTTGGAAGCGTTTTTTCATTTTTAAAACTCTTAGCAACTGAGTCTCTTAAACGACCTTGGGAATTACTTTTTCCTATAAAAAAGAGTGAAAAAACAAGCTCCTAAAGAAAAAATTCAAATGTTCTTCTTTTTCACAAAAAGCCTTTGTTTAAGAACTTTTACCGCTATTTTCTAATTTCTTAAGGGACAATAAGATATTATAAAAAGATTTTATTTTTAAACTAGGTGTTTTATATGAGCGATTTGCTAACTAACGATAATATACAAACTATAAACATTGAAGAGTCTCTTCAAAACAGCTATCTTGATTACTCTATGAGTGTAATTGTAGGTCGTGCACTTCCTGATGTTCGTGATGGACTAAAACCTGTTCATAGAAGAATTCTATATGCTATGGACAAACTAAATCTCTCTCACGGAGCAAAGTTTAAAAAATCCGCGCGTATTGTCGGTGATGTTATCGGTCAATACCATCCACATGGGGATACAGCTGTCTACGATGCTTTAGTTCGCATGGCGCAAGATTTTTCTATGAGAATGGAACTTGTAGACGGTCAAGGAAACTTTGGTTCAGTTGACGGCGACAGTGCCGCTGCTATGCGTTATACTGAAGCGAGAATGACAAAATATGCCGGTGAACTTCTTAAAGATTTAGAAAAAAACACGGTAAACATGATAGACAACTACGACGGAACGACAAAAGAGCCTGATGTTATGCCTACACGCGTACCAAATATTCTTATAAACGGCTCTTCGGGCATTGCAGTCGGTATGGCAACAAATATCCCTCCACATAATCCAAAAGAGATTATGAACGGGCTAAAAGCACTTTTGGCAAACCCTAAAATTGAACTTGCTGAATTAATGAGGTATATAAAAGCTCCTGATTTTCCAACAGGCGGAACAATATTTGGAAAAAAAGGAATTATGGACGCTTATGAGACTGGACGCGGACGCATAAAAGTTCGTGCTAAAACTCATATTGAAAAAAAAGGAAACAGAGATGTTATCGTCATTGATGAACTTCCTTATCAGGTGAACAAAGCACGCCTTATAGAAAGTATAGCAAATCTTGTAAAAGATAAGATGATCGAGGGTGTATCAGAGATTCGTGATGAGTCTGACCGTGAAGGTATACGCGTAGTAATAGAGCTTAAAAAAGATGCAATGAGCGAAATAGTTTTAAACAATCTTTTCAAGCAGACAAGCATGCAGACTACTTTTGGTATCATTATGCTCTCTATCCTAAACCAAGAGCCAAGAATTTTCGGAATTATAGATATCTTAAAACATTTTATTAATCATCGTAAAACTATTATTATCCGCCGCACTATTTTTGATCTTGAAAAAGCAAAAGCAAGAGCTCACATTTTAGAAGGACTTAAAAAAGCGCTTGATATTATTGATGAGATTATTAGAGTTATTAAATCAAGTAAAAACATTGAAGATGCCAGAGATAATTTAGTCTCAGAATTTGATTTTACGACTATTCAGGCTCAAAGTATCGTTGATATGCGTCTTGGCAAACTAACAGGCCTAGAGCGTGAAAAAATCGAAAACGAACTTCGTGAACTTATTGAACTTATTGAATATTTAGAGTCGATTTTAAAAAGCGAAGAGGTACTACATGGAATCATAGATCAAGAGTTTGACGAAATTCTAACTATCTATACGGATGAAAGACGAACTGATATTGAAGATGATTATGATGACATAGATATTGAAGATCTGATTCCAAACGAGCCAATGGTTGTTACTATTACGCATAGAGGCTACATTAAAAGAGTTCCTTTGGCGCAGTACGAAAAACAAAAAAGAGGCGGAAAAGGCAAAACTGCAGTCACTACTTATGAAGACGATTTTATAGAGAGATTCTTTACATGTAATACACATGATACGCTTCTTTTTGTGACTGACCGCGGACAACTGCACTGGCTAAAAGTTTATAAAATTCCTGAAGGAAGCAGAACGGCAAAAGGAAAAGCTGTTGTAAATCTGCTTAATCTAGTAGCTGATGAACAGATTCAATCCATAAATCCTACAACAGACTTTAGCGAAGAGAAATCTTTGGTATTTTTTACAAAAAAAGGTATTGTAAAAAGAACAAACTTAAGTGAATTTTCAAATATCAGAAGCAACGGCGTAAAAGCTATCAGTCTAGATGATGATGATTCTATTATTACTGCTAAAATTGCAGATCAAAGCATTAAATATCTCTTTATCGTAACAAAACTTGCACAATGTATTAAGTTTGATATAAACAAAACACGCGATCAAGGCAGAAATACAAGAGGTGTTAGAGGCATTAAATTTAAACATGCTGATGATGAAGTTGTAGATGCAAATATTATTTCAAGTGATGAAGAAGAGATTTTAATAGTAAGCGAAAAGGGCATCGGCAAACGAACAGAAGCCGGTGAATACCGTTTAACAAATCGCGGCGGTTCAGGTGTAATCGCTATGAAAATTACTGCAAAAACCGGTAAATATGTAGTAGGATGTTTAATGGTTGATGAACGAATGGACATGATGGCACTTACAAAAGCCGGTAAAATGATAAGAGTTGATATGCAAACTATCTCAAAATCAAGCAGAAATACAAGTGGTGTCTATATTGTCAAAGGCGATGATGTAGCAAGCGTTTCTCGTTGTCCAAAACAGCCTATTGAAGAAGAGGATGATGATGACTCTTTGTTTGATACAGAAGAGTTATAACAATATTTATTTGCAAGTTCACCTGCATTAAATGCAAGTGAACTCTATATATTTTTACAAATTTTGCAATTTAATTCAAAGTCGATTTTAATGATAATTTTGTTATAGTTGCTGCTTAAAAAGATGGCTGTTTATATGTCAAAAATCTAAAATTTTTTAGTAAAAAACTACAAATAGTTAAAGATTATAACAATATGAAAGAATCTTTTAATATAAATACTTTAGTTACTGTTATCAAAAACTTTAGAATCTTCCCCTTAATATGGGTAAAACAAATTTAAAAAAATAAAAATTTATGAACTATAGGAGTAGGAATGTCAAAAAAATATAATGTGGCAGTTGTTGGTGCAAACGGAGCAGTTGGGGAAGAGATATTGGCAATTTTAAATGAAGTTAATTTTCCAATTAACAAACTTGTTCCACTTGCTAGTGCTAGAAGTGCAGGAACAAAGATAGAATTTGCCGGTAAAAGTATAATTATAAAAGAGTTGACTGATACTATTTTTGAAGAAGAAGAGGTAGAAATAGCACTTTTTAGTGCAGGAGGAAGTGTAAGCGCCCAGTTTGCTCCTGCCGCTGTAAAAGCCGGAGCAGTTGTAATTGACAATACTTCACATTTCAGAATGGATCAAAATACTCCGCTTGTTGTTCCTGAAGTAAATCCTGAAGATATTTCAAAATGGGAGAAAACCGGAGTTATTGCAAACCCTAACTGCTCTACCATTCAAATGGTTCAAACACTCAAACCTCTTGATGAAGCTTATGATATTAAAAGAATTGATGTAAGCACATATCAGGCAACCTCAGGAGCCGGAAAAAGTGCAATGGAAGAGTTAGTTACGCAAATGCATGACTTTTTTGCTTTTAAATTAGATCAAAGCGAGCATAAAGCATTTAAACACCAAATAGCTTTAAATGTTATTCCTCAAATAGATGTTTTTATGGAAAACGGGTATACAAAAGAGGAGATGAAAATGGTAAATGAAACAACCAAAATCATGCATAAACAGATTCCTCTAAGTGCTACCTGCGTTCGTGTCCCGACTCTTCGCGGTCATGCAGAAGCTCTTACTATTACTTTTGCGAATGAAGTTAAAGCAGATGAGGCAAGAGAGCTTTTAAGAAAAGCTCCAAATATTGTTATTTTAGACAATCCTTCAGAGTCTCTATACCCTATGCCTGCAATTTGTTTAGAAAAAAATGAAACTTTTGTAGGCCGCATTAGAAATGACAATTTTTCTAAAAATATGCTTCATCTTTTTATTGTTGCTGACAATTTAAGAGTTGGTGCTGCTACAAATGCAGTAAGAATAGCTCAAAAATGGATAGAGATGGAAGAGGAAAAGTAGACAATGCTGGAAAAAATGTTTGAAAAAAGTCTATGGGGTTCAAGATTTATCATAATTCTTGCTGTAGTCTTTGGTCTTGTCGGTGCTGTTTTACTCTTTTTGGTTGCTAGTTTTGACATTTACGAAACAGCAGCTTATGTTATAAACACATATATAACGCATGCTCATCCGGAACATTTCCATGAAGAAGTTGTAGGCGGCATTATCGGTGCAGTAGATCTTTATCTTATTGGTGTTGTAATGATAATTTTCTCTTTTGGTCTATATGAACTTTTTATCTCAGATATAGATCCTGCAAAAGATGAGCATGGAGAAGAGAATCAACTTTTAGCAGTTCACTCTCTGGATCAATTAAAAGATAAAATATCCAAAGTTATTGTTATGGTTTTAGTTGTCGGATTTTTTCAAAAAGTCGGGCATACTACATATAGCGGTGCGCTGGATCTGCTCTACCTGGCTCTTTCAATAACAGCGGTTGCGGTAGGTCTTTACTTTTTAAGCAAAGTCGGAAAAAGTCACTAAAAATAAAATAATATCAAGGATTAAAATGAGTAAAATATTTGTAGACGCATGTTTTGGAAAAGAGACTCCGTACACTCCGGTTTGGATGATGAGACAAGCAGGCCGTTATCTTCCAGAATATATGAAAGTGCGCGCAGAAGCAGGAAACTTTTTAAATCTTTGTCATGATCCAAAAAAAGCTTGCGAAGTAACACTTCAACCAGTTGATATTGTCGGTGTTGATGCCGCTATTCTTTTTAGTGATATATTGGTTGTTCCAAATGAGATGGGAATGGATTTGGAGTTCATAAAAGGCGAGGGACCAAAATTTCATAATCCTATTAAAAATGAAGCTGACTTAAATAGACTTATCGGCGGCAAAGAAGCTGCATCTAAACTGACTTATGTTTACGACACTATTAAACTTATAAGAGAAGAATTAGCAGATGACAAAGCCCTTATCGGTTTTACGGGTGCTCCTTGGACTCTGGCAACATATATGATAGAGGGAGAAGGTACAAAAACTTACAATATCTGTAAAAAAATGATGTACTCAAATCCTGAACTTTTGCATAAAATCTTAGCAAAAGTAACTGAAGTTGTAAAATTTTACATGGAAAAACAGATCGAATCGGGCATAGATGTAGTTCAAATCTTTGACTCATGGGCAGCTGCAATTGAGCCTTCTAAATATGATGAATTTTCTTGGAAATATATGGTAGAAATTGCAGACTATTTAAAAGCAAAATATCCTCATATCCCAATTATCATGTTCCCTAAAGGTATTCCTGCATTTTTGGATAAAGTATATGGAGAGTTTGAAGTATTTGGCGTTGACTGGTCAACTCCTATGGCTTTGGCAAAAGAAAAATTGGGTGAGAAATATGTTCTTCAAGGAAACATGGAGCCATGCAGGCTCTATTCAAAAGAGGCAACGACCGAGTGCGTAGAAGCGCTGCAAAACATCATGGGCGGAAAAAGACATATCTTCAACCTAGGTCACGGCATCCTTCCCGATGTTCCTGTTGAGAATGCAAAACATTTCATAGCTGAATGTCACAGAGTCAGTAAAAAATAAGTGAAGACTATTTTTGGTCCCATAAACTCAAGAAGATTTGGTTCTTCTTTGGGTATAGATCTCTCCCCCGCTCTAAAACAGTGCAATTTTGACTGTCTCTATTGCGAACTAGCTCCAAGTGCAACAACCGATGTACAAAAAAAAGTAGTAGAAGTCTCTACGATAATTAACGAGTTAAAAGAGCATCTAAACGACAAAATAGATGTCATAACCATAACTGCAAACGGTGAACCGACTCTCTACCCTTATCTCGATGAACTTATTGATGAAATAAACAAAATCAAAGGCAATGCACAAACGCTTATCCTAACAAACAGCGCAACACTTGTTGATGATAAAATTTTCAATTCACTTCTAAAACTTGACCAAGTTAAACTCTCTCTTGATGCAGTAAGTAAAAATGTTTTTAAGAGAATAGACAGACCGCATGCAGGCATAGAGATAAAAGATATCGTTCAAAAAGTGATAGATTTCTCCAAGGCTTTCAAAGGAAAACTCTTCATAGAAATACTCTTTGTTCACGGTCTAAACGACACACAAGATGAGATAAAAAAACTAAACGAAGTTCTACTGAAACTTGATGTGAGCAGAATTGATTTAGGCACAATTGACAGACCGCCTGCCTATCCTGTAAGCGGACTTAGCTACAAAGAGCTTCATGATGCATCCCTGCTCTTTGACAGTTCTCTTCCTATCCATATAGCTTCAAGAACTCACGCAGAACCAAACAACTCTAGCTATAGTGATGAAGAGATTTTAAATACGCTCGACAAAAGACCGCTAACCATAGATGACATCAACCTGCTCTTTGACCAAAATAGCAAAAAGCGACTTGAAAATCTCATCTCTTGCTCAAAAATAGTTACTAAAAAAGTGGGAAATTTGGAATTTTTTATCCTAAATGAAAACGAAAAGCGAAAACGCGCAAAGTAGCATAAAAAAATCTTGACTTTTTAAAACTCATTAAGTATAATTTCGACCTATCAAATATTCCGGATTAGCTCAGCGGTAGAGTAGGTGACTGTTAATCACTTGGTCACTGGTTCGAATCCAGTATCCGGAGCCACTCACTTCAAAAGTCTTATTTTAGGCATCTTCAAAGCTTTTATTTTTCATGCTAGCTATATGGTAACTAAAATATATCTATATGAACATCACTTGTTACAATCGATTATTATTATCAAAATATAAGTTTTTTTTAGTTAGCATTTAAAACAAAAAAAATAAAGGCTGTTATGAAGTATATAGTTATTTTATCATTTTTATATACTCTATTATTTAGCCATCCTCATGTATTTGTAGATGTTAAATTTGATATAGTCATAAACCAAAATAGTTCAGATATGGATGTGTATTGGTATTTTGATGAGATGACTTCAAATCTTTTACTGATGGATTTTGATCAAAACAGAAATAATAAACTAGAGAAAGAAGAGATAGCTTTTTTAAAACAAGAATCATTTGACAACTTAAAAGAGTTCAACTACTATATCTCCCCGCATCAAAAAAACAAAAAATTAAAATTTTCAGAGCCGCAAAATTTCACAGCCTATATAGAAGGGGCTAAACTTGTATATAAATTCAGTATTTCAACGAATATAGATTTATCAATAAAAGAGCTTAAGATAGGCTGTTTTGATGAAGAAAATCTAACTTCTTTTCATCTTAGCGAAGATATAAAAATAAAAATTAACCATGAAAATATAGATCTTTCTTCTGTAGATTCTAAACTAGAAGACAAAGATTACTATATCGCAGATATGTTGATTGTCAAATGGAGAGGAATTAAATGAGTGAAATTTGGGGAAAATTTATTTATGAGATAAATAGTTATCAAAAAATATTAAATACAAATATAGCATCCTCTTTTAAACAGGTAGATGAAGCAGGTATTTATGGCTCACTCACCATTATAGCTATTGCTTTTGTTTATGGCATAGTTCATGCGGCCGGACCTGGTCATGGCAAAGCAATAGTAGCTTCATATTTTTTATCTCAAGGCAGAAGGCTTATAAGCGCTTTTAAAATGGGCTATCTTGTTTCAACAATTCATGCTTTATCAGCTTTAATCCTAACATTTTTAATCTACTATTTGGTAGATGGTCTCTTTTCTAGAACATTCAACCAAAGTGTGGATATTATGTATAAAGTTTCCGGAATATTTATTATTTTTGTCGGACTTTATTTAATCTATGAATTAAAAAAAGAGTGGAATACTTATGAAAAAATAGAAAAAACAAAAGATAAAAAGTCATATATTGTAGCGCTCTCAGTCGGCATAGTTCCCTGCCCCGGAGTTATGACTGTTCTTTTTTTCTCTTTAATGATGGGACATCTTGTAACCGGTATTTTGGCAACCATAGCCATGAGTATAGGAATGGGGCTTACTATATCGCTCACAGGAGCTTTAGCCATCAAAAGTTCTCATATAGCAAAAAACAATTCAATTATTATCAAGATACTTCAAGTATTATCTCCTTTTTTGGTACTCTGCATAGGAGTGTTCCTTGTTTTGTAACAATATAAACAAAAATTATTTATTTAAAAAATCATTTTTATATAAAATAATAACAAAATCATCACATTTTCTACTAACTTTCAGAAATTTATACTATAATACTTTTATAAAATAATTACATTTAAACATTATGGATCAAATATGAAAAGAAATTCTATTATTATTGTTGAAGATGATGAAATTACAGCACTGAATCTGAAATTATCTTTATTGAAACATGACTATGATGTTATTGCAGTGTGTAGTGATGCAGTTCAAGCAAAAGAAAAGATAGACAAATATAAGCCTGATGTAATTATTATTGATATCTCTCTTCAAGAGGGTGATGATGGAATTAGACTTGCTAAAACAATAAAAGAGTCTTACACAATTCCTTTTATATATTTGACATCTTACAGCGATGATGAGATAATATCTGAAGCAATTAAAACGGAGCCTTATGGCTATATAGTAAAACCTTTTGATCCATCTTCTCTCCATGCAACAATACAGATGGCAATTTTTAAATTTAATATGGAAAACAAAAGATTTGAAGAGATTGATGCCAATAAAATAAATGAACAAAACATAGAAAAACTGCTCTACTCAAAAAGAGAATCAGATAAACCTATTGTTAATTTTGGAAACGGTTACTCTATAGATATTTCTAAAAATCATATATTTTACAATAATGAAAAAATCAAACTTACAAAAAAAGAGAGTGCAATACTAAGACTTCTTGTTGCAAAAATTGGACATATTATTAGTTTTGACCAAGCTATTGATTATGTTTGGAAAGAACGCGGAGCAACAGAAAACAGTATCAGAACACTTGTTTGGCGGCTTAGAAACAAACTTCCGACAGACATTATAAAAAATGCCTCTGGAATTGGTTACTATATTGAAAAATAATTAAAATATTTTTATTTTCGCTAATCTGCTTTTTATTTTTTCAAATGCACTTTCATAATCATATTTTTTATCTTTAGCTTTAGCCATTTTTTCTATTTTCTCGCTCTGCTCCTGTATCTCTTCAAGCCTAAAATTGCCACTTGAACCTTTTATACTATGAGCAATAAGAGCTATCTTTTTATAATCTTTTGATTTAATTGCTGCTTCTAATTCAGGAATTTGCTTTGACATTTTTTTTAAAAAAAGCTCTACCAGCATAATTAATTCATCATCATTTAGCATAAGCTCTTGACTCAATTTTTCATAATTTAATCCTTCTATCTTACTGTTTATAGCAGATTGTTTTAAATTAGTGTCATCTTCTTTAGTGACTTTTAGATAATTAAAAAATACTCTCTCTAGATCCTTCATCACAATAGGTTTTCCTAAAAATGAATCAAACCCACTCAATAAGCCACGCTCTTTTGCCCCTTTAATAACATTTGCCGTTAAAGCAGATACAGGCGTGTGTCTAAGCCCCTTCTCTTTTTCATATTTTATAATCTCTTGAACAGCTTTATTGCCATCCATCACCGGCATCTGTTCATCCATTAAAATAAGATCATAATTATTTTTTTTGTAAAGATTTACTGCCTCTAAGCCATTAGTTGCCAAATCATAAGTAAGTCCATATTTGTTTAAGAGAATTTTAATTAATTCCTGATTTGCTTCATTGTCTTCGGCTATTAAAATATGTCCTTGGAAATTTAAGTTATTGCTATTTTTATGAGGAGAATATAGTAAATATGGATTAAGCAATTCATTAAAAGCAGCTTTGATTTTTGAACAATAAAGAGGAAAACACACGCATATTATATGTGCATATTTTTCATATTTATCACTTGGTCTGCTTTCAAGAATTATAAATTTTTTATCTGAGTTTAGCATAGTTTTTTTTAGTTTATCATCGATATGCTCATCCAAAAGTATTGCTATATCATACTCTGTGTCAAGATTATCAACAATATCTATATCAAGATTAAATACTTTAGCATATTTAAAAAATGAATCTATTTTATAATTTTTTATAGCATTTTTTGAATAAAACACTGTTTTTAATTTTTTCAATTCATGCATATCAGTGAAAATTTGGCACTCATTATTATGAATTTCAACAGGAATCTCAACCCAAAATGTACTCCCGTGTCCTATTTCGGATTTTACATGAACACTTCCCCCCATATGCTCTGAGAGCTGATGACAAATAGACAATCCCAATCCGGTTCCATGCAACTTTTCTATCTCTCCCTGTCCGGCTTGAGTAAAAGCTGAAAAGATATGATTGATATCATCTTTATTTATGCCGATTCCATTGTCGCTAACACTTACTTTTAATATCTTATCTTTACATGTAGCTTCAATATTTATGTAACCCCCTACCGGAGTAAATTTTATAGCATTGCTTAAAAAATTAGATAAAATTTGTTTAATTCTTAGTGAATCGGCATATAACTCTTTGGGTATATTTGGATCTATAAAAGATGTAATAGTAATATCTTTAGAATTTGCAGAGGCTACAAAAAGTTCTAATGTATGGCTGATTTCATTATGAATTGAAAATACTTTTGGTTCAATAGTAAACTCGCCGCTTCTAAGTTTTGAAAAATCTAAAATATCATTAATAATGCTAAGTAAATTTTCTCCGCTGTTTAAAATAATTTCCAAATATTTTCTATGCTGTTTTGAAGTATCTTGTTCTATTAAAAGATTTACAAAACCTAAAATTGCATTAAGCGGTGTTCTTATCTCATGTGACATATTGGATAAAAAATACTCTTTTGCTTGAGAAGCTCTTTGAGCTTCAAGTCTTGCATCGATTAGTTTTGTTACATCGTTCGCAATAGATATATACTCAACAGAATCATCATAGGCATCCACTATTTTTACAATTGTTACATCTACATAAAAATAGTCTCCGTTTTTTTTATTATTTTTAATAGTTCCTCTAAAAATACCCGCATTTTCTAACTGAAACCATAAATCTTCAAAATACTCTTGGGGCATATCTTCATGTTTGAAAATACTATATTTACTGCCGATAAGCTCCTGTGCGCTATATCCGCTTAGTTGGACAAATTTATCATTTACATAAGTTATATTGCCATCTTTATCCGTTTTTGAAATAATAGCACTCTCATCTAATGCTTTTTGATATTCACTTAAAAGTTTAACATGCCGATCTATCTCTTGCTCTTTTTGAAAAACTGTATCTGTGTAATATTTTAAAACCCCTTTAAAATTTTCATCGAACATAAAAGATATTTCATCAAAGAGCATTTTTGAATTTAAATTAGAATCATATGAAAAATCAATCATTGATTTTCTAAAATGGCTGCATATATCAAAAAGCTCATCTGCTCTGACATCTTTATCTTTTAAAAAATCTAAAAAGTTATGCATCGTAGGACAATCACCTATCTCAAATTCACTGGATATTACACCCATAAAATAGTCAAATACGCCTTTGCCATAATCATTTACAAACTGTTCTACTTCTATATCATGAATTTTTAATATTTTTTTGACAGAAATATATGACGCCCATTGATGCAGAATACTCTCTTTTGAAGATATAAAAATATCTCTATTTTTTATAAGAATCGGTACTTTTTTTTTCATAAACTATTACTTTCTTTACATTATAAAATAAGACAATAGTATAATTACAAAGAGCTTAATTAAAGATATCACGGTAGTTCCGATTATATTTCCTATTTGGCAGCTAGTACAAGATGTGAATTTTCTACCTTCATATTGGGCATAGAAAAAATATATTACATTAAGCACTATCGCACTAGAAAAGAGATAAGTCTGATATTGCCAAAGTTGTTGAGAAATTTCCTCGTCTACAAACAATGAACCAGTAAGCAAAACTGCCATTGCAATCATTACTATATTTATAATCTTAATTATAAAATCTCTCTTAAATGTTGTCGGGCAACTCTCTGAGATAGCGATATCACTTCCAAATTCTAGCTTTTTTTGAAATACTTTTTTTTCATCTTTTGAGAGTTTATTTAAAAAACTTGAACCAAAAGTATAATCAATCTTTCTTTGAAGCAAAATACTAAGATCCCCCTCAGCTTTTAAAGAGTGCTGCTTCCCCTCTCTATCTTGATATACAATGCTTATCTTTTCATATCTTGTAACTTCTGCACTTAATCCCGGAAAATAAGCTGTTGTTTCTGTAGTAGTTACTTTGCCGTTATTGCTTATTATTCTTGGATTTATTAACTCTAAAAAATCTTTCTCATTACTTTTTTTAACAACTACTATATTATAATAACTGCCTATTTGAAAAGCGGCAAGAGCCTCTAAAGAGTTTGCCTCAATTGTATCTTTTATATCCTCGATTAAAGAAAAAATCTCTTCATTAAAAACTCTAACATCCGTTGCGTATTGAACACTCGGCGGAGTTGGGTAAGTAATTATCTCTTTAATCATAAATATGCCTTGCTAAAAAATAATAGTAGTAATTTGTTTTAATAAATAAAGACCTTAGATTTATATTCTAAGGTCTTAAAAATTATAAATTTAGTGGCTTTTGTTTACTACCACTAACATTTTTAGATTTATAACAATAAATCTTATCAATTGCCAAATTTTACATGTTCTTAACTTGACGGCAAACGGACCGGGAGTCATAGTTGTAAAATTTTTGTCATACGCTTTAATATTGTGTTCTGCTTTTTTTTGCATTTTATCTCCTTTGATATCTATCTTAATTTTTATTCTGGGATCATCGTCCAGCCGGTTTTTAACTTAGCCTTCCAAATAAACACATGATGAAGGATATGTTTAATCCAGTGACCAGCAAGACCAATCTCGCCAAAAGTATAATCCGTATCACGACCAGTTCCCGGATATTTTTCAAAATCAGGAACAACAGGATAAATTGTCATTGCAGCAGCAGTTCCGTCAAAAAGACCTTTTCCTGCAGATGCGACACAAGCAGCACCCATATGAGCCATAGAAATCTCATGTAAAGGTGCATTTTCACCTTTTAATATTTTATCGCAGATACTGCGCGCCACTGCTTTGCCTATAATACCAGATGGCATACCCGTACGAGGAGGTGTAGGATTAATAGGTGTTCCATTTGGAGAACTCATAGGTTTAGAGATAGGGTGCGGAGGCGCAAATGCTATACCGCAGGCAAACATATTGTTATATGTAGGATTTTGGTAGGTTTTCGGCCAATCACTTGCTTTCCAGTTTTCATAAGCACCTGCATTATAATTAGCATCAACTTTCATAAAACCGTTTGGAGCAAAAACTGTATTTGTAATATCTGAACCGTCTTTGCCGTAAGCTTTAAGACCAACACCCGCAAACGGAGGAATCAACATTGAAAAGTCAAACTCCTCTTCTCCCATAGAACCGTCAAGCAGCTCATAGTGTACTTTTCCTTTTTCCACCTTATTTACATGAGCACCAATTAGCCAATCAATATTTCTCTCTGTAAAAAGTGACTCAGCGAAAATTTTTGAACTAACTGCATATCCCATACTCTTCATATGTAATCCGCCGACACCGAAATCACCAAGGAATGATTCATTTGAAATCCATGTTAAATCAGCCATATCACGAACACCGGCTTTATTTAACTCATGTTCAATATTAAAAATATATTCAAATGCAGCACCTTGGCAAGTACACAGACCATGTCCGGTACCGATTAAAAACTTTTGACGCTCACCTTTTTTCATCTTCTCTATGCATTTTTGAAACTCTTCATTTGCATGTGTTGCATGATCCGCTGTACAAACAGAGACGGTAAATTCACCCAACCCGTTAGCATCTCCAAGCCCCGGAGTTGCACCAAAATTGAGCTTTGGACCTGTAGCATTGATCAAATAATCATACTCTACATTCTCAACTTCACCTTCACGCCCATCAAGCGTATACTCAATAGTAACAAAAGGCTTGTTATTTGATTCATCACCCTCTGGATTAATAGAGACGGCCTTTGCTTGTTTATAATTAATACCGGCTTTTGCATAAATAGGAGCCAATTCAAAAGTGACCTCCTCTTTTTTCATTTCACCAACACCTACCCAAATATTTGAAGGAATCCAATTCCATTTTGAATTTGGAGTAACAACAACTACTTCATGAGATGATCCTAACCATTTTGCTGCGAAAGTCGCAGCCGTATGACCAGAAATACCTCCACCAAGAACAACTAATCTTGCCATAAAAACATCCTTTTTATAAAAAGTTTTAAAACTTCTTATCTATGATATCAAAAAAAATGGAAATATCATCTATAAAATAAGAAATAATTATTATTCTTTGTAATTATAACAGAAAGAAAAAGTCCTATTTCTGGGAGTTTTTGCCCTTTTATTATAAAAAAAATTATTGATTTTTTATAATTTTACTTACAATTTCATAAACATTTTTTGAAAGAGAGTGTGTAGAAACTACACGCTCTAACTCTACTTTCATCATTTTTTTGTTTTGAACATTTAATTTTTTATAGATTTTAAATGCTCCGGCAAGAGATGAAGCCATCTGCGGATTTATTTTATCTATATCTATAATTTTATCTGCTACAAATTTATATCCGCTTCCATCTTTTGCATGAAAATATTTATAGTTTCGAGTAAATGTTCCAACAAGAGAGCGAACCAAGTTTGGCACAAGTTCATTGTATGCCGCATCCTTTTGAAGCGCGATTACACGCTCTAAGGTACCCTCTCTATGAGAAGCCGCTAAAAGAGAGAAATATTTATTCATAACAAGTGTATTTTGTCTATATTTGTCGTGAAAATGCTTAAATGCAACAGCAGAATACTCAGACGATATATTTTCTAAAATATCAAGTGCTGCAACTTTGTCTGTCATAGTTAGTGAATTGCTGTACTGCTCATTTGCCATCACTGCAACTTCATCACTCTTTAGTGACGAAAGAAGTTTTAAACAACGATTTTTTATACTTCTGCTCCCTATGCTATTTGCATCAAGATCTACGCATAAAGGATTATGAAATTTACTATATATCTCTAAAAGTTTCTCTTTATAAAGTGACGCCAAATGTTTTTGAAGCTTCTCTATCGCATCATAAATAAGTTCAAAATCAACAACATTTTGTCTCTGCATCAGCGCAGATATACTTGGGAGCTCAAGCAACAGAGCTTTATAAGAAATATCTAAATCACTCTCTAAAATATGCCCATAAGCTCTTACATACTCATCATTTATATCATTGCCTTGCATAAGAGATTCTATAATTTGGATACCAAACAATTGCGCTGCTTCATACTTGGCAAAACTATTTGTATCATGCTTCATCAAAAATCCATAATGAGTCTCTTTTTGATCAATAATAATAGGGGCAGAGAAGTCTCTATTTATAGACAAAACGGGCTTAAAAGAGGTTTTAAATAGAAACTCCTCTTTCTCTTTTGAGATAAGAAGCGTTTTTTCTAAAATCTCTTTTCCGCTCTCATCCAAAAGTCCAATCTTTAAAGGAAAAAAGTGTGGTTTCTGCTCACTGCCATCTACTGCATGAGGTATTTTCTGTATAAGAGTAAGAGTATAAGTACCGTCTTCAAATTTTTCATCTACATCCAACTTTGGCGTGCCTGACTGATGGTACCATCTCTTAAACTGTTCGAGATTCATCTCGCCGGCTTTACTCATCGCCCATAAAAAATCATCTGTGCGTACAGCCTGAGCATCAAATGTATCAAAATAGAGATCCATCGCTTTACGGTATTTTTGCTCTCCTAAAAGAGTATGCAGCATGCGGATAACCTCAGCGCCCTTTTCATATACAGTTGCCGTATAAAAGTTATTTATCGCCATGTAAGAATCAGGCTGAATCGGATGCGCCATAGGAGAGTTATCCTCAACAAACTGTCGCTCTCTAAGAGCTTTTACATCCTCTATGCGCTGCACCTCTTTTGAGTTTAAATCTGCAGAAAAGCATTGGTCGCGAAATACTGTAAGCCCCTCTTTTAGAGTTAATTGGAACCAATCCCTGCATGTAATTCTATTTCCCGTCCAGTTGTGAAAATACTCATGCGCAATAACACTTTGAATACCCATAAAGTTGGCATCAGTAGCCGTATCTTCATCCGCTAAAACATAAGCAGAGTTAAAAATATTAAGTCCTTTGTTCTCCATTGCTCCCATATTGAAACTATCAACCGCAACAATATTGTAAAGGCTCAAATCATACTCTCTGCCATATTTTTCTTCATCCCACTGCATCGCTTCTTTTAAAGATTTCATAGCATGTTTGCATTTGGATTCATTCCCTTTGTCAGTGTAAATATTTAATCTTACATATTTCCCGCTTGCAGTAATATACTTATCTTTTACAACACCCAAATCTCCTGCTACCAAAGCAAAAAGGTAGGAGGGTTTTGGATATGGATCACTCCATGTAACGCCATGTCTTCCGTCATCAAGTTTAAAGTTTGATTCAGTATTTCCGTTGCTAAGAAGTACCGGATACTTTTCTCTTGAAGCCACCAGCGTAGTTTTAAACACCGCCATTACATCAGGGCGATCTATATAAGGAGTTATTCTTCTAAAGCCCTCAGGTTCATTTTGTGTACAAAAAATGTTGCCAGATTTATAGAGTCCTTCAAGTTCACTGTTTCGATGCGGATAAATTTTATTAATAATGATAAGTTTAAACTCATCTTCCACATCTAAAACTCTTAAACTCTCTTTTTCAACAACATATCTCTCCTCTTCAAGTTTTACAT
The DNA here is from genome assembly GCF_009883775.1 of Sulfurimonas sp. CVO. Classification (NCBI taxonomy): domain Bacteria; kingdom Pseudomonadati; phylum Campylobacterota; class Epsilonproteobacteria; order Campylobacterales; family Sulfurimonadaceae; genus Sulfurimonas; species Sulfurimonas sp. CVO. Next base: position 1,355,474 of record NZ_CP033720.1, read on the forward strand.
CATTTAAATGAATCTCGACCAATTCTAATTCAACACTGTCTAACACCAAGTCTTTAGCACTTTTATCCATTTTTACAATCTGCATAAGATTTGTAACCTGCGTATACTCTTCAAAGAGTTCAAAAACCAAATCGCATGTTTTTACAGTAAACTCCGGTGCTTTATAATCTTTTAGATAAATTGTTTTTGCTTCGCTCATAATTTCTCTTTATTTTTTTGCAATAATAGCATATTGGCATCTCAGCTTTTATTAATTAAAAAGCGCGACAACCTTCTTAAACTCTTCACTCTCTTTTATATTTTCAAATAATTTTTCATTATTGATTTCATCTTTTAACTGCGGCGAGTTCTCTACTGCCGTCTGAAGATCTTCTATGGCTTGATGTTTGTTGCCAAGAACTGCATTTGCACATGCCCGCTGCCAATAAGCATACCCATACTGAGGGTCTATCTCTATGGCTTTGTTGCTAAGACTCAGCGCCCACTCATACTCATCCATATCCAAAACAGCATCCGCTTTATAAGCATAAACTTCAGCATCATTATCATTTATCTTTAAAATTTCATCATAAATATCTATTCTTGACTGTGGATTTGTCTCTAAATTTGAGCGCATCCACAAGGAGTGAATATATTGGGTGTTGTAGATTTTGTTTTGATTGTCAAGTATCTTTTTTGACTGCTGAGAGAGTGTGTTTTGCAAAGCTTCAAGTTGAGTGTTGTACTTTTTTGTAATAGTGTCGATTCTCTCTTCGACAATTTTTTCAGTTTTACTTCTAATATCTCTAAGAGAGTTCCAACCGGCAAAAATAAGTATGGATGTAGCAGCCGCTATAAGATAAAAAACATTTCCTATTGTATCTGTTATATATCTTGCAGCTCTGTCAGTCTGCTCTATCTCAGCTCTAGAGAGCCTTTTTTCAACATCTGCTTTCAATTTTATGGTTTCGACACGCAAATCTTTTAACTCATCTAAAATATATCTCTCAACCAAAGGCTTCTCCAGTGACTTGTCAGTGGTTTCACTTACACTGTTTTGAGCACTCAACTGAGATGAAAAAAACAGGAAAAAAACAAGTGTAAAAAATTTTAAAAAGAGATTCATAAACGACCTTTATTATATTGAAATTCTTTTCATTATAACAAATCTCTCTTTGGTAAAATTGAAAAAAAATATTAGGTGCTAAACAAGATATATTTTTTTTTAAAAAACAACTATTTCAATTTCTAATAGTATTGATTATATGATTCTAAAGTGATTTATTGTAAAATTACATTTATACAACCACAAAAGGCAAAAAAGTGAGTATTTACAGAGAGTATGACATAAGAGGGATTTACGAAAAAGAGTTAAATGAACAGAGTGTTGTTCGTATAGGTTATGCACTGGCTTCTAAAATAGAGGGTGAATATGTGGCTGTCGGTTATGATGCCAGAAACCACTCCCCTATCCTCTTTGAGTATTTGGTTCAGGGGCTCAATGCCGGAGGCAAAAAAGTACTCGATATGGGGCTTGTTCCGACTCCCGTTAACTACTTTTGCAACTACAACGAGTTTGACGGAATTACTCCCTCTGCTTCAGTAATGATTACAGGTTCACACAATCCAAGTGAATACAATGGTTTTAAAATCACCATAAACAAAGCACCTTTTTTTGGAGAAGAGATTTATGCTCTTGGGCGAGAATGTGAAGAGATGAACCTTCCTCCAAAAACAGAAAGAGATGTCACAAAAATAGATGCTCTCACAAGATATATTGACTTTTTAGTCAATGAGTTTCAACATCTAAAAAATATGCCGACAAAAATTGTTTACGATTGCGGAAACGGCGTAGCCGGAGTTGTGACAGAGAAGATATTCAGCGCTTTGAATCTCAATACAAAAGGGCTATATGTTGAGCCTGACGGTACTTTTCCAAACCATCATCCAGATCCAACGGATGAGCATAACCTAGAAGATGTCAAAAAGCTTTTAGAAGAAGAAGGCGACATCGCTTTTGCTTATGACGGAGATGCTGACAGAATTGCAGTACTAACGCATAAAAACAATATAAAAGGCGATATGATGGCTCTTTTATTTGCGATGAAAATGGATAAGCCGACCGTTGTAGGTGAAGTAAAATGCTCGCAAGTTATGTATGATGAGCTTGAACGCCGCGGTGCCAAAGTCATTATGTATAAAACCGGTCACTCTAATCTAAAAGTAAAGATGCAGGAGACAAATGCAGATCTTGCATGTGAAGTAAGCGGACATATATTTTTCAAAAATCGCTACTTTGGTTATGATGATGCCATCTATGCAACTCTTAGAATGCTAGAGCTTATAAATGATGGAATAAATTTGGATGATGAACTTGCAAAACTTCCGAAAGTCTTCTCAACAGAGGAGATAAAAGTTCACACGACAGAGAGCGAGAAGTTTAAAATCATCGACAAAGTTAAAGAGCTTCTAAAAAGCCCTCCAGAATCATTTCCTGCCATCAAAAACATTATTGATGTTGATGGTGTTCGCATAAATTTTGAGCATGGATGGGGACTTGTTCGCGCTTCAAACACAACGCCGGTTTTAGTCACCCGCTTTGAATCAACCTCGCAAAAAGAGGTCAAACTCTATGAAAAAGCGATAAACGATTTGATTATTAAAGCAAAAGAATCTTTATAAAATAGATGATTTTTGATACAATTAAAAAGAAATAGACCGATTTACTGAAGGAAAATAATGAAAACTCATACTCTTTTAATGCCTCTTGATATGCATCTGCATCTTCGAGACGGTGTAATGCTTGAAAATGTTGCTCCTCTAAGTGCTTATAGCTTTAGCGGAGGGTTGGTTATGCCAAACCTAGTCCCTCCAGTTGACAGCCTTGAAAGTTTAAAAGCTTACAAAGAGCGAATTATGGCAACAATTCCAAATGATTTTTTTGAACCATATATGACACTTTTTTATAAAAATTACGATAGAAAATTTTTAACAGGCATAGCTGAACATATAACGGCCATAAAGCTTTATCCTGCAGGAATTACAACAAATTCAGAGGGAGGCGTTTCATCTTTTGATATTGAAGAGATGCGTGAAACGCTTGAGGCGATGAGTGATTTAGGAATTCCTCTTTGTGTTCATGGAGAGACTGACGGCTTTGTTATGGATAGAGAAGCAGAATTTATGAGTGTTTATGAACTGCTTGCCAAAAATTTTCCAAACTTAAAAATCATAATGGAGCATATCACAACTAAGGCGGCTGTGGATATGTTAGACAAATATAAAAATCTTTATGCGACCATAACCGTTCATCACCTGCTTCTAACGCTTGATGATGTAATAGGCGGCATGATGATGCCTCATAATTTTTGCAAACCAATAGCTAAACGCCCAGAAGATTTGGATGCACTTCTCTCAGTTGCACTTGAAGCACATCCTAAAGTTATGTTCGGCTCAGACTCTGCACCGCACTCGAGAGAGAAGAAAGAGAGCGCTGGATGTGCAGCCGGAATCTTTACCGCACCTATAGCGCTTCAGCTTTTATGTGAAATTTTTGAACAGTATAACAAGCTTGAGAATCTTCAAGCATTTGTCAGCGACAATGCACAAAACATATATGGAATCTGCCCTGAATTTAAAGAGGTTATTTTAGAGAAACGACCTTTTCTTGTACCTAAAGATTATAACGGTGTTGTTCCTATGTACAGCGATAAAATTATAAACTGGGCAATTCAAAGCATTGAGTAAAATTTTATTGCTTGAAGATGATATGCTTTTTGCAGAAACTCTTGTGGATTTGCTCGAAGAGAGTGGATTTGAAGTTGTTCATGTCCCAAATGGGCAGAGTGCTATGGATATTACATTTTCACAAAAATTTGATCTCTATCTTCTTGATATCAATGTTCCGCTTATAAATGGAACAACTCTTTTAAAAGAGTTAAGAGACTCAAACGACAATACTCCTGCCATTTTTTTAACTTCACATAAAGATAAAGAGATGCTGGAAAAAAGCTTTTTATGCGGCGGAGACGATTTTTTAATCAAGCCGTTTAATACAAAAGAGTTGCTTCTTCGCATAAAAGCACTCTTAAAAAGAGCCACATCCAACAATATTGAATGTATAGGTTTATTATGCAATGATTATATTCATAAACGCATTTTATATAAAAATGAAGAGTTAGAACTCTCAAAAAAAGAGTATGAACTACTTGCACTCCTTATGAAGCATATAAACAACACTGTACCAAAAGAACTGATTTTAAATGAGCTGTGGAGCCATAACGAAAAAGCCAGCGACGGGGCACTAAGAGTTTATGTAAATCGCATAAAACAAATGATTCCTGAAGTAACTATTGAAAATATTCGAGGCATAGGATACAAGCTTGTTTCGTAATCTTCGCATTATTGTTTTTGTTTATTATCTCTTAACTGCTATTTCTATAGTTACTATCTTATACTATTTTATAGAAATTATAAAAATAGAAAATATTCTTTTGTTACTTCTTATACTGCTTTGTTTAATTGCTTTTGCAGGAATTATCCTTGCCAAGCTCTCAATAGATCCACTTGTTGAGCATGTAACAAATCTTCAAAATTTATCAAAAGAGACGCTGTATGAACTAAACCTTCCTATCAGCACTATTATGACAAATATCCATATGTTAAAAAAGAATTTAAACAGTGATAAAGATATAAAAAGAATTTCAAGAATTGAAAATGCATGTGAAATGCTTCAACAAAGATATAATGAACTTGACTATATGATAAAATTGCAAAGTTCAAATGTAACATATGAGATAATAAATCTCGATGAACTTTTAAAAAGCAGAGTTGAATTTATTAAGCATATTTTTCCTCATATAGAATTTGATCTTTTGGTTGAACCTACACAAATCTACAATGATAAAGTAGGTTTATCAAAAGTAATTGACAATCTTATAGACAATGCAGTGAAATATTCACAAAATATTCACAAAATAAGTATAAAATTGCAGGATTCTGCTCTCTATATACAAGATTATGGTTGCGGAATTGATGAAATGGAACTTTTAAGAATTTTTGATGATTACTACCAAAGCAATGAAAACATAAAAGGTTTTGGAATAGGGCTCGGTATGGTAAAAAGATTTTGCGATACAAACAATATTGTTTTAAAGTTTAGATCAAAACCTAATATAGGAACAGTAGTTATATTAAAATTTAAGGAAAATTAATGGAAAAAAATATTTTAGCGTATTCGGAAACAGCTCTAGATTATGGAGTCATAGGTCTTCTTGTTCTTATGAGTATTGTTACTCTTTGGCTTTTTATAGAGAGAATGATGTTTTACAGTACCGTAGATGTTGAAAAATATACGCATAGAGATATTTTAGAGATGGATTTGACAAATAACATAAGTGTTATAAGTGCGATAGGCTCCAATGCGCCCTATGTCGGTCTTTTGGGAACTGTTATCGGGATAATGCTTACCTTTTATACAATGGGTGACGCCAGTGCTATAGATGCTAAAAAAATCATGGTAGGTCTTGCTCTTGCTCTTAAAGCTACTGCCATGGGACTTATTGTTGCAATGCCGGCAATAGTCGCTTATACTATACTGCTTCGCAAAGTAGAGAAAATATTGACTATATTTGATGTAAATCAAGAAGAAAAAGCAAGTAACTAATCATGGCAAAATGTAAAAAACAGAGAAAAAGATTTGATGAGATAAATGTTATTCCTTTTATCGATATCATGCTTGTTCTTTTAGTTATGGTTTTAACAACAGCAACATTTGTAAACAAGGGCCTTATTCCCATTGAGCTTCCAACTGCAAAAGCATCAACAAAAGAAGAATTGAAAAAAGAGGTGACCATTTATATAAATGCTAAAGGAGAACTTTTTATCGAAGAGAAAAGAGTTGATCTAAAAGCACTTGAAACAGAACTCTCTACAATTTCAAAAGAGCAGACAGTTGTTCTTAGAAGCGATAAAGAATCTAAATTTCAAGATTTTGTTGCAGTAATGGATATACTAAAGAGTTTAAATCACGAGCAGCTATACATAGTTACAAAAGAAGATCAATAAGTTTTATCTAAAAGCTTAAACCTGCTTTTTATGGGGTCTTGCTCCTCTTTTTCTCTTGTATCTGTGGATTTTATGCTATTTTGTTCTATGTTAAATACTTTCTTTTCAATATCTTTTGTATCATGAAAAAGAGTGGTTGCAATAAAAAATAGAACCATTATTGCAACTATACCTACATAAAAAAGTAGATAATTTTTAATTTGATCTGTTTCAAAAGGGTTTTGCATATATACTCTTGTTGTTAAATTTTTACAATTGTATTTAAAATTCAAATAATAAAAGATAAATTACATAATTTTTATGATAACATAATTAAAAAAAATCTAAGGAATATTTATGCAAACAACAATGTTCAAAGGCTCAATCGTAAATTTAGCAGGCGATGCAGTTGGTGTAGGAGACAAAGCACCGATTGTCAATGCAATAGGAACTGACTTGAACAGTGTAGAAATCGGCGGAGCAAAAGATAAAATACAGCTGCTTATAACCGTTCCTTCTCTTGATACAGACACATGTGCTGCTGAAACAAGAAGATTTAACGAAGATGTAAACAACCTGGATATCTGCGAAACAACAGTTGTCTCAATGGATTTGCCGTTTGCTTCAGAGCGTTTTTGTACAACCAGCGGCATTGAAAACCTTGCAGTAGCGAGTGATTATCTAGACAAAAATGTAAGTAAAGCCTATGGTGTTCTAATGGATGACAATAAGCTAAAAGGATTAAGCGCAAGAGCTGTTTTTGTGATTGACAGAAGCGGAACTATCGTTTATAAAGAGATTGTAAAAGAGGTTACGGCTGAACCCAACTATGAAGCAGCCCTTGAAGCTATAAAGCAAGCTAGATAAAACTGGAACCTGATTTATTCAGGAACTGGTTTTAAAATTTATTTAGCATTAAAATTAAACCTGATTTTAGCATTTGCGATGCGTTTATAGAGTGAAATTTTCTTTTTATAAGGCACCCATTTAATCAAAAAAGTGGCTAAAGCTTCCCATAAAGAGACCCATGCGGCAACTGTTAATCCTTCTGCCATAACGGCATATCCGATACTTCTATTCATTAACTCACTTTGATGCATAAACACAGAAATTGTAGCTATAAATGCTCCTATAAAAAGCAGAGTTACTGATTTTTTAAGCATGTCCTTCATTTTTGTGCGCTCATGTTCTTGCAGATATAAAAAAAATCTATTAACGCTATTTTGAAGTTTTAAAGCAGATGTATCTTCTATCTGTGATTCAAAATTAAAACATATTATAAATTTTTCTTCCCCAATTTCCATAGCGCAATCAATGATATACTCTACCAAATCTTGATTAAGATCTTTTTTTAAAAAGTGAGATTTTTTATCAAATTTGCTATATAAATCTTCCACTTTCTGCGTTGAAACATCAATAATTATCTCTCCGCTATCAGCTCTCTCATAACGCTCTAAAATCTCTTTTTTCATCATTCGCAACAAACTCTGTTTTTTCCGCTCTTTTTTGATTTGTAGAGCAGCTGGTCAACTTTTTTATAAAGAGAATCTCCTATATCATCCGCTTCAACTTCACACACTCCTATACTTACGGTAATTGTTCTATTTTCTATGGTATTAAGATTGTTTTGTATAATTTTTCTTATTTTTTCAGCAACTTTTTTTGCACTTTGTAAAGAAGTTTGAGGGAAAAGAACAACAAACTCTTCTCCGCCAACTCTATATAAAAAGTCACTCTCCCTAATCTCAGACTTTACCAGCCTTGTGATATCTTTTAAAACATCGTCGCCGACACTATGACCATATGTGTCATTAACTTCTTTAAAATTATCAATATCAAAGAGCATAATTGAAAATGGTATCTGATATCTTTTATAAAGAGATAGAAGTTCTAAAACATTTTCATGATATGCTTTTCGATTTTTCGCTTTTGTTAAAAAATCAATACGAATCAACTCTCTATTTTTCTTTATTTTATTATGTAAGTTTGTAAGCAGTTTATTGTATGCTTGCGCTATATGCCCTATCTCATTCTCATTTTTAATGTTATCAACTAGTTTTGAAGCGGTCATTGCATTTTCTATCTCTTTAATCGGTTGAGTAAAATTTTTATTTAACCAATAAAACATAAATGTCAAAAACATAAACATAAATGTCAAAAAAATTATAATGATGTTTTCAAATTTTTTTAGCGTTTCTATTTTTTTACTTATATCAATATCAAAACTAATAACAATATCATACTGCCAAAATGAATTAACAAATTTTCTATAATCAAGTATAGGCACATAAACTCTGATTATCTTCCCTTGTGTATCTTTTATTATCTTTTTTTCTCTTGCTGTGTTGATTATTTTATCGCTGCTTTGTTTATTTATATCAAATTTTTTTAAACTTTGATAATATTCCTTTTTTGATATATAACTATCTCTTTTAGCAATATCATAATAGTATTGAAATCCATTTACGGATGTTACTCTGTAAAGTTTTAAATCTAAATTTTTGTCTAAAGCATTAAAAATATTGTTATGAAATTCAGTATCTACAAATCCTAACTCTAAAAAAACTCCCTCTTTTAATTTTGAATAGGAGTAAAGTTTATATTTTCCATCTAAAGCATCTTCGGAGACATTATTTGCAATATAGATATTGCCATCTTTTTTGGTTCTATCTAAATACTCTTTTGCTTCTACTATAATTGAGAGATTAAGCCCCATATCTTGAGTAAATGTTGTGTCGAAAATTTTATAATTTTCATCAATTAAAAAAGCCTCTATTTCAAAATTTTTTAATTTGCACTCATTTTGCAACTCTTTTTTTAAAGTTGCCAAATCCGTATCAGGATTTTTTTTTAATATTTGCAGCGCTTTTTCATGTATATTATAAAAAATATTTTTGTTTCCTTCATACTTTAAGGAGACTAATTTTAAAGAGGATGATAGATATTTTTGATAAAGTTCTATCTCTTTATCAATATATTCGTCTAAATCATTTAAATAATAGTTTTTATAAGTTGTGTAAGAGATTGCCAAACAGAAGAAGATAAAAAGTGAAAATATTATCTGAAATAGATACATACTATTTTTTATTTTCACAAGATACCTTTTATTTTTATATTAAAAGATTCTATACAAATTTAAATAATTAACTACTTAAAAAAAATTTGAAAACTAAAATCGTGAAAAAATCACGATTTTAGGCTTTTACATCATCCCCGGCATTCCGCCCATTCCACTCATATCAGGAGCTTCAGGCTTCTCTTCAGGAAGTTCATAAATAGCAGCTTCTGTTGTTAAAAGAAGACTTGAAATAGAAGTAGCATTTGTAAGAGCAACGCGCCCTACTTTTAGCGGATCAATAATTCCTGCTTCAAACATATCAACATATTCACCTGTTGCAGCGTTAAATCCAATGTTTTCATTTGTCGCACTCTCAACTGCATTTACTACTACACCTGCATCATAGCCTGCATTTGTAGCAATCTGCTTGAGTGGAGCTTTGATAGCGCGTAGAATTATCTCGCAACCTATTTTTTGATCACCCTCAAGGTCAAGATTTACTTTTGAAGCAGCACGAACAAGAGCAGCGCCACCGCCGATCACAATTCCCTCTTCAACAGCAGCTTTGGTAGCTGAAAGCGCATCATCAACTCTATCTTTTTTCTCTTTCATCTCAGTCTCGCTTGCCGCACCAACCTTAATGACTGCTACACCGCCGCTTAGTTTTGCCAAACGCTCTTGAAGTTTCTCTTTATCATACTCGCTTGTAGTTGATTCCATCTGAATTTTAATTTCAGATATTCTTTTTTGCACATCTTCAGCTTTTCCAGCGCCGTTTACGATTACAGTATTATCTTTATCTATTACAACACGAGCAGCTTGTCCAAGCATATCTATACTTGCACCCTCTAAAGTATGTCCTGTCTCTTCTGATATTACCGTACCCGCAGTTAAGATTGCAATATCTTGAAGCATTGCTTTTCTTCTGTCTCCAAAACCTGGAGCTTTTACTGCAGAGATATTTAAAACACCGCGAAGCTTATTTACAACCAGTGTTGAAAGCGCTTCACCTTCCACATCTTCGGCAATAATTAGAAGCGGACGAGAAGTTTTTTGAACTTGTTCTAAAACCGGAAGCAGATCTTTGAGTGAAGTGATTTTACTGTCAACTAGCAAAATCCAAGGGTTTTCAATCTCTGCTATCATCTTTTCAGTATTTGTTATAAAGTAAGGACTTAGGTACCCGCGGTCAAACTGCATACCTTCAACTACATCAAGCTCATCAACAATACCTTTAGCTTCCTCAACAGTTATAACACCGTCTTGTCCAACTTTTTCCATAGCTTCAGCAATCATATTTCCGATCTGCTTATCTGAGTTTGCAGAGATAGTCGCAACTTGAGCAATATCTTTTTTACCATTTACTATTTTACTAGATGCTTTTAGATTTGCCAAAATTGCTTCGCATGCTTTATCCATACCGCGTTTAACTTCGATAGGATTTGCACCCGCCGTGATGTTTCTAAGACCTTCAGAAAAAATTGCATTTGCTAAAACAGTTGCCGTAGTTGTTCCATCTCCCGCCTCATCAGCAGTTTTTGAAGCAACATCTTTAACAAGTGTAGCACCCATATTTTCTAGTTTATCTTTTAACTCAATCTCTCTTGCTACTGAAACACCGTCTTTTGTGATTACAGGATTACCGTAACTCTTTTGGATTAAAACATTACGACCGCGAGGTCCCATTGTTACTTTTACCGCATCTGTTAGTTTTGCAACACCGCGAGCTAACGCATTTCTTGCATTGTCTGAAAAAATTATCTCTTTTGCCATTAAAAATCCTTTAAATTTACTTTACTATTCCAAAAATATCTTCTGTCTCTAAAACTAAAAATTTTTCACTATCTAACGAAATTTCATTGCCGGAAAATTTTCCAAAAACTACTATATCGCCAGACGCTATTTCATTCACTTCGGAGCTAACAGCCACAACTTCACCTTTTGAAGGTTTCTCTTGTGCATTATCAGGAATAATAATACCGCTGCTTGTAGTATTTGCCTCTTCTACTCTTTTTACTAGGACTCTTTTGCCTAATGGTTGAAAATTCATTTAAACTCCTTAAATAATATGATTTACAAGCGCAATACTACTAAAAAAATGGTAACAAAGTCAATGACCTTAGTCGATATAACTAAAGTCTATTTATTAAATTTACTCAAGTTTATTGATAGTGTTGTTGTTTTTCGTTTTTTAATTGTTTTTTTCTTTCTCTTAGGTAAATTAAAGTTTTAAATGGATACAATTCTGCCTCTTAAAAGATGTCAGGGTAGCTCAGCTGGTTAGAGCACTGGTCTCATAAGCCGGGGGTCGCGAGTTCAAGTCTCGCCTTTGACACCATTTTTTAAGATTCCGGATTAGCTCAGCGGTAGAGTAGGTGACTGTTAATCACTTGGTCACTGGTTCGAATCCAGTATCCGGAGCCACTACATTTAAAACCCCATAAATACGAACTTTCACAAGATTTATTTTTTAACTGTGCCCAAAGCGTGTCAGTTATAAATAGAAAATCTACTCAACTGTTTTCAAATATTTCACAACTGCATCTACAATGATCTTATATCCTTTTGCATTCGGATGAATATAGTCGATCTTGAGCTCGTTCTTTGATAACACTTTTGAGAGAACATCCTCTTCAAAAAAGACCTCTGTCTCTTTAGCGACCTCAGCGTAGATGGAGTGTGTACTAAATCCCAGCAGACCGAAATTTGGAACTCCAACAAGCAGAACCTCAGCTCCGCTCGCCTTTATGATCTCCACCATCTTGGTAAGGTTTGTTTTTAACTTCTCATCTGAACGCTTCCGGATAATATCATTTCCGCCATGGCAGAGTATGACTAAATCTGGTTTTTGTTCCAAAAGCTTAGGAAGCCTCTCTAATCCTTCAGATGATTCCTCGCCTGAGACGCCGCCCTTTATGACACGGATACCTGTTCTTTTTTGAAGCTGTGCGGGGTAGCTATCTTCTTCTGCAACACCGAAGCCGTAGGTGATACTGTCGCCAAAGGCGAGTATCGTAGCATCACTGTGCAGTTTTATGTGCAAAGAGTTAGAATCTCTCTCTTTTGTCATAATTGTAAATAGCATAATTGCGCCAAGCAGAACAGTTATAACTTTGATCTTGCTCATTTAACTGTCCGCAAAATAGTTACGCGCTAAACATCATTTTTGCAAGTATAATGATAAAAAATCCTAAAAATAAAACAACTTTATGAAAATGCTCTTGCATAAAAAGAGACTTTTTGCGCTTTGTTATTTTAGTAAAAATATTAAAAAGTACTCCTAAAACAATTATCGACGCCAAAGTTATTTTAATAACAAGCATTTTTTGCAAATCAGTTTCAAAAAAACCTGCATTTGTATTGATGTATTTTGACATCATAACACCTCCTGTTAAAACTATAAATAGAAGTGAAATAGGAAAAATTTTAAAACTTTTTGCTCCCAATATTTGATTTATTTTCTCATCCGTCTCTTTACCAAACTTATTTTTAAGTGCTGAAATCATTATAAAATCGGTAAAAACATACCCTAAAAACATAATCGCTAAAATCAAATGTATGATATGTGCGTATGGATAAATTGCATCCATCTCAACTCCTCTGTATTATTTAATTGTGATTATACAAAATTTATTATATTTGCCAACCAAACGAGCTACATAAAGTTTTAAATGCATCGTCTAACGGAGCTTGAATAATAAGCACTTCATTTGTATAAGGGTGTCTGATTTGAAGTTCATTAGCATGCAGAAGCATTCTATGGCAATCAAACTCTTGGCGTATAAACTTATTATGTTCGCCTCTTCCATACTTTGTATCGCCTAAAATATGGTGTGATATATGCTTCATGTGGCGGCGAAGCTGATGTTTTCGGCCCGTTAGCGGTTTTAATTTTACCAGTGAGTAGCGGGTTTTATCATACTTTCCGACTGGATAAGAAAGTTCTACTGTTGCAATTCTTTCATACTCAGTCGCTGCATCTTGCGCCTCTTTTGTTACAGAACTATTATCTTTATCTGCAATTTTATCAAGCTTTACACTAAGAGGATGCTCTATAAAGCCACTCTCATCAGTATAACCTCTAACTATAGCAATATAGCTTTTTTTACTCTCTTTTGTGCGAAACTGCTCACCCATAATTTTTGCACTCTCTTTATCCAGAGCAAAAAGTAAAACTCCAGAAGTCGGCTTATCCAAACGATGAATCGGATAAACAAATTGACCTATTTGATCACGAAGCATCTGCACAGCAAATAGAGTTTCATGCCTGTCAATAGGGGAACGATGAACTAAAAGTCCTGAGGGCTTGTTAATAGCTATTAAAAATTCATCTCTATATAAAATTTCTAACAAATTCTATCTGTCTCGTTTTGTTGTTTTTCTTTTTTTTGTTGTAACAGGTTTTTTGTAGGTTGCGCTTTTTTGAGCTTTTTCTGGTTTTTTATAAGGCTTTTTTGATCTCTTTTGCTCTATTTTTTTATGTTCACTCTTTAGTTTTATCTCATCTTGATCTTTTCTTCTTATAGTAGGATCAGGTTCAAACCCTTCAACTGTTTCCTGAGGGATTTTAATCCCTATAAGTCTCTCTATCTCTTTTATGTCATACTTTTCATAAATATCGATTAAGGAGATGGCTTCTCCCTCTCTTCCGGCACGGCCGGTTCGCCCTACCCTATGAACATAATCTTCAGGAATTGAAGGAAGCTCATAGTTTATAACAAAAGGCAGCTCCTCTATATCCAAACCTCTAGAAGCAATATCAGTTGCAACAAGAACCCTGATTTTTCCCTCTTTAAATTCGCTCAGCGTTTTTAGTCTGTTGGCTTGCGTTTTATCTCCATGAATAACTCCGCATTTAAGCCCATCTTTCTTAAGTTCTACAACAAGCTCATCTGCACTTGCTTTTGTTCTAGTAAAAACTAAAACCTGTCTAAAATTTCTTGAACCAATAATATAAGCTAAAAGCGATGCTTTTTTATCTGTATCAACTAAATATGCTACCTGATTTATCGTATCAACTGTTGAATTTTTCTTTGAAGCCTCTATAAATGCAGGTTTTGTAAGGATTAATTTTGAAAGTTTTCTCACTTTATCGCTATATGTTGCTGAAAAAAGAAGCGTTTGATGTCTTTTTGGCAAAAGCGGATAGATGGTTTTTATCTCTTTTACAAAGCCCATATCCAACATTCTATCAGCTTCATCTAGGACAAAAATTTCTACATGTGAGATATCAAGCCCTTTTCCTACATGTTCAATTATTCTGCCTGGAGTTGCAATTATAATATCAACTCCATCTTTTAATAGTCTCTGCTGTGTTTCAAGATCTTTTCCTCCGACTAATACGGCAATATTTAAGGTCATATTTTTTGCATATTTTTGCAAGTCGTCATATATCTGCAAAGAGAGCTCTCTTGTCGGAGAGAGTATAATCCCTCTTAGCACTCTGTTTTGATCTGCAGATGTTTTTCTAAGTCTTTGCAGCATAGGAAGTCCAAATGCAGCAGTTTTGCCAGTTCCTGTTTGAGCTGTTGCAAAAACATCGCTCTTTGCCAAGACTAACGGAATTGCTCTTGTTTGTATAACTGTAGGTTTTTCATATCCCAAATCTTTTATAGCATTAAGAAGAGGTTTTATAACTCCTAATTTTTCAAATGACATTATTTACCCACTTTATATTTTTATAATGAAATTTTATCATAATATCTGGCATTACGCATTGCAACAGCAAAACCTACTTCAACAGCAGAATCAAATATCTCTTATATTACTTGAGCTAAACAAGCTTCGTAACTTTATTATATTAAAATTATATATTACTAGAAATATAAGCTTTGTATAGATATAATCCCCGCATATTTAACAATGGTATAAATGATGATTAGAAAAACATTTAAAAACATAAGTGCGAGTGAAAAATTAAAAACTCTTATTCAAAAATATAAAATACCGACAGATTACTTATCAGCAAATAGAAGGATGGTATCAAGAGCAGTTTTTATAGGATTTTTTATTGCTTTTATACCAATGCCTATGCAGATGTTGGCAGTTGTGGCATTTATACCATTTTTAAAATTCAATGTACCGATTGCGCTTGCCATATGCTGGCTCAGCAACCCTTTTACCATGCCTGCAATGTACTATATGGAGTATTTAACAGGAAGTTTTTTCTTGGGAATGGAGATGACATCCGTTGAGATGAATATAGAGTGGTTTAGCAAAAATATCGGCAATATCTTTATACCGCTCTATGTCGGAACAGCTTTTTACTCCATAACCGTCTCCTCTTTAGCTTATTATCTTGTAAATCATTTATGGAGAAGTTCTGTTAAAAAAGATAAAGATTTGCGAAAAAATGAAAAAGACAAAAGCAAAAACAAAGATATTTAAATTTTTATATTTCTCTTTTTAAAATAAAACCATGCTGCTACACCTAAAAAGCTCATAGCCAAACTCATAACCTGTCCTTGTGTTACAGCATCACAACATACATATCCTATCTGAATATCGGGTGCTCGCCAAATCTCCGCAATTGCGCGGAAAAGTCCATAACTTATTGCATATACCAAAACCAATTCTCCGCTGAATTTTTGATATTTTTTATAGATATAGACAACTATAAAAACACCAATACCTTCCAAAACAGCTTCATAAAGCTGTGATGGATGACGAAGCACACCATCTACCAAAATCCCCCATGGTACATCTGTTTCCCGTCCGATAAGCTCTTGGTTTAAAAAGTTTCCTATCCGTCCAAAGACAAAAGCCAAAGGAACACTGATGGCCACCAAATCCATTATTTTGCCAAAAGCAATCTTATGCTTTCTAGAGTAAAGATAGCTACTTATAAGAAAACCCAAAACAGCGCCGTGGTAGCTCATCCCCCGGATTCCCACAAATTCGCCATTAACAAAAGGATTAAATATCTGCCACGGATGCGAAAGATAGTAAATCGTCTGTGTGTCATAAAAGAGTATATAACCGAGTCTGGCACCCAAAATAACGCCGATCTCCACATAGATAAAATAGAGGTCTATCCCTTTGGCGCCAAAATCAAGATTATCTTTTTTAATAAAATATTTTCCGATATAAAGAGCGCTTAGAAGTGCCAAAACATACATGATTCCATACCAATGAACCGGCAGTGAAAAGATATGAAAAGCTACTGGATCAAATGTTTTATATATGTTATTCCATGATGACATAAAAAGTTTAGTCTTTCAAGGCTTCGGCGATAAGCTCAATAGGATTTTTAAATACAGTTTTTGCGTCTACATAGTTCATTGATGCATTAATTTGCATTCTGCAGGCACTGCACTCTGCGCTTACCACATCTGCATTTGTTTTTTTAATCATATCTGCTTTTGGAATTCCTGCCGCTTTTGCAAAATGATACTTCTCACTCTGCATAGTCACCCCGCCAAATCCGCAGCATGTATTTGGATCACTCATCTCAACAATATTGTAATTTTTGCTGATAAGATTTCTTGGCTCTTGATGAATGCCTTGCATTTTTTTGGCATGGCACGGATCGTGATATGTAACTATCTTTGAATCTTTTTTCTTAGACTCTAAAAGTTCATTAAGATGTGTATGTTTCTCAAGCCACTCTGTTGCCATAAAAATTTTATCTTTTAACGCAACAGCTCTTGCTTTCCACTCAGGCTGATCATGAAAATAGTGCTCATAATCTATCTTTAACATAGCGCTGCATGTAGCCTCTGGAACTATAATTGCTTCTACATCCTTTGAAAAACTCTCAAAATACTCTATATTAAACTTTGCATTATAATCAACCGTATCAAAATCGCCTGTAAAATAGGCAGGCGCGGAGCAGCACTTCTGATCTTTTGCCAAAAAAGCGTCAATCTCAAGTGCTTTTAATATCTCTAAAAGAGAATTTCCTACATCTACATAGTTGTAATTTCCCAGACAACCTATAAAAATAGCAACTTTTCTCTTCCCTCCATTGTTTATATTTTCCGGGTGAGAATTTAAAAATGATGTTTTTCTAAGGCTTGGAAGGAGTCTGTCTACTTTTAACATCGGCAGATTAAAGCGTGAACTCATTGAGTCAATATCTGCTTGAATTTTAAATCCGCATGTCTGAAATGCCCAGCCAAGTTTAAAAGCCAAGTCATTTAGCCAACGGTGGCGAAGAAGCAAGAAGAAAGCTTTTTTATACCATGCAATGCCAAATTTTTTGCCTATGTCTGCTCTAACCTGCTCTATCACCATATCCGTAGGAAGTGATTTTGGACAAACCTCAACACATGCAGTACATAAGAAGCAGCTCTCAAAGATAGCTTTGGCATTTTCATCAAGCTCTAAATTTCCCCTTTGATACGCTCCCAAAAGATCTAAAAAACCACGGGGAGAGGTAACCTCATCTGCATTTACACCATGAATAGTACAAACGGGTATACATTTTCCACACTTGATACAATCATCAGTAATAGAAGAAAAATTAAAAATCTCTTGCGCTGATTTGCCCATTGCTATACCGTTTTTGAGAATGTTTTTGCGTTAGCCGCATGCTTTTTCATATAAGCATCAAACGGCATCGCAATATTTCTAATAAGCAGAGTACCTGTCTGGCTGCACTCTATAAAATCATCGCTGATAGTTAAAAGTTCATCCTCCTCAAAAGGCTTAAGGGCTTCTATGGCATCAGCAAAATATTTCTTAAACTCAATGTTAAAGAGTTTTTCAAATCTTTTTATATCAAGCTTAAAGTTACTCATAAGCTCCATAATCACATATTGTCTAATCTGATCATCTTCATTGAGAACAATACCGCGTTCAAACGGAAGTTTTCCAGCATCAATTGATTCTTCATACTCTCTCATATCTTTAAAGTTTTGAGCATAATGAGCTACTCCTTCGCCGATGGAAGTAAGCCCTACCCCTATAAGATCAGCTCCGCCTTTTGTAGTATAGCCTTGAAAGTTTCTGTGAAGTTCACCTTTTTGTATAGCTTTAAAAAGTTCATCTTCAGGTTTGGCAAAGTGATCCATTCCAATCATTTTGTAACCGTTTGAAGTTAAAAAATCTATGGTGTACTGCAAAATTTTAAGTTTTTCATCCGGAAGAGGA
Organism: Sulfurimonas sp. CVO; assembly: GCF_009883775.1. Taxonomy (NCBI): domain Bacteria; kingdom Pseudomonadati; phylum Campylobacterota; class Epsilonproteobacteria; order Campylobacterales; family Sulfurimonadaceae; genus Sulfurimonas; species Sulfurimonas sp. CVO. The sequence continues at coordinate 1,373,649 of NZ_CP033720.1, forward strand.
AGCGTTGTCTCATCAATCTTACGCATAGTTTTTTTCATCCAAGGAACATGCGCGTAGTTAAATACTGCAAATCTGTCCGGATTGAGAGTAATAGCCAGTTCCAAAGTTTCTTTAAATGTTTCAAGCGACTGAAAAGGGAGTCCGTATATAAGGTCAACATTTACTGAAACCATATTGTATTTTCTTGCCAAATCCATAGCATTTTTTGTGGTATCGTAAGGTTGAATTCTGTGAATAGCAATCTGAACTTTTTCATTAAAATCCTGAATACCAAAACTTACACGATTAAAACCGTTTTCGCTTAGAACTCTCATCTGATCTTCATCAATATGACGCGGATCTATCTCGCAGCTGACTTCGGCATCTTTTACAAAATTTGGAAAAAAAGACTTAATCTCTTTTATCACCTCTTCAAGCTGCGCTGCACTGAAAAATGTCGGTGTACCGCCGCCAAAGTGCATCTGAATCACTTCTCTGTTGCAGTTTAAATGTTTTGAAAGAATCTTTAACTCTCTTTTTAAATAGTCCAAGTAACGAAGCATTTTATCTTCTTTGGAGGTAAAAACAACATTGCAGCCGCAAAAATAACATGCATTTTTGCAAAACGGTAGGTGGAAGTAAAGACTCAAAGGACGAGATGGATCTTGCTGTTCTAGTTTTTGTACATATTCATCATATCCAAAAGCGTCACTAAACTCCAAAGCTGTCGGATAACTTGTATAACGAGGCCCTGGTTTTGAGTACTTTGTAAATTTTGCGAAATCTAGCATATTAATAGTCCATTTTTTATAATTATGGCGATTATCTCTAAAAAGTGTTGAAAATCTGATTAATTTAATTTTTAAAAGTTCCGGCTAATCTTTGATAAACCTCAGAATGCTCCAAAAGTTCACTATGTTTTCCGCTTGCTACAATTTTACCTTTTTGCATTACCAATATCATGTCCGCATGCTCAATTGTACTGAGTCTGTGCGCAATTGTTATAGTGATTTTATCTTTTGTATATGCATCAAGAGCAGCATGTATTCTCTTCTCACTCTCATTATCCAGCGCTGATGTTGCTTCATCAAAAAGAATTAAAGAGGCATGTTTATATATTGCTCTTGCAATTGCGATTCTTTGTCTCTGTCCGCCTGATAAGTTTGAACCAAACTCTTCCATTTTAGTATCTATTCCATTTTCAAGAGAATTTACAAAGTCCCATGCATCCGCCAGTTTAAGTGCTTCTTTTACTCTATCTTCATCTACTTCTTGGCCATAAGCGACATTTGCCGCCAAAGTATCTTGAAATATATAAATTCTCTGAGTTACCAGTGAGATATGATGTTTAAGCGAATCCTGCGTAAACTCTTGTATATTTGTGCCATTTATCAAAACCTCGCCGCTATCTGGATCATAAAAACGCAGAAGCATATTTATAAATGTACTTTTTCCGCCTCCGCTGTCACCGACAAGCGCTATATTCTGCCCCTGTTTTATATCTATGTTTATAGTGTCTAGAGCGTAAAAATCATCATATTTTAGCTTTACATCTTTATACTCTATATGCGTGATATCATCTTCTAAAACTTTGTTTCCGTCAACAATCTTGTTTTTAGTATCCAGTACTTCAAAAACCCTCTCACTTGCAGCTATTGCATCTTGGATTTTTGAGTAAATTGTGCCTATGCGGCGGATGGGTTGAAAAACAAGTCCGACAGCGGTTAAAAATGCTGTAAACTCTCCAACACTCATATTACCGTTATAAACCTCTCTGCCGCCTACAAAAATAACCGCCGCAAGCCCCATAGCTCCAACAATCTCCATCATAGGGGAGACTATATCTCCAACATATATGGCTTTCATATTTATCTTAAAAAATTTCCAGTTCTCAATACTAAATCGATTTATCTCAAACTTTTGCGTAGCATTTGCTTTTATGATCTCAGCATTATTAAAAACTTCACTCAAACGCGAAACTACATCAGCGTTTTTTTCCTGAGAACGGCGAGAATATTTTTTTAATTTTTTAGCTATAAGAAGAAGCGGATAGATAATAAGCGGCATTAAAACCAAAGAGTAAAATGCAAGTAAGGGATTTAAATATATAACATAACCTACAAGCGCTACTACAGTCAAACTCTCACGAAATAGCTCCGGCAGCATATTTGAAACGAAATATCTTATGCGGTCTATATCGTTTGTAACCCTTGATATAAGCTCACCGCTGCGGTTGAGATACAAAAATGTCATATCTAGGTTTATAATCTTTTCTAAAAGTATCTCTCGAAGCCTTGTGATAATATGCTGACCGATATAGGCCATAAAAACTGATTGCATATATCTGCCGACTGACTTGAAAAAATATATGCCGACAAGCCCGAAAGGGATAAGATAAAGCATCTGCTCTTTTTTTTCTATAAACATCTCATCCATCAAAGGCTTCATAATATGAGCCGTCGCAGTAGTTGCACTCACTGTCAATAGTATGCCGATAAGAACTAAAAAATATTGTAATTTATACTCTTTTATAAATGGCATATATCGTTTTAAAACTTTTTTCAATAACTGTTCCGTTTAATATTTTTCAAAGAATTTTATCTAAAAAATCAAAATAAGTGCTAACTTATCTAATTTTCATCATCTTTTATGTAAAATCCAAAAATGAAAATTTGTATAGTAAAACTCTCCGCTATGGGAGATATCATCCATGCTATGGTAGCATTGCAATTTATAAAAAAAGTGCTGCCTCATTCGCAAATCGACTGGGTCGTCGAGAGTGCATTTTCAGATGTGCTAAAAAATAATCCGCATATAGATAACATCTTGCCAATCAATCTAAAATCTATCAAAAAGAAAAAAAGCACTATTTTTACTCAATACAAAATCTTAAAGAGCTACTCAAAAAACAATTATGACATCGTTATAGATGCGCAGGGACTTCTAAAATCTGCAATAACTGCTAAAATAATAGGCGCAAAAACAATAGCAGGATTTGACAAAAGTTCTATCAGAGAGGGTATTGCTTCTTATTTTTACGATAAAAAAGTTAATATTGCCTATGAAGCAAATACTATAGACAGAAATGTCGCCGTAATTTGCGAACCGCTTGGCGTAAAAGTATCAAGTAATGATATTTTAGAAAAAGAGAAATTTTTGTACTCATGTTCACATGTAAAAAATCTGCCAAAAAAATTTAATGTATTTGTCATAGGCTCAACTTGGGAGAGTAGAAACTATCCAAAAGAGAAGTTTGTAGAGATCGCAGAAGCATTAAAAACAGACACTTTTATAGTGTGGGGAAGTGAAGATGAGCACAAAAAAGCACTATGGATGCAAGAGCAGTCTGAATTTTTACATCTGCTGCCCCGCGGCTCATTGGATGAACTAAAAGATGTTATCTCCAAATGTTCTCTGCTTATAGGAAACGATACGGGACCTACTCACATGGCATGGGGGCTCAATGTTGCATCTATAACTATTTTTGGTCCGACTCCCACAAATCGCGTGTATGTAACTCCGATTAACAGAGTTGTAAAATCCAAAAGTATTGTAAATCATTATAAACTAAACAAAAACGATTTCTCTATTTGCGATATAGAAGCGGATGAAATTATACGAATTGCAAGGGAACTGCGTGAACAATAAACCAAAATATCATATTTTCAAAAATACAAAATATGCATTAGATGGTCTTTTACATGCTCTAAAAACAGAATCCTCTTTTAGATTGGAACTTTTTTTAGCTCCTTTTATCATTCTAGCAATAATTTTAATAGATTTTGAGTTATGGCAAAAAAGTATTCTGCTTTTTAGTGCATTTTTGATTCTAATAGTGGAGCTCATAAATAGCGCTGTAGAAAACTGTGTTGACCTAATAACAAAAGAGTTTCATCCACTTGCAAAAAGCGCAAAGGACATAGCTGCAACTGCTGTAATGTTTAGTATAATCTTACATATTATTTTTTGGATGGTATTTTTATTTTGCATTCTTTAATAACAAATAAAATTAAAAATGCTGTGACACTTTTTATTGCATCATTAGCAACGCTTACTCTACTTAGAGTATTGCTCTATTTTTTTTATTTTAACAAATTTGAATCTTTAACATTTTATGAAACAGTTGCATCATTTTTTATGGGTGCAAGAGTAGATATCGCGGTAATAGGTATTTTTTTAGGATGGCTTTTATTAATATACTTTTTACCATTTAGATTTACATATGATAAAAAATTCCAAAAATATATCTATATCGTCTGGTATATACTCCTGAGTGTAATTGTCTTAATTCAATTATCCGGCATCGTCTATTTTGAGTATGTTTCACGACATATGGCAAGCGAAATAACTGCTATGCAAAACGACATGCATGTTGTTTTAGACATGGCTATACAAAACTATCACGAGGTCTTTATTTTTTTTATTTTTGAAATTCTGCTCTTTTTTGCCCTTAAAAGAGCATTGACTTTTAAAAATGAGATTGTTCACTTGTCTCTAAAAAAGGATTCATTGACATTGCTAATTGTTGCACTTCTTATTTTTTTGGGAATAAGAAGCAATATCTCTGGCAAACCGCTTGGGCTCTCAGATGCTTTTGTGTCAAATAACTCTCAATCAGGAAATTTAGCCATAAGCACTCCTTTTTCGATTGTAAAAACAATTTCCCAAAAGCATAAAAACTATACATTTTACTCACAAGAAAAAGCACTTGAAAACAGTATAAATGCACTTAAATCTAGTGAATTTACATTTAAAAATAAAAATTTTGCACTTTTAAGAGAATCCACAAATAAAATTAAAAAAAATCACAATGTTGTTATTATCATGCTTGAGAGCTGGAGCGCAAAATATATAGATAGTTTTTCAGGTACAAATTTTGAAGTAACTAAAAATTTTGATGCATTGGCAAAAGAGGGATTGATGTTTACAAACTTTTTTGCCAATGGCCAAAGAAGTATAGATGGTATAACTGCACTCCTAACAGGTATTTGCGTTATGCCTGGATTTGAGTACTTAGGGCATGGCTTAGAGCTTAGCGATATTTCATATCTCCCCGAAATTGCCAAAAAAAACGGATACACAAGCTTAGCCATGCAGAGCTCAAAAAGAGAATCTTTTCGTATAGACTCTATAGCAAAGCTTAGCGGATTTGACAACTATTTCGGCGCCGAGGATATGGAGAAGCTAGGACTTGAGCAAAGTGGAGCAGACCCAAGATTCGGCACATGGGATAATAATATGCTAAATTTTTATCATAAAAAAATAAATGAGTTAAGAGAGCCTTTTTTGTCGTTTGCTTTTACATCTTCAACACATGTTCCTTTTGTAAGCCCAGGCAAGAGATGGGAAAAATATCCACATAATGAGAACAATATATATGGCTTTTTAAATACACTTAACTATAGCGATGAGGTTCTTGGTGATTTTATGAAAAAAGCAAAACAAGAGCCTTGGTTTGACAACACTATCTTTATATTTTTAGCTGATCATACATTAGGTTTCGGGGATGATACAAACATGACGCAAGGCTTAAATTTAAATATACAAAATAGGGAATTAGAGAACTTGAGAATACCTCTGCTAGTTTATGCACCAAAAATATTTCCAAAGCCTCAAGTTATAACAAAACTATCATCACAGGCGGACATACTACCGACTCTTACGCATTTTTTAGGATGGAGCGGAGAAATCGCAACAATATCTAACTCTATTTTTAGTACATCAAATAGTGAATTTGTCCTTTTTTCATATGGGAATATACTCGGTTATAAAAATAATAATGGTTTTTTAAAACACACTTTAGAAAAAGAGCTTGAGAGCAATATAAGCACAAATGATAGAGAAAAAGTACTCTCTTTGTACCAAACTTTTTCATATTTGTACAAAAACAACAAACTCTCAAGGTAGCTGTTTTAAATACACATACAGCATCTTTTAAAACCAGAATTTATAAAACTAAAAAAAAGTGTTCGATGTTTATAAATAATATTTGGATAAAATTGCAAGATACTATAGCAAGGAAATAATTTTACATATGAATCTGCTCGTACTAACATCAACAAAAGGCTCTTATAACAGTATAAGACCAGAAGCTGAGATCTATATCTCTCTTTTAAAATTTGGTTACAACATAACAATAATGACGCAACAAAACAGTGAGTATGCTTCAAGATTTAGAGAGCATGGCATAAAAATCATCGATGAACATTACAAAAAAAAGATTTCGCCTAATACCATTAAAAAAATTAGAAGTGTTATAAAAAAAGAAAATATTGATATCGTTTATGCAGCAAATTCAAAATCGATTTCAAATGCAGTTATCGCCTGCATTGGCACAAAAGTAAAACTTGTAACATACAGAGGCACGACCGGCGGGCTTTACCGTCATGATCCAAGCGCCTACCTCAATGCTCTAAATCCAAGAGTCAACGGTGTTATTTGTGTCTCTGAGGCAGTAACAAAACATGTAAGAAAACAGATTTTTTCTAAGTCAAAAAAAGTTGAAACTATCTATAAAGGACACGATACTTCTTGGTACGATACAACTCCCGTAAATTTAGAACCCTTTGGCACAAATAACCAAAATTTCAATATTGCTTTCGTTGCAAATGTAAGACCACATAAAGGACTTATCTATCTGCTTAAAGCCGCTCATAAATTGGCAAAATATAAAGATATACATATTATTTTAATCGGTGAAAACATATCACAGGAGCCTTACATCTCTGAGATAAAAAAAAGCGGCATGCAAGAGAAAATCCATCTCATCGGATTTAGAAACGATGCCCCTCAAATCATTGCTTCTTGCAGTGTGTTGGTTCAAGCATCAACTAGAAAAGAGGGGCTGCCAAGAGTGATTCTTGAATCATTGGCAGGTAAAACACCGGTTATCGCTTCTGCAATTGAGGGAAATGCAGAAATCATAGAGGATGGATTTAACGGTTTTATAGTGCCCATAAAAGATGCAGACGCTATTGCAGAAAAAATTATACAACTTTATAATACACCCGAAAGACTAAAGGAGTTTTCAAATAACTGCGCATATACCATTGAAAATAAGATGTCACATAGAACTACAACAGAGAAATACAATAATTTTTTCAACGCACTTATCAAAGACAAAAAATGAATAAATTAAAAAATATTACATTAAATGAATATATCAATTATCTCTTTGTTTTGTATGCATTTTTATTGCCGATTTCTAGAGCTGGAATATCTATATTAACAATATCGCTATTTATTCTATGGCTTTTTACAAAAGACTTTAAAAGTAAAATAGAGTTTATAAAATCAAACAAAGTTATCTTATATTTTCTTGCTTTTATCGGCTTTAGCTTACTCTCGCTTTTTTGGTCAAACGATGTAATCAGCGGCTTGGAGTATGTTAGAAAATATTGGTATTTTTTAGTTATTTTAGTTATTGCCACAACAATCCAAAAAAGGTTTGTTGAATACGGAATTTCCGCATTTTTAACAGGTTTATTTATAAGTGAAATACTCTCATACAGCATATTTTTTGAACTTATTCAGTGGAAAAATGTAAGCCCTAACGATCCCACTCCCTTTATGAATCATCTTCAATACTCTATGTTTTTGGCATTTGCGTCACTTTTGCTTTTAAACAGATTTTTTTATGAAAATAAAATGAAATGGAAAGTAATTTATTTTCTCTATTTTTTAATTATTACATCAAACCTGTTTTTAAATGGCGGAAGAACAGGTCAAGCCGCATTTGCAGTCTCTATTTTTGTAGTTGGTTTTTTAAATGTAAAAAATAAAATAATTGCTCTTTTAAGCATGTTTGCATTAGTTCTGTCTATTTTTTATACAGCTTATCATGTAAGTCCTGTTTTTAAAACAAAATTTGACACATCAATAAATGAGATACACAAAATATCCCAAGGATCATTTTGTACCTCTTTTGGCGCGAGACTGGGTTTATGGATAATAGGCGGAGAGATTTTTTTGCAAAATCCTATCATTGGTACCGGTGTTGTAAAAGATATGAATGATTTTGTAAAAATAGTAGAAGAGTCTTACCCAAATAAAGATTGCATCAAACATCTGCCAAGCTATCACAATTTTTATGTACAAACTGCAGTTCATCTTGGAATCATAGGACTGTTTTTATATCTTATGATTTTTTACAATCTCTTAAAACTAAAGATTCAAGATAGATACTATTTTACTTTAATGGTTATATTTGTAAGCGTCTACTCTGTTTCAAGTTTAGTAGAAAATATGTTTCATGAACAGTTTTCAGCCGCACTTCTTGCGCTCTTTAGTGGAATCTTTATAGCACAAAACAGGATAGAAAATGAAGTTTGAATCGATTCAAAGTAAATATATAGAGTTTTTAAAAAACATAAAAAGCCATTTTGACAGCGCAAGCAGCTCAATCCATAAAGCAAGAAACGAGATAAAAATCATTGACTTTAACGGTGAGAGTTTGGTTGTCAAATCTTTTAAGATTCCAAATATTATCAATAAAATTGTTTATACATTTTTTAGAGACTCTAAAGCGAAAAAATCATATCAAAACAGTCTGAAAATAATAGATTTTGTGCCTAAACCTATCGGATATATAGAGTTTTACAGATTTGGTCTGCTTAGTGAGAGCTACTTTGTAAGCGAAAATTTCAAATATGATTTTACCATTAGAGAGGTTCTAAAAGACAGCAATTTTCAAGAAAGAGAGTTTATCTTTAAAGAATTTGCAGCGTTTACTTTCAGGCTCCACGAAAATGGCATTTTACATCTTGATTTCTCTCCGGGAAATATTCTTATAAAAAAAGAGAACGGCGGCTATATATTTAAAATAGTAGACATAAACAGGATGCAGTTTAAAACCCTAGATCTAAACAGCAGACTTAAAAATTTCTCAATGCTGTGGGCAAAAAATGATGACTTGGCAATAATAATCAAAGAGTATGCAAAACTTGTCAAAAATGATGCAAATAGCTGCATTACAACTGCACTAAAATATTCTCAAGCACATAAAGATAAAAAAAATATGAAAAAAAGAGTAAGAGGTGTAAAAGTTGTTGATTAAAACAATATCATGCGTTATTATTGTAAAAAATGCAGCCGCAACAATAGAGCATACCTTAGAATCTCTAAAATCTTTTGAAGATGTGGTTTTATACGATAACGGCTCAACGGACAGCACTATTGAAATCGCAAAAAAATACTCAAATATAAATCTAATTCAAGGTAAATTTTCAGGCTTTGGTCCAACAAAAAACAGAGCTGCAACTTTTGCAAAAAATGAATGGATTCTTTCATTAGATGCGGATGAAACTGTATCAACATCCTTGATTGAAGAACTAAAACATCTTAAGCTAGATAATGCGAAAGAAGTTTTTATACTCAAGCGGGACAACTACTTTTTAGGAAAAGAAGTGAAACACAGCGGATGGGGAAGTGACTACCTAACAAGAATCTACAATAAAACCTACCACAATTTCAACCAAAATATAGTTCATGAATTTGTGGAACTCAAAAATGAGACAAAAAAAACCAAACTCAAAAGCAGTTTTAAACACAATGCTGTGCAAGATATAAATTCATTTCTATATAAAATAGCATCATATTCAGACCTAGCATCAAAAAATAAAAAAACTTGTTGCTTTTTAACAGTACTACTTAAAGCAAAATGGGCATTTTTTAAAACATATTTCTTGCAACTCGGTATTTTAGACGGCTGGAGAGGATTTTTCATCGCTTCAACCAACGCTTATAGTAAATTTTTTAGATACACAAAAAGGTATATAAATTGCAAAAAATAATCACTCATGCAAATTTTGCAAAAGGTTTTCGCGGCGGGGAGAGACAAACACAGCTTCTTATAGAGCAGCTCTCTCTTCATGGTTACAAACAAAAACTTTTAGTTAGAAAAAACTCTGAACTTACAAAAAGATGCAGAGATATAAAAAATTTAGAGATTATTGAGATATCCAAGCCATATATATTACACCTTAATAAAATAAAAAACAACTCCATCATACATGCACATGAGACAAAAGCACTTCAGTTTGCTTATTTTGCAAATATATTGAAAAAAACTCCATATATCGTAACACGAAGAGTTGACAATGCCCTGAAAACAAACTTTTTAAACACGCTAATGTACACAAATGCAAAAACATCTGTCGCACTCTCAAAGGCAATTGAAAAAGAGATATTGAGAGTTGCTCCAAAAGCAACTACAAAGATCATTCCAAGTGCATTTAGCGATATAACGGTTAATGAAACGAATGCACAAGAGATAAAAAAAAGATTTGACAAAAAATTTCTCATAGGTCATGTAGGTGCACTTGACGACAAACACAAAGGACAGTCAATCATTATCGACATAGCAAAAAAATTGCAGACATCACACCCAAATATTCACTTTTTGCTTGTTGGCGGCGGATGCGATGAAGAGCGCTTTAAAGAGATGGCAAAAGAGCTTACAAATATCACTTTTGAGGGTTTTGTAAACAATGTAAACGATTATATAAAAAGCTTTGATATGTTTGTTTTTCCATCGAGAAATGAGGGACTCGGATCTACTCTTCTTGATGTTATGAATATCGGAGCGCCTATTATCGCAAGCCGCGTAGGAGGCATTCCAGATATAATAGAAGATAATGAAAACGGACTGCTTTTTGATATAAACAATCCGGGCGAGCTTGAAAAACTTATCATAACTCTCTATACAGATAAAGAAAAAATGGATTTTTTAGTGTCAAACGCAAAAAAAACAGTTCAAATATATTCAGCTAAAAATATGGCTGAAACATACATAAAAATATATGAGGAATAAAATGACTAATATTAAATCTATTGCTATAGGTCTTAGAAATATCAATACAAAAAGCGGTTTAGGCAAAATAGTATATGAACAAATAAAATATTATCAAAATCAAGGCATTAGAGTAGATATTTATACGCACAAATGTGATGACATTATAAAGAAAAGCGGTGCTAAAATCTTTAAAATTTTCAAAATTCCTTTTATAAATGAATACTACAGAAGACTATTTTTTGCAAAAATTGTTCAAGTAAAAATAGCTAAAAAAAACTACGATTTAGTTATAGGGCATGGTGATCTAATAGAGCAAGATATCTTGTTTTTGCATAATTTAGTTGAAAAAGCCTATCTCTTAACACATAAAAAAAAGATGGAACCACTCAATGATTTAGCTAAATTTAGAGAGTTAATATTTAAATCACAAAAATTTAAACTATTGATAGCCAACTCTGCATTAATGAAAAATGAGTTAATTGAGTATTTCCATATTCCAAAAGATAAAATTAAAATCGTCTATCCCGGATACGATCCAAAACAATTTAATATTAACAATAAAAAAAGCATCAGAACTACTATGAGAAAAAATTTAAAAATAGATGAAGAAAGTGTTTTAGTAGGTTTTATTACTTCCGGTGATTTTAAAAAAAGAGCTTTATCTCTTTTTATAGAAGCAATAAATAAAATTGACAAAAATTTAGATTTTAAAATATTAATGATAGGAAAAGATAACAATATCGATAAATATATGCAAGAGATAAAAACATTTGGATTGGAAAGTAGATTTATCCTAAAAGATCCGATAGATAGCGTGGAGAAATATTTTTGTGCCGTAGATTTTACAGTTCATCCGGCTTATTTTGAAGAGTTTGGTATGGTAGTACAAGAGGCCATGGCTTGTGGCTTACCTGTTATAACATCTACATGCGTGGGAGCATCTGAAATAATACTAGATAAAACACTTGTAATGCAAGAGCCAAATGTTGAAGAGCTCTCCAACATGATAGAAAAACTTATATTAGATAAAAATCTTTATAATACATTGGTTAAAAATTCTTTGCTATCCGTTAAAAATACTACATGGAATGATTATATGAAAAAATGTGACACATATATCAATAGCATTTAAAAAACAAAATACTACAAACTAAAACAATCTGCTGTTTTATCTAAAAAAGGTTATAATTCGTCTTATGAAAAAACCGTATATTTGGGATAACTATTCCGATCAACCATATCCGCTTAAAGACAAAAACTACAAAAAAAAGATGCGAAAAAGCCAGATCGGCTCACTTTTAAAAACTCTTTTTATCTCTATTTTTGTACTGCCTGTATCACTTATTCTCACGCCCTTTGTCAAAAGAAAAAAGATAGACTCAAAAACCTTCTTTTGTATAGGTGTTGATTTTGAACGAAATCCAAAAGAGACTCTGGAGATGATAGAGGAGTTGGGAGTAGAGAGAATTCTGCTGCGCTTAAAACTTTGGGAGCTGGAAAAAGTCTCACTTTTAAAAGATTTTATACTCAAAAACAGAGATAAAAAAGTAACGCTTAAAATCCTCCAAGACAGAGAACATGTAGAAGATTTAACACTTTTACAAAGAGATTTGGAGAGAATCTTTACCACTTTTAATCAATATGTAGATATCTTTGAAATCGGTTCAACCATAAACAGAGCAAAATGGGGGTTTTTTAGTGTAGATGAGTATAATCTTTTTTATAAAACAGCGTATGATCTGAAAACCTCAAAATTTCCAAACATCAAACTCATTGGAAGCGGAGTCATAGATTTTGAATATCATTTTACAGCTCATACGCTTTTTAATCTCTGCAAATACCGCTTTGACGGCGTCTCTTCTCTTTTATATGTAGATAGACGCGGTGCACCTGAAAATATGCAGATGGGATTTACTCTTCAGGATAAAATCTCGCTTCTTAGCACAATGGTCTGGCTGAGTCCAAAAAGTGAACATAAGCTTCATATCACCGAGACAAACTGGCCCCTTAGCGGCACGGCTCCATATGCTCCGACAAGCGAATATGAGTGTGTGAGTGAAAATTTGTATGCAAACTATATGCTGCGCTACTATCTGCTTGCTTTTGCCTCACAACAGGTCGACTCCGTCTCATGGCATCAACTGATTGCTCCCGGATATGGACTTGTAGATAATAGGGAAGGCATTAAAAAACGCTCTGCTTTTAAAACATACAAGTTTATGGTTCAAAATCTCAAAAATGCACAGTTTTTAAGACTTGATATAAAACGAGACTACTATATCCTTCAATGTTTAGTTGATAACAAACTTCTTCAAATCCACTGGTCACTAAAGCCGACAACTTTAAAAAATAAGGAATTTTTTGCAGTATATACTCACGAAGGAGAACCGCTAAGAGATGAAATACTTAGCATTGGTTCATCACCACTCTATATTTACATAAAAGACGCGCTATAATTACATCCATGAAAATACTGATAATTTTACCAAATTGGCTAGGAGACGCCGTTATGGCAACTCCTGCAATAGAACTTTTAGCTCTATATTATCCACAAGCACGATTCACTTTTGTTGGCAGCTTCGTATCCATCGAAGCATTAAAGTATCATCCCAAATGCGAAAAAACAGTTGTAGATGAAACAAAAAAAGCTCCAAACAGAATGAAAGCAACATATGAACTTGCAAAAGAGTTGGGCAGCTTTCATATGGCAATCTCTTTTAGAAACCAGATTCACGCATCTTTGCTTCTTAAACTCACAGGCAGTGTACTTTGCATAGCAAAAAAATCATGGCACTCTATGTTTTTGCTCTCACACACTCCGACCATAAAAACAAATCAGCACCTCTGCAGACAATATGCCCAACTAGCCATGATAAACACGGATGCATGGGACAAAAATACTCCAAAGCTTAAACTCTATATTCTTCCAAAAAGATTTGAAAAACCCACAATGGGAATCAATGCCGGTGCAACATATGGAAGTGCAAAAAGATGGTATCCAGAGAGGTTTGCCGAAGTTGCAAGAGAGTTCAGCGATAAGTACGAAATCATAATTTTTGGCGGACCAAATGAGGTAGAGATGGCAGATGAGATAGAGTCTTATCTCAAATCCTCAGGTGTTTCAAATTATACAAACTTAGCAGGAAAAACAAGTATAAAAGAGCTTTGTGAATTTATAGGCGGATGTTCTTTGTTTGTGACAAATGACAGTGGACCTATGCATGTCGCAGCCGCATATCAAGTTCCAACTGTTGCCATTTTCGGACCTACAAAACATACAGAAACATCACAATGGATGAATAAAAAAAGCAAAATAGTAAGACACGATATGGAGTGCGCACCCTGCATGAGAAGAGAGTGCCCGCTTGGACACCATGAATGCATGAAGAGCATAATGGCATCTGAAGTTATAGAAGCTGCAAAAAAGTTAGATATTTAAAACTCGAACTTCATACCAATATAAACAGAGTCATTATACTCTACATCTCCTCTTTTATAGTTGGTATCCATATGTCTATATCCAACTGTAATGTAGCCGTTTTCTATAACCTGCAGATCTGCATTTGCGCGGTACTCTAAAAATCCATCGGCTTTATCCATAGAAAGAACCTCAGGCGCACAATATATAGCAGCACCGATATAAAGTGGCATTGCTGTATTTATAGGGAGCTTATATTGAGCTTCAAGCCCTAATGGTATAGAGACAAAATCTTCAGTATGATTTAGCTTAACGCCCAATCCTAATCTAAAATCAGCATTGACATTTTTTTGCATTAAAAAATTTACCTCTTGGTAATCTTTTATGCGTCTAACATCGCTATGTCTCTCATCAGCATTAATATATTTTGCACCTATAAAAATTGTATGAGGTTCAACGCTTTCATTGAACTGTCCTGCATCAAGCCTCACTCCAACCTCTAGATCAGAATTATTTATATTTAGCTCAGCGCTATGCATTGCAAAAACAGATGCTGCACTTAGTGCTATTAAAGATATTTTTCGTAACATTTACTCTCCTTGTATTTTTTTAATTGTTTTTGTCGTACTTTTACCTTCAACAAAATCAACTAGTTTGAGTTCGTTAGCAAACTCAGTACCGACAACATCTTTGCCTTTATAGTCACCACCTTTAACAAGCGTGTCAGGCTGTATCATTTTTATAAGTTCATAAGGTGTATCATCCTCAAAAGGAACTACAAAGTCAACCGCTTCAAGTGCGGCAAGCAAATAAGCCCTGTCTTGTGCAATATTTACAGGTCTTGTAGGACCTTTTAAACGAGAAACTGATGCATCAGAGTTTAACCCGACTATCAAAATATCTCCGAAACTTTTTGCCTCTTGCAGATACTTTACATGCCCTACATGCAAAATATCAAAACAACCGTTTGTAAAGACAACCTTTTTACCGTTTTTACGATATCTTTCAACTACAATTTTTATCTCTTCAAAACTCTTTATATGAGCATCTGAAGTACTTTTATGCAACGCTGCTTCATACTCCTCTATCTCGTCTAGAGTGACCGTTGCAGAGCCAATTTTGCCCACAACTACTCCTGCAGCCAAATTTGCAAAGCCGGCAGCTTCGCTTATGCTTCTGTTTGCACTAAAAGCAAAGGCTATAGAAGCGATAACAGTGTCTCCTGCACCGGTTACATCAAAAACCTCTTTTGCAACAGTTGGGAAGAGTTTTAACTCATTATCATAAGTAGCTATTCCATCTTCGGAGAGAGTAATCATAGATATATCCAAATCACATATATCTTTTAGTTTTAAAAGTGCTTTTTTTAATGATTCTTTATCTTTTATATCTACTCCGGTAGCGAGCATGGCTTCTTTTTTATTAGGAGTTAAAAGATATGCACCTTTGTATTTGCTGTAATTGCTTCCTTTTGGATCAACAAAAACTTTGATACTGTTTTTTTTACAAAGCTCTATCAACTTTTGACAAAAATAGCCGCTAAGCACCCCTTTTCCATAATCAGACAGCACTACAGCGTCATAAGTGCAGATTGTGCTATTTACAGAGTTAAGAATTTTATCCGCTTCTTCATCAAGTATCTGCTCTTTACTCTCTTTATCATAACGCAAAACTTGTTGCGAACTGGCAATAATACGGCTTTTTTTTGATGTTTTTCTGTTTTTTAAAGTAAAAATATTTGAAGTATCAACATCTATTCTTCTTAACATATTTAGAAGTTCTTTTCCATTTTCATCATCGCCTATCACACTGCCAACAGATACTTTTGCGCCTAAAGTTACCAGATTATTGATAACATTTCCCGCACCGCCTAAAAGTGTTGTCTCTTTTGCTACATCCACAACTTGAACAGGAGCTTCCGGTGAAATTCTCTCACAACTTCCCCATAGATAGTGATCCAGCATCAAATCACCAAAAACCAAGATCTTTGGAGTAAAATTTTTTAATATTTTCATTTTTTAACTTCTTGAGCATATACTCTTTTAATTTCATCTACATACGCTTTAATTCCATCTTCCATTTCAAATCCAGGCTCATATCCAAGTTTCTCTTTTGTTGATGAAATATCAGCTTCGGTATGAAACTGATAGCTTCCGATAAAAGGATTTTTTATATATTCACATTTCAATGTTGTATCTAACTCTTTTTGCAATATATCTACTATATCTTGAAAACTTCTAGCTCTGCCTGTTCCGACATTATAAATTCCGCTCTCTTTTGGATGCATAGCTTTTATATTGGCCTGAATGACATCTTCTATATATATAAAATCTCTAAGTATTTTATCACTATTTTCAAAAAGTCGTGGGTTTTTACCTGCTAATATTTGATGTCCAAACTGCAAAATCATAGAAGCGGTTGTATTTTTAAAATACTCTCTTGGACCGTAAACATTAAAATATCTAAGACCTACTATTGCGATATTACTTTTTTTCATATACTCTTTGCTTAAATTATCCATGCAGAGTTTAGAGAAACCATAAACATTTTGAGGCGATTCTCGTCCAACTATTTGAGGAGAGAGTGCATTTCCATATGTCGCTGCAGATGATGCGTATATCATATTTGCATTGTGTTTTATGGCGACCTCCAACAAATCTTTATAAGCATTTACATTTGTTTTTATCATTAAATCTTGTTCAAGTGCAGTTGTATCAGATATGGCAGCTTCGTGAAAAATATAATCAAATTTATAATTTAATTCTAAATTAAGCAACAAATCTTTGTCATTAATATCACCACTGATTACTTCACCTCTAAAACCTATCAAATTTTTAAAATGTCCAAAACTTTTAAGATTACCGTTGGAAAGTGTTTTGCCGCTTCTGAAACTATCAAGAATAATTATATTTGCTTCTGGATGATTATTTTGAAAATAAAATGCCAAATTTGAACCAATAAAGCCTGCACCGCCAGTTATTAAAATTGTTTTATCTTTTAAATCATCATTTATGTATCTCATCTGCACACCATAGCCTCTAAAATTTAACAAAATGATAACAGATAAATTATTAACATGTATTTAAGAGTAAAATAACTATAATTTGCCCGAAAAATAATTTCAAAGGGTTAATATTATGAAAAAAATCGCTTTATCAATTGTTGCTTTAACTGCAACTACTGTTTTAATGGCTGAAGTTAATGCTGGTGCTTGTTTAGGTTGTCACGGTGCTGATTGGAGCAAAGCTGCTCTAGGTAAATCTAAAAATGTTGCTGAAATGACTCACGCTGAAATCGCTACTGCACTTAAAGGCTACAAAGATGGTAGTTACGGTGGACCAATGAAAGGTCTTATGAAAGGTCAAGTTGCTAAATACTCTGATGCTGATTTAGAGGCATTTGCACAAACAATCGGTAAATAATTTACTTAAATTGCCCTTTTTGGGCAATTTTCTCTCTCTATTCAGGTTTATACTTTTTTTGTAAATCTTTTTTCTTTTGTTCTCGTTTTACAGCGTCATTTAATTCATCTTCACCATCAAATTTGGCTGCATTTAAAAACTTCTCTTCATCATCAAACTGACCATTTTTTACAGCCCATAAAAATGCAAACAAGGCAATTGCTCCTAAAAATACAGAGACTCCAAGCATCATAGCTACAACCCAACTATCCATAATTTAATCCTTATTCCATTTATAACGAATTCGCATAGAATTGCCCACAACAAGCAAAGAGCTTAATGACATAGATATTGCTGCAAAAAGAGGTATAACATATCCAGCCATCGCAAGAGGAATCGTTATGCTATTATAAACTAAAGATATAAAAAGATTTTGTTTAATCAAGCCATATGTTGTTTTACTAATTTTAAAAGTGTCATTCAGTGATTTTAGAGAATCATCAAGCAAAACAACATCTCCAACTTCAACAGCTATATCGCTTCCGCTTCCCATAGCTATAGCAATATCAGCCGATGCCAATGCTAAAATATCATTCACGCCGTCTCCTACCATAACAACTTTTTTAT
The DNA here is from genome assembly GCF_009883775.1 of Sulfurimonas sp. CVO. Taxonomy (NCBI): domain Bacteria; kingdom Pseudomonadati; phylum Campylobacterota; class Epsilonproteobacteria; order Campylobacterales; family Sulfurimonadaceae; genus Sulfurimonas; species Sulfurimonas sp. CVO. The sequence goes on from NZ_CP033720.1 coordinate 1,391,866, forward strand.
TTTCGTTATGAAGAGCGTTTATATACTCTGCTTTATCTTGAGGAGTCTGTTCATACATAAAATTATATATGCCAACCTCTTTTGCAATATTTTTTGTTATATTTTTATGATCTCCGCTTAAAAGAACAACTTCAATTTTGCTTTGCCTCATATTTGCTATCAGCTCTTTGATTCCATCTTTGATTCTATCTTTTAACTCGTACATAGCAACAACTTCATTGTCTATTACAAAATAAAAACTTGTCTCCTGTGTTGAAGATTCTATATAAATTTTGTATTCCTCAAGCAGTTTTAAATTACCGCCTAAAAACTCCATATTTTTATATTTTGCTTTTATCCCTTTTGCAGGAATCTGCGTATAATCATCAAAAACTATCTCTGCTATATCTTTGTTCTGCTCTTTAATATATTTTGCAATTCCTTGTGAAATAGGATGTTTTGAAGAGTGAACCATTGAATATAATAGTTGTTTATCAAAATCTTTATATATATACTCTTTTATAACTTCTGGTTTTCCAACAGTAATTGTTCCTGTTTTATCCAAAACAAGAGTATCTATTTTTGCCATAGTCTCAAGTCCTGCTGCCTCTTTAAAAAGTATTCCTCTTGAAGCGCTTATACTGAGTCCAACTAAAGTAGCGACCGGAGTAGCAAGAGCAAGCGCACAAGGGCACGCTATGATGATTACAGATACCGCAACCATAAAAGATGTTTCAAAATTTCCGCAATAATGCCACCATCCTAAAAAAGTCAATAAAGAGAGTAATAAAATTATTGATGAAAAATATTCAGATAATTTATTTGCAATCTGTTGTATCTTTGGTTTTTTATTTATAGCAGCTTCTAAAAGCGTTACTATATTTGAAAGTGTTGAGTGTTTAAAATCTTTTGTTGCTCTAAAATAGATATCTGCATCAATACTTGTTGTACCGCTTACAACATTCATGCCGACACTTTTATATACCGGATTGCTCTCACCTGTTAAGCTAGATTCATCAAAAGAACCGTCTCCTTTTATAATCTCACCATCAAGCAAAACTTTTTCACCGGAAGAAACAATAACAATATCATTAACTTTAACATCATCAAGTTTACATGTAACGACAGTATTATTTTTAATAACTTTGACTTCCGCAGGAATATTTTTTATAATAAGGTCAAGTGTGTCAGCAGCATTTTTTTTACTTAAAACTTCTAAAAATTTACCGATTAAAACAAAAGTAATAATCATGCTCACAGAATCAAAATAGGCTTCACCACGCTGCATAACAGTTATATATATTGAGTAAATATAAGTAAGCAATGCCCCTGTTGCAACCAACAAATCCATATTTACTACTTTTGTTTTTAAGCCATAATAAGCACCTCTAAAAAAGACCCAGCCGCTATAAAAAAGCACAGGTGTTGCTAATATTCCTTCAGCGACATTAAGAATAGTCTTTATATCCTGAGTAATTCCGCTAAAATATCCGGCATATTGTGCAACTGCTATCCACATAATATTCATTGATGCAAATATTGCAACTGCCATTTTTAAATAGTATGCTTTTCTCTCTCTGTTAACATGCACCTCTTGTGTTGTTGCATCATAAGCATGGGCATTATAGCCAATTGCTCTAATCATATCGATAATTTTTGAAAGCTTTACAACATCATCTGCCCAAATAACTTTCGCTTTATTATTTGTAAAGTTGATATTGGCCTCTATCACGCCATCCATTTTATTGAGTGCTTTTTCATTTAACCAAACACAAGCTGAGCAGTGAATTCCTTCTATTATCAAAGAGATCTCACAAAACCCTTCACTATTAACTTTTACAAATTTATCATAAAAAGAGGGTGAATCAAAATTTGAAGAATCTGCATAATTTTGGAGCGGAGAGGTGAGAATTGCATTGTTGTTTTTTTCATAAAAACTGCCGAGACCCTTATCGTTTAAAAGATGGTATACTCCCTGGCAGCCGTTACAACAAAAATAAAGGTCACCATCTTGTATCATAACTGATGGGTCGAACTCTAATTGACAATGAGAACAGGGAATTTTATTCGACAACTTCAAATTTTCCAAATTTTTTGTTTTTTCGAATTTTTTCCCACGGTTCAACATATCCACTCATACAAATATATACACCATTTTCTTTTATGCCTTTAGCAAAACCGATTGCTATACCAAGATTTAAAGTTGCTTCAATATTATCAACTTCAAACGGCTTCATAGCTCCAATAAATACAATTTTTCTATCATCAAATATTTCGGCTAAAAACTCTGCGCTTAAATGCATTGTATCTGTCCCATGTACAATCACAAAAGTATCATCTTTTGACTCCATAATAACACTTGCAAGCATTTTCCTGTCATCCATTGTCATATCTAGACTATCTTTATAGATAACGCCTGCCAAATCATATTTAGCATCCACACTTTGTAAAATTTTTTTGATTGCATTATTGTTGTATGGAACTTCCAACTCTCCGTTTAATGGGTTATATTGCTTGTTAAATGTACCACCGCTATTTAGTATCAACATAATAAATATCCTTTAATTTTGAAACTGTTTTAGTAGCTTTTGATGTTTTATGTAATCCTGTCTCATCAAAAAGATAACTTTTTTTTATTCCTGCAGCTATGGCCGCCTCAATATCACGCTCTTTATCACCAACTAAAATAGAATTTTCTAAATCTATATCAAACTCTTTTTTCGCCTCTAAAATCATACCTGGCTCCGGTTTTCTACAACTGCACGCACCAGAAAGTTCTGGATGATGAGGGCAATGATAAACCTTTGTAATTTTTATACCATCTTTTGCAAACTCATTTATCATCCATGAAGTCAATTTTTCAAAATCTGCTTCACTATAATAGCCTCTTACAATGCCAGATTGATTTGTAACTACAATAATTAAATAACCCAAACTTTGATAATGTCTACATAGCTCAAATATGCCATCAATAAATTTGAAATCTTCTATTTTATAAAGATAATTGAGTTCAACATTTATAATACCATCGCGATCTAAAAAAAGTGCTTTTTTCATAAATGTCAACTAACACCTCTGCCAAAAGTCTCTTTTTCAATAATATCACAAATTATATGTCCTATAAGTATATGAGATTCCTGTATTCTTGGAGTAGAATCAGATGGTATAACTAAAGCTATATCAGCTATTTTAGCCATTTCCCCGCCATCTCTGCCGACCAAAGCTATAGTTTTTATGCCTTTTTCTTTTGCTACTTCAAATGCATTGATTATATTTTTAGAATTTCCGGAAGTTGATATACCAATAAATATATCTCCACTTTGTCCCATACCCTCTAATTGACGAGAAAAAATTTTGTCATACCCATAATCATTTCCAATTGCAGTTAAGCAAGATGTATCAGTTGTTAAAGCCAGAGAAGGTATAGAGGGCCTATCAAATCCATATCTTCCAACAAGCTCAGCAGCTATATGCTGTGCATCCGCTGCACTTCCGCCGTTTCCAGCTAATATCGTTTTATTCTTACCTTTATAGAGCTCTACACACAGTTTGCAGACTTCTACGATTTTATTTAATAACTCTTCATTTTGATAAATAGCTTGTTTTGTCTCAAATGATTTTTTTATCTGATCTTTTATATAATTTTTCATATAACATCCTAAAATAGTTAATATATAAAATAATACCATAGAATCAATTGATAAAACTTCAAGAATAGATAAAAATTTATAATAATAAATAAGAATTTTGTTAAGTTAATAATTTGATTTTAAATAAGAGTTAGAAGAAATGATCAACTAGGCAGCGACCTACATTTCCACACCTGAAAGATGCAGTATTATCAGCGATGAGAGGCTTAGCTTCTGGGTTCGGAATGGGGCCAGGCGTTTCCCTCTCTCTATAGCCACCTAGACAATCACATTTAAATACACTTTATTGTGTGTACTTAAAAATGATTGCTCTTGGTTTAGAGAAGATTTTCATTGTTAAAGTCAACATTTCAGGGTTTAGGGTTTAGATGTTAGGGGTTAGGTAAAACCGCCGACTAATCACTAATCACTAAATAACTACTTCAGACACCTATACACTAAGTAAGGTAGTGAACGATATGTAAAAAAGACAAACGTACTATTAGTACTGGTCAGCTAAACAGATTACTCTGCGTACACATCCAGCCTATCAAGCTTGTAGTCTTCAAGCGTACTTCAGGGAGAGTTCATCTTGGAGTTGGCTTCCCGCTTAGATGCTTTCAGCGGTTATCTCATCCATGCGTAGCTACCCAGCGATGCTCTTGGCAGAACAACTGGTGCACCAGTGGCATGTCCAACCCGGTCCTCTCGTACTAGGGTCAGCTCTCCTCAACTCTCCTACGCCCACGGAAGATAGGGACCGAACTGTCTCACGACGTTCTGAACCCAGCTCGCGTACCGCTTTAAATGGCGAACAGCCATACCCTTGGGACCTGCTCCAGCCCCAGGATGCGATGAGCCGACATCGAGGTGCCAAACCTCCCCGTCGATGTGAGCTCTTGGGGGAGATCAGCCTGTTATCCCCGGCGTACCTTTTATCCTTTGAGCGATGGCCCTTCCACACAGAACCACCGGATCACTATGACCGTCTTTCGACTCTGCTCGAGTTGTCTCTCTCACAGTCAGGCTCGTTTATGCCATTATACTCTACGAAGGATTTCCAACCCTTCTGAACGAACCTTTGTAAGCCTCCGTTACTTTTTAGGAGGCGACCGCCCCAGTCAAACTACCCACCAGACATTGTCCTCGCACGAGATAATCGTACCGAGTTAGCTATCAGAATATTCAAGGGTGGTATCTCAAGGATGCCTCATCTACAACTGGCGTCATAGATTCAACGGCTCCCACCTATCCTGCACATGAATATCCCAATAGCAATGTCAAGCTATAGTAAAGGTGCACGGGGTCTTTCCGTCTTTCCGCGGGTAGGAGGAATTTTCACCTCCACTACAATTTCACTGGATCCCTGGTTGAGACAGCTCCCATCTCGTTACGCCATTCATGCAGGTCGGTATTTAACCGACAAGGAATTTCGCTACCTTAGGACCGTTATAGTTACGGCCGCCGTTTACTTGTGCTTCATTTCAAGCCTTCGCGTGAGCTAAGCAATCCATTTAACATTCAAGCACCGGGCAGGCGTCACACCCTATACATCCTCTTACGAGTTAGCAGAGTGCTGTGTTTTTGGTAAACAGTCGGGAGGGACACTTTGCTGCGACCCGTCAATGCTTCATGGAGCAAGTCCATTTACAAATAGGGCACACCTTATACCGAAGATACGGTGCTAGTTTGCAGAGTTCCTTAACCAGGGTTCATCCACGCGCCTTAGAATACTCATCTCACCCACCTGTGTCGGTTTACGGTACGGGCAACTGCTGTTCTCGTTTAGAGGCTTTTCTCGGCACGACAGTATCATTGATTCAAAGCGCTCTCCGAAGAGATTGCTCTGCCTGTAAGATCTCGGTCTAATGTATCACGGATTTGCCTATGATACAACCTACATCCTTCGACCCACTATTCCATCAGTGAGCTCAATTAACTCTATGCGTCCCCCCATCACTCAAGCGAACAACAGTCGGTATCGGAATATTAACCGATTTGCCATCGTCTACCCCTCTCGGACTCGACTTAGGTCCCGACTAACCCTACGATGACGAGCATCGCGTAGGAAACCTTGGGTTTACGGCGAAGAAGATTCTCACTTCTTTTCTCGCTACTCATGCCTGCATGCTCACTTCCAGCCGCTCCACCACTCCTTGCCGGTATGGCTTCTACGCTGACTGGAACGCTCTCCTACCGCTAAGTTATAATTAAGACGCTATCGGAAGTAATTCCGCTAGCTACGTTAACACTAGGTTTTCCTCGGCGGAAAGCCCATCGCACTAGTGCGATTAAGCGACTAGTCGCGTGAGCCCGCTGCTGAAGCGAACACAGTGTTAACGTAGCTATTGGGACTTTGTTCCAATGGCGTACTAAATAATAATAACTTAACCTAGAGCTTCGGTGCTTGTCTTAGCCCCGTTATATTTTCGGCGCAAAATCGCTAGACCAGTGAGCTGTTACGCTTTCTTTAAAGGGTGGCTGCTTCTAAGCCAACCTCCTGGTTGTCACAGCAACTTCACATCCTTTTCCACTTAGACAAGACTTTGGGACCTTAGCTGCTAGTCTGGGTTGTTCCCCTCTTGACGATGGATTTTATCACCCACCGCCTGACTCCCGAGGTTACACATGAAGTATTCGGAGTTTGATAGGGTTTGGTACCGCGGTAAGCAGCCCTAGCCCTGTCAGTGCTCTACCCCTTCATGCTAATGCTCGAGGCTATACCTAAATATATTTCGGAGAGAACCAGCTATCACTGAGTTTGATTGGCCTTTCACCCCTATCCACAAGTCATCCCAAGACTTTTCAACGCCAGCGGGTTCGGTCCTCCACTGGCTCTTACACCAGCTTCAACCTGCTCATGGATAGATCACTCAGTTTCGGGTCTGCAGCATCTGACTAATTCGCCCTATTAAGACTCGCTTTCGCTACGGCTTCTCGTTCGATTAACCTTGCCAGATACCACAACTCGCAGGCTCATTATGCAAAAGGCAGTCCGTCACACTTATATATAATAGTGCTCCGAATGATTGTAAGCCATAGGTTTCAGGTTCTATTTCACTCTGCTCACCGCAGTCCTTTTCACCTTTCCCTCACGGTACTTGTTCGCTATCGGTCTAGTAGTAGTATTTAGGGTTGGAGGGTGGTCCCCCCATATTCAGTCAAGATAACACGTGTCCCGACCTACTCATTCCTCAGTCTAGTACCATACAAATGTTTTCGCTTACGGGAATATCACCCTCTATGTTCACTCTTTCCAAAGTGTTCAGCTAACAAATATATTATCACTAAGTGCCCTAATCCCTTTTCGCTCGCCGCTACTATGGGAATCTCGTTTGATTTCTTTTCCTTCAGGTACTGAGATGTTTCACTTCCCTGAGTTCGCCCCCCGTAGGGTAACATGACTCGCGCCATGCTGGGTCGCCCCATTCAGAAATCCCCGGATCAAAGCTTCTTGGCAGCTCCCCGAGGCTTTTCGCAGCCTAGTACGTCTTTCATCGCCTCTACTAGCCAAGGCATCCACCTATGGCCCTTAATATCTTTTTTATTCTATGTTGCGTTCACTACCTTACTTAATGTAAGACAGTGCCTGTTTAATTGTAGTTATTTAGTTGATATAATTATTAATTGACTTCTTTATATATAACTTAATATATATCCAGTTATCTTTCTTAACTATATTTTATTGACTTTAACAATGATAATTTAATGAACTTTTGGTATAAAACCAAATATAAATCTTTTCAATTAAAGACTTATATTTGGTTTTTTGAGAAAGTTGTGCTTGATAAGGTTGCGAAGCATACTAAATGTATGTGAGCAAACTTATCAAGTGCAAATTTCCAAAAAATGGTGGAGAATAGCGGGATCGAACCGCTGACCTCCTGCGTGCAAGGCAGGCGCTCTCCCAGCTGAGCTAATTCCCCATAACATTAAATAGTCCGTAAAAGGAACAAGTCCCTTTTCCTTCGCTTTGACCGCTATGGTCACTAAAGCTAGTCTCTTGCGAGACAGAATATTTTCAAAAATTTCAAATGAACACAGATCACTGAAAACTAAGCAAGCAAAAGACTAAAATAACTATTTCTCTTGTGAGATTTTCTTTGACAGAAAAAAATTTAGTTTTTTTCTGCACTGCGTTTTAACGCTAGTATGAGATAAACAAATGAATGTTTTCTCTTTACTCTAGAAAGGAGGTGATCCAACCGCAGGTTCTCCTACGGTTACCTTGTTACGACTTCACCCCAGTCGCTAATTCCACCGTAAGTGGTAGCCCCCCGAAGGTTAGCTTCCCAATTTCGGGTGAAATCAACTCCCATGGTGTGACGGGCGGTGAGTACAAGACCCGGGAACGTATTCACCGTAGCATTGCTGATCTACGATTACTAGTGATTCCAGCTTCATGGAGTCGAGTTGCAGACTCCAATCCGAACTGAGAGACGCTTTAAGTGATTGGCTCCACCTCGCGGTATTGCAACACTCTGTACGCCCCATTGTAGCACGTGTGTAGCCCTGGCCGTAAGGGCCATGATGACTTGACGTCGTCCTCACCTTCCTCCTCCTTGCGAAGGCAGTCTCCTTAGAGTGCCCAGCTTAACCTGCTGGCAACTAAGGACGAGGGTTGCGCTCGTTGCGGGACTTAACCCAACATCTCACGACACGAGCTGACGACAGCCGTGCAGCACCTGTTTTCAAGCTCCCCGAAGGGCACTACCGTATCTCTACAGTATTCTATCAATGTCAAGGCCAGGTAAGGTTCTTCGCGTATCTTCGAATTAAACCACATGCTCCACCACTTGTGCGGGTCCCCGTCTATTCCTTTGAGTTTTAATCTTGCGACCGTACTCCCCAGGCGGAACACTTAATCTGTTAAGTGCATCACCGCAATGACAAGCATCACGACGACTAGTGTTCATCGTTTAGGGCGTGGACTACCAGGGTATCTAATCCTGTTTGCTCCCCACGCTTTCACGCCTTAGCGTCAGTTATGTTCCAGGAGATCGCCTTCGCTTTAGGTATTCCTAGTGATATCTACGGATTTTACCCCTACACCACTAATTCCATCTCCCCCTCCCATACTCTAGGTTACCAGTTTCAAGTGCAGTTCTACAGTTAAGCTGTAGGATTTCACACCTGACTTGATATCCCGCCTACGCGTCCTTTACGCCCAGTGATTCCGAGTAACGCTTGCACCCTCCGTATTACCGCGGCTGCTGGCACGGAGTTAGCCGGTGCTTATTCATATGCTACCGTCATTTTCTTGACATATAAAAGGAGTTTACACACCGAAATGCGTCATCCTCCACGCGGCGTTGCTGCATCAGAGTTTCCTCCATTGTGCAATATTCCTCACTGCTGCCTCCCGTAGGAGTCTGGTCCGTGTCTCAGTACCAGTGTGGCGGATCATCCTCTCAAACCCGCTACCCGTCATAGTCTTGGTGAGCTCTTACCTCACCAACTAACTGATAGGATATAGTCTGATCTTCAAGCGAAAAAACATTTCCCTTCATACCTTGTGATATGAAGGTGTATCTAGTATTAATCACCGTTTCCAGTGGCTATCCCAGTCTTGAAGGTACATTAACTATATATTACTCACCCGTGCGCCACTCGTCGCCAAAGTGCAAGCACTTTGCGTTACCGTTCGACTTGCATGTGTTAAGCACGCCGCCAGCGTTCACTCTGAGCCAGGATCAAACTCTCCATAATTGAAGTTGTTTAATCTTTGCCCAAGATTATTAAATCATTGGCTTTATGTTGCTATCAGTGCGTGAACATCTGATAGACTTTGTATAGTATCTATACTATTGGGTATCTCTAAATAAATAGAGACCAAATAGAATAGACGGTTGTTGTTATTTTAGTTATTTCTAAGTAAACTTATTAATGACCAATCTAACTATCTCTAGTTATTAAAGTCTATTTACTTGCTTAGTTTTCAATGATCTCAAACCTAGATTTTTAATCCTAAACTTTAGGTCTCTCTGTTTGTGGAGGGGAATTATAGAGAAATGATTCTTAATGGCTTCTTAATCTGTAAGAGAGTTTTTGAAGAAATTTTATTTTTCTTATTTTTATACAAAAAATATCATTTTTAATATATCATATGTGCATATCCAGTTTCCGGTTCAACAGCTATTTTCACACTTCCTTCCTCACTACTCAATGTTATAACACAAGGATTGCCAGATATGTCATTTTGTATCAATTGCGAATTTGCACCATTTCTATAAGCATCATCTAACAAATGTGAGCCGTCATATAGTGGTCTACCAAGATGATCAAAAGCTATACGTAAACTATACTTTTTACAATTAGCAGAAAAAACAATATCTGTTATGCCATATGTTTTTCCAATATTTAGCTCTGAAGTTACTTTTGGATCACTATGTAATATACTACTATAACCAGCCGTTAAATATTTTGACATATCTAAAGGATTTTTAGCAATTTCACTTATACCTGGATTTCCTGTACTCTCTCCTGCGTGATCTGAAAATACAGTGTATGCCCATTTTTTATCACTAGCATCAGTTTTTGCAAAAAAGATTTGCCATCTTTCTTTGTACCAATCTGCATTTTTTGCATCAAATTTATCATCCACCATCGCTAAATGTTGTGTATATCTAATATGTGAAATTACTTGCTCTGCAGCTTCTTGCAATCTGTTTGAATATATCCTGGGAATTATAGATACAGCTAAAATTCCAATAACAACAATAGCAATTACAAGTTCTATCATGCTAAATGCTTTTTTCATAATAGATAAATTAGGTACTTTAGCATGCAAAAACCTTAAACCAAAAAATTACAATTTTTTTTAACAGAAATTGTGATTTATGATTATATCTATTTTAAACTTATATATCCACTCTCTTTCATAATAGTTATTTCTGCTTCTTCTGAATCATCACTCAATTTAATTAAACAATCACTTGTCATTAAATTTGCATAAGCTGAACCAGCTGTAGACAAATCGTCTATTAACGGTCTTCCAACATGATCAAAACTTATAACATTATCACCACAATTACTGAAAGTAAGAGTAACTCCATAATCTTGCGAAATATTTATATTAAGATTATCTCTATTCATCGGATTCTTCGCATAAGCTCCATCACTAACTATTGAGTATGAACCGTTATTAAATCTTATTTGCCATAATTTTTTAGACCAGTTAAGATCTGTAGACTCAAACTTATCATCTACCATTGCCAAATGTTGTGTATATCTAATATGCGAAGCTAATTGAGTAGCTGCTTCATATACCCTATTTGAACCAATTCTAGGGATCATAACCACAGCTAAAATCCCAATAACAACAATAACAATAATAAGTTCTATCATACTAAATGCTTTTTTCATAGTAATTCACTTAAAAATAGGTTTATTATAAGTATATCAAAAAGATAAGAAAAGTAAAATTTTTTTAAAGAAGTTAAATAAGAGGTTTTAAAAAAGTTGCATCAAGGAGAAATTTTCTCCCTGATATTATAAATTAGAGTTCTTCTGCTTTATGAACATCATAAAGAATGTCATCCATTGGATGTCTGTACATTGGCATTGCAAGTCTTTTTTCATCTAAAATGTGTCCGATAAATCCGATGCTTCTACCTAAAATAAAGAATGCATTAAGAGCACCTGCATTGATAAACACATCAATCTCTTCATCTTCATATCCTAGTGCTCTCCACATATCAACCATTAAAATACCAATTGTTCCATCTACATTAAGAATTAAATTCTCTTTTTTCGATGTTGTTAATTGTTCAACAGTTAACGCATAATCAAGCAATGGTGTTGATGGAAAGTTTGCAGCTGCAAATCTTTTTAACCCTTCTACACGAAGATCAGGATTTTTAAGAGATTTGATTCTATGTCCTATGCCCGGAATAGGAATTCCCTCTTTTTTCATATGATTTAAAAATTCAGTCGGAGTAAGATTGTTATCTTTTGCATATTTAAAATATTTTGCCGCATCATCGATTGCTCCGCCAAAACGAGGTCCGATTGTTAAAAGTCCTGAAATAAGTGAACTAATAACATCTTTTCCTGCTCTTGCTGTAACTTTAGCATTATGTGCGCCTGAAACTGCCGGACCGTGATCTGCAACAGTTTTAAGAACCGTTTCTAAGAAATCGACTGCCCATCTTGGATATCTTTTCTTAAACCAAAGAATACTCATAACATCACCTACAGTAAAGCCTGTGTCTGGAGTTGCAACTGAGCTAATTGGATAACCGCAGTAGTGTGCCTCTTCTCCTCTGTCATCAGATATAGTACAGATAAACTGCTTTGGTTTTCTTACTTTAGGACAAGCATTTACAGAAGGCTCTTTGATATCTTTAATAATACCTGCTGCATGCAGTTCATGATAAACCGCGCTAATAATTTCCGGTAGATCATTAAATGATGCAGGAACATGTATCCCAACCTCTTTCATAGCTCTATTTTTTGCTTCAGCCGTTTCAGAATCAGCATTTGCAGATGCACCTGCATGTCCAAACTGAACACCGCTGTCATAATATTTAGCAATTGTTCCTATACACCATGCAATAATAGGCTTTTTGATTTTGCCTGATTTAACGGCCTCAATCACTTTATACTCTTCAGTTCCGCCCACTTCGCCTAAAAGCAGCATATACTTTACTTCAGGATTTGCTTCCATTCTTAAAAGATTATCAATGAAAACTGAGCCTACAAATCTGTCTCCTCCTATCGCTACACCCTCTGCAATACCATCTGCATTAATTGCAATAATGTTAGAAAGTTCATTAAAAAGACCGCCTGAACGAGTTACAAGCCCACATGAACCTGCACGGTGAAGCTTAGATTGAATAATATTCTCGATTGTTCCGCCGATATTTGCAATTTTAAATGCACCCGGAGCAATCGCACCAACTGTCGCCGGTCCAATTACTGTTACATTTTTTTCTCTTGCTGTTGCATTCATTTTACGAGCGAGTCTCTCAGGAATACCTTCTGCCGTAATCATTATCGTTTTAAACCCGCCAATTTCAAGAGCTTCCATAGTAACATCATATGCTGTTCTAAAAGAAGCAAAGTTTAAAAGCACATCTGCTTGAGGATGCGCAGCTTTTGCTTCTGCAGTACTTTTATACAGTGGGATCATGATTTCATCCCCGCCGTAAAAAAACTTATCAAATTTAGAACTGCTAGTAGGAGCGACAATTGCTGCTACTGATGGTTTTTCTCTTTTAATTGTGTAATCATAATCAAGCATTCTTTGAATAGCTGTTTTGTTGTTGTTCCAAAAAATTGCCTGTGTATCTCTTGTAAATAATTGTGCCATTTTTTCTCCTTACTTAGCCAGTGCCATACGAACAATATCTGTCACATGTGTTTCTGGTCCATAAACTTCTATGTAAAGACCTAATTTGTCAGCAGCTTCTTTAATATCTTTAAGACCTTTTTCATAATTTGGTCCACCGCGTCTTACATAAATTTTTATGCCCACTTCTTTCATTTTTTCAGCATAATTTTCAAATGCCTGTATAATACCTGTAAATGTTTTTGCAACATCTGTAAAGTTTGCAATCGCACCACCGATAATAAGAACTTTATCTCTGCCTTTTGGATCTTTTTCTCTTGTCATAAGATCTAAAATTGTCTCAGCATAAAACTTTGTCTCACCTGTAGTTGGTCCGCCCGAATATTCACCATAGTTTGCAAGATCTTCAATACCTGCGAAATCAGCAATTGTATCAGCGTAAACAACTGATGCACCACCACCTGCAACCATTGTCCAGATTCTAGCCTCTGGCTTAAGAATCGTAAGTTTTAGCGAAGCACCTGATTTGCTGTCTGCATCTTCGATAGCTAAAACTTCAGGAGATTTTTCTTCCATACCAAATGAAGTTGGATAATCAACATCACCCCATTGCTCTCTCATCATAAATCCGGCAGTATCATCAAGTTTTGCAACCATATCTAAAAGCTCAACTTTTTTGCCTTGTAAAACAAACGGGTTGATCTCTAGGTATGCAAAATTTAACTCTCTGTAAGCTTTAAAGAAGCCTATCGCGAACTCTGCAAACGCTTCTTTATCATTTTTTGCAACATCTTTAGGAATGTTTTTTCTAATCTTATCAGCGATCTCTTCTTCAGTTGCAGTAATTGGAAATGATACTTCTATAACTTTATCCCAATTCTCTTCAACTTCCATACCGCCCTCAGCAGACATGTAAAGAACATCATCATCCCCGACACATGTAGCAGAGATATAGTACTCCTCTTCTTGAGAGTGTGGAGTAAACGGCTCAACGACAAAGTGAGTAAGCATATCAACTTTTGCTTCGCCTGTTGGAGTGTCGCCGTCAAATGAAAAATAAACTGATTGTTTTTCAGAAGATTTTTCATCAATCCAAGATGATGCTTTTGCTAAAGATACATCGCCCGGCTTAGCATCTTTAAACAGAACCAAACCATTCTTTCCTCTTTTACCAAATAGCATATCTGGTTTAGCAACTAATGCTTTTTCTTTTAACCATGTTTTTTCTTTTGCAGCTTTCTTTAGCTCTGATCCATTTTGAACCAAAACTGTTTCATATGCATAAGTAAAACCTGGAAAATACTTATCCCAATGCTTAGCTAAAATTGACTTAGCGTCAAATTCCCTAATTGCTTTTTGAGCCATTGCAACTCCCTGTTTTTAATATTTTATAAAATGGTATCACATGAAAATCAATCTAAGGCTATTTCTATAGATTAACTACTATATAGATTTAATTTATGTTTATTTTCGTAACATTAGCAGAATAAACAATTACATTTTTGTAACTAATTGTTACATTGTTTGGATGAATAGAATCTAAAGGATTCTCTTGAATTAAATAGTTGTAGCAATTTGTTACACCATAAAATTCTAACCTTTTTGCCATTTTAGTATCGCTTTTGACACAATATATATCTCTTTTTTTAAGCTCTTCTGCCAACTCTTTTGCAACATGCATTTTATAAGAGAAGTGTTTTTTTGGATCTTCTATTATATGATATAGATATTTATTGAAAAATACGACTGAACTATTTATCAATAAGAATATTAAAGATACACCAAATGCCCATCTATATTTTTTTCTAAATATATTTAAACGAACCCTATATGAATGTTCAAAAGTTTGTGCAATAAGCGGAAGTGCAAGTATTACATAGGGTGCAAAATGTTCTATGGCAACACGCTGCCTAAATGACAAAAGAAGTGATAAAATAAGTGCTGTAGTTGCAATAAACCACAATATATCAAAATCTTTAGTTAAATATCTTCTGTATAGTGTATAAAAAAGATATATAAAAATGATTGGAGAAAATATTGCTGCGTATATTCCGATAGAATCTAAAAAATATCCTTTTGGCGCGCCATGTGTGTCAATGCCGTAAATAGAGAGTGATGTTAAAAGCAATATAAGATTAAATAAAAAAAATGTTTTCTCTTTTTTATACAAAGAAAAAAGTGCAAGTGCCATAAAAAGAACTACAAAACTGCCATCAATGAACATATAAAATAAAAGTAAAACATAACTATATTTTATGGAATAATTTTCATATAAGTATACAAAAAGCAACAATCCAAACAAAATCAAGCCAGCACTATTAACTATAATAGCTGAGCTTATAACCCCAGGCAACAGGATAAAAATTAAAAGCAGCCAAATCCTATTTCTTTCAATTTTTATATAGTTTTTAGATATTTTAAACAAAAGCAGTGCACTAAATAGATGCAAAATTATCATAGGCAAGCGTAGAGCAAAATCATTCTGCCCAAATAGCATAATTGAGCTATTTATAAAAAGTTGCAAAAACGAAAAATCACCACTTAATAAGAGCGCCTCATTATAAGATATGGACAATTCATTAGTCTGAAATACAAGAACAAATGCATCTAATCCTAAAATAAAGAACAAGATGTATCTAATACTCATATTTTTAAAAAATTTCCTATTATTTCATGCCCATATTGGCTCATTATAGATTCAGGATGAAACTGAACACCGTATATCTCTTTACCTTTAACTTTTAGTGCCATTATCTCATTGTCATCCGTGCTATACGCTGTTGGTTCTATCTCACTCGGAAGTGAGTTTTTATCTACTATTAAAGAGTGATATCTAGTTGCAATAAACTCTTCTGGAATATTTTTAAATATTTCACACTCTTTTGTTCTTTTCATGGTAGAGGTTTTGCCATGCATCATATTTTTGGCACGAACAACTTTTGCTCCAAAAGCCTGTGCAATACTTTGATGACCGAGACAAATTCCCAAAATAGGGACTTTATCTTTAAAATGCTCTATTACTTGAAGCGTAACACCCGCATCATCAGGAGTTGCAGGACCTGGTGATATAATGATTTTTTCAGGTTTTAGAGCTTCTATCTCTTCAACGCTCAATTCATCATTTCTAATAATCTTAAGATCAGCTCCTAATTCTCTGCAATATTGCACAATATTATAAGTAAAGCTGTCATAATTATCTATCATTAAAATCATAATTTATCCTAAATTTATATAAATGCATTTTATCTCTTTTGCTCTTTTTTTTGACTTATTTTTGTTGAATATCTTTTTTATTTGTTAAGTGCTGCAGATAATTTGAAATATTTATAAGTGAAAATGTAACCAAAAATATCATAAGACCGGGGAAAAAACTCACCCACCATGCAATCTCCATAACATCTTTTCCGCTGCTTAAAATTGTTCCCCAGCTCATTTGCGGTGCCACAATTCCAAGTCCTAAAAAACTAAGTCCTGATTCTGCAAGTATAGCACCGCCTACACCAAATGTAAAACTGACAAAATATATAGGGGCTAAAAGCGGCGCATAGTATTTAAAAAGTATCTTCAATCTGCTTACTTTTGCAATATTGAGTATTCTTATGTAAGGTTGAGATGTTATTTGAAAACTCTCAGAGCGTATAAGTCTTGCTGTAGTCATCCAGCCTGTTATAGAAATAATTACAATTAAAACCAATGCTGAAGCATTAACATAACTAACAAGCGCTAGTAATAAAAAAAATGTAGGAAATGTTAAAAACAGATCCACTAAAACAACAAAACCCTTATCTATATTTCCTCGAAAATATCCAGCCGTAGAACCCAAAATCAATCCTATTATTGAAGCAATAAAAGCGCTTCCTACACCAATAATAAGCGAGACTTTTCCGCCTTCAATAAGTCGTGCAAAAATATCCCTGCCAAGTCTGTCAGTGCCAAGAAGATGTTCCCATGAAGGCGGAACTAAAATAGCATTGCTATCTAACATATAGGCATCAACCGAGTAAAAATTAGAACCAAAAAAAGATATTATAAAGACAAAAACAAGTATAAAAATACTAACTTTAGGCATTTAAAATTCTTTGTGTAAAATTCAGTGAACTATAGTTAATATATATCACAATATAAGTCATTCTATATCTTTACTTTTAAAATATGTTAAAGTTGTATTTCCAAATTTTTTTGATTTTATGATATAAAACGGACCTATTGTATCTGGAATTTCTAAACCGCTCATATGCTCTATAATTATAAGTTTTACACACTCTTTTGGCAAAGAAGCTATCAAATCAATAGTTTTATCGTATATATCCTCCATCCCTTCTCTTATGTTAAAAGGAGGATCTATATAAAAATATGCCTTTTCACTCTTTCTCTGCAAAGTTTTTACAACACTCTGAATGTTGATAAATGTATCACCACTGTAAATTTCACACAAAGCCGGATCAGTCTGCTGGATATTTTCTTTTAAAATTTTTATCGCATCACGATCACGCTCCATAAAAATAACATGTTTTGCGCCGCGGCTAAGTGCTTCAAGACCAATAGAACCGCTTCCTGAAAAGAGTTCTACAAAAGTTGCGTCTATTATTTCAAACTGAATTGTATTAAAAAAGGATTCCAAAACTATAGCTTTTGAACTTCTTGTTGTAGTTTTTGATGGAATTTTTAAACTTTTATTTTTAAACTTCCCAGATATTATTTTTTTAGTTATTTCTTTATTTTTCATAAAACTGTCATACTACCTTTAAAACATTCTATCAACGGTGATTTACAAATTGTCAATATTTTTAATTAAAAAGAAGTATAACACATCAAAAAGAAGATTTAATATCTAAATATTTGTTTATACTATATTTTAAATCTTCATCCATATCAGTCACATTTACCAATAACCACTCCAAATATCCTCTGTTGCACATACTTATCTCTTCTATATAACGCCCGCTATATTTACCAAAATCAAATTTCTCAATCAGCACATGTTTAAAACTAAGCTCAAGTAACTCATTATCTGTTTTCATATCTAAAAGATAATCATATAAAAGTTTTACATATAACGCATCAGCAAGCGCATTATGCGCAATAAATTCATTTTCAACCATTGACAAAGAACATTTCAAAGCCTCTTTTTTCTCATTTTTATAGAGTTTTAACTCATACCTTAAAAATTGTAAAGAGAAGTGCTCACACTCCGGAATTAAGTGTTTTGTAGCACGAAGAGTATCAATAATTTTACCATACCATTTAAATCCGCATGCATTTAACATCTTTAGATCAAAACTTGCATTGTGAGCTATAATTGTTGAATTTTCATTGTTATGCTCTTGTAAAAATTTCCAGGCATCGCTCTCTTTTAAAGGTGGTTTTCCTTTTATCATCTCATTTGTAATATGATTTATACTTGAAGCTTTCGAAGAGATTTTTTTCCCTTCATTTACAAGTTCATATTTTGAGACCACCTTGTTTTTATCAACAGAGATTAAACCTATAGAACAGATTTTATCACTGCTATCTAACCCTGTAGTTTCCAAATCCAAAAATATTAACATACTTTAATCTTTAATACTTAAAAATCTAAACATCATCTTTGAAAGATTCTAACATTCCATAATAGTGTTCAAGTGTTATAAAACTTTTCTCAAACCTAAAGCGGATAATAAATTCTACAATTTTGTTTTTTAGATCTGTATCTACATTCTCAGCTTTTCCAAAATAGCCTAAAGATATATTTTTACTTTTTATAACAGCATTTTTATCATAACCGATTGCCAAAATCTGTAAATATTTACCTTTTTTTATCTCACCCAAATTTTCACTAAGAAGTGATGCTCCTGATAAATTTATAGCTTTAAAATTAAAAAGCTCGCTAAATTCTTCAACCTTTTGATCTATGCCTAACTCTTTATATAAATTTTGCAATAAATTTAAATTCTCTTTTCTCGCACGCTCATAACTAGAAATTTTATTTGTTAAATTTTTTAATCTATCCAAAGCTGAATTCATAACTATTCCTATCTTTACTTATAGAGATTATACCCAAAAGCTAAACTATTTTAGTTATAATTATGCATTTAAAAAAAAAGAAAAAAA
Source organism: Sulfurimonas sp. CVO (assembly GCF_009883775.1). Taxonomy (NCBI): domain Bacteria; kingdom Pseudomonadati; phylum Campylobacterota; class Epsilonproteobacteria; order Campylobacterales; family Sulfurimonadaceae; genus Sulfurimonas; species Sulfurimonas sp. CVO. Next base: position 1,410,856 of record NZ_CP033720.1, read on the forward strand.
TGGACTACTTAAAAATAAAAAAAGCTGATTCTCTGCATGGAGAAATAAAAATTTCTGGTGCCAAAAATGCATCTTTGCCATTAATAGCAATGAGTATATTGGCAAAAAATCGTGTATCTATTAAAAATTTACCTCATGTTGTAGATATAAATACTCTTTTAAAATTACTATCAAACTTAGGTGCAAAATGTTCATCTACATGGACAAAGAATGAAAATATTACAACTATTGACACCTCTTGTCTGAGTGAAACAAAAGCAACATATGATATAGTAAGGACAATGCGTGCTTCCATACTTGTTTTAGGTCCGATTTTAGCACGGTTTAGACATTGTGAAGTATCTTTGCCTGGCGGCTGTGCAATAGGACAAAGACCTGTTGATTTGCACCTTAAAGCGCTTGAACAGATGGGTGCTGTTATAAATATAGAAGCCGGTTATATTCATGCTACTGCCCCAAATGGGTTAAAAGGCTGCAATATAATTTTTGATAAAATAACTGTTACGGGTACCGCAAATATTGTTATGGCAGCAGCTTTGGCAGATGGAGTCACAACCATTACAAATGCTGCCAGAGAGCCTGAAGTAGTTCAACTTTGTGAGATCTTAAATGCGAGCGGCGTTAAGATAGAGGGTATTGCTACTGCGGTATTGACTATTCACGGAACTTCTGGAAAACTTTTAAATATAGATGATTTTACTATTATCCCAGACCGGATAGAAGCAGGAACCTATCTATGCGCAGCTGCTATAACCAAATCAAAGCTTACATTAACAGATGTAAATGCAAAACATCTTGGTGCTGTTTTATCAAAATTGGAAGAGATGGGAAATAAATTTACAATCACAGATAATACCATCACGATTCATCCAGCGAAAAGTCTTAAACCTGCTAAAATAACCACTCAGGAGTATCCTGCATTTCCTACTGATATGCAAGCTCAATTTTTAGTGCTTGCTACACAAGCAAAAGGGACTTCTATTATTGAAGAGAAACTTTTTGAAAATAGATTTATGCATGTCAGTGAGCTTCAAAGAATGGGTGCAGATGTATCACTAAACGGAAATGTTGCAACTATAAACGGAAAGTCAAAATTAAGCGGAACTGATGTTATGGCAACAGATTTACGAGCTTCCAGTGCACTTGTTTTAGCAGGTCTTGTAGCAGAAGGCATAACCAATGTTCATCGTATATATCATCTTGATAGGGGCTACGACTCTTTAGAAGAAAAGTTGCGAAATGTTGGTGCAGATATAGAAAGATTGAAAGAGTGATCAATCTTCAAAAATGATCATCTCATAAATACTTTTTTTTGTAACTAATGCTTTGTCATGTGAAATGGTGCTGGAACTTTTTGCTTTTAAAATCTCTTCTCTAAGCTCTTTAATATCCTGTTCCATGCTCTCAACATTCTCTTTTAATCTTAAAATTATATCAACTCCAGCCAAATTCACACCAAGTTCACGGGTTAATCTTAAAATTAATTTTATTCTGTCTATATCTCTTTGAGAATAGAGTCTTATTCTACCATTTGACCTTGAAGGAGTAATAAGATTTTCTCTCTCATACTGTCTTAGAGTTTGCGGATGTATATCTAAAACTTTTGCAACGATACTAATCAAATAAACCGGTTCATCATATTGGTGTATCATCTTTTTATCCTTAATTTTTAGGTAATTTTTCTTTCATTAGTTCTACCAATTTTTCATCTAAATCTTCGACTTTTGGCAAAACTATATTTGCTTCTAAGTAAAGATTCCCTCTCTCTTTTGTTTTACGGTTCATTGCTCCCATCTCTTTTACACGGAATCTTTGCCCGTTTTTCGTATTTTGAGGAATCTTTAGCTTTATCTCTTTTTCTAAAGTTTGTACAGATATTTTTTCTCCAAAAAGCGCTGCATATAAAGGTACATCAAATTTTTTTATTAAGTCATCATCTTCTCTGATATATTCAGGATTAGAAGCTACACTTATTTTTAAAAAAAGATCTCCTGCTCTACCACCCTGTTTATGTCCTTTGCCTTTAACACGCATCTTCTCACCGCTTTTTACACCGGCTGGGATTTTGATATCAAATCTCTCTCCATTTAACGAAACAGAGTGCGAACCGCCTAAAATAGAGACGCTAAAAGGAATAGTAACATTTGTTTCTATATCAAGATTTGGCTGTTGCTGCTGCTGCTGAAAGCCACCACCCCCAAAATTACCAAATCCGCTACTGCTAAATCCTCCGCCACCGAAACCACCAAAGCCCCCGCCTGAGAACATACTTCTTAAAATCTCATCTAAATCGGCTTGTCCGCCACCATAAGAGCGCGAAAAATCATGAAAATTCTGCCCGCCGAACATATTGTCTCCATGCATATCATACTGTGCTTTTTTCTGTTTATCGCTAAGTATTTCATATGCAGCATTTATCTCTTTAAACTTCTCTTCTGCGTCTTTGTCTTTATTTACATCCGGATGATACTGTCTTGCTAATTTTCTATATGCTTTTTTTATCTCTGCTTCGCTTGCGTTTTCAGAGACTTCTAATGTTTCGTATAAAGATTTGCTCATTATTTTTCCTAAAATTTATATTATTATTTATTAAGTGAAATTATATCATAAGAGTTGAGTCAAAGTCAATCAACCTTAAAGAGACTTTTTTAGTTTATCTATTCTATCTTCAAGCGATGGATGTGTGCTAAATAGTGTCATCAACCCTTTTCCATTTATTCCAAAACTCTTTATCTGTTCAGGTAGATGCGGCTCCTCTTTTGACCTTGAGAGAGCCTGCAGAGCTGCTATCATATTTTTTCTGCTAGAGAGATATGCACCTGCCTCATCTGCTCTGTATTCCCTGTATCTTGAAAACGCCATTACAATCATCATTGCTAAAATACCCAGGACTATCTCGGCTAAAATGCTTGCTGCCATGTAGCCAATACCTACATTTTCACTTCTATTTTTAAGTATAATTCTGTCAACCAAATAACCGATAATACGAGCAAAAAATATAACAAATGTGTTTACAACGCCTTGAAGAAGTGTAAGAGTCACCATATCTCCGTTTGCAACATGTCCAATCTCATGTCCTAAAACTGCCTCAACTTCATTTTGATTCATGCTTCTTAAAAGCCCGCGGCTCACCGCCACCAAAGCGTCATTTTTAAAAGCTCCCGTTGCAAAAGCGTTTGGGCTCATATCTTCAAATATTGCAACTTCAGGCATCTTTATACCAGCTTTATGTGAGAGTCTTGCCACTGTATCTAGCAGCCAAAATTCTTCTTGATTTAAAGGATTTGTTATAACCCTAGCACCCACTGCCATTTTAGCCATCTGTTTTGACATTAAAAGCGAAATTATAGAACCACTAAAACCGATAACAAGTGAGAAAATAAATAGAGAAGTTAAATCAAGCCCGTTTTCATTTAAAAACTTGTTTAAACCAAAAATATTAACAATAATACTTATTACAACTATTACAGCCAAATTTGTAAGTAGAAAAAGTCCAACTCTTTTAAACATTTTTATCTCTTTGTAAAAAATTTATAAAAAATTATAATCTATGATAGGTTAATAAAAATGTAAATAATGAAAGATTATGTCAAGCAAAATGCTTGACAAGGTGATAAAATTTTAGTGTAAAAAGTGTCTTACCTCTGAAAAATAAAGCGACATGCCATACTCATTTGCAGCTGCTATAACCTCATCATCCCTTATGCTTCCACCAGGTTCTATTACACTCTTAACACCTGCCGCAGCGGCAGCATCAATGCTGTCACGAAATGGAAAAAATGCTTCACTTGCAAGTGCAGCCCCAGTTACATCAAGTCCCATCTCTTTTGCTTTTTTAAGTGCGCACTGACTTGCATCTACACGGCTGGTCATTCCCATACCAACAGCTACCATAGCAGAGTTTTTAACATATACTACACAATTTGATTTTGTAAGAGATGCTACTTTATAAGCTATCTCCATATCTTTTTTCTCACCGGCAGTTGCTTCTCTTTGACTCATAAGTTTTGCGTTTTTTACTTCATCATCATTTACTTTATCTGCATCTTGATATACAAAACCGCCGTCAATATGCTTAAAATCTTTTTCGTCATTTGCAAGAACTAGCTTATCATGACCCATTTCAAATAGTTTAATTCTTTTTTTAGAAGCAAATACTTCTTGAGCTTCCTCCGTAATACGCCCGGCTATAATAACTTCTAAAAATATCTCATTCATCTTAAGTGCAAGTTCTTTTGTCACTACTCCATTAACAGCCACAACACCGCCAAATGCCGAAACTGGATCACATTTTAGTGCTTCCGTATAAGCATCTACAAGATTGTCACGGATAGCAAATCCGCAAGGATTTCCATGCTTTGTGATGCAGACAGCATTCTCATCTCCAAAAGCAGAGGCAATTTTAACAGCACCGCTTAAGTCGTTTAGATTGTTAAAACTTGCTTCGCCCTTTAGAGTTTTAAAGTTCTCTGAGTAGTGTTTGTCAAACTCATAAAGAGCACCTTTTTGATGAGGATTTTCGCCGTAACGGGTATCCATAACTTTATTCCCAACTATAAACTGCTTCTCGCCGAAACCGCCGTTAAAACGCTTGTTCATGTAGTTTGCAATCATTGAATCATATGCTGCTGTATGCTCAAACGCTTTTATCATAAGAGCTCTTCTAAACTCGAGTGTATTTTTCTCGTTCTCTATCGCATCTATTACTTTTACATAATCATTTACATCGGTTACAATCATAACGCTATCAAAGTTTTTAGAAGCTGAGCGAACCATAGCAGGTCCACCGATGTCGATGTTTTCTATAATCTCTTCAAAATCATCAGTTTTTTCTATTGTCTCTTTAAAAGGATATAGATTTACACAAACCAAATCAATTGCTTCAACACCAAGCTCTTTTGCCTGATCTAAGTGAGATTGCTTGTCTCGGCGATGCAGAATTCCACCATGAACGAACGGATTTAAAGTTTTTACGCGCCCTTCAAAGCACTCTGGAAATTTTGTTACTTCATCTATCTCTATAGCCTTTATACCATTTTCAAGAAGTATCTTATATGTTCCGCCCGTTGAAATAATTTCAAAACCATTCTTTACTAAAGATTTGCAAAAATTTACAACACCTGTTTTATTGCTAACGCTTACCAATGCTCTTTTCATTTATAACCTTGTGAAAATTAATTATGGAATTTTATCTAATTTGAGATTAGAAAATGGTAAACTTAAAAAAATGAAAACAGAGAAAAGCAGATGAAAAATATAGCCATTTTATGTTCAGGCGGAGATGTTAGCGGTATGAATCCCGCAATTAAACATTTTGTAGAGTATGCATTAGAAAAGGAGTTAACGCCTTACTTTGTTTATGACGGATTTAAGGGGCTTATTGAAAATAAAATAGTAAAAGCAACTCATAAAGATGTAGCAGGAATCATCAACCGAGGCGGAACTATTTTAGGCTCTGCAAGAAGCAAAAAATTTATGGAGAAAAAGTTTAGAGAAGTTGCAAAAAAAAATCTTGATGCCCTCAACATTGACATGTTGGTTGTTCTTGGCGGTGACGGTTCATTTAGGGGAATGGATATCTTTTACAAAGAACAAGGAATAAAATTTTGCGGTATTCCCTCTACTATAGATAATGATATAAACGGCACAGAATACTGTTTAGGGGTAGATACCGCACTCAATGTCATCAAAGAATCAATAGACAATATCAGAGACACGGCAGCTTCATTCTCAAGAGCTTTTGTTATAGAAACCATGGGAAGAGACTGTGGTTATCTGGCATTGGTTTCGGCTCTTACATGTGGCGCTGAACTCTGTCTTATCCCTGAAGTAGAGTATGATTTAAAAGAGTATGAAAAGAGTTTTAAAAAGCAGATAAAAAACGGACGAAGATATTTTATAGCTGTTGTTTCAGAGGGCATAAAAGAAGAATCAAGCGAGATTGCAAAATGGTTTGAAGAAAAGATTGGTTTTGAATCACGCGCAACCATTTTAGGACATACACAAAGAGGTGGAAACCCGACAATATATGACAGACTTATGGCATATAAGTTTGTAAATCACGCTCTTGATGGTATGCTTGAAGGCAGAGATGAGAGTGTAATATGTTATACAAAAAAAGGTTTTGAGTACAAAAGTATTGATGAAGTTGCAAATAAAAAATATCAATTGGATGATAAACTACTATCTTATTTAAAGAAATTTTAGATGTATAAACTCAATTTTTTTGTTCCTACTGAAGATAAAGAGAGAGTAAAAGAGGCGCTATTTGCTGTAGGTGTTGGCAGCTATAAAAATTATGAGTGTTGCTCTTTTGAAACTCTTGGAGTTGGACAATTCAAACCTATAGAAAAAGCAAATCCATATATTGGCTCTCTTGAGAAAATAGAAAAAGTTCAAGAGTATAAAGTTGAGATGATTTGTAAAGAAGAGCTTCTCTTTAAAGCTGTAAGAGTATTAAAAGAAACACATCCGTACGAAGAAGTGGCTTATGAAATTATTGAAATAAAAAATATTTAAGAAGGTGATTATATGCAAAACAGAGTAATATCACTCCAAATTGGAAAAGTAAAATCATATGGAGATAAAAAGTCTAGCGAGTTTTTGGAAAAATATTGGGAGAGTGCTTCGTTTAAAGAGGTTGTAAACGATAAGGTTTGGGCTGGAAAACTTGGCTTTAAAGGTGATGAAGTAGCTGACAGGGTACATCATGGCGGAGCGGAAAAAGCCATATTTGCAAACAGCTACCAAAATTATGAAAAGTGGACTGAATTTTTAAAAGTAAAACATCTTTCTTTTGGTGCTTTAGCTGAGAATCTTACAGTTAGCGGACTTCACGAAAGCAATGTCTGTTTAGGCGATATTCATAAAATAGGTTCTGCTTTACTTCAAGTATCTCAGCCGAGAAAACCATGCTACAAAATCTCAAAAAAACATAACAATAAAAAATTTACAGATGAAATTTATACATCAGGACTTACAGGATGGTATTATAGAGTCCTTGAAGAAGGGTTTATACAAGCAGGAAATGATATACAAATCGTCTTTAGTGAAGAACCAAAAATATCTATTCTTGAAGCGAATATGGCATTTGCACATCCTGATGAGAAAAGAGACACTCTAGATAAAATTTTAACCATCTCATCTATTGCACCCTCTTACAGAACAAGTATTTTAAAAAGAATAGATAAAACATTTAGCCTGGATTATATGAAAGTAGATTAATTACTCTTTATCTTTTAGACTGCCGATATACGACAGATAAAAGTATCAGAGATTATAAATCCCTTTCTATAACTTTTTTAAATGTATTAAAATAGTTGTCTTTTAATAGATTCATATCCATTGCAACATTATTGATTTTGATTTTATCTCCACCAACTACACCAATCTTTTGATATACAAAATCTCCAACCATTGACTCAAAAGATGCACAATTTTCCTGTTTTACTTCAATAATAGCACGACTCATACTTTCTGCAAAGATATCTCTTTCATCATTTACAGACATTCTAACGCTGCATCCAAGTCCGCTAGTAGCCGCCATTTTAGCAAGTGCTATAGCAACACCCCCGCTGCTTGCATCTTTTGCACACTCTAAAATACCTTTTTTATTTGCCTCTATTACTAAATCCCAAAGAGCCAACTCTTTTTCATAATCAATCTCAGGAAGTTTACCTGCAACCGTTTTGTACATCTCTTTCATATAAAGAGAGCCGCCAAATTCACTTTTAGTTTCACCTATTAAATAAAGAGTATTTCCCTCTTTTTGAAAACTTGACATCAAAACTTTATTTTGATTATCATTTACACCAACAGTTGCAATAGATGGAGTCGGAAAAACAGATACGCCATTTGTCTCATTATAGAGTGAAACATTCCCGCCTATTACCGGTGTCATAAGTTCTGCACACGCCTCTTTAATACCTAAACACCCTTCGCTAAACTGCCACATAACTTCAGGATTTTCAGGATTACCGTAGTTTAGACAATCAGTAATAGCCAAGGGTCTCGCACCGCTCATGGCAACATTGCGCCCGCTCTCGATTACAGCTGCAGCTGCTCCGCCTTTTGGGTCTATATAGCAGTAGCGCACATTACAATCAGCTGACATAGCAAGAGCTTTGCCATTCTCTTTTACGCGAATAACAGAAGCGTCAAGCATGCCGCCTTTTTTTATAGTGTTTGTCTGCACCATTGAGTCATACTGCGTATAAATCCACGATTTATCAACCACTTCCATAGATTTTATAAGCTTCTCAAACGCCTCTTGATTTGTAACACTCTCAAAATCATCAATAGTCACATCGCCGATTTTATCCAAATATGCAGGGCGCACCATAGGACGATTAAGAACAGGTGCTTCTTCACTTACGGGATTAACCGGAACCTCTGCAACTCTCTCTCCATGCCAGAAAAGTTCCATATTGCCAGTTCCGGTTACTTCGCCGATTACCGCTGCATCTAAGTCCCACTTCTCAAAAATTTTAATAATCTCGGCTTCACTCCCTTTTTTCGCACAAAGAAGCATTCGTTCCTGTGATTCACTTAGCATAAAGTCATAAGGAGTCATCCCCTCTTCACGGGCAGGCACACGATCAAGATGCATTATCATACCGCTGCCGCTGCGTCCCGCCATCTCAAAAGATGAAGATGTAAGCCCTGCCGCTCCCATATCTTGGATACCTACGACATGGTCTGTTTTAAAAAGCTCTAAACACGCTTCAAGTAAAAGTTTTTCTGTAAAAGGATCACCCACCTGAACAGTCGGGCGAAGAGATTTACTCTCCTCGGTAAAACTGTCAGAACTCATTACGGCTCCGCCAAGCCCATCACGACCGGTTTTTGCACCAACATACATTACAGGATTTCCTATGCCGTCTGCGCGACCATAAAAAATCTCATCTGATTTTGCTATACCTAAAGTAAATGCATTTACTAAAATATTTCCGTTATAGCACTCATCAAAGCTTGTTTCTCCGCCAATTGTAGGAACACCCATACAGTTTCCGTAACCGCCGATTCCTTCAACTACACCGCGAACCAAATATCTCTGATGTTTAGAGATGTCATCATCGTTTAAAATATTGCCAAATCTAAGAGCATTAAGATTTGCAACAGGACGAGCTCCCATTGTAAAAACATCACGCATAATTCCGCCTACGCCAGTCGCAGCACCTTGGTATGGTTCAATAAAACTTGGGTGGTTGTGTGACTCCATCTTAAATACAGCAGCATAACCATCGCCGATATCGATAACTCCGGCATTTTCGCCCGGACCCTGAATAACCCATGGAGCTTTGGTCGGAAAACCGCTTAAATGAACTTTTGATGATTTATAACTACAGTGCTCACTCCACATTGCAGAAAAGATCCCTATCTCTACCAAGTTCGGTTCACGCCCTAAAATTTGTTTAATATGTGTGTAATCTTCACTTGAAAGTTTATGCGAAGCAAGTACTTTTTCAATATTTTCTAGTTGTTGGCTCACTGGAAATCCTAAAAATTTGGTTTTTAAAGAGAGATTATATCTAAAATAGTTAGTGAAAAAAATTTAATGAAAAGAAAAATCAGATTTTGTTCGAATATTTTTTTTAAGTGAGAAAATATTTTTATAATAAATTTCTAATATCTCATACTCTTTTTTTTCATTTGGAAGCTGTATTTTAAACTCATCTTCTACTTTTTTGCCGATCATAGCACGGGCAAGAGGTGAATGTATGGAAATAAGACCATTTTGGGGTTCTGATTCTAAAACACCGCAAATTGTATATGTTTCCTCTTCATCAGTTTTAATATTTAAAATCTTTACGCTACTTCCAAAAGTCACTTTTTCATGTGAATGTTTTGAGGGATCTATAATTTGAGACTTTTCTATCATTTTGTTTAGATAAAAAAGTCTTTTGTCAATATGACGAAGCTTCTCTTTTGCTGCCTGATAATCAGCATTTTCACTTCTGTCTCCTAAAGCTGCGGCAACTAATTTTTCCTGCGCAACTTTAGGTTTTTCAACTTCAAGTAAAAACTTAAACTCTTCCACGAGAAGATCATATCCTTGAATGCTCATCGGCTCTTGCAATTTTAATGTGCCTATTGATCAAATCCTACTATATAGTAGGTATTTTTATTTTCTAATTTATTGATTTTTACTTTATATTTATCACTAAAATGTTTAATTTTTTCGTGTGCTTCTTGTGCCATTTCAGGATTTGGAGAATCAACTTTTATTTTAAAAAAATCATTTGAATTTGACAAAGCAACATAAGAGTCATCAACTTTTAAATGATCATGTAAATCCATAATATGTTTCTGTATTTTCTCATAACCTACTGTATTTTTTTCAATTCTTTGAAGTTGTTGAACTAAAGCATCATTCGGTGCATAACCAAGCTGTGTAAGCATTGCTTCTTTTTGCATTTTTTTCCCTTTTTTTCTAAAAATATAAGAAAATAATATCAACTATTTGTAAATATTCAGTATTTTTTTATGAACAAATATGTATTATCGATTTAATTTATATATTTAAAATATTAAGAATAAAATAAAAAAAACAATTTTTAGATGTAAAAATTTTAATAAAATAGTGGAGAATATTTAACTATTATGATGAAATCCCTTTTAATAAAACTAACAACCGGTTTAAGTGAGCAAGATGTTACTTCAGAAGAAGAAGAGCATATAAATGATTTTTTAATTAAAAAGTATATTACAAAAAAAGAGAATATATACAAATTCAACTCGAAATACCGCGCAGGAACAGTGGGCATTATTCAACATGACACTGCATATCTCAATGTTATAGGAGAGTATGTTCGCGATCTTTTTATGGGTGAAGGTGATTTAGCGAATGCAAAAGAGGGAGATCTTGTAATCGTACAAAGACTGCTTGGCAAAAGAGGCACTCCCAGCGCTAAAGTTGTTGAAGTTTTAGGCAGAGCACAGACTTACAGTGTCGCATATATCATCTCAAGTGATGGGCGAAAATCTTTAGTAGATTTAAAAACTGAATATCCAACAGGAGTTGAAATATCGCAAGAAGAGTTAGATTTATATGATTACGGAGATATTTTTAAAATCGACAATCAAAACTTTACAATTATGGAACATCTTGGCAACATTAAAGACCCGCTTGTTGATGAAAAAATCGTCCTTGCACAATTTAACAAACATGACGAATTCGAGCCTGAAGTACTGAAGCTTGCCTCATCTTTTGAAGAGGTAGATGCTTTAAAATACTCTTCAAGAACAGATTTAAGAGAACTTCCATTTTGCACAATCGACCCTGTAACCGCAAAAGATTTCGACGATGCAATATGCTGGGATGACAAGAACTCCACGCTTTATGTCGCCATAGCAGATGTGAGCGAATATGTAACCCCTTTTGGCGCAATAGACAACGAAGCTATCTACAGAAGCTTCTCTATCTACCTTCCGCACCGCTCCATCCCGATGCTACCAAGGCAGCTAAGTGAGACACTTTGTTCTTTGCAGCCGCATATCGATAGACTCTCTTATGTTTTTGAGATTAAACTAAACCTTGATTCGCTTGAAGTAGAGAGATCAAAAGTTTACGAAGCAATAATCCACTCGCAGAGAAGATTTAACTATGAAGAGATCGACGATTTTTTAGAGGGAAGACTTGAAGCGCAAAATGAGTCTGAAAAAGAGATTTTTGAATACATTTCCAAACTCAAAGTCATAACGGACAGACTTAAAGAAAAAAGACTTGAAGTGGGTTACAATTTTCGCTCAAATGAGCTTGAGATGTTTATAGATGAAAACTCAAACATTACACATACAACTTATGCAGAAGAAACTCCATCACATGCTCTTATAGAGGATTGTATGCTTCTTGCAAACAAAGAAGCAGCAAAAAGATTTAAAAAAGGGATCTTTCGTATACATGAACCGCCAACTCAGGCCAAACTGCAAAATCTCTATCAAGAACTTGCTGGAATCGGTATATATGTAGATATTAAAGCATCCATTAAAGATACGATTACACAGATACAAAATCAAGCTGAGGAGATGGGTCTCTCAAGCGAAGTCGACACACTTATTATCCAATCTCAGATGCAGGCAAGGTATGCACCCTTTAATGTCGGGCATTTCGGACTCGGTTTTGACGAGTATACGCACTTTACTTCACCCATCAGAAGATACTCGGACCTGATCGTTCACAGACTCTTAAAAGCAATTGCCAGAGGCGACAAAGAGGAGAGCTCTTATGTTCTTAGAAACATAGAGTCACTCTGCATAAGTGTGAGTGAAAAAGAGAGAGAAGCTTCAACGGTTGAAAATGAGTTTATGGCAAGAAAATTCACCCGTTGGGCAAATGAGAATATCGGCGGCATCTTTAAAGCAAGAATAACCTCTACAGATCCGTATCTAAAAGCAGAACTTCATGATGAGATTCAGGGGGCAAGATTTCTTATCAATCATGGACTCGATGCTCAACTATTTGAAGATGTAAAAGTAAGAATCGACAAAGCAGATATTGCCAAAGCAAAAATCTATGCAAGCGTTATTGAACGAATAGAGAGAGAAAGCTGATTTGTACAAAAGCGAACTAGACAAACATATTCAAAACGCCTCCATTTCAAACAGTTTTATACTTTTTGGAGAGAGCACTTTTTTAATCGACAGATATACTCAAATACTCACAAATGTGCCCGATGCTTCTGTTGCAAAGTTTTACCATGACGAGTATAGTTTTAAACCTGCAAAAGCGCATCTATCACAAGCTTCTCTCTTTGGCGATAGAAATGTTCTCATAATAAAAAGCGAGAAAAAGATACCAAAAAAAGAGCTTGAAACGCTCATTGAGTCTTGTGAAAAAAACAAAGAAAATATTTTTGTATATGCTTACTATGGGGATGATCATAAAACATATGCAAAAGCTCCAGCAAAAACAAAAACCATGTGTGTGCGCTTTTTCCATCCAAATCAGGGTGAAGCTATTTTTACGGTATCACAGGTAGCCCGTGAAAAAAAAGTAAATATAGACAACCAATCCATAAGCCATCTTCTCTCAATCCACAACTGGGATGTAGCACTTGCATGCAATGAGATAGATAAGCTAAAAATTTATGACAGAGCAATAACAACAAAAGATGTAGACAACCTTGTTTTTGGGTTAGCCGAAGTCAATATTGAGAGTTTTATAAACAAGATACTAAATAAAAAAGATTTTAAAGCAGATCTTGAAAGTATGTTAGAACATGGAGAGGATGAGATAAGAATATTAACAGCCATTACATCTTATATCACACAACTTTACATGTTTCATATCTACATACGAGTAAACGGCGCTCCAAATGCTCTAGAAATACTTGGATATCCAGCTCCAAAATTTGTTGTCGATGCAAAAGCATCAATGTCGATAAAGATAAAGCCACAAACTTACTACAAACTACATGAACTGCTTCTGACAAGCGAACTGAAAATGAAGAGTTCGCATGTGGACAAAGGCGCTGTTTTGCTCTCGACGCTTATTAGAGCACAACAATTACTATAATAAAAACTAAAGATTTTGATTTATAGTGCTTAGATTTGGATGTTTGTGGGAGAGAGCTTACATATGTAAGTGACCGAGCACATCACCCGAAGATGAGTGACTGGCACTAAATGCCAATACCCCCGTTGCTAAAGCATAAGAGGGGTACTAGAAATTAAAAAGATTAGTTTTTAGTTGTATCTACTATTTTATTTTTCGATATCCACGGCATCATGCCTCTTAACTTAACACCTGTCTGCTCAATTAAAGAAGCTCTTGCATTTGCACGCTCAGCGTTCATTCTTGGATAGCCTGCTTGACCCTCAAGGATAAAGTCTTTTGCAAATCTACCATCTTGAATCTCTTTTAGTATCTCTTTCATAGCAGCTTTACTTTCAGCATTGATAACACGCTTTCCTGAAACATAGTCGCCGTACTCTGCAGTATTTGAAATCGAATATCTCATATCTGCGATTCCACCCTCAAACATCAAGTCTACGATAAGTTTTAACTCATGAAGACACTCAAAATATGCAAGTTCAGGAGCGTATCCAGCTTCAGTCAGAGTTTCAAAACCTGCTTGAACAAGTGATGCTGCACCACCGCAAAGAACAGCCTGCTCTCCGAAAAGGTCAGTCTCAGTCTCATCTTTAAAAGTCGTCTCGATGATTGCAGTTCTACCGCCGCCGATAGCTGATGCATATGAAAGTGCCAACTCTTTTGTTGTTCCGCTCGGGTTTTGACCTACAGCGATCAAATCCGGAATACCGCCACCTCTTACAAACTCGCTTCTAACAGTGTGACCCGGTGCTTTTGGAGCGATCATAGTAACATTGATGTCGGCTCTTGGATGAATTCTTCCATAGTGAATGTTAAAACCGTGTCCAAATGCAATAGTCGCGCCCTGCTTTAGGTTTGGCTCGATCTCATTTTTGTATATCTCTGATTGATTTTCATCAGGTAAAAGAATCATTACAACATCAGCATAAGCAGAAGCTTCAGCAACACTCATTACTTTAAAATTTTTAGCTTCAGCTTTAGCCCATGAAGAACCACCATTACGCAAACCAACAACTACTTCAACACCACTGTCTCTTAAGTTTTCCGCATGCGCGTGACCTTGAGAACCAAATCCTATCATTGCAACTTTTTTGCTTTTGATGAGTTCGATATTACAATCTTTGTCGTAGTAAACATTTAATGCCATTGTTTTTCCTTGATGTTATATTAAGCTTAAATGCTTAATAATTTTTTCGCATTATACTAAAATAAAGCAAAAACTTTTATAATATCGGCAAAAATAGAGGAATATTTATGAAAAAATTTAATCTTTTCAAAGAGATCATAACTGCAGATAAAAAGAGTTTGCAAGAAGCTATAAACTCAGACAAAAAATTTGGAATCAGAATCGATGGAAAGATATGTTATGAACCATTTGATGCACAAGATATACTGATTTACGCCGGTAGAGTTGAAGCAAACACTCTTCTAGAAGCTGCTCTTGGCAAAAACTATCAGGTTTTAGAAGATAACGAGAGAGTTCTTATAAAAGCTTTTGCAAACTGGCAAGAGATTATAGAGTTTAATAAACTCAGAGCTACCTATGATGATACGACTGCAGACGGTGTTGATGAGTTTAGCACCAAAGAGATGGAAGAGATAGGATGGCATGCTACAGAGTTTAATATAAAATACAGAGCTTTAGTCGAAGTAATTGAAGAGAAATGTGACGGCACTCTTATCTGTATAGAACAAGAGGAACCTTATCAATTCAGCGGGCTTGGCTTTGTTGATAATTTAACGCATGCAAAAGATGTTATGTTTGATTACTGTCAAAAAGAGGTTAAAAGAGTTATGTCCGAAGATGAAGATTTTGCACCAGATAATCTAAGCGATGATGAACTTGAAGCCGCAGAGTTTTTTAAGGCTCTTTAGCTTCTACTTTTTTTAGTTGCTCTTTTTTTTGCCAATTTTTGAGACAAGAATATAAAAGAGCGGTATAAACACGATAGCTAAGAATGTTGCGGCTAACATTCCTCCGACAACTCCCGTACCGATGGAATGTCTGCTTGCCGCTCCTGCTCCGCTGCTGATTGCAAGAGGGATAACTCCAAGTGTGAATGCGAGTGATGTCATGATGATTGGTCGCAGACGAATCTTTGCTGCTTCTAAAACTGCTTCCGCCAACTCCATACCCTGCTCTCTTTTTTGCATAGCAAACTCCACGATAAGTATCGCATTTTTAGCCGAGAGTCCCGCTAAAACAAGGATACCTATCTGGAAGTAGATATCGTTTTCAAGCCCTCTCATGCTATTTGCCACGACTGCTCCAAAAACTCCAAACGGTACCGCCAAAATAACAGATATCGGCATCAGCCATCTCTCATACTGCGCCGCTAAGATAAGGTACAAAAATATAATTCCAAATACAAACGCCAGATTTCCGGCACTGCTTATCTGCTTCTCTTGATACGCCGTACCAATCCAACTGATAGCATACCCCTCAGGCAACACCTCATCTGCAACCTCTTCTATAGCCTTTAGCGCATCTCCAGAACTGTACCCAAGAGCGTTTTGCCCCGCCACTTTTGCGGCTAAAAAGAGGTTAAATCTCTCAACCAGATCCGCGCTTGTTGTCTGCTTGAGCGTTACAAAGGAGCTAAGAGGGAGCATTTCACCATCTTTGCTTCGCACAAAAATGTTGTTCAAATCCTCTGGATTTTTTCTAAAAGACTCATCTGCTTGCATATTTACCATATAGGTTCTGCCCATGAGATTAAAATCATTGACATAAAAACTTCCTAGCGTAGCGTTGAGTGTTTGGTAAATTTCATCTACATTTACCCCTTTTGCTTTGGCTTTTGCGGTATCAACGCTAATTTTATACTTTGGAACGCCTGTATTAAGAGTTGTTCTTACCCCTGCAAGCTCAGGTCTTGCATTTGCTTTTTGTATAATCTCATTGACATATTTTTGAAGCTCTTTTATATCTGTGCCCGTTTTATTTTGCACATACATCTCAAATCCGCCTGCAACTCCCATTCCCATGATAGGTGGAGGAACAACACCAAAAGAGAAGCCGTCGCTTGTCGCACCAAGATTTCTGCTCACTTGCGCTGCTATTTGATTTGCATGTTGCTCGGGTCTTGTTCTCTCATCCCAAGGCTGCAATTTTAAGATAGTAGCTGCCGCATTTGTTCTTTGCGCAAATGTCACAAAGTCTATTCCCGCAAACTGCACAATATTTTTTATGCTCTCTTTATCTTGCGAAGCGATATTGTAAATCTCTTTTGTAAGCGCATCTGTTCTGCTAAGAGATGACCCAGGAGGGTTATAACTAAAGACAAATACTGTTCCTTTATCTTCTGATGGAACAAGCCCTGTTTTGAGATTGGCAAACATATCGTATGTTATATAGATAAGTCCGCCAAAGAGAAGTAGGCTCAAAAGTGTATATCTAATTGTTAGTTTTACAGCACTTGTATAACCTCGTGTCATAAAATCAAATGTATTATTAAACCATTTAAAGAAATATTTCGGCTCTTTATGTGTAGACTTTAACATAAGTGCACATAATGAAGGCGTGAGCGTAAGTGCAACAAACCCTGAAATAGCCAAAGATATAACGATAGTTACGGCGAATTGTCTGTACATCTCGCCGCTTAATCCTCCTAAAAATGCAACCGGAATAAATACGGCAGAAAGAACCAAAACGATAGCTACAAGCGCGCCCGAGACCTCTTTCATAGCTTTTAGTGATGCATCAAGCGGAGAGAGACCCTCTTTTATATGTCTCTCGACATTCTCAATAACGATAATTGCATCATCAACAACTATCCCGATTGCCAAAACAAGCCCAAAGAGAGTTAGGAGATTGATGCTAAATCCAAGCATATACATCCCGGCAAATGCTCCGACAATAGAGACGGGAACAGCTAAAATAGGTATAAGAGTAGCTCTCCAGTTTTGCAAAAAGAGATAGATAATAAGAATAACTAAAATAATCGCTTCTATAAAAGTTTTAATAACTTCTTGAATAGATATCTCAACAAAATCGGTAATATCATAAGGAATCACATACTCAACATCTTCCACAAAACTCTCGCTAATAGTCGCAATAGTTTCTCTTACCTCTTTTGCGGTCTCAATCGCATTTGCCCCGCTTTGCAGAAAAACAGCAACAGGAACTGCGGGAGCGTTGTTGAGCTTGTTTTTCATATCGTAACTCTGAGAACCCAGTTCTATAGTCGCTACATCTTTAAGCTTAAGCGCGCTTCCATCCTCGTTCGCTCTGATAACAATCTCTGAAAACTCCGAAGGCTCGCTAAATCTTGAGGGAGTCTCAATTGTATAGGTAAACATCTCACTTCCAGAGACAGGCTCTGCAGAGAGTTTTCCTGCGGCATACTGCTCATTTTGTTCACGCACGGCAACTACAAGATCGTTGACTGTAAGAGAGTATTTTTTGAGCTTCAGAGGGTCAATCCAAATGCGCATAGAGTAATCTTTTGCACCAAAAATGACAACATCGCCGATACCTTTTACCCGCTTAAGACTATCCACAACATTCATAAGCGCATAGTTAGAGAGAAATGTTACATCTCTTGTCTGTTTTGGCGAATTGAGGATGATAACCTGAAGCATATCGGGCGACTTCTCATTGACGCGAACACCCTGTCTTTGAACTTGATCAGGAAGTTTTGAGAGAGCAGCTTGAACGCGGTTGTTTACATCTATCTTTGCATCATCCGGATTTGTTCCAACTTTAAAAAAGATATTTATACTTAATGAACCATTGTCTGCCGCAAGTGAACTCATGTAAAGCATATCTTTGGCACCGTTGATCTGCTCTTCAAGAGGTGCTGCAACCGTTTTGGAAATTGTCTCTGCACTTGCTCCCTGGTAAGAAGCAGAAACTACGATTTGCGGAGGAATGACTCTTGGGTACTCACTAATAGGGAGTGAGCGCATAGAAATCACACCTGCAAGCACGATAATAATCGCAATTACCGATGCAAAAATAGGTCTTTTAATAAAAAAAGCAGAAAACATCTTAATTGCCTTCCATAATGGTTACTTTGCTATTTGGTCTAAGTTTTGCAATATTGCTTGCAGCAATCATGTCACCCTCTTTTACACCGCCTTCAATCATAGCTACACCATTTTTCACATGAAGTACATTCACAGGGCGCATAGTAACAGCTCCCTTGTCTATAACATAAACAACGGTTGCATCTGGAGTTCTTATAAGTGAATTTTGCGGGATTTTTGCAACATTATCATAACTAAAACCTTTCATACTAACCTCAACATAAGAACCTACAACAAGCTCTCTGTTTGGATTTTGAAATGTTGCTCTAATCAGAAGAGTATCTGTCTGCGAATCAACCTTTGGAGCTATATAATCTACTACACCGCTGAAACTTTTTGTACCTGCCTTAAGCGTCACCTCTGAACCTGTTTTAATCTGTGAAGCATACATTAAAACATCACTGCTTGGAAGAGAGAACTCTGCATAAACCCTATCTAATGCAGTAATAGTCGTAAGGTTTGAATTTTGCAAATCAGCATCTATATAGTTACCCTCATCACTGCTGCTAATACCTACAATACCGCTTATAGGCGCTTTTATAGTTGTATAACTATAATTTAGTTCTGCCTTTGCAACTAAAGCTTCTGATTTTTTCACCTCTGCTTTTGCATCATCATAAGCATATAAAAGCTCATCCCTTTGCTGCTCGCTTATTGCGCTGTTTTTAAAAAGATATTCTGCTCTTTTCCAATCTTTTGAAGTTTTGTTAAAATTTGCTTCTGCTTTTAAAAGAGCCGCTTTTGCTTCATCTAGAGCAGCTTTGTACTCCCCTTTTTGTATCTCATAAAGTACATCGCCCTTTTTCACAAATGCGCCCTCTGTGAAATTCTCTTTTTCTAAAAACCCGATTACTCTTGCAAAGATAGCAACTTCCTCAAAAGGTTTTAAAATTGCAGAGTAACTCTTTGCAAAATCAACTTTTTCATATTTTACCATTTCAGCTTTTACAGGCAAAGGTGGCATTTGAACCTTTTGCGGCTGATTTGAAACAGAACTCTTCTCATCACTACACCCCACAAACAGTAGTGAGACCACTACAAGCGATAATGCTAAACTTTTCATCTATAAAAACTCCTTTATATCTTTTCCACTATAGTAAATAACTTCTGCTTTTTTGATTTCCATATCCCAAACCGCTCTCTCATATCCTCTTTTTGCATCATACTTTTCACTTAATGCTTCAAGATATGCAACATTGTCAATTGTTCCGTTTTGGTACTTGAACTTTACCAATTCATATGTTGATGCAGCTGCATCAAATGTTGCCTTTGCTGCATCAACTTTAAGTTTTGAAATTTCAAGCGATTTTTTAGCAAGTCTATACTCTACATCCGCTTTATGTTTTTCATACTCAAATGTAGATTTTTTACTTAAATATTCTTCGAATTTTGATTCATAATTTTTAGTTGTTGTGCCAAAATCAAAAATATTCCATGATATATTAAGCATTGCAATATTTTGAGTATCAACTAAATAGTCGCTCTCCAACATTTTATTATCAAAATAGTAGTCACTGTAACTCAAAGTATTGTCAAAATAGATGCTTGGCAAATTTTCACTTTTTTTACTCTTAGCTTCATACATTACAGATACCGCATCTCTTTGAAGCACTTGAATATCTGCTCTAAGAAATTTTTCTTCTTCATCTATCAGTTTAACACTTGAGCCTTCATTTATAATATCTATCTTTTGTGTAGTATAATACTCTAAAGCATGGAGAATTTTTTGACTCTCTAATTCAATCTCATACAATAATACATTTGCATTTTTCAATCTTGAATCAATTTTATCCAGTTCATCTTTTGTTACAGAACCTGTTTCATAAAAAAGCTGCAACCTTGCATGTTCTGCTTCTAGCTGCTTTATCTCTTGATTTGTTGCCTCTTTATCAGAGTTTAAAGATAAATATTCAAAGTAAAGTCGAGATATATCAAGAGAGAGAGTATTTTTTATTGCTTGAATATTCAACTTGCTTGAGTCTATATCAGACTTAAGTTGAGAGTATAGACTCTCTTTTTTACCGCCGTCATAAATAGTATATTTTAGACTTGCCTGAATTTTTAATGAATTTTCTGCAAGCATTGCAGTCTCTTCATATACATTTTGATAAGTTGCTCCAACTTCAATATTTGGCAAATAGGAGCTTTTTGTACTCTCATACGCTTTCTCTTTTGAGATTAAAAGATGCGAAGCAGACTCTACAACTCTGTTTTTGTGTGATAGCTCTATCAACTCATCTAAAGTATATGCGTAAAGAAAAATCGGCAAACATAGTATTGAAATAAAAAGTCTCAATTGCTCTCCTTTTATTTAACTTATTAAGTACTGAAATTTTATTATAACCACTTAATTGTCGAATAATATCATATGAACTCTTAAATATGTCTTGCTAGAAAGATATATTTTTGCTATAATAACACTATGAAAAAAAATAGAGTAAATGCCAATTTAATCACAAACTTCTATGAAAAAGTCGATTCTAAAGAACTTTCTGAAGTTTTTACAATGACCTTTCCAATCGCACTGATTCAAAAGACTATAGTTTCGCATGCAGAAGTTTTTTTAAAAGAGAAGTTTGACCTGCTAAACTCTGAAGTGGATGTTTTAGCTTCACTATACACACACAACAAAGTTTTATCCCCCACACAGCTTTATGATTTGACCATCTTCTCATCCGGCGGTATGACAAAGGTTTTAAAAAGACTTCAAGAAAGAGGTTTAGTTTATAGAAAAAACGACAAAAACGACAAAAGATGTATGCTCGTATACTTAAGTGAGAGCGGCGAAGAGCTTGTGCAAAAAGCGCTCAGTGAAATTTCAAAAGAGTGCAACAAATATTTTGAAATTTTTGACCCAAAAGAGAGAGAACTTTTTGGCACTCTTTTAAAAAAGATTCTTGTAAATATAAACAAGATTTGATACTGCCTACGGATGCGTCTTTATAATATTTTGATATTTTTAAAATATTATTGATAAGTTATTGATAATATCTAGACTATAATTTAGATAAATTAAAACAAAGATAGCAACATGTCAGTAGCAGATATCGCAATGATAGTCATATTGGTAATTCTTACCGTTATAGTTCTTATAAAACTTCCAAATGCATAATGAAAAATTCTAATTTTAAATATTTAAATTACGGCTACATCTTTAAAGCACTCGGAATCCTTTTTGTAATAACCCTCATTAGCCATGTTTTTCGCGAACATCTGGATATTATAAACATTGGGCTTATCCATATCATCCCTGTTGTTATAGTCGCAATTCACGGTAATATGAAAGCGACCGTTTTTATCACTCTCTTAAGCGTCATCTTTTTTAATTTTCTCTACATTCCTCCTTTATACAGTTTTAGTGTTCATAACGAACTCTATATTTGGAGTTTTATTATTTTTGGAATCGTTGGCTGGATTATTACGGTTCAAGCCAAAAATTTACATACGCAGACAAAACAAAATGAGCTGAGAGAGAGTTTACTGCATATTATCTCACATGACCTAAGAACACCTCTCTCGACTATACATGGCACGACAAATCTTATCTTATCAAATCAAAATTTAGATAAAAACAGCATAAATAACTTGCTTGAAGATATCAACTACGCATCTTTAAGAATGAAAAGATTGATTACAAATCTGCTCGACAGTGCTAGACTCTCAGGTGGAGAGATAAATCTAAAGCTTGACTGGTGCGATTTTGAAGATATTATCGGTGTTGATTTGGAAGATTTTTCACAAAAACAAAATGATGAACTGCTGGATATAAAAATAGATGAAATCGCTTTGTACTGGGGCGACAACATGTTGCTGACTCAACTTATCGTAAACCTTTTAGACAACGCTTTTAAATACTCCATAAACAATACAAAAGTTGTTTTAAAAATAAAAAGCGCTAATGATGCTATAAAAATAGAGATATTTAACCAAAGCAGCCATATCGACAAAGCAAAACTCAAAAACATTTTTGACAAGTTTTATCGCCTTGAAGATACAAACGATATTTCGGGAAGCGGCATAGGACTCTCGATTTGCAAAAGTATCGTAAATCTTCACGGAGGAAGCATCAAAGCAAGCAGTGTAAATGACGGCATACTTATAGAGGTATCTTTACCCGTAATAAAAAAGGCAAAATTAGTATGAAAAATTATCTTATCCAAATAGTAGAAGACGACCCGTCGGTGAAAAAATTATTAGAGATTACTTTTAAAGAGTATGAATTTAATCATATCTCATGTGAAAATAAAAAAAATGCGATGATGATGTTTTTAAGCTACAGTCCCAATCTGCTTATAGTCGACCTCGGCTTGCCTGATGGTGATGGAAAAGAGTTTATAAAACAGGTAAGAGAGATATCAAAACTCCCCATTGTGGTTCTTAGTGCAAGACATGACGAAAAAGAGATAGTTGCAGCCCTTGATGCGGGAGCAGACGACTACATAACAAAGCCGTTTTCGGTAAATGAACTTTTGGCGAGAATCAGAGCAAATCTCAGAAGAGATATAAGCCATGAAGACTTCTGCAGCAAAATTGTTTGCGGCGAACTTGAGATGGATATCGCTTCAAGAGATATATTTTACAAAAGTGAGCAGCTAAAACTCACACCAATCGAATACGAACTTTTAAAATATTTTTTACTAAACCCAAATAAAACACTTACACACAAACAGATTTTAAAAGAGGTTTGGGGCGTAGGATATCAAAACGAGATGCAGTACCTTAGAACTTATGTCAACACACTAAGAAAAAAGATAGAACAAAACAGCACAAGACCAAACTATATAAAGACGGAATCTGGCATAGGCTACAGATTTTGCTGCAACAACTAAAAAAAGGGAAAACAGATGGATATTATCATAGCAGGTGCGGGAAGAGTCGGTTTTAGGCTTGCAAAATCGCTAAGTGAGAACAACAATGTCATTATTATGGACAAAAATGAACAAGCATTAGAGAAACTTCAAGAGAGCATAGATGTCTTGACGATACCCGGAGATGTACAAGACCCAAAAAGTTATAAATCTTTAGAAAACAGAAGTATCGACATTTTCATTGCAGTTACCGACAATGACGAGATAAATCTTATATCATCCATAATAGCTTCGGAAAAAATAGATGTAAAAAGAAAGATTATAAGGCTAAAAAAAGAGTTTTTTGCAAGAAGCTCCATTGCAGCTAAAATCGGGATAACAGATGCCGTCTTTCCATACAATTTAACTGCTAAGAGTTTGGTTTCGCTTCTTGACTATCCTATGGCAAACAATGTTAAAAGTTTCGCTCAAACCTCAAACAAACTTATCTCTGTAAAAATAGAGAGCGATATTCAAGAGCTCTCCGTTTTTAAAATAGATAACGACAAAGCAAAGGTTGTCGGGATTGACAGCGGCAAAAGGTTTTATATACCAAACGGAGACGAAAGACTAAAAAAAGGAGATATGATATATCTTTTCGGTGAAGACAACGCCATTGAAGAGATTTCTAAAAGTTTAAACAAAACAATGCCTAAAAAAATCAAAAATGTTGCCATTTTCGGAGCAGATATTTTAGGTATAGAGATAGCAAAAGCCCTGATTGAACAAAAAGCAATAATAAAAATCATAGAAAAAGATATACAAAAATGCAAAACGGCGTCTGAAATATTGCAAAACAGAGTTACGATTATCAACAGCAAATATGGTGATTTTCGGCTTTACGACGACGAAGGTTTAAAAAATGCCGACATGATCATAGCCTCAACAACAAACGATGAAGAAAATATTATTAAGTGTATTGAAGCAAAAGAGCAGGGAGTACAAAAAGTTATCGCGATAAATAACGACATCGAACACTACAATCTTATGCATTCACTCGGCATTACAGTAGTAAGAGGTCCTAAAATCAACGCTTTTTACTCTATCATGGAGACCATCGGCTCAAGTTCAGTTATCAATGAAAAACTTTTCTGCGGCGGCTCAGGCATCTGCTTTATTAAAGAGTTGAGAGATGACAAAAGAGTAATCAATCCGCTAAATATAAACGGGGCAATCGCCTATATAGTATCAAACAACCAATTGGATATCTTTCATAAAAAACAGACCATTGAAAATCCGGCAATAGTAGCAGTTTTTTGTCTTGCACAAAAAAGAGAAGAGGTAAGAAAGTGGATAAACAAACTCTAAAAAACATAGCAAAACTTCTTGGAAGCGTGGGAATTTATCTCGCTCTTTTCTTTTTGTTTCCTATTGCTACAGGATGGTATTACGGTGAAGATATATTCCTGTTTTTACTCTTTGATATTTTGTTTTTTTTACTAAATGGTACTATATTTTTATACCTTAAAAACCATGATATCACCCTCTCTTTAAGAGACGGCATACTTAGCGTTAATCTTATTTGGATTTTAGTAGGTTTTGCAGGAGCCGTTCCCCTATGGCTCTATAGCAATATAACATTTATGCAGGCTATTTTTGAATCCATTAGCGGTTTTACTACTACCGGAGCCACAATATACTCGGATATTGAGAGTCTGCCTAACATGATTTTAATCCTTAGAAGTCTCATGCACTGGATTGGCGGTATGGGGATTTTAGTTTTGGGTGTGGGTCTTTTATCTTTGATTAACCCCAGTGGTTCACTAGCCCTTTTTAAAGCCGAAGCCAGCGGCATAAAGCTTGACAAATCAACACCGAAGATAAAAGATACCGCCATGATGCTTTGGGGAATCTATATAGTCTTAACTTTTTTCGATGCAATACTTTTAAAACTAGGCGGCATGAGTACTTTTGATGCTATAAATCATGCATTTAGCACCATATCTACAGGAGGTTTTTCTACAAAAAATAGCTCTTTTGGCGCATTTGAGAGTCCGTTTATCTTATGGACCACTACATTTTTTATGGTTATTTCCGGCATTACCTTTTTGGCTCACTTAAAAGCTTTTAGAGGAGAACTAAGCGGCTATAAAAATGAAGAGACAAAGTGGTATATCATCATATTTATTTTGCTCTCCTTATTCATGGGTCTCTTTAGATATCAAAGCAGTGATGATACATTTTTTACGGCTATAACTCATGCAAGCTTTAATATTGCCGCACTTATGACGACGACGGGGTTTGCTTCTCTTGATTATGAAGCATGGGGACAGATGGCGGTCTCAATTGCATTTTTAGCAATGCTTGCAAGCGGAAACGGAGGCTCTACGGCAGGCGGTGTGAAGATAATAAGATATGTTGTATCTATAAAAGTTCTCTTTGTAGAGCTTAAGAAGATACTTCACCCCAGTGCAATTATAAAAGTGTTTATAAATAATTCTCCTGTTTCAAACTCGCTTATATCAATGACTTTCGGATTTATTCTGCTTTTTGTTATCACAAATGCGATAATCACCTTTTATCTCTATGCGAGCGGCTACGATATGATGACCTCTCTCTCAAGCGCACTTGCATGTGTAGGAAATATCGGACCTGGATTTTCTCAAGTCGGGCCGGCTCAAAACTATGGATTTTACGACAGCTTGGATCTGTTTGTTTTGTCACTGGGAATGATTATAGGAAGATTGGAAGTCTTTACATTTTTACTTATATTTTTACCTAGCTTTTGGAAGAAGTTTTAATTTTAGCTAAAAACCTCTGCAAGATTATCATAGCAGAGATAGAGTCGATGCGCCCGTCGCGTATCTGCTTTATCTCGCCTTTCATCATCGCTTCCGCCTCTTTTGAAGAGTTGCTCTCATCCTGGTAAAATATCTCGCCTTTGAAATCGACAAGGTTCATAAAGTGTGCGACGCGGCGTCTCATCTCATCTTCGCTGCTTCCGCCCATCGGTATGCCGACAACGACCGCGTCAGCTTCCCACTCGTCAATAACTTTTTTGACATCCCTTGCGGCTTGGTCTCTGTTTTTTCGCTCAACGGCTTTGAGCGGAGTTACGAGGTCTTTGTGTGCGCTGTACGCCAGACCTACTCTTTTTAAGCCAAGATCAATAGCTATGTATTTCAATTATTTCCCTAAACAAAAAGAGCCAAACATTTTGTCAAGCATCTCATCGTTCTCAAAAGGTCTCGTTATTGACGCCATCTCTTTTACGGCTTCATTTAGATGGAACGAGAATATCTCAAGCTCTTGGTCTCCAAGCGGCTCAAATGCTTCGTCAATGTTTTTGAGCGTATTTTCTACGGCTGATATCTGTCTTTGCGATATAAGCATCATCTCATCGGAAGAGTTTGCTCTGTTCATAATATCTTCAAGAGACTGAATCAACTCATCAACACTCTCTTTTGTGTTAAGCTCCATGTCAAACTCTATATCCAAAGATTTAAACTTCGGCTCTAAATCTATCTTGTTTTTGACATACAAAACATCTTTGGCTTTGGCATGTGACTCTAATAACGAGATTATCTTTTTATCCTCTTCGTCAGCTTCCCTTGATGCGTCAAAAAGAGCGATCACTATATCACTCTCGTTTATCGCTTCAAGTGAACGCTCTATGCCTATGCGCTCTATCTCATCTCCTGCCTCGCGAATACCAGCCGTATCTACTATGCGGATAAGGTGTGTGCCTATCTTAACCTGCTCTTCTATGGTGTCTCTTGTCGTTCCCGCTATATCGCTTACAATCGCGCGGTTGTAACTAAGCAGCGCATTTAGGAGTGAGCTTTTGCCGACATTTGGCTTTCCGATGATTGCTACTTTAAACCCCTGCATCAGCCCCTCTCTTGCCCTGCTTGCAAGAAGAGTTGAGGAGAGTGATTTTTTGAGTTCTCTTAGTTTTGCCTCAATTTGTACTACCAAATCCTCAGGCAAATCCTCCTCTGCATAGTCAATACTTACTTCAGAGTAGGCGAGTATATGGATGATCTCATCGCGGATATTCTCTATATACTCTTTAAGCGAACCCTTCATCTGCTGTGCTAGTATCTTTGCTGCATCTTCGCTTTTTGCCTCTATGAGCTGTGCGATCGCTTCTGCTTCACTGAGATCTATCCTGCCGTTAAAGAAAGCTCTTTTGGAAAACTCACCCGCAGTTGCAAGTCTGGCACCGTGAGCTAGTGTGGCTTTTAGTATGCTTTGCGCAACTATAAAGCCGCCATGACACTGAATTTCCACTACATCTTCAGCCGTAAATGAAAAAGGCGCTTTAAAATAGATGAGTATAGATTCATCTATAAGCTCGCCCTTAAAGTCATAAACACTGCTTAGAGTTGCATATCTTGGGGAAAAATCCTGTTTGCGGGTAAGTTTTTTTGCAATGTCCAAAGCTCTATCCCCGCTTATGCGGATGATTGCTATGGAGCCTATGCCGTTTGCTGTTGCAATGGCACTTATGGTATCTTCACTCATCTCTTAGTTGTGGTAATCGTTTATAATAATAAATTTAAGCCCATCGCGTGTAGAGCGAACTGCAACATATTTATTAGGGTACTTATCTCTAAGCTCTTTGAGTGCAATCTGGATCAAAACACCGTCAAGTATTTTCGTCTGCGCCCTGCCGTCTCTGTCTATATTTTCATAAACATTAATCAAATATCTCATTATTGATTCTTCTTGATTTTTCAAAAATTCGGCTATTTCTAAACGAAGCTGCAGTTGATATTTTGTATTAATCCAGTTGAAAATCATATATGAGAGTGCTTTGTATCTATACCCCTCTTTTCCTATGAGAAGTGCTGCATCTTCACCTTTAAACTCTATAAGAAGAGTATTTTCATCATATACACTTACATCAATTTTATCAATTTTAAAACAAATAAGAGTAAAAAGTTCATTGATCTCTTTTTCAACTTTTTTAGCTATTTCATTAATATTAACATTTATTTGAGCTTTTTCTTCCTCATCCTCTTCATAATCAGCAGTAAAGTTGATATCTGCCATATCATAATAATCATCATCTTCCTGCATGCTAACAAAGGATTCTGGCATTATGGTATCATTAATTATATTTTGCGAAGGTTTTTTAACCTCTTGCTGCTTTTTTTTAGCTTCTACTTTAATTTCTTCTTCTGCTTTAATATTTTGTTTTTCTTTTTGCAAATTAACAGCATCTGATTTTTCATTATTTTGTGTTTTTTTAGCAGCGACTATTATTGCATTTTTTTTAAACAGCCCCATAAAACCACTACTTGGTACTTGAACAACCTCTATTATCAATTCGCTGGCAGAACACTTTAGAGCAGCTGCTGCATCTTTATATGCCTGCTCTAAAGTAACTGATTCTATTTTAATCATTTTTTTTCTCCGCATGCTTATGTGCAGCTATCTCCGCTTCTTTTGCATTTTTAAATTGCTGATTTACAATAAATTGCTGTGCAATAGAAAATAGATTATTAACAAACCAGTAAAGAACTAAACCTGATGGAAAAGTTACAAAGAAAAATGTAAATATTATCGGTAAAAATTTAAAAATCTTTTCTTGCATAGGATCTGTAAAATTATTTGGTGTTAATTTTTGCTGATAATACATTGAAGCTCCCATAAGGATAGGAAGGATAAATGTAGAATCCATTCTTGACAAATCATCAACCCACAACATCCACGAAGCACCTTGAAGCTCAACAGCATTAAGTAAAACACGATATATTGCAAAAAACACCGGTATCTGAAGCAACATCGGGAGGCATCCGCCAAGAGGATTTGCTCCGTGCTTTTTATAAAGATCCATAACTGCAGCATTCATTCTCTGCGGATCTCCCTTATATTTAGCCTGAAGCTCTTTTACTTTAGGTGAAATATCTTTCATTTTTTGCATAGAAACCATACCTTTGTATGTCAAAGGATAGAGAACTACTCTGATAATAAGCGTAAGCGCTACAATAGACCAACCCCAGTTACCAAAGATACCATGCAACCAAGAGAGCAGTTGAAATAACGGTTTTGAAGCAAAAGTAAACCAGCCATACTCAATTGCGTTAGTTAAAACAGGATTAATTGCATAAAGTGTTTTATACTCTTTCTGCCCTATATAACCGCTAAATGACATATTTTTCAATGCTTCAAAATATACTACAGGATTATCTTCTTTATCCCTTTCAACAATTATATTTGTATCTTTTGCGAACCCATACATTATTGTAGCAGAGTACTGATCAAACGCAGAGATAAGTTCAACACCGCTGAAAGTTTTACGACCTGCCGCATCACCATCTTCTATAATAGTTACTATTTCATCATCTGTATAAATCATAGCACCCGAAACAGTCATCATCTTTTCAGTTATGCGGGGTCTCTGTCCCAAATACACAAAATATCTTTTGTCATCTGATAATGAAATTTTTGCATCATAATGTCCATCTGAATAAAATATAATCTCTTTAGTAATTGTTAAATTTGACAATTTTTGTGTTAATGTAACTTTTTGAGAGTTATCTTCCACAGAAATCTCTGCTACATTTGCCGAATATGGAACTCTAGTAGCTTCTTCATTTAAATTTGAATCTAAAAATCTGATAAAAAGAGGTTTCGGCCCTGTAGGAGGAATCAATTGTGCATGTTTATCATCTTCGTCATTATATTTATCTTGAAGCAGCTCTTTTGAAGATATGCGTCCTAAAGTGTCTAACTTGAGTGTAAATTTATTACTTTTTACGGTTACAATTGTACTTAAGTCGTTTTGAGCTATTTTTTCATTTGTTGAAATTTCATGGCTTACTACATCTTCTACTTTTGAAATGTTAACTTGACTGGAAGTTTGCCCGTTTTGTGCATTTTTTGTATTTTGAATATTTGCTTGATTAGCATCTGCGCTCTCAAGCTGCTCTGGTGGAAAAATTGCCGTATACGCTACGAAAAACAAAACTGATAACACTACTGCTATCATAAGTCTCTGATTTGGTGTCATTTTTTCTAACACGGTCTGCCTTTAAAAGAAAAATTTTTTATTATAAAAAAGCGGTTTTTTTTAGTTGGAACCAACCAATATTTTATAGAATCAACCCCTAGTTTTGCAGGTTTTAATGAGAGTTTATCAAGTACTGGATACTCTATCCCACCCTCAAACAATTGATTACAACGAAGTATTCTAGTAAAAGTGTGGTAAAAAGCACTTGAAATGGAGTTATTTTCGAAGTTAATTTTTGCATATTCACTGCAAGATGGGTAATATCTGCAGCTGCCATATCCAATGAGTGTAAAAAATTTCTGATAAAACCACAATAATTTTAATAAAAATTTTCTAATCATTTAATTTTTCTCAATAGCATTAGAACGATTTAAAACTTTTTCAAAGTCATTTTTTAGCTCTTGATAAGTTGCTTCGTTGATTGATTGTTTGGCTACAAATACATATGTACCATTTTTTAGTGAATGGGAGAATTCACAAAACAGAGCTCTAAGTCTCCTTTTAGCTCTATTTCTTTTTACAGCGTTACCAATTTTTTTAGTAGCTGTAAATCCCACTTTATGAATCTCATTTGCGGGAAGAAAAAAAAGCACTACACTGCTAGAATGAGCATCTTTTCCTTTTCTATATATATACTGAAACTCTTTGTGGAGTTTTAGCATATAAAAATTTGCTAAACTGACAATTTTTTACGACCTTTTGCACGACGGCGATTAATTACATTACGTCCATTTTTCGTTGCCATTCTTGATCTAAAACCGTGAGTTCTTTTTCTCGGTGTATTATGAGGCTGGTATGTTCTTTTCATGACATATCCTTCTTTAAAATTAAGTTTGAAATGATATAAAAAAGTTACTTAAAGTGCGGTTAAGATTTGTATCTTACCATAACAAACTATCTTTAAGTAACAATTAAATTTATAATATTTATGATACTTGTACTTTTATCTCACCATTTTCAATATCAAACTCTACATGCGAACCTTCAGTAACTTTGCCCTCTAGTATAAGTTCTGCAAGTCTGTCTTCTACTATTTCATAAAGAGCTCTCTTAAGCGGTCTAGCTCCATATACAGGATCAAATCCGGCTTCAGCTATATAATCTTTGGCACTATTACTTAGTGTTAAAGTTATATCTCTTGATGCAACTTTATCAGTAATCTCTTTTAAGAAAATATCTACAATGCTTACTATCTGCTCACGGCCAAGTGCGTTAAAAATAACAATATCATCTAATCGATTTAAGAATTCTGGCTTAAAAGCTTGTTTTAAATCTTCCATAACAAGACTTCTTAACTCCTCACTGTCTGGATTGTTCATAATCTTTTCACTTGCAATATTAGAAGTTAAGATAATTATAGTATTTGTAAAATCAACCGTTACGCCTTTGTTATCTGTTAATCTTCCATCATCCAACACTTGAAGTAAAATATTAAATACATCCGGATGCGCTTTTTCTATCTCATCAAATAAAATAACGCTGTATGGTTTTCTTCTTACTGCTTCAGTAAGCTGTCCTCCCTCTTCATAACCAACATATCCAGGAGCAGCTCCGACTAGACGAGAGACTGAATGTTTTTCCATATATTCACTCATGTCAATTCGTACCATAGCATCAGGAGAATCAAACAAAAATTTTGCCAAAGTTTTAGCCGTCTGTGTTTTTCCAACACCGGTAGGCCCTAGAAAGAGGAAGCTTCCTATTGGAGAATTGGCGCTAGAGAGCCCTGCTTTATTTCTTTTAATTGCACGAGCAACGGCATGTGTAGCTTGATTTTGACCAACAACTTCTTTATTTAACTCATCTTCAACGCTTAATATCTTATCTTTATCAGCTTGAAGCATTTTTTTAACAGGAATGCCTGTCCATCTAGAAATAATAGAAGCTATTGATTCCTCATCAACGCTGTTTTTAAGAAGCGTTCCCTCTTTTTGCATTCTCTCCCACTCTTGGCTTACTTTTTTTTCTTCAGCTTGGAGCTGTGGAATTTGACCATACTCTATCTCTGCGGCTTTGTTGAATTCTGATGCATTTTTAGCAATAGCAGCCTCTCTTCTTTTTGCCTCAATCTCGTTTTTTATACTTGAAATTTTTCCAAAAACTTCTTTTTCATAAGCAAACTGTGCCTCTAAACTTCTCACACTCTCTTCGACATCAGCAAGCTCTTTTTTTATCTCCTCTAAACGCTTTGTATTTGCGGGAGTATCTTCCATTTTAAGAGCTTCTTGCTCAACATGCAGCTCAGAGCTCTTAATCTTTGCATTGCTTAGAGCATGCGGTTCTGATTCTATCTGCATCTTTAGCTCTGCCGCTGCCTCATCTATAAGGTCGATTGCTTTATCAGGAAGAAATCTATCTGCTATATATCTGTCAGAGAGTTTTGCCGCTGCAACTAATGCACTGTCCGTGATAGTTACATTGTGGTGCGTTTCTAGACGCTCTTTGATGCCTCTTAAAATCTGTAAAGATTGATTGACACTGGGCTCATCAAGATTAATTGGCAAGAAGCGTCTTTGCAGTGCCATATCTTTTTCAAAATATTTTCTATACTCTTTTAGCGTAGTCGCTCCTATGGTGTGAAGCTCTCCGCGTGCAAGTGCTGGTTTGAGGATATTTGCCGCATCCATGCTTCCTTCACTTGCTCCCGCTCCTACAATTGTATGAATCTCATCTATGAAAAGTATAATATTACCGCTCTTTTTTACCTCATCAATTACGGCTTTGAGTCTGTCTTCAAACTCACCTCTATATTTTGCACCGGCTATTAATGCGCTCATATCAAGAGCAATGACTCTTTTATTCTGAAGCGATGTCGGAACTTTGCCATCACTAATTCTTTGAGCCAGTCCCTCTACTAAAGCAGTTTTACCAACACCCGGCTCACCAAGTAACATAGGATTATTTTTTGTTTTGCGGATAAGAATTTGCATCATACGAGTAATCTCTTCATCGCGTCCGATTACTGGAGAGAGTTTCCCTTCTTTTGCTTCTGCAGTCAAATCTATTCCATATTTTTTAAGAGACTCCAGTGTCTCGTCTGAGCTTTGCGACTCAATCTTTGCTCCTCCGCGAGAAGCTTCTATATTTTTAGCCAACTCAGATATATCAATATATTTCTTAAGCAAACTCAAAAATGGTTCATTTTTTAGATTTGCCAAAAGATAGGTATCAACTGCTAAAAAAGAGTCTCCATTTTTTGTCATCAATCCTACACCGTTTTCTAATGTTTGTACAAAATTTCTAGAGAGTCTTACGCTCTCTTTTGATACGGTTGAAGACTTAGGAAGTTTTTCACTTAAACTTTTTACATCAAGCTCAATTGCAACCTTGTCAATGTTCATTTTATTAAGCATCTGATTTAGCACAGAATTAGAATTTGTCAGCTGTGCCCATAAAAAGTGTATAGGTTCAACCTCTTGATTTTTATTGTGCAGTGCCAGTGATACGGCTGATTCAATTGACTCTGTCATATTATTTGTTAATTTTTCAAAAATATTATTCATCTATTTTTTTCCTTTTTTTATATAAATTACAACTATTTTACTTTCAAATCGCTACAGTTAAATTATATGAAAGTTAAACTTGTAAAAAGATTATATCAAGTTGAGTGCATTCCTGTCAAGTTGTTTTAGTTAATAATACTTAAGTAACTTTTATATGTTATATATCTAAATATGTAAAAAATATTAAGTGGTATTATTTTAAGGAAATTGCAGTAGATTTCTGGATGTCTTTGATAATTTTATTTCTATAGTATTGTTTTTATATTTGAAGAATTGAGGCTATATCAGAGAGAGCTTTTTTACTCCCTTTGATAATTAAAAAAAGGTAAAAAACTATTTTATTTCAGCTTTTTTTTCTAACTCTTTCATTTTAGCCATAATTGCACTTTTTGCTTTTTCTGTTTTTAATCTTTGTTCGATAAACGGTTTTACCTCAGGAAAACTTTTTGTTGTTTTCGCTTTTTTATCTTCAATATAGATTACATGATATCCAAATTGAGTTTTTACTGGTTCTGTAGTTATCTCTTTTGCCTTCATTGAGAAAGCTTTGTCATTAAACTCCGGAACCATTTGACCTTCAGTAAAATAACCTAAATCACCACCTTGTGGAGCACTTGTACATGTTGATTTTTCTTTTGCAACTTCCATGAATTTGTTTTTAAGCGTTTCGCCTTTTAAAGATTTAAGCTCTGAAATGATTTTTTTTGCATCAGCCTCTTTTTCCACAAGTATATGGCGTGCTCTAACACTTTCATTTTCAGCAAACTCCTCTTTATTTGCATCATAATAATCTTTTTTCTCTTTTTCAGAAATTTTTATTTTATTAAACTCTTGCTCTTGCCAAAGTTGAATAGCTATCTCTTTTTTTATTCTGTTTGTTACCTCTTCATATCTCTTTTTAAAGTCATCTGTATTTAAAAGACCTGCTTTTTTCGCATCATTATAAATCAGCTCTTTAGCAACCAACTGCTCTAATACCTGTTTTCTAAAATCTTCCTGTTTTTCTGCAGGGACTTGATTAAATCTACCTTGTGTTGCCGCCATAAGTTCTTTATCAACATCTTCTTGAGTAATGGCCGTACCATTTACGGTTACCAAAGTTTGTGCCATTGTTATTGTCGATAAAATAGCCAAAGAAGCTACTATTTTTGTTACTGTTCTCATCTGTTTCCTTTAAGAATTACCTTTAACTTATTGGTAATTCTAATAATTTTATACTAATGATTATTAAACAACTTTCATTTTGTATATAATTACATTATGAAAAAAGCCACAAAACAAGAAATTAAAGAAATTCATAAACTTTTTATAGAAAATTACAGCAATGCTGTTACTGAATTAAACTACAAAAATGTATATGAATTAGTTATAGCTGTTGTTCTTTCAGCTCAATGTACGGATAAAAGAGTCAATCTTATTACACCTGCCTTGTTTGAAAAATATCCGAATCCCGAAACTTTGGCCAAAGCAGATATAAATGAAGTAAAATCGCTTATTCAAAGCTGCTCTTTTTTTAATAATAAAGCAAAAAATATAATAGAGATGGCAAAAAAAGTTGTAGAGGTTTACGGCGGAGAGATTCCTCTTCATGAAAAAGAGCTTATTAAACTTCCTGGTGTTGGACAAAAAACTGCAAATGTTGTTATGATTGAGTACACCGGTGCAAATTTAATGGCGGTCGATACACATGTATTTAGGGTAGCACACAGACTTGGTCTCAGCGATGACACAACAGCAGCAAAAACTGAGGCAACGCTTGTTAAGAAATTTAAAACAGATCTCAATGCCCTGCATCAAGGAATGGTTCTCTTTGGCCGCTATATCTGTAAAGCTAAAAATCCAAAGTGTGATGAGTGTTTTTTAACTCAATATTGTAAAACAAAAGAGAGTTTTAAAGTTTAAACATGCTTAAAATAAAGTAATTTTACTTTATAGCTATAAATGTTGCAAAATTTGCCCAGCGAAAAACTACCTCACAGTGTGAGAAACCGCAGTTTTTTGCCATTTTTATATTCTCATCTTCGCTATAAGGCACCAAAACATTCTCCAATGCTTCTCTTTTTTGCATAATCTCATACTCTGAATAACCCTGCTCTTTTTTAAAAGCATAGTAGCACTCAATCAAATCTTTGTTTAGTTTTGAATGATGACTTATAACTTTTTCGCTAAAGATAAATACCCCGCCTTTTTTAAGTGAAGAAGATATTTTTTTCACAAGCTCTTCACGAATCAAAGGACGAATAAACTGTAAAGTATAATTACTTATAAAAAGATCCGCCTCTTTATAATCATACTCTAAAATATCTGCATTTTCAAGCTCTATATCTGCCTTAAACGCTTCGCACTTTTTTCTTGCCTGCTCCAACATCGCCTCGGAGTTGTCAAGCCCTACGAGAGTGGCACCTGTTTTTAATTTTCTGCTTATGTTTATAAGAAGTGTTGCGGTTGAGCATCCCAAATCATATGCAACGCCGCCCTCTTGAAGCTGCTTTAATGCAAAAAACTCCGTAATTTTCTGCGACTCTTTGTAAAAAGGGACGCTTCTTTGCAACATATCATCAAATACAGCGGCAACCTCTTCATCAAATTCGAACTGCTTTTTTATAGGCTTTGCAAATACTTTATCATTCATTATTGTTTAATTAATTTCTGCCTATTGCATTAAGATCTGAAAATGCAAGTTCAACTCTCTTAATAAGCGTTTGCTGCCCTGCTCTTAGCCATTTTCTAGGATCATAGTAGCTTTTATTCGGCTTATCTTCTCCCTCAGGATTTCCAATTTGAGATTGAAGATACTCTCTGTTTTTTTCATAATACTCTTTTACACCTATCCATGTTGCCCACTGCGTATCTGTATCAACATTCATTTTGATTACGCCATAGCTGATAGCTTCACGGATCTCTTCAAGAGTAGAACCTGAACCGCCGTGAAAAACAAAATTAACAGGTTTATCTGCAGTATTGAATTTTTCTTGGATATATTTTTGTGAATTATCTAAAATTTTTGGAGTAAGAACAACATTGCCTGGTTTATAAACACCGTGAACATTACCAAAAGATGCTGCAATAGTAAAATTTGGAGAAACTTCACCTAACTCTTTATATGCATAAGCGACATCTTCTGGCTGTGTATAAAGCAGCGAGTTATCTATATTTGTATTATCAACTCCGTCCTCTTCACCACCTGTAACACCCAGTTCTATCTCTATATTTGTGCCAATTTTGCTCATTCTTTGTAAATATTTTTTACAAGTTGCAACATTCTCCTCGAGTGGTTCCTCAGAGAGATCCAACATATGAGAAGAGTAAAGAGGTCTTCCCTGCGTTTTATAATACTCTTCACCTGCATCAAGAAGAGCATCTATCCATGGAAGAAGTTTTTTTGCTGCATGGTCTGTATGCAGAATAACCGGTACTCCGTAACTCTCAGCCATTAAATGAACATGTATAGCGCCAGAAACTGCACCTATTGTCGCTGCCTTTTCATTTTCATTGCTTAAACCTTTTCCTGCATAATAGGAAGCTCCGCCGTTACTAAATTGGATAATTACAGGAGACTTTACTTTCGCTGCAGCTTCCAATACGCCATTTATAGAGTCAGTACTAACTACATTTATCGCAGGAATAGCAAAGCCACTCTTTTTTGCATACTGATAAACTTTTTGCACATCATCACCAAACAATACACCCGGCTTCACAATATCTAAAATACCCATAATTAAACTCTTTTTGATGAAATTTATTCGTAATTATACCAAATGTATCTGACTAATAACTTTTATAAAAACTTTATTGTGCTAAAATATTCAAAAACAATCGGGAATTCACATGAGGCTAACTGCGAATGAATATTGTAACTATTTCAAGATTTCCAAAGAGGTACTTAACTCTAAAATCAAAGCAAATAAATTAGACTATATTATAGAAGACGACCAAATTTATATTTTAGTTACTAAAAATTCTCTAGACGAAAAAAATGATAATAATTATGAAAAAGAGAAGGTTGTGCTTAAACAAATCAATCAGATTATTAGACCAAAAACAACTGTGGCAACAGTATTGGCCCTCTATCAAAAAGAGAATAATTTCTTAAAAAGCAAAGTAGCGCAGTTAGAAGTCAAAATAGATAAACTTATAGATGATAAAGAGCAGATGCTTCGCGCAGAAAGAGATAAAATAGAACAAATTTACAGTTTAAAAGATGCACAGCTTAAAAATATTTTAGAGCTTGTAGAGAGAAAAATGACACTTGAGAGAGAACAAACAACTATACATGAAATAGAAAGTTTTAATCATCAAGATGAAACAAAATCCTCATTAAATTTAAAAACTGTAGAGTTAAAAGAGTACTTAAAATCATTAAATTTAAAATCCTTTCAAAAAAAAATTATTAAAAAACGCTTTTTAAACGCTTATAACAATGATATAAGAGTAATACACAAAGATGGGAAGCTCTATTTAGATTTTTCCAAATACGACTATAGTGATCTGCTTGCTTATTAGTAAATAAAATTGTTTTTATTCATATAAAAGCAAGTAATACCCTAAGTATAAAAAATAAAATAAACAATGCTTTTTCAAAATATTTTTTGTAAAAAAAGAAGAAAACATTATGTTTTTTACTATTTTTTGGTCAAAAGAAGAAATTTTTAAGCAAATAAACTATAAAGTGTCTGTAGCTGAATTACTTAACTTAAAAATTTTATTTTAGAGTTTTAGTAGTTTCGGAAAATCTTTATAAATTCAAGGGTAGATTTATGAATAAAGCTCAATTCGTTGAACTAGTACAAGCAAGTGGCAATTATAAAACTAAAGTTGAAGCTGAAGCAGCTATTAAAGCTTTTACGGAAGCAGTTACATCAGCTTTAGTAAAAAAAGAGAGTATCTCTTTAGTTGGATTTGGAAGCTTTGAAGCAGCACTTCAAAAAGGTAAAAGTGGTAAAGTTCCTGGTACTGACAAAACTTATACTACTCAAGACAAGATGGTTCCTAAATTTAAAGCTGGCAAAGGTCTTAAAGACCGCGTTGCTGCTGGTAAATAAAACCTTATATTGCCGCAATTTTTTGCGGCAATCCCTTCAATAAAATAAATCTTTCCTCTATAAATTTTTCTTAATCTGTTTTCTTTATTTAAATAAAAAGCCAAAGTATTTTTAAATTTAAACAAAAATTGGTACAATATAATTATTACATATAAAACCAAGAGGAGACAAAATGAAAAAAATTTTACTTACTTTGTTAATAATTTTTTCTATAAATCTTAATGCTCAAAGTGAAGAATCATATGTTGTACTAGAAACAACGCAAGGGGTTATTGAACTTAAACTATTTCCAGAAGTAGCGCCTTTGGCAGTAGAAAATTTTATAACACATGTAAAAAACGGTTATTATGACGAAGTGATTTTTCACCGTATTATAAAAGATTTTATGATTCAAGGCGGAGATCCGACTGGAACAGGAAGAGGAGGTGAAAGCATCTGGAAAAGATCTTTTAAAGATGAGTTCAAAGATAAGCTTTTTTCGCGAGCAGGAGTTCTTGCAATGGCAAATGCGGGACCAAATACAAATGGAAGTCAATTTTTTATAACAACAGCTCCAACACCATGGTTAAATGGAAGACATACTATTTTTGGTCAAGCTACTCCACAATCTATGAGTATAATAAAAAAATTGGAAAATGTTCCTACGCTTGGAAGATCAGGCGCAGACAGACCAATAGAAGAACAAAAGATTATAAAAGCATATATCAAAAAACAGTAGTTATTTTCTAAAATTAAACTTTATAATTATTTTATAATTGATATTACAATATAATTTCGCCAACAATTAAAAAGGCATTTAATGGAATTTCACACCGTAAACAAAATTCAAAAACAGGCACTTAAAAGGAGTGCTTCGGATTTTACAAGATTGGGCTTTGCTCTATTTTTTATGATAGGTGTTTTAACATACAGCTTTTTAAGTAACGGCGGGGTTTCTAATAATCTCTTTCTTGCAGTAGCAGCGCTTATCGGTGCATATATGGCTATGAATATTGGAGCAAACGATGTTGCAAACAATGTTGGTCCGGCAGTCGGCTCCAAAGCACTTACGCTTACAACTGCTATTATTATTGCCGCTACATTCGAAGCCGCCGGTGCTCTTATTGCCGGTGGAGAAGTTGTAAAAACTATAAAAAACGGTATTATTGATATTTCTGCATTTCAAGGTGATACAAACCAGTTTATTTGGGCTATGATGGCTGCTCTTCTTGCCGCTGCATTATGGTTAAATTTTGCAACTATGATGAGAGCTCCTGTATCTACAACCCACTCTATTGTCGGCGCTGTTATGGGAGCAGGAATTGCAGCGGCAGGATTTAATATAGTGGATTGGGGAACAATGGGAAGCATAGCTGCTTCTTGGGTAATTTCACCAGTTTTAGGCGGTATAATTGCTGCTCTTTTTCTTTTTGCAATTAAAAAATCTATTGTATTTAAGGAGGACAAAGTTCAAGCCGCCAAAACCTATGTACCTATCTTTGTTGCAATTATGTCCCTAGCTTTTGTTACATATTTAATTCTAAAAGGTATTAAACGCATTTGGCCAAATATTTTAGAATTTCTTAATACTCTTCCGATGATATCTTTAGAGGTAACTAAAAAACCAACATTTGCAGTTGCATTGACAGCTGGATTTATAGTAGCCATTTTTGTTTACATACTTGTAAAAAAAAGAATAAATTCAAGCACTACCGTTCTTGAAAACACTAAAGATTCCGTAAACACTCTTTTTACAATTCCCCTTATTTTTTCTGCAGCCCTCTTAAGCTTTGCCCATGGCGCAAATGATGTTGCAAATGCTATTGGACCATTGGCTGCAATCAATGATGCCGTTGTAAATGGAGGAGTCACATCAGATGCTTCTATACCGTTATGGGTAATGGGAGTTGGGGCATTAGGAATCTCTCTTGGTCTTGCACTTTACGGCCCTAAACTTATCAAAACAGTCGGCAGCGAAATAACCGATTTGGATCAAATAAGAGCGTTCTCTATAGCAATGGCAGCATCTCTTACTGTTATCCTTGCTTCACAACTTGGTTTACCCGTCAGTTCAACGCATATTGCGATAGGCGGTGTGTTTGGTGTTGGTTTTTTAAGAGAGTGGCTTCACATAAAAGATGAAAAGAATCGAACCATAGAAGAGGATATCCTTACCATAGAAGACGAGCGGTTAAATAAAGATGCGTACGAATATGAGTTAAAAGAGCTACTAGACAAAAGTGAAAAGTTACAAAATGACTATGTTAGAATTGCAGAACTTTACAAACTAATCGAAAATGAAAAAAAGATAATAAAATCAACTAAAAAAAGTATCAAAAAAGCCAAAAAAATTCAATATGTCAGAAGAGATGCAGTAAAGAAAATAGTAGCGGCATGGCTTATAACAGTACCGGCTGCGGCTATACTTGCAGGATTGCTGTTTTTTACAATAAAAGGAATTATGATTTAAACAACAAAGATCAAATATTTGATCTTTGTTGTTGTTTTTAGCGTAGATTTATCTCTCTTGGAAGTAGTTGTACCTGCGCTTTAAAATTTTCATCTTTTTTATACTATCGAAATAGGTTAATATGAAAGATAAAATAGTTAAATATGTAAAAGAGATAATTGTTTTTATTGTTGCTATAGCAATATCTGCAAACATTATCAGTTTTTATAGAAGCAATGATTTAAATAAAGAAGCACTGAGTATATCAACTGTCTCATTACTAAATAATACTCTTTATAAAGTACCGAAAAACAAACCAATCTTAATCCATTTTTGGGCTACATGGTGCCCAACATGTAAAGTTGAAGCTCAAAATATAGAGAGAATTTCAAAGAGTTTTAATGTTTTAACGATTGCTATTAAATCCGGTAGCGATGAAGAGATACGCGAATATCTAAGAAGCCGTGATTTAACCTTTAAAGTTGTAAACGACAGTGACGGACAAATAACTCAAAGATATGGCGTTTCCGTCTTTCCTACTACTATTATTTATGACAAAGAGGGCAGTGAAGTTTTTAGTGAGGTAGGTTATACTACAACTATTGGATTGTGGCTTAGGATGTGGATAGCAGGATTATAAAAGTTTATACTTTTGCTGCAATTTAGAAGCATAAAGCCTCTTAAGAGGCTTTATGGTATTACTTACTTATCTTTACCGCATATGCTTTGTGAGATAGAGGCACCCAAGGACGCTTGATGTGCTCTGGACGGCGAAGTGTAGAATTTTCATCTAAACCACGAGTAAGTTCATCTCTCCATCCTTCATAAACCTTAAAGTTATTGTCATAATTTACATAAATATCACCAATTTTATCACCGGCTTGAGCAGGCTCTAAAATAACTTTTTGGTGCCAGCAGTGCATACCTGAAATCGGGTCTGGATGCGGTGCAGCTACTGCATTTTGCCATGAACCGCTAAGCCCGTCCCACCAGATATTTCCGCTATCTCTGTTATAATCTGCAAATCTCTCTGAAACAAACGGTTTAATACCCTCTACATATTTTAGTTTACCAACTTTACCGTCCATCTGAAGTTCAGCCGTAGGAACACCAAAACTGTTTATTCCGCCATGACCGTTATAATCTTCAATCTTAATCTGTCCGCCCTCTTTACCTGCATTAAGAGGTGAGTGAGCCATAAATTTAGGATCGTTCATATTTCTTGCAACCGGCTGAGAATCAATTTTGCCATCCGTTACACCGTTAGGAATGCTTACAGAGTTTACAAGTTTCCAGCGGCCACCGTGATGTGAACATGCTAGTGTTCCAGGCAAAACTCCCTCTGTAGGAACTGCCATAGCTACAAAGTAGCCAGATTCCAGTCCTGTTAAACTATCTACAATTCTAACACGAATTGCATCTCCACGCTTAAAGCCTTGTCGTTTAGCATCTTTTGTTGAAATCCAAATAGGATCATGATTCTGCGAAATTTCCATCAAGTGCTTAGAGTTTGCAGAACGAGTAT
Organism: Sulfurimonas sp. CVO; assembly: GCF_009883775.1. NCBI lineage: Bacteria > Pseudomonadati > Campylobacterota > Epsilonproteobacteria > Campylobacterales > Sulfurimonadaceae > Sulfurimonas > Sulfurimonas sp. CVO. The sequence goes on from NZ_CP033720.1 coordinate 1,453,748, forward strand.
GAATATTATACGGCAGTCTAAATACAGTATTTAATGCATATGAGTTCTTCTCACTCATAAAAGAGTGATTTACATGCGATACAATATGAACCATCTCTTTTTTCTCTTTTTCATCTCTTGGATAAAACGGAATAGCGTATTCAGGCCATTTCCAATCATCAGCAAGCCACTCACAAAAGAAGTCAAGTTTCTTATCAAGCGTTGCAAAACCTTCCATCTTTTTACCGTCAATCTCAATACCAATAGATTTTTTCTTACCGTGAGACTCTGCACTCATAACACCAGTTCTTTTGTCTATTGTTACATCTGCTTTATTATATTTATGCCCATGAGAGATATAGTTTTCCCCGTCATCTTTAATCTCACGCTCTTGCGCAGAGTAGATATTGTTCTCTTCCATCCATGCGCCATGATCTCTCATGTACTCATATACAGGATATTCAGAATTTTTATATCTCTTATCTGATGTTGCAGTCACTTTAAGATTTGGCAAATTGTCACCAAATGCCGCATCGTACCATTCAGCGATTGTAACCGGTCTGCCAGGATTCTTTTTTGATTCCCACATTGATTTAATCGTTTTTGTTTTTGCAGCATCCAAGAAAATATCACCTTTTGGGTCTATGTAATTGACACACATATCAAACCAAAATTCATTCTCTTCCCAAACTTCGCCAAGACCCGCTTTTATATGTGCTTCTAATGTTGCACGATTTGGGTTTTTAGGTTTCCATCCAGCTTTTTCAAGCGCAACACGCATAACCGGCTGACGGAAAGATGTCCAGCGAGCAGGCATTGTAGCTTCTGAGTGCTGATCGTGTCTCTCACCCGCTAAACCAACAGGTAAGATATAATCCACATACCAGTTAGTCTCAGACCATACAGGAGAGAGATTAAAGGTAAGCTCCATTTTCGACTCATCTTTTATCGTGTCTATCCATCTAAATCCATCCGGATTAATCCAGACAGGATTATACATACGAGGAATCCAAACTGCTAGCTTTTGAGGAACATTAAGACCTCTGTCTATCCACTTTTTCTGCCATTTTTTATCTGCAAGAAGATGCGGCAATAAATATGATAATTCATATGTTGAAATCGGCCACTCTGGCGGCCATGAAAGCTCATTATAAACATCAATTTTTGGAACATCAGTTCCACGCTTGCCTTGTCCTACAGTTGCACTTCCACCTTTTCCTGCTACAGATATAACATGCCAGTGATGAAAGAATGTACCACCCTCCGGTCCGATAGCTCCACGAAGAGCGAGAGAAAGATAACCTGTACGACCGCTCATCCACCCACCGCGGTTTCCTGCTGCCGCCGCTCTCCAAAAGTATGTAGATATAGATGTACCTGCCCAGATAAACATATCATACAACTGTTCTAATTTGTATGCTGGCACATGTGTCTCTTTTACAGCATAATCTAATGTAAAAGGAGAGTACAACTCTTTTAAAACTTCTAAAAATGTATCAAAATCATCACCTGATGGAACTTTAGCGATATAACCTTTACTCACCATAAATTCTAAATATTTTTTATTATCTAAAAATACTTCCCAGTTTAACCATTTTTTAACAAAATTTTTATCTACTTTGTTCTCACTTAACATTCTTTGTGCTAAGTAAAGATAGATGACAGGCTCCGTGCCGGGCCATGCTGCTATCCAAAGATCTGACATACCTGCAGAGTTAGACAAACGAGGATCCATAACTACTAATTTTGCACCCTTTGCTCTTGCATCAGCTATAAATGAAGCTGATTGCTGAAAGTAGTGACCTGCATCTGCGGCATGCGAAGAGTTAAGAAAAATAAGCTTAGCATTTGCCCAGTCCGGAGATATTCTGTCATCATTTGCCCATTGAATAGTAGGCGTTCTTCCTCCAGATGAACAGATGTTCGTATGCGAATTAAAACAATCCTGCCCTATTGTCTGCCATACCTTGCCTGTAAATCCGTTTTCATTAGGACGACCGACATGAAACATGCATGATTTTTTTGACAATTCATCATCGCCTTTTATTGCATCATGCATTTTATTGCCGATAGTTGTCATCGCCTCATCCCAAGTTGTGCGAATCCACTTACCTTCACCGCGAGCAGAGCCAGGAGCACGCTTTAGGGGGAATGCTATACGATCCGGATCATACATTTGTGACTGAGTAGCATAGCCTTTAGCACAATTTCTACCGCGAGAAGCAGGGTGAAGAGGATTACCCATATATTTTTTTACGGTAAATGTTTTTTTGTCAATCCATGCAGTTAACCCACAAGACGCCTCACAGTTTGAACATGCAGTAGCAACAATAGCATAATCATTAACTTCAATACCATCAGGATTTGACTCACTTCTAACTCCATGACGATCTATACCGCCTCTTTTCCAGTCATCTCCGTCTAACTCTTTAAAATCATTCCATTCGCTCATAGGAGGATAGAACGATAAAGAGTCCGGAGTGTTTGTAAACTTACTCTCACTAACTGAGTCGGCAATAGCATCAGCCGTAAACACACCCTTTGCAATTGAAGCGCCTGCTACTGTAAATGCGGCGCCTTTTAAAAATGTTCTTCTACTTTCTAAATACATTTAAATATCTCCCTAACTCATTGGTAATAATTGTGGAATAATTAACCACACATGTTTTACTATAGCTAAACCAACTAATGCTAAAATAGCTGCAAATTTTAAAATAATTTCACTTTTGCTGGCTCTGCTTAAGAGAATGAAAAGCATCGGTAAAAGATAAGCTATCCATTGACCCAGCCAGAACATAACAGTGTACGGTCCATCATCTTTAATATATTCAACAACAGCTGCTATCTCTTCTGCTTTCATTGGACCGAATATATACTCTGCCATATAGATTATAAACGCCATCAATGCACTAAGTCCAAGAACTACACCTAAAGTGTTTTTCGCTTCTTCATTTAGTTTATTTCCACCCATCAAAATCATAAAGGCTGAACCTGAAAGAAGAGCAGCTAAAATCATTTGAGCTGATTCAGTCGGCATCTGCCATAATTCCCTTGCCGTACACTGAGCCATTAAACCGGCAGTATATAGCGTTACAGGAATAGCTAAAATTGTAGTCCATAACAACACTTTGTCATATGTCGCATAACTTTTGTTGTATGCAAAAAATATAAGAAGTGTTAAAAGACCCAAGAAAACAGTAGCCATCCATGCACCTACTGTAATTGCAGAAGTCCAGTGAGAATAAACAAATATATGCCACATTCTAAGCGGTTGATGTAAGTCAGCTAGTGTGAAAAGCAGAAAAATATTAATAAATACAAAAGCAACAATTGCAGTATGCATTCGAAGTTTTCCCGCTTGTTCAGGATACATTCTTAGAAGCATAAAAAGCATTAGGATAACACCCGTTCCAATACTTTTAGCCCACATATTAACCGTAACCAGCCAAGGCCATACTATCCCCGGTATTGCTACATCTAAAGTAACTACAGCGTTTGTTGCTGCTAAAATTTCATGTGCCATTAGTGTTTCCCCCCTACTGGAAGTGTTGTAATATCATTAAAGAGTGAATGTCCGTCAACTCTGTGTGATGCAAGAGGATTTAGCGTTACATTTCCACCGCCTACATAATAGTGGTGAGGGTTTGTCCCCTTTTCAGGTTTACGAACTTGAACACCGCCTTGATTGACTTGAATATATTTAGAGATATTTGAAGCAGGATCTTCCAAATCTCCAAAAATATTTGCCTGAACAGGACAAGCTACAACACATGCAGGCATCATAGATGAAGCAACACGATGCGCACAGTATGTGCACTTATCTGCAGTTTGTGTTTGAGGATCAATGTAAATTGCTCCGTAAGGACATGCCATAACACAACCGGCACAACCTATACAGCGTTCTTTATCAATATTTACAATCCCATTTTCCAGATAATGAAGCGCACTAACCGGACAAATTCTTTCACATGGAGCATTTTCACAATGATTACACCTCAATGGAGTAAATGTTCTTTTTGTTTCAGGAAATGTTCCAACATCAACATATTTAACACGAAGTCTCCATGTACTTAGCGGAACTTCATTTTCCACCTTACATGCGATCTCACACCCTTTGCACCCCATACACAAATGTAAATCAACCAGGAAGCCTAATTGCATATATTCTCCTTATACTCTTTTAACAGACTAATGTTAAGATTTATTACTATAACTAATCTAATCAAAAAAAAATTCTTATACTAATATATAGGAATTTCTTATTTATTAAATCTTACCTATATAAAGCTTAAAATTTATTATAAAATTATCACATTTTAACAATATTTCCTCTTTTTGGGAATTTTTTTGATAATTTTATGTCATTTGTTACCAAAATCATCTATTTTTAAATATTAAAAACTAAAAAATGAAATATAGTATTAAAAAAAAGAAAGGTGCTAAATAGTTGTATGTAGAGAAAAGTGGTGATTTTAAAAAAAATCTCAACAAAACTATCAACTTTAAATGATAGTTTTGATGAGTGTAAAATATTTTATACTATTTTTTAAGTCTAACTTTAACTGACTCTTCGTGCGCTGTCAAACCTTCTGTGCTTGCTATAAGCGCGCACTCTTTGCCTATCTCATTTATTGCATTAGAACTAAAAGAGATTATAGAAGATTTTTTCATAAAATTTTCTACTCCAAGAGGAGAATAAAATTTTGCTGTTCCTCCTGTTGGAAGTGTATGGTTTGGTCCAGCCATATAGTCACCAACCGCCTCAGGAGTATTGTGCCCTAGAAAAATAGCTCCTGCATGTTTAATATATGAAAGCAGTTCAAAAGGAGAGAGTGTTGCCACCTCTAAATGTTCCGGCGCTATTTGATTCATCAACTCAATGGCTTCTTGCATATCATCTGTTACAATAATTGCTCCGCGCTCTTGAATTGATTTTCTTGCAATCTCATGTCTTGGAAGTTTTTGAAGCCAATTTTCCAACTCTATCTTTACTGCATCAGCTAATTTTTGTGAAGGAGTGATTAAAATAGAACTTGCCATCTCATCATGCTCTGCCTGAGAGAGCATATCAATAGCCATATGTGAAGGGTTTGCACTGTCATCTGCAAGTATTCCTATTTCACTAGGTCCTGCAATCATATCAATATTTACATCTCCAAAAACCATTTTTTTAGCTGTTGCAACAAAAATATTTCCAGGTCCTGTAATTACATCAACTTTTGGTATGGTCTGAGTTCCATATGCCATTGCTGCAATTGCACTTGCTCCTCCCACTTTATAAACTTCACTTACTCCACACAAATGACATGCTGCAAGAAGAAGCTCATTTGGCTCATTTTCTGGTGTTGGCGTACAAACTACTATTTTTTGAACCCCAGCAACCTGTGCCGGAATAACATTCATTAAAAGAGAAGATGGATAAGCTGCCTTTCCACCAGGTATATAAAGCCCTGCACTATCAACCGGAGTTACTTTTTGACCTAAAATAGTTCCGTTTTCTTCTGTATCAAACCAAGATTTAGGTTTTTGTTTTTCATGATAACTCTTAATTCTCTCATAAGACAAATGTAAAGCACTCTTAAGCTTTTTATCAAGATTTGAGTAAGCTGCACTCATTGACTCTGTGGTTATTTTAAGATCTGCATCACTTTGCGGAGTCCATTTGTCAAATTTTGCAATATGACTCTTTAACGCTTCATTTTTATCGCTTTTTATCTCATTTATAATATTTCCGACAATAGCACTTACCTGTGCTATATCCATTTTCCCACGCCCTAGAAGCTCCTCAAACTCTGCTTTAAAACCACTGTTTTTTGAATTTGTAAAAATCATTATTTGCTTTTTTCCTTATTAAACTCTTCTTTAACTATAGAGAGTGCTTTTAAAAAATTTTCTGCATCTATGGCACCCATAAGCGGTTGATACATCGGTTCACCATCAGGCATTAAAAACCATATAGCAGGAGTACCAGGCTGCCACAGCTCTTGAGGCATATAATCATTTTCATCACTATAAGAAATAATGGAAACAAAATTTTTATTTAACTCTTCTGCAACTCTTTTATCTTCAAAAGTAGTCTCATCTAAAATAACACAAAACTTGCACGAGTGTCTTGAAGAAACAAATAGCACAGGTTTTTTACTCTCTTGTGCGATTTTAACACCTTCATGATAATCTTTTGCCCAATTGATCTCTGATCCAAAGATATTTACTACAATACCAAATACCAAAATTATAAAAATATTACGCATGCTCTTCTACCTTTTTTAAAAGTTCTTTAGCGCACTCTAGTGCACTTTTATCTGTTACATCAATAACTATATCTGCTAAAGCCTTATATTCAGGCAATCGCTCCTTATAAAGCTCTTTTGCTTTTTTTAAATCATTTAATAACGGTCTTTTCTTAAGTTTTTTTGCCGCATTGGAATGACTCTTTATCCGCTTGAGTATTTTATCAAATGGAGAGTTTAAAAAGACAACAATCCCAATACTTTTGAGATTTTTCTGTTTATAAAACCCGCCGCCTGTAGATATAAGAGTATTATCTACACAATTTTCTAACCAAAGAGAAACTTTTCTTTCTAAATTTCTAAAGTAAGCTTCACCCTCTTGCTCAAATATTTTCTTAACAGTTCTGTTTTCCATACTCTCTATCAAATCATCGGTATCTACAGACATATAATCAGAAATTTTAATGACTTCACGAGCCACACTTCCCTTTCCCACACCCATAAAACCTATTAAAATAATATTTTTACGATTCAGCATTTAACACTTCCTCTGCACTAAACTTTTAGAAGTACTAACACATGGCACTTTCCACTCTAAGTTCTTGTTATTTTTTACTCTTTTACTATTATTACACATACATACTCATATCAAAATCAGGTTTTGTTTTGATTATTTTCGCATATATCAAAACTGGAACAATAATATTGTACTCTAAAATTATCATGCTAAGAGTAAACAATATTGCAAATATTGGTAAAACAGCCGGAATAAAAAAAGAAATTATAAAACCGATTAAAGATATTATAAAAAGTATAAATTGAATCGCAGAAAGCTTTTTATTTATCATATCATTCATAGTTGGAATACTCATATAACCCTTGGCATTAAGATGAAACCATACCAAAAATGGAACTATCTTATATAGCATTCCCATCATAATAGAAAAAATAAATCCTCCGCCTATCAGCAAAGAGACAACAACTATATACTTTTCATCAAAAAAATCATTAAACGCCCATGAAAATGTACCCAAGGTCATAAAAATAGCCGCACTTCTCCAGTACCAGATAGTTACATCACTTACTTTGCGGCGGCGAGCATTAAGTTTAAGATATACGGTAGTTGAAAATGCCCAAAAAAACATTGCAATCCAAATTTTTGCTACAGCACTATATGAATCTATATAAATATTTAAAACTAACCATAACAAAAGCCCACTGACTATAAACCATACAACTCTTTGTTTGCAAAATCTTTTAAATCTCGGTGCTACATAAAACATCGGCAGTACATGAAAAGCCACACCTATAATTAAAACTCCTGCAAAACCAAAAATAGCCCAGACACTGTGAACATTTGCAAATAGCAAATGAGAATCAGAAAATTTTCCTATACCATATGATGCCAAAAGATGCATACCCATCAATGTTATTAAAAGAGCAAAAACCAAACTGGTAATCATTGCGCGTATGCTTGCCGTTATATTTACAACACTTTTAAACGCAAATAACATTGAAATAATTACAACTAAAAACCCTATTCCAAGAAAAAGAGAAGCAATTAAAATCAATTTTGACAAATCAAACCATAATCCAAAAATCATTGATAAAGTGCCAAGAACCATAAGAGCGTGTGCGCTCTTTGAAACCAATTCAACTTTAAATATTTTCACCCCTGCTAAAACAGGCAGCATTTGAACAAGTGCGCCAAACATTACAAAACTAAAAAATCCGATAGTAATAGCATGTGTAATAACAATTGTCTCAGTTGCATATCTGCTGGATAAAATTCCGGCATCACTAAAAAATATTAAAATTCCTGCTAAAATTGCAAAAAGAGGTGCGGTTACAAAAAATCTAAACGGCGCCGATATGGGTGGCGCTTGATCTACTGACAACCCATCAAAATTCATGTCAAACTCCTGTTTTTATTCAACAATGATTGACTGCATCATTTCTACTATACGATCAGATTCTGCGCTTAAATGTTGCTGCGCCATTGGGTAGAGCATCTGCTCCTCTTTCATATTGTGCTGCTGCATAAGTATCATTAAAGTTTCACTGTTTCCAAAAAACTTATCTTTATCTTTAGCTTCCAGTGCCTTGCCCATCTCTGCTATTAAATTTCTCATTTGAGCATGTTCATGTCTCATAATGGCGGTTGGACCCTGAGTCATTCCAGTTTTTTCTTCAAACTCCAAAAACATTATTCTCTCTTCCATTTGGAAGTGTTTTTCTGCTTCTTTTGCAAACTCTTCATATGCATCTTTTGCACTCTCTATTGATTTAACTACCGCATCTTCCATATTTGCAAACAGCTCATCACAATGACCATGATCTGCTGTTAAATACTCTCTTATTGTACTCATTATTTTTGCCTTACTATTATTGTTATTTTCGTATTATATTAAAAATTATTTAAATATAAATTACCATAAATCAAGAAAATTTCTTTTATCAATTTTTATTTTATTTCAAAGTTGTTATTTAAACAGCTTTTTACTATAATATCTTTTTAAATTACAACAGGGAAAATAATGAAAAACAAAAAATTTATTACTCTTGGTTTTGCATCTATAACAGTTTCGTTGGCACTGCTATTTTCTACAAATTTATTCGCTTATACTGAAGCTGCAAAAGAGGTTAAAGAGAGTTCAAGACTCGAAGCCTTAGCAAAATTTACAAAAGTCATAAGCATTGTTGAACAATATAATGTTGATGACATAACTATTGAAGAGCTAATGGATAAAGCACTCCAAGGAATGATGAGCAACCTTGATGCACACTCAAACTATCTAACACAAAAAGATTATAAAAATTTAAAAGTTCAAACAAATGGTGAATTCGGCGGTTTGGGGATTACAGTCGGATTAAGAGATGGTGCCCTTACTGTTATCGCTCCTATCGAAGGAACTCCGGCAGACAAAGCAGGTATTAAAGCCGGTGATATAATTTTGAAAGTTGACAATCAATCTACTTTAAATATGACTATTGATGAAGCAGTTTCCATTATGAGAGGAAAAGTCGGTTCTCCAATCGAATTGACGATTGTAAGAGAAGAAGAACCAAAACCTCTTAAAATAAATATAGTAAGAGGAATAATAACAATAGATTCAGTCTATACAAAATCTATCGGTAATGATATTCAATATATTCGCGTAACGAACTTTGACAAAAAAGTTATTGACGAAGTTGCAAAAGCTATCAAAAAAAGAAAGGCAACAACAAAAGGGATCGTCCTTGATCTAAGAAACAATCCGGGCGGACTTCTTGATCAAGCAGTAGGCCTTGTTGATATATTTATCGATAATGGTGATATAGTTTCTCAAAAAGGAAAAAATAAAGCTGATGATGAAGTCTTTACTGCAAGTTCACAAAATACTTTAACAAAAGTACCATTGGTTGTACTTATAAACGGTGGAAGTGCGAGTGCGAGTGAAATTGTAAGCGGTTCACTTCAAGATCACAAGAGAGGCATTATAGTAGGGCAAAATACATTTGGAAAAGGAAGCGTTCAAGTGGTACTTCCTATAAATGAAGACGAAGCTATCAAGCTCACAATTGCAAGATATTATCTTCCAAGCGGAAGAACGATTCAAGCTATTGGAGTAAAACCTGATATAGAAGTTTTTCCGGGTGAAGTTACAACAAACAAAAATGATTTCGCAATAAAAGAGGCTGACTTAAAAAAACATTTAGAAGAAGAATTAGAAAAAGTGGATGGGAAAATAGAAGAGGATGAGGCTCAAGAAGACTCAAAATATATCATAACAGATGAAGCAATAAACAAAGACATGCAGCTTAAAGTTGGTGTAGATATTCTAAAAGCATTAATTATTACAAAAGGATTATAAATAAAATGGAAAAAAAAGAACTACTCTATGAGGGAAAAGCAAAAAAGTTATTTTTAACAGATGATGAAAATCTTGTTATTTCAGAATTCAAAGATGATTTAACTGCATTCAATGGCGAAAAAAAATCAAGTGAAGCAGGCAAAGGTGCACTTAATAACAAAATTTCTACTGAGCTTTTTAAACTTTTAGAATCTAAAGGTATACAAACACACTTTGTTAAAATGTTAGATGATAATCATATGTTGCATAAAAAAGCAGATGTTATTCTTATTGAGGTTATTGTCCGCAATATTGCAACAGGAAGCTTAAGCCGTAATCTAGGAATCGAAGAGGGAACAGTTCTTCCATTTACACTAGTTGAATTTGATTACAAAAATGATGCTTTGCGTGATCCTAAACTCAATGATCAGCACGCTCTTATTTTAGGACTTGTAGACTTTCAGGATGAGCTTGACAAACTTCGTCGCATGGCAAGACAGGTAAATGATATTCTTAAGCCGTATTTTGCAGAAAAAGGTCTTAATCTTATTGATTTTAAATTAGAATTTGGAAAAGATAAAAGCGGTAATATTATATTAATAGATGAAATTAGCCCTGATAATTGCCGTTTTTGGGATATAACAAGCGGTGAAAAAATGGATAAAGATAGATTTCGTCAAGGTTTAGGTGATTTAACAATAGCCTATGAACAAGTTTTAAATAGAATTTTAGGGAAATAACAGATGAAAGCAATTGTAAATGTATCTTTAAAAACAGGTGTTTTAGATTCTCAAGGCAAGGCGGTGCATCATGCATTAGAATCTTTGCACTTTAGTAATGTAAATGATGTGCGAATTGGAAAACAGATAGTTTTAAATCTTGATGAAGCTGATGAAACAAAAGCTATGGCAGATGTTACAAAAATGTGTGAAGAGCTTCTTGCTAATACCGTTATTGAAGATTATCAAATTGAGCTGATAAAATGAAAGTAGCAATTTTACAATTTCCGGGTACGAACTGCGAGTATGACACGCAACATGCCTTTGAGTCATTAGGAGCGCAAACAGAGATTTTATGGCATAAATCTGAAACAATTCCTTCTGATACAGATCTTTTAGTAATTGCGGGCGGTTTTAGCTATGGCGACTACTTAAGAAGCGGTGCAATTGCAAAATTTAGTCCTGTTATGAAGGCAGTAACTAAATATGCAGATAATGGCGGAAAAGTATTGGGAATCTGTAATGGATTTCAAGTACTTACAGAAGCGGGTCTTCTTCCTGGTGCACTTAAGAGAAACGAAAACCTGCACTTTATCTCAAAATATCATCATCTAAAAGTGATAAACAATGATAATATATTTTTAAAAAAATTTAATGTTGGTGATATTCTCAATATTCCTATTGCACATCATGATGGTAACTATTACATAGATGAAGCTGGATTAAAAGAGCTCAACGACAATAATCAGATTCTTTTGAAATATTGTGATGAAAATGCAGAAGATAAAAATCCAAATGGAAGTGTAGACTCAATTGCTGGTATTTGCAATAAAGAAAAAAATATTTTTGGATTAATGCCTCACCCTGAAAGAGCAATGGAATCTCTTCTTGGAAGTGATGATGGAGTTAAAATGTTAGAGGGATTTTTAACAGCGTGAGAGGTTTACTATTAGTATCGTTTTTTTTATGCATCTCTATATTTGCAAATACATTTGATGCTCCAAATTCAGACAACTTTACTAATATTGAAAAAAACACTTATCACAACAACTCTTCAAAAGTTATTTACCTAAACTATCAAGAAGTTCCATCAAGAGTTTTAAAAGGAGAGATTTTTAAAGTAACCCTTAAACTTCTCTCTACAGTAAAAGACTTTGTAGACATAACTTACGATCTTTCAAATTCAAAAGGATTGAAGCTTTTAAACGATTTCCCTTTAAGGGAAGAAGATTCCAAATACTATTATGATACTTTTTATTTTTTAGCAACATCAACTACTGTAAGACTTCCGGACTTTAGAGCCATATTATTAAGTAATAATAGCGATGTCCAATACAAAACTACAACTTTATCGGGTCAAAATTTAAATGTTATCTCATTAAATCCTAAAAAAGATTTTTCAAATATTATTGCAGATATATTTGAAATTATTGAATATAAAACTACCAACTACAACGATACACACAACATTGTTGTATTTGTAGCAACTGCAAAAAATTGCGATATCTCTGCTTTAAAACTAAATGATGTGTATAAACAAGGTACAGAATCTATTGTAGAATCTTATTTTGATTCCAAAATTACATACTATGCAATCATAGATAAAAAAATAGAAAATTTATCATTTTCCTATTTTAATCTAAATAAAAATGAATTTGTACCGATCAATATACCAATAGTTTTAATAGATGACAGCGTAACTACACAAAGTGATTTAAAGCCAAAAGATCAATCTCACGAAATGTTAAAAATTGCTTTTGCTGCAGCTATAGCTATTATACTTTTTTTTATCATTTTATTGAAAAAAAAGTATATTTATTTAGTTTTTATTCTCATTCCTCTTGCATATATTGCGTATACCGGTATTCCATCAAAAGAGATATGTATAAAAAAGGATTCAAAAATTTATCTTCTTCCTATAGCAAATGGAACAATATTTGAAACAACCCCAGGTAAATACTATCTGAAAAAAGAGGATGAAGTAAAAGGGTGGGTAAAAGTGCAGTTAAAAAATGAAAAAATAGGTTGGGTAAAAAATGAAGATATTTGCTCACATTAGTTGGTTATTTGCAACCATAATAATAGCAGTATCGCTTACTATTATGATATTAACTTTTCATATTCTTCCTAGACCATATAGCAGAAAATTCTCAGCCTGGCTTATTAGAATCAGTATATTTTTTACAGTTGAAGTAAAAGGCAAAGAAGATCCAAAAGCTCAAATGTTTCTTTTAAATCATCAAAGTGATTTAGATATAGTTGTAATGGAAACAATCACTTCAAGGGATCTTACTTGGGTTGCAAAAAAAGAGCTCTTTGATATGCCTTTTTTTGGTTTAATTCTTAAGATGCCGCAAGATATAGCAGTTGAGAGAGAGAGTAAAACATCTCTTATAAAACTTTTAAAAGATGCAAAGCGCGTCCTTAAAACAAATAGAGTAATAACCATGTTTCCTGAAGGAACACGCTCCACAAAAGACAAAATGCTTCCATTTAAATCAGGAGCAAAAATTGTAGCTGATGCAAACAGACTTCGTGTTCAGCCCGTTGTACTAATACAAACTTCAAAATACTATAATATAAAAAACTTCTACTATAAACCAGGGCGCATAAAAGCGATCTATATGGAATCATTTGTAGCTGATAAAAATGATGAAAACTGGCTAAAAGACTTAAGAGAAAAAATGCAAAAGGTGTATGATAATGAGCTGGCAAACAATCCTAGCCATAGGTAGCGGCGGTTTTATAGGTGCTGTTTTAAGAGCTTACCTTAACGGTTTAATCTCTCATAAATTTCCGCATGATCTTCCATATGGGACTTTGGGAGTAAACTTAATCGGCAGCTTTATAATGGGGTTGCTTATAGCCTATTTTATGTCTACAACACTCTTTTCAGTACATGCAAAATCATTTTTGTCTACTGGGATTTTAGGTGCACTAACTACCTACTCTACTTTTGCCATTGAGAGCTTTTTTTTGTTAAACAGCGGGCATATACTCCTGGCAGCTGCAAATATCTCTCTTAATGCATTTGGAACTATTTTTACGGCTGGAAGTGGTTTTTATTTAATGAAGTATCTTCTTAAATCATAATTATTTCGTCGGCACACCACTTTGCCAAATCCAAATCATGCGTTATAAGCAGCATCCCCATCCTGTCAAGATGCTTTACAAGCATACTCATAACTTCCAACTGAATTACATTATCAAGCGCAGATGTAGGCTCATCTAGCAGAAGCAGATCCGGTTTCATAAGCATTGCACGAAGAATCGAAGCACGCTGAAGCTGCCCTCCGGAGAGTTCATATGGAAGCTTAAGCAAGATTTCATAATCTAACTTTATATTTTCTAAATATTTATCAAGCTCATCAAGTTTTGCTACATCTTTTATCTGATTCAAAAGTTTATAACTTGGATGAAATGAGCTATAAGGGTCTTGAAAAACTTCTGAACAAAAAGAACTTTTAATTGAACCAGATATTGGTTTTAAATTTTTTAGTATCAACTCAAAAAGAGTACTTTTACCAGCTCCACTTGCACCGACAATCGCTTTAATTTCCCCTTTTTTTAATGAAAATGTCAAATTATTAAAAAGCAAGAAATCTTTTTTATATCCAAAAGAAAGATTTTCAACTTCTAATATATTACTCAAATCTCAACTCTTGTTTAAAGCTAAATAGAGTTTTGTAAGTTTTTTATATAACTCATCTGGTTTTATGTCACTATTTTCTTCCAAAATTCTTTTCATTATTACATTATCCTCTTCACCGGCCCAAATTTTTATATAATTTCCCTCTTTATAGCCGTGATCCTGTCTAAACTGATTTAAAATATTTTTTCCTACATAAAGCTTATACAAACTCTCCAAATCAAGACCACTCATTACAACTAAATCAAAAAAGTCTGATATCAATTTTTCAAGATTTAAAGGCTCTTTAGAGAGAGTATCTAGCATAATCGATTCTATCTTTTCTATAATATCATCTTGCTGTGCAAATGTCGTATTTTGAGTATTTATTTTATTAAAACTTTCTAATTCTGAAATATTTATCGCTAAATCTTCAATTTGACCTCTTAGTGTTTGAGAGTAGTTTTCTATAGCCAAACTCATTATAAAATGCCAAACATCAACAACTTCAACTTGTAAATTATCCCAATCTGCCTCTTTATCTATATTTTTCCAGTGCTTCCATGTAAAACTCTCAATCATTTCCGCACACTCCATGTAGATACATCTTTTCCAGTTTATTACTTTAGAGTTTTTTGTTATTCCGCTTGTCCATTTTTCTCCGTTTGTAGCCTCGTTTAAATCCGCTTGAAGCTGCAGCATAAGTAATATTTTATCCATCTGTTTTTCTCTTTAAAATTTAGTTATACCATTGTACCAAATAAGCTAAAACAGCTTACTTAAAACCTTTAATGCTGCATAAAAATCTGCCATGCTCTTTCAAGATTTCTGCCAAATAATTTTTTTACCAAATCCCAAAGTATTATCCGTCATTTTAAAATAGTTTATTTTTATCTGCCAAAGTTTGGGATTCATAGCAAGAGCATAGGGAAACTTTTTAAAATATAATTTTTTTAAAGTCTCATCTTCTAAAAGCAAAAATTCTCCCCTAAATTGAACTCCTTCTATTTTACCTACTATTTTAGTCTCTAAAACAACTGCTCCTGCAACAAAAGGATTTTTCAAAATATTTTGTATATGCGTAGTAGCTTCGCTGCTTGCCACGACAAAAGAGTTCTTTACTTTATCAAAAACATAAAAAAGGCTGCATGCGCTAAGCTCTTTTTCATTTGATGTAGCAAGAGTTAAAACATGATGTTTTGATAAAAACTTATCTATTTTTTCTAAATCACTACTCATTACAACTTCTTTCTATTTATATCAATCAATTTTTTTATACTCTAACAATACTTTTTCTAGTGAACTAACTATTTGAATCATTTTAACAGAGCAAACTGCAAAATTCAATCTCATAAAACAACTTCCCTCCCTGCCAAAACCAAGCCCGGCACTAAGACCTAATTTTGCCTCTTTTACAAAAAAATCTCTCAACTCTTTATCTCGAAGTTTCATCCCTCTGCAATCGAGCCATGCGAGATAGGTTCCTTCTATAGGTGTTACTTTTATAAGATGCGGGAATTTTTCACATACCTTCTGCAACATATTGTAGTTTTTTAAAAGATGCTCTTTTAATGCTTCAAGCCACTCTCTACCATCTTTGTAAGCAGTTTCAAAAGCTACATGCGAAAGAGAGCTTCCATTTGCAAAATGGATACGGTTATAGACTTTTAAAAATTTCTCTCTTAAATCTCTGTTTGGTATTGCCACGCTGCTTATAGCAAATCCCGCCATATTAAATGTTTTTCCAACTCCTATAGCCGTAGCTGCTATATCTCTGGCTTCTTGAGAGAGCGAGACAAAAGGAGTATGTTTGCTTGGAGCATAAACCAAATCACAATGTATCTCATCGCTAAATACGACAATATTGTGTTTAAGACAAACTTTTAAAATCTCTTCCAATTCTTCTCTTTTCCAAACCCTTCCAACCGGATTATGCGGCGAACAAAGAAGCAAAAGCTTTGTCTTTTCATCAATTTTTGATTTTAAATCTTCTATATCAAAAGTGTATTTTCCATCTTTACCAAGCTTTAGAGGATTTTTTAAGATCTCTCTCTCACGCTCCATCACACTGTGAAAAAAAGGTGAATAGACAGGTGTTTGCACTATCACTTTATCACCCTTTTGTGTAAATGCTTCTATCGCAACATTCATGCTTGCAACCACAGAGTGCGAATAGAGCATATCTTCAAGCACAAACTCTACATTATGCTCCCTCTTCATCCACTCTATTTGAGCGTCAAACATACTAGATGGCACCTCTTCATATCCTATAACCGGATGTTCTAATCTCTTTTTTACAGCATTTAACACAAAATCAGGTGTATCAATATCCATATCTGCCACCCACAAAGGCTCCACACCCTTAGTTCCAAATAGCTTCTCTCTTAAAACATACTTCTCCGAATTTGTGTCTTCTCTTGGTACAGAAGTTGAAAAGTCGTATCTCACTTCTTTCTCCAAACACTTACCTCTGCAACACTGTGCTGAAACTTTCTTGCTGTCTCTTTTATAACAAACTCTCTATCCTCTACATGTAAAAGTTCAAAATTTTTGCCAAGTATCGCTTTGAGCGTATCTATGGTTTTAACCTCTTTGCCACTCTCATCTCTATATCCGCCCAGCCAGAACTCTTTTTTGGTTGAACTCTCCTGCCATGTGTATGGTGATGTTAAAATCAATACACCTTCGTTGTTTAGTCTATTATGCACACTCTCTAAAAATAGTTTAGGGTTGTAGAGCCTGTCTATGAGGTTTGTAGCGAGTATTAAGTCATAAGAATTAAAATTTGGTTTTAAGTTGCATGCGTCACCCTGCCAGAATGAGACTTTTTCTTTTACTTTCTCATAACCGAGCTCTTCTATACTTACCCTCTTTTTTTGCACCAAATCGCCCTCAGTTTTTGAAGAAAATGCTATGTATCCCTCATTTTTGAGCTTTACGCCCACGCCTATAAATCTAGCGGAAAAGTCAATCCCTTCAACTTTGTTAAAACTCTTGGCAAGCTCAAATGTTGTTCTTCCCGTTGCACATCCCATATCAAGTGCTTTTGTATAATTTTTTACAAATTTAGAGGCTATTTTTGCGCACTCAATTGCAAAGTTTTTTACGCCTAAGTATGCATCTCCATACTGGAATTCACAATACTGTGACACCAATTCATCGCTCTCGTAAACATCTTGTTCTATCTTTATGTCACTGTTTGATACTACATATCTAAAACCGGCATTTTGAGGGAAGTGTTTGCGAAATGCGTAGCGGGAGTGTTTCATAATTAAATTTCCGCTACTTGCCCACGATGAGCCTAAAATAAGCGCATGTCTATTGTCAAATGTAGGTACAGAAAAATCATCATATGCCGGATGCACTTCAAAACCCTCAAAACCAAATATCGGCGTTCTACTCCACTGCCAGACATTCCCGACAACATCATATATGCCGTTAAAGCCAAACTCATTTACAGGGCATGAACTAAAGTAGTGATAGAAGTTTAGATTTGCTCTGCTCTCATGAAAGTCAGGAATATCACGCAAACCTGCATAATCATATATCAGTCTATACTCCGCCTCACTCGGCAAAGAATAAAATACTCCATCCTTTTTACTTTTGTAACGACAAAACGCCTCTGCTTCAAGTGCGTTAACATCAACCGGCCAGTCAAGCGGCATATCTATGAGCTTGCAAAGCGTTCTGTATCTAAATTTGCCATTTTCAAAAACCCAAAAAGTTGGGTGTTTCGCACCGCTGATTTTTAAAAACTTTCTCCCCTCATCATCCCAAAACTCTTCATTTTCATATCCGCCATCTTTTACAAATTCCATAAACTCGCCATTGCTTACCAAATATTTTGAAGTCTTAAAATCATCCACATATTGCGAATATTTACCATATTCGTTATCCCATCCGTAGAGATTATGTGATTTATCTTTACCTAAAACAACATTGGCACCCTCTATTTTTATCATCTCATTTTTTACAGCCTCCGAACTATGCGGACAGATGTTGAACTCTCTTACCTCTTTAACATTTTTAAGCGGCATCTGACGGTGCAGAACCAAAGAGGTTTCTATATGAATGCGCTCATGCTCTATACCCATTAAAATTATCCACATAGGCGATTCCTGTGTGATTGGCAGAGTTAGAGGAAGTGAACTTATAAGCCCATCAACAAGACTTCTAACCTTTTTGCGGTACTCTCTTACATCCTCCACTTTAGGCCATTTGTAACGGCTGCTCTCTAAGTCATCCCACTCCATCTCATCCACACCCACGGCAAAGATAGACTCAAACTCAGAGTTTATACGCTCTTTAATTATCTTCATATAAACTAGTTTGTTTATAAAAAAAGTTGCCGTATGTCCAAAATAAAATATCATCGGATGACGAGTCGGTTCAGATTTTTGATAAAAAATCTCATCGCTCTTTAGTACTTCAAAAATCTTCTCAAAAATATCGTAAGTATTGTGAAAATATGCTCTTATCTCTTCTCTTTTTGCCTCTATATCTAAACCATCCAAAGTAACCGGATATAAACTAAACTTACTCAAAATATTCCCTTTTGGATATAATTTTTCTATGAAATTTTATTATAGTAAAAAACTAGACTCATTTACAAACCTCTTGCACGCTTTTACAACAAAAGAGTGTGGAAACTTGGCATTTCATGTCGGAGGTAACGAAACAGAGGTGCAGAAAAATCATGAACTCTTAGCAAAAGAGCTAGGGTATGAAAAAAACTCGCTCGTGCACATGAAACAGATTCACTCCGATATCGTATATATGGTAAGAGATGAAGACTTTCAAACTCCGCCAACTTGCGATGCGCTTATAACAAACAGAAAAAACACTCCGCTTATGGTTATGGTAGCTGATTGTTCTCCTTTGCTTTTATACGATGATAAAAAAAAGGTTATCGCTGCTGTTCATGCAGGAAGAGCAGGCGCATTTAAAAATATAGTAAAAAATGTAATTAAGAAGATGCAAACGGAATTTGACTCAGATCCAAAAGACATATATGTAAGCGCTGGTGCGAGCATTGGTGTCTGCTGTTATAAAGTTGGAAGTGAGATTTACGAAGAGGCAAAAGCACTATCTTTAGAGTATGCTGTTCAAAAAAGGAACGAGAACTTCTATCTTGATGTAGCTGCAATTTTAAAAAAACAACTTTTATCTTGCGGCATAAAAAGAGAAAATATTGAGTTTTGCGATGAGTGCACATGCTGCAATACTCATAAATATTTTTCATACAGAGCTAAAGCAAAAACAGGAAGGTTTGCGGGAGTTATTCAACTAACTCCATAATCTTTTTTGCCAGCTGTAAAGGCAAAAGTCCCAAAGACTCCTCCACCTGTTTCGTATTTCCATGAGTAATAAAATTATCTTCATACTCAAAACTCACCACTTCTACATCCAAAATCTTCTCTTTTGACAAAAACTCTAAAATAGCACTGCCGACTCCGCCCATCTTTGCGCTGTCGCTAAATACGAACCACTTTTTATGTTTTGCAGCCATTTCACGAAGCATCTCATTATCAAGAGGCTTTACAAATCGCAAATCTAAAATGCTAACTTCATCATTTAATAACTCAGCTGTCTGATAAGCACGACCGACACCATTTCCATAGCCTATAAACAAAATATCACTGCTATTTGAACGAAGCAGTTGTGATTTTGCCAATTCAAAGGGCTGAGATTCCGGCAGATCAGTCTCTATGAATGAGCCTCGCGGATAACGCAGAGAACATGTGTGCTGATAACTGGCTGCAAAAGCAAGAGCTTGATGAAAAGATTTTTCATCTCTAGGAGCAAAAAGAGTCATATTTGGTATAGCTCTTAAAAAGCTGATATCAAAAACCCCTTGATGAGTTTCGCCATCTTCGCCGACTATTCCGGCACGATCAAGTGCAAAAACAACCGGCAGATCCATTAGGCATGTATCATGTATTATTTGATCATACCCTCGTTGTAAAAATGTAGAGTAGATTGTACAAAATGGCTTAAATCCCTCTTTTGCTAAAGCCGCCATTGAAGTAACAGCATGCTGTTCTGCAATTGCCACATCCCAAAATCTATTTGGATACTTTTGAATTAATTCGCTTAAACCCGTTCCACTAGGCATAGCAGCCGTTGCACCAACAATTTTTTCATTCTCCTCACACAAGTGCAAAAGAGCTTCTGCATATATTTTAGTTGCACTCTTAAGCGTGCTCTTGTTAGATGAATTTCCACTATCTATATCAAAAGGTCCAACTCCATGCCATTTTTCTTCCTGTCCCTCAGCCTTTTCATAACCTTTTCCTTTAATCGTCTGAGCATGAACAATAACAGGTTTTTTAAGCTCTTTAGCTTTTTGAAGTATCTCTATAAGCGAAGGAAGATTATGTCCGTCAATGGGCCCTATATAATCAATTCCCATCTCTTCAAACATAATACCCGGAGTTATAAGCTTTAGAGACTCTTCCATTCTTTTTGCAATATAGTGCGCACTCTCTCCAAAATTATCTACAAAATTTTCAGTATGCTTTTTAAAGTTTTGATAAAATGGTGATGCCATGGCTGAACTAAGCATTCTGCTTAGTGCTCCAATGGGCTTAGATATGCTCATCTCGTTATCATTAAGTATAATAATCATCGGATATTTTCTATCGCCTAGTTCATTAAGAGCTTCATAAACCATCCCTGCAGTCATAGACCCATCGCCAATCATAACTACAGGAACTCTTTCATTTTGCTCACCTTTAAGAGCAATTGCTTTAGCAGCACCAACACCCAAAGATATTGAAGTAGAGCTGTGTCCCGCCACAAAGTAGTCATGTTCACTCTCACTTGGTTTTGTATAGCCAGATAGACCGTTAAACTGCCTTAGTGTATCAAACTCTTTCCATCTTCCTGTTAAAAGTTTATGTGCGTAAGACTGGTGCGATACATCAAAAATAAAAGGATCTTTTTTACTGTCAAATACCTTATGCATAGCTACTATAAGCTCAGTAGCTCCCAAAGTAGAACTTAAATGTCCGCCATTTTTACTGACCACTCTTAAAATTTCTTCTCGTATCTCTTTACAAAGATTTTCTAATTCTTTAATTGTGCTTGTTTTTATATTCATAAATCTATTTTACTCACTTAATATTGCTTTTTTTATATTGTCTAAGAGCTTTTGCTTCACCATCTTTAATGCCTTTGGCATAAGATTTCTCTTTTATTTTTTTAAGCTTTTTTTTATGCTTATGTTTCATTTTCTGCAATTTAATTTGAAGCTTTATAATATCAGATGTTATTATATCAGTTTCTCTCTTTTGTATATGTTTCTGATTTTTAACAATATTTTTTTCTTGATTTGCTAAAGATTCTTTAACCTTTTTTTTGGATTCTAAATTAATATTTAATATCTTAAATTCATACTTATCAATATTGTGTTTTTTAATATTTTCACTGCTTATTATACTTGACAAACTACTTTACCGCCTCTTTTTTTCCTAAATCTAATTGAATTATTTCATCTTCAACAAGGCTTTCAACTCTCTTAATGACTCTTCTTTGCGCATCTTTAATATCTCTCATCTTTACTACACCCAAAAACTGACCCTCTTCTTCAAAAACTTTTTTGCCTTTTTCACTCATAACACTAAAAAAAGCATCTCTAAGCTCTGGAGAGGCACTTTTTAACGCAAGCATTAAATCATGCTTATCTACACTGTTAAGTATCTCTATAATTGCTTTTTTTTCAAGTGTTTTTATATCTTCAAAAGAAAACATCATATCTTTAATAAGAGTTGATATCTCTTTATCCTGCTCACATATTTTAACAAATGTCTCTTTGGAAATTTTTTCATCAAAAGAGTTTAAAATAGCAGCAACTGCACGAAGACCGCCGATTTTAAACTCTTTTGATGAAGAGAGTTCCAGTTTGGATTTAAGAACATCGGAAACTCTTTTTATTACAGATGAGGAGATATCCCCCAGTTTAGCAATTCTTATCAAAACCTCACTTCTTAAATCATCTGAAAAATAGTGCAATGTATCGGCTGCTTCAACTGCATCCATGTGAGCTAAAATAAGCGCTGCTGTTTGAGGATGTTCATCAACAAGAAGCTTTGAGAGCTGCTGAGGCTTGATTTTTGACAAATATGAAAAGTATTGATCCTCTTGTAATGTTTTTGAGAGTTTTTCTAAAATCTTATCTGCATCTTCAACATCAAGTGCTCTGTAAAGAAGCTCTTTGGTATATTTTATACCTCTGCCGATAATAAACTGCTGCGATTGAAAAATTGCATAAAATTCTTTAAGCACAGCTACCGCAACAGCTTTTTCTACACTTTTGTTGCTAGCTATATATTTTGAAACTTCTGTTATTGCATCAACACTCATATTTGAAAATACAGAAGCTGTTGTATCTTCACCCATAAGCATTAATAGAACTGCTATTTTTTCCGCTCTACTCATTTTATCAAATTTTGCTTGCTGTGCGGGATTTAGATTCATCTATCTTCTCCTGTGCATTATAGCTTCTTGAGCATCTTCTGCAATTAAAGCTTGAAAAATATTTGCGGCAGCTTCGGGTGATTTGTCAATCATAATTTTCATTTTATCAAGAGAAATAGTATATTTATCCTCATCTTTATAAAAATTTTTTTCAACATCAGAATCTAAAAATATTTCACTTGATTTCTGCTCTTTTTTAGAAACTTTAAATGCTTTTTTTGCAAATGGAGCAATCAATTTTATATAGACAATAAAAAGAAATATAAATACAAATAAATATTTCAAAAATTCAAAAAACGACACATCTGTTTTATTTTTTAGTGCATTAACCTCAGCTATTTTAAACTGCGCATTTTTAACACTTATCTGGTCACCTCTCTCCTTGTTTATGCCGATTAAACGGCTAACCAATAAAGATATAGTTTTTAAATCATTCTCTGATAGCGGCTCATACTCCAGCTCATTTGTAGGATTGCCATCTGCATCAGATTTATATTTATAATCTCCATCCACAATAACGGTGGCCATAATCTTTTTAATTTGTGCAAACTCGGAATTATATTTATCAGAAGAAGGTTCTTTAACAGAAAAATCAAAGTCGATGTTAACCTGTGCGGCAATTTTTTTATCTTTACCGATATAAGGAGAAATAGCCTCTATAATTTTTCTCTCTTTTTTTTTCTCTTCATTTGCTTTAAAATTTTGCTGCATAATTGAGAGAGTAGTCAACTGCTCCATCTCATCTATATTTCCGATAATTTCTGTATTATTATCTATAAGAACAACATCCGATGGAGAAAGGTTTGGTACCGCTGCTGCAACAAGATTTTTAATCCCTCTTATTTGTTTTAAAGAGAGCTCTCTTCCTTTGGTCAATTGAAGCAGAACCAAAGTTGTTGCATTTTTTTGTAAAGTCAAACGAACACTGACATTTTCAACCACTGAAAGTACATTAATCGTACGGGAGAGTTCATCTTCTAGTGCTTGAAAATATTTTTCATTTTGCTTAAAATCTTCTTCACTTAAACTTACTGAGCCTTTTTTTACAATTCCCAAAGAAGCAATTGCAATGCGCTCTTTATATAAAATATTTCTAGGAATTTTTATAATATTATTATCCAGCAATTCATAAGAGATACTTTTTTTTTCTAACTCTTCGATAACTTTGGCAGCATCTGCTGAAGCCAAAGAGCCAAAAAGCACTTCATATCTACTATTTATATTTTTTTCAGCCGTATAAACACTCAAAAAAATTAAAAATATGATAATAGCCGCAACAGCAGAACCAATAATAAGCTTTTGTTTTTTACTTAGCCTATTTTTTAGAACAAAAAGTTGCGAAAAAAGTACTTTAGAATTCATCAATTTCCTATTTTTAAATTATAAAAATTGTTTTACTAATTCAAAAAAACGACTATTTTGCTCTTCTGTCCCTATTGTAACTCTAATTGCATTCATATTATAACTGCTCAAATCTCTTACTATCATACCTTTTTTCAAAAGAGAATTTGATATCTTTGTAGAATCTTGATTTGAATTTAAACAAAATGTAATAAAATTAGTATAACTATTTATTATATCTATTTTTTGCTCTTTTGCAAATTGTTCGTAGCGTTTCATCTGCTCAAGATTAAGAGTTACACTCTTTTTTACAAACTCTTCATCACTAAGCGCTACACTTGCAGCTTCAAGAGACAAAGTGGTAATATTAAAAGGAGGTCTAAGTTTGTATAGCTCTTTTATTATATTGTGATCAGCCACGCCATATCCGACTCTCATCCCGCCAAGCCCGTAAGCTTTAGAAAATGTACCAAGATAAACAACATTATCAAACTCTTCTATAAGTTTTTTTACAGCTATCTCTTTTGAACTATCTTTAGCAATAGCATACTCCATATAAGCGCCGTCTATAACCACAAGTGTGTCACTGTCTATCTTCTTTAAAAAATCATATATTTTTTGAGCGTCAAGTGCATCTCCTGTTGGATTATTTGGCGTACATATAAATATGATTTCTGGTTTCTCTTCTTTGTAAAGTGCATAAAATTCATCAAGATCATGCTCTTGTGAAGCCGTTTTAATAATATTTGCTCCTACATGTTTAGCATATATTTCATACATCGCAAATGTTATACTGTTCATCAAGATTTTTGAAGATGAAGAGGCTTTTGCATGAATTAAAAACTCTATAACCTGATCACTGCCTGAACCAATAATTATATTTTCATTTTCAACATCAAATCTTTTACTTAATCCATTTTTCAGCTTTATCATAGAATCATCAGGATAAAGAGCCATTTTAGTCACAATCTCACTAACAGCAGCCACAACCTTAGGAGAAGTTCCGTAAGGGTTCTCGTTTGATGCAAGCTTTATAATATCTTTTGGTTCTATGCCAAACTCTCTTACAACCAACTCTATCGGTTTTCCAGTCTCATATGTTTTTATATTTTCTAAATTTTTATTAAACTTCAATCTCTTCACCTTTTACATAACTTCCTAACCAAGTTACTTCCCCTTTATGTTTTTGTAGTACCTTTTGAAACTTTTCATCATCAATATGCCCGTAAAAATCTATAAAAAACCAGTAATCAAATCCGCCCTTGTTTTTTGAAGGTCGTGATTCTATTTTTGAAAGATTTATATTTTGTTCATTAAAATCTTGTAAAAAATGAACAAGCGATCCTGCTTTCACAGAATCTTTGAGTCTCACTAAAATAGAAGTTTTGTCATCTTGACTCTTAGCATTTTTAAAATCACTAAGAATTATAAATCTTGTCAAAGAGCCTATATCATCTTCGATGCGGTCAAACATTGTCGGCACACGATACAATTTTGCTGCAATATGACTACAAAGAGCAGCAGCATTTGGATCTTTTGAAGCCAAAATTGCTGCTTTTGCAGTCGACTCAACCGGAATTTGTTCCACATTAACAAGGTTATACTCCTGAAGAAACTCTTTACACTGCCCAAAACCTTTGTCTTTTGAATAAATCTTAGTTATTTGCGATATTTTCTTTGCTTTTGTAACAAATGACATATGAATAGGCATATATAGTTCTGCCACAATTTTTACAGAACTTTTTGCCAAAAGATCAAGTGTTTCACCTACTACTCCGTCTCTTGAGTTTTCTATCGGAACAATTCCAAATTTAGCTCTTTTTGCTTCAAGTGTTTTAAAAACAGAGTGAATAGAGCTTAAAGAAAGGTAGTCGCTCATCGCCCCAAAACGACTCTCTGCCGCTTGATGAGTAAAACTTCCCTCAGGACCGAGATAAGCTATACGCTCCGGAAGCTCCAAGTTTCTTGAAACTGCAAAAATTTCTAAAAATATAGCTTCGATGGCATTTTTATTTAAAAGTCCCTGCTGATCCATACTATTTTGAGTCAATCTTTGAATAATTGCTTTTTCTCTCTCCGGTCTATATATTGCGCTATCACTATCTTTTTTGATTTCGCCCACCCGCTTAACAATTTCCATTCTTTTATTAAGAAGTTTTAGCACCTCATCATCAATAGCATCAATTGCAACTCTACAATCTTCTAAAGTTTCCATCTATCCTCCAAAATCTCCTGCATATCGGCATAAATAAAATCTGGCTTTAATTCAGGTTTTAAAAAAGGTACTATCTCTTGAGCACTTTTATATTTTCCGCTTGTAACAAAAATCGTTTTCATCCCCATCTCTTTAGCTCCGCCCAAATCACCCTTTACATCATCACTAATAATAGTTATATCACTAAATTTAGCACTTTTTTCTTGTAATTGCAACATCTTTAAAGCCTCATTGTAAAAAGAAACACTTGGTTTTCCAACAACATCATAAGAGGAGGATGTTGCAAATTCAAGCATCTTTAAAATTGCTCCGACACCGGGATACCTTTTGTTGTTTTTTGCATATATTGATGTTTCATGCATACCCACCAAAGATGCGCCATTAAGCAAAAAATCTATCATCTGCGCATACTCCTCGGCAGAAAAATTCTCTTTTATCGCAACTAAAACTGTTTTGGGATTTTTATAATTTAAAATATACCCCATTTTTTTCAAAACACTCAAAAATTCTTCTGCTCCATAGGCCGCAACAGCTTCTTTTTCTAAAGAAGATTCTAAAAGCATAAGCGGATCAAGATATTTTGTAAATTCAAAATGAAAACCTATTGATTGAAGATAACTATAAAAATCTTTTGAAGCTTTTTTAGTATTGTTAGTAATAACCATATATGGAATTTTTTCTTCATTTAATTTTTCGATAAACTCTATGCTTCCACGCAATGGAGATTTATCCGCATCACTAATTAAAGTACCTTGAACATCAATGAAATACAATTAAACACCTCCAAAATATTCTATTTTTTTCAACCTCTCAGCTATACAACAGAAAAAGTTTTATAAGCACTTACTCTAAAAACTCTTTCTCTAGTGCTATTAAATCTTCAAACTCTTCGCGTCTTCGGATAAGTTTTGCCTTTCCGCCTTTTAATGCCACTTCGGCACTTCTGCCTCTTGTGTTGTAGTTGCTTCCCATGCCAAAACCATATGCTCCGGCACTGTGGACTACAAGCAGATCGTTATGCTCCAAAGTCGGCAACATACACTCCTTTGCAAAAAAATCACCGCTTTCACAAACCGGTCCTACTACATCTGCTTGACTTAGTTCGCTTTTACTCTCCGTTATAGGCTCGATTTTATGGTAAGCTTTATAAAGACTCGGACGCAAAAGGTCATTCATAGCACCATCAACTACAACAAATCTTTTTGAACCATTTTGTTTCTCATATAAAACTTTTGTTAAAAAATAACCTGCATTTGCTGTTAAAAATCTTCCCGGTTCACAAATAATTGTTAAATCCAATCCTTTTAAAGTTGAAAATATTGCCTGTGCATAATCATACGGCTTTATAGTTGTTTCATTATTGTATTTAACACCGAGTCCTCCGCCTACATCAAAAAATTTCAACTCTATTTTTATGCCTTGAAGCGAACGCACCATATCTGCTACTATTGCAGCAGACTCATATATGGGTTCTAACTCTGTAAGTTGAGAACCTATATGAAAATGAATGCCTACAGGATCCAGATACTCTGAGTTATTTGCACGGATATACATTCTTTTTGCAGCATCAATTTCCACTCCAAATTTATTATCATGAAGTCCTGTCGAGATATAGGGATGTGTAAGCGGATCAATATTTGGATTTACCCTTATACTGATTCTACATACGCTATTTAACTCTTTTGCTATAAGTTCAACACGGCCGAGTTCGGCTTCACTCTCTACATTAATATATAAAATATCTTTTTGTATTGCTTCGCGTATCTCATCATCACTCTTTCCAACACCTGAAAAAATAATCTTGTAACTTGGAATACCTGCCAAAAAGGCACGACGCACTTCGCCGATGGAGACACAGTCAGCACCGCTTCCCAACTCTGCAAAGTGTTTAATAACACTAAGATTAGAATTGGATTTTATAGCATATGCCATAATTGATTTTCTGCCTTTAAATGCCTCTTTTAACTCTTTATATTGCGCACTCATATAGTCTAAATCATATATGTAAAGCGGGGTTTTGTATGTGGATGCAAGTTCTTTAAAATTAATCATAAAAGTCCCAAATATTTTTTAAACAATTTTATCCAAAAAGTACTTATACTTTAGTTATAAAATTTATACGATTGCAGCACTTCACTATCAAATAAATTGAAAATTCTTAAGTGGCTAATCGATATTTTCTCCACTGCCTAAAAGCAATTAAGAAAAGAATGAAAACAGGAGCTACAATACCAATTTCACTTGGTACAGTCTTATGACTTGAGAGTTCAATAAGTGCAAAAAGAAGTGCCCATATCATAAGAGAGGAAATAATAGCTGCAAAACTAAAGAGTGATACATTTAAAAATCTCACACTTACAGGAACAAAAAAGAAAATAATAACAATCATGCTTGGCACAAAAAAAGGATAAACAAATATCTTATAGAGTGAACTTTTTACAATATCTGTATTGATATTTTGGGCTTTTAACAATGTATATGCATCTATAGCATCTTTTATAGTAAAATTAACTTTGCCCTCATAAACCTGATCTAACATTTTTGGTCTAAAATCTTGAAGAATTTCTAAATTATTTTTCTCATTTACCTTTATGCCAAGCGAATTGAAATTAATTTCATCAGGTTTAGTAATAATATCAGCACTGTCTATATGCCACGCTTCATCTCTATATCTTGCTTTAGAAGCTATTAAAACCTCTTTTAAAGAGTTCTCTTTAAAACTAAACACTCTTATATCTTCAGCACTCTCTTGCAAAGGAAGCATTTTTGAAAAATATACAAATTTATCTTTATATGTAAAAAAAAGATCTCTTGTTGGGCTTAGATATTGGGCATTTTTACGAATATTTTTAGCCATCTCATCTGCTCTTGCAAAATTCGAAATTGAGTGAACTCCGATAAAAGCTATAATAACTACAGTAGAAACAACAACAAAAGGCTTTAAAATATCAACCCTTGAATATCCAAGAGAATAAAAAGAGACCAATGCATTTGAACGAATCAAAAATATTTTTGTACTTATCATTGCAAAAATAAGAGAAAGAGGCAAAAGCATATCTATAGCAAAAAAAGTTTTATAAACTAAATATATTAAAAGCAGATTGGCTGATATATCCAACTTATCAGCACTTCCCATATAATCAAAACCAACTAAAAAAAGAACAAGTGCTGATAAAATAACAATGAAGTATTTAATATAATGAAAAGAGATATATTTAAAAGCCAGCATATATTAAAAATCCAATTAAAAGTTTAGTGCTATTTTAGCTGAAATTTTTTAATTGTATATTTAGAACTAACATCTTCTAAGGAGTTTTCTAACAAAAATTCAACAGCTTCACATGCGTATGATATCCACTCGCTTAGATATTGCTGCTCCTCTTTGTTAAAATCACTTAAAACATAAGAGGCAGTCTCACCTTTATGCTCAGGTTTGCCTATACCCATTCTTACTCTTATATACTCTTTGGAGATATTTTCATCAGTGGATTTAAGTCCGTTATGTCCACCGTGGCCGCCACCTTTTTTAAAACGAAGAGTACCAAAAGGAAGATCCAAATCATCATGTATTACAACAACTTCTTCAATTTTATAAAATTTTTTTACAGCGGCAATAGAAATGCCCGATAGATTCATAAAAGTAAGCGGTTTTAATAAAAAATGACTTGAGAGTTTAAAAAGTTCACCGTTAAAGGATGAAGAAGATAATTTTTGAGCGCTATTTCTTTTGATAAGCTCGTCAATAACCATAAAACCTATGTTATGACGAGTTAACTCATACTTCGGACCAGGATTTCCCAGACCGACTATCAGCATGATTACTTAGCTTTAATTACACTTAGTACAGATACACGATCAGCATCTGTGAATGTAACATTTGGAATTTTTTCAAGATCACGCAACATTTTAGCATCACCTACATCCATTTTTGTTACATCAACATTAATACTGTTTGGAACATTTTCGATTGCAGCTTTTACTCTTAAACGAGGTTTTGAAATATGTACTAAACCTTTGTTTTTTAGTCCAATTGCTTCACCTTGTGCGAAAACAGGAACATGATAGTGAGTAACAACACCAGGTTGTGCCACCATTAAATCTACATGCAAAAGCTTTGCTGTTACAGGATGTGTTTCATAGGATTGAACAACAACATTCATCTCATTTCCGCCAACGCTGATTGGGAACGATAAAGTATCTTTGTTGCGCACAGTACGGATATACTCATTCTCTTTGAATGCAGCATGAATATTTTCAAGCCCTTTTCCGTATATGTTTGCAATTAGATAACCATCACGGCGAAGCGCCTTTGTGCTTCTTTTGCCAATACTCTCTCTAATAATGCCTTCTAACATATTAAATCCTTAATAAAAATGTTCGCAATTATACATCTCTAAGCTTTAAATACAGTTAAAGATTATTTTAAATCAAACACATCCTCATCTACTGCTTCATTTTTACTATTTTTTTCAGATTTATTAATAAGATCAGAAGCTTTGCCGCTGTTAAACCCGCTCATTTTCATCTCTAAATCAGAAGCGCTTGTTGCGTACTCTTTTGCTTTTTCTTTTGTAATAATGCCTTCATTATATATATCAAAAATATGCTGATCAAAACTTTGTGATTTATAATATTCTCGTCCTTTTTCTATGGTATCACGAATCTCATAATCACGATTTTCTAAAATAAGTTTCTCAATAGTAGGAGTTTTTACAAGTATCTCCATTGCCGCTATTCGTTTATTTTCTTTTGTAGGGATCAACCTTTGAGAGATAACTCCTTTTAAAACTCCTGCAAGAGAGAGGCGAACACGATTTTGTTCTTCATAAGGAAACATACCTATAATTCGATTAATTGTCTCCTTCGCATCGAGTGTATGCAATGTTGAAAAAACCAAATGTCCAGTATCTGCAGCATGAAGAGCCAACTCTATAGTTTCACGGTCTCTCATCTCACCTACAAGTATAATATCAGGATCTTCACGAAGAGCAGCTCTTAGAGCTCTATCAAAAGAGAGAGTATCTTGTCCTAACGAGCGTTGATTTATGATACATCCTCTATCTTTATGCACAAATTCAATAGGATCTTCAATGGTTATAATATGTTTTTTATATGTTGTATTTATTTCATTTACCATTGCTGCGAGTGTTGTTGATTTACCACTCCCTGTAGTTCCGGTAACTAGAACCAGTCCGCGCTCTTCTTTTGTAAAATTTTTTATGGCTTCAGGATATTTCATCTGCTCAATTGTCGGTATCTGCATAGGAATAACACGAAATACAAAAGAAGGACCATCCATCTGAAAGAAAATATTTACACGAAAACGGTTAGATTCATCAAACTGATAGACCAAGTCAACTTCTTTATTTTCAATAAGCTCCGCATATCTTCCTCTAAGAATCTCTTTAGAGAGAATCATAGCATCTTCATAAGAAAATTTATTCTCAGAAAATGGAACAATTGTTCCATTAATTCTAGCTCTTATTAAACCATTCGATTTTACATGTAAATCACTGCCGCCGCTTTCAATCAATTTTTTAAGATATTCTCGAATCTTTTTTAATTGATCAAATGTCAACTGACTTATATCTACTTCATTTTTATTACCACTCATAACGACTCCAATATATCTTTAAATGCATCTTTGAAAGATTTTAATCCATCATCTATCTGTTTATCTAGCACGGTATTAAAATCTATGCCTATTTCTTTGATTTTTTCAAAATGTTCCCCTATTATTTGAGGTGAAATTGGTAAAGCGCTCTCCTTATTTCCATTTAAATGCAAAGCTTTTATAGTCTCTACTGGTGCTGTATTTACACTATTGTACGCCAAAAGTTTTTCTATATAGTAGTGAGGCGCCAGGGAATCATCTTTTACTCCGGTACTTGCAAAAAGCACTCTGCACCCGTTCACTCCCATCTTTTCAACTTCTGCATAGATATCCGCACTATTGTATATTCCGCTTAAAGAAGCAGCTACCCCATGCTTAGTTAGTTCTTGATCCAAAGCTCTGTCAATTCTGCTTACAAAAACACTTATAACGGTATCAACCTCTGTTTCGCTTTTTGCCAGACCCTCTCTAAAAGCATTCGCACATGATAGAGCCTGCTCTTTTTTAAATATAAGTGTCGCATTTACAGGAATTCCCTGGCTGCAAAGTTCTCTCATAGCTATATATCCAGCCTCTGTAGCAGGAACTTTTATCATAACATTATTACGATCTATTTGTCTAAAAAGTCGCTCCCCCTCTTTTATTGTAGCATTAGCATCATCACAAAGATACGGATCAACTTCTATGCTAACATATCCGTCATCACCCCTTTCATAAAGCGGTTTTAATATATCTGCCGCTTTTTGTATATCATAAATAGCAACAGCTTCATACTTCTCTTTAGGAGTTAAAGAGGAGAGTCTGGATAACTGATCCTTATATGCATTTGAATTTAGTATTGCATTTTTAAATATTGCAGGATTTGAAGTTGCTCCATTAACAATCCCCTCCTCTACTAACTCCTTAAATTCATTATCTAAATAGTCTCTTTCGATAAAATCTGCCCATAAAGAGAACTTTAAATCCTTTAAATACATATATAAACCTTTTTCATTTTAATAAATTATATCTCAAAAGTTCTCAATTTTTTTTAAACTTTATAGAAAAAAATAATTTTATCACGCTATGTTATATTTTTAGGAATTTTTATAATAAAAACAGATCCTTTTTTAGAAGTTTCAACATCAATTTCACCGCCAAACTGCTTTTGAATAATCATCTGGCTCATATAAAGACCGAGTCCGGTTCCATTTTTATCTTTAGTGCTGAAGTAAGGCTCAAATAGATGTGAAAAATTTTCATCAGTTATCCCGCCTGCATTATCTTCTATAATAACAAAAACTTTCTCTTCTGATGCTTTGGTATGTAAAACAATAAAAGGATTTTGAACTCTAACATCATTATGTGCATCAATTGCATTATTTAAAATATTTAACACCACTTGAACAAGTTCGTTTACATATGTTTTTATATATATATATCAGCCTCTTTATTAATTGTTATTTTTATTTTATTATCACTTAATCTTGATTTGACAAAGTTCAGTGCCTTTTGAAGTAATTCATGAATTTCAATCTCAACTACTTCTCTATTTGGACGAAAATAAGTTTGAAAATCATCAATAGTGTCAGAAAGATAAATAATGGTATCACTGATATTATTTAATGCTCTGTCGATATCTTCACAATCTCTCTCTTTGCCAAGTAACTGCTTAAGCTGTAAATCTGCTATTTGAAGGGTAATAGTAGAGAGCGGCTGTCTCCACTGATGAGCAATCATACTTATCATTTCACCCATTACAGCCTGTTTTGATTGTGCTTGAAGTATTTGATCTTTACTTCTTAACTCTTCAAGTTTTTGCTCAACTTTCAACTCTAAAGATTCATTGAGTTTAATAAGTTCAGTTGTTTTATCTTTTATCTGTTTTTCAAGCTCTTGATTAAAATTTCGCAACATATTTCGCTGTTCTAAAATAATAGTTCTTGCTTCATCTATTTTTCTTTGATAGAAATAGATAATTACACTAATTATAATTAAAACAAAAGATATATATGTCATTTGATACATAGTGTAATTTATCTCTACAAAATTTTGCAAAGGGGCGATTATAAGCATAAAAAAAACAAATGCAAGCCAATATATCGCATGAATAGTCTTTTGAAAATAGAGAAGTATTATGGGATAAGTAAATATCCAAAGATGCTTTAAATCATTTGGTTCACCGTTATAAATAAGAAATAAAAATAAAAAAGTATATTGAAGAGTAATAATTATTGCAAAAATTTCAAAAAATTGACGCGTTTTTCTTAAAGCAAAAAACATTATAAAATTCATAAATAAAAGAGCAGTTTCAATAGGTATAAAACCTTGAATATCTCTTATATAGTTTCCAATTATTCCATAAATCAAACCGCCGGCAGAGAGTAAGATAGCAATATTTACCATCTGATATCTATTTTTCAAATCACACTCTACCTCATTAAATGTCCATCCACTTGTAAAAAAACCATCTAATTTAAACATGTTTGACAACCTTTTTATGGTATATAAACTTTATCTAGAAGTTCATCATATTCACTTTCAACATCACTATCTATGGTTATGCCACCGCCACTTTTATATATAAATCCACTTTCTGTTTTTTCGATAAATCTTATCATAACTGCGCTGTCTAATGTTTTTCCGTTATATATACCAAAAATTCCGCTAAAATATCCGCGCTCATACCCTTCAACTTCATTAATTATATCTAATGTACTCTTTTTTGGTGCACCGCTTATACTTCCTGCGGGTAAAAGTGCTTTTAAAATATCACCTATTTTTTCATGCCAATCATCTCCGATATTTCCGCTTATGTGTGAACTTACATGTAAAAGTTTTTTTTTGCCTGCTTCTATCTCGGTGATATATCTAAACTTTTCAACTTTTACATTTTTTGCAACAATAGAGAGATCATTTCTTAAAAGGTCTACAACCATAACATGCTCGGCCATCTCTTTTTGATTGTTTAAAATAGTCTCTTTTGCATTTGGGATAGACGCATCAATTGTACCCTTCATGGGATATGTAGAGATTTTTGAATCTTGAATTTGAATAAATTTTTCAGGTGAAAAACAGACGAACTTATCCTTGTATCTTAACTTATAGTGTGCATTAGCACACTCAAATATCTCTTTTAATGTAAGTGCTGTTTTGATTGGTGTAGGTTGTGTCAGATTTAAAAGATAGGTTTCTCCAGCTTTTATTTTCTCTAAAACAAAATCAAACTTTTTTTTATATTTACTAAAAGAGAGTGCCTTTTTTTCTAAAGAGTATAGGTGAGATCTAGGTATGTAGTTTTCATCTATGCAAAATTCAATATCATTTGCTTCTAACTCATCCAGAAGAATAACTTTTAAATTTTGGAGTTTAAAATCAGATATAAATAAAAATGGCTCTCTTTTTTTGCCAAAAGAATTTATAGCATCAAATGTCATAAATAAGTTTTTTAAGTACTGCCATTCTAATTATCACACCGTTTGAAACTTGCTCTAAAACTTTGCATCTTTTATCTGCTAAAAGTGCATCGCAGATATCAATATTTCTATGAACAGGCCCGGGGTGAAGCAAAACTATATCTCTGTCACCGATAAGTTCAGTTGTTATGCAAAAATCACTGGCATAGTCTTTAAGTGATGCATAAGTTTGTGATGAGTGCCTCTCTGTCTGTGTTCTAAGACTCATAATAACATCAACTTCATCAATAATCTCATCTAAAAAGTGAGTTGTTCTCAAGTTGGTTTTTGGCAAAAATTGAGGAGGAGCAACTAAAATAATTTCCATCCCGAATCTTCCTAAAAGATCAATATTTGAGTTTGCAACTCTTGAGTTTTTAATATCTCCGACTATAGCTATTTTTTTACCGCTTACATCACCAAAATGTTTTTTTAAAGTAAAAAGGTCTAACAGGGCTTGTGTCGGATGAGCATGTGCTCCATCGCCTGCATTTACAATAGAAGCTTTTGTATAGTTTGAAAGTATTTTAGGAACACCCGAATTTTCATGTCGGACAATAATAGCATGTGGTCCCATAGCATCTAAATTCATGGCAGTATCTACCAATGTTTCACCTTTTTTTGTAGAACTGCGCGCAACATCAAGATGAACAATCTCAGCACCAAGTCTTTTTGCAGCTATTTCAAAAGAGCTTCTTGTTCTTGTTGAGTTTTCAAAAAACAAGGTGACAATTATCTTGTTTTTAAGTATTTTTTCAAATCGGCCATCGCTAAAAACTTCGGCATCTTCCAATATAGCTTCTATCTCTTGGAGCGTTAAATCATTTGTTGCAATTAAGTGCTTCATGCTACTCTTTTAATGTGTATTGATTATTTATAATTATACAGAACATCACAAATAGTGTCAATATTTTCACTTACTTTTAATACTTCAAAATTATTCTTTGTAAAGTACGGCTCTGATACTTGAGAAAAGCTATCGTCTTCTCTCTCTTTGCAGTTAAACACAATTGTATATGGCAACTTTTTATCCTCAAGAGCTTTTTTACTTAAAAGTGTATCATTAATACAGCCAAGAGAGCAGTGAGTAACTAAAAGTGCATAAGCTTTAAAGTATGAAATCAAATCTATCATCATATATTTATCATCGATTGGTACATAGAGTCCACCGGCACCTTCTATAATAAGAATATCACACAACTTTTCTAATTTCTCTAATGCATTATCTATTTTTTTAAAATCTATCTCTTCATTATTAGATGCCACATAAGGTGCAGCCGGAAGCCTGTAGGTAATAGGTGCTATATCTTCAATGTCTATCTCTTTAAACTCATAATTTAACTCTTTTACATATGCAAGTAACTCTAAAGCATCATGTGCAACCTTTTCTACTCCTGTTTCTATCGGTTTAAAAACACCGACTCTAAAACCTCTAGAAGCAAACTCTTTTAATAATAATTTCGTGGTATATGTTTTTCCAATATCAGTATTTGTAGCACTCACAAAAATTCGTTTCGCCATAGTTATCTCAATTTTGTTATAATCTTATAATATTTAAAATCTATTATAGGAAAAATATGGCAACAAATACAGACTTGGAAATTATTAACGAAATATCACTAAAATATCCTAAAAAATATAAGGTACTAATCTTAAATGATGATTATACTTCTATGGAATTTGTTGTAGATGTTTTAATAAATATATTTCATAAAAGTTATGAAGAAGCAGAAAATATAATGCTTGAGGTGCATAAAAAAGACAAAGGTGTATGTGGGGTCTATACTCATGAAATTGCAGAAACTAAAATAATGCAAGTACATAAAAAAGCCAGAGAAAACGGCTTTCCATTAAGAGCTGAGATGGAGGAAGAGTAATGATAAGTTATACTTTAAACGAGGTTTTTCAAAAATCTATAACTTATGCAAAAAAATTCAGACATGAGTATATTACTATTGAACATGTTTTCTATCAGATACTAAACTCTAGCGAGGGTGCTAAAATTATATTTGCATGCGGCGGAGATGTTGAAAAAATGAAAGCGCTTTTAAAAGATTATATAGATTCAAATATAAATGCATTGCCGCAAAATATAGACGAAGAGCCTTTTGAAAGTGTCGCTCTTTCAAGACTAATTGACAGAATGATAAAACATATTCAAGGTTCAGGACAACAAAGCGCTGATATCGGGGATCTACTTGTTGCTATCTATGATGAAGTGAACTCTTTTGCTTATATTTTGTTAAATGAGTATCAAATTTCAAGGCTTGATATCTTAGAGATTATTTCACACACCAATGAAAAAGAGGCTTTAAAAGAGAAAGAGTCTTATTTGAAAAAATACGCTATTAACCTGCTTCAAAAAGCAAAAGAAGGAAAAATCGATCCGGTAATCGGCAGAGATGACGAGATACAAAGAGTCACACAAATTTTATGCCGCAGAAAGAAAAATAACCCTATTTTAGTAGGAGAGGCGGGTGTCGGAAAAACTGCTATCGCGGAAGGCTTAGCACTAAACATAGTCGCCGTCAAAGTTCCTTCCATTATACAAAACACTGAGCTTTATGCTCTTGATCTTGGCGCAATGCTTGCAGGCACAAAATATAGAGGAGATTTTGAAAAGCGCTTAAAAGGCGTTATGGATGAACTTAAATCCATTCCAAATGCCATTCTTTTTATTGATGAGATCCACACTCTTATTGGTGCCGGTGCGACAAGTGGAACAATGGACGCGGCAAATCAGCTAAAACCTGCCCTTGCATCAGGCGAACTAAAATGCATGGGCGCGACTACATTTGCGGAGTACAGAAACGGTTTTGAAAAAGACAAGGCGCTTAGCAGAAGATTCTCTAAAGTAGATATCAACGAGCCGTCTGCTAAAACAACATACAAGATATTAAAAGGCTTAAAGAGCAAATACGAAGAACATCATGGCGTAACATTTACAGATAAAGCTCTAAAAACCGCTATAGACTTGTCAAAAAGATATATTACTGATAAATTTTTACCCGATAAAGCAATAGATCTAATAGACGAAACAGCAGCAGCTTTTCATCTTAAAAATAGAAAAAAAAGAGTAGTAGGCGCAGCAGATATTGAAAATACTATCTCTAAAATAGTAGGCATGTCAAGCTCAAAAGTGACACATGACGAGACACTCTCTCTTGCTAACCTAGAGGAAAATTTACGCAAAAAAGTAATAGGACAGGACAGAGCAGTAGCAGAAGTTGCAAAAGCGATAAAAATATCCAAAGCAGGTCTTACCCCGCAAAACAAGCCTATCGCATCATTTCTATTCTCCGGTCCTACGGGAGTTGGCAAAACGGAACTCGCGCTCTCTCTCAGTCAAACGCTAGGCATAAATTTTGAGAGATTTGATATGAGCGAGTATATGGAAAAACATGCTCTAAGCCGTCTGGTAGGAGCGCCTCCGGGCTATGTAGGATATGAGCAGGGCGGGCTTTTGACAGAAGCTATAAAAAGACACCCATATACTGTTTTACTCCTAGATGAGATCGAAAAAGCACATCCTGATCTTGTAAATATTTTACTTCAGATCATGGATAATGCAACCCTTACCGACAATAACGGATACAAGGCTAATTTTCAAAATGTAATTCTCATTATGACATCAAATATCGGTGCAACTGCCAGAAGCGTAATGGGTTTTAACAAAGACAGTTCTCTATCAAAAAATGAGGAGCTTAAACTCTTTTTTACCCCGGAATTTCGAAACAGACTCGATGCAGTTATAGAATTTTCTCAACTAGAGAGTGAAGTTGTCAAAGGCATTGTAGAGAAATTTATAGAAGAGCTAAACAGTGATCTAAAAAAGAAAAAAATAACCGTAACACTATCCCCAAAAGCCGTAGAGTTTATCGCCCAAAGCGCCTACTCTCCTGAAATGGGTGCAAGACCGATCAAAAGATATATTCATGACAATATAACAAATAAACTCAGTGATGAGATACTCTTTGGTAAACTAAAAAATGGCGGGAGTGTCAATGTCTCTTTTAACAAAAAGCTGATTTTAAAATTTAAAGAGTCTGGCGTTTGAATATACCAAAACTTTCAAAATATGACCTCTCTTTTCCGAATCCAAACAATACAAACGAAAATGGCATAGTCGCATGGGGAGGTGATTTAAACCCGTCTAGACTGATTCGTGCCTATCAAAACGGTATATTCCCTTGGTACGGCAAAGATGACCCCATTATTTGGTGGTCAACCGACCCCAGGCTTATTATGGAATTGGATGATTTTAAACTTAGCCGTTCTCTAAAAAAAAGCATGAAAAAATTTAAGTATAAATTTGATACTAATTTT
This sequence comes from Sulfurimonas sp. CVO, assembly GCF_009883775.1. Classification (NCBI taxonomy): domain Bacteria; kingdom Pseudomonadati; phylum Campylobacterota; class Epsilonproteobacteria; order Campylobacterales; family Sulfurimonadaceae; genus Sulfurimonas; species Sulfurimonas sp. CVO. The sequence continues at coordinate 1,493,545 of NZ_CP033720.1, forward strand.
ACAGAAGTTATAAAACAGTGCAGCAGCATAAAAAGAGAAAATCAAAACGGCACTTGGATACAAGATGATATTATAGAAGCTTATAGCGTACTTTATGATATGGGAGTTGCACATAGCGCTGAGAGTTATAAAGATGGGGAACTTGTTGGTGGGCTTTATGGAGTTGTTATAGGAAAAGTTTTTTGCGGAGAGTCCATGTTCTCTCTAATAAGCGATGCATCAAAATCTGCTTATGCAGTTTTGGTAAAACATCTAAAATTTTGGGGATATGATTTTATAGATTGTCAAGTACCGACAGATCATCTAAAAAGTTTAGGTGCAAAAGAGGTAACAAAAGAGTACTTTTTAGATAGATTATATAGAGTAAATATGCACGATATTGAGAATAGATGGGATATTGAAAAGTCATTAATAAAGTGATTAACTTTGTGATTGTATTTTAATAATTTTAATCGATTGTCAATAAAAGAAGAAATGATCAACTAGGCAGCGACCTACATTTCCACACCTGAAAGATGCAGTATTATCAGCGATGAGAGGCTTAGCTTCTGGGTTCGGAATGGGGCCAGGCGTTTCCCTCTCTCTATAGCCACCTAGACAGATCATATATAAAGACACGACAAAGGAAGTAATTCCTTTGTCTACGCTAACGCTAAGTTTGACTAAGCGTCAGGCTCACGCTCAGTAAACCGAGCTTATTGTGTGCCCTCATATATAATCTGTAAAGATTAGAGAAGATTTTCATTGTTAAAGTCAACATTTCAGGGTTTAGGGTTTAGATGTTAGGGGTTAGGTAAAACCGCCGACTAATCACTAATCACTAATCACTAATCACTAATCACTAATCACTAATCACTAATCACTAATCACTAAATAACTACTTCAGACACCTATACACTAAGTAAGGTAGTGAACGATATGTAAAAAAGACAAACGTACTATTAGTACTGGTCAGCTAAACAGATTACTCTGCGTACACATCCAGCCTATCAAGCTTGTAGTCTTCAAGCGTACTTCAGGGAGAGTTCATCTTGGAGTTGGCTTCCCGCTTAGATGCTTTCAGCGGTTATCTCATCCATGCGTAGCTACCCAGCGATGCTCTTGGCAGAACAACTGGTGCACCAGTGGCATGTCCAACCCGGTCCTCTCGTACTAGGGTCAGCTCTCCTCAACTCTCCTACGCCCACGGAAGATAGGGACCGAACTGTCTCACGACGTTCTGAACCCAGCTCGCGTACCGCTTTAAATGGCGAACAGCCATACCCTTGGGACCTGCTCCAGCCCCAGGATGCGATGAGCCGACATCGAGGTGCCAAACCTCCCCGTCGATGTGAGCTCTTGGGGGAGATCAGCCTGTTATCCCCGGCGTACCTTTTATCCTTTGAGCGATGGCCCTTCCACACAGAACCACCGGATCACTATGACCGTCTTTCGACTCTGCTCGAGTTGTCTCTCTCACAGTCAGGCTAGTTTATGCCATTATACTCTACGAAGGATTTCCAACCCTTCTGAACTAACCTTTGTAAGCCTCCGTTACTTTTTAGGAGGCGACCGCCCCAGTCAAACTACCCACCAGACATTGTCCTCGCACGAGATAATCGTACCGAGTTAGCTATCAGAATATTCAAGGGTGGTATCTCAAGGATGCCTCATCTACAACTGGCGTCATAGATTCAACGGCTCCCACCTATCCTGCACATGAATATCCCAATAGCAATGTCAAGCTATAGTAAAGGTGCACGGGGTCTTTCCGTCTTTCCGCGGGTAGGAGGAATTTTCACCTCCACTACAATTTCACTGGATCCCTGGTTGAGACAGCTCCCATCTCGTTACGCCATTCATGCAGGTCGGTATTTAACCGACAAGGAATTTCGCTACCTTAGGACCGTTATAGTTACGGCCGCCGTTTACTTGTGCTTCATTTCAAGCCTTCGCGTGAGCTAAGCAATCCATTTAACATTCAAGCACCGGGCAGGCGTCACACCCTATACATCCTCTTACGAGTTAGCAGAGTGCTGTGTTTTTGGTAAACAGTCGGGAGGGACACTTTGCTGCGACCCGTCAATGCTTCATGGAGCAAGTCCATTTACAAATAGGGCACACCTTATACCGAAGATACGGTGCTAGTTTGCAGAGTTCCTTAACCAGGGTTCATCCACGCGCCTTAGAATACTCATCTCACCCACCTGTGTCGGTTTACGGTACGGGCAACTGCTGTTCTCGTTTAGAGGCTTTTCTCGGCACGACAGTATCATTGATTCAAAGCGCTCTCCGAAGAGATTGCTCTGCCTGTAAGATCTCGGTCTAATGTATCACGGATTTGCCTATGATACAACCTACATCCTTCGACCCACTATTCCATCAGTGAGCTCAATTAACTCTATGCGTCCCCCCATCACTCAAGCGAACAACAGTCGGTATCGGAATATTAACCGATTTGCCATCGTCTACCCCTCTCGGACTCGACTTAGGTCCCGACTAACCCTACGATGACGAGCATCGCGTAGGAAACCTTGGGTTTACGGCGAAGAAGATTCTCACTTCTTTTCTCGCTACTCATGCCTGCATGCTCACTTCCAGCCGCTCCACCACTCCTTGCCGGTATGGCTTCTACGCTGACTGGAACGCTCTCCTACCGCTAAGTTATAATTAAGACGCTATCGGAAGTAATTCCGCTAGCTACGTTAACACTAGGTTTTCCTCGGCGGAAAGCCCATCGCACTAGTGCGATTAAGCGACTAGTCGCGTGAGCCCGCTGCTGAAGCGAACACAGTGTTAACGTAGCTATTGGGACTTTGTTCCAATGGCGTACTAAATAATAATAACTTAACCTAGAGCTTCGGTGCTTGTCTTAGCCCCGTTATATTTTCGGCGCAAAATCGCTAGACCAGTGAGCTGTTACGCTTTCTTTAAAGGGTGGCTGCTTCTAAGCCAACCTCCTGGTTGTCACAGCAACTTCACATCCTTTTCCACTTAGACAAGACTTTGGGACCTTAGCTGCTAGTCTGGGTTGTTCCCCTCTTGACGATGGATTTTATCACCCACCGCCTGACTCCCGAGGTTACACATGAAGTATTCGGAGTTTGATAGGGTTTGGTACCGCGGTAAGCAGCCCTAGCCCTGTCAGTGCTCTACCCCTTCATGCTAATGCTCGAGGCTATACCTAAATATATTTCGGAGAGAACCAGCTATCACTGAGTTTGATTGGCCTTTCACCCCTATCCACAAGTCATCCCAAGACTTTTCAACGCCAGCGGGTTCGGTCCTCCACTGGCTCTTACACCAGCTTCAACCTGCTCATGGATAGATCACTCAGTTTCGGGTCTGCAGCATCTGACTAATTCGCCCTATTAAGACTCGCTTTCGCTACGGCTTCTCGTTCGATTAACCTTGCCAGATACCACAACTCGCAGGCTCATTATGCAAAAGGCAGTCCGTCACACTTATATATAATAGTGCTCCGAATGATTGTAAGCCATAGGTTTCAGGTTCTATTTCACTCTGCTCACCGCAGTCCTTTTCACCTTTCCCTCACGGTACTTGTTCGCTATCGGTCTAGTAGTAGTATTTAGGGTTGGAGGGTGGTCCCCCCATATTCAGTCAAGATAACACGTGTCCCGACCTACTCATTCCTCAGTCTAGTACCATACAAATGTTTTCGCTTACGGGAATATCACCCTCTATGTTCACTCTTTCCAAAGTGTTCAGCTAACAAATATATTATCACTAAGTGCCCTAATCCCTTTTCGCTCGCCGCTACTATGGGAATCTCGTTTGATTTCTTTTCCTTCAGGTACTGAGATGTTTCACTTCCCTGAGTTCGCCCCCCGTAGGGTAACATGACTCGCGCCATGCTGGGTCGCCCCATTCAGAAATCCCCGGATCAAAGCTTCTTGGCAGCTCCCCGAGGCTTTTCGCAGCCTAGTACGTCTTTCATCGCCTCTACTAGCCAAGGCATCCACCTATGGCCCTTAATATCTTTTTTATTCTATGTTGCGTTCACTACCTTACTTAATGTAAGACAGTGCCTGTTTAATTGTAGTTATTTAGTTGATATAATTATTAATTGACTTCTTTATATATAACTTAATATATATCCAGTTATCTTTCTTAACTATATTTTATTGACTTTAACAATGATAATTTAATGAACTTTTGGTATAAAACCAAATATAAATCTTTTCAATTAAAGACTTATATTTGGTTTTTTGAGAAAGTTGTGCTTGATAAGGTTGCGAAGCATACTAAATGTATGTGAGCAAACTTATCAAGTGCAAATTTCCAAAAAATGGTGGAGAATAGCGGGATCGAACCGCTGACCTCCTGCGTGCAAGGCAGGCGCTCTCCCAGCTGAGCTAATTCCCCATAACATTAAATAGTCCGTAAAAGGAACAAGTCCCTTTTCCTTCGCTTTGACCGCTATGGTCACTAAAGCTAGTCTCTTGCGAGACAGAATATTTTCAAAAATTTCAAATGAACACAGATCACTGAAAACTAAGCAAGCAAAAGACTAAAATAACTATTTCTCTTGTGAGATTTTCTTTGACAGAAAAAAATTTAGTTTTTTTCTGCACTGCGTTTTAACGCTAGTATGAGATAAACAAATGAATGTTTTCTCTTTACTCTAGAAAGGAGGTGATCCAACCGCAGGTTCTCCTACGGTTACCTTGTTACGACTTCACCCCAGTCGCTAATTCCACCGTAAGTGGTAGCCCCCCGAAGGTTAGCTTCCCAATTTCGGGTGAAATCAACTCCCATGGTGTGACGGGCGGTGAGTACAAGACCCGGGAACGTATTCACCGTAGCATTGCTGATCTACGATTACTAGTGATTCCAGCTTCATGGAGTCGAGTTGCAGACTCCAATCCGAACTGAGAGACGCTTTAAGTGATTGGCTCCACCTCGCGGTATTGCAACACTCTGTACGCCCCATTGTAGCACGTGTGTAGCCCTGGCCGTAAGGGCCATGATGACTTGACGTCGTCCTCACCTTCCTCCTCCTTGCGAAGGCAGTCTCCTTAGAGTGCCCAGCTTAACCTGCTGGCAACTAAGGACGAGGGTTGCGCTCGTTGCGGGACTTAACCCAACATCTCACGACACGAGCTGACGACAGCCGTGCAGCACCTGTTTTCAAGCTCCCCGAAGGGCACTACCGTATCTCTACAGTATTCTATCAATGTCAAGGCCAGGTAAGGTTCTTCGCGTATCTTCGAATTAAACCACATGCTCCACCACTTGTGCGGGTCCCCGTCTATTCCTTTGAGTTTTAATCTTGCGACCGTACTCCCCAGGCGGAACACTTAATCTGTTAAGTGCATCACCGCAATGACAAGCATCACGACGACTAGTGTTCATCGTTTAGGGCGTGGACTACCAGGGTATCTAATCCTGTTTGCTCCCCACGCTTTCACGCCTTAGCGTCAGTTATGTTCCAGGAGATCGCCTTCGCTTTAGGTATTCCTAGTGATATCTACGGATTTTACCCCTACACCACTAATTCCATCTCCCCCTCCCATACTCTAGGTTACCAGTTTCAAGTGCAGTTCTACAGTTAAGCTGTAGGATTTCACACCTGACTTGATATCCCGCCTACGCGTCCTTTACGCCCAGTGATTCCGAGTAACGCTTGCACCCTCCGTATTACCGCGGCTGCTGGCACGGAGTTAGCCGGTGCTTATTCATATGCTACCGTCATTTTCTTGACATATAAAAGGAGTTTACACACCGAAATGCGTCATCCTCCACGCGGCGTTGCTGCATCAGAGTTTCCTCCATTGTGCAATATTCCTCACTGCTGCCTCCCGTAGGAGTCTGGTCCGTGTCTCAGTACCAGTGTGGCGGATCATCCTCTCAAACCCGCTACCCGTCATAGTCTTGGTGAGCTCTTACCTCACCAACAAACTGATGGGATATAGTCTGATCTTCAAGCGAAAAAACATTTCCCTTCATATCTTATGGTATGAAGGTGTATCCGGTATTAATCATCGTTTCCAATGGCTATCCCGGTCTTGAAGGTACATTAACTATATATTACTCACCCGTGCGCCACTCGTCGCCAAAGTGCAAGCACTTTGCGTTACCGTTCGACTTGCATGTGTTAAGCACGCCGCCAGCGTTCACTCTGAGCCAGGATCAAACTCTCCATAATTGAATTGTTTAATCTTTGCCCAAGATTATTAAATCATTGGCTTTATGTTGCTATCAGTGCGTGAACATCTGATAGACTTTGTATAGTATCTATACTATTGGGTATCTCTAATTTAATAGAGACCAAATAGAATAGACGGTTGTTGTTATTTTAGTTATTTCTAAGTAAACTTATTAATGACCAATCTAACTATCTCTAGTTATTAAAGTCTATTTACTTGCTTAGTTTTCAATGATCTCAAACCTAGATTTTTAATCCTAAACTTTAGGTCTCTCTGTTTGTGGAGGGGAATTATAGAGAAATGATTCTTAATGGCTTCTTAATCTGTGAAAGAGTTTTTGAAGAAATTTTATTTTTCTTATTTTTATACAAAAAAAAGTGTAGTATTAATAGAATTAAGATTAATATGTCAGCAGTTTTAAAAACAAATAACAAAAGAACTATCGACTCATCTTTCAATAATAAGCAGAAAATTAAGACGAAATAAAATCTTTTTTAGTAAAGTGAACAAAATACTACTTAGTTGATTTTATGTAAAATTGTAATTAATGTTAAGATTGGTAGATATTTATTTAAAATTTATTAAAATCGTGAAGTTTTTATGAATAGAAGTTTTTATGATAAAGTTTGGAAATATAATATAGATAACTTAGAAGATTATTTTCTTCTAAGTTCTTTGATACGAGCTTTTTTACCAGCAAGATCACGCAAGTAAAACAGTTTAGCACGACGAACACGACCGCGACGAATAACTGATATTTCATTAATAGAGTCACTGTAGATTGGGAATATTCTCTCAATACCTACACTGTTGGCACCGATTTTACGAACTGTAATAGTTTGACCAGTTCCTTGACCTCTTTTTGCAATACAAACACCCTCGTAATTTTGTACACGAGTTTTGTCACCTTCTTGAATTGTTACTGCTAAACGAACAGTATCACCCGCACGAAAGTCTGGAATATTTTTCTCAGACACTTGTGCTTTTTCAAAGTTTTCTATGTACTTATTTCTCATAAGATTTCCTTGTTCTATGCTTTAAAAGCTGCTCTGGCCTGAAGAATTTAGTCTTACACTCAGATAGAGCTAATTTTAGTGAGCGAATTTTACTGTGATTTCCCTTTAAGTATTCTGATGGAACACAATTGTTTTCATAATTTTTCGGCTTAGAAAAAGATGGCGCTTCTAAAAGCTCATTTTCAAAACTTTCAATACTTAAAGAATCACTATTACCAAGAACACCGCTTACATTCCTAGAAACGGCATCACAAATAACCAAAGAAGCCAATTCTCCACCGGTTAAAATATAATCACCTATGCTAAAAACTTCATCTGCATAATTTTCAATAACTCTCTCATCTATTCCCTCATATCTTCCACTCACAAAAGCTATGTGGCTTTTTTTTGCTAATCTTTTAGCATCATTTTGTCTAAAAGGTTTTGCAACGGGAGTTAAAAAAATAATATGTACATCTTTGTCTTTAGCTTTTAATTCATTTAATACATCATACAAAGGTTGTGGATTCATTACCATTCCAGCTCCACCACCGACTGCAGTATCATCAACTTTATTATGTTTTGAGCTGCTAAAATCTCTTGGATTTATGTACTCTATACATAAAATATTTTTTTGAATTGCTCTTTTCAAAATAGAATCTTCAAAATAACCCTCAACTATATTTTGAAAAAGAGTAACAAAAGTAAATTTCATTATGAAGCTTCTAGAATATCCATGCCGCCACTAACGGTTATTACTTTTTTATCAATATCCGTATGTACTCGAAAGGGTTTATTAAAAGGTATAAGGAAACTCTTTGCAAAGCCCTTATTTACTAATTTTTCATCAGTTTTAACACTTAAGTAATTAGTAATTGAGATCCTATCAATCTCCTCAACAACACCTAAAACTTCTCCATCTTCAACTACCGTACAGCCTTCAATATCGAACCAAAAATACTCGCCATCTTCCAGATGACACTCATCTCTTGTTCTCTCTATTGTAGTATAGAGATGTTTGTTTGTAAGTTTTTTAGCATCTTCAGGCGAAGAGTAGCCAAGAAACCTTACAAGAGCTCTTTCGTGATTTATATCACTTATAGTAAGACTCTCTTTTTCATTTATAAAAAAAGAGGCACCTTTTTTAAACTGCTCTGGAAAATCACTCTTTATATGAAGTTTCATATCACCTTTTAAACCGACAGACTTGCCGATTGTAGCAATATGAAGAAGTTTATTAAATTGCTTCGACATTAATACGATAACTCATACCGTTTTTAGCTTTGCAGCCTGAGATGACAGTTTTTATAGCACCTATCATCTTACCCTCTTTACCGATAAGCTTCCCAATATCGGCTTGATTGGCATATAGTAAAATTTCAGTTGTTTCATCGCTCTCTTTTACTTCAACTCTTATATCATCAGGATATGATGCTATAAGTCTTGCAAATTGTGCGACAAAATCAGCTATCATCTTAACGACCTGTTATCTTTTTAACGCGATCACTCATTTTAGCGCCAACGCTTAACCAGTAATCTAATCTCTCATTATCAACAACTGTTGTTTTCTCTGCTACCATCGGATTGTGATGTCCGATTAACTCTATCCAGCCACCGTCTCTTCTTTTGCGTGAATCTGTTACCGCGATACGGTAAAAAGGTTGTTTTTTTCTTCCCATTCTAGTGAGGCGAATTACTGTTGCCATGTTTTGTCCTTCTCTGCGCAAGTCATATTTCAACTTGCTGTATATGTTAAATTTTGCATTCTGAATGCAAATCTATAAACTTCTAAAAGTCTATAAATTTACCTTCTATATTCACTTTAGCGCCAAGCTATCTTCTAAGAGCTCCTGCGCCGCCCATCTGTCCCATCATAGCTTGCAGATCTTTCATGCCGCCTTTACCTGAGAGCTTTTTAGCCATTTTACCTGCATTTTTGAACTGTTTTATCATGCGGTTAATCTCAACTTGAGTAAGTCCGCAACCCTTAGCAATTCTTAATTTGCGCGAGTTGTTTAAAAGATCTGGGTTCTCTCTCTCTTTCATAGTCATGGAAGAAACCATGGCTTTGATATTTTTAAGCTCACCGGAACTTTCAAGATCGAAATCTTTGAGTGCCTTAGACATATTTCCCATGCCTGGAATCATACCCATTAAAGACTTCATACTTCCCATTTTCTTCATACTTTCCATCTGCTCTAAAAAGTCATTGAAGTTGAACTGCCCTTTTTTAATTTTTGAAGTAAGCTTCTTAGCCTGTTTTTCATCAATAACCGATGAAGTTTTCTCAGCTAAACCCTCAATATCTCCAAAACCCATAAGACGGTTTACGACACGATCTGGCAAGAAAACTTCCAAATCTTCCATCTTTTCGCCACTACCTATAAAGCGCAGAGGTACTTGGACTTGAGATGAGAGTCCCAGAGCCACACCGCCTTTTGAATCACCGTCGTATTTGCTTAAAATGACGCCGTCAATTCCGATTTTCTCTTTAAAAGTAGCAGCCGTCTTAACAGCATCCTGACCCGTCAAAGAGTCTGCAACATAAAAAATCTCGCTTGGATTTGCAGCTTTTTTAACAGCTTCAAGCTCCTTCATAAGCTCATCGTCTATCGCCAAACGACCAGCAGTATCTATAAGAACAACATCATATATGTTGCTATTTGCTTTTTTGAGTGCTGCAGTTACGACTTCAACAGGATTTTTCGTGCTCTCGTCTTCATAAAGTTCAACATCGATTTTTGCTGTAATTTGATGCAGCTGCTCAACTGCCGCTAAACGCTGCAAGTCGGCTGCGACTACAAGAACTTTTTTTTGCTTGTTTTTTAAATAAAGCGCCAATTTCCCAGTTGTAGTAGTTTTTCCAGAACCCTGAAGCCCTGTCATCAGTATAACGGTAGGAGGTTTTGAAGCAAATATAAAGCCTCTGTTTCCGCCAACTTCTAAAAGTTCATAAAGTGTTTCTCTTAGAGCCGCTAAAAATTGATCTTTACCAATCCCATTTTTTTTCGTCTCTATCTGAACTTTAAATATAAGCTCTTTAACAACTTTATGGTTTACATCCGCTTTTAAAAGAGATTTTTTAAGCTCATCGAGAGCCTTTGAGAGAGCCCTTTCGTCATCATGAAAACGAATTTTTTTAATAGCATTTGTAAATGAATCTGTTAATACATCAAACATGGGTCCCTCCTGTTTTTTAAATTATCTTAGAATGTAAAAAGTGGCGAATTTTAGCTGAAAATTACTTTAACTCTGCTTTATATTTTACAATACTTACTCAAAAATTTATGAAGCTGATTTGCAAATTGATGTGCATCTTTTTTATCAAAAGGTTTTGGTCCTTTTGTTATTTCACCACTTTCACGAATTTTTTCCATTAAATTTCTCATAGCCAAGTATTGCTTAATATTGTCAGCAGTATATAACTCACCTCTATGATCAATTGCATGCGCGGCTTTGGTTATTACTCTATCTGCCAACGGGATATCAGCAGTTATAACTAGATCACCCTCTTTTGCAAGTTCTACTATATGATGATCCGCTTCATCTGCACCCTGCTCAACTATAATGTAACTAATCAGTTTTGATTTTCCTATGGTTATTGGTTTGTTAGAGATAACAAAAGTCTCTAATTTCAATCTTTCTATCGAACGAAATAGAATCGGTTTTAAAAGATTTGGAAAAGCATCGCCATCAACAAAGATTCGTATCACTTTATAAGCTCCAATTTTTTTTCTCTTGGTAGTTTTTTTATCTCTAGCTCTCTTATGGTTGCACTGCTTTTATCTTCACAAAACTCAGTGTAAACTAATGCGACAGGTCTTCTTGGACGTGTATATTTAGCACCTTTGAAAGAGCTGTTATGCTCCTCGACTCTTCTAGCTAGATCTGTAGTTATTCCGGTGTAGAGAGTCCCATCGCTGCACCTTAGCATATAGACGCTCCATAAACTCTCACGACTATTCAAAGTGAACAAATGTCTTTGGTTCAGGTGCTGTAAATTCCATATCGAAAAGTCTTACTTTGTAAGCATGCAGCATTACCCGTTTTGCCCGTCTTCCGCCGTACTGTTCATCACCGACTATTGGATGTTCAATATATCTTAAATGAGTTCTTATCTGATGTGTTCTTCCGTTATGAATAATACACTTAACTTTTGTTTTATTGCCGCTAACAATATCAGGGAAAACTTCTGTTCTTGCAGGTTTTCCTTTGCTTGAAACATTTGAAGTTGCACGATTGTTTTTTTTGGTAGTCAAAATTGGTTTATCAATATCAATCGGCTCACTTAAAATCCCCTCTATCCATGCGATATACTCTTTATAAACTCTGTCTTTTTTAAACTCTTGTATCGCTTTTTGTCTAAACTCTTCATTTTTTACAAGCATTAAAACACCGCTTGTCTCACGATCGAGTCTATGCAAAAGCTGTGCAGGCTTAAACTGTCTCTCTATCTCATCTGAATTAATATGTGCAGGTTTATCCACAACAATCAAATCATCATTTTCAAAAATAGGTTTTATCTTCTCAACTTTTTCTACTCTAAATACTGTTTTTGAATCAATATCTCCACGAGCAATCATTACTTTTTTATTGCCTACATAAACCAAACCTCTATCTATCATAGACTTCGCTTGAGAATTTGAAATCCCTTCTTGTGCTGCTAAAAGTTTATACGCTTTTTCTAATGCCATTAAATTATTTCCTTAATTTTATTTCATAAAATGAAGAATAGTCTTCATTTATTTGTACGCCAAAGGAACTCGTCCCTTTGGCTTCACTGACCGCTCGGACACTGAAGCTAACCCATGCGGGATAGATTTAATTTTTTACTATTCTCTCTATTACAGGTTTTAAATCTATTTTCTCTTCAACCATACTTGGCGGCAACTCTTTGCATTTCATCAACGCTTTATAAATTTCATCAGACTCAACATACTGAACATGATGAACATACTTAAAAAGCTCCCTTTGATGAAAAAAGTGTTTTCCAGTAATGATTTTACATCCAAAATAAGCTGGTTCAAGCGGATTATGTCCGCCTACATCATCCCTGAATGCACCGCCTAAAATTGCAATGTCACTGATTGCGTATATATTGTTTAACTCGCCCATCGCATCAACTAGAATCAAATCTGAGTCAAACTCACTATCTTGCGAAAACCGACTTAGGGTCAAAGAGTTTTTGTCAGCATACCTTTTCATAAGCTCATAAACTGCCTCAAATCTCTCAGGATGTCTTGGAACTACGGCGAGTTTTGAATCACTCTGTTTTTTATACTCTACAAATGATTTTAAGATACTCTCTTCTTCGCCCTCATGGGTACTTCCTGCGACTATTAACTCACCCCTGGGTTTTTTATACTCTTTGGTTTTTTTTATCTCAGCTGCTAATTTAATATTTCCGATAATCTCAATATTTTTCGCACCTAAATCTAAAAAACGGTTTTTATCAGCTTCGCTCTGCGCATAAATTATCTCTACATTTGAGAGTAGTTTTTTATAAAACCAAGAAAATCGAAGATATTTTTTAACGCTTTTTTCTGATATACGAGCATTTAAAAGTATAACTCTTGTCCCTTTTGCTCTCATAACACTAAAGAGCATAAACCAAAATTCCGCTTCTAAAACTACAAGTACTCTCTGTTTTTTTGCCCAAAACGGCAAAAACATCTCATAAGGCAGATATCTTACCTCTGCATCATATCTTCTGGCATGTGCTTGTCCCGTATGTGTTATCGTTGTTATCTTTATATCACAATCTTTTAGAAGGTCTAAGATGGGCTTCAGCGCTCTTGCCTCGCCCAAAGAGCATACATGAAACCAAACCCCGTCACTACTTTTAAATCTTGGATTTTTAAAAAGAAAAAAACGAGCCGGAATCGACTCTTTGTATTTATGTTTAAATGAGAGATAAATCAAAAGCGGCAGTGCTACCAAATAGAGCACTACGCTTAAGATAAAGTACAGAAGTGTAAACGGCTTCAAGCCTATTCTTTATCAGTTTCCATATAGAGAATACGGCCACAATGTGGACATGTTGTAATCTCTTCACCTTTAATTACATCTGCATAAATTTTATCATTAATCAACATATGACAACCCATACAAGCTTGATCTACAACAGGAACTACAGTTGTGTTTTTAGCCCATCTGCGAATTTTCTGATAAAACGCAAGACCTTTTTGGTTCATCTCTGAGATTAATTTCTCTTTTTTAATAAAAACTTCTTGACGAGATTGATTGATAACTTCTAGTTTTCCTTCAACTTCAGCTTTTATTGTTGCAAGACTAGATTCTAACTCTTCGAGAGATTTTTTTGCAGCTTCTACCTGCTCAGTTTTTGAAGCAATAACTCTCTCAAGTCTTTCAATCTCTTCGTTTGCAAAAGTTACCTGCTCTTTTGCAATCTCCTCTTCAAGTTGAAGAGATTTCATCTCTCGCTCAGTTTTAACTTCAGCACTTTTTCTAGAGTTGTCTTCTAATTTTTGAGAAAGTTCTTGCAGATGAAGTTCATTTTTTTTCTTTTTAACCTCTTCATCTTTGATCTCTTTTGTTAGGTTTTCAATATCCGAATCTATACTCTGTTTTTTTGCCTGTGCTGCTTCTAGCTTATAATTTGCTTCTTCTATCTGTGGTTCAAAAGCATCTATCTCTTTGTCTACTTGTGATAGGTCAATCAGCTGTTTTAGGTGTAAGTTCATTAATCTCCTTTTGGATTAAATAGTTGTACCGATTTCTTAAATGTAAGTAAAAGGGTTTTTAGATGATGAAATTATAGCTTCTAAACCTAAATTTTTCAAATGTTTAAGCAAAATCTCTGCAAAAAAGTGCTCACTTTCAAAATGTCCTATATCAATAAGCGACAAATTTATACTCTTTGCCTCCATCGCATCATGATATTTTATATCTCCAGTTAAAAAACAATCAGCCTCTATATATTTAATCAAAGAGCATCCCGAACCGGTTGTTAAAGCAACTTTTTTTACCCTCTGAGAACTTTTTACGCATTTTGCATATGGCAATGAAAATGCAGTAGCAATTTTTTGTGCAAAAACATCAAATTCTTCATCTATATCCAAATAAAGAACAAATCCATCTTTTTTTTCTATTTTATATCCTAAAATTTCAGTTGCAACATATTCGTTTAGATGTGTTTGATCAAAATTTGTGTGCATTGAGATATTTGAAATATTTTTTTGTATCATCTTGTGAATCAAATTTGCTGGATATTTATTAAATTCTAATTGTTTAAGCCCGCTAAAAATAAGAGGGTGATGTGTTATCAAAAGAGTATTTTCATCCATTGAATCTATAAGCATTTCATCAATATCTATACTTAATACTATTTTTTGTACATCTTGATTAAAATCCCCTATTATTAACCCTGAGTTATCCCATGATTCTTGAAGCTCAAAAGGTGATAAATTATCCAAAAATTCATATATCTTTGATATTTTCATTTCAACTCCTAACTAAGTTTTTGCAGCTCTTCTCGTGCTTCTTTAAATTCCGGATTTATCTCAAGTGCCTTTTTATACATCTCTTTTGCTTCATCTATATGTTTCATATCAACCAAAAGATTTCCATAATTATAGTATGTTATCGGATTTTTATCGTTGATATCCAAAGATGCACTCAAGTGCATTCTAGCTGATACGAACTCCTCTTTTGATCTATATACGCTTGCTATTGAGTTATGGATATACTCATTGTCTTTATCCATCTCAAGAGCCTCTTTATAGTAATTTAATGCTTCATCTTTTTTATCTAACTGTTGCAAAATATAACCTATTTTAAATAAAATATCGGAGTTTTGCGACTTTTTTGCATTTGCTTCTGTAAATAGCGTCAAAGCTTTTTGCAAATCACCACTTTCAAATGCCTCATCAGCCTTAATGATTAATGATTCTGGATCAAAAGAAGATGGTGGAGTATCTTCTCTTTTTGGTGCAGGATCTTGAAGAGTCTGTATATGTTCATAAACTTTAAATGCGAAAAATGCCGAAGCACCAAGCATAATAATTTGAAACAGTGTCATTTTATAATTCCTTAATTTTTTTGTGTAAATATATTTTTATTTATCAGCTCAATAAACTGAAGTGGATCAACCTGCTGGGAAGCAATCCTGATTCCAAAATGAAGATGCGGACCCGTCACTCTGCCACTGCTTCCGGAGAGACCAATTGTTTCTCCCTTTTTTACTATAGCTCCCTCTTTGACATCAAGTTTGCTCATGTGAAAGTAGCATGAGTATATACCTTGCCCATGGTCTATAACCACTGAACTTCCTGAGTAAAATCTATCTTTTGCTAGAACTACTTTTCCGCTGTTAGTCGCTATAAGAGGTGTGCCTTCACTAGCTCTAAAATCCACTCCTCCGTGATAACTCTTTAATGATCCATTATAAACTCTGGCTTTTCCAAAGTCACTTGTTATTTTACTCTCCATAGGAATAATAAATTCGGATGAGATATAGCTTTGGATAGTTGTTGTTTTATAGATCTGCATTGCTTCGGCATACTCTTTTGAAGCTCTTTTTTGATCCTCTTCGCTTAAAGTTACTTTTGAGCTGTCAACACTAAGCGTCTCCTTTTCATAGTTCGCATTCTCTACTTTAAAAAATAGAGTTTTGCTTCTCTCTTTGCCTTGCTCAACATAAAAAACTTCTATCTTTTTATCCGCGGGCTTTTCATAATAACCAATGGGAAGCAGTACATAAAATTTTTCGTCATCTAGAGGATTTTTAAAAATTTTATAACTCTTCTTATCTGTAACGACTCTTTTATATTCGATATTTTTCTCTTTTTTAAACTCTAAAAGAGCGGTTCTTCCGTTTGTAATCGTCTCGTCTGCCATTTCTATATTTATACCAAAAACAGCAGTTGCAAAAAAAAGATATAAAAAAAACAACCTCATCAATAATCTTTCATAGAGCGCTCAATATCACGCTTCATATCCTTCTCTTTTAGGTCGTTTCTTTTATCATGAAGCTGTTTTCCTTTTGCTATGGCAATTTGAATTTTTATAATATTTCTATCATTAAAATAGAGCTGCAGAGGAACAACCGTATAACCCTCTTTCTCTACCGCTTTTATCATTTTTGCTATCTGTTTTTTATGTAAAAGAAGCTTTCTGCTTCCTCTCTCTTCATGCGAATAGTAGTGATGTGTCGTCTCAAGCCTCCCTATATGAGCATTAAACAAAAATGCCTCACCATTTACAAAACGAATAAAACTGTCTTTTAGATTGACGCGTCCAGCTCGTATCGCTTTTATCTCGCTCCCTTTAAGAACTACACCTGCTTCAAATTTTTCCTCTAAAAAATAATCAAAATAGGCTTTTTTATTTTTTGCTACTGTTTCGCCCATTACTTACTGTTTCCTCTCTTTGACTCTAAAAAAACTGCTTCCGCTTCCACTAAAATAGTACCCATATTTATAATAACTTTTCAACTCTTTGTATTCTTGAAGTGCTGGTTTAAAAAGATCGTTTGCTTCATCTGCACTCATTTTTTTTAGTATATCCAATGATGGGGTTTTTTTCAACTTCTCTACTTCAAATCCATCTATCGGATTGTAAAAATTTTCTCTATAAGCTCTATAGACTCTGGGTGTACTTATCTCTATTTTAGGTGTGAAAATTTCAAAATCTAGCAACTCCTCTTTAAACTCTTCAACAACTTCACCTATCCCGCCAACATTTGCACTATCATACTCGTAAATAAAAAACGGAACATCAGCACCAACTTTTAAGCCTATAAGCGCTAGTTCATTCTGGCTAAGCCCAAGATCTAAAACTTCATTACACATTTTTAAAAAAGTAGCAGCATCACTGCTTCCGCCGCCAAGCCCCGCAAAAGCAGGAATATTTTTTTTCACTTCAACAGCATATTTATCCATTAAGTTTTTTAGTGATTTAGCCGGTGTCTCATCTAAACTATCCAAGAGTGCAATATATGCTTTATAAATAGTGTTTTGTTCTGTCTTACATGAAAACTCGCCTATAATTTTAAAAGCATCATCTCTGTTTTTGCTAACAAAAGAGAGCTCATCATAAAGAGAGCCGACTCTCATAAACCTTGATATGATTTCATGATAATTACTTCTAGCTCCGGTAATTTTTAAAAATATATTTACTTTTGCATAAGCTTTATATAGCTTCATCTATTTATCTCTTATTTTTTAGCAACATTAACATTCAATCCTGCCTAGTTCATAATTTACTTCTGTATCTTTTATATTTATAATCGAAATAAAACTGCCGCTCTCAAGCCAATAATAACCATCTTCTTGTATTTTTAAATCTTTTAATGCAAGGACTCTGCCATACTTTAAATTATCACTCTCTCCAAGATAAAAGTTTTGCTTTATATTTAAAGATTTTTTAATATCCAGAGGTTTTTCATTATTATACCTAAACTGTCCCTCACTTAATCTCTCCAAAGCACTAAGACTGCCAAATTTTACACCGAGTCTATTTGCAATTATCCGACCAAGTGAACGAATATATGTTCCCTCCGAAACAGTTGCTTCAAATGTTATAAATGGATGGCAATAATGCACAAGAACAATCTTGTAAATGGTTGAATGTATTTTATTGAGCGTAAACTCTTTGCCGGCGCGAGCTAAATCATAAGCTCTCTGGCCATCTATTCGTTTTGCACTAAAAATAGGCGGCTCATACTCAAGTTTACCTTCTAAAGATTTTAAAACCTTTAAAACCTCAGATTCATTAAACTTTTTTAATATATCAACCCGCTCTATCATCTCAGTATCTAAACTATCAGATTTTGCACCAAGCCAAAGAGTTGCTCTATATGTTTTTGGGGTTTTGTCTAAAAAACGAAACAGTTTTGTATAGCTTCCCATTCCTATTAAGAGAACTCCTTTTGCAAATGGATCAAGCGTTCCCGAAAAACCAGCTTTCTTTGTTTTATATTTTCTTTTTAATTTTGTTAAAAAAAAATTTGAACTTATGCCTGTAGGTTTGTATGCAACAAAAAGTCTATTCATAGTCTCTCAACAAAGGAGGCTAAGATATCTCTTTTTGTGCCTGCAAAGTTAATGTTTAGTTTAAATTCCCGCCCGGATTTACTTACTCCTATTACTCTTCCTGTCCCAAAGATTTTATGGCGTACCAAATCACCTTTTTTAAAAGCCGTGTTTTTCTCGACTATCAAAGAACCTTCACAAAGTCCCGCTTCATTAAAAAATCTGCTCTTTTGCAAATCGCTTCTTCGCCCCTTGTAAAATCTGCTATCTACATGAGAAAGGGTCAATGTCTCTTTTGCTCTTGTAAAAGAAACATAGCCAAGCCGTCTCTCCTCTTCAAGATCACTTCCATCACCCACAAGAGGCAAAAACCCCTCTTCTAACCCTATAATAAAAATATGGTCAAACTCCAAACCTTTGGAAGCATGAATACTCATCATATAAATACTCTCTCCCTCTACCTGATCCTGCTCACTTTGAAGTGTAAGCTCATTTAAAAACTCATCAAGCGAAGATTCTGGAGAATTTTTTACAAAATCTCTAAAGAGACCATAAAACTCATCCATATTTAAAACTCTTTCTACTTCGTCAGGCATACCTTTATAGATATCTTTAAGATGGAAAGTATCTTCTAAAATATCTATAAAGTTATAAGTAGATTCCGTCGCCTCTTTTGCTACACTTTGAATATCTTTTACAAATTTTTTAAGCGTTTTAGCGTTTTTCTTTTTAACCAAAGACTCTAAATCTGCGAGAGAAACTTTTGTGATATATTCAAATATTGAAATTTCATTCTTATGTGCAGCCAACTCTATTTTATCTACGCTTGCTTTTCCCAAGCCTCTTTTTGGCTTATTTACTATTCGTTTAAATGAAAAGTCATCATGAAAATTTGTAATAACTCTAATATAGCTTATAAGATCTTTTACCTCTGCTCTATCATAAAATCTCAGACCTCCGACAAGCTTATATGCAATACCGGCACGATTTAGCCCTTCCTCAATTGAACGGCTTAAGACATTGACGCGATACAGCACCGCTATATTTTGCGCTTTTACACCTGAATCTAAAAGCTTTGCAATCTTTGAAGCAATTTTTCTTGCCTCTTCATTCTCATCGGCAGAATTTAAAACAGTCACATCTTCACCGCTCCCGCGAGTGGGGATAAGTTTTTTGCCAAGTCTTGATCTATTGTGTTCTATTAGCGAATTTGCAACTTTAAGAATCGGCTCTTTTGAGCGATAATTCTCTTCAAGTTTAAAAATAGCAGTACCTTCAAAATCTTTATCAAACTCTATAATGTTTCTTATATGTGCACCGCGCCAGCCATAAATGCTTTGATCATCATCACCGACTACACATATATTTTTATGCACAGTGCAAAGTTTTTGTAAAAGTTTAAGCTGCAGTTCATTTGTATCTTGATACTCATCTATCATTATATAGCGATATTTTTCAGAAGTAGCTCGGGCAAGCTCCTCATTTTCATCTAAAAGTTTATATGTAAGTGCTATCAAATCATCAAAATCTACCAAATTATTTTCTAACAGATAATTTTCATACTCTTCATAAACTTTTGCTATCTGTTGATAATTAAATATTTCTGCCTGCTTATAAGCGTCATCCGGAGTTAGAAGCGAACTCTTATATCTTGATATTTCACTTGCAATAAGTGATGTTGGAATTTCACTGTTTATTTTTTTAATAATTCGTTTTTTATCATCGGTATCAATAACTACAAAATTATTTTCTCTTTTTAAAAGATGAATATTAAATTTTAAAAAAAGTAATCCAAATTTATGAAAAGTACACAATAGCGGTGGATAAGCTAGATTATCCATCATAGCAGAAGCACGCTCTCTCATCTCTTTGGCAGCTTTATTTGTAAATGTAAGTGTTAAAGTATTTGAAGCAGGAATTCCAATCCCTTTTATAAGATAAGCCAAACGAGAAACGACAGTAGTCGTTTTTCCGCTTCCTGCGCCGGCTAAAATCAACACAGGACCCTCTGTTTGCTTTACAGCACTTGCCTGCGAATCGTTTAATTTTTCAAATATTTTTTTCATACTTATGCCACTATTCATATTGATTTAAATTATTATAGCCAAAAAGAGGTAAATTATTACAAAACTATTGCATTAATTATAATAATGAGTTATAATTTTATCTATTATTTAAACTTATAGGAATTATTATGTTAAAAGATTTTGCAAAACTACAAACTTTTTTGATGGTCATAAAGGAAAAAAGTTTTTCTAAAGCATCGGCAAAACTTGGTATTTCACAACCTGCCGTTACACAGCAGATAAAATTTATAGAAGAGTATCTTGATACTAAAATAGTAGATAGAAAAAAGAATGGTATTTTACTAACAAAAGAGGGTGAAGATCTTTTTAGAATTGCAACTAGACTTGAAAAAACAATAGCAAGCTGTGAAAAAGAGCTTTTAAAAATAATACATAAAGATTTTACTTTTGTTATCGGCTCTTCAAATGCTATTGGAAATTATGTGTTACCAAACTATCTTGCTGAAATAAAAAAGAGAATAAACAACAATGTATATATGAATGTTGCAAAATCTTGCGAAGTTATAGATCAGCTTGAAGATAAAAAAATAGACCTAGCTCTTATTGAATCTCCAGTTTTTAGAAACGATATTATATATAGAGAGTGGGTTTTAGATGAGTTGGTTGTTTTTTCAAATCAACCTTTAAAAAAACACCTGACAGCTGAAGATTTAAATGGATTTGACTGGATATGCAGAGATGAAGCTTCTCATACAAGAAAATTAACAAGCGAAGTTCTTGACGAAATTGGTGTTCAATGCAACAATCTTAATGTACTTGGTGTCTTAGAAAGTCCAACAGCAATAAAAGAGTCTATTTTACATGCAGATCCTCATAGTGAAAGACCTATTGTATCTATTATGTCAAAACATGTTGTAGCTAGTGAAGTAGCTGAAGGCAGACTATTTGAAGCTAGAATTAAAAACTATAAAATGGAAAGAAATTTCTATATAGCATATTCAAAAGATAAGAAGCATGATGCTTTTATTGACAGTGTAGTTAATTATCTGCTCTCTTTAAATAAAGTATAAATTTCAATAAACTTGTAGAACAACTCTACAAGTTGCAACAAAATCTACTTTTTTATAAATTTTGAATTCTCAGGATTTGATAGAAAAGAGGCCATTGAACTTTCAACTCCTCCATTATCTATTTCTTTAACTTCTTTTTTCTCTTTTTTGTAGTTTGCCAAATTTATAAGCAGTGGAGTTTCATCAACAATTATCTGCATTATACTTAAAAGAGGAACACTAACGACACTGCCAAAGTTCTCCGCTCCAAAGCCTGCTTCAAAAACTAAACTGTTTTCAACAATGCTAGCCGTCTCAAATGTATATCCAGCTAAGAAGAAAAGTGTCATTTGTCTAAATTCTGCACTTATATCTTCAGGAAGAGGCGGATCAAAAGATATGCTCTCTATTTTACAAAGAATACCGAAGTTTTGATCTTTCTCAAATAAAAAAAATATTATATTTTCCATATTTTTTTGCATTATTTTTGCAAAATCATTATCATTTATCAAATTATCTAGCACAAAAAATCCTTTGTGTTTTTTGCAATTATATCAAAATTTATCATGGCATTCATAAGAGCTACTCTGCTGAAATTTTTCAAATCTTTTACATGTATCTCTTCTTCAAATATTTTGCTCTCTTTTAAAAGTCTCTCTCTAGTCGTACCCTTTAAGAGCGGTAATGCAGGCGTAATCCATCTTTTTGAATCAAAAAAAGCTATATTTGCTATCGTAGTATCGGTAATAAAAGAATTTTTTACTATCAAAACATCATCACACTCACCTCTTAACTCATACAAAGCATCTAACTCATCTCTGTATACAGATTTCAATGAATACTCAATCTTATCATTATAAACAAGTTTTAATGATTTTGTATCTCTTTTTTTGTATGGATGATATGTTACTTTTATCAAATGAGATGCTTGTGACAAGTCATATGTTAAACGGCATCTGTAAATTCCAATTTTTGGAGGGTTTAGATACTTCTGCAAATTTTGTGCATCTAAAATATCAAATTTTTTTAAAACGCTCTCATATCTCTTTTGATGAAAAGAGAGATTAAAAACTTCTCCATCAACTGCTTTAATTGTTTCTAAAAAAATTTTATTCATCAAAAAGTTCTGTACTTAGATACCTCTCGCCGGTATCGCAAAGAACAGTCAAAAGCGTTTTGCCTTTAAACTCCTCTCTTGAAGCAATCTGCATCGTCGCATATACATTTGCCCCCGCAGATATGCCCACAAGCAAGCCCTCATCTTTTGCAAGCATTTTTGCTGTTTTTATCGCATCTTCGTTACTCACTTTTATCACTTCGCCATAAACAGAAACATCCAGTGTGTCTGGAATAAATCCGGCTCCAATTCCTTGAATGGCATGCACTCCAGCGCACTCTCCAGAGAGAACTGCAGATGCTGCAGGTTCTACTGCAAATATTGCAATATGAGGTATCTCCTTTTTTAAAACCTTTCCGGTTCCACTCAGCGTTCCGCCTGTTCCAACAGCAGCAATAAATGCATCAAGTTTTTTATCTGTATCGCTCAAGATTTCTTTTGCAGTTGTCAACATATGAACTTCAGGGTTTGACGGATTTTTAAACTGCTGTAAAACTATTGAATTTGATATCTCTTTTTGAAGTTCATCTGCTTTAACAATTGCACCGCTCATACCTAAATGCGCAGGCGTTAAAATCAGCTTGGCTCCAAATGCTTTTAGCAGTTTTCTTCTCTCCAGACTCATCGACTCAGGCATAGTTAGAATCAGCTTTAAATTGAGTGCTGCACAGTTTGCCGCAAGCGCTATTCCAGTATTGCCGCTTGTAGGTTCAATTACAGTAGTCCCCTCTGTTATCTCTCCTGCTTCCATCGCTCGCTTTATCATGTTAAAACCTATTCTATCTTTTACCGAGCTTGTTGGATTCATAAATTCACATTTTGCAATTATATTAGCACCTGTAAGTTTAGACGGTTTATTTAATCTAACCAAAGGGGTGTTTCCTACAAGCTCTGTTATATTTTTTGCAATTTTCATAAATAATCTCCATATAAATCAAACACAATTTATGATATACTACCAAAAATATTATTATAGGAGGCTATAATGTACCTACACAAAGAGATCAATTCCATTGAGACGGTGCCTCAAAAAGCGGGAAAAGGTGTATCTATGAAGATGCTTTTATCTCCTGATGAATCGCCAAATTTTGCAATGAGAAACTTCATAATAGAAGCAGGTGGATATATGCCGCTTCACACAAATAGTGTTGAGCATGAACAATATGTGCTTTCAGGTCGTGCTTCTGTTCAGATAGAAGATGAAATTATAGAGGCTAAAGCAGGTGATATTTTGCTGATACCAGCAGGTGTTTCTCACAGTTATAAAACTCTTGGTGAAGAAGCATACAGCTTTTTATGTTTGGTTCCAAATAGTGAAGACTGTATTACTCTTATTAAATAAAACACTTTTTGTTACTTTGCTTTTTATAGCCGGCTCTTCTCTTATTGCTAATGAAATAAACAGCAACAAAGAAACCACGGATAGTGTAACAAGTGAAGATGAAGCAAAAAAACTTTTTCTTTTCCAACATCTTGATATGCCAAAAGATTCAGATGGAAGAGAGGCAATGGTAACAAAAATTTTTAGTAACTTTGGTTTGCTTCCATATGAAAAAAATTTTTTAATTCCTTTTGCATATACAACAAAAAATTATGAACAAAAAGACCCTATCGCCTACCCAGGCTATGAACAATTTGATAAAAATATTGAAGCAGAGTTTCAAATAAGTTTAAAAAAAGATATAAGCTACAATCTATTTGGTCTCAATGAGATAATAAGTTTGGGATACACGCAAGAGGTGTGGTGGCAATTTTATTCAGATTCAGCTCCCTTTCGTGAAACAAACTACAGACCTGAAGTATGGCTTACTTTACCTATTCAAGATAAAAAGTTCTCTGAATTTGGATTTAAAGCTGTTAAAATTGGCTTTTGGCATGAGTCAAATGGAATGGGAGCACCACTCTCTAGAGAGTGGAATCAAATCTATCTAGAGTCTTTTTTTTACAGCAGAAATCTTATGACAAGCCTTAGAGTATGGGTAGCAGATGCAGGAGACGACAATAAGGATATAACCTCTTATCTGGGATATGGACATTTAAAATTAAACTATTTTCTTAAAAAACATCAGTTTGACTTAACATGGCGCAACAATCTTCGTTTCAACGGTGAAAATCGAGGTTCTATTGAAGTAGAGTGGTCATACCCTACAGGAAATTCAAAAAACAACTTCTGGTATCTTAAACTGTTTAACGGATATGGAGCAAGTTTAGTAGATTATAATAATCATCAAAATAGAATTGGATTTGGATTTTTGTTTTCGCGTTGAGAAGTTTTATATTTTTTATGGTGCGATCGGAGAGATTTGAACTCTCACACCCGTAAGGCACTACCCCCTCAAGGTAGCGTGTCTACCGTTCCACCACGATCGCATAAAATAAAGAATATTGCCGGCAAAAGCCGACAAGAGGATACTTTTTGGTTGATTAACCTAAGTAAGGGTTTGCGTAAAGTGCGATTAGAGCAATTACAAGTGCATAGATAACTTGAGCTTCGATCATTGCAAGAGCGATGAACATTGTAGTCATAAGTTTAGCACCTAAACCTGGGTTTCTTGCAGTACCAGCGATTGTAGCAGCAGCAGTATGACCCATACCGATAGCTCCACCAAGAGCAGCAAGACCAAGACCAAGACCTGCAGCGATCATTGAGTACGCTTTAAGAGTTTGGTTAGCAACATCACCATCGGCAGCAAATGCAGCAGTAGCAAGAGCTAACATTAAAAATAGAACTTTTTTCATAGTTTCTCCATTAAAATTATTACAAACTTTTTCGGCTAGCGTAACCATACCCACAAAGATATAGCAACCCAAACATAAATGCAAGGATTTCCCTACTAAAATTTGATTTGCGATTATATAAAATTAGTTCTAAAAAAGAGTTTAAGTTTTATAAATTTTATATATTAAAACTATTACGCACGGCCTAAAGAAATTTTATTGCCTTTAAACTCCAAAATTTCTACATCTATTTCATCACCCTCTTTAAGAACATCACTAACTTTATCTACTCTTTGATCAGATATTTTTGAGATATGGATAAGTCCATCCGTTCCATCTGGAAGTTCTATAAATGCACCAAAATCAACTATTTTTTTAACAATACCTTTATATTTTTCGCCTACTTTATACTCAATTTTTGCAACTTTTGGAGCATTGACAATTCCTTCTATATGCTCTCTTGCAGCTTTTACACCGCTTTTGCTTTTGCCTGTTACTTTAACTTTTCCCACTTTTTTATCTATATCAATGGCAACTTCAAATTTCTCAATAATTTCACGAATTGTTTTCCCGGCTTGACCGATAATATCACCTATAAAACTTGGATGAATATGAAAAAAATCTGTACTTGGCAAAACTCCCTCATTAAACTCTATCTCTTTTTCAGCTTCTTGCATAATATCTATAATATGGCTTCTTCCCTCTTTTGCCTGGTAGAGTGCCTCTTTTAGGATATCTAAGCTTATACCGCCGAGTTTTATATCCATCTGCATAGCAGTTATTCCCTCTTTCGAACCTGTTACCTTAAAATCCATATCCCCGTCATGATCTTCAAGTCCCATAATATCTGATAAAATTGCATATTTATCACCATCGCTTACCATTCCCATTGCGATTCCGGCAATTGTATCACTTGTATCGATATCTGCTGCGCGAAGTGCCATATAGCCCCCGCAAACGGTTGCCATTGAAGAGGAACCATTTGATTCCAAAATCTCAGAAACCAATCTAATTGTCTGGCCATCAAGATCAACTATAGGCTCTAGCGCTCTTTTTGCTAAATTTCCATGTCCAAGCTCTCTTCTTTTTGTTCCCATTATAGGAGAAGCTTCACCTACGCTAAATCCGGGAAAGTTATAGTGAACCATAAAATTTTCATTTTGCGCACTTTCATCAGTCAAGGTTTCAAACATTTGCGCATCTTTTGCTCCTCCAATTGTAAGAACAACAAGCGCTTGAGTTTGTCCACGAGTAAAAAGACATGATGAGTGCGCACGAGGAAGCAGATTTGTACTAATGAATATTGGTCTAATCTCATTTAAAGCTCTGCCATCAGCGCGAACTCTTTCCTCAAGTATCTGAGCTCTTACCTGCTCTCTTTTTACTTTCTCAATCGCATCTTTTAGCTCTACCTCATCCCAATGCTCTTGCGTAATAATAATTTTTTTTCTAAGCGCTCTTAGAGCTGTTGAGCGTTCTGATTTTGCCATCTGATTCATTGCAGATTTTATATCCGAAAAATGATGTTTTCTTACATAATCCACCATCTCTTCATTGATTACATGTGCTTTGTACTCTATCTCCAATGTCTCTTTTTTGAACTCTTGGAATGAATCTTCATACTTAACATTATTTGCAAAAAGCAGCTTCTCTGCCTCTTCTAAAACACTTATTAGCTCATCTTCATTTACTGCATTTGATATATGTGTTGTTATGATAGGAGCGCTCATTGTCGGATCCATTAAAGGGTCTACTGATAAAGTACTATTTACTCTTTCTCCACCGATACTTCTCATCTCAATCATCAAAAGTTCATCTTTTGTTCCAGATAAGTAAAGGTCGAGTGTAGATTCATTAAGTTGAGAAAGCGTTGGATTAAGTATCAACTCTCCATCAATTTTTGCAGCTCTTACAGCAGAAACTGACTTGTTAATATCAATATCACTGACAAACAAAGCAGCCGATGCGGCATTTAACGCTAAAATTTGTAAATCTGCCTCTGCATCTACACTAAAAGTCATAATTGTAATTTGCGTAGGATGTCCAAAACCCTTAGGAAAAAGCGGGCGAAGTGAACGATCCACTATACGGGATGTTAAAGTTTCAAAATCACTTGGTTTTGTCTCACGCTTGAAAAATCCGCCTGGGATTTTACCTGCTGCATATGTTTTTTCAATATATTGAACTGTAAGAGGAAGAAAATCATCTTTTACTATTTCCGTCTCGTCTATTACAACCGTTGCAAGAATAACTGTATTACCGCTTTTTACCCATGCTGAACCATTTGCCTGTCTTGCAACTTCGGTAAAAGAGTACTCTTCACTTCTATTTTCTAAATCTATTTTAACATTATATTTCATTCTTTTCTCCTAGTATTTTTTCTATTCTATCTTCATCTATTTTCTCTAACTCTTCGTAATATAGTGATGTTTCAACATAATCATCTATACTGTAAAGAAAAAATACATCATCCGCAAACGGTTCTAAAGACGCTAAAACATCACTCGGTACAATCGGAACAGCTATATAAACTGCTTTGGGTTTCATCGACAAAATCATTTTAAGAGCAGTTAAAAACTTTAACCCTGTCTCACTTCCTTCATCAACCAACAAAACTATTTGTTTGTGCATTGATGCAAAAGGCCTACCCTTCCTGTATTGATACATATAACTCAATATCTTCTCTTCATGTTTTCTATGCGCCTCGCCGTAAATATAGTCATATTTGATCCCAAAAGCGGAGACAAGATTTTCGTTTATCACTATCTCTTCACTTTCGCAAACTCTGGCTATTTCACATTCACTATTATTTGGAGCCATAACTCCTTCTGAAAAAAGAAAATCAATACTGTTTTTATATTTTCCCCTTAAATAATAGGCAAGATCCAAACCGCCTCTTGAAACTGCAACTATTTTCCAGTTTTCTTCTTTAAGCTTTTGCATAGGTATAACATCATAAAGTCTTTTCGCCGCATCTTCTCTGTTTTTGAATATATTTTTATATCTCTTCATTATTTTAATTTGTCTCCGACTTATCAGGAAGTCTAAACATAAAACCTGATAATCCTCCATCAGGTTTCATGATTGGTTTAAGTCTAATTGTTACATAAATATATCTGTCATATACTGAATCAGACTCTCCATACTGGTTAAGAATCGGTCTGTTATTTTCAAGATATGTTAAACCAAAATCCCAACATCTTTTTTGATATAAAAAACCAACCTCAAAACTCTTTTTCTCACTTCTTTGCAAATCATAATCGAGTTTGAAATTATATGAATAGTGTTTATCGTATTTATACTTTAAACTTGATGTTATATAGCTGATTTCTGATTCTGGATCAGTTATATCAAATGAATTTTTATACATATGCGACAAACCAAGATTAAAACTGCTGTTTACATAAGATATTTTATTAAAATTTTTAGAAAAATCATTCTCATCATAATTATAAAACATATTATTGTAAAAATTTATATTATCGGTTATTTGATAATCTAGCTCATTTTCAAGCTCTTCTGCCCCGCCTTCAACATCCTCATAAGAGATGTTTTGTGAAAGCCTATGGTAAAAAACCTGTTTTCCGGAAATATCATAAAGATAGTGTGAAAAATAGAGTTGAAGATTTTCCTTAACATCTGATATATTGTAAAATTCACATATATCTTCCGTTCTGTTCTCTTTTATAGAACAGTAGTCTTTTTGCTCTTCATAATAGCCATCTTCAAATTCAGAACCCGCCAATTGATACTGTGCTCCAAAATCAATAGTGTGTGTTATCTCATCAAAAGCGCGAGTAAGCTGTGATGATGCTGTTATTAGATGATCATGTCTTGCAAAAAAGCCATTGTTATACTCATCTATTGACAAATCCTTTACATCACCCCTAAAATTTGTATGTTGTGCGTAAATATTTGATCCGTAGGATAGATGCATAAACTCATCAAAAAGAGATGTTTGAAGTGTCAAGGGAATATTTATATCTGTCTGAATAGCACTCTTTCCAACTTCTCTGTAATAATTATTGCTTTTTACATCTAAACTATATAAAAAATGATCTTTTAAAAGTGTATCAATATATCTATGATAATGAAGTGCCGGAAGATTTTGAAGAGTCTCTTCGTTTGTATCTAAATTTAAATCTTTATAGTATTTAAAATATGCTCCTATATAATTATCATTCATATTATAAAAAAGATTTATTTTTGAAAGCAGCTGAGTAGTCGTAGCATTTTCTGTTGTATCATTTGTAGAGAGATTAATATAATCAACATCATTCATATTGACTATATCCATATAAAGAGCTGACTGACCTTTAAAATTTGTACCGAACCACTGATTTATTACATCGCTGTTTTCATATAAAAAATTAAATCCATAATGCTTTTTATTTGCCAACTCATTTTCAAGAAAATACTCTTCCTTTTCTTTAAAATAGCCGGCAGTCAATGAACCTTTTGAAACTCTGCTGTCTACAAATCTAAATGTAGAATATAAGCCTGAACCTCGATTTGTTCTTATTTGAGGTTTTAATTCCAAATCCCACCAATTTTGCTCAGCTATAAAGAGCGCTTGTTCATAGTAGAAACCTTCTTTATCCGAATACCCGACCATAGGAGGCAAAACTCCTGTTCTTCTTGTTGTATCTAAAGAGTATCCAAAGTATGGCGTATAAAAAACGGGAATATCATATATGTAAATTCTGGCATTATATAAGTTTAGCCACATTGTTTCTGTATTGTAATCAGCTGATGAAAATTCCATTTTCCAAAAAGGATTGTTGGGATCACATCCACTTGTTATTCCTGATTTTATATCTACATTTGGCTCTTTTGAATAACTCTTAGCTCCGCTAAGCCAAACATTTGATTTATCTTCAAACATATAAAACGGCATAAATGTGCGCTCTTTGTTAGCTATATTTAATTTGGCATACTCTCCGAGCAGCTTAATATTTTCCCCCTGAGTTGCACGAATATTCTCAAACAGTTCTAGTTCTGAACTATTTCTATCATAAACAGCTCTTTGAGCACTTAAATAATAATCTTTATAGATAACGACAACTTCACCTTCAGCTTTTATAATATTATCTTTTGTATCTATAGTAGTTGCATACACTTCAACTTTATCACTACTTATTGCATATGCGGCAAATAATACTAAATATACAAATAATTTAAACATCTACAACCAAAGTTTTAGCAGTTTTATCATGCCATGTTTGTCTTGCAGGATCCATTGCTGCCCATAAAAATCCAAGGTAAAAAAGCATTTCGCTTAACACACGAACAATTGAACGATTAAGAGCAACTATAACATTTGGTTTTTGCATAGTAGAGATCTCTATCACTCTTATTTTCATAGCAATTTTACCTAAAGTAGCACCATACTGCATAACAAAAAAAGCTTGGTAAATTATTTTCATAGCCATATACTCAAAGACATAAGCATTTGTTATAAGAACCATCTCTTCCATTGTTTGAGCTTCAAAAAAAGAGTCACCCAGTGATATAATAAGTAAAAATGAGAGTAGCATCTCATCTATAAAAAAAGCCACAGCCCTTTTTCTAATATTTGATAAAGTCATTCCTTCACGATGAAGGATATCTTGAATCTCTTCGTTCACTTTGTTTCTTTTTTTACAAAGCTTGATAAGCTATGTCTGTTCGAAGTTTTTTACCTGCAAAATGAACTTGCCCGCATCTCAAGTATGCTCTGTCTCTTGCTTCTTTTATAGTGTCTCCCAAACCAACACAGATTAAAACCCTGCCGCCGTCGGCATAAAGCACGCCATCAACCATGCTTACACCGGCATAAGAGATGTGTGTATATTTTTCTATATCTTCATGATGCACATTGTCCACTATTATCTCTGCAGGTGTAGAGCTTGAGTATGGATAATTTGAACTTGCCATTACCACGCCTACTGCATATTGTTTTGAAAACTCTACTTTTATCTCACCGAGTCTGTTTGTAGCAGCTTTGTAAAACATATCGCTTACACTTGAAACCATAAGCGGCATAAGTATCTCACACTCAGGATCTCCAAAACGGACATTAAACTCCAGCGTAATCGGCTCGCCATTTACAACCATTATGCCGATAAAAAGAACTCCTTCAAAAGGTGCTCCCTCTTTTTTCATGCCATCAAGCGTCGGACGAATAATTCTATCTTTTACTTTTTGATAAAGCTCTTCATTAACAAGAGGAGTCGGAGCGTAAGCACCCATTCCGCCAGTATTTGGTCCCTCGTCATTATCTTTAAGTCTTTTATGATCCTGCGCAGCCGGAAGCAGAATATAATCATCTCCGTCACAAACTGCAAACATAGAGAGTTCATAACCGTCTAAGAACTCCTCAACAATGACTTTTTTTCCTGCATCGCCAAAACTCTTTCCGCTTAACATTTCAGAAATTGCAACTTTAGCCTCATTATGATTTTGCGCGATAATAACGCCTTTTCCTCCACATAGTCCATCTGCTTTGACCACAATAGGAGCACTTAGCGTATCTGCAAATCTAAAAGCATCCTCTATGGATGCCGTCTCAATATAGCGGGCTGTAGGAATGTTATACTTTGCCAAAAAGTTTTTCATATAAACTTTTGAACCCTCAAGCTGAGCAGCTTTTTTACTAGGTCCAAAAATAGTAAGACCATGCTCTTTAAAAATATCGACAACACCATCAACAAGCGGAGCCTCAGGTCCTACAATTGTTAAATCAATTCCATTGTTTTTAGCAAATTTGGCCAACTCATTATAATCTTTAATATCTACATTTGTTCCTAAAGAGTTTGTCGCACCATTTCCAGGCATAAAAAAAAGTTCATGCCCCTCTTTTTCTTTTGAAATTGCACGAGCAATTGAATACTCCCTGCCACCACTGCCTAAAATTAAAATTTTCATCAACACTCCATACATATCTTTACAAACAGTCTAATTAAGCTAATTATAGCACATTGTCTATTAATTGCAATATTTTAAAAAACTCAACTGTGTTTAGATAGATTATTGATAAAGAGAAGGTTTTGATAAAAAGATTTTATACTATCGTAGTAAAAATAGCCCAGATAGCCGTCTCGCATTTGGCTTGGTTCTAAAAGCCGAATTTGGGCGAAGAGAGAATCTCCTATCGGCGGCATTATCTCGACAGAGCTAACATGTCTCAAACGATAACACCGACACACAGAAATTCTACTAGTTCGCTATTTGAAAATGTAGAACCCTCATTAGTGCGATTTATCGAACTACCCAGACTATTAATATAATTATACAAAAAAAAATCTTGATTTTCTTCTTAAATTGTTATTTTATTTGCAGAGCCAGCTCTATACAGCTCTGTATTGATGTATTTTGGCTCATTATATACTCTGTTGCATCCGGTAAAAAATTCGCTGTTGTTGTACCAATTACTATAACTTTATCCTCAGAAGTAATAGAGTTATTTTTCAAAAAACACTCTATTGATGAAGGAGATGTAAAAATCAAAACAGAGGGACTATCAACTCTTACATCCATAATCTCTTGAGAACATTCACTTACATAAAGAATCTTTTCATCTATTTGATACCCTTCTTCTTTACACTTTTTCACAAAATCCGAAGCTATAACTTCTGCCCGCAGATAGAGCCACTTTGTATCTTTTGAAAACTCATTTATATTTTTTATAAGATTGTCGCCGTAGCCATCGCCGACCGCCAACACCTTAGCACCAAATTTTATATAGGCATCTGCTGTTTTTGGGGATACACACAATGCAGGTATATTTATAAAATCTTTTTTATCATACTGATTTAAAGCTTTAATGGTTTGCTTGGATGTAATGATAAGATAATCATATTTGAAAAAATCGATATCAGGCTTCAAATACCTGACATCTAAGGATTTTACATTGATTGCATGCTCACTCTTGGAGGTTGCAAAAAGGTAGATTTTTTTTGGCATATAAAAACTTATTTATTCCCACTCAATTGTTGCCGGCGGCTTTGATGATATATCATAAACTACACGATTAATTCCATCTACTTCATTGATAATTCTTCTGCTTATTCTCTCTAGCAAATCATGAGGAAGATGAGCGAATGTTGCAGTCATACCGTCAACCGCTTCAACAACTCTAACACAAACAGTATTGTCATATGTTCTATTGTCACCCATTACGCCCACAGATTTAACATTAAGTAAAACCGCAAATGCTTGCCATGTTTTATAATAATATCCGCTAGCTTTTAACTCATCAAGCAGTATAACATCCGCTTCTCTAAGCAGAGTCAAATCAGCTTCATTTACATCACCCATAATTCTAATAGCAAGTCCCGGTCCAGGAAAAGGGTGGCGGTTAATCATAGATTCCGGAAGACCAAGTTCCAGACCAATTTTTCTTACCTCGTCTTTAAAGAGCTCACGCAGAGGCTCAATCAGCTCAAAATCCATCCAATCAGGAAGTCCGCCTACATTGTGATGCGATTTTATAACCTCAGATGGACCGTTTACACTTACAGATTCTATAACATCAGGGTAGAGAGTGCCTTGAGCTAAAAATTTGATACCCTTATGCTTTTTAGCCTCTTTTTCAAACTCTTCTATAAATGTATGTCCGATTATTTGACGCTTTTTCTCAGGATCACTCACTCCCGCAAGCTTACCTAAAAAATTCTCTCTTGCATCTACTACAACCAATGGCACTTTTAAATTGATTTTAAAAACCTCCTCAACCTGCTCTCTTTCACCTTTACGCAAAAGACCGTTGTCAACAAAAACAGGAATAAGCTGATCACCAATTGCTTCATAAAGCATAGCAGCTACAACAGAACTGTCAACCCCGCCGCTAAGTCCGCAAAGAACTTTTCCATCTCCCACTTTTTCTCTTATATTTTTAATCTGCTCTTTTAAAAAGTGCTCCATTTTCCATTTTTCACTAATGCCGCAGATAGTTCGTGCAAAATTGCGAAGCATCAAATAGCCCTCTTCCGAATGTTGAACCTCCGGATGAAACTGCATTGCATATACACGCTTTTCTTCATTTGCAATAGCCGCATAAGGAGAATTGGCAGATGTAGCTATAGGCTCAAATCCTTCCGGAAGAACATCAACTCTATCTGTATGGCTCATCCAAACAATTCTCTCATTATCACAATCTTTCAATAATGGCGAACACTCTTCCCCTGCGTTTATTATATTGAGTTCTGCTTTTCCATATTCATGATGGTCAGCTCTGATTACACTTCCACCAAAGTCAACTGCAATTCTTTGCATACCATAACAAATACCAAGAACAGGTATTCCCATTGCATAGATCTCTTTATCTACCGTATATGCATCTTTGCTGTAAACAGACGACGGTCCACCGCTAAGAATAATTCCTCTTGGATTTTTTGCTTTAATATCTTCTATCTTTGTATGATAAGGAAGAATTTCACAATAAACTTTATCTTCACGAAGACGACGAGCAATAAGTTGCGTATACTGAGAACCAAAATCTAAAACGATAATGCTAACATTTGTCATTTAAATGCCTTTAATAAGAGTGTTTTGAAGTACCAAAAATGGTTTTTTTACAGGGAATATACCCTTTTGATAGTAAAAGGATACAATAATTAAGATTAATTTTCGATATAGTTCAAGAGTCGCCAAGAAAAAAAAGAGACTCTGAAGCAAAAGAGCTTATCAGCTCTCTTCTTTTTGTATAAAATGTACCCCGATTGACTCATCTCTGGCTAATGCTGCAATAACAATTTCTCTGGCTGTCAATAAACGAAATTTAAGAAGTCTGCCGATTTTCTCATTTAAAAGAGCATTAATTTGGCTCAATGCACTGTTTAAGCCACTTTTTGTTCTGACTATCGATACATTTTGCCACATAATTTTGCGAAGCAGATTTTTTTTGGCTTTATCCTCTTTAAAGCTCATTACCTCATCAGTAACTTCAAAAACAACCTCTTTTTTAACATGCTCTTTTTTTAAAATATCCTCAACAGCTCTTTTTCCAAAAACAAGCCCTTCTAAAAGAGAATTTGATGCAAGTCTATTTGCACCATGAACTTTTGTAGATGCGACTTCACCTATGGCATAAAGAGATTTGACATTTGGAATTGCACCATTTACATCTGTTTTTATTCCACCTATAGCATAATGAAAAGCGGGTGATATCGGAACTCTCTGCTTTGGTACATCAAAACCTAAAAGTTGAAGATTTTTATATATATTTGGAAATCTTTTTGTAAAATAGACATGATCAAAATTTTTAAATGAGAGATATGTCTGCATGCCTGTTTTTTTATTATAATCATATATTGCCTTGCTTACTATATCTCTTGAAGCAAGTTCACCTCTCTCATCATAATCAAATAAAAATCTTTTTCCTTTTTCATCTTCAATAGTAGCCCCCTCACCTCTTAATGCTTCCGTAAGAAGTAATTTTTGAGCTGCATTATTGCCGACATATACCGTTGGATGAAACTGCATCATCTCCATATCAGCCAACTCTATGCCTTTCATAATACAAAGACCCTGCATATCTGCGCTTATACAAGGCGCATTTGTGTGATACTCATAAAGAGAACCCACTCCGCCGCTGGCAATTATGACATTATCTGCATAAATATTTCTGCACTCTCTATGATCAAGGACAGTCACACCGTAGCATTCTCCATCTTTTATAAGTAGATCCACAACTCTGGCATCTGTTAACATAGGATGAGGATTTTGTTTTAATAAAAAATAGTGCATATATCTGCCGGTTGCGTCTCCGCCGGCATGAAGTATACGCTCTTTGGAATGGGCTGCCTCTTTTGTATAAAGTAATTTTCCCTCTTTATCTCTGTCAAATTCAAATCCACGAGCTATCAAATCATCTATAATAGCTCTTGAACTTTCGCTTAACACTTTTACAGCCTCTTCATCACAAAGACCGGCTCCCGCATCAAGAGTATCTTTTATATGCAAAGGCACATCCTCTTTATCTATCGCCAAAGCTATTCCGCCCTGAGCATAAAAACTGTTACATTTAAAAGTTTCTCTTTTATTTATAATAAGAACTTTTTTATCACGAGGAAGATACATAGCAGCATATAACCCTGCTGCACCGGCACCCACAATTATTACATCATACTTCATCTATTTTCACCGCTGCTTTCATTATTATTACTTTTTTTAATAATAAATTCTATATTTTCATCACTTTGCGGCGCATCTTCTAAATAATATGGATCTGCTTTATAACCACATCCACTTATACTTAATAAAAATATTGCTATAATTATTAAATGAAAAACGCTAGTCAAATTATAAATTCTATTCAAACCAGACCTCAATTCTCTCAGCTATCTTATTATAAATGTATTAAGATAGTACAATCTATGTTTACACCGCCTATACAAAAAATGATCAACTTTACTTACATCAAAAACAAAACTCTGTTTTTTGTATTTAATCACCCCGTTGGGAAACAAGAGTTTGATAATAATATACAAAGCATTAAAAGTGCTTTAAAATATCATATGCCCCAAGAGTGTAAAGAGTGTGATGAAAATTTATTTGATGATATAAAAGCTTTTGTAACACACACTCCAAAAAAAAACAAAGAAGAGATTAAAGAGACAAAACAGGTTTATAAAGAGCGTTCAACCGGAAATTTTGAAATCAATATAGATGATGAAAAACTAAATGCACTTGTTCATGATATTCAAAAAATTATAAAAAAGATGAATAATGAATCTTGAAGAAACTATAAAACAACTGCCCGATTGTGCCGGAATATACCAATATTTTGATGAAGAGGGACATCTTCTTTATGTAGGCAAAGCAAAAAGTTTAGCAAAAAGAGTAAAAAGTTATTTTATTTTCACCCCTTCTCTAAAGCCAAACACAAATCTCTCAAGCAGAATCAAAAAGATGATTTCTCAAGCAGTTTCTATGAACTACATAGTTGTAAATTCAGAGCATGACGCTTTAATTTTAGAAAATTCACTTATCAAACAGCTTAATCCCAAATATAATATTTTACTAAGAGATGACAAAACTTACCCCTATATTTACATAGACAACGCAAAAGAGTATCCAAGATTTGAAATAACAAGAAAAATCATACAATCTTCAGATATTACATATTATGGTCCCTTTTCCGTCGGTGCAAGAGATATCTTAGACTCAATTTATGATATATGCCGTCTTGTACAGAAAAAAGGATCTCTAAAATCAAAAAAACTCTGCCTTTACTATCAAATAGGCAAATGTCTTGGACCATGTGAATTAAATGTTCCATATGAAGAGTATAAAAAAGAGCTTGATTTGGCTACAGAGCTGATAAAAAACAAGAAAACACTTCTGGCAAAACTCGAAGAAAAGATGCACTTTTATGCCCAAAATCTTCGATTTGAAGAGGCAGGTGAAATTAGAGACAGATATCAAAGAATAAGCCGTTCAGAGATAAAGAGTGAAATTGATTTTGCCAGTGATGAAAATTACGATATTTTTGTTCTA
Source organism: Sulfurimonas sp. CVO (assembly GCF_009883775.1). Taxonomy (NCBI): domain Bacteria; kingdom Pseudomonadati; phylum Campylobacterota; class Epsilonproteobacteria; order Campylobacterales; family Sulfurimonadaceae; genus Sulfurimonas; species Sulfurimonas sp. CVO. The sequence goes on from NZ_CP033720.1 coordinate 1,531,074, forward strand.
AAAAATGCTGAAAACAGAGCAGTAATAGTAAGAATATTTATGAGAGGAGGCAAAATCATCTCATCTTCGCATGATTATATCCAGCTCAATGAAGGATATGATGAAGATGAACTCTACCAAAGAGCTCTAATGGATTTTTACTCAAATGGAAAACCTCCGATTATAGCGCCGATACTGATTGCTACTGAATTTGAAAATAAAAATATCATAGAAGAGTATCTTACTACTCTCTTTGAGAAAAAAGCGCTTATAAAAGTACCTAAAAAGGGGGATAAAAAGAAACTTATTGATTTGGCTTTGATAAATGCGCAGGAACTTTTAAGAAAAGAGGGCAAACAAAACAGCGATGCAATCTTAAGTGAAGTAAAAGAGTTACTTTCTTTAGAAAAAATTCCTAAGCGCGTAGAGATTTTTGACAACTCTCATATGTCAGGAGTTGCAACAGTCGGAGCTATGGCAGTATATGATAAAGGAGGTTTTGATAAAAAAAGTTACAGAACCTATCATCTGCAGGCAAAAGACGAGTACTCTCAAATGAGAGAGACACTTACAAAAAGAGTAGAGAGCTTTTCCAAAAACTCTCCTCCAGATTTATGGATTATTGATGGAGGAGGCACACTCTTAAAACTTGCTTTTGAAATTTTAGAATCAAATGGAGTTTTTTTGGATGTCATCGCAATATCAAAAGAGAAGATAGATGCAAAAGCACATCGAGCAAAAGGAAAAGCAAAGGACATAATTCATACAAAAGAGGATGTTTTTAGGCTTAAAGACAGCGATAAAAGACTTCAATGGATGCAAAAATTAAGAGATGAAGCACATAGAAGCGCAATAAACTTTCATAAAAAAACAAAACTAAAACTTGATAAAGAGAGCAAACTCTTAAGCCTAAAAGGGATATCACAGGCAAAAATAGTTAAACTAATAAACCATTTTGGAACATTTGAAGCGCTTAAGAACCTAAGTGTTGAGGAGATTGGTTCTGTTTTAAACATAAAAGATGCAAATATAATAAAAAGTATTTATAAATAAGTTTTTTTTTAAACTATTTGTGCTACATTTAATACTATTTATATTACATAAAAGGCTCAGATGCTAATCTATAATCACAAAAAAGAGTTTTGGGGAATTGATGAGGATGATTTAAAAGCTCTCGGCCTCTCAAGCATTGAAGAGCTTCAAGATCAAGCAGCAGATTTTGCAGATCTTTTTGTAAAAAAACCCGGCTTTATTCATAATTTTAAACATATGCACTGGATTGATTACATCACATGTAACAATATAGATTCAAAAGTCATTCTTCGTATCAAAGATAAAAATTATATGGCACACATAAAGATAAAAATAATCTATCTTATAGACAACCCATCTAAAAAAGCATATAGTGTCAATCTTCGTAAAATCAAGCTTTTATCAGATGCGCAGGATGAAAAAATCTCTACTCCTATGATGCAAAAACCTGCTAAAAGAGAAAAATTTCAATCTAGTGAAATATATGACAGAGCCATAATACCCAAAGATGCTCCTACTAAAAATGATAAAAACTCCAGTGAAAAAACCATTATGGCAAAACAGGATTTACACAAAGATTCTCCAAACAAAATAAAAGAAGAAGATAGTGAGTCTATACATAAACAACTAGTTAATGTAGAACAAAAAGAGGAGAAGAACTCTTTTGCAGAGTATGTATACAATCCACAAATAGCTTCTGAAGAGCTTGGTTTACCGATTGATCTTATAGAAGAGTTTATTCAAGATTTTATTGCTCAGGCAGAGAGCTTTAAAAATGATCTCTATGAAGCAGCAAACACCCAAGATTTAAATCATCTAAGAGTACTTTCTCATAAACTCAAAGGTGTTGCCGCAAACCTGAGAATAGAAAATGCTTTGAATACTTTAATAACAATCAATACATCAAACGATGACAACGAAATTAAAACCAATCTTGAAAAATTCTATAAAATCATTGATAAGCTCTCCCATAAAGAAGAACCGGCTGAAGAAAAGCCTACTGAGAAAGCTAAACTTGATAACGATGATACAATTATTTTATCATTTAAAGAAGATGTCAAAAACGAAGATCTCTCAAATCTGCAGATAAATGACTCTCAAGTTCCTGATTTTATAGAGATTACCGAACTAGCAGACGATGAATTTTTAAAACCAAAGATTACTATAAATCAAGATAAAATAGCTGATGAAGATTTATCTATTTTTGATAATTATGATTATATATTTCAAGAAAAACTGCCTAAAAAGAGCTCTGATACTGTTTTTAATTATGATAAAAAACAGATAGCAGATGATATCGGTTTGGATATAAAAAGTTTTAATGAACTCTTTAAAGATTATTTAAACGAGATGAAAAAGCTCTCAAATCATATGTTTGAATCAATTCAAAAGAGTGATATAAACGGGTGCAAAAGTGCAGTCCTTAAAATAAAAGGAATGAGCCAAAATATGAGAGTTCCTAATTTTGATCAGGACTTAAATGTGATTATGAACGCCAATGACATAGATACGATTGATAAAGCCGGCAAAAACATTATAGCAACACTCAATAAAATTTTAGACATAGAAAATAGATAATGCAATTTGGATTAAAAAACAGACTAAAACTTATAAGTCTTTTGCCCATTATCATACTTTTTTCAATGACAAGTTACTACTTTTACAACTCTTTTTTTGAATATAAAGCAGCAAAAGAGTTGCAAAACAGGTTAGATCAAAACAAGATTCTCAATGATTTAATCAGAAATCTTGCGCGCGAGCGTGGTATGAGTGCCATGTATCTCGGAAATCAAACTGAGAATATTTTAAAATCTCTTAATGAACAAAGAAAAATCGTTGATGAAAAAATAGCACTATATATTAAACATCTACAGCAAGAAAAAGTATCAAGCGAGATCCCTTTAATGCTATCTAAAATAAAATCTGTAAGAGCTCTTGTAAACAGTAACGAAATTGAATTTTCTGAAATGTTTGTAGATATATACAGCAAAGCACAGGAAAAACTTATCCAACAACTCAATTATATTGCAAACAAAGATATTGACAAAGAGATCAATGAGCTCTACTTTTTGTATACCTCATTGATTTATGCGCGAGAAGCTTCGGGGATTGAGAGGGGATATATATCCCACATTATTTCGCGCTCAAGAATACTTTCGCCTGATGATTTAAATAGATGGATTTCTATTATTAGCAAAGCTGATGCTATTACTTATGAGAAAATACAAAACAAAGAGTTAGTAAAAAAAATTGATGCCATATTTAAAACCAAAGAGAGCAAAGAGTTGTTTGCAGATATCAACAGTGAAAGAACAGCCATTATAACTGCTGCCAAGAGCGGTAAATATGACATTGACTCAGGAATCTGGTTTACTATGTTATCAGAAAAAATCAATCTAATTTCAAAAGCAGAAATTTTATTGTTAAATACTATAGACAATAAAGCACATGAGATACAAAACAGCTCCCTACAAGTACTAATTATAACTTTTACTATATGGGTTATTGCTATTATATTGGCAATTCTCGGCTATCTGCTCGCTAATGAAATAACTAAAAATATCAAAAAACTTGAAAATGTACTAAAAAAAGTTGCGCATGACTATAACACGCAAGATAGAAAAATCAATCTTCACACATCTCAAGGAACAAACTTAGCTTACGGACTTCTTGAGGAGATTATTGAACAGACAAAAAAGGATAAAGTTTCTGCTCAGGAAGCAAATGAAGCAAAATCAATGTTCTTGGCAAATATGTCACATGAGATTCGCACACCGCTTAACGGTATCGTCGGATTTACTGAGCTTTTAAAAGATTCGGGATTAGGGGAAGAGCAAAGAGAGTTTGTTGATATTATTGAAAAAAGTTCTGAAAATCTTCTTGAGATTATCAATAATATTCTTGATTTATCTAAAATAGAGAGCAATAAACTTGAAATTGAAAATATTGCCTTTGATCCAGTAGTAGAGTTTGAAAATGCGGTTGAAGTTTATGCTGTTCGTGCCAGCGAAAAAAATATAGACCTTGGATGCTTTATCGATCCAAGGCTTGAGTCTCCTCTCAAAGGTGATCCTACAAAACTTAAAGAAGTTCTTATCAACCTTCTCTCAAATGCCATAAAATTTACAAACAATAATGGATTTATCAATATTAATATCAGAAAAATCAAATCTGATGAGGCTGATAAAACAAGAGTTAAGTTTGAGATTCAAGATAGCGGTATCGGCATAGCAGATGAACAAAAAAGTAGAATTTTTGAAGCATTTTCCCAAGCAGACACTTCCATTACTCGTAAATATGGCGGAACCGGTCTTGGACTTACAATATCAAGCAGCTTTATAGAACTTATGGGAGGCAAACTTGACCTAGAGAGTAAGCCGGAAGAGGGTACCACTTTCTTTTTTACTCTTGATTTTGAAGAGATTGAAACACTTTCTAAAAGTTTCCAAGATAGATTTAATGACCTAAATGCGATTATCTTAGAGAGTTCACACAAAACTAAAAATCAAGATAACTATCTAAAAGAATATCTTGATTATTTTGGAGTTAAGTATACCGTAGTAAAAGAGATGCATAAAATCAAATCACTTTTAGAAAATAAAAACTATGATCTCTTATTTGTAGATTATGACTATATAGACAAAGAAACGCTTGCAAAAATAGCGACTCTTGCGCCAAAACTTGTTGTTTTAACAAAATCAAATATTATGAAGCAAATAGATACTTTTGGCTTTGATATCTTTAAAATCTTATATGAACCGCTGCACTCTTCAAAAATAAAACAGATATTACTAAACTATATCTCATTAAATAAATCTACACAAGATAGTAAAAAACAATCCGGTAAAAATTTTGCTTTATCTAAACCAAAATTTGCAGCAAATGTTCTTGTCGCCGAAGACAATATAATAAATCAAAAACTTATTAAACGAACACTTGAAGATTTAGGGCTAAATGTTAATGTTGCAAATAACGGACTTGAAGCATTTCAAAAAAGAAAAGATGAAGATTTTGATATAATTTTTATGGATATTCAGATGCCGGTTCTTGACGGCATTGAAGCAACAACAGAAATTTTAAAGTGGGAAGAGGATTATAAACAAGCACATGTGCCTATTGTGGCATTAACAGCAAATGCCCTAAAAGGGGATAGAGAAAAGTTCCTCTCAGCAGGTCTCGATGAGTACACCACAAAACCTCTTATTCGGCTAGAAATAGTATCTATACTAAATAAATTTTTAGCTGATCATATAGTAAGAGATACAAATCTGCCAAATAAATCTGTCAAACTTCATATTAAACCTAAATACAAAGCAGATGTACTAATAGCTAAGAAAAGTGATTTTGAAACAAAACTATACACTAAAATAGTAGAAACAATAGAGGGTATAACATATGAAGTTGCCTCTTCGCCGGTAAATTTTAAAGAATTAATAGAGAACTACTCTTACAAAATAGTGCTTTTTGACAAGGAGTATGACACTTTGGATATAGAAACAATATCTTCAGTCATCAAAAAAAGAAGTGCTTCAAACGGTCTTGATTCTATTATTGTTCTTATCGATGAATCAAACCAAAAAGAGACTCTGACATATAAAAAATATGTAGATGAAGTGATCAAAAATGTTATAAACAGAGATTTATTAAAGTCGCTGTTTATAAAATATATCTAAAGGATAAAGAGATGATTTCAAAAGAATTAATAGTGCTAACAGTAGATGACGATATGATAAACCTTAAACTTCTAAAATCAATGCTTATGAAAAACCCCGATGTAAAAGAAGTTATTGAAGCAAGAAACGGGATTGATGCTATCAATCAGATAAAAGAGAGAGAAGATATTAATCTTATTCTTTTAGATATCATTATGCCTGTGATGGATGGTTTAGAAGTTCTTAAAGTTGTAAATTCTGATGAAAATATTAAGCAGATTCCCATTATCGTACTTACGACTGATGAAACAAAAAAAACAGAAGCCCTTGAACTCGGCGCAAACGGTTTTTTAATGAAACCGATAAGAAACGGTGAATTAACTCAAAAGATAGAGTCAATTACTCTTTAAAGTTTACAAGCAAAGAGGAGGCTTTAAACTAAAACTTGTTTTAAAACCTCTTCAACTTTACTAACCGGAACAATTTCTAACGAATCTTTTACCTCTTGTGGAATATCATCCAGATCTCTCTCATAATTCTTTAGCGGAATAAGTACTTTGCTCATATCAGCTTTATGTGCCGCTATAAGTTTCTCTCTCAGTCCGCCTATCGGCAGTACATCTCCGCTTAGAGAAACTTCACCCGTCATTGCGATTTCTGAGCGAATTTTTCTTGAGCTCAGTATTGAAGATATAACACTTACCATAGCAATACCTGCACTTGGTCCATCTTTTGGAGTTGCACCGTCTGGAACATGTATATGCAGATCGTATCGTTTATAGACTTCGCTTAAATCTACTGCCGTTTTTTCCTCTTTTTCTTTGATTGAAAGAGGAATATTTTGAGGGTCTATTTTCAATTTTTTTGTATCTATAAGTGTTTTTACCACACTGTATGCAATAAGTGCCGACTCTTTCATAATATCGCCTAAACTGCCCGTAAGCTGCATGCTTCCCTTGCCTTTTATGCGGATACTCTCTATTTTTAAAACATCTCCGCCGACCGCTGTCCATGCCAGACCGTTTACAACTCCAACAACAGGAACTTTTGTCGTCTTTTCAATCTCAAATACCGTTTTGTCAAAATAGTCTTTAAGATTTTTCAGAGTCAGTGAAACTCTGCTGATTTCCGGATGTTCAAGTAGTTCACGAGCAACTTTTCTTGACATATTTGCAAGGCGGCGGCGAAGATTGCGCACTCCCGCTTCACGGGTGTAGCTATGGATAAGCTCTTTAAGTGCAGGTTTTGAGATAGCAACTTCTGATTTTCTTAAACCATGTTTTTTAAGCTCTTGCGGAATAAGATATCTAGATGCAATCTCATACTTCTCCTGAGGAGTATAAGAGCTTATGCTGATAAACTCCATTCTGTCACGAAGCGGAGCAGGAATAGTTCCGACATCATTTGCAGTTGCTATAAAGATAACTTTTGAGAGATCAAGATTAAAGTTAAGATAATAATCACGAAACTCTTTGTTCTGCTCCGGGTCCAGTATCTCTAAAAGTGCTGCTGTCGGGTCGCCTCTGCCGGTTTTTGCAACTTTGTCTATCTCATCAAGTACTACTACAGGATTCATTTTTTTAGCATCAATGAGTCCCTGGGTTATACGCCCAGGCATCGCGCCAACATAGGTTCTTCTATGTCCTCTTAACTCATTTACATCTTCTAAACCGCCAAGCGCTATCCTGATTAACGGTCTTTTTAACGCCTCTGCTATAGAGTTTGCCAAAGATGTTTTACCCACGCCCGGAGGTCCTGAAAAACAGATAATTGCTCCAGAATTTCCCTTTACTCCTCTGAGCTCCATCAACTCTTTTACTGCAAAAAACTCAATAATTCTCTCTTTTGGTTTTTCTAAAGAGAAGTGGTCTTTATCCAGTTGATTTTCTACTTCACTGATTTTAAGCTTCTTTTTACTCTCCTCTCCAAAAGGGATCTCTAAAGCCCACTCTAGATAAGTTTGTGTCATAGATGCATCTGAAGAGTCAGGATGCATTCGCGAAAATCTCTCTATCTGCTTATGTATCTCTTTATAAGCCTCTTCGCTCATTTTCTCTTTTTTTGCTTTTAGTTTGTTTCGGTACTCTTCTATCTCTTCATCTCTTGAAGTATCGCTTCCAAGCTCTTTTTGAATCTGCTTTAGCTGCTCTTTTAAGAAATACTCTTTATTGATTTTTTCTATATGTGTATGTACTTTTGAACGAATCTCTTTTTGAAGCTTATTTGCCTCAATCTCATCGATAAGATACTCTATAAGATCCAAAAATCTTTTTTCAGTATCAGTCTCTACAAAAAGATTGTAAGCCTGCTCTTTTTTGAGCTTAACACTGCTGCATATAAGATCGATTATGCGGTTATGGTCATGATTCTCTTCTATAGTTTTTAACAGATCCGGAGGAAAATAGCTGCTCACGGCAGCAAGCGCTCTAACCTTTTCACGAACTATCTCAAGTATGGCATCTATCTTTAAAGAGCTTACATTTGTAGCATTTATGATATCTACATGTGCAATAAGAGGATCGTCTTGAACTTTTTTTATAACTTTAGCCCGTGCTAGACCTTGAAAAAGCACTTTTACTCTTCCGTCGGGAAGTGAGACTTTTCGCATGATAGAACCTACCACACCTGCATTATAAAGTGATTCAAACTCTCTTTCGCCCTCATAAGAAGGCTTTGTGGGACAAACTATTACCAAAGAGCTCTCTTCAATAGCCTTTGTAGCCGCTTTTATGTTTTGCTCATCGCTTAAAAAAAGCGGAGAGATCATAAACGGATATAAAAAGAGTTCATCCTCTGCTATAACGGGTATATCAGCCGGAAATGCTTTATAATCACTTAGTTTCATCGCTCTCTCCTACATCTTCATCTTTTACAGAGCTTCTAGAAACAACACTTTGCGTGTCCGGTATCATAAAATCATACCAGCTTGAAGTACCGTCTCCTTCAAACCATGAACGATACCATGGAGCAACAGCTCTGTTTACCTCTTCTGAGACAATCCAGGGTTGCGGATTTATAGATCTGTAATATAAGGCACTTTTTGGTTTATCTAGCCTGTCATAAAGCCCGGCAATGCTCTCATTGAGCGTAAATTCGGCAAGATAAAGTCTGGTAAGCATCGTGTTTATGATCTCTAGATACATTGAGTTTGGATATATTCTCTTAAACGCTTCGCCCTCTTCTATCGCCTCGGTTATCAACCCCTGATCTCGTCTTGGATTTGGTAGAGCCATATATTTTGCTTTTATTTTTAAAAATTCTGCTTCCTCTTTTTCATTTGGAGTTGCATATCTTTTAATATACTCATTTAAAAAATGCTCGCTTAAAAGATACTCCTCATGGTACATATGCGCAAGTGCGAGTATCATCGTAGCCTCTGGAAGCAGAGGAGAGCCGATGTGCTCACCCTGAAGTGAACTGTAGTAGTTGTCAGCTCTCTCCAGATCCCCGTTAGAAACACTCTGCACTATTTTTGAGTACCAGTATATAGCAGACTTGTTATACTCCTCAACCTCTTTTGAACATCCTGAAAACAAAAGCGAAAAAAGCACCAAAACCGCTAAAAAATAAATCTTTAATTTCATAAAATAAATTCCTAAATTTTAAATAAGATGTTATTTTATCCAAAAGATATATAACACTCATTAAACTATGTATATTTTATGATTAAAGTTATATATATAGTTTAATTCTGTGCAAACGATTACCCTAATTTAATCATTAAGCACTTATTAAGGGCAACTGATAGTATAATATAATGTATTGTAGTTTACGAAGAAGTTAAAATTTTATGCCAATAGAATTAAAAAACACAAAGAACTTTAAAAGTAATTTTAATATAACTGCTTAATCAACTCAGGGGATGTAAGATGAAAAATTTAAACCATTCAGATACAAATAAAAATTCATTTTTAAAATTTTTTTTAAAATTAGTATCACTTTTTGGAGTTATGACAGTGTTGTTTACACCGCTGTATGCTATTACACTCTCAATAGAAGATTTTAACAGCAACAATGAAGGATGGAGCGGAGGAACCCGCTACTACAATCACTATTACATCTTTGGAGATAACACAGGGTCTGAAAATTACAGTTTCAATCAGCATCCACTAAGAAATGTAATTATTACATTTGATGTCAGAGCATATGATGGATGGGAAGCATCAGGATATGGGCAGGATGTACTCAATGTAACGGCAAACGGGGTTACAACTCGCTTTTATCAAGAAGATGGAACTTATACCTACAGCGTAAATGCAGTTTTAGATACTGGTGGTGGTTTGGAACTGCGTATCAATCCTGACACTGCAAGTTTCTGGCCTTTCGATTGGGGTGGAGAAGATATATGGATAGATAATGTTGTAATCAGTTTTATCAGTGCTGATGCGGTTAACGATTCTTACTCTATTGTAAAAAATACAGTTTTATCAGGCAATGTACTCTCTAATGACATCGGTCCTTCTATCTCAGTTATATCCAATACAAATCCTTCGCATGGTGCCGTTACAGTAAATGCAAATGGAACTTTTACTTATACTCCTACATCAAATTATATGGGAGATGACTCATTTACATATACCATAGAAGACAGCAATGGATACAGTGATACAGGAACAGTTTCAATCACAATTACTAATGTTGCAACAAGCGGTTATCGTGATTTTAGTCTCCGACAACAGCTCTATTCCAAAGGTGATATGAAAACAATAGGAAATACTGTTTTAGTACCTCCAACTACACAAAATTCGAATATTTGCAGTACTTATACAAATGGTGACTACATAGAAAACGCCCCTAGTTCTAATGCCGCTTACTATTTGTGCGAATATAATGTTGATACAACTACACCAAGCCTTACAAATTCGACAACATCCGAATTGCGTCTGCCTTCCGGGGCTAGAGTAATATGGGCAGGATTATATTGGCAAGCAATAGTCTCTAACTTCAGTTTTAGCACAGACATGACTATTAAAATACGCCATGATGAAAGTTCAAGCAGCTATACTGATATAACACCGGATCGTTTGGATTACAAATCTGACGCGGGATATAGCGGATATACAAGTTACTCTGCTTTTGCTGATGTAAGCGGATATTTCGGGGATGGGAAATGGAATGATGGAAATTACACGGTGGCTAATATTCCCGTCTATGAAGGAAATATTCCTTCGCTGGGAACATACGGAGCATGGACATTAGCTGTAGTTTATGCAAATCTTGATGATCCAAATGAGAAATTTCGAAGTTTCAGTATTTTTGATGGATGGAAAACCGTGGGAAGTGGAGACCCAAGTGTTAACATCGATGTAACAGGTTTTTATACACCGGACAAAAATAATATCGTCTCAGAAGTATCAGTTTTTGCTGCCGAAGGTGATAGACATATCAGTGGTGACTTGTTAAAAACAATAAACTATAACAACAACACTGCTGTTACACTGGCAACAATTACAAATAACTCTTTTAACTCTTCAATCTCAGGAGGAGATTCTCGAACACCTGATTTGATCAACAACAATGGAATAGATATTCAAACATTTGATATTGGCGATTATATGATTCCAAAACAAACAACTATGAATTTTACATTCACATCCGAGCGACAAGCAAATGGTGATCAGGACCGTTATTGGCCCTCTATGATTGCCTTTGCAACTGAATTATATGTGCCGCTATTTTGTTATGATTACGGGTATGAACAAAATGGTCTTCCTTTTACAGAAGAAAACAACGGTACAGCTATGCCTTATATCAGTGGATTTCTTCCAAATACTACAGATATTGATGTCAGTCTCTATATTCGAAATCAAGAAGCCTCAGATGTAAGCGCAAATAACATTATAATGACGATTAATGATATTAATACATCCCAGGCAATTTATACAAGAGATACGGTTGGTGTAAACTATCCAAACAGCTTTACACCGGTTTATAAAGAAGATTCAGCCTGGCCGTTAAGTGTCAGCAACTCTTATATTCATAATATTCCTATCGGGGATATGGGCGGAGAATTGCATGCATATGTTTACTATACGCTAACTCCGCAACATATAGGAACTATTGATATTCCAATCGATGCAACATTTTCTTATGACCTAGTTATCCCGCTGCCTAATGGCTCCACACTAACATTGCCATACTCCTCTACCGTGGGAGGAGAGAATCTTCCGATGTGTTCTGCAGATAATTTTAGTTATACGCCGGAATGGGGTATCTTTAGCATGGTTGACGCAGGACTTTATGACTCGAATAACGATGATAGATATTATGATTTAACAACACAGGTTGCAAAGCGCCCTGGAAATCTCAGAATTGCTTCTTTTGATCCAGAAGCACTAGACACTCCGCAGCCGGTTACGACCATTGTAGCAGTTGAACTCATTGATGCAAGTGAATTTCATGATGTCGATGCAGCGTGTCGTGAACCATCAAGTGCGATAAGCCCGAGAATATGGATGACTTTTGAAAATAATGTTTCTCAAGTTGATTTTAATGCTCAAACAATTCAAGCAGCAATTAATGAAGATATGGTTTCAGATGTTATTACAGGACAACCATATCAAATTGGCTCGCCGGCTGATTTTTTTCAAACAGCTACGCCTAATGCTGCTTTTAGAGTATCGTTTAACACAATAGCTGATCAAAATGACTCATTGATTCACATTGAAGAGACAAAAAATGGGATTAGAATTGACAACTTCTCGGATATTCATCAAATATATCCGCATTGTCGACAATATGTAAAAAATCCAAATAATGACAATATGACAAATCGAACATCAGTAGCATGTTCAGATAATGGAAACAACAGTACCTATCAAGATGTTGCAATATGTATGGAGTGTTTGTACGGTACTAGAACTAAAGTTCTTTGTTCAAGAGACAACTTTGCCATTCGCCCCGAGAGCTATACGGTGCAGCTAAGAGATCTTAATCAAACCAATCATACCCAGGTACAGTTATTTGCACCCGGCCATACGGGAGTAGTAAGTCCAAATCTAGACAGAGTAGATGTAGCAAGTGGATATGACTACCGGTTTGATGTCAATGCAACCAATCATCTTGACAATCAAGCTACCCCTGGCTACACCCGTTATTTTGCTACCGGTGGAAGTGATTACAATATTACATTGATATGGGAACCAAGCGTTGCTAAAACAGGATGTAATGATACTGAAGATGAGTCGTTGGAAATAAATCTCATCAATGGAACTGTTGCTACAGAAGAAAATCTTTCACAGGTGGGAGAATATCGACTAAATATTATTGATAAAACATGGACAATTGTAGATTGGGATTCATCAAAACAAACACATCAAACCGGTTCTCATTTCCTATCAGGATTTGAGTGTGATCCAAACTCAACTGATGTGCCTCTTGAAAGTTCTGTTACATCATTGAGTGGAAGTACAATCAATAATGTAGCAGGCTGTAATATTAGCAGCACTCACGACAATATTGAAAATGGTCTCAAATATAAAGATTATCTTTTTGAATTTCATCCATATAAATTTGTTTTAAATATAACTCCGTCTGCCGGACTTGACTATAGCCCATCAGCAACGCATCTTTATATGGCAGATATTTCAATGGATGAAAATATGTCGTTTCATCTAAATGGCGACATTAGAGCTTCTGGCTATAATAACTCCTTTTTAAGTAACTTTGTTAATAACTGTTATGCAAAACCGTTAAACTTAACAGTTCACAAATCTGACACTGCTCTTATAAATGTAAACGGTAACAATGTGGCATATAAGGCAAGATTTCACAATTTGGATGTAAACGGTACTGTAATAATTGCAGATGATATAAACTATACTGAAACTAATTCATCTACGCCTGTTTTAATTCAAACAGCACAACACTACTTCACTAAAAATTTAAATGGAACAATTAATACCAGATTGAATTTAAACTATAATAGAGAAGTAAACGCTTCTGCAAACCCTAAATTAATAACATTTGGAAATTACAATGCAGATTGCAATAATAGTGTTGATTGTACTTTTACTGCTGATTTTGAAACAAAAATAACACATGGTTTTCAAAATCTAGATCACAACATAACCCATCTTTACGGTCGTACACATGCTTCAAGACAGAGGTATAGAGTACCAGAAGATCATCCATATCAAGCAAACATCTACTTTGAAGCATACTGTTTTGGAACTGACTGTAACAAAACTCTGCTTCCAAACGGTCTAGCTTCCAAGCAGGTTGATGATATAAGATGGTTTATAAATGCAGATCATAATACAACTAATGACGGAGCAGTTGGTATAGTTTTGGAAAAAATTGGAACTAATGTTGAAGGTGACATTGTAGATGCAACTGACAATCCAACTGGAAATCCATCTGTAACTACACTGAATTATGATGAAAGCAAGGGTTACCCATACAAAACAACGATGCAAAACGAAGCTTCTCGTTGGCTAATCTATAATGAAGATGATCCGACGGCTACAAGAAACGAGTTTCAAGTTGAGTTTGATAAGTTAGGTGACTGGACCGGCGAGCATGAAACAAACACGACAACAAAAAGCACCGGCGGGGTAAAAACAAATAGGAGAATCATGTGGTAAGAAGAGAAACCTCTTTTGGCAGAGCCGCTTTTACAATGATAGAGCTTATATTTGCTATTGTTATTGTATCTATTGCAGTTATATCACTCCCCACAATGATTCAGGTTACATCCAAAGGGATTGAGAGCAATATAGTTCAAGAAGCTATCTTTGCAGCCTCTGCAGAACTTATGGGAGCTACATCGTACTACTGGGATGCAAGATCAATCGAAGACAATGCAACAAGCCACCTATCAAGGGTTATAGATGTAGACGGAGATTGTGAAAATAATGCTTCTAGCCCTAGATACAGACTAAGAGACGGTCATATTGCCCAACCATATCATAGACGCTGTTTAGATAGTACTTCTGACACAGTGTTGAACACTTCAAGCACCGATTTTCCAAATCTAAACAATGCAGTGAATACTACTGTAGACAATTTGTTTGATATCAATGCTACTGCAGAGGCTTCAGGGTATAAAGAGTTATATAAGAGTCAAGTCACTGTCGCACCAGGAACAAATAATAATATAAAAATACTTACTGCTTCAGTATATAAAGATGACGGGGCAACACTATTAACAACCCTAAAAATTTACAGCGCCAACATCGGCGAGATTGACTACTACAAGAGGAGATTTTAATGCGTAGAGGCGCTTTTACTCTTCTAGAACTTATCTTTGTTATAGTAATCATGGGAATTCTTGCAAAATATGGTGTTGAGCTACTCTCTCAGGCTTACAAAAGTTTTATATTTTCAAGTATCAACAACAGACTCCAATCTCAAACTGCAGCTGCAGTTGAGACAATAGGTTCAAGACTTCAATACCGCATAAAAGACTCTGTTATTGCTAGAAAGAGTGCTACTGATTTTGAAGCTTTAGCTTATTCTCCTTATGAAGAAACTGCAACAATACTAGAATGGGTAGGAACAGATATAGAGGGATTTCGCGGAAATACTCCTAATGCTGGCGGAGATTTTCTGCCTCACTGGAGCGGAATAATTGATCTAAAAGATCCAAATACAAATGCTACTAATTTAGTATCTCCTGGGACAGATACTGCAGATTTAAATGCTCTTATAGACACACTCTCTGATGGAGGAAGTGATATCAACGATGCTGCGCTATATTTTGTAGGATCTGATAGTGATATTAAAACCGGGTATGGATGGAATGGAGTCGCCTTAACAGACCATAATACAAGTGTTATGCACCCTATTAAAAGCAACGGTACATCTCAATTTGCTCCAATCAGCGGTCTTGACGGATCAAATAGTACTTTTGCCGGTGCTAATGTATATGAGTACTATCAACTAGCTTGGACTGCTTATGCTGTTGTACATACTCCTGATGATGGAAATTTAACTCTCTATTATGATTATCAACCATGGCAAGGTGAAATGTATACAAGCGGAAAGAGTGCTGTAATCATGGAAAATGTAGATACTTTTAGATTTAAAGCCGTCGGCTCAATTATTAAAATTCAAGTGTGTGTCAATTCTGATTTAGTAAAGGATGAGGAGTATTCGTTATGCAAAGAAAAAACTATTTTTTAAAAACCAATCCTCATAAGAAGCGTTCAGGCTTTGCTATGATAATGGCTATAGCAGTTATAATTATCATAGCGACTATTATGGCGCTCTCTTTGGCACTTACCACAGAAACAAGTAAAAGAACTGTTGATCTTTATCTTTACGAGCAAGCCGCACTTCATGCAAAGAGTGCTACAGAGTTGGCACTTTTGGAAATTGCCAAAAGAGATCCAAATACAAATTGCTTAAACAGCTATAGCACAACTTTTGATGACATCTATGATGTAAATATAACAATGCGATATGTTTTTACAGGAACTGTAGGCACATGTTCAAAATATTTTGATATTGTAACTCCCGAACAAAACGGTTCTGTACTTATGGATACAGCAGTTCGTGTAAATGATCAAAGTATCTCATCTGAACCTATCCGCTACTTTAGAAGAACAATCCAAAAACTCTAAATAATGAATTATTGTAAACGATTTAATGCTATAATAATCGTTATTTAGAAACTAAAGGATTTACCATGAATATATCATTAACCGGAAGACATGTAGAACTTACGGAGCCTATTAAAGCCTATATGAATACTTCTATTAACACTCTTAGCAAATACAATATGGACATTATATCTGTAAATCTTATTGCATCAAGCCAGACAAAAAAGGGCAAACCTCTCTCTGTTGTAGAGTTTGTTATCAACCTGGCACATAAAAACTCTATAGTTATCAAGCAGAGTGACCAAGATCTTTATGCTGCTATCGATTTGGCTGCAGAGAGAGCACAAAAAGCGATGCGCCGTATACATGATAAAGAAAACACACATCATAAAGATGGTATAAATGAAGCAAAAAATGAAGCAAATAAAGCTATAGATTTACATGAAGCAGATGAAGCTATGGAGGATGAAATCATCCCCGTTGAGCTTACTCTTTATAAACCAAGAGAAGTCGAAGATGTTTTAAATGATCTCAAAGATAGCAACAAAATGTTCGAAATCTTTTTGGACAACGAAAATAAAACACGCGTTCTCTACAAAAGAAGCGATGGAAGATTCGGTTTATATTAATAGACTTTTTTCTTCTAGCACGGATTTTTATCCGTGCTGAAAATCCTACAAAGTTATTTAACTTAAAAAACAATCTTTTTTTACGCTTTTTACTATATCTTCATCTTCTGCTAAATCAATCCACTTAAACTGACTTCCGCTTTGATTGTGCCCTTTTAGCAGATCGCCGCTTTTTCTATACTTCAAATCAAGATTTGCGATATCAAATCCGCTTATTGTTTTCGTAAACCTCTCCAATCGTTCAGATTCACTCTTGTTCGTATATAAAAAACAGTAGCCTTTAAGACCCGTACGGCTGACACGACCTCGCAACTGATGCAGCGTGGAGAGTCCCAATCTCTCTGCACCGACAACGACCACTGTGCTGAGTCGCGGCAAAGAGATGCCAACCTCAACCACAGTTGTAGCTATCAAAATATCACCTTTTTTGCTAAATTCTAGCAAAACTTCCTCTTTATCTCTGTCTTTTCCATGGGTAACATAAACATTTTCAAATCTATTTTCCCAGTACCCTCTTGCTTCATCTATGCTTTGATACTCTAAAACCTCACTCTGTTCAACAAGCGGATAGACAAGCAAGATTTGGTTCCCGTAATCTATCTCGCTCTTTATATGTTCTAAAAGCTCTTTAAAATCTTTTTTATGTATAACCTTGCTAGTGATATCTTTTTTAAAAGGTGTGGAAGTTATAAGCGAAACATCTATATGGGCAGTCTCTATCATCGCCTGCGTTCTGGGTATGGGCGTTGCAGAAAACTGCAAAAAATGCGGTTTTTTATCTCCTATATTTACCAATTTTTCCAACATATTTCTCTGAGCCGTTCCAAAGCGATGCTGTTCATCCACCATAACAAGTGAAGCTTGGGGAAGTTCTCTGTAAAGCAGAGCATGCGTACCTATAATAAAATCATACGCATCCAAACTTATTTTTTTACTTTTGTTTGTAACCAAAGCTATTTTTACATCCGGGAGGTATTTAACCGCTTCATTGTAAAGCTGATTTGCCAAAATTGTTGTCGGTGCCATAAGAATAGAGCGCTGTGGAAGCATCATAACACAAGAGGCAAGTATCACCATTGTTTTTCCGCTTCCAACATCTCCTACTATCATTCGTTTTGCAGATATATTGCTTAAGAGATCTTTTTTTATATCCTCTATAGCATTTATCTGCTCATATGTTAGTTTAAACGGCAATCTTTCTGCCCACTTCTTATAATCTTGACATGTAGAGGTTATGGACTTAAAGTATCTTCTTTTGTGAGAGAGCTGTTTCATATAGGTGAAGAGTTCTACATACTTAAGAGCATTAAGTGTTTTAGATTCTAATTTTTTCAGATTTACTGGCTCTTGAGCTGGAAAATGGATCTTTAAGAGCTCTTCAGCCACCTCCTCTTTTAAACCCTCTGAAAGTAAATTTTCTTTTGTTAGAAACATTTGAACAAAACGAAGCATAACATCTGTTCTAAGCTGCGTTTTATATCTTGGTGTTATTTTGCCTACATTTGTAACTTTTTTGGGCATACTCATACTGCAAAAACCGCTTTTGCACTCAATCATTCCATAGTAGTAATCCCTCTCTCCTACATTAAACTGATGAATCATATAGGGTTTTGGACGAAAAAGCACACCTGTTATGGCATGTCCGAAATTATGGGCATAAAATGTAATCTGAAGAGAGTTTGGAGATTTGTAAACAGACTCGACAGTGGCATCGATTAACTGCATAACATGTGTTTGAAGTTTGTTATGAAGCCTCAAGTCCTCATAAGCAGAGGGAACAATAAGAGCAAGCTCAGAGTAGCTGCCGATACCCAATTTTTTAAACTTCTCTTCCTGCTCTTTAGTTATGTCCATTTTAAGTCCTTAGTATTTAATACTATCTGTTTTTATGAACTTTGTGGTGAAATATTGCAAAATGCAATATTTTTTATAAAAATTTCGTTTTTTGAAAAAAACTAGCGCTTTCTAAAGAAGCTAGCGCTTTGTAACGATTGCAAAACTCATATCTAAGATCTCTTTATGAGATTTGATAAACTCATTTAGATCATCTAGTTTTAGTTTTTCGATTTTTTCTAACTCTTTAAGAGAGTTTCCAAGCTCTTGTCCATTGTAAAACTCCATAAATGTTCTATGAAGTCTTTGACTCATTGTCTCCACTCTTAGAGGCTCGCTTCCAAGCAAAAACTTTTTAGTCTGCTCAAGTTCTTCTTCTGTTACACCCTCTTTTACAAAATCTGCAACAATCTTTTTCACTGTTGCTTTGGCATCTTCAAGAGACTCTAACTTTGTTTGAAGATATCCGCTCATATAAGAGCTTGATTTGCTTACCTGAAGCCTTGCATATGCTGAATAGGCAAGCCCTTTTTTCACTCTGATCTCTTCCATAAGTCTTGAGCCAAAACCGCCTGCACCCAGGATAAAAGTAGCAACTCTTGCTTTGTAATAATCCTCGGAATTTACACTTATGTCATATGGTGAACCAAAGTATATATACGCCTGCTGTGTCTCTTTTTTTACAATTTTTTCTTTTACTTCTTTAGAAACTTCATACTTTTTTACACTACTTGCTTCACCTTTTGGCATTGATGCTATGATTTTTGAAATTTTATCTTTTAACTCTTTTATATCTACATCGCCGCCAACAGCAACAATGAGTTTTGAGCGTACCAGGTTTTTATCCAAAAAATCTTGAACATCATTTAAATCGATACTCTTTACACTCTCTACAGTTCCAGATGAAGGATTTGCAAGTACGCTTCCTTCAAAAAGAAGTGCTTTTAACTCATTTGAAGCCACATAGTCAAAATCATTCTCTTTTCTCGCAAGATTGCCAAGAGTAGTTGTTTTTACTTTTTTAACTGCTTCTTGCGTAAGGTTTGGATCTTTTAAAAGCAGTTCAAAATATTTCAAACCCTCATCAAGCTCCTCTTTTAAACATCCAAGTTCTATTACAAATGTCTCTTTTCCTGTTGAAGCCGATATATGAATAGCTCTGCTCTCTAATTTCTCTGCAAACG
The DNA here is from genome assembly GCF_009883775.1 of Sulfurimonas sp. CVO. Lineage (NCBI taxonomy): Bacteria > Pseudomonadati > Campylobacterota > Epsilonproteobacteria > Campylobacterales > Sulfurimonadaceae > Sulfurimonas > Sulfurimonas sp. CVO. Next base: position 1,550,927 of record NZ_CP033720.1, read on the forward strand.
CACTTGAACCAAGTTCTTTGGTTCCTTCGTTCATGATTTTTGCACTAAATTTAGCCAAACCTGCTTTTGTAGTATCAGCAATACTTCCGCTGTTTTGAAAAATAAACTGCATTGTCACCAGAGGCAATCTTTTGTCCTCTTCAAAAACAATAGGTACATTTATATCTTTTATGTTTAACTCTTCTACTGTCGCTGCCATCATTATATTTCCTAAAATTAATAATAATAAAATTGTTTTTTTTATCATTTTATGCAAATTTCTCTAAAATTTCGTATGCTGTATTTCGCACAGCCGGGATTTCACCTACATCTCTTATAAGATGCACCATCTCTTCTTTCGCCATTTTGTAAGCCGCTCCCGCGCTGCTTACAACATTTTCTTCCATCATGGTAGAACCCAAATCATTTGCTCCGAACATAAGAGCCATCTGACCAATGTATGGTCCCTGCGTCACCCATGAACTTTGAATATTTGGCACATTATCCAAATAGAGTCTTGCCACAGCTAGAAGTCTTAGGTAACGGTTTGATGAAGGCTTTTGCATATCTGGAAAAAGTCTAAGAAGCTCTGTGTTTTCACTTTGAAAACTCCACATAATAAAAGCGCGAAAACCGCCCGTCTCATCCTGAAGCTTTCGTATCATGTCAAAATGTTCCACAATATCTTCATCGCTCTCAATAGTTCCGTACATCATGGTAGCCGTCGACATTATGCCGAGTTTATGCGCTTTTCTGTGGATATCTATCCATACATCAGAGTCGATTTTTTTGGGAGCGATAATATCTCTTACCTTATCAGATAGTATCTCCGCCCCTGCTCCGGGAATAGAAGCCAAACCTTTTGCATGAAGTCTCTCTAACACCTCTTCAACACTAATGCGTGAAACTTTGGCGATATAATCAATCTCGATGGAGCTAAAGCCGTGGATGGTAATTGTGGGATATTTTGTATGGATATGCTCTACCAAATCTTCGTACCACTCGATCTTTAGTTTTGGATGCACGCCGCCTTGAAAAAGTATCTGTGTTCCGCCGATTTCAAGCAGCTCGTCTATCTTCGCATCTATCTCGTCAAAAGTGAGCACATAAGCATCCGCATCTTTTTCATGTCTGTAAAATGCACAAAATTTGCAATCCACCCAGCAGATGTTTGTATAGTTGATATTTCTATCAACCACAAATGTAGTGACATTATCCGGATGCAACTCTTTTTTACGAGCCGTCGCCATCCGTCCAAGCTCTTTTAAATCTGCATTTTTTATAAGGTAAAGCGCTTCTTCTTTTGTTAATCTTTTCATTTTTTATTTATCTTTAGAAATTGCGTCTAACACACCGTTTATAAACTTCGGCGACTGCTCAGTACCAAATGCTTTTGTGATCTCAACCGCTTCGTTTATAACCACGGCGGAATCAAGATCTCCATAAAGTATCTCATAGGTTGCAAGTCTAAGAGTTGCTCTCTCGATAGCTCCAAGTCTCTCAAAATCCCAATCTTTAAGATGTTTGACTATCGCTTCATCAACTGAAGCAATATTGCTCATAACACCTTCATAAAGAGTCAATGCAAAATCTTTTTGTTTATTGCGGATTTTTTTCTCTTCTAAAATCTCATCCGTATGTTCTGCAATATTTCCGTTACCCAAATCAAATGCGTACAACAGGCTTACAACTGCCATTCTGGCTTGATGTCTAGTGGCCATCATTTTTCCTTATTTTATTTCGTAAAAATGAAGGGAGCCCTTCATTTATTTATCACGGTATCGGAAGTAATTCCGCTACCTACGCTAACGCTAAGTTTCCTTCGGCAGGAAGCCCGCGACACCAGTGTCTTTTATAAATTCTCATAAAGATCAATCATTTCAATAACAACTGTCATCGCTTCAAAACCTTTATTGCCGGCTTTTGTGCCTGCTCTCTCTATGGCCTGCTCAATCGTATCGGTTGTTAAAAGTCCAAATGAGACCGGTTTTTTATGTTTTAAACTCACAGTCGCTATCCCTTTTGTAGCCTCAGCTGAGACATAATCAAAGTGAGGAGTTGAACCGCGGATTACTGCACCCAAAGCACATACGGCATCATACTTTCCGCTTGAGAGCAATTGATCAATTACCATTGGAAGCTCAAATGCTCCCGGAGCTAAAACATGCGTAAGGTCGGCATCATCTCCGCCATGTCTTGCAAAAGCATCCTTTGCACCCTCTACAAGTCTATCTACTATAAAGTGATTCCATCTCGTACTTACTATCGCTATTTTTTTGCCGTTGACTACTTTTAATTTGCCTTCGATTAAATTCATCTATTTATTTCCTCTATCTTTTTAATTTTATTTATTAGAGCTTCTAACTCATCTAACTTTATCATATTTGGTCCGTCACTTAGAGCAATTGAGGGGTCAAAGTGTGTCTCAAAAAAGAAACCGTCCACGCCTACTGCTGCAGCCGCACTTGCCAGGTAAGGCACCATCGTTCTGTCCCCACCTGTTTTTCCGCCGAGTGCACCCGGAGCTTGAACAGAGTGCGTAGCGTCAAAAATAGTCGGTGCAAACTCTCTCATAATAACCAATGAGCGCATATCTACAACAATATTTCCATAACCAAAAGATGAACCTCTTTCACAAAGATAAACGCCGTGCTTTTTAGAAGCTTCATAACTCACCTCATCACAACCACGCGTTTTAAGCACTTTGGCAACAGAGTATTTCATGTCCGGCGGATTGATAAACTGCCCCTTTTTGATATTTATCTCTTTGTCCGTTTTTGCGCATGCAACCAAAAGGTCGGTTTGACGGCATAAAAATGCGGGAATCTGAAGCATATCCACAACTTCGGCAGCTGCGGGAACTTGATATGATTCATGAACATCCGTTACGACTTTATATCCAAAATCGTCTTTCACTTTTTGCAAGATTCTAAGCCCCTCTTGCATCCCAAGTCCGCGAAAACTATCAAGTGATGTTCTGTTTGCTTTATCAAAACTGGATTTGAAATAAAAATCAATAGTATTGTCGTTTTGATACACTTCTAAAGCTTTAGCGATTTTAAAAATATTTGCTTCACTCTCTATAACACAAGGTCCGGCGAGTAGTTTCATATATTTACCTTTTGAAAAATAGGTAGTGATTATAGCATAATGCTTTTAAATACGAAGTTAACAAACACACAACAAAAATTTCAGTTACTTTGCCTTAGCGACCATTATACCGGCACTTACAATCAACACTATTCCGCATGTTGTTATAAACCCCGGAAGAGAATCACCGAGCAAAGTACCAACTAAAATAGCAAAAACTATATTTGTGTAACTTACAGCCCCCACAATTCCCGCTTTTGTTTCACCGTAAGCTTTTGTCATATAGTACTGAGAGAGTGTTCCCAAAACACCTATTCCCACCACATAAATCCAGGTAATTTTATCTGGAAAGACAAACTCTCCCATCATAAAATCAAGCTCTGGAAGATAAAAATATTTTGACAGGATAAAAAGGATAATCGGACCAATTGTTCCCACAAAGGTAAAAGAGAGGACTATCGCCCTTGTATCATAGTAGTTTCTAAGTTCTCTTACCGAAGTGTAAGCAAGTGCGGCTCCGACTCCGCTAAAAATTCCAAGCAGATCATATTTTGTAAATGCAATTCCGCTTGGCTGTGTTATAAGCAAAATCCCTCCAAAACCGATAAATACGGCAATCCATGCACTTAAAGAGAGTTTTTCTTTTAAAAAAGCCCATGCAAAAATGGCTGTAAAAATAGGTGCCGTCTTTGAGAATGTAACAGCATCTCCAAGCGGAATATTGGCAATATTGTAAAAATAAGCAAGAAGTGCCAAAAAACCCATCAAACCTCTAAAAAAAAGCAATAAAGGTTTTCCGCCTTTATGTTTCATAGGGGTTTTGTATAAGGTATAGCCTATTAAAACAACACCGAAAATATTTCTAAAAAATACAATCTCCAAAGAGCTTATACTCTCACTTGCAAGTTTTACAAATGCACCCATAATTGCGAATAAAAATGATGCTAAAAGCATATATTTTACACCGCTGTTTAATTCTTTTATCCATTTCATAAACGAAAGTATACACATCTTCTTTTAAATTAAAAGAAGCTATAATCAACAACATAAGCGGAGGGTGTATTATGTCATTTCGTGTTATTACTCTTTTATTTTATCTATTTTGCGCACTAAATGCAGCTGCAGATACTAACACGACTACTCAAACTTTTTCTCAATATATTGATGAAAAACACAAAAATTTTTCAAAATATATTGTTGAATTATTTAAAAGTGTAGATCAGAGTATAAGTGAATGGGTTGATACTCCAGATGTAAACACTACCTCAGAAAATGGAACAAAAGATTCAATTGATAAATTTTTTAAAGATGAAAAATTTATACAAGAGACTGAAGAGAGTTATCTTCTTATTCGTCTAGGTTCTAATTATCAATCAAAAGAGTCAACTGATTTTAAGTACAGGATAAGAGCACAAATACCTCTAAGCAAAAGCAAAAAAAACTTTCAACTTTTTGTTAATGATATTGAAAAAAACTATTTTGATGATACCGCTTATACAAAACAAGAGAGTGAAAAAAACACTTATGTGGGAGTTAATTATTTTGCACCTTTGTATAAAGATATTAAATCAAAATACTCCGTAGGCATTAGAAGTTTATCACTTTATGCAAGAGCTAGATACAGCAAAGACTATACAGCAGGAAAATGGCTGATTCAGCCTTCTCAGGAGTTTAAATATTCAACAAAATATGACTGGAGCGAAGAAACCGAACTCTATATTGACAGAATATTAACAGAAAATTCTCTCTTTAGAACAAGACTGCACCGAAAAACGCAAGCTCATATAGAGGGTTTTGACTATTCAGTTGCATTCTCTTACTATTTAACACTCTCTAAAAGAAAAGGATTTAATTTTACACAGCAGTTTTGGGGCAACTCTAAATATGTTTGCGATGCTGCACCGGAACCATTTAACGGCATAAGCAACTACTCAAGTTTTATATCTTGGCGTCAAAATATTTATCGTAAATGGATCTCTTATGAAATTAGACCGGGTATCAGTTTTCATAGAGAGTATGATTATGAACCAAACTATATATTTAGTCTATATTTTGATTTTTATTTTGGAAATATTTAAAAAAATATAAAAAAAATCGATTTTACTATAATCTCATATTATAATTAAATACAAATTTAGATATAATGTTTATTAAAAAAGAGGTATATATTGAAATATTTTTTAATACTGCTTATATCAATAAGTTCTTTATTTGCACAAAGTCTATCAACTCGTTACGATGTTGATGTAAGTCTCTTTGGCAATGTTGGTTATGCTGATATAACACTTAAAGAAGATGACAAAAACTATGAAATCAAGCTTGTGGCAACTACAGTAGGAGTTGCAGCAACACTTCTGCAAAATAGAGTTGAAACCTTTACAAGCAAAGGAAAAATTATAGGTGGCAGATACATTCCGGATATTTTTATAAAAACAAAAGAGACAATAAAAAAAACAAGAGTTCAAACATACTATTTTGACCATGAAAAAAAAGAGATTAAACTAATAGAAGAGAAAACAAAATTGGTAAACGAAATGAATTTTGACCCTGCAACTTTTAAAGTCACTTCAAAAGAGGTAGAAAAAAAATCAAAAAAAGAGACTACTCTTGATAAATACAAAGAGAATGATGTACTAAGCTCTTATCTAAATACAAAAAACAACTGTAATGCCAAACAAAAAACATATAAACTGTTTGCCGTGGGCGCGCATAACGATAAAAATGATGTTTTAGTATCTTATCTGGAGGATTTAGAAAGAGAGAGTGCAGTAGCAAACTTTTCTGAGGGCATTGCAAATATATACAATTTACATGTAGCTCCGCTAGATAAAGATGAGAGCGTCGTCGATGTTCTTGTTGCATTTGATAATGACGGATTTTTAAAAGAGGCTCTGCTTGGTGAAATATTTTGGGTCGGAAAGATTACGGCAAAAAGAGTTTATCATAAGGTTGCATGCAACTAAGTGTTTCGCTATTAACTACTCTCTTCTATAATTACAAAATTAACAAAGGATATATATGGGAAATTTACTACTTCTTGCCGCTATAGGCGCATTTTTTTACTGGATATTTAAAAGCTACGCAAAATATACAACTTATTCAAAAGAGGCTTTTAAAAATTTTTCAGTGTCCAAAGAGTCTCTTCAAAAAAGTGAGCTCGGTCTTTTTATTGCGCTTGTAGCAAAGGTTGCAAAAGCTGACGGAAGAGTCGATGCTTTAGAAGCAGAGCTCGTAGGAATAATGTTTGATGATATCTCAGCGGTTTTTCCTGAGCCGCACAAAACAAAAGAAATACTAAAAGAGATCTTTAATGAGCATAAAAATAGATCTCACGACTTAAGAGAAATTGCCTTGACATTGGGCAATGCAATAAAAAGAGATAAAAACAAACAGCATCAATTTATGGGCTTTTTAATTCAGCTTGCATTTATTGATGGCGAAGTCAGCAAAAGCGAAGAGGAGGTTTTAGCCTCTATCGCAGAAGCATTGAGATTTGACCCTAACGCTTATCACGCCATATTTGACAAATTTGAAAAAATGGTACACAACATTAAACCAAAAGCAGATATAAATGATGCATATAAAATTCTAGGCGTAAATGAAAACGACGATATGAATACAATCAAAAAAGCGTATAGAAAACTCATTAGAGAGTATCATCCTGATATCATAAAATCTCAAGGAAAAGATGATGCCTACATGCAAGAAGCAACCGCTAAAACGCAGGAGATAAATCAAGCTTACGAGATGATAAAAGCACATAGAAAGTAATGATATGAAGCCGATATTTTTAACGATTATAATATCACTTTTTTCTCTCTCTTACGCGCTCGAGATGGGTTCACTTCTGTTTAACGGAAACTGCATAACCTGCCACCATCCTACAAAAACAATCTCTGCTCCAGCAGTAGTAGAATTTAAAGAGAGATATATGAACGCATTTAGAGACAAAGATGAGTTTGTCTCCTATATGGCGACATGGGTAGAGCATCCAAAAGCAGAAACTTCTCTTATGCATGATGCAATTGAAAAACATGAACTTATGCCTGAACTTGGATTTGACAAAGAGATGTTAAAAATCATTTGCGAATATATATATGAGACTGATTTTACAAAAAAAGATGTTGAATACTGGAGGGATTAAGTTTTTTTTATAAAATCCCTCTCCCAAAAAAAATCAATCCAGTCATCTGCTTCATTGATCCAAAAGTGCGGTTCATATACAGATGTTTTTTTATAAAAAAGAGTTGCTGATTTAAACTCTATACTCTTATGTTTATTTTCCAAATAGTGCATAACAGCCTTAAGTGTATCACCGCTGTCAGATATATCATCTACAACCAAAACCTTTTTTACATCTCTAAATTCACATGTGGCAAAAATATTTAACTGCTCTCTTTTTAAAGTTTTATCATAAAGCTCTGTTCTTATGCTTTGTACATGGCGTATTGCCAAGCCTTCTGAGATGGCATGTGAAAGAGTTAAACCACCTCTTGCGACTGCTACTATGGCTTCAAATTGTAAATCTCTTACTTTTTCTATAAGAGTGAGTGTATCAATTCTAAAATTTTCATAACTATAATATTTCATAGCTTTATTATACAATTTAAAACTTTTTAATTTCTATTAAATTATTTTTTTTCAGTAAATATCATTTAAGATGAAAGTCGCTACAATGATTTTAGAAAAAAAAGGAGATCTGACATGATCAAAACCATTTCATCAGTTATAATGGCAGGAATATTTTTTGTTGCAATTACAGGTTGTAGCAGCAAAAATGCTAAAGTAGAAAAACGCAGTGTGGATTATGCTTGTATACAAGAGAATGTGTCTGCACCTTCATGGACTTGTGTTCCCGAAGCGGATGGTTCATATGCAGGTGTAGGTATAGCTGAAAAAAGTGTTGCGGGAATGGATCATATGAGAAGAGTAGCTCTTGCCAACGGCCGTTCTGATTTAGCACATCAGATAGAGTCTCAAGTTAAAGATAAAATCACTATTTATACCGGGACTACAGGTGCAAACGAAAGCGAAACAGTTGATAAGGCGATAGAAACTATAACCAAACAGGTTGCAAAAGTTAATTTAATAGGTTCTAAAGCTGTTGATATGTGGACTGCTCCATCAGGTGCTATTTATGTTCTAGTAGCCGTTTCACAAAAAGCTGCAAATGAGCAGATTCAAAACAATATAAAAACAAGTTTTAAAAATGATCAGGCTCTTTGGCAGCAGTTTAAAGCTAAAAATGCTTTAGAAGATCTTGAAAAAGAGTTTTTGACTGAATAAAACTTTTTTTTATTTCAACTCTCTCTTTTGAGAGAATTTCTTTAAACAATTTATAATCACCTCTTATTTCGATATAATTCCAAACAAACTACAAATTTTATTTAGGCTACAAATATGAAAAAAATCGCCATTATCGGTCGTCCAAATGTTGGAAAGAGTTCACTCTTTAACAGATTAGTTAAAAAGAGAGATGCTATTACATCTGAGCAGGCAGGGACAACAAGAGATGTAAAAAGACGGCATGTTACTATCATAAACAAACAGGCGCTATTATTAGATACAGGCGGACTTGACAAAGGGTGTGAACTTTTTGACAAGATAAAAGAGAAATCCCTTGAAGCTGCAAAAAAAGCAGATATTATCCTATATATGGTTGATGGAAAAAGCATTCCTGAAGAGGAAGATAAAAAACTTTTTTATGAACTTCAAACATTAGGAAAAGATGTAGCTCTGGTTGTAAATAAAATTGACAATGACAAAATGAAAGAGAATCTTTGGGATTACTATGAATTTGGAACAGATGCTATCTTTGGCATATCTGTGGCACATAACAGAAGTATAGTTGCGCTTCTTGACTGGGTATATGAAAAAATTCCTGATTCTGACACTATAAAAGATGAAGATGATGAAGATGATGTAAATATTATCGAAGAGGATGATGAAGACGAGTTCGATTTTAACGAACAAAACGAAGAAGAAGAGGATGACAATTTCTTTTACACAGATATAAATGAAGAGGAGTTTGAAGATGACTCCATATTTGCTCAAAACGACAAGATAAAAGAGTTTGATGAAAATGATATAAATCATATAAAGATCTCTATTATCGGTCGTACAAATGTTGGAAAAAGCTCACTCCTAAATGCTCTTCTAGGTGAAGAGCGCTCAGTTGTAAGCAGTGTGGCAGGAACTACAATTGATCCTATTGATGAGAGTATTGAGTACAAAGAAAAGCAGCTTACCTTTGTCGATACTGCCGGATTAAGAAGACGCGGTAAAATTCTCGGAATTGAAAAGTTTGCTCTTATGAGAACAAAAGAGATGCTTGAAAACTCAAATATGGCGCTTGTAGTTCTTGATGCAAGTGAACCTTTTTTAGATTTAGATGAAAAAATTGCCGGTCTTGTTGACAGCAACCGCCTTGCCTGCATTATTGTTTTAAACAAATGGGACATTGCTAAAAGAGAAGATTATGACAAAATTATAGAGGAAGTAAGAGACAGATTTAAATTTTTAGCTTATGCGCCTATCATCACCCTCTCTGCAAAATCACATAAAAGAGTTGATAAGCTCTATGATATGATTTTAGAGATCAATGAAAACTACTCTCAGCGTATACCGACATCAAAACTTAACGAAGTTTTGGAAAAAGCCATGAGAAAACACCATCTTCCATCCATGCATGGTCAAATTATTAAAATATACTATGCAACACAATATGAGACGAGACCGCCAAAGATCGCTATCGTTATGAATAAACCAAGAGGTTTGCATTTTACATATAGAAGATATTTGACAAATAAACTAAGAGAAGCTTTCAACTTTACAGGAACACCTGTTCTTTTTAAAGCGAAAAAACGCGGAGAGAAGTAAAAATCAAACGGAATTAACTCCGTTTGACACTCTATAATTAAAACGGTTTAATAATTACCATTGCAACTATCACAAGAAGAAGAAGCGTTGGAACTTCATTGTAAGCCCTAAAAAACTTTCCGCTCTTCTTGCATTCATCATTTAAAAACTTTATTCTAAAATATCCCAAAGAGAAAAAATATGCAATTAAAATAAGAACAAAAAGTATCTTAGCATGCATCCAACCACCTGTTGACATAATATTTACTCCGCCATAATGCGAAGTAGATAAAAATATCATTGCAACACCGCTTATAACAGTTGCCCACATTGCAGGAATACCGATATATTTATATATTTTCATCTCCATAACTTTTACAACTTTTACAAATCCCTCATTCTCAGCATTTTCTGCATGATATACAAAAAGTCGCGGCATATAAAAGAGAACCGCATACCATGAGATAAAAGAGAGGATATGAAACCAAATTATCCAGTTATACATAACTACTCTTCTACTATTTCCATATCTTTTATAGAAGCTGCTTTATGAGAAACAATTTTGTCATGAAGACGACGAAGCGCTTTTGTAGCTCTGTCAATAGCTAAATCTATGGCAGCATCCAAATCATCATCACTCTGGCTTATAACTACAGGTTGTGCATGCGCCACATGAATATCAAATTCAACTGAAACACCTTTTTTTTCCGCTCTAACATAAACATTTACACTTGTAATATCTAATGCATATTTTTTAAAACTATCAATAGCTGCTTCAATATGAGCTCTTCTGCTTTCATGTAATGTTATATCTTTTGCATGAATTTGTACATTCATAATAAATCCTTTTATACCTCTATAATAAGTTAAATCATAGCGAAATAAAGTTAAAGAATGTATAATGTCATAACTAAAATTTAGAAATTTTTGGAGTTATATAAATGAGAGTTTTAACAGGTATTCAGCCATCTGGAGATTTACATATCGGAAACTATTTCGGCTCAATAAAACAGATGGTAGAAGCACAGTCACAAAATCAAACTTTTGCTTTTATTGCAAACTATCATGCCATGACAAGTGTCAATGACGGCAAACGCCTTGGTGAACTTACCATGCAGTGTGCTACAGACTTTTTAGCGCTTGGAATTGATCCTGAGAAATCAGTTTTCTGGGTACAGTCAGATGTAAAAGAGGTTCTTGAACTCTACTGGACTTTATCATCATTTACACCTATGGGACTTTTAGAGCGTGCTCACAGCTACAAAGACAAAACCGCCAAAGGATTTGCAACAAACCACTCTCTTTTTTCATATCCTGTTTTAATGGCGGCTGACATTTTGCTTTTTAACTCCAATGTCGTCCCTGTAGGAAAAGATCAGATTCAACATGTAGAAATTGCAAGAGATATCGCCATCAAATTTAACAACCAATATGGAGATATTTTAACGATTCCTGAATTTAAAGTTCAAGAAGAGGTTGCAACAGTTCCGGGAATAGACGGACAAAAAATGTCTAAGAGTTACGGAAATATCGTCAATATTTTTGGAGATGAGAAGAGTCAGCTAAAGACAATCAAAAAAATTGTAACTGAAAATGTTTCTGTAGAAGAGCCAAAAGAGTACGAAACATGCAATGTTTACAATATGGCAAAACTTTTTTTAGAGGGTGACAATCTAAAAGCACTTCAAGAGAGATATAGAAGAGGCGGTGAGGGACACGGACACTTTAAGATCTATCTTGCGGAAGTTATGTGGGAGTATTTTAGAGAGTATAGAGAGAAAAGAGAGTATTTCGAAAAGCACCAAAATGAGGTAAGAGAAATTTTAAAAAATGGAGCAGACAAAGCAAGAGAGATTGCAATGCCGACCATTGAAAAGATAAGAAGCGTAAGCGGAATCAGCTATTAAAATTTTGTTTCTTTAGCCAGACCATCAGCCCTTTTTGGGCATGAAGTCTGTTTTCTGCCTCACTAAAGATGATATCAGAGTGTTTTTCAAAAAGCTCTTCGCTAACTTCCAAACCTCTATAAGCTGGCAGACAGTGTAAAAATTTCGCATCTTTTTGAGCCAGTGACATCATCTCATCATCAACCATAAAGCCTTTAAAAGTTTTTATACGCTCCTCTTTTTCATCCTCCTGCCCCATAGAAACCCATGTATCAGTTGTTACAACACTAGCGCCTTTTACCGCTTCTTTTGGGTCATTCATAATTTTTATAACTGCTTTGCTCTCTTTTGCAATTTTTTGCGCATCATCAAGTATCTTTGCATCAACTTCATACCCTTTTGGAGTAGCAATACGAAGCTCAAAACCAAGTTTTGCAGCAAGCATCATCCATGAATGCGTCATATTATTGCCATCCCCCACATAAGCTGCAATAATATTTTTATCCATACCATGTTCAACCAAAGTCATATAATCCGCCAAAAGCTGAACCGGATGATATGAATCTGTAAGTCCGTTGATTACCGGAACTCTCGAGTAAGAGGCAAACTCCTCTATCATAGAGTGCTCAAATGTTCGTATCATAACCATATCGCACATACTTGAAATCACGCGGGCAGTATCTTTTACAGGCTCTCCGCGACCCAGATGAATATCACGATTTGAGAGAAAAAGAGCATGTCCTCCAAGTTGAAACATTCCAGTCTCAAAACTAACACGCGTTCTTGTCGAGCTCTTTTCAAATATCATCGCAAGCGTTTGGTTTTTTAACTCTTGATTGTAAATATTTGCTTTTAAATTCTTTTTAATGCTAAGTCCGGTGTCAATAATCTCTAAAATTTCTTCTTTTGTAAAATCTTTCAGTGTTAAAAAGTGTCTCAAAATTTTCCCCAAAAATTCAAATAAGCTCTTAGTTTATACTAAATTTTCTTTTAGATTGCTTCTAAGAGCTTTTATCAGCATCTTAACAAACGCAAAAGATTACTTTTGTAACATTTTTGCAACCTCTTTTGCATGGTAAGAGATAATAATATCCGCACCTGCTCTTTTAAAAGCAATCATTGTCTCCATTACAACTCTATCATAATCGATTAGATTATTCATCCCTGCCATCTTAAGCATTGCATACTCGCCGCTTACATTATATACCGCCATTGGAAGCGAAGTGTTCTCCTTTATCTCTCTGACAATATCAAGATATGCAAGAGCCGGTTTTACCATTAAAATATCAGCACCCTGAAGTTCATCAGAAATGCTCTCAGCAATAGCTTCTCTTCTGTTTGCAGGGTCCATTTGGTATGATGCTCTGTCGCCAAAACTCGGTGTTGACTCTGCCACATCACGAAACGGTCCATAGTATCCTGAAGCAAATTTTGTTGAGTAGCTCATAATAGGAAGATTGACATATCCTGCACCATCAAGCGCATCTCTTAATGTTTCAATTATCCCATCCATCATGCCTGAAGGTGCTATCATATCTGCTCCCGCCTTTGCATGAACTATGGCTTGTTTAGCAGATATTTTAAGTGTGGCGTCATTGTCTACAGTTTGATGCTCTTCATCAATAATTCCACAGTGTCCATGATCAGTATATTCACAAAAACAGAGATCCGTTACTACGAACATATCCGGATGCGCCTCTTTTATAGCACGAATTGCTTTGGCAATTATGCCGTGTTCGCACAAAGAGTCTGAGCCTATAGAGTCTTTTACATCAGGAATTCCAAAAAGTATAATTGCATAAATACCGAGTTTTTTAAGCTCTTCACACTCTTTTATCACCTCATCTATACTCATCTGAAAAACACCCGGCATTGATGCTACTTCTGTTTTAATTCCCTCTCCGGAGCGTACAAAAAGAGGATATATAAAATCTTCTACACCTACTTTTGTCTCACGGACAAGTGAGCGAAGATGGGCATTTAAGCGAGTTCTACGAAATCTTTGAAACATTGTTAAACCTTTTTAGCTATAATTTTAAAAAATATTTTACCTTTTTAAAGTTAAAGTTAGGAAAAATAATTGAACATAGAAATTTCTGAAATAGCAAATTTACCATCAAGATTTGGCGATTTCAAAGTCAAAGCTTTTAAAGAAGGGTGCAAAGAGCATCTGGTCATATTTAAAAAAAATTTAGATGAAACTCCGATAGTCAGAGTCCATTCAGAGTGTCTGACAGGTGATGCAATAGGAAGCTTAAAGTGTGACTGCAGAGATCAGTTAGAGCATGCGTTAAAATTGGCATCTAAAACAAACGGCATGGTTATATACTTAAGGCAAGAGGGCAGAAACATAGGTTTGCTTAACAAGATAAACGCATATGCTCTTCAAGACAAAGGTTTTAACACAGTAGAAGCAAATCACCAGCTTGGATTTGCAGCAGATGAGAGAACATATGAGATTGTGATTTTTATACTTAATCACTTCAATATAAACAAGATAAAACTTCTTACAAACAACCCAAGAAAGATAGAGTCTTTAGAGGGGATTGAAATTGTAGAGCGCATTCCTATTATTATGAAATCAAATCCGCATAATGAAGCTTATTTAAATGTTAAAAAAGATGAGATGGGGCACCTGCTTTAAAAAAGGATATATACTTGAACTTAAAAACTGAGCTTCTTGAAGAGAAGTTAAAGCTGCCTGATGATTTTTTTCATAATATTCAAAAATATAAAGAGCATCTTTTTAAATGGAATAAAATCCACAATTTAACAGGTGCAAAAGATGAAAAAACCGTAGATGAATTTATTTACGATGCTGTTTTCCCTATAAGCTTTCTGCCAAAATGTAAAAATCTTTTAGATATCGGTACAGGTGCAGGATTTCCGGGTCTAATTTTAGCAATGGGGCTTCCTGAGACACAGATAACACTTGTTGAGCCGATTGCAAAAAGGGCAAGCTTTTTACAGTTTATAAAAGCCGACTTGGAACTGGAAAATGTAAAAGTTGTAAAAATGCGTGTTGAAGAGATGCAGAGCGAAATTTTTGAGATTGTTACATCCAGAGCCGTAACTGAAACAGATATGCTTTTAAAATTAAGCGAAAATTTTAGAGACAAGCACTCAAAACTTCTTTTTTATAAAGGAGAGAGAGTTTACGATGAAGTTACACCCGGATTGAAACACAAAGTTATAAAAACTAAAAATAGACACTATTTGCTTATTGGAGAAGATATATGATACTAAAAATTTTATTGGTAGCGGGTGTTATTGCTATTATCTATTTTATGTTTATAAAGAAAAAGCCGGCTGTACAAAACTCCAACAAAGAGAAAAAGAGAGATGAGATTGATAGTAGCGACATGGTAGAGTGCTCTACATGTGGCATCTACTGTGAAATTGATGATGCAATTTTGAGCAATGGAAAGTATTACTGTTCAAAAGAGTGCATAGAGAAAGCAAAATGATATTTTTCGGTCATAGATTTTTAAAAAATGAAAATTTTTATCATGTGTCTGATATTGCCTCCATATCAAACACTCCGCCATCTTCAACCCTCTTTATAGAGTTTAATGAAAAAAATCTAGATATCATAAATCATGCGATTTCAAACTCTGTTAAAGTTGCTTTGTATGTAAAAAACATTACAGAGATTTTATATGCTTCATCTCTGGGCGCATCATATATTATTGTTGATAAAAAGCTTGCCAAGAGTGCGCAAAACTTAGCAGAGAACTATCTTTTTGATGCAAAGATTTTGACTCTTATCGAAGAGGAGAATGAAATAGAAGAGCTCGCGATTCTGGGTATTGACGGCGTTATTTTTTCAGCTGCAGTTGTAAAAATAAGCTCTTAATTTTACAAAAAGCTGCTATAGCACCTCTCTTTTAATAGAGGGTTTTAGAGATGCTAAAAGTTCATAACTTATAGTTTTGGCATACTTTGACGCAACTCTGGCATCGTCAAAAACCAAAATAGTCTTCTCATTGCTTAAAAATGAGCTGTTATCCATAGAGATTCTGCCGAGGAGTTCTATACCCTGTGGAGTTTTATAACCATTTTCTGCACAAACTCTTAAAAATCCGTCACCGTAACCAACATCATAGTTACCAACAACACACTCTTTTACAATCTCTCCGTCACCGCCGTAACCGACTCTATCACCCCTGTTTAACTTTCTTGATGAGATTTTTTTTGCAAAAAGAGACAAAATAGGCTTAAAGCCCTCAACATGAAGAGCTTTTGGAAGTTCCATACATCCATAAGCAGCAATGCCCACTCTTGCCATATCTTCATCAAAATCCGATTCCCTAAAGAGTGCGGCAGAGTTTGATGAGTGAAACCGAAGTGCATCAAAACCAAACTCTTTTGCCAATAAGGCAGCTTTTTGCTTTGCTATTTTAAAATTCTCTTTTTGCCAAAACCATTCGCTTGTAAGCTCATCCGCACTTCTGTGATGTGTAAAGAGAGCCTCCAAAAAAAGTTTTGCCTCTTTGATTTTTAAAAATGCACTCTCTATCTCATCTATAGCTATGCCGTTTCGGTGCATTCCCGAATCAATTTTCAACTCCACTTTCGTACCTTGAGGAAACTTCTCTATGCTGTTTATATCATTGATTGTATATCTTACTTTATCACTTTTAAAAGTTGGTATCTCACCTAAAACCAAGATATAATCAAAAAACCTCTCTACACTTTGTGCCTCTTTGCATGAACAAACAACTGCTTTTTTGATACCATACTCTTGTGCCATGGAAGCTGTCTCCAAAATGCCATGCCCATATGCGTTGTCTTTTAAAACAAGAGCAATTTTATCTACACTTTTGGTACGATTTGCAATAATGTCGAGATTATTAAAAAAATTGTTTTTATTTAAAGTTATGTAAGCCATAAAGGAATTATATCAGATGAGACGACTAATTGCAGAGTTTGAAGAGCAGAGTTTTACACAAATAATATTTCCACATGCAAAGAGTGACTGGGCAGAGTATCTGGAGGAAGCTCAAAATACTTTTATAAATATCATCAATGCAATTATCAAGTATCAAAAATGTCTTGTGGTTTGCGATGATATAGAGAGCATAAAAAAAAGATTTTCTCCCAATGCAAACCTCTACTTTACAGAGTATGAAACAAATGACACATGGGCAAGAGACTGCTCTGCTCTTTGTGTTCAAGACGGCTCAGACATAAAACTTCTTGACTTTACCTTTACGGGATGGGGCGGCAAATTTGAAGCTTCTAAAGACAATACGATGACTCAGAGTTTAAAAGAGTGCTACGATAAAGAGGTCGTAAAGGCAGATCTGATTTTAGAGGGCGGCGGCGTTGAGAGTAACGGAGTTGACACTATCCTTACGACATCTGAGTGCATGTTAAATAAAAACAGAAATGCAGCTCTCTCAAAAGAGCAGATGACGCAAAAACTTCAAAAGCTGTTTGAAATGAGCAAAATTTTATATCTCAACCATGGCTATCTGGCAGGGGATGATACCGATTCACATATCGATACTTTAGCAAGATTTGTAGATGAAAAAACGATTATGTATGTTAAATGTGAAGATAAGAGCGATGAACATTTCAAAGAGTTAAAACTTATGGAGGATGAGCTAAAAGCTTATGCACATGAGTACAATTTTAAACTTATCGCACTTCCAATGAGCGACGCTTGTTATTTTGAGGGGGAGAGACTGCCGGCTACTTATGCAAACTTTTTATTTGTTAACGGTGCAGTTTTGGTTCCGATTTACGGAGTGAAGCAGGATGCAGAAGCGCTAGATATTTTTAAAAAAACATTTCCGACAAAAGAGATAGTCGGAGTTGACTGCTTCACTCTTATAAAACAGCACGGTTCACTTCACTGTGTTACTATGAACTTCGCTAGCGGAGTTACTCTGGCTTGCTGACGAACTCTCTTGATTTAAAATAGCAAAGCCGCTATACATTAAATAAGCCGAAAGGCTTAAACCTAAAATTATTAAAATAACTCTTTTTATCTTTTCTATTTTACTCATAATGCAATTTTATCATATTATTTTCTCTTTGACTTAACACTATTTTAACATTTTAATTATACAATGGAGTAATTTAGAAAATAAAGGTAGGTTATAACATGTATAAAAAAATAATTCCATTATCATTAACTGTTGTTGCTGTTTTAAATGCAAGTGAGATACAACTCCCTAAAATCAGTATAGAATCAACAACAATAACAGAGGTTAGCCAGGAAGCTCAACTATCTGCTGATTTAGCACAAGCGCTGAGTTCAAGTGTACCAAGCATTGATATGAACCGTCGTAGCGGAATCGCGAACGATATATACATCCGCGGTCAAAAAAGAGACAATATCTCTGTTGATGTTGATGGCACAAAGATTTTTGGTGCATGTCCAAACAGAATGGATCCGCCGACATCTCATATCGTAACAAGTCAGATTGAAGATATTGAGGTTATTGAAGGGCCTTATGATGTTGAAAACTTTGGAACACTTAGCGGGGGGCTTAAGATAACAACAAAAGAACCTACAAAAGATTTAAACGGTGAGGTTACATTTGGTGTTGGAAGCTGGAACTACAGAAAAGTAGGCGCTACTGTTAGCGGCGGAAATGACTTTATCAGAGTTTTAATAAGCGGATCAAGCGAATCAAGCGATCAATATGAAGACGGTGACGGAAATACTTTGGCAGAACAAACAAACTTAAAAGCTACTACGCCTTTTAAGTACCAAAGTCAATATGAAGATATGGAAGCGTATAAGAAAAAATCTCTTATGGCAAAAGCATATATAACTGTTACTGATGATCAGGAACTCCGTTTAAGCATGACAAACAATAGAAGTGATGATGTACTCTATCCAAACTCTAAAATGGATGCTGCATATGACTACTCAAATATCTACAGTATAGCTTACGATGTACAAAACATCAGCGATATTTACAAAAATCTCAATCTAAAATACTACTACTCAGATGTTGACCATCCTATGGATACAAGATACAGAAATACAGCTGCTACTAATGGCTGGTACAGAACAAACCACTTAAAAACAACTATGCAGGGGCTAAAACTAAAAAACAGCTTCGATGTATATGGATACAATCTTCTATTTGGACTTGATGGAAGCAGAAGAACATGGGAAGGGAAGTATTACAATACTACTGTGGCAACTGGAGCTGTTATTCCAGCATCAATTTCAACTAGTTTAACACATACTGAAACTGAAAACATGGCTGCTTTTGCAAAAGTTGAAAAAACATTCGGTGATTTTGATATTGAAGCCGGTGCAAGACTTGATGATACGGAGATTACACCTGATGATGTGTCAAAAAGAAAAAGAGACTATGATGCAATTAGTGCAAATCTACTCACTACTTATAACCTTAATGAAACAAATAAAATCTTCTTAGGTGTTGGTCAGGCAAGTCGTGTTCCGGATCCAAGAGAGCTTTATCTTGTAAGTCCTTCAGGAAATGAAGACTTAGAGCAAACAACAAACACAGAAGTAGATTTAGGATATGAGCTAAATAACAATATGATGAACTTTAAAGTCAAAGCATTCTACTCTATGTTGGAAGACTATATCTATTTTAATAAAACTGCAAACACTTTCAATAATATCGATGCAACTGTATATGGAGCAGAGTTAAGCACATCCATCTATGCTACAGATGCACTTACTGTTGATATGAAAGCATCATATAAAGTCGGTGAAAAAGATGATGTGGCACCTGGTGCAGATGAGGACTTGGCAGATATCGCACCTCTAAGAGGAGATATTGCTCTAAACTATGAGTATATGACAAACTCTGTAGCTACGCTTGAAGTACAAGCTTCTGACAAATGGGATGATTTTGATGCAGACAGCGGCGAGCAAGAGCTTGATTCATGGGCAATTGTAAACCTAAAGGTAAAACATGCAGTAAACAAAAACTTTGATTTTACACTAGGCGTAAACAATCTTTTTGATGAAACATATGCTCTCTCAAACACATATGCAGATTTAATTCTTCTTACTACTGGCTCAACAGATACAATGCTTCTTAACGAACCTGGAAGATATATCTACACAAACCTCACTTTTAAATTTTAACCCTTTCTTATTTTCACATGTAACTTACATGTGAAAATAAAGCACCTTTTTAGTCCAAACAAGATAAAATCTCCTTTATGATAAAAAGATATCCAACCAAAAAAATATATGTCGGCAGTGTAGCAGTAGGCGGTGATGCACCTATCTCTGTGCAGTCAATGACATTTTCAAAAACTTCTGATGTTACATCTACGGTTGAGCAGATAAAACGCCTGCATTTTGCAGGATGTGATATCGTTCGTGTGGCAGTTCCGCAAATGGAAGATGCTCTTGCACTTAAATCCATCAAGGAGCAGATTTCGCTTCCGCTTGTAGCGGATATTCACTTTAACCATCGTCTTGCCCTTGTAGCAGCGGAAGTTGTAGAGTGTATCCGTATAAATCCTGGCAATATCGGCTCCAAAGAGCGTGTAAAAGAGGTGGTAAAAGCGTGTCAGGCGCGCAATATTCCTATCCGCATAGGCGTAAATTCGGGAAGTTTGGAAAAAGAGTTTTTAAACAGATACGGACAGACTGCAGAGGCAATGGTGGCTTCAGCTGAGTACAACATAAAATATCTTGAAGATTTAGGATTTAATGACATCAAAATCTCTCTTAAAGCAAGCGATGTTGAGAGAACGGTTGATGCATACAGAATGCTCCGCCCAAAAAACAACTACCCGTTTCATCTTGGAGTCACAGAAGCCGGAACGCTTTTTCATGCAACCGTTAAAAGTGCTATCGGACTTGGTTCACTTCTGCTTGATGGCATCGGCGATACCATGAGAGTAAGTATCACCGGAGAGCTTGAAGAGGAGATCAAAGTTGCGCGTGCCATTTTAAAAGACAGCGGAGCAGCAAAAGATGGCTTAAATATCATCTCATGCCCGACATGCGGACGCATAGAAGCGGATCTGGTAAGTGCCGTCGGTGAGATAGAAGAGAGAACTGCACACATCAAAGCGCCTTTAAATGTTTCTGTAATGGGATGTGTGGTAAATGCTATAGGCGAGGCTGCGCATGCCGATGTAGCTATTGCTTACGGCAAAGGCAAAGGGCTTATTATGGTAAAAGGCGAAGTGGTTGCCAACCTTGATGAGAGCGAACTTGTGGACAGATTTGTAGCCGAAGTAGAAAAAATGGCAAGTGAATTTCAGTAATGCAGGAAAATTTATATAATTTAGCTTTTGAGCGAAGCATCTTAAGTTCAATAGTTTTTGAACCAAGCCAGTTTGATGAGCTTAGCGTCGTGTTAAAAAAGGATGATTTTTATCTTCCCGCACACCAAGATATATTTGGCGTTATGCTGCTTCTTTTACAAAAAGATCAACCAATAGATGAAGAGTTTATAAAAAAAGAGCTTATCAGAATAAAAAAATTTGACGAAAGCGTTATGCTTGAGATTCTCTCAGCTAACCCCATCTCAAACACAAAAGCCTATGTGGATGAGATAAAAGACAAATCGCTAAAACGCCATCTTTTAACGCTTACAACAGAAATCAAAAGAGTCACAGTAGAAGAGGAACTCCCAAGTGCCGAAGTTATAGACATAGTAGAGAAGAAGCTATATGAAATAACACGCGACAATCAAACAAACGACTTCAAAGACTCTCCAAAAATAACCTTTGACACTATGGAGTATATAAAAGAGATGAAAGCTCGCGGCAACAATGTCTTAGTCGGCGTTGATACCGGATTTCATGAACTTAACAAAATGACAACAGGCTTTGGAAAAGGGGACTTGGTTATCGTGGCAGCTAGACCAGCGATGGGAAAAACTTCTTTTATACTAAACACTGTAAACAGCCTTATTACAAAGGGAAAAGGTGTCGCGTTTTTTTCACTTGAGATGCCTGCAGAACAGCTTATGCTGCGTCTTTTATCCATTCAAACATCCATTCCTCTTCAAAAGCTTCGTGTAGGAGATATGAGTGATGATCAGTGGAGTTCGCTCAACGGTGCCATAGACAAAATGAACAATGCAAAACTTTTTGTAGATGATCAAGGAAGCATAAACATAAACCAGCTCCGCTCAAAACTGCGAAAACTCAAAAATCAGCATCCCGAGATAGAGATAGCGGTCATCGACTACCTCCAGATTATGCAGGGTATTGGAAATCAGGATAGACACCTTCAAGTCTCAGATATCTCCCGCGGACTCAAAATGCTCGCCAGAGAGTTAAATATGCCGATTGTTGCGCTCTCTCAGCTAAACCGCGGACTTGAATCCAGAAACGATAAAAGACCGATGCTTAGCGACATCCGTGAATCTGGCTCGATTGAACAAGATGCCGATATTATCCTCTTTGTATACCGCGACGATGTCTATCTTTACAAAGAAGAAAAAGAGCGAGAAAAAGCTGCTAAAGCCGAAGGAAAAGAGTTTACTCCAACTTATATTGAAAAAGAGGAAGAGGACGCTGAAATCATTATTGGCAAGCAGAGAAATGGTCCGACTGGACATGTAAAACTGGTTTTTCAGAAAAAACTCACCCGTTTTGTTGATTCTCCGGGTTATGCAAAAGCTATAGAAACCGTTTATGAAAATGTAGATACCCGCTCTGCAAATATTGATGTCGGAAACGATACTATTTCAATGCCGCCGCTTTAAAGTGTTCTAAATGATAGAAAGAGTCTCGCTTTTTAACAAGAAAAGAGACTTTTTCATCTTCTTCCTAATCTCTTTTGCCATTTTTCTTTTTTCACTTCTGCTAGAATATAAAAACTATAAAGAGTTTACTATATTTGACTCAGCGCTTGTAAAAGCGACTGTTTTAAAACAATACCTCAAAGCAAAAAACGGCAGAACCTATCAAGTGTTAAAACTTAAAAACGAAGATGGTCTTACTTTTTATACAACTGCCAAAAAATCGCTTCATAATATAAAAAACAACGAAATAGAGCTTGAAATATGGCCAAAAGATTTAAATTTCTACAAATACCTTACGACATTTTACGCTCCTAGTAAAATTATAAAGATAGAAAATGAAAATAGTATAAAACAGAAGCTAAACGCACACATCTCCTCTTCACATAAAGATGCAAATATTGCAAATATCTATCATGCTCTCTATACTGCAACCCCTTTGGAGTGGGAGCTGCAAAAAACATTCTCTTATCTTGGTGTTTCGCATCTGCTGGCTATCAGCGGTTTTCATCTTGGGGTATTGAGCGCTCTGCTCTTTTTTTTCATCCGTCCTGTTTATGCTTTTGCTCAAGATAGATTTTTTCCATATACAAATGCAAAACGAGATATCTTTTTTATTACAGCCATACTGCTTTTTGCATATATGCTCTTTTTAGATTCGCCGCCCTCGCTTATCCGTGCTTTTGGGATGCTTTTGGCAGGGTTTATTCTTTATGACAGAGGGATTAAAATAGTTTCGATGCAGACGCTGTTTTTAACACTTTTACTACTTTTGGCTTTTTTCCCGCGTCTCTGTTTTTCTCTTGGTTTTTGGCTCTCAGCAAGCGGAGTTTTTTATATATTTCTCTTTTTAATTCACTTTAAAAATTTAAACAAAATATGGCAATTTATACTTCTGCCCCTCTGGGTCTATCTATTAATGCTGCCTTTTTCACTAGCCATCTTTGGAAACTTCAGTCTCTATCATCCGCTCTCAATCCTCTGGACAATACTTTTTACGCTCTTTTATCCGCTGAGTATCCTGCTTCATATAGTTGGTTTTGGAGATTTTTTTGACCCTGCGCTTATTTGGCTTTTAAAACTAAACAAAGAGGGTATTTTAATAAAACTGGATCTATTTTTGTTTTTATCTTATCTTGCTATCTCAGTTGGAGCTATATTCTACAGAATTCTCATCTGGTTTTTGCTGCTGTTTTGCTGCACTCTTTTCATATACTCTATGTATCATGTAGCATAGTTTCAAACCGTAAACAAACACTATCCACGAAACATAAATCCACAAAAACAGAAACATAACAATAGAAAACGAGCCATATATTGTTGCATATGATTTGTTATAAAAAACATAATAGATAAAACTGTTTTTTGCAATACTAAAAACAGCAGAGGTGATAAATGAGCTGATAAGAGCAGCTTTTACATTCACTTTTGTATTTGCAACAATTTGAAATATTAGAAAAAATAGCGCCCAAATAATAACATAAGGAACATAAGGAAGAATATTTATATCAGATATATACTCCGTGCTTGCCATCAAAGAGGCGACATAGCCGGTTATATAAAATGAAGCTCCAAGTCCGATAGGAGTCAGCGTCAAAAGCGTCCAAAATGTTGTAACGCTATCCCAAAAACCTCTTTTTTTTGCATGAAAAATCTTATTTGCAATATACTCAAAATTTTGAAAAAAGAGAAGCGATGAGATGATAACTATAACAAAACTTATCATACTCATCTCAACAGAATTTTCTAAAAAAGAGTTGATATGGCTCATCAGAGTTTCAGAATTTACAGGCATCAGATTTGAAAATATAAACTCCTCAATCTTTTCATAATGCTCCGAAAAACTTGGCAATGAAGTAAATAGAGTAAGAACTATCAAAAGAAGAGGAATAAGTGTAAAAATAGTGTAAAAACTAAGACTTGCCGCATAAAAAGTAAGATCTTTATCTACAAAAATTGTTGCAAAAAACTTTATATGTCGGTAAAGTCTGCTTATCTTACTTTTTATAGTTGGCATTTTATTTTATTTCAACCCCATTTTAAAAGGATTTAAAATATTATTTGGATCAAACGCCATCTTAATTGATTTAAAAAGAGCCATCTCTTCAGGAGTAAAGGCCATTTTCATATAAGGCGCTTTTGCAAGACCTATGCCATGTTCACCGCTGAGCGTTCCTCCCAAGTCTATTGTTGCTTGAAAAACCTCTTCTATGGCTTTGTATGCAATCTCAACCTGTTTAGGATCACTTCCATCAACCATAACATTAGTATGTACATTTCCATCTCCCGTATGTCCAAAACATGGAATTTTAACATCATATTTATCTGCTATTGCATAAAATTTCTCTAACAGTTCAGGCAATGCAGAGCGGGGAACTGTTACATCCTCATTTAATTTTTTGCTTCCATAAACACTAAGCGCAGGCGAAGCGTTGCGTCTTGCAAACCAAATATCTGAAGCCTCTTTTTTATCCTGTGCTATCTTAAACTTATAACAACCGTTGGCTTTAAATACCTTCTCGATTTGAGAGAGTTGAAAATCAAGATCTTCTTCTAAGTTTCCATCTACATCCGTTATAAGAAGTGCGCCTGCATCAACAGGAAGACCTTTGCTAAAAGTGCGCTCAACCGCACAGATAGTCAAGTTGTCTAAAAACTCCATTGCAACCGGAGTA
Organism: Sulfurimonas sp. CVO; assembly: GCF_009883775.1. Lineage (NCBI taxonomy): Bacteria > Pseudomonadati > Campylobacterota > Epsilonproteobacteria > Campylobacterales > Sulfurimonadaceae > Sulfurimonas > Sulfurimonas sp. CVO. The sequence continues at coordinate 1,576,130 of NZ_CP033720.1, forward strand.
ATCCCGCTTGCCATAGTTTTATATACCGCATTCATGGCATCATGAACACTCTCAAAGACACCCATAGCAGTTTTTGTAAGTTTTGGTTTTGGGATAAGTCTTAGAGTGATCTCTGTTAAAACTGCCAGTGTTCCCTCGCTGGCTATTAAAATACCGCTGATATTATATCCGGCAACATCTTTAATAGTTCTCTTTCCGGCTTTGATAATATCGCCGTTTGGCAAAACAGCACGCGTCGCCATTACATAATCTTTTGTGATTCCATACTTTGCAGCACGCATTCCGCCCGCATTTTCGCTTACATTTCCGCCGATGCTTGAGTAATCTTGACTTGCAGGATCAGGCGGATAAAAAAGACCCACCTCTTCAACTGCGCGCTGAAGATCCATATTGATAACACCTGGCTGTACCACCGCTACCATGTTTTTCATATCAATCTCTAAGATTTTATTCATATGTTTTTCCATAGCCAGCACAATTCCGCCGCTGCTTGGAAGTGCCCCGCCGGTAAATCCGCTTCCGGCACCACGGGGAACTATAACGATTTTATGCTCATTGCAGTACTTTAAAATCTTGCTTATATCCTCTTCATCTCTTGGAAAAACTACCGCGTCTGGCTCAAAATGCTCTCTTGTTGCATCATATGAATAAGCTATTAGATGCGCTTTATCGCTGTATATATTTTCAGAACCGACTATATCGGTAAAATAGTTTAAGTGTCTGCTCTCTATCATGCTCTACCCTTTTATATCAAATTCTTCAAGTAAATCCTGCAGTTTTTTATCACCGTTTTTAATGATATCATAAAGTTCTCTACTATCTGGATTTGCTTCTATTATAAGTTTATAGTAATGCGGCTCATATGCATCAAGCTCTTCGCTTCCCTCTCCCCACCATGCAGCATCTATCTCCGGCACTCTTGTGTAAAAAGGCAGATTTACTTCACTATCTTCCAACTCGGCATCTGTAATAGCTAGGATTTTAAAACTTTTTGCATCTAGCGTATAGACTTTTTTATCAAGATATATAAAAACCAAACCCACAGAAGTGCTGGAGCTCATCTCGCTAAAATCGCTTCTAAGAGGCGTTGGATGCCCGTTAAAAGATAAAATCGTAGCAAAAATATCAGGATGCACCCACTGCAATTTTGAATTTTTTGTCACTCTGTAGTATATCTCTTCATTTGGAGCTATCAAAAGGCCTCTTGTATATCCAAAAGCCAAAATAACACTGTCTCCGACCTTAACGCTCCATTTGCCATCAGGCAGAGCGCTGTTGCTAAATCCGTTAAATTCGCTTATGGTTACTTTTGCAATTTTGCTCTTCTCATCAAAACTGCTCACCGTCGCATTTTTTAAAATGGCTGTATGCCCTTTGTCTATTTCATGAACCACAAAACCGCTCACTCCGACATCAATACTTTCAATATTTATCGAAACTTCAGTTTCATCTTCATTTACAGCTACAATTGGAGATTTTAAAACAACTCCAAAAAGCTCCAAGGTTATAATAATAAGGAGAAAAATATACTTCATTTCATTCACTTTATAAAAAATATAGTGCGATTATAGCAAACAAATCTCATACTAAGGCAAATTTTGTTAGAGTTTTAAGATTATTTTGAAAATTTTATGTTTACGGTTAATTATAATGATACGATTCTTACTGCTTTTTTTATTTACTACATATCTGTTTGCGTCCCAAGTTGAAAGCTTTCGCTGGAGTGAAGGCAAAACATATTTAATGTTTTTAGAAGAAAAAAATCTTCCTTTAAAACCTCTCTACTACAACCTCGACAAAGATGAGCAGCAGCTTACGGAAGAGATTATATCCGGCGTTACTTATGAAATGTCAAAAGATAAAAATGGGGAAATTTCGCAGATTTTCATACCCCTAAATGATGAACTGCAGATTCACATATATAAACGCAATCAAGAGTACTTTTTCGAAACCATTCCTATTATAAGCGATACAAGAACAGAAGCTTTTACTCTTAAAATAGAGCACTCGCCATACTTGGATATTGTTAAAGAGACAGGTTCGGCAAAACTTGCCCAAATTTTTGTCACAAGCTTTAAACACTCGCTCAACTTTAAAAGAGATCTTAGAAAGGGCGATACGCTCGCTATGATATATGAGCAGAAATATCGCCTTGGCAAGCCATTTTCTATGCCGTCACTCAAAGCGGCTATGATAGAGATGAGAGGTAAAAAGCACTATATCTATCTAAATGAAGATGGCAGATACTACAACGAGGACGCAAAAGAGATAGAGGGATTTTTACTTGCAAATCCGGTAAGAGGAGCCAGAATATCATCAAGATTTACAAAAAGAAGATTTCACCCTATCTTAAAAAAATATCGTGCGCATTTGGGTGTTGACTATGCAGCTTCACGCGGTACGCCTATCGCAGCAGCGGGAGACGGCAGAGTTGTTTTTATGGGAACCACCAGAGGTTACGGCAAAATGATAAAGATACGACATAGCGATGGTTATCTCACTCTTTACGCGCATCAAAAATCTTTTAGAAAAGGCATAAGAAACGGCTCTTTCGTTAAAAAAGGACAAATTATAGGGTATGTAGGAAGTACAGGTCTCTCAACCGGCCCCCATCTACACTTCGGACTCTACAAAAACGGTCAGGCTGTTGATCCTCTCAAAGTTGTGCAGGTAGCTACAAAAAAGCTAGAAGGTGCACAAAAATCTGCATTTTTAAAACTAAAATCGGAGTATGACGCAAGCATAAATATGCATATAGCAAATGAGACAAGATATGCAAGAGCTTCGACAACCGATACGGTTTGCTACTTCTACAGCGGAGAAAGTTGTGTACAAGATAAACTCAATCCAGCCTCTTAATGAGTCAAACTTTATAAAACCCATACTTATCAACTATACATATAAGTCCATTCAGAGAAAATGGGAAGCCGTTACAACGCACGACAGCGTTGCCGTGCTTCTTTGGCACAGAGACAAAAATGCTTTTGTTCTTGTAAAACAGCTTCGTGCAACGGTGCTTAACAAAAACCCAGATAACGGAATGATGTATGAACTTTGTGCGGGAATTATAGACAAAGACAAAGAGAATGCACAAATAGCCAAAGAGGAGGTTTTAGAAGAGTGCGGATATGACATCCCTGTGCAAAATCTGCAAAAAATCAGCTCTTTTTACACAAGCGTAGGAATATCCGGAACACATCAAACCATCTACTACGCCGAGTGCGATGACTCTATGAAGATAAATGACGGGGGAGGCTTGGATGATGAAGACATAGAAGTTGTCTATATTCCTCTTCAAAAAGCAAAAGAGTTTATGTTTGATGAGAGCTGTCAAAAAACAACCGGTGTTTTAATGTCATTTTACTGGTTTTTTGACAATCAACACTCTCTTTAAAAAAAATAAAAAGATTTGTGTAAATTCTAGGCGCAAACAAGGAAGCATACTTTAAAAAAACTTTTATTTTTTAGCCAAACTCAATGGGGTCCATATCTACCTCAGCCAAATCAACTCTGCATATAGAGACCGCTTTTATGATATCGGTGCTTTTGTCTGCTCGCAGCAGTATCTCAAACCTATACTTATCAGCCACTCTCTCAATGGCGCATTTTCCAAATCCAACCACCTCTACAGATGATTGTTTTTGCAGACATAAGAGCATCTGATTCATAGAGTCTGCCGCTTTAATACCATTTTTATGCGAAAATAAAATACGGCAAAGTTTTTTATAAGGAGGATAGAGCTCTTTACGGTACTCCTTTTCATCCTCTAAAAATTCATCATATCTATCTATGTATGCTTTAAAGAATTCTTCATTAAAGGTTTGAACCAAAACTTTGGCACTCTCTTTTCTGCCGCTTCTTCCTGCTACCTGTATAAGGGAGGAGAGGGCCTTTTCTCTGGCTCTGTAGTCACTCATACCCAGCATATTGTCAAGCCCCAAAACCACCGCCAAAGTAACTCCATGATAATCATGTCCTTTGCTTATCATCTGCGTTCCGACAAGTATATCTATCTCTTTGTCGTTAAATCTTTTAAGCGCCGATTTTAATTTTTTTGCAGTTGTTATCGCATCTCTGTCAAACTGTTCAACGACTGAGTGCTCAAACTCATTTTGCAGCTCTTTTGCAGCTTCGGCGGTTCCAAGTCTTGAACTGACAAGATTTGGACTTCCGCACTCTGAGCAGCTCTGTGGAATCGCCTGAGTAAAGTTGCAGTAGTGGCACTTAAGCGCTCTTGTTTTTTGATGCACACTCATGCCAACACTGCAAAAAACACACTTATGGATGTGCCCGCAGTCCGCACAGATAAGATACTTAAAATTTGCGCGTGTAGGAAGAAACAGGATGCTCTGCTCTTTTTTTTCTAAACTCTCTTTTAGACTATTTAAAATCAAAGGAGATAGAGTCTCGACGCTTTTCTCATAAACAAACTCTTTTTTAGAGCTGAAGTATCCGCCTCTAAGCCTAATATAGGGAAATTTTACATAGGTTGTAAGGCTTGGTGTGGCACTTCCCAAAACAACATTTATGCCGTAGAGTTTTCCCATATATATAGCTATATCTCTTGCATTGTAGCGCGGCCGGGATGATGATTTATAGCTCTCATCATGCTCTTCATCTACCACGATAAGCCCGATATCTTTTGTGGGCAAAAAGAGAGCCGAACGCGGACCTGCCACTATCTTTGCACTTCCGTCATAAATCTTCGCAAGTGCTTTTTTCTTTTGCAAAGGGGTCAGCTTTGAGTGCCACATAACAACCGCATCTCCAAAATGCTTATGGAGTCTCTGGCTCATTTGAGGAGTAAGAGAGATCTCCGGCATAAGAAATATGGAGCACTTCTTATGCTCAATAATCTCTTCAAAGTATTTCATATATATCTCTGTTTTTCCGCTGCCTGTATCGCCAAAGAGGAGTGCCGTTTTATGCTTTTTTAAAAACTCCAGCGCTTCGTTTTGCTTGGTTGAGAGAGTTATTTGAGGCAACAGAGTGCTTTCACCCATCTCGTTGCCATTTTCCGCTGGGTAATGCATACCAGACTCATAGGGCAGCATAACTCCAAGCGCTTCGCCAAGTGAGCAAAAATAGTAAGTGGAGATAAACCGGGCAAGTTCTAGCTGTTTTGATGTATAGATGGAGCCGCAAATCTCTAAGATTTCGCTTGTTTTAAATGAGGGCTCATCAGAAGTCGAAACCGCCACCCCGAAAACCTCTCTGTTTCTCATCTTCACTTTTACTTTTGTGCCGATATCTATTGATTTTGGGCTCTGGTATGTAAATGGCTCTAGGGGAGAGTTTAAAAGTGCTATATTGTAGTAGTTCAAATTTAAATTTTATATACTTTCTCTATATCTTCTTGTTCATCGATACTGTAAACTATAACATAACCTTTAAACACCAAGTCTCTTATGCTGTCGTTATTAAAATAGATAGATTTTCTAAATTTATAAGGCATAAACTCTAAATCATTTACTTTTTTAATTAACTCATTTTTGAATTTTTTAGCATTTGCTTTACTATCTTGTGCTATAAAATAAAGTATTTCCTTAAATTCTCTGTTGAACTCTTCTCTTTTTAAAATCTTCATTTTATAGAATCTATATAGTCGTCAAGCCCACCTAGTCCATCATTAAACGGCACAAGCTTGGCTTTGCCCTCTTTTATTTCATTATAAGCATTTTGAAAGTAGGCTTTAGTCTCACAAAAACTGCCATCTTCTTTTATTTCATACTTTTTTATCATTCCTTTTTTCAAGCTGTGAATAAGAGTTAGAACCGCATCCAATGATTTATCTTCAATCTCTAGCTGGATTGTTTTCATAACAAAATCCTTTTAAAACATATATCAAATTATAACTAAAATCTCTTAATCAACTAACTCGTCGCAATACTCATCATCAGTGTCACATGTAAATTTTCCGGTGTCTTTATCATATGTAAAAGGAACAGAAGTTTCTCCGATTTTGTATGTATAGTTTGGATCTGTTCCGCTCCAGTGCCCGGATCCGCTTCCTGCTTTTATGCCGTACATAAGAAGAGTTCTGTTGCTGTCTGTATCGCCTGTAAAAAGAGTGGTGGTGTCTGAGCTTAGTTTTGGTATGTAACTGTTTTCGCCTTTGATAAGCTGTGTCTGTCTCTCACTTACTATGGCGGAACGGATGGTAGCTACATCAGCGCGCCCTTTTGTTATCTCTGCATCTGTCCTTGTAGCCGCGAGCCTTGGAAAAGCCACGGCAGCCAAAATGCCCAGAACAACGATAACAAAAATAAGCTCTATCATAGTAAAAGCGCGAGAAAATTTCATAAAAAACCCTCAGTATTAATTTTAAAATTATTTAAAAATAACTTGAAAATTATTACTCTATATATGTGTTCCCAAGCAAAAGCTTGGAAACAAAAAACTAGTATTTAACTCTAGATCCACCAAATTGATGTGTTTTTGCTAAATGATCAATTCCATTAGCAACTGCGTCACAAACTGTATCACCTTCTCCATCTTCAATAGCAGCAACTACTAATTGACTATAATCACTCGAATTAGGAGTAAAAGATACACAGTCATTACCTCTACCATCAGTTAAATATACGGGTGTACTAATAGCAGTAGTCTTACCCTCTAATACAGTACCTGTACTATTTTCTATAATAACATTTGTAATATCACCCCACATTGTAGAAGCATTGAAATCACCTTGTGCTGTCCAATTTGCCCCATAATCACTAACCAAAGTAGCAGTATTTGCAACTATCTTTGAAATTACAGCATCATCTCTTGTTGCAGCAAGTTTTGGAATAGCAACAGCCGCTAAAATACCTAATATAACGATAACAAAGATCAATTCGATCATAGTAAAACCAGCTCTTTTCATAAGAACTCCTTTTTGTTGTATAAATTGGGTTACACCAATAACCTTGCTGTGATTATGAAGCACTTATGATTAATCTCTGCTTAATATCATCAAAAAGAGGCAATATCTTTTAAGTTGCTGTTGCGTTAGCTCTTCTTGTGCAAATTTCTCTTTTTTGCAAGAAGTTTAATGTTATAATCTTTTTAAAAATCAAGATATATAACATAATGAACAATCAAAACAAAAGCAAAAAAATATTTATTCTCTACTCTCTGATTGTGGTTGGTTTTATCATATTTTTAAGCGTGATGCTTCTTACAACCCTAAAATCCCGCGACCTGCCCTCTCTCTATACAAAAGAGAGTTCAAAAGCCATAAGAGGCTCTATCATCAGTGCCGATGATTTTCATATAGCGACCACGATAAAACTCTACAAAGCCGTTGTAAACACACACTATATCGACCCAAAAAAAAAGGAGCTTTTTGTTGAGCTCTTTAGCATCTACTCGGGCATTGATACAAAAGAGATTAAAAAAAGGCTTGCCAAAAGAGATGGTGTGGTAGTGCTAAGCTACAACATCCCTCAAAAACAGGCGCAGTATCTTAAACAGCTCTCATATGAGCTTTTAAGACTAAATGTTTTTATAGAGAGAAAAAATCCTCTTACAGGCAAAACAACGCTTCACGGTCTAAGCGTCGTTGAGAGCGGAGAGAGCAGAGAGTACCCTTACGATAAGCTTCTAACGCCCATCATCGGCTATCCGCACAAATATGAAGATGAGGGGTATACCTATGTAAAAGGGGTAAAAGGGCTGGAAAAAAAGTTTGAAAACGAACTTCAAGCAAAACAGGATGAGCTAAGCCAGGGTCCAAGGGATGTAAACGGTTATATTATATTAAACGGGGAGAGTTTTACAAAACCGGAGATCAACGGTCTGGATATAAAGCTCTTTATTCCGGTGGCTCTGCAAATACGAATTGAGAGAATGCTCGAAGAGATGAGAGAAGAGCTAAGAGCTCAGCATATTATAGCTGCCGTTATGGACTCAAAAAGCGGCGATGTTCTTACTATGGCAAGCTCCAACAGATATCTGCCAAAGTCGATAAAAAGAAGCGACTATCCATCTCTTAACAGTGCAATGATAGAATACAGTTTTGAGCCGGGAAGCGTTATCAAACCCATCACATTTTCTCTTCTTTTGGATAAAGGGCTTGTAAATCCATATGATTTGGTAAACGGCCACAACGGACGCTACAAAATCGGTAGAAAGATTATAACTGATGAGCATAAATTTGACTGGCTCAGTGCTGAAAATGTTATAGTGCACTCATCAAACATAGGTATAGCACAGCTTGCTCAAAAACTCTCAGGAGCAGAGTTTTATCAGGGGCTTATAGATTTTGGTTTTGCATCAAAATCCACGCCGGATCTTGTTTATGAAAAAGTCGGCTCTGTTCCGCATATTTTGCAGCTAGAAAATGAGATCTATAAAGCAACATGTTCTTACGGTTATGGTATGCACGCAAATCTGATGCAGCTTATACGCGCCTATAGCGCTTTTAACAACAACGGAAGAATTATTACGCCAAAAATAGTAAAATGTTTTATAGACAAGGGCAAAAAAGAGATTCCAATTCCCTATGCAGAGCAGATTCAGGTTATAAAAAGCACAACCGCGCAAAGAATGAAAAAAATATTGATAAAAACAGTAAACGAGGGAACCGGTACAAAAACAAAAACAGATGGTTTGGAGATTGGCGGCAAAACGGGAACGGCGCATATCGTCGAGGGCAAAAAGTATGTAAACGAGTACAACACTGCTTTTGTAGGCTTTGCAAACGACAAAAAGAGCAAATATATTATAGGCGTTATTGTTATAAAACCTAAAAAGAGCCAGTTTGCATCCCAAACAGCCGTACCCGTTTTTAAAAAGACGGTTGATATTTTAGTCGAAGAGGACTATTTAAAGCCAGATATTGTCGAGTAGTCTCGTCGTTCCTACTTTTACCTCAACCAAAATCACCGTATTTCCTATCTCTACATGTGAAATTTGGTTAAATTCACGGTCCAGTATCTCCACATAAAAAATCTCCAGAGGAGCCAACACCTCTCTCATTTTTGATGTTATCTCTTTTGAGTCAAGCACTCCTTTAGAGACCATTGCACTTGCAGTACGAAGAGAAGATGGTATCTTAAGCGCTTCTTCTCTGTGCGACGGAGTCAAATAGGCATTTCTGCTGCTCAGTGCCAGCCCATCTTTTTCACGAACTGTATCAACGGGAACTATCTCTACATCCATAAAGAGCTGTTTTACCATCAGCGATATAAGATTTAACTGCTGCGCATCCTTTTTGCCAAAGTATGCTCTTGTCGGATTTACTATGTTTAACAACTTCATTACAACAGTTAAAACACCGTTAAAATGAGACGGCCGGCTAAAACCTTCCAAAACATAGCCTCTGACTTTTGGCGCAAGAAGAGCTACCTCATCTTCGCCATACATAACATCGGCACTTGGCAGAAAAAGAATATCGACACCGCTTAGCTCGCATATCTTTTTATCAGCTTCATCCTTTTTTGGATATTTATCCAAATCTTCATCTTTTAAAAACTGTGTAGGATTTAAAAACACCGAGACGACAACAAACTCATTTTGCTCTTTTGCCTTTTTTATAAGAGAGATGTGTCCCTCATGCAAAGCACCCATTGTAGGAATAAAACCTACTGTTTTATGCACCTCTTTTAGCTGCTCTTTTAACTCTAAGGGACTAGAAATAATCTTCATTTTAAGCCTCAATTTAATATAATCGCAATTATACACTATTGGATCGGTTTTATGGATAATTATGAATATACAGAACTTTTAAAAAATCTTTCAAAAAAGATGAATAACATTAGCGGTGTCGTTGAGCCGGACAAACTCCAAGCGCGTTTAGATGAAATAGCGGAGTTGGAAAATTCGCAGGATTTTTGGAATGATGCTGCATATGCGGCAAAGATTCAAAAAGAGAAAACACAGTGCGAAAGAAAACTTCAAAAGCATGCTGTTGCAAAAGATGCTCTCGAAGATGCCAAAGAACTATACGACATGGCTAAAGATGAAAACGACGAAGATGCCATTGCCGAGTGTTTTGAGGGAGCCCAAAAGCTTGAAAAGCTTATACGAGCCATGGAGATTGAGGTTCTTTTAAGCGAAGAGATGGACGCCAACAATGCCATTCTTTCCATTCATCCAGGTGCAGGCGGTACAGAGTCACAGGACTGGGCTTCAATGCTTCTTCGCATGTATAAAAGATTTGCTGAGAGACGGGGATGGAGTATTGAGGTACTCGATTATCAGGCGGGCGATGAAGCGGGCATAAAAGATGTCTCACTGCTTATAAAGGGTGAAAATGCCTATGGATATCTAAAAGTTGAAAACGGCATCCACCGGCTTGTTCGCATCTCGCCTTTTGACTCCAACGCTAAAAGACATACATCATTCAGCTCTGTAATGGTTTCCCCGGAAGTAGATGAGAATATCAATATAGAGATAGAAGACAAAGATATCCGCGTTGATACATACCGCTCAAGCGGCGCCGGCGGACAGCATGTAAATAAGACGGAGTCAGCCATCAGAATCACCCATATAGCAACAGGTGTGGTTGTTCAGTGCCAAAACGACAGAAGCCAGCATAAAAACAGAGCGACTGCCATGAAAATGCTTAAATCAAGACTCTATGAGCTGGAGCTCGAAGCGCAAAAAGCACAAAGTGATGGTATTGCAAAAAGTGAAATAGGCTGGGGACATCAAATCCGCTCTTATGTTATGCAGCCCTATCAGCAGGTGAAAGACACAAGAAGCAATCAAGCATACTCAAATGTAAGTGCAATACTTGACGGTGATATTGATAAAATGATTGAAGATGTGCTTATTTCTCAAAACAAAATTTCTTAATAAAAAAGCATGGATATACTAAAAGAGTTTAGAGCAAGTGACAAATGCTCTTATCTGCCGGGTAAAAATCAGACAACGCACTATAAAATAATCAGTGAGTGCTCTGCTGCTGACTGCCAGGAGCTTATAGAGCGCGGTTACAGAAGATTTGGCAAAATGTATTTTAGACCCATCTGCCCCGCATGCGATGAGTGCAAAAGCATAAAAATAGATGTAGATAATTTTGAATTTTCAGCATCGCAAAGAAGAGTTTTAAAAAAAGCCTCAAATATCAAAAGCTATATTCAAAGACCCTCCATCAGCAAAAAGCATCTGGAACTTTTTGAAAAGTATCATCTTTTTATGAAAGAGAAAAAGGGATGGGACTATACTCCTGTAAGCGCACAAAACTACTACAGCTCTTTTGTGGATGGGCATAATAGTTTTGGATATGAGGTTTTGTACTACTTAGATGATACGCTTATCGGAGTAGATTTAATTGATATTTTAGATGAGGGCGTATCTTCCATATACTTTTACTACGACCCCGACTATATGAACTACTCACTCGGCAAACTCTCTTTATACAATCAGATAATTTTTGCAAAAAGAAGCAAAAAAAAGTGGATCTATCTGGGCTACTATGTCAAAGAGTGCCCCTCTCTCTCCTATAAATCTCACTATAAGCCATACCTGACACTTGATGGAAGGCCTGCTATATATGAGCAGCCTTTATGGTTTTAGTGATTTATCAACTCTTTTTTCTGATATTCACGAATCTCTCTCTTTTTTTGGAGGAGCTCTTCTTCAAGCATCTCTTCCCTCTCCTGCTCTTTTTCTTTATCTCTTTTTTTAATATGTTCTATTCTTTGTGAGGCTTTATCCTGTTTTTTAACAGATTTTTTCAAATCTGCCTTACTCTTTTGCTTTGAGCGCTCACTCTCTACAAGCATCTTTAATTCACCGGATAAAACTATCTCATCTTTGTTTAAATCATAATAGTCTAAAATCTTTTTTTTATACTTTTTTGTATCAATCATGCCGGAGTTGACTAACTCTGTAAAGAGTTCATGATTGTTTTGCTTCATAGACTCTTTAAACTTTTTTTGAGAAATTCTGGCAAAATAGCTGTCCTGCTTAGACAACTCTCTTAATTTCCTTAGATATTCGCGTTTATCTACACCGCTGTCTCCGGACTCGATAGCAAAACCATCTTTTTTTGTTTTTTCAACCTCTTTTATATGCGTAGCTATCTTATCTTCAAACTCCGAAAACTCTTTTATCTCTTTTAATTTTTCTATTGAGGGCGCATTATCATAGATGCCGTCTCCCAAAGAGGAGTATACACGAGGATTTTGAGCAAGCAAAAGTGTTGCAAAAAGAGATATAATTATCATTTTTTTCATAATTTCACCTTTATTGTTTTTATTTTTTTAATTATACTAGATATAATTGTAAAATGATTAAAAAAATAAAAATTGAACTAATTTACTTTACAGTGATACTTTTGGTTTTAGCTGTTTTGCAGCATTCGGATTTGTTGCACTCCCCTGTTGAGAGAGTTGATGCGATGGTAGAGCAGGGAAATTATCTTCATCCTTTGCTTTGGGCATTTGCAGTTTATGCAGTCGTAGGTCTTATAAGATTGATAGTAAAATATGTGCTTTATCTTAAAAATAAAGCAAAATAGCAACTCTAGCATGCTTAGCGCACGCTAGAATTTATATTTGGCACCTATATAATAGTTTGATTTTTGTATATACCCTAGCTGTTCGGGTATTTTTTTATCAAACACATTATCGATGCCGGCAAAGAGGTCTATGTTTTTAAAACTATCTTTTTGCATTACCTTTATATTTGTTATGCTGTAACCTCCGACTTCTCCGTCTATATCTATCTGTTCTCCTGTATATTTTGTAACACTTCTTAATTCAAGTTTTGGCATAGGAAAGTAACTGATTGTCATGCTTGCAAGCTCCTCAGGAATCCCAATCAAGGCAGTATCGTCTGTTTTGTTTTTTGCATCTATATAGCTGTAATAAAATTTTACAATCAGTTCATCTACCGGATAAAATGCAATATTAGTCTCAACCCCTTTTATCTCGCTCTCACTTATATTTTTATAACTCGTTGTAGTAGCATCTAGTATAACCTTGCTTATTCTATTATCTATTTTAGTATCAAAAACAGAGACTTCAAAATCATATACATCTCCTTTATTGCTTATCCCAATCTCTATAGTTTCACTTGTTTCCGGTGTCAAATCCCAACTCTGTGTTTTTGATCCTTCTATAATCATAGAACCTAAAAGATTTTTTCCTGCAGCTGTTGTAGTGTTTGTATACAGCTCTTCATCAGTGGCACTTTTAAAGCCTTCAGAATAGTTTGCTTTAACTTTTGTGTTTTCATATATATCATAAACAGCGCCAAAACTAAGAGAAGTTTCGCTTTTTGCTTCAGAGTCTTTATCATATCTGGCACCATATACAAGATTTAATCTCTTAATCGGTCTATACTCGTGTTGCAAAAAAATTCCTGAATATGTTCTGTCATCTATGCTATATCCGGTTGCATCTCTATTTACAACTCTATACTCTCCTCCGATTAATACTCTATTATCCTTTGAAAATTCATATGTGCTTAAGAAATCATGATTAACATATCTTGTGGTAGAATCATCTATACCAGATACTGAATCCTCTTTTGAATCATACCCCAGCTCTTCCCAAAAATTTGTGTATATTTTTTTGTCTTTTTCATATTTTGAATATGAAAGACTATACATAAACTCTAAAGCATCCGAAGGAGTATATGTAAATCCTGAGCTTGCAGTAACTCTTCTATTTTCATCATACTGCTCTGCAGAGAGGTTGTTTACTACGATTTTATCATAGTTTGTTGTATATAGTGCACTTATAAAATTGCCCTCTATATTCTCTTTGAGATAACTCATATCTATATCTATCTTAAAATGATCACTAAATCTATGTGTCATCCCTCCGCTTATACTTTTAGTCTCCATCTCATCTTCATAATCCTCTTGAAAATCATATGTATCATTTAAGTTATCTAAATTTGTTGAAGTTTTTAGTGAAGCCGGGAGAGTAGACGGCGAGTATGAATTACTTCCCTGTTTAATAATTACATCTGTTGTTTTGTCTTTTGAATAGGTGTCTCTTTTTATATAGCTTGAAAAGAGTCTAAATGAGGTATTTTCTTTTTTGCCAAATATATTTATATCTGCACTATTTTTGTTTTTTGCATGTGTAACCTGTATATCTCCGGCAAAATCATCATCACTTTTTTTAGTAATGATATTTATGATTCCCCCCATAGAATCACTTCCGTAAAGCAAACCGGAGCTCCCCTTGACTATCTCTATTCTCTCTACCATGCTAGCGGGAATTCTTCCTGCATCTGTAAAAGTCCCGTTTATTCTTTTTCCATCTATCAGATAAAGTGTATCATCTGGATTCATCCCTCGTATACTAACCTGCTGCTCATTTGCACCAGATGCTTTTGTAGCAACTTCTCCACTGCCTGTTAATATATCGGAGATATTTGTTGCCCCGCTGTTTTCAATTTCATCTTGCGTAATTACCGTTACCTGCATCGGCAAATCAGCTAATGTACTTTTTGTTTTAGTACTAGAAACAACAATTTCATTTAAATCATATGCTTCATTTGCATATAGCATAGAAGACAAAAATAAAATAAATATAAATTTTATTTTAATATTCAATTTAACCCCTTTTTATAATAAAAATTTAATTATTATTGCAAAGAAGTATTAATTTAGTGTGGAATTGATAAAATAAATTGTTTATTGTGAAAATATTTTGTATAAAGATGACATTCTGCTGCAATACCATCTATATGTAACTATTTTACAATGATTTTATTTATTTACTTATCACTTAAATGAATCATCTCTTCTGCACTCATTGCAGACAACTCTTCTGTTGACATTGCAAACAATTTTGTTTTAAATGCAAATTTTTCTTCCATACTCAAAGAATCCATTTTTGACATTAATGCATCTTTCTTCTCTGGAGCAAGAGACTTCATTTTCATTTCAAATTCTTCAATCTTTTTCGGTGTGGTAGAGAATACAGACGCTTTAAATGCCAACATCTCTGCTTTTTCTTTTTCTCTTTGCTCAGGTGATAATGATTGCATTTTAGCTTTTATTGCTGCTTTAAATGCTTCTTTATCTTCAGGTGCGATACCCCCTCTTTGGTTTTTCAACTCTTGCAACGACATACTAGAGTAATCAACTGCGAATAGATTCGCTATTAACAAAACGCTTATAATAATATTTCTCATAGGAGACTCCTTTTTTTATTATTATAAACACTCAATGTGAATTATTTGTGAATTTTATATTTTGATAAATTTTATTTGAAGTTTTATTTTGAAATGATAGGGAGGATAAAATATCTCCCAAAAGGGAGCTATTTTGAGATTGGCTTAGCCGTTTCTCTTTTTAATGATCTCTTCAGATACATTTTTTGGAACTTCTTCATAGTGATCAAATTCCATAGCATATGTTGCTCTACCTTGAGTAGCAGAACGAAGATCTGTTGAGTAACCAAACATCTCAGCTAGAGGAACGAAAGCATCAACAATTTTGTTTCCTGCTCTGTCACCCATTGCATTGATTTGTCCGCGACGACGGTTAAGGTCACCGATAACATCACCCATATAATCTTCTGGAACTTCAACTTCAACTTTCATAATCGGCTCTAGTATCGCAGGATTTGCTTTTCTACAACCCTCTTTAAAGCCCATTGATGCAGCAAGTTTAAATGCCATCTCATTTGAGTCGACTTCGTGGTATGAACCATCATAAAGTGTTACTTCAATGTCTTCTACAGGATAACCTGCAAGAACACCGTTAGCCATAGTTTCAGCACAACCTTTTTCAACTGCAGGAATATACTCTTTTGGAATTACCCCACCCTTGATTTCGTTATGGAAAATAAAGCCTGTACCAGCTTCACCCGGCTTAATTTTAAGGAATACATGTCCAAATTGTCCACGCCCACCTGATTGTTTCGCATATTTGTACTCTTGAGAAACTTCTTTTCTAATTGTTTCACGGTATGAAACTTGAGGAGCACCAACTTCAGCTTCTACTTTGAACTCTCTTTTCATTCTATCTACAAGAATTTCAAGGTGTAACTCACCCATTCCTGAAATAATAGTCTGACCAGTCTCTTCATCTGTATGAACTCTAAAAGATGGATCTTCAGCAGCAAGTTTAGCAAGTGCTAGTCCCATCTTCTCTTGATCTGCTTTTGTTTTTGGTTCAACCGCAACAGAGATAACCGGCTCAGGGAAATCCATACGCTCTAATACAACAGGATCTGAAGCATCACAAAGAGTATCACCGGTTGTAGTAAATTTAAGTCCTACAACAGCCCCGATTTCTCCAGCATAGATCTCTTTTACTTCTTCACGCTTAACCGCGTGCATCTTCATAATACGACCTATTCTCTCTTTTTTATCTTTTGTAGAGTTGTGCACATATGAACCTGACTCTAATGAACCGCGATAAACACGAATAAAAGTTAACTGTCCAACAAAAGGGTCAGTCATAATTTTAAATGCTAAAGATGCAAATGCACCATTGTCAGTTGATGGAACAACAACTTCTTTTGTCTCATCATCCATCATAGTACCCTTAATAGGAGCACACTCTGTTGGAGATGGAAGATATGCAACAACAGCATCAAGAAGTGTTTGAACACCTTTGTTTTTAAATGCAGTTCCTGCAGTCATTGGAACAATGTGCATTCCGATTGTTGCAGCTTTAATACCTGCAATAATCTCTTCTTGAGTAAGCTCTTCGCCCTCTAGGTATTTCTCAGCAAGTTCTTCATTTCCATCTGCTTCAGAAATAGATTCAATAAGCTTTTCACGATACTCATTTGCTTTATCAATCATATCAGCAGGAATCTCTTCTACATGATAGTTTGAACCCATTGCAGCATCTATATCCCAAAGAACAGCATTCATTGTTACTAAATCAACTACACCGCGGAAGTTATCTTCTTGACCGATTGGAAGCTGAATTGGAACCGGATTACCTTTAAGACGCTCGCGTATTTGAGTTTCTACTTGGTAAAAATCTGCACCCGTTCTATCCATTTTATTAACAAATACAATCGATGGCACGCCATAACGGTTTCTTTGTCTCCAAACAGTTTCAGATTGAGGCTGAACACCGCCAACTGCACAAAAAACTGACACAGCACCGTCAAGTACACGCATAGAACGCTCAACTTCGATTGTAAAGTCAACGTGGCCCGGAGTGTCTATGATGTTAATCTGTTTTCCTGCCCATTCACAAGTTGTTGCAGCAGAAGTAATTGTAATACCTCTCTCTTGCTCTTGCTCCATCCAGTCCATTGTTGCAGCGCCGTCATGAACCTCACCGATTTTATGCTCACGACCTGTATAGAATAAAATTCTTTCAGTCGTAGTAGTTTTACCCGCATCAATGTGAGCAGCAATACCGATATTTCTTACATCTTCTAATTTATGTGATCTTGGCATAATTTATCCTATTACCAACGATAGTGAGCAAATGCTTTATTTGCTTCAGCCATACGATAAGTATCTTCTTTTTTCTTAAATGCGCTACCTTTGTCAGATGCTGCATCCATAAGTTCATTTGCCAATCTCTCAGCCATAGTTCTCTCATTTCTTTTTCTAGAAGCATCAACTAACCATCTAATAGCTAGTGACAATTGACGCACCGGACGCACTTCTACTGGAACTTGATAAGTAGCACCACCAACACGACGACTTTTAACTTCAATAATCGGCTTAATATTTTCAATAGCATCATTAAATGTATCGATACCTGTTTTCTCACCGCGAGAACTTACGATATCCAAAGCGCTGTAAATAATCTTCTCAGCTGTACTTTTTTTACCGTCTAACATAATTTTATTTATAAACTTCGTTAAAACTTTGCTTCCATAAACTGGATCGGGCATAATTTCACGAACGGGAGCTTTTCTTCTTCTCATTTGTAATTTTCCTTATCTTCAATTTTTTCAAATTTACTCAAAACACTTAAAATGTCCTGTAGCTAGCTTGAATATTTTTCAGCTTTTCACTAAAACACAATTTCAAATGAAACTAGTTTCATGAGCCCACAGCTGAAGTGAACTTAGCGTTAGCATAGTCAAATGGACTTTTGCTAAAAAAATAATTTTTGATTATTTTTTCGGTCTTTTTGTTCCATATTTAGAACGAGCAACAGTACGGTTAGCAACACCTGCAGTATCTAGCGCACCACGAACGATATGGTACTTAACACCCGGTAAATCTTTGATACGACCACCACGAACTAGTACGATTGAGTGCTCTTGAAGGTTGTGACCCTCACCACCGATATATGAGATAACTTCAAAACCTGAAGTTAAACGAACCTTTGCAACTTTTCTTAAAGCTGAGTTAGGTTTTTTAGGTGTTGTCGTGTAAACACGAGTACAAACACCGCGACGCTGTGGACATGATACAAGAGCAGGTGATTTTGATTTTTTAATCACTCTTTTACGCTCATTGCGAATCAATTGATTGATTGTAGGCATACAATTCCTTTACTTAATTTTTCCAGTAGAATTTAACTCACTGTTTTTTAGAGAGTTATAGACGCGTAATGTTATATAAAAAGTGATTAAAGTTAGCTTATTTTAAGTATTAATTAATGTATAGAATTTTATGTGAGAAATAATAGAGTTGATACTAAGCGAGAGAGCACTTCTAAAAGAAGTGCTCTCCATTTTTTAGTTAAAAAGAAAAAATACTATTTTTCTTCATCGCTGTTAAAAACTACCTCTTGATCTTTATAAATACCTGTTCCTACAGGAATAGTACGACCAATAATAACATTTTCTTTAAGATCATTTAGATCATCTATTTTTGCGCTTACCGCAGCTTCGGTTAATACTTTAGTAGTATCTTGGAATGATGCAGCAGAGATAATACTGTCAGCTGAAACTGAAGCTCTTGTAATACCTACAAGGAATGGCTCAGCGATTGCAGGACGACCGCCAAGTTTGATAATTTTTTCATTCTCTTGTGCAAATTTTGCTTTAGAGATCAGATCTCCTTCAATAAATTTCGTATCACCAGATTTTACAATTTTGATCTGTCTTAACATCTGAGTAAAAATTACTTCAATATGTTTATCAGCAATATTAACCCCTTGTGAACGATAAACCTGCTGTACTTCACTTACAAGATAGTTGTAAAGTGCTTTTACGCCCATAATGCGCAATAATTCATGCGAAGAGATTATTCCCGATGTCAATCTTTCACCGGCATGCACAAAATCTCCTGCATTTACAACGGCTGAGTGAGATTTATCTACAAAATACTCTTTTATTATGCCGCTCTCAGACGCAACAATAATTCTAATTTTACCGCGAAGAGGTTTACCAAAACTTACAATACCGTCTATTTCAGAGATAAGTGCTGTTGCTTTTGGACGACGACCTTCAAAAAGTTCACTTACACGAGGAAGACCTCCTGTAATATCGCTTGATTTTTGAAGCGCTTTTGGAGTTTTAGCAATAATATCCGCTACTTTAACCGTTGCACCGTTTTTAACATAAATAGATGTTTTTATTTGAAGCTGATATCTTAAAAGTTCACCATCTTCACTAGCAAGCACAATTGTAGGCTTATATTCAGCAGGAATATGATCGTTAATCATTAAACGAGTTTTCCCAGTCAGCTCATCATACTGTTCAGTCGCAGTAGTTCCAATAATAATATCTTCAAAATGGACTACACCGTTTGTTTCAGATATTATCGGATTAGAGTATGGATCCCACTCTGCAATTACAGTTGATTCATCAGTTTTTGGTTTTGCTATAACAGATTTAGCATCTACTACAGCATCATCATCCGCAACAATTACCGAACCGCGAGCAATATAGTGTCTTACAGCTTCACGGTTATTTGAATCTACGACAGTAGCAAAAAGACCTTTCTCTACTACTTCATAACCAGGTTTAAGACCTTCAAATCTCTCCAGATAGTCGCCTCTTAACAAGAAGTATTTAACTACTCCTTCTTCTTTTGCGAAAATCTTTTGCGTTACCGGAGCACCGTTTGGAACTAAAACTTCAGACGCATACGGTATACGGCTTGGTACATTCCAGCCATCTTTAATAGTTTCAACGATAGACTCTAACTCTTTAACTTCTGAACCATCTTCATAAGGGAAGTAATATTTACCCTCGATATGTCCACCGATTCCCGCTAATTCATTTGGTTTGGCAATTTCATTTTTACGAATAGAGTAACGAACTGTTTCTGTTTTTGAAGTAACACTAATTATTACTTCATCATGAATTGTTTGAATCTCAATTTTACCTGCAAATGGCGCTTTAATTTTAGGTTCAACTAAAAGTACGGCAGCATTTCTACGGTTTGCAACTATATTTTTACCCTCTTTAGAAGCATATGTTTTCAAATTATAGTAACGGATAAAACCTTCTTTTTCTGCTATAACTTGTCTCTCTTGAGCAGTTGAACTCGCTGTACCACCCACATGGAATGTTCTAAGAGTAAGCTGAGTACCAGGCTCACCGATTGACTGAGCGGCAATAATACCAACAGCTTCACCTTTACGAACTATCTTGCCAGTAGCCAAGTTTACCCCATAACATAGAGCACAAATTCCATTTTCACTTTTACATGTAGTAGGTGTTCTTATATATGCTGTTTTAATGCCGGCTTCTGCTATAACTTTTGCACTTACTTCATCAATCAAAGTTCCCTCAGCATAAAGAATCTCATTACTGATAGGATCAATGATATCATCAGCTAAAACTCTACCGTTTAGTCTGTCTTCAAGAGATTCAATCAATGTATTTTGATCACTGATATCAGAGATCTCAATACCCTCATGTGTATGACAGTCATGCTCTACAATTTTTACATTTTGTGCAACATCTACAAGCTTACGAGTCAAATATCCCGCATTTGCTGTTTTAAGAGCAGTATCGGCAAGACCTTTTCTAGCACCGTGCGTAGAGATAAAGTACTCGATTACATTAAGACCCTCTTTAAAGTTAGAGATAATCGGGGTTTCGATGATTTCACCGCTTGGCTTAGCCATAAGACCACGCATACCGGCAAGCTGACGAATTTGAGCAGCCGAACCACGAGCACCGGAATCTGCCATCATATAGATAGAGTTAAAACCTTTTTTATCAGTTTGAACAAGCTCCATCATCTGAGTTGCCAAAGTATTGTTTGTATCTGTCCAAACATCGATGATTTTATTGTATCTCTCTTGCTCAGTTAAAAGACCAGCTTCATACTGTTTTTGAATCTCAAATACTCTATTTTTTGAATCAGCAATTTTAGCTGCTTTTGTTTCTGGAATTTTAATATCATCAATAGAGATAGATACTCCAGACTCAGTTGCATGTTTAAAACCTAAATCTTTAAGTCTATCCAAGAAACCTGCCGTTACTCCAATACCACCATGTTTTTGAACATAATCTACAAGTTCGTTGATAGCTTTTTTCTTCATAACTCTGTTCCAAAGTTCTGATGGAACAAAATCAGGTAAAATAGCTTTTAGAAGCATACGCCCTGCAGTTGTATGAATAATTCTTCCGTTGTCTCTTGTTCTTACTTTTGCATGGATATCAAGAGCATCATGTTCAATAGCGATTCTTACTTCATCAACATTTGCAAAAAGTTTATTTGACCCTTTTACTCCATTTTTTTCCAAAGTAATATAGTAAATACCAAGAACCATATCCTGTGACGGAGTAGCTATCGCCTTACCTGATGCTGGCAGAAGAATATTCATAGATGCCATCATAAGAACTTTTGCTTCTGCAATAGCAGCTGAACTTAAAGGAATATGCACAGCCATCTGGTCACCGTCAAAGTCGGCATTAAATGCAGCACAAACCAACGGATGAAGCTGAATAGCTTTACCATCAATCAATTTAGGATGGAACGCTTGAATTGAGAGCTTATGAAGTGTCGGTGCACGGTTAAGCATAATAGGATAACCATCAACGATTTCAGCAAGACACTCCCAAACTTCGTTTGTTTTGTCCTCAATCATTTTCTTAGCAGCTTTAACAGTAGTCGCATACCCTTTATCTTCTAGCTTTGCAATCAAATGTGGTTTAAAGAGCTCTAGTGCCATCTTCTTAGGCAATCCGCATTGATCCATTGATAAAGATGGACCAACAACAATTACAGAACGGCCAGAAAAGTCAACACGCTTACCAAGCAAATTTTGTCTAAAACGACCCTGCTTACCTTTAATAATTTCACTTAAAGATTTAAGTGGACGCTTGTTAGCACCCTTTACAGCATTTGCACGACGACCATTATCAAAAAGTGCATCAACAGACTCTTGAAGCATTCTTTTTTCATTTCTTACGATGATTTCAGGTGCTTCAAGCTCTACAAGACGCTTAAGTCTTTGATTACGGTTAATTACACGACGATAAAGGTCATTAACATCAGAAACTGCAAATTTTCCGCCATCTAATGCAACCAAAGGTCTTAGATCAGGTGGAAGAACAGGCAGTACTGTCAACATCATCCATGCAGGGTTATTTCCAGAGTTTAAGAAAGATTCTATTACCTTAAGTCTTTTTGCAATAGTTTTTCTTTTAGCTTCACTTTTTGTAAGCTCAATCTCTTCTTTAAGCTGCGTAAATGCATCAACTAAATCGATTGAATCTAACAAATCACGAACAACTTCGCCACCCATACGAGCTTTAAAACCTAGTTCACCAAATCTAGACACTAAAGTACGGTACTGCTCTTCATTTAAAACATCATATTTTAAAACAGGAGTTTTTGCTTCAGCATCATAATATGCTTCGCCACCCTCTTCTACAATATATGCCTCATAGTATAGTACACGCTCTAAATCTTTCATCTTGATACCTAAAAGAGTACCAATACGAGAAGGTAGTGAACTAACATACCAGATGTGCGCAACCGGAGTTACAAGATCAATATGACCCATACGAACACGGCGGACTTTACTGCTTGTTACTTCAACACCACACTTCTCACAAACAACACCTTTATAGCGCATTTTTTTGTATTTACCGCAAAGACACTCATAATCCCTTACAGGACCAAAAATCTTAGCACAAAATAGACCGTCGCGTTCAGGTTTAAGTGTACGGTAGTTGATAGTTTCAGGTTTTTTTACTTCACCATGACTCCAAGATAACACCTTTTCAGGAGAAGCTAAACGAAACTGTATCTGTTTTATATCAGTCGGTCTTTTCTCTTCAGTCACTTCAATAGCTACTAATTTACTCATCGTCTTCTACCTCGTCAAATATTTCTACATCAAGAGCTAATGATTGCAGCTCTTTAGTTAATACAAAGAGTGTCTCTGGAATACCGGATTCTGGCACCAATTCACCTTTTGTAATTGCTTTATACGCACGAACTCTTCCATCAACATCATCAGATTTGATAGTTAACATCTCTTTAAGAACAGCACTTGCACCATACGCTTCAAGTGCCCAAACTTCCATCTCACCAAATCTCTGCCCTCCAAATAGCGCTTTACCGCCGACTGGCTGTTGTGTTACAAGTGAGTATGGTCCAGTTGAACGAGCATGAATCTTCTCATCAACAAGGTGATGAAGTTTAAGCATATACATATAACCCACATTTACACGCTCTTTAATCTTCTCGCCTGTCTTGCCGTTATAAAGAACAGTTTTACCATCTGTATCCATCTTTGCAAGAGCAAACAACTTTTCAAACTCTTCAGAATTTACACCTTCAAATATAGGAGATGCAAATTTAACACCTTTTGACCAGTCACGAGCATAGTGAAGAAGTTCATCGTCACTCATTTTTGCAACAACTTCTTTTGCATTCATCATACCTGCAACATCTGATATCTCAATCATTTTTGCGCGAATATTTTGAATAAAATCTTTTTGTTTAGAGTTAAACTCTTCTAAGATTTGATTTCCAAGTTCACGACCTGCCATACCTAAGTGCATCTCTAATATCTGACCGATATTCATACGAGAAGGAACACCAAGCGGATTAAGACAAACATCAACGCTTCTTCCATCTTCCATGTACGGCATATCAACTTCAGGAACTATAGTAGAAACAATACCCTTGTTTCCGTGGCGTCCCGCCATTTTATCACCGACTTTCAGCTGGCGTTTTGTAGCGATGTATACTTTTACATACTTCACTACACCGTTTGGCAGAATATCATCTTTTTCTAAGATATTTAATTTCTCTTCATGCTCATCGCGGAAGAGTCTCTTCTCTTTTTGGAAATAGTTTTTCGTTTTATTGTATTCTGCTTGAATCTCTTCACTAAATGATTTTACAATCGCATTCATAGCAAAACGGTTTACTTCAACCAAGTCTTTACCATCGATTATATCTCCGGCTTTATACTCTGTATCACCGATTTTAATATCAGCTATAAGAGGCTCTTTTGTAAGAAGTTTTGTAACTCTCAACATCTCCTCTTTATCTATCATAAGAAGTCTATCGTAGTGTTCACGCTCCAAATAATCACGCTCCTCTTTTTCAAGTTCGAGTGCACGCGCATCTTTGTCATAACCTTTTTTTGTAAAAATCTTTACATCAACAACAACACCTTCCATACTTGGAGGACAATAAAGAGATTTATTTGTTACATGTCCAGCTTTTTCACCAAAAATAGCACGAAGAAGTCTCTCTTCAGGAGTCGGTTTAACTTCACCTTTTGGAGACACTTTACCAACAAGAATCATTCCGCCTCTGACAGTTGTACCTATTTTTACAATACCGCTCTCATCTAAATGAGCAAGCTCATCATCTCTTACATTTGGAATATCACGAGTAATCTCTTCAACGCCATGCTTTAACTCTCTTGCTTCAGCCTCTTTTTCATAAATATGAACAGATGTAAATGCATCTTTACGGATTAATCTCTCTGATATTACAATAGCATCCTCAAAGTTATAGCCATTCCAAGGCATAAAAGCAACCATTGCATTAATACCTAGTGCCAATTCACCCTGATCCATATTTGGACCGTCGGCAATTATCTGACCCTTTTCTACTCTTTGACCCAGTTTTACAATTGGCTTTTGAGCAAATGAAGTGTTTTGGTTTGTACGAAGATTTTTTTGTAAAGGATAATAATCTATATATATCTCCCCATCATCTTCTCCCATAACATAGATATGTTTACCATCAACTTTCTCTACAACACCTGAGCGTTTTGCTTTTACACACTCCCAAGAGTCACGAGCAACAAGCTTTTCAACACCAGTTCCCACCATAGGAGCGTCAGGTTTTAAAAGAGGTACTGCTTGTCGTTGCATGTTTGAACCCATAAGCGCACGGTTTGCATCGTCATGTTCCAAGAAAGGAATCAGGGAAGCTGCAACACCAACAACCATATGAGATGATAAGTCGGCATATTCACACTCGGATACAGGGCGGTGAAGAATCTCTCCATCCATTCTTGTAACAACCAATTTATCTATAAATTGACCGTTTTCGTCCAGTTTGTTAGATGCAGCCGCTATTCTTTTGCCCTCTTCCTGTGTTGCGGTAAGATAAACAACCTCATTAAGAATTTTCCCATCTTTCATTACTTTATACGGAGCTTCAATAAATCCATGCTCATTTACTTTAGCATATGTTGCAAGAGTATTGATAAGACCAATATTTTGTCCCTCCGGTGTCTCAATAGGACAGATTCTTCCATAGTGAGTCGGGTGAACATCACGCACCTCAAAGCCAGCACGCTCTTTTACTAAACCGCCCTCACCAAGAGCAGATAGACGACGCTTATGCGTTACTTCTGAAAGTGGATTTGTTTGATCCATAAATTGAGACAATTGACCGCCCGAGAAGAACTCCATAATAGTTGAAGTAATCATCTTTGAGTTTATTAAATCGTGAGGCATAAGCTCATTCATCGGTCCACTCATAGTTGAGAGTTTGTCACGAATCGCTTTTTGCATCTTGATAAGACCGTTATGTAACTCATTTCCTAAAAGCTCACCGATAGAACGGATACGACGATTACCTAAGTGATCTCTATCATCAATATGACCTTGACCATTTTTAACTTTAATAACATATTTTACAGATTCGATAATATCTTCATGCGTTAAAACAGTTATATATTCAGGTATATTAAGACTTAATTTATGATTCATCTTCATACGACCGACTTTTGTCAAATCATATCTTTCAGGATCAAAAAAGAGTTGATTTACAAATACTTTTGCAGCATCTTTTGTTACAGGCTCACCCGGTCTCATAACTTTATAAATACGAATTGCCGCCAAATCATTTTCATCTTCGATATCTTCTGTCTGCTTTAATAATTTTAGTGAGTCTGAATCAGCATTAAATGCATTGATAATCGAGCTATCCACACCCTCAGCCAAATCATTTGCGATACTAAAGTTTGTTACACCGACTTCAACCATTTTTTTAAGTTTTACTTCATCAATATGAGTCATAGTGTCAAAAAGAATTTCACCCGTTTCAGGATCAATAATAGGCTTTGCCAAATAGCGGTCTAACAACACTTCAAGAGGATATTCAACTTCTTTAATACCATCTTCAAGAAATTTTTGTGCTTTTTTGCTGGAGAGTCTTTTTCCAGACGCTAAAATAACATTTCCCTCTTTATCAATCAAATCATATGTCAGTCTTGATGAGTAATCGTTTGGATTAAATTTCATTAAATATTTATTGTCAACTATATTGATTTGCTGAATAGGATAAAATAGTTTTAAAATATCTTGTTTAGAATAACCAAGTGCTCTAAACATAATAGTTACAGGAACTTTACGGCGCTTATTAATTCTCATATAAAGAATATCTTTAGGGTCATACTCAAAATATAACCATGAACCGCGATCAGGTATAATCTGACCTGTATAGATAAGCTTATTGCCAGAAGTTGTTGACTCCTCTTCTTTAAAGATTACACCCGGTGAGCGGTGAAGCTGATTAACAACAACTCTCTCAACACCATTGATAATAAAAGAAGTTCTCTCAGTCATAAGCGGGATATCACGAACAAATATACTCTGCTCTTTAATATCTTTAACTCCTAACTTCTCTTTAGTATTTTCATCTCTGTCCCAAAGAACAAGACGAGTTTTCATTCTTAGGCTAACTGCATAAGTAAGACCACGCTCCATACACTCTCTAACTGTGTATTTAGGCTTGCCTACTTCACTGCCGATATACTCAACTGTAAGTCTGTTTTGAGCGTCATGAATAGGAAAAACTGATTGGAATACTGTTTCAACACCGCTTTGCGCTCTATCTTTTTCATCAAGCATCAAAAATTTATTGTATGAGCTTTGTTGCAGTTGCAGTAAGTTTGGTACTTCTATCTGTTGAGGAGTTTTAGAGAAGTCTACACGAAGACGGTTTCCGGAATATAAAGTGTTTAACATTGGCTACCTCGATGAGTTGTTTTTAAGACTTAATCTTTAGGATTAAGAGTATCGGATCTAGGCGTCCCTAGATGATTTTTAGCTCAAAAAATAAGAGCTTTTTTAAATAGTGCTTATAAACGACATAAGGGCACTTTTACGAAGAGATAAAAATCCATTCGTAAAAGCGCCCAATAATGCGTGAATACACAGAAAAAAATATTTTTCTGTGTCACGAGCAGATAAAAGAAATTATTTAATTTCTACTACTGCACCTGCTTCTTCAAGTTGCTTTTTAGCATCTTCAGCAGTCTCTTTATCAACACCTTCTTTGATTGTTGATGGCAAGTTTTCAGTTGCATCTTTAGCCTCTTTTAGTCCTAGACCTGTAAGAGCACGAACAACTTTAATTACACCGATTTTTTTAGCACCAGCATCAGTAATAATTACATTAAATTCAGTTTGCTCTTCAGCAGCAGCACCGCCAGCTACAGCACCACCAGCTACAGCAACAGGCTGAGCAGATACACCAAATTTTTCTTCAAATTCTTTTACCAATTCAGCAAGTTCTAATACAGAAAGTCCTGAAATAAACTCTAATACATCTTCTTTAGTTATAGCCATAATATAGCTCCTTAATTTTTTATTTTATAAAAATGAAGAATTACCTTCATCTATTTTTAACGATATCAGAAATAGTTCTGCTATCTACGCCTCTTCTTTTTGTTGTCTTAACGCATCAAGTCCGATTGTGAAACATGTAATTGGTGCCATCCAAGTAGCAGCAAGCATAGCAAGAAGCTCTTCACGACCAGGAAGTTTAGCAAACGCTTCAACTTTAGCAGCATCAGCAGGTTCACGATCAACATAAGCAGACTTAATTACAAATTTTTCATTATCTTTAGCAAAATCAGCAGCTATTTTAGAAGTAGCAACCGAGTCAGAACCCCATACTAAAATGTTAGTATCTTTTAATTCAACACCTGTTAGTTCAGCATTGCTTAGTGCAATTGTTGCTAAAGTATTTTTAACAACTTGAACTTTTGCGTCTTTTGCACGAGCAGCTTTTCTTAAACTCTCAAGATTTGAAACACTCAATCCTTTGTAATCACAGAAGATCACACTTTGAGCATCTTTGAATTCATTTGAAAGTACTTCAATAATTTCAGCTTTTTGTGTTTTTGTCATAGAATATCTCCTTTCCAGACAATACTTCAAATAGGCAATTAAGCTTTCGCACCTATTATCTTCAGTCCATAAAATGCAGTTACCAAAGTAGTAACTTAGTAGTGCTTTACGAATAAAGCACTTAAAATCACTCTTTTATTTAATATCAGCTAGTTGCATAATATCAAGTTTAATTGCAGGACTCATAGTTAAACTAAGTGCACCGTTCTTAATATAGCGACCTTTAGCTGAAGCAGGCTTGTGCTTATTGATAGCTTTAATCAAAGATGTTAAATTTTCAGCTATTTTATCTGCATCAAAACTTGCTTTACCGATACCAGCATGTATATTTCCTTTTTTATCAACACGGAAATTTACCTGACCGCCCTTAACATTTTTAACAGCAGTCGCAACATCTGGAGTTACAGTACCTGTTTTAGGGTTAGGCATCATACCTTTTGGCCCTAGAATACGACCAATTTGACCAACAAGACCCATACAGTCAGGCGCAGCAACAACGATGTCAAAGTTAAAGATACCATCTTTAATTTGTTGTACTAAATCATCAGTACCTACAATATCAGCACCAGCTGCTTTTGCTTCATCAGCTTTAACACCTTTAGCAAAAACTGCAACACGAACAGTTTTACCTGTACCATGTGGAAGAACAATTGCACCACGAATCATCTGATCCGCGTGTCTTGGGTCTACATTCAGATTTAGTGCTACTTCAACAGTCTCATCAAATTTTGCACTTACTAAGTTTTTTACAACTGATGAAGCTTCTTCTACGCTATATATTTTTGTAGTATCAACTTTTTCTATTAATTGTTTATATCTTTTACTCATTCTCAAATTCTCCTATGAAATTCTGCCACAAAATTTTATATCATTGTGGTCGATGATATTTGTTTCTAGTCTATTACTTCTATACCGATTGAACGAGCAGAACCGGCAATAATATTAGCTGCCATATCTTTATCATCAGTATTTAAATCTTCGATTTTTCTATCTACTACTTCCATCAGCTGCGCACGAGTAATCTTTGCAACTTTGTTTTTAAGTGCATTGTCAGAACCTTTTTTAAGTCCTGCAGCATTCATTAAAAGAGCAGATGCCGGTGGTTGTTTTGTAATAAAAGTAAAGCTTTTATCTGTATAAACAGTAATAATAACAGGAACTTTAAATCCCATTTTATCTTTTGTTTTTTCATTAAATGCTTTAGTAAATTCCATGATATTAACACCACGCTGTCCTAAAGCAGGTCCAACTGGGGGTGCAGGTGTTGCTTTGCCCGCTTCAATTTGCAGCTTGATGTAGCCTAATATTTTCTTTGCCATCTTTTTTCCTTTTTAAAATTTAAATTATCTTTTCAACTTGCGTGTAAGAGATATCAACCGGAGTTGCTCTACCGAAAATTGAAACATTAAGTTTTAGAGTTCCATGCTCTAAATCATACTCATCCACAGTCGCCGTAAAGTTTGCAAACGGACCTTCAATAATACGAACAGTTTCACCTCTGTCAAAAAATACTTTTGGTTTTGGTGCCGCGCGATTTTGAACACGATCAAGAATTACATTGATGTCATGCTCGCTTAGTGGCGTAGGCGTATTTGCTTCGCCAATAAATCCAGACACTTTTGGAATGGTCTGGATAAGATGTTGTATCTCTGTGTTGAGATCTATTCTTGCAAAAACATATCCTGAATAGAGTGATCTTTCAGATATCTTTTTCTTACCCTCTTTTACCTCAATAACATCTTCTGTTGGAACTACAACATCTGTTATAGCATCTTGCAATCCCATCTCTTCTATCATATTTAGAATTGCTTGACGAACTGTTCTCTCATTTCCATATGTCTGTATAGAGTACCACTGATGATTACTTTTTTTTTCCTCCACTGCTACTCCTTATCCTAAGATTACTGACATAATTGATGACATTGCCAAGTCAACTAAAGCCAAAAAAGCAGTTATAACAGCAACAACAATTAGAACTGATATATAAGCTTGTTTTACCTGACCTTTTGTAGGAAAAATAACTTTACTTAACTCTAGCTTTGCATTTTTAATATGTGTACCTAAATTCATTCAAACTTTCCTAGTAGTCATTAATTATCGATAAAGCTCTAAAGCTTTACAAATAATTAATGTGGCAGGCGTAGAGAGACTCGAACTCCCAACACCCGGATTTGGAATCCGGTGCTCTACCATTGGAGCTATACGCCTAAATAGACAATAAAGCTAAGTCAAAAGACTATAGCTTAAATTGCAACTATAGTTTCATCTCTTTATGAACAGTGTGCTCACGACAAAACTTACAATATTTTTTTACCGAAAATTTTTCAGTATGTGTTTTTTTATTTTTAGTAGTGTGATAGTTACGACGAGTACACTTCTCACAACCTAAATGTATTGCTTCTCTCATGTTATTAACCTTTTAAAGGATTTTGCATATCCGCACAAGGCGAATTATGCAAGAATCTCAGCTACAACACCGGCACCAACAGTTCTTCCACCCTCACGGATAGCGAACTTAGTACCTTTTTCCATAGCAATTGGGTGAATTAATTCAACAGTAATACTTACATTGTCACCAGGCATAACCATTTCAGTACCTTCTGGTAGTGTAATTGCACCTGTAACATCCGTAGTACGAACATAGAACTGTGGACGGTAGTTAGTAAAGAATGGAGTATGACGACCACCCTCTTCTTTGCTTAGTACATAGATCTCAGCTGTAAATTTTGTATGCGGAGTGATTGAACCCGGCTTACAAAGAACTTGACCACGCTCAACATCATCTTTACCGATACCACGAACAAGAATACCACAGTTATCGCCTGCTTCACCTTGATCCATCTCTTTACGGAACATTTCGATACCTGTAACAGTTGTTTTTTGAGTATCACGGATACCAACGATTTCGATTGTATCACCGATTTTTACAAGACCACGCTCAATACGACCTGTTACAACAGTACCACGACCAGAAATTGAGAAAACATCTTCAACTGGCATTAAGAAATCTTTGTCAGTTTCACGAGTAGGCTCTGGGATATATGCATCAACCTCAGCCATTAGTTTTTGAATTTTTTCTGACCATGGTCCAAGAGTACCAGTTTTTGCCTCTTCTAAAGCTTTTAGTGCTGAACCAGCTACGATTGGAGTGTCGTCACCTGGGAAATCATAAGTGTCAAGAAGTTCACGAATCTCCATCTCAACTAGCTCTAATAACTCTTCATCATCAACCATATCTTCTTTGTTCATAAAAACAACGATATAAGGAACACCAACTTGCTTAGAAAGAAGAATGTGCTCACGAGTTTGCGGCATCGGACCATCAGCTGCTGAAACAACTAATATAGCGCCGTCCATTTGTGCAGCACCTGTAATCATGTTTTTAACATAGTCCGCGTGACCCGGGCAGTCAACATGCGCATAGTGACGATTATTTGTTTCATACTCTACATGTGAAGTTGCGATTGTGATACCACGCTCACGCTCTTCAGGAGCATTGTCGATTGCATCATAATCCATCATTTTTGCACCGTTTGTTACTGCTAAAACTGCAGTAATAGCTGCTGTCAGTGTTGTTTTACCGTGATCTACGTGACCAATAGTACCAATGTTTACATGCGGTTTATTACGCTCAAACTTTTCTTTTGCCATAGTGTCCTCCGACTTAATTTGTGAATAGAAATGGAATTATACCCAAAAATTATTCAATTATTGCTTAAATTTTATCTATACTTTATCTTATGGAGCTCACGAGCGGATTTGAACCGCCGACCTCTTCCTTACCAAGGAAGTGCTCTACCCCTGAGCCACGAGAGCATAGTAAAAATAAATAATCAGCAATAAAAAAAGCAATAATTGCATAATTTTTTAAAATATCTTAAATATTAGTAAATTTTTGTGTAGACAGCTATGAAGATATTTATATATTAATATAAATCATAAACATATTAAGAAGTAGGTTGAATTTGTACTTCAGCTTCCAGAATGTTCAATGGAGCGGGTGAAGGGACTCGAACCCTCGACCCTCAGCTTGGAAGGCTGACGCTCTAGCCAACTGAGCTACGCCCGCATGTGCCATTGAAATGGTGGTGAGAAGAGGAGTCGAACCTCTGAACCCGTAGGGAGCGGATTTACAGTCCGCCGTCGTTGGCCACTTGACTATCTCACCAGATTTATCCGGTCTAACACTGTTTCTAATATTCTCGAATTCAATGGTGCCGACACGAGGATTTGAACCCCGGGCCTGCTGATTACAAATCAGCTGCTCTAGCCAACTGAGCTATGTCGGCATCGAATTTGAGCCAGAATTATAGTGCAATATATTTTCAATGTCAAGAGTTTTTAGCTAAAATTTTATAAATTTTAAATTTTAGGTAAAAGTAGCTATTATTTGCCTATATTTT
The DNA here is from genome assembly GCF_009883775.1 of Sulfurimonas sp. CVO. Taxonomy (NCBI): domain Bacteria; kingdom Pseudomonadati; phylum Campylobacterota; class Epsilonproteobacteria; order Campylobacterales; family Sulfurimonadaceae; genus Sulfurimonas; species Sulfurimonas sp. CVO. Next base: position 1,608,945 of record NZ_CP033720.1, read on the forward strand.
ACTACTTTTTTACATTCACAAAGGTTTTATTTAAATGCTAAAGATACTTTTTTCACCTGCTGAGAGCAAAAAAATAGGAGGCGAAGAGTCAAAAAAAGAGCTTTTTGGCTCCAGTGGCGCAAGAGAAGGCATACTCAACGAATATGTCAATATTGTCAATAGCGGCAATGAAGATACTATAAAAGAGCTCTTTGGGTTTAAAAAATTCAACGACTGCAAACCATACATAAATAATATTTTTGATGTGCCTCTTATGCATGCCATTGAGAGATACAGCGGTGTTGCTTATGAGTATCTGGATTTTGATTCACTTGAGCCAGAAGCAAAAGAGTATCTCAAATTAAACACTATTATCTTCTCAAATCTTTACGGGCCGCTGCTTGGAGGAGACGCAATAGCAAACTACAAAGTAAAACAGGGAAACAATATAGGCAGTTTTATACCGGATAAATTTTACAAGGATAGATTCTCGTATCAGCTCGACCTCTATCTTGCAAACTGTGAGATACTGGATCTGCGCGCAGGGCACTACGATAAGTTCTATGAGATCAAAAAGCCATACACTACTCTAAAATTTTTAAAAGGCGGCAAGAGTGTAAGTCACTGGGCAAAAGCATATAGAGGTTTAGTTTTAAGAGCAGTTGCACAAAACAATATAAACTCTATAAAAGAGTTTATGGCTCTTGAGATAGAAGGTTTAAGTATTGCAGAGATTAGAGTTATAAAAGCCAAAACAGAAATTATCTACAATATTATGGAATAAAATTATAATTTTATTCCTTTAAGTCTAAGTGAGTTTGTAATTACAGAAACTGAGCTAAAACTCATTGCTGCCGCCGCTATCATCGGTGAGAGCAGTATCCCAAAGAATGGGTAAAGCACTCCCGCAGCAATTGGAATTCCTACAGAGTTGTAAAAGAAGGCAAAAAATAGATTTTGTCTGATATTTCGCATTGTTGCTCTGCTTAGAACTCTTGCTCTGACTATGCCTCTTAAATCACCCTTTACCAAGGTAATACCGGCACTCTCCATGGCAATATCAGCTCCCGTTCCCATGGCAATGCCTACATGTGCAAGAGCAAGTGCCGGTGCATCGTTTATGCCATCACCTGCCATTGCAACGATGTGCCCTTTTGCCTGAAGCTTTTTAATAATCTCTGCTTTTTGCTCAGGCAGCACCTCAGCGTGTACTTCATCTATGCCAAGTTTTTTCGCGACAATTTCTGCTGTGGTTCGGCTATCTCCTGTCAGTATTACTACTTTTATGCCTTGCGCATGCAAATTATGAATAGCTTCTTTTGTGTTCTCTTTGATAGGGTCGGTAATGGCTATAAAACCGGCTGCCGTTGAGTCAACGGCAACCAACATAACAATTTTGCCCTCAAAGCGTTCTATATCTGCTTTTTTTGATAGTTCAAGGGCATTAATATTTAAACTCTCAAACAGCTTTAGATTACCCACGGCAACTCTCTGTCCGTCAACTTCGCCTGTAATTCCCATACCGCTTAAAGAGTTAAAGCTCTCAGCTTTAACCAACTCTACATCTCTCTCTTTAGCGCCATTTACAATAGCTTCTGAGAGCGGATGCTCACTCGCTCTCTCCAAACTAGCGACCAAACGCAAAAGTTCCTCTTCACTAAATCCATCTTCTGCATGTAAATTTACCAATTTAGGTTTTCCCTCCGTTAGCGTTCCTGTTTTATCAACTACCAGAGTATCAACCTTTTGCATTATTTCCAAAGCTTCGGCATTTTTAATTAATACCCCGCTTGTGGCACCGCGTCCCGTTGCTACCATTATAGAGATAGGCGTAGCAAGACCGAGTGCGCATGGACATGCAATAATAAGCACTGAAACAGCGCTAACGATGGCATAAGCCAAACGAGGTTCACTTCCCCATATCCACCAAATAAAAAAGGTTATCAGGCTTATGCCAATAACGGCAGGAACAAAATAAGAGGATACGACATCGGCCAATTTTTGTATAGGAGCGCGAGAACGCTGTGCGCGTGAGACCATCTCTATAATTTGTGAAAGCAGAGTATCTGCGCCGATCTTTTGGGTTCTCATAAGAAGAGTGCCGCTTGAGTTAATTGTAGCGCCTATGAGTTTCTCGCCTGCAAACTTTTTAACGGCAACCGGCTCACCGGTAACCATTGATTCATCTACACTGCTTTGACCATCTATAACCACTCCGTCTACCGGAACTTTCTCTCCCGGACGGACACGCAAAATATCTCCGACTTGAACCATCTCCAGTGCTATATCTTCTTCATTGCCGTCATCTCTAACTATCCGTGCACTGTTTGGAGCAAGCTCTAACAAAAGTCTGATTGCTGCGTTTGTTTGTGAACGGGCGCGAAGTTCAAGAACCTGCCCCAAAAGAACAAGCGTTGTGATTACCGCTGCCGCTTCAAAATATAGATGTACCAGACCATCGTTCATCTGCATCATAGGCGGAAAAATATGCGCCATTATCAGAGCAACAACACTGTAAGCCCATGCAACAAAGATACCAATTGCAATAAGCGTAAACATGTTTAAATTCATAGTTTGCAAAGATTTGTAACCTCGTACAAAAAATGGCCAACCTCCCCAAACAACAACAGGAGTAGCAAGCAAAAATTCTATCCATTGAACCATCTTCATACTCATTCCATCAGGCAACAGTGATGGCATCATATCTACACTCATAGCTAAGATAAACACGGGAACAGAGAGAACGGCACTAACCCAAAAACGACGGCTCATATCTATAAGTTCTTCATTTTTTTCTTCTACTGCTTTTGCGACAACCGGTTCAAGTGCCATACCGCATTTTGGACAGCTTCCGGGATAATCTTGAACTATTTCTGGATGCATGGGGCATGTATACTGAGTGGCTTGAGAATCTTTTTTATGAGTTATTTGAGTACCTATAGAGCAGGATTGCTTATCATTACAGATAGACTCACTCTCTTTTAAATAGTTTTGCGGATTTTGTTTAAACTTCAAAAGACACTGCTCACTGCAAAAATAGTAATCTTTCCCCGAGTAATTATAATAGTATTTGGAATCACGAGACACATCCATGCCACAAACAGGGTCTTTTAACTGACTGGATTCTCTATTAAAACTAATCTTCATATCACCGCCATCCTTATTTAATTAAGATTGAGTCACCTCTGTCTCTTCTTCTAAATCTTTAAAATCAGATCTTCTCTTATTTAACTCTTTTCTGTATGTATCAAAATCTCCAAAATCAAAAAATTTCTCATATCTGGAGTGCATATCTATTTGCGGTTTTGAGTGTTTTATGGGACACCAAAACTGCTCAGTTCTGGCTGCTATCTCTCTTGTGTAGCCTATTACACCGTTAAAGTATTCACAATACAAACAATTTATCTTCTCAACCCTGTCTAAGTAAAAAAGATTGTATCTGTCTATAACAACATAATCGCTTCTTTTAACTTTAGGTATTTTGTATATAGGAAAACAGACTATTTGAAAGATGCTAACAAACACATCGACAAGAAGTGCCGGTATCATCATAGACCAGATAAAGGGGATGGTAAAAATTGCCAAAACAGGAAAAGAGGAGAGGTATTTTATGGAACTTATAATTTTTGATCTTCCCTCTTTTATAACACTCTCTTGAAATTTTACCTTCTTATCTTCAAGCGTATAAAAAAACTCATCTTGTTTTTTTCTAAGCTCCTCCATAAGCTCATCTTCAAGGCTTTTTATCTGTGCTGCGATCTCTTCAATCCTGTTATCCATCAAATGCTCCAGTTTTCTTTTTTAGAGTATAGCAGTATTCTTTTATCAATTTAGTTAATATACTCTAGTTTAACCATGAAATAAGCTTGTTTAATTTAACATTGATTCTTTTTAAAAGAATTTTATTTACCAAACTTATTTAAAGGCAATTATTATGACACCTATTTTAGCTGTTTCACAGCTATATCACAAATGTGATTTTTCACTCTTTTCATTCACTACTACAGAAGAACTTGAACCATTAGAAGATCCCATTGGACAAAAGAATGCTTTAGAGGCAATCGATTTTGCTGCCAATATTAAACAAGACGGATACAACCTGTTTGCAATGGGAGCCTCAGGAAGCGGCAAACACTCAACAGTTATGAGTTTTTTACAAAAAAAAGCGATAAAAGAAAAAGCTCCCAGCGATTGGTGCTATGTCAATAATTTCAAAGATCCGAGAAAACCAATCGCTATAGAATTTCCATGTGGTCAGGCAATAAAATTTAAAGATGATATGTATGAACTCATTGAACTTCTAAAAGAGATACTTCCTGCCGCTTTTGAAGGAAATGCCTATCGTAATGAATTTGAAATTATTAATCAAAAGTATATTGATGCAGAGTCTGAAATATTTAAAAATCTTCAGGATGAAGCAAAAAAACATGATATTTCAATGAACGCTTCTTCTAGAAACAGAGTCACTTTTGCGCCTGTTGTAGATGGAAAGGTTATTACTGCAGCAGAATATAACGCTATAGAGGGAGAAGAAAAAGAGAAGATTGATCAAAAAGTCAATGAATTTGAAAAAATTGTAAAAGAGGGATTGAATAAAGTCAATGAGCTTAACAAAGCCCAAAGAAAAGAGCTTAAATCTCTTGAGAAAAAAATAACGCAAGAGTCCGTAGAATCTCTTATTGATGAAATGCGTTCTAAATACAGTTACTCTAAAAAAATCATTGAGTATCTTGATGCTTTACAAAATGATGTTATTCGACATGTACAAGATTTTCTCGTAAAACCTGATGAGATGCCGGTTATGCCTTTTATGAAAGATTTATACACTCCATCTTTTTCTCGTTATAGAGTAAATCTTTTTATTACCCATGAAGAAAACGCTACATCTGCAGTCGTTTATGAAGACAATCCTATTCATCAAAATCTTATAGGAAAGATTGAACATTTATCTCAGGTCGGTACATTGGTAACCGATTTTAGCATGATTAAACCGGGAGCTCTTCATAGAGCAAATGGCGGTTATCTTGTTCTTGATGCAAGAAACCTTTTAATGCAGCCTTTTGCATATGAGGAGCTTAAGCGCGCTCTTCGTTCAAAAGAGATACGCATTGAATCATTGGCGCAACAGTACTCCTTTATAAGCACTACCTCATTAGAGCCTGAGCCTATTCCTATTGATGTTAAAGTAGTACTTATCGGCGAGAGAATTTTATACTATCTTTTACATCATTATGACCCGGATTTTCAAGAACTTTTTAAAGTAACAGCAGATTTTGAAGATGATATTGTACGAAACGATGATAATATTTATCTCTACGCTCGGATGATTGGAACTATTGCAAAAAAGCATAATCTGCTTCCACTTACTTCTAAGGCTGTTGCAAGAATTATAGAACAGAGTTCCAAAGAGGTTTCGCACTCTGCAAAATTTTCTACACATCTAAGAACTCTCTCGGATCTGTTAAAAGAGGCTGATTATTGGGCGAAAAAAGAGAATCGCTCTGTAGTAGATATAGATGATATTAATAAAGTGCTTCAAACTCGCATTGAACGGCTTAATCGTATTCAAAGAAAACTGTATGAGCAGATCGATGAAGGCACCATAATGATTAGTGTAACCGGCAGCGCAGTCGGCAAGATTAATGCATTAAGTTTTATATCAATGGGTGGATACGATTTTGGTATAGCATCTCGCATTACCGCGAGAACGCGCATCGGCAAAGGAGAGATTATAGATATTGAGCGAGAGGTTGAACTGGGCGGACCTCTTCACTCAAAAGGAGTTATGATTCTTAGTTCGTATCTTGGCTCAACATACGCTAAAAATATACCCTTAAGCCTATCTGCTTCACTTGTATTTGAGCAATCCTACGGCAGAGTTGATGGAGACAGCGCATCTTCAACAGAGCTCTACGCTATTCTTTCATCACTTTCAAACCTGCCTATAAAACAAAACATCGCAGTTACGGGTTCTGTTAATCAATTTGGCGAAATCCAGCCCATAGGCGGTGTAAACGAGAAGATAGAAGGCTTTTTTGACATCTGTATGCGCAGAGACAAAAATGGATTTTACGGTGTTATTATTCCTGAAGCAAACATCAAACATCTAATGCTTAAAACTGAAGTTCTTGAAGCGGTAGAAAAAGAAAACTTTGCGATCTACGCAGTAAAAACTATCAATGAGGGAATAGAGATTTTAACCGGCGTAGAAGCAGGAGAAGCCGATGAAAACGGCATCTATCCGTCATCCAGCGTAAACGGTATGGTAATGGCTCGTCTTGAGGAGTTCTCAAAAAACGCAAAAGATTTTTATCACAAGAAGAGTGACAATTCTGATGAAGAGAATAAAACAGATAAATAGTGTAAAATTGCATCAATATAAACAAAAGGCAAATTTTGGAAGATTCACAAGAGTACAAAAACAAAAAAGCATATTTTGAGAAGATAATCACGCTTTATGGCAGAAATGTCGTCATAGAGATTCTTCAAGATGAAACTATCACTATTCACAAACTTCACATGTCAAATTCCAATAAACCAGACGGCGCAGTAGAAACCATCCTAAAACTTGCAAAAAAAAGAGGCATTGAGGTAGCTTATCACGATAAAAATGCTCTCAGCAGAATCAGCAAAAATGCAAAACAGGACCAAGGTGTGGCGATTGACATTATCGCTTCCTCCTACCAAAGTGCAAATGAGATAAAAAATTTAAAAAGTTTCAAACTCTTAGCACTTGACGGCATCCAAAATCCTCAAAATCTTGGGATGATTATCCGCTCATGCGCTGCCGGATATGTTGATGGGATAATACTTCCTAAAAAAAGCAGTGCAAAAATCTCTCCGCTTGTTATAAAAGCGAGTGCGGGAACACTTTTTAAACTTCCAATCTACTACTGCAACACGCTTGATGAAATTTTAAAAGAGTTGCATGATGCAAAAATCTACCTGCTCTCTTCACATGCCAAAAACAGTATCTATGATTTGAAAAAAAATGAGAAATCCATATTTGTTTTAGGAAACGAGAGCGAAGGCGTCTCAAAAGAGATTGAAAAATTCTGTAATGACTCTATCAGCATCCCAATGAATAGAGGCGTAGAATCTTTAAATGTCGCAGTTACCGCTTCGCTTATCGCTTTTATGCGCTAGCCTCTTTTGTCTTTTCATCTCTAAAGAAATTTAATAAAAACACCATAAATATGGATAAAACCAAACCAGTTACAAATGCAACAATTATTATGAGTTTTTTCTTTGGTTTTATTGGATAATCTTTAATGATAAAACCACCGACAACTTCGTTATTTCTAATATTTTGTTCTGTAATATTATAATTTAATTTGTCGATTTGCTCGTTTAGTTTAATCTTTTTGGACAGAAGCTCTACATCTATTTGATGTTGCAATTTTCTTATCCTCTCATTTGAGATATTCTCTTTTTCTCTTTGAAGCTCTGCAATTTTAATATTTTTAATATTTTCTATTTGCAACTCCAAATCTCTTGTTGATACATCATTAATATTCTTTTTTTCTGTTTCAAGATTTGGTATTGTTTGTGTTAGAATAACCTCTTTCTCAACTTTTAAATCCTCTATCTTATTTTGGGAGTTTAGTATAAGGTTTTGATAGTTTACCATTTGGACAGAAGCTATAGTCGATGCAGCAGCATCATCGGCATTTTTTGTATCTCTGTAAAGGCTATCTACCGATTGAGTGTATTCATCCAATTTCTTAGTATGAAAATCTATTTTCGATTCGATTGTTTTCAATTTAAAATCTTTTAAAAATCTAATCTCCTCATCTATTTTTGGAATCTTTTGTGATTTTAAAAGATGAATCTGCTGTTGCAGTTTTTTAATATCCTGCTCTTTGAGTCTTTTTATCTCTTCATCTATTTTAACAATAACCTGCTCTTTCAGCAGTTTTATTTGTTGTTGAATATTTTTTATCTCAAAATCATCTATATTTTTGATGGCTCTTTTTGCATTTTCTATGCTGTTTTTTGTTTCTGTTATATAGTGCTCTATCTTTGGCTGATATGCATTTTCAATAAAGTCAACAACCTCCTTGTTCTTTTTTTGTGCCTCTTCATTTGAGACGGCCTCAGTTTTTATCTCTATAAAATTTTTTAAATTTTTGTTTGTAGAAATGCTTGTAACTTCGGAAACAAACTCATCTTCTGAGGAAATTTTATCTTCAACATTAAAAACAATATTGAGTGTTTTTACCAATGTATCCGGCTCTACTATTAGATTTTCACCTATGTATCCCACCTGCACATTAGACTTTACTTCATAAATTGGGGTTTTTAACAAAATATAAACTATCGCTCCAAAAGTTACAACAAGAGTAAAAATAAGTATAAAGTACTTATAGCAAATCAAAATCTTAAGCAACTCTCTTAAATCTATCTCATCTTCTTTATAGCTACCGTTTTGAAATTCAATTTTATTCATAAGCTTAATACATATTCAGCGTAGAAGCAAAATAAATCCACGCACCAAGAATAAAGAGTGTTACAACAGAACTTTTTAAATATATATTCATTTATTGTCCTAAATTTTACTATTAGTAAAACTTTACACAAATAGTCCTTTGCATTATCTTACGATATGACAAATTTTTACTAATAGTAAACAAAGGCATCTGTTTTGGAAGTATTTGAGAAAATCAATTATCTGATAAATGAAAAAAATATGACCAAGAAAGAGTTTGCAGATAAATTTTTATCTTTAAATCCAAAACTGAGAACAACGGGAGAAGCGCCAAGTTACTCAAGTATATATGGCTATTTGAGCGGTAGACGAGAGATAAAGATTGAGCTAATTCCTTACATTGCCGAAGCGTTAAATGTCAAAGAGCAGGAGTTATTTAACTTTGACTTAGAGTACTCGACTGAATTCAACATAAGATACTCAAAAGATGTAAGAGAGATCATAAATCTTCTTCAATATGCTCCAAAAAATATGATAGAGCATATTAAACTGACATTGCAAAAATTTAAAAAAAGCTATGAAGATGGAGTAAAAGAGCCTAGCTCATCATAATCTCATATGGGCGTTTTATCTCCCGAACAACCTCATCGACACTCATATGGCGTGATTTTCTTAAAAACTCTCTGCCCTCTAGAAAAACCAAAACGGTAGGGATGGCAAAAACGCTAAAATAAGCAGCGGCTTCCTGATCCAGTGAAGTATCTATACTTATAATTTTGAAGTCACCGAAATTACTTTGGATTGCATCTAAAAGTTTTGGTTTTAGTGCGTGGCAAACATTGCATGTCGGGGCTGAAAAATAGAGCATAACGGCTGGACTCTCTTTTAGAGTTTTTTGTATATCTTCTATTGTCTGCATATATTAGTGCCTTTTTTTGTGGGAAATTATACACTATTTGCTATAATCGCTCCATGAGTTCAATACTATTTTCAATTTTAGCTATTTATATCTTTATTGTTATCGGCTTTGTCGCAAAGATGAGCTTTAAGGAGAGAATTGACGACAAAACGGTAACACTGATAAATGTATATTTTTTACAAATCTTTTTAACATTTTGGGGGCTTCTTATCCGCCCTGTGGATACAAACCTGTTTTTTGCACCCTCTATCTATCTTTTTATAGTTATTTTAGTTCTAATTATTTCAGCTTTTGTTGCAAAAAAAATTTTTGAAGAGAAAAAAGAGTACTCCATAGCAACTGTTGCAGCGATAGTCGGAAATACCGGAAATCTAGGCATACCTCTCAATATAGCTATATTTGGCGAAGAGTCCATTCCATACACAACCGTTATAAACCTTATGAATGTTTTTGTAGTCTATACTATTGGAGTTTATTACTACTCAAGAGGGAGTTTTGATGTTAAAACTTCACTGAAAAACATAGCAAAACTTCCTATTCTCTGGGCTGCTGCTGCGGCTATTATACTTAGCGTTAACGATTACAAACCAAAAGAAGAGATTATGGAAGTGCTTATGATGGGGGCTTACGCTTCTATCGTTATGCAGCTTTTTTTATTTGGTATCTATCTTTATGGCACAAAGATAACACAGATAAGCAAAAGATTGACACTATGGGTTATAAGCCTAAAATTTATCTTTTTGCCAGCCGCTGCATTTTTAATTCTCTCTTTTATTGAACTAGACTCTATGATAAAAGGGATTATTTTTATAGAACTTATGGTGCCTCTTGCCATTGCAAATGTAAACTTTGCTTCACTCTATGACTGCAAGCCAAAAGTTGTTACCGCTCTTGTTTTTATCTCCTCAATACTTTTTCTTGGTGCTATTTTTGCGGGTGTAAAGGTTTTAACATATTTATGAATAAAATATATGACATCTACAAACTGCTCTATAATACTTACGGCCCGCAAGGGTGGTGGCCGATTACGGGATATGGGTATCATAAAAAAGATTATAGTTTTCCAAGAAACAGCGATGAGATATTTGAGGTGTGTTTAGGCTCCATCCTAACCCAAAACACGACATTTACATCAGTAGTAAGATCACTAGAAAATCTGCATCTAAAAAATGCTCTAAATATTGACGCTATAGAGTCTATGGATATTAATGAGCTAAAAGAAGACATAAAACCCTCTGGCTATTTCAACCAAAAAGCGAGATATATTTTGGAATTTAGCAAATTTTATAAAAGTTTAAATGGAGCAGTTCCAACAAGAGAAGCTCTTTTAAATGTCGTAGGTATCGGTGAAGAGACGGCTGATTCAATGCTTCTATATGGCTACAACCAACTAGAATTTAAAGTGGATGCTTATACAAAAAGAATCCTTCTTGAACTCGGTCTGATTGATGAAAAAACAAAATACAGCGAGATAAAAACTATGATGCAAAACTCACTAAAAGAGAGTGTAAAAGATAAAAAAGAGCTGATTATAATATATCAGGAGTTTCATGCGCTTATTGTAGAACACGGTAAAAAATTTTATTCAAAAAAACCGTATGGAGAAGAATGTTTCTTAAAAAAGAAATTTTTATAAAACTGCACCAAAAAATGCATGCAGCTTTAAAAATTACTATTTTTTACACTTGCTTGCAGTGATATTGTTTCTGTTTTTCTCTAACATTTTATCGCCAAAGCCTTTGACCTCTTTTAGCTCTTCAATACTGCTAAAACAGTTATGCTTTTTTCTGTACTCTATAATAGCGCTTGCTTTTGCTTCACCGACACCGTTTATGTTCATCAGCTCATCTTTATCTGCTTTGTTAATATCTACCGCTCCAAAACATAGAGCAGCTCCAATAATCAGTAGTGACAATAACTTCATTTCTAACTCCTTTTAACGAAAACTGTTAAATTTTACTTGTTTAAATATAAAGAAAACATTAATTTTAACAAAATATAACAAAATATTTTATATTTATTATTTTTTTACAACATAATGAATTAATTTATAAAAGATTTTAGAGATAAAAAAGGGAAAGTTTTTATTTTTGCAGGCTCTTTTTATAGCCTGCAAGAAGATTATTGGATTTTTGAGATAATACTCTCTACTGAAAACCCAAATTTTTCAAAAAGTTTATCAGCAGGAGCAGAGGCACCGAATCTATCCATTCCTATCACCTCATCGGCAAGTCTGTACCACTCTAACCCGCGAGCAGCTTCGATTGCTATTTTTTTAGTATTGGGATTGATGATTGAATCGATATACTCTTTATCCTGCTCAATAAAGAGATCATAACATGGAACAGAAACTACATCTGCTTTTACACCATTTGCATTAAGCGCCTCTTTTACCTTAAGAGCAAGTTCTACCTCTGAACCAGAAGCCATTAATGTCAAAGTTGCATCTGCATCACTTGCTAGCAGATAACCGCCTTTTGAAGCACTCCCTTTTACAGCTGCAGGAAGAACAGATAGATTTTGACGGGAGCAGACAAAAGCAGACGGAGATTTTTTCATCTCTAATGCTACTTTCCAAGCTTCAACATTCTCAGCGCCGTCTGCAGGTCTCCAAACATAGAAGTTTGGCAGTGCACGAAACTGGCTTAAGTGCTCAATCGGCTGATGTGTCGGTCCATCTTCACCAACACCGATACTGTCATGCGTCCAGATAAAGAAGTGCTGTATTCCAGTAAGAGCTGCGATACGAGCTGCAGGTTTTAGATAATCAGAAAAGACGAAAAATGTAGCTGAAAACGGCATTAGCGGTCCGTAAAGCGCCATTGCATTTACGATAGAAGCCATTGCATGTTCACGAATACCAAAATAGATATTTCTTCCCTTTGGATAAGCACCCATATCGACAAGCTCTGTTTTGTTTGACGGACTAAGATCCGCACTTCCGCCTAAAAAGTTTGGAAGTGCCTTTGCAATAGCGTTTAATATTTTTCCGTTCGTGTTTCTTGTTGCATCCGCCTTTTCAAAAGTCGGCCACTGGATTCTTGAAAAATCCGGATTTTGAAGAGCTTCTAAAGTCTCATTTTGCTCCATTAAAGGAAGCGTCTTAAGAGAGTGAATCCACTCTCTTTCTGCCAAATCGCCCTTTTCAATCGCGCATCTAAAACGAGCCATTACATCTTCATCTACATGAAAACTTTTTTGTGCATCAAATCCTGCTGCTTTTTTTGCTTCAGCTATTACATCAACGCCAAGAGGAGCGCCGTGAGAGTGGTGAGAACCTTCGAGTTTTCCACCCCCTTTTGCAATAGTTGTATTTGCAATGATAATTGTCGGTTTTTTATTGCCTTTTGCAGCTGTTATTGCACTCTCTATCTCACCATAATTATGACCGTCACACTCTAAAACATCCCAGCCTTGCGATTCAAAACGAAGACGAATATTTTCACTTATACTTAAATCAGTTGAACCCTCAATTGTAATGCGATTAGAGTCATAGATAAGAATCAGGTTATCAAGCTTGTTGTGTCCAGCGATCGAGCACGCCTCATAACTCACACCCTCTTCCAAATCTCCGTCACCGCATAAACAGTAAACATTATGATCAATAACTTTTGCAGTATCAGAGTTTACCTGCGCACCCATAAACTTTGAAGCCATAGCAAAACCAACGGCATTTGCAACTCCCTGCCCTAAAGGACCCGTAGTAATTTCAATACCTTCTGTATGGCCAAATTCCGGATGTCCTGGAGTTTTTGAGTCCAGCTGACGAAAATTTTTCAAGTCTTCAATCGTTAATCCATACCCCCAAAGATAATAGAGTGAATAAATAAGTCCTGTCGCATGACCGCCTGAAAACACCAATCTGTCGCGATTTAGCCATGATGGATTTTTAGGATTGTGATTTAAATGCTCACTCAAAACAACTGCAATATCTGCAAGACCCATTGGTGCGCCCGGATGACCTGAATTGGCTGCTTGAACCATATCTGCTGCTAAAAATCTAATAGTGTTTGCCATTTTCTGACGCATTTGATCACTCATATTAATTCCTTGTTTTTATTTTATGCCTTCAAGAGGATCTTTACAAACTTGATTTTTATATCAAATTTAACTTTTATGCCTATTTATATACTCTATTAAAAGTGATGAAAGCTTATTTTTTAAACTCTCATCAAAACTCTTCAACTCTAAAATCAACTCATCTGCCAATGTATCAGCTTCTTTTAGCGCTTCTTCAAGCCCAAGCAGTGTTACAAAACTGTTTTTTGCTTCATCATTGTTTGTAAGTTTTCCTGCCTCATCTGAGCTTTGTGTAACATCTAAAATATCATCTTGAATCTGAAACAAAAGTCCAAGTTTTATGCCGAAATCATATATTTTATCGCCCACCTCTTCGCGGTCAACAATAAGTGCACCCATTTTAAGCGACGCTGCAATCAATTTTGCTGTTTTGTTTATATGCAGCATTTTTACATCATCTAAACCAAGTGGTCTATTTTCAAAATAGCAGTCAATCGCTTGACCCAAAACCATACCATTAAGACCGCCGTTATTCGCCAGCTCTCTAATTAAACCGACTCTTGTATAATCCGAAAATGGGGCATTGCTTAAAACTTCAAAGGAGTATGTATTTAGCGCATCCCCAACGAGAATTGCAGTTGCTTCATCAAATGTTATATGCAGAGTCGGCTCTCCTCTGCGAAGAGGTGAATTGTCCATTGCAGGAAGATCATCATGAATCAATGAGTATGTATGCAATAGTTCAATGGCATATGCGGCATGATACGCTCCCTCAATCAAAAGAGGATTGTATGCATTTACAACACCAAGCAGCAGTGCGGGACGAAATCTTTTCCCCCCGGCAAGAAGCATCTTTTGTAATGCTTTTTCATAGGTAGGGTGAATACTTTTTGATGTTGGCAGATGATTTAATAAAAAATTTTCAAAGTTTTGCATGCGAAATTTTATCTAATTTACTTTCACAAAAAACTGAAATTCTTCTTTTTTATAAAGAAGATTCAGTGCTTTTTTATTGCGATAAAAAGGTAGTATTTTAAGTGTTTGGTTTAAAAAAGAGAAGTTATGCAGCAAAGATAAAATAAACACCTATTTGCTCTCGAACGGATTCATACCGCCAAACATACCTAAAGCGCTTTTTTGTCTGTTTTGCTCAACCATTTTATAAGCATCATTGATAGCACCGATAAGCAAAATCTGTAGTGAATCTTTATCTTCTAAAAGTGAATTATCAATATTAATATCAGTTACTTCACCCTTGCCATTAATAGCAAGCTCAACCATGCCGCCGCCGCTTTTTACTTTAAAGGTTTTAGACTCAAGTTCAGCTTGAAGTTTTTTAGCGTTCTCCTGCATCCCTTCAAGCATCTTGCCCATATCGCCCATATTTTCAAACATTTAAATCTCTTCCAAAATTTCTTCAATATCGTTGTTTTCATCAACTAAAACAACTCTTGGCTTATATGTTTCTAGCTCTTTTTCATCATATGTAGCATAAGCAACTATGATTACTTTATCGCCCTTGTGAACTTTTCTAGCAGCTGCACCGTTTAGACAAATATCTCTTTTGCCTCGTTCACCTAAAATAATATATGTTGAAAATCTCTCACCATTGTTAATATTGAGTATTTCAACTTTTTGTCCGACTCTCATCTTTGAAGCTTCTAAAAGCTCCTCATCTATAGTAATAGAACCTACATAATTTAAGTTGGCATCTGTTACCGTAGCGCGATGAATTTTGCTATATAACATCTCTATTGTCATTTTACATTCCCATCTGTTTTTTCATCTCACATGGAGAAATAGGTGCATCCCACATATCAGAGCTTATAAGAAATTCTTCAACAACTTTCCCGCCGATAATATGCTCTTCTACAATTCTGTCAATCTTCTCTTTTGTAAGAGCTGCATACATAAAATGCCCAGGCTCCACCAACATTACAGGACCTGCTAGACAGCGATTTAAACATGAAGTACGAATTGGCTGCACCGTACCCATAATGCCCTCTTTCATCAATTTTTGAGCTAAATGCTGAAAAAGATCCTGAGTTTCTGGCGTTACACATGAAGGTTTCGGCATACCAGGAGGAGCTGATTGTTCGCACTTAAATATATAAAATGCCGGTTGAGGAATACCCATAACTATTATCCTTAATATTTTTCGAAATTATAGCAAAAATAAACATAGAATTCATTATACGCATAATTAATCTCTATATTTAAGTATTAAATTACCTTGGAAGTATCTTTTTGTTTCAGCAGTTCCCTGACCACTTCTCTGTCATCAAAGGGAAATTGCTTATCATATATAATCTGATATGTTTCATCACCTTTTCCAAGTATAACAACTACTTCATCATCTTTTTGTTCATTAAGCGCCATCTCAATAGCCTTTTTTCTGTTGAGTTCAACACTTACGATACTTCTATCTTCTATGCCCTCTAAAATATCATCTACTATATTTTGAGGATCTTCATTTCTTGGGTTATCGCTTGTAATATAGAGTTTTTTTGCCAAACTTGCAGCAACTTTTCCCATTATAGGGCGTTTTGTTCTGTCCCTATCCCCGCCTGCTCCAAAAACCACTAAAAGCTCTTTCTCTTTAAGCGCATTAAGCACCTGTTGTATTCCGTCAGGCGTATGTGCAAAATCAACTATAACATTTGGTTCTTCACTTACCTGCTCCATTCGACCGCTTACTCCGGCAAAATTATCAACAACCTCAGCGATCTCTTCAAGTTTTTTTCCAGTTAAGATATGTGTTGCCGCAATAGCTGCCATAAGATTGTAAAGATTGAAAAATCCGTGCAGAGATGCCGTAAAAGGAACAATCTCTTGAAAATGTTGTATTATCCCGCTTGTCGCATTATTAAGAGAGTATGCCATAAGTCTGTATGTCGAAGGATTTTCTATACCGTAAGTAAAGGCGTTTTTAAAATTAAATGCTGCTTTTTTTTCATCTTTATTTATAAGCTTTTTTCCTTCATCTTCAAAAAAACTGTTTTTTACAGCTATATATTCACCTATTGTTTTATGATAGTCTAAATGGTCTTGCGTAATATTTGTTAAAATTTTCAACTCAAAATTAAGACCTTCTATCCTTTTTTGAGCAATAGCATGTGAGCTTACTTCCATTATAAAAAATTCACACCCTGCCGCAACAGCCTGATAAATATGTTTGTAGGTATTGAGCACTGATGGCGTTGTAAGACTCTTACCTTCTACTATTTTGTCATTCATAAAAAAGCCGCGAGTTCCCTGCATGGCTGTTTTATAACCTAAATCAAGCAAAAATGAGTAAATCGCGCTCGCCGTTGTCGTTTTACCGTTTGTTCCGGTTATTCCGACGATTTTTATCTTATCGATTCCAAATAAGTTTGCAACATCTTTTATACTTATAATCGAATGTGCTCCATTATCTTTTACATCTTGGAGATATTTTTCGTTTTGGGCACTCAGCACAAAAGCTGTCTCTTTATCACACTCTTTTGAATTTTCTGTTATATATCTAAACGCTTCATCGCTAAGCTCAATTTTCAATTGTTTTTTCCTCTGCTAGTTTTTTAAGCAGTTTTCTAAGAAGTGTGTCACTCGGATAAACACTTAAAGCATTTTCAAGATATGAGAGTGCCATTTCAGCAAAACCGTGCTCTATAAGATTTTCCAAAAAATCAATAAAATCCTCTTTTTCCGTAATAATCACTTTTGTTGAGAACATAATATTTTCAAAAGTCTCTTTAAAACTCTCATTGCTATCAATTAAAGCTTTAAAATCTTTATAAAGAATTCCATCTTCAAGTTCTATTTTATCACGGATAGGCTCTGCAAAAACTTCTCTTAACTTTTCCATTGAGCCGTCCATGTTTTGCAAAATATCACTCATTATAGTGTCCGCCTGCTCTTTGTCTTCCTCTTTTAAAATCTCATAATAGTCAAAAAGAGCTTCTGCTCCACCTTCTCCGCTTAACGCCATCTCTGCCAGTATAACACCGTTGTAAGCCTCTTTTGAGTTAGGAAAGTTTTGCAAAACCGCGGCAAACTTCTCTAATGCATTTTTATAATCTGATTTAGAGAAACTTTCTTTAGCCTGTGATAATGTTTTATATTTACTTATTCCCATTTTATACTTCTTTATAATTTATCTATCTCGTTTTCCATACCAATTGGTACATTTATAACTGTTATTTCCGGATGAATTTCAATCTTGAGTTGTCTCTCCACACCGTATTTTAGAGTTGTTCCGCTACTGGCACATCCTACACATGCCCCTCTAAGCTGTACATATACTTTTGAATTTCTAACAGTTAAAAATTTTATATCTCCGCCATCCAAAGCAAGGGAGGGACGAATTTTTTCTATTGCATTTTTCACTGGAGCCATTAGCTCTTCATCTGTAAATGGAATCATATCCATCCTTTAAAGTTATATTTATATTATTGTATTCATAAGATATGCAAATATTGCTTAACAAGTAATAAAAAAGATTATTTATTTTTTTAACGAAAGAATTTCGTGGATATATGTAGGTTTTCTCATTCCCACCAATATATAATCAATACTTTCCTGTTGCATTAAAAACCTAATTACACACTCTTGCATTGTACTGTTACACTCTTTAAAAAACTCTTTTAACTGCTCTCTTGTCTTTTTTGAGCACTCAAATGCAACCATTTTTCTGTATTCTGTAAGAAACAGATCAATAAAAATAAGCATTGTCTCGCTATTTTCTTCATCAACCTTTTCTAAAGTTTTTTTCAAATGAGGTATTATCTGAGTAAATAAAAAAACATCATAATCTCCAATCCATCCATACTTGTGTTTAGTAGCATCAAGTTGTTCTAAAAGATTATACAAAGGTCTTAATTTTTCATTATCGCAGACTTCCATTAACTCATTAAGATGATGATAATAGTCCCTGCTCTCATCATAATCGGCTAAACGAAACATCATATTGTTATACTTTGCATTAAGAGGTCTGTTTGCCAAAACCCTTAATCCACTCTTTTTCGCCCAAGATGCGCATTTAAGCCCTTCTCTTTCTAAAATATTGATAGGAAGTTCTATGGTTGTAAAGCTGTGTGTTTTATTTCCGGCTATCTCTGCTGCATTCTCTGCCAATGTAATAAGATCTTCATACGGCAAAAATTCATCATCTGATTGTTCAAGTGAAAAACTGTTAGAGCTTATCCCGTAAGAGCCGATTGTTCCGCTTTTAACCTCTTCTTCAAGCCCTACAAAAGCATTCTGAACTCTTCTATACATCTCATCGAGTCTTTCATCTTTGCTAATGCCTCTGTTGATTGCATCAAAAATATAGTACTCCGGATTGTGAATCAAATAGCAATCAATCTTCTGCATCTCTAAACGCTCTAGAGAAGCTTTTAACTCATCACGCATAAAAGATTTTGATATAGAGTGATAACACTCCTCACTATACTTTACAATTTCATCACTATTTCTAATTCTTAAAGGATTCTCTTTATAGGCTTTAAGATTTGCTCCTTGTATATAGCCGAATTTGCTAATAATCTCTATCTCATCTCTTTTATCTTCATCTAACTCTCTAAAAGCGGTTGCAATTGCGCGTTCTGCTCCGCCATCCATATAGTTTGAAGATGTGTCTATCATTGTTATACCGGATTCTATAGCCTCTTTTAGGGCTTGAATATGTTGCGGATTTATATCACTTATTCTATAAGTTCCAAATGCGAAATTACTCATAATGTCTCACTTTTATAATTTAAGTAGTTTAGGATGTGGAAATATTGAGGAGCAGCGACAAGACCGAGAGGTCTTGAACACTTGTTTTGTATAAATTATACTAATTCAATAAATGCCATAGTCGTAGCGTCACCACGGCGAATACGAGTTCTAGTAATTCTTGTATAACCACCTGCACGATCAACATACTTAGGAGCTATCTCATTTACTAGAGTTTTTGTTGCTTCTTTACTTTGAAGCGCCGCAAATACTGCTTTGTGAGCATTAGAATCACCCTTACCAGCAATAGTGATAAGTTTTTCAACATAAGAACGAAGTTCTTTTGCTTTCATAACAGTAGTTTCAATTTTACCATGTTCAATTAACGAAATACTTAGGTTTTTAAGTAAAGCTGCACGGTGTGAGCTTGTACGACCTAGTTTACGGTATCCATGACGATGTCTCATCTATAATTCCTCTTTTAACAGCTTATAAAGCTTCTATTTTCTTTTTTAATCCACTAATAACTTCATCTGAAAGATCGCCACCAACTTCATAGCCGAATTCTTGAAGTTTTTCAACAATCTCATCATATGACTTTTTACCTAGGTTTTTAACATTTTTAAGATCATTTGTGCTCATCAATGCTATCTCACCTATTAGTTTAATGTTTGAACGATCCAGACAGTTAAAACTTCTCGCACTTAAACCTAAGTTATCGATATGCATAGTTAGTTTTTTAAGATCAGGACTCTCTTCAGCTCTTTCTATTGTAGCTGGAGATTTAACACTTATTTCACTGTTAAATACTGCTAATTGTGCGTACATAACTTCAAGTGAATTTCTAAACGCGTCAAGTGGAGTGATTTGCCCATCTGTTCTTATGTTTAAAATCACTCTCTCAAAGTTAGGATTATCTTCTACAAGCACATTCTCAATCTTATAAGTCGCACTGCGAACAGGAGTAAAATAAGCATCAAGTGCAATATAACCCTCTTCAAGTACATCATAAGTGTCTTCACTAGCTACATAACCAATTCCCTTCGCCATTCTAATACTAAAATTAAGTGAAGAGTCTTCGTTTAAAGTAGCAAGGTGAGCCTCTGGCGTTACTACTTCAACTTCGTTATTTGTAAGGTCACTTCCTTTAATAGTACAAGGACCAGCAAAACTGTAGCTAATTTCTGCTTCTGTAACATCATTAAGCAGCTTAAAGCGAATCTCTTTAAGATTTAAAATAAAATCTGAAATATCTTCAAGCATACCGCGTACTGAATCAAACTCGTGTTTAGCACCTTCAATCTTAATAGCTATTGGAGCATAACCAACTGAGCTACTTAACAAAAAACGGCGAAGTGGATGAGCCAAAGAGATAGCATACCCAGTCTCAAACGGATACGCCATTATATTGGCTTCATTCTCACTAATCTGCTCTACCTCAAACTCTTGAGGAGCAAGTGGAGTAGTTTTAATCTTTTTCATGTCTCTTACGCCTTTTATATTTTTAACTATTATTTCGAGTAAAGCTCGACGATTAAACGCTCTTCTACAGGTATAACAACTTCTTCACGCTCAGGTAAACGAGTAAAAATACCGAATTTTTTATCAGCATCGATATCAACCCATGGAGCCAAGCCAGTTTGATTTGTAAGCTCTAGGGCACGAACAATTTGAGAGTTGTTTTTGCTGCTCTGGCGAACTTCAACTTTTTGTCCCGGTTTTACACGGTATGAAGGAATATCAAGTTTCTTTCCATCTACCAAAATGTGACCGTGTGTTACAAGCTGGCGTGCAAAACGACGAGTTGTTGCAAATCCCATTCTGTAAACAACATTGTCTAGTCTCTGCTCGATCAAAGTAACAAGGTTTGTACCTGTATTGCCTTCTCTTCTTTTAGCTTCAACGAATAGTGCGCGGAACTGCTTCTCAGAAACACCGTACATGAATTTTGCTTTTTGCTTTTCATTTAACTGTAAACCGTACTCAGATACTTTTTTACGACGCTGACCATGTTGACCTGGAGCATATGGGCGTTTTTCTAATGCAGACTTACCTGCTAAACGACGCTCCCCTTTTAGGTTAAGGCTAACTCCAAATCTTCTTTCGATTTTTTCTACTGGACCTCTATATCTTGCCATCAGTAATCTCCTTAAACTCTACGGCGCTTAGGTGCGCGACAACCATTGTGTGGTAGTGGTGTAACATCTTTCATAAATGTAACACGAATTCCTTCGATAGAACCAACTGCTTTTGTTGCAGTTTCACGACCTGAACCTGGACCTTGAACTTTAATACCAAGTTCTTTAATTCCATGCACTTGTGCTTTTTCTACTGCTGCTTCAACAGCTGCTTGTGCTGCAAACGGAGTAGATTTTTTGCTACCTTTAAAACCAAGACTACCAGCTGAACTCCATGCGATCATATTTCCCATTTCATCTGTGATAGTTACAAGAGTATTGTTAAATGATGCAGAGATATGACATATACCGCGTGCAATATTTTTCTTTACTACTTTTTTTCTAACAGCTTTTCTTTTTGCCATCTGTATAATCCTTACGCTGCGCCGACAGTTTTACGCTTGCCCTTACGAGTACGCGCATTTGTCTTAGTTTTTTGACCACGACATGGAAGACCACGGCGGTGACGAAGACCTCTGTATGAACCTAAATCCATAAGTGCTTTAATGTCCATTGCTACTTGCTTACGAAGATCACCTTCTACGATATGATTTGCACGAATCTCTTTTGTGATCGCTGCAACATCATCTTCGCTCAGTTCGTAAACTCTTTTGTTATAGTCTATACCACTCGCATCTAAAATCTTGCGAGAAGCATGTAAACCAATTCCATAGATATATGTTAATCCATATTCTACTCTTTTCTTTTTAGGTAAATCAACACCAGAAATACGAGCCATGATTATCCTTGTCTCTGTTTATGTTTTTTAACTTTGCAGATTACTCTTACAATGCCTTTTCTTTTGATAACTTTACAATCATCACACATCTTCTTAACTGAAGCTCTTACTTTCATTGAAAGTCCTTATACTATTTTATCTCACAAAAAAACTAAGATAACTCTCAGCCTTTTGTATTAGTCACTAAAGCCACACCTAAAGGTGAGAGGGACAAGCCTCTTATAAGCTTCACTATTTGTCTTTGGTATCCAATCTTTGCTGCATTTAGGCAAGCATCTCTGTTTGCATGCCAATACTTTTATCTATACATCACTATATAGGTAAAAATACTCTAGCTTAATGTCAAAACAGCAAAGCGGATGTGGATTATACACAAATAAATGTAAAAGATTTATTAAAGTATTATGTTTTATATAAGATTATCTACTTTTACTCTTTTTTACTACAGCCTAGTCCCATAAAATACTCACTCCGTACTCTTGATTTAAAACTATCTGCTTGCTATAGTAGATTTTTTTACCGTACTTTTTGCTTAATAACTCCACTTCAAGAGTCTCGTTCTCTAAAAGAGAGCGCACTTCTTTATATGTAAGCCACTTTCCATATTTAGCAAGACTATTCTGCCAAATCCTAAACTCACATGAGGCATCCTCTCTTAATTCGAACATCTCCCCGTCTTCCGTTTTCCAATGTGCATTTGTACATGCATAGAGCTTGACCTTTTTTCCGCGGATCTCTTTATCTCTTACCTCGATATTACCGCTATTGCAGTATGGACATCTACCCAATATCATCTGTTTTCCTGTATATTTGAAAAGCCTATGCTTTTCTTTTTTAACAATCTTAACTTTTTTTATAAAGCAAAGTTAGATAATATGACATATTGCAATAAAATTTCTATTTTTTCTCCTGATTCAAATAATTTGGAAACTCTTTTAACATAATAGCCACTACCTTATTTATATACTCAATGCGCTCTTGGGGTGTTTTAGATTCAAGTGAGTCAACAACCAAAGAAGAGCTCCAAAATACTTTTTGCGTCTTTGAATCTACGCTGTTGATAAATAGAGTAGTCTCATCATAAATCAAATCAGGCTCCGTTCCCAAAGCTATGAAGTTTCTTCTTGAAAAAGTACCTACACCGAAACCAAAACTTATATCAGGTTGAACTTTTTCTTTTGTCTGCACTAAAAAAGTCATATAAAAATCCGCTTCTTCTTTTGATGCTTTTTGATACCCTTTTGACTCTATATCATGTATAAGCGCATCATGTATTCGTCTCTCATTCAAACCGTAATAACCCTCTTTGTTTTTATACAGTATGCTAAACATCTTCAACTGCTGGGTTTTAAAGTTCGGGTCAAAATCTACGTCTGCTTTTTTTAAAGAACATCCGCTTAATAGAAAAAACAGTAAAAAGGGGAATATGTATCGAATCATTTTTAACTCCTTTTATCACGCAAATATTATGATTATACTAAAGTATTATTAATTAGTAAAAAAGTGTCTCTGCATTGTTTTTCGTATAATCAATATAGACACCCATGAAAGCATCATTGTTATTACGGTATGGCTCATATAGTGATCTCCTATTAACATTTTGTATACCCCCATACTCCAGCCGATTGCCACTGCTATACCTAAGGCAATGAACCTGTTTTTTTGCTCCTTAAAGAGAAAAAACAGCGACATAAGAGCAAAACCGCCGCTTGCATGACCTGCAGGATAACATTTGAATTTTTTTACAATCTCTTGCGGCATAACATCGAGGACTTTTATATATGGGTACTCTCCCCCAAAATGTTCAAAGTCACACGGACAAGGCACATTTGAAACTGATTTTAAACCACCTATAATAAGAGGAATCATAACCATGCTTAACCAAACTATCAACAATCCTCTTCTATACTCTTTTAAAGCCTGTACGGAATCTTTAAAGGAGTACAAATACAAAAATAGAATAAAAACTCCAAAAACTATAATTACTTTTTTAATGCCCGTATAAAAAAGCGTATCTAACAAACTTCCTTTTTGATGCGACAAAAGCCACTTTTGTGTAACCTCATCATAAAAAAACTCTTGCACAAATATATCTATATTTGTAAACTCAAAAAGAAAAAACAGAACAAAAAGGCAAAAAATTGTAACTATAATTTGCCTATTGACACTCATATCTATCTAGCCTTTTTTTATGAAGAGTGCTTGCCCCTTGGTAATAACTCACTATCTCTGCTTCTAGACTTCTATCTATTTGAATCTCTTTATATTTTGTGTCGTAAAGATCTTGTTCAACTACCTCATAACTTTTAATCTTTTTTGTAGGAGACAAGACAAGCAACTTATTCTCTTTATACAACCCAAGCTTTTGGTAGGTACCGATTAACGCTCGTTCTTTAAATGATGAGTCTAAAATATCACTACCGTAAAACTTGCTTTTATATGACCAGTTTAGCACACTAAAGAGAGTCGGCATAATATCAATTTGGCTAGAAACTTTATCGACAACTTGAGGTTTTAATATCTCAGGCGCATAAATGATTAGCGGAATATGATATTTGTCAAGAGGGATTTCTGTTTTTCCTGCACTCGTAGAGCAGTGGTCTGCAACAATTACAAAAACGGTATTTTTAAACCATGGCTTATCTTTGGCTTTTTTTATAAAATCCCCGATAGCATAATCGGTATATTTAACAGCTCCGTCTCTTCCCGTATGAGAAGGTATATCTATACGCCCCTCGGGATAATCATAAGGTCTGTGGTTTGACGTAGTCATGACAAAGCTCATAAAAGGCTTGTGGGCTTTGTATGAGGAGTCAGCCTCTTTTAAAGTCTTGTTTAACAAATCCTCATCGCAAACTCCCCAGACGGTATGATATGTATCTTCTTCATCACTGAAATCTGCTCTATCTACAATATCAAATCCATTATTTGAAAAAAACTCGTTCATATTGTCAAAATAGCCGTGTCCGCCGTATATAAATTTTGTCTCGTATCCTTTGTTTCGAAATATAAAACCGCTTGAGTACATGTTGTGATTATCCGGCCGTTTGACGATTGAGCGTCCGGGTGTAGGCGGCACCGATAGAGTGATGGCTTCCATTCCTCTGACCGTTCGTGTACCGGTTGAATAAAAATTGGTAAAAGAGAGACTTTCGTTTGCCAAAGAATCCAAGTTTGGAGTAAGCTCTTTTTCTGCACCGAGAGTTTTGAGAAATTTACCGCTCAGACTCTCGACGACTATCATCATCACATTATAATCCTTCTCTTCGCCCGACTTGATTATCTCTCTTGTTATATCGTTTGAATTTAAAAATGTAGAGCCGTCCTCACCAACACTCTTTTTTAGATTTGAAAGAACACTCTCCTGCTTATCCGTTATATAAAAAGTATCATAATCAAGAGTGTTATTTCTAAATGCCGCAAAAAGAGAGTATAGACCGGATTTGGCAAGTTCGTTGCTGTATTGGTTTTTGGAGATTTTTGAAAAATCATCGGTAACGGAAGCAAAAGAGACAATTGGAACTAAAAGGTAGATAAATGCAGGTTTTATGCGCTGCTTGATACTGCTTTTGCTATTTAAAATATCTTCAATATAACCAAGTTTGTAAAGAACATAAAAAATCGCTCCAGAGATAGCAGTTATAACACTGAGCAATATACCCATTGGGTAAGATTCGCATATATTTCCTATAACCTCTTTTGTATAAACCAGATAATCAACTGCAATAAAATTAAATCTAACACTAAATTCATCCCAAAAAAACCATTCGCTAAATGCCAAAAAAACGGCTCCAAAAAGCAATATATATGTAAACATGTAGGTTATGTAACGATGAGCACTATGATTAAAAAACTTCTGCGGCATAAAAAAGAGATAAAGCACAAAAGGGATAACCAGATAGCCGGCACTTACAAAATCATAAAACGCCCCGATCAGATATATTTTTGCTATCTCCGTAAAAGAGAGTTCTATTATATCAATAGACTTAACTAAAAGCACCGTTCTAGTAATTGCAGAAATAATTAAAAAAAGCCAAAAAACCAAATTTATAAAACTATACCTGTTTGTTATATTTTTTTTCATAAGTGATGTCCTTTAAAAAATTACGAGATATTAAAAAAAAGAGATGAAACAGGAATGAAATCAAGATGAAGTTTTTTTTAATCTTAAATATGAACAAAAATTCATTTTAAGTTCATATTAATGTAATGAAAAAACTATATTTTTTTACTCTAAAAACAGACAAAGGCAAAATATACATGTTAAAAAAACTATTTAAGTACTACTTACTTTTGATAACCATATTTTTTATAGGCAGGTTATCTTTATTTATCCTATATTTCGACAATTTTAAAAACAGCGATGTAGCTTATTGGCTCACATTTATATACGGTTTGAGAATGGATACGATTACAGCTTCCATCCTTTTAGTTATCCCTCTTCTTCTTCTATCTTTTACTCCTGCAAAATTCAAAAATATAGCAAGTACTTTTTTAAGATACTACTTTTTAGTAGTTTTCTCACTTGCACTATATATAGAAAACGCAACTTTTCCTTTTATAGCACAGTACGATGTAAGACCGAATTATCTCTTTGTTGAGTATCTGATATATCCAAAAGAGGTTTTTGCCATGATATTTGCAGAGTATAAACTAGAACTCTTTATGGCATTAATCATGATTATAACAGCTATATATCTCTACCTAAAAAGTGCAAAAGATGATTTTTTAAATATTTTTGAGATTTCATATATAAAAAGAGTTGCTATGTTTTTACCTATCTTACTACTGCTCTTTATAGGTGTTCGCTCATCATTCGGACATAGGCCTGCAAATATATCCGATGCCATGTACACAACAAACAGAATGGTAAATGAGATAACAAAAAACTCTCTTCACAGTATAGGCTATGCCATCTACAGCAATGCGGTTCATGAAGGCGGTGAAGTAAAACAGTATGGAAAAATGGATACGAAAGAGGCACTTAAGAGAGTTAAAAAAAGGTTGAACATAAAAGCTGATGATGACACCGCTCCACTCTCTAGAGTTCAAAAAAGCCATTTTAAAACCGACAAACCGAAAAATCTCGTAATATTTGTTCAAGAGAGTATGGGGTATCAGTTTGTAAATGCAGTAGGCGGTGAAGATGGTATAACGCCAAACTTTAACACTCTTAGCCAAGAGGCTATTTTATTTAAAGATTTATACTCAAACGGAACAAGAAGTGTAAGAGGACTTGCAGCAGTTAGTGCAGGAAATTTGGCAGTTCCGGGTGTAGGAGTACTTAAGCGAAACAGATCCCAAAAAGATTTTTTCACAATAGCCTCGGCTCTTAAACCTTTTGGTTACCATACATCCTTTATATATGGCGGAGAGAGCAGATTTGACAATATGAGAGGTTGGTACTCAGGAAACGGATTTGATGAGATTATAGATCAGAGCAAATTTGAGAACCCTACATTTGTAGCTCCATGGGGAGTCTGTGATGAGGACTTGGTAGTTAAAGCAAACAAGGAGTTTAAGAAGCTACATGTAAAAGGGCAGAAGTTTGCAACTGTTATGTTCTCACAATCAAATCACTCCCCCTTTGAATTTCCGTGTGAAAAGATTGAACTGATAAAAGATGTCCCTGCAAACAGTGTTAAAAATGCTATAAAATATGCAGACCATGCGATAGGTCGCTTTTTTGAGCTTGCCAAAAAAGAGGAGTATTACAAAGATACAATTTTTGTTGTTATTGCCGATCACAATGTAAGAGTTTACGGGGAGGATATGGTGCCTGTTGATATGTTTCATATACCGGCAATTATTTTAGGCAGTGGCATAAAACCTATGATTTATGATAAAATTGCTTCTCAGCCCGATGTTCTGGCAACAGCACTCGATTTAATAGGTTTGGATTTAAAATATCCGATTATGGGGCACTCTATCTTTAGCGATGAAAAACAGAACATCTCTTTGATGCAGTTTCATACATCTTATGCCCTGAGAGCAAATGATAGAGTAGCAATTGTAAGACCGGGGCAAGAGGCACTTACATTTTTATATAAAAATCCAAAAACATATCTGGATAAAAGTCCTCATTTAACACCTATTGAACATGATAAAGAGCTAGAGGATGATGCTCTTGCTTTTGTTGTGGCACTAGATTATCTTTACAATAAAAAACTATACAGATAGAGGAAAATCTTTGAGAAATCAACCAAAATATAATTTTTTTAAAAACACAAGTTATGCATTAAATGGATTAAAAGATTTACTTAAAACAGAAACTTCTTTTAAGATTGAGCTTGTTGTAACTGCTCTTTTGCTACCTGTAATAGTTCTAATAGATGCTATTTTAGTTTATAAAATTTTGATGTTTATAACTCTTATGGGAATGCTTATAGCAGAGAGTATAAACAGTGCTATTGAGAGAGTTGTTGACTTGGTAACACTAGAGCATAATGAGATGGCAGGCAGAGCAAAAGATATAGGAAGCAGTATCGTTTTTCTAAGTATTGCCCTATTTGTAGTGACATGGCTTACGATTTTAGCCGAATTAGTCTAGGAAATCACATGCGTATTTTGGTTGTTGAAGATGATGAAAAAATAGCCTCCTTTATAAAAAAGGGGCTTCAAGAGGAGTCTTACAGCGTTGATGTTACAGATAACGGTTATGAAGCCATATATCTTATAGAGACAAACTCTTATAATGTTGTTTTACTTGACTTGATGATTCACGGTCTAAGCGGAATAGATGTTTGTAAAAATATAAGAAGCAAAAATATAGCTACTCCGATTATCATGCTAACTGCCAGAGACAGAGTAAAGGACAAGATAGACGGTCTTGACAGCGGTGCAGACGACTACTTAACTAAGCCGTTTTCTTTTGAAGAGCTGCTAGCTCGTATACGAGCTAAACTAAGAAGCCCGTCAAATATCTCAAGTGCTATAACTATTGCCGATTTAACCATAGATACAACCCGGCATGAAGTTATTCGCGATAACAAAAAAATAAAACTAACAGCAAAAGAGTATGCACTTCTTGAGTTTTTAGCAAGAAACAGCAAAAAACTACTTAGCGAAACAATTATAAAAGAGAATATTAGCGATATGGCACAAGAGAGCATGAGCAACATAATAAATGTTTACATCTATAGACTGCGAAACAAGATAGATAAAGATTTCGACTTAAAACTTATCCATACAATTCGCGGTTTGGGTTACATGTTAAGTGATGAAGATGTTTAAAAGCTTAAGACTAAAACTACTCTTTTATTTTTTTATCATAAATATAATAGTTCTTTTTGTCTACGGTGCTTTTATATACAACACGGCAAAAAAAGGTGTTTTAAACACAACGGACACACAGCTCAAAATGGTCTCCATTGATGTTATACCAGATTTTAAAAAAGATGGTTATGAAAATGCGTCTAGCATTGCCAAAGAGCTTATAGAGGAGTTCTCCATAGAACCTCTTTTTGTTAAAATCATCTACTATGATAAAAAAAATAAAAAAATAGAGCATCAAACTCTCTCGTCTAAAATTCACGGCTGGTTATTTGATATACCTTTAAATGAAATTGGACATCTAGGCAGTATATACTATTTTGACAAAGGTGCCTATCGAACAAGCTCTATGTTGATATTTGAAAAAGATGACACTAAGGTTTTTATACAGCTCTCAATGCAAAAAGATATAGACTCTCCATATCTTAAACAGCTATTTTTTGGGTTGATAATAGCAACACCTATTCTTTTGATTATATTTTTAATAATTGCAAATTTACTTATAAATAGAACTCTATCCCCCGTAAAAGATGTTATAAAGTCTGTAAAATCAATCTCTGCAAACAACCTATCAAGCAGAGTAAATACAGATAATATTCCAAGTGAGATAGAGGAGCTTGTTGCAACTTTTAATAAACTTTTACATAATCTTGAGGACTCATTTAATAAAATTACAGATTTTAGCAACAATGCCTCGCATGAGCTTAAAACCCCTCTAACGGTTATTAGAGGTGAGATTGAAGTAGCACTCAAACAAGATAGAGAGCCAAATGAGTATAAAGAGGTTTTAAAAGATATCCTTCAAGAGAGTATCAGTATCCAAAAGATGATAGAACAGCTCTTTTTTCTTGCTAAAAAAGATAGTACTGAAATCAATAGCAATTTTAGTGAACTATATCTGGATGAAGTTGTGACTGATAGCGTTATGCAGATAAAAAAATTTGCTTTAACAAAAAATATAGATGTAGAGATAAAAAAAATCATTCCCTCAACAATATATGCCAATGAAACACTTCTAAAGATTGCAATAAACAATCTTCTTAGAAATGCCGTTATATACTCCCCAAGAGATTCACATGTATATATCTCATTAAGTGAAGATGATAAAGAGTATCTTCTTACAATAGAAGATAATGGATATGGCATACAAGAGGAGGATTTACCATTTATATTTGAGAGATTTTATAGAGCAGATAAGGTTCGTTCACGCAAAGACGGCGGAACAGGTTTGGGTCTTGCTATCGTAAAAATGATTTTAGATATCCATAATTATACTATCCAAATAAGAAGTGATAAAAATAGAGGAACGATTGTAAACATAAAAATTGCAAAAAATTAGATAAAATTCCACTATGAATTTACAACTTGACAAATTTAATGACTCTATAAAGGGTACAATTTTTTATAAACTTCCCATAAATGAGCAAGAGTTTATAAAAGAGAAGTCTATAGAATTTAAGTTTTCATTTTCACAAATAAAGCAGATAATAGATATAGCAAGAGATTTAGAGATGTGGAATGAAAAAAGCATCATAGAGATTTTTCCGCAGCATACTCAGAAAAAGGTTGTTTTTTCAAGACTTATAAAAGAGTATGAACAGATAAAAAAGAGTCCAAACTCATATAAAAATTTTGAACTTAAAAATATCCCCAAAGAACAAAAATTCAACTTTAAAACCGAATCCAAAGAGGGTTTCGGACTTGGACTATGTCCCGTTGCCAGCGAAAAGACAAGGTGCTGTAATCTTCTCACTCTCGATGCAGTAGAGAGCTGTGGTTTTGACTGCTCATACTGCTCTATCCAATCTTTTTACAATCAAAACACCATAACATTTGATAGCTCTTTTGCGACAAAACTAAAGAACCTCAATCTTGAGAAAAACAGAACTTACCATATCGGAACGGGACAATCTTCAGATTCTCTTTTATGGGGGAACAGAGAAGGTATCTTAGATGCACTCTTTGATTTTGCGAGGCAAAACCCAAATGTCATTTTAGAGTTTAAAACTAAATCCGATAATATTAAATATTTTTTACAAAACAACATACCTAAAAATATCATTTGTACATGGTCGCTCAACACGCCTACTATTATACAAAACGAGGAGCATTTGACGGCTTCGCTTGATAAACGCATCAATGCTGCCAGAAAAGTAGCAGACAAAGGGGTGAAAGTAGGTTTTCATTTTCATCCGATTGTTGAATATGAGAACTATTTAAGTGAATACGAAGAGATCTATAAACGATTACTCAAAGAGTTTCAGGCTTATGAAGTCGCACTTGTTAGTTTTGGTACGCTGACATTTATAAAACCTGTGATTAAGCAGCTAAGAAACAGAGAGTTTAGAAGCAAAATCACACAAATGCCTTTTGAGGATGCAAGTGGCAAAAGCTCCTACCCGTATGACATAAAAGTAGAGATGTTTAAACATGCTTATAACAGTTTTGCGCCATGGCATAAAGAGGTATTTTTCTATCTCTGCATGGAAGAGCATGAAATGTGGAAGGAAACATTTGGTTACCAATATGCAACCAACAATGATTTTGAAAGAGCCATGCTGGGAGCCTATGCTAAAAAATTAAATATGGAGTTTTTAATTTGAAATTTTTATATGAAAACACACTTTTAATTTTTTTAGTAATACTGCTTCTTTTCTTTTTAAGCACTTTTTTTTCACAATCTAAAATTGAAGAAGTTGAAAAAATAGAACAAATTGAAAAAATAAAACAAATTGAAAAAGCTGAAAAAATCAAGAAAGAGAAGAAAAAATCCGCAAACAAAGCAGCAAGCGTAGAACAGAAAAAGAAGCAATTTAACACCTTGATAATACCTGCAATAAATTCGGTACATAATGAACTTCAAACGCAATATGAAGAGATTGCTCAAAATTTAGAAAATGATGAATACAAAGAAAAAATTTCAGAGCTAAAAGAGTATTATGGAGTAGAGAGTGATGAAGAGCTGCTTATGGCACTTAAACCCCATCCTGTAAGCATTTCTATCGCTCAAGCTGCCATGGAGAGCGCCTGGGCAAAATCAAGATTTTTTGTAGAAGCAAATAATCTGTACGGCATCTGGTCTTTTAACAAAAACGAGCCAAGAATTGCAGCAGTACAGCAAAGAGGCAGCAGAACAATTTGGCTTAAAAAATATTCCGATATTAAAGATTCGATAAGAGATTACTACAAAACACTTGCCCGCTCTTACGCATATAAAGATTTTAGAGAGCTAAAGATGCAGACTGATGATCCATATATATTAATAGAAAAATTGGACAACTACTCTGAAATAGGCGAAAAATATGCAGAAAACTTAAGCGAAATCATCAGATACAATAAATTTTATCTCTACGACAGATAAGAAGCATTTTAAAATTTTTAAAATGTTTTTAATTAATATATCAACATATCTTGATATATTAATTATTTTTAGCTATAATTTTCTCGCTAAAAAAGGAGGCTCTTTTTATGGATATTTTTTTAAATACGATAGGTGCCGTAAACGACAAAACAAGAGTTGAAATTTTGCACTTTATAGATAAATACAAAGAAGTTTGTGTCTGCGATATAGAAAACTCTTTTGATATGATCCAGTCGCGTATATCAAGGCATCTAAAAATCTTAAAAGACGCAGGTTTTTTAAAAGTAGAGAGACGCGGCAGATGGGCCCACTACAGCATTAGAACACCATTAGATGAGTTTAGACAATCAATTTTAAAAGAGATAAACTCTTTAGGAATTGTATTGCCGATTTTAAAAAAAGGATGTAAAAGTGAGTAAAAAAGTTTTGGTATTATGTACAGGAAACAGCTGCCGCTCAATAATTGCAGAAGCATTGATAAATCAAAATATCGAAAATGTAGAGGCATATAGCGCCGGTGTTAAGGCAACCAACAAAGTAAATCCTAATGCAAAAAGAGTCTTAGAAGAAAACGGTGCATGGAGAGAGAGCTATCACTCAAAAACTCTTGATGAAGTTTTAGATATAGAGTTTGACCTCGTCGTTACGGTCTGTGACAATGCCAAAGAGAGCTGTCCTCTTTTTCCAAATAAAGCAAAAGTGGTACATGTGGGCTTTGCTGATCCTGATGGAAAAGAGTACGAAGAGTTTGTTAAAACTTTTGACGCTATTAAAACTGCTCTGCTTCCAGTAGTAAAAACCGAGCTGTTTTAATATGTTGCTCTCTTTTAGCATTTTTCTTATAACTCTTATCTTTGTTATCTGGCAGCCGCGTGGACTCCAAATTGGCACCACTGCCGTTATCGGAGCCGTTGTTGCCCTTATTGCGGGTGTTGTTAATTTCAATGATGTCGTAGCAGTTTTTGATATTATATGGGATGCGACACTGGCATTTATAGGGATTATTATCCTCTCAATGGTCCTGGATGAGATAGGTTTTTTTGAGTGGGCGGCACTTAAGATGGCAAAGCTCTCAAAAGGGAGCGGCAAGAGAATGTTTTTTTACTCTATCCTTCTTGGCGCAGTAGTTTCGGCGGTTTTTGCAAATGACGGAGCAGCGCTAATTTTAACTCCAATTTTACTTGCTAAAATGCATATTTTGCGACTCAATGCAAAAACAATTCTTGCATTTTTACTCGCAGGAGGATTTATCAGCGACAGTGCCTCTTTGCCTTTTGTATTTTCAAATCTTACAAATATCGTAACAGCAAACTACTTCGACATCGGTTTTGGCGCATTTTTTTCAAATATGATTATGCCCTATTTTGTAAGTACCGCAATAAGCATGCTTGTTCTTTGGCTGCTTTTAAGAAAAGATATTCCTGAGCATGTTGATATAAATCTACTTAAAAAACCCGAAGAAGTTATAAAAAACAGAGCACTATTTAACTTTAGCTGGCTCTTTTTAGCTCTTTTATTAAGCGGCTATTTTATTGGCGATGCATACGGCATCCCTGTTTCGGTATTTGCTCTTGGCGGCGGCATCATCTTTTTGGCAATTGCCGGCTTTACAAAAACAGTTGAGCCCAAACATATTATTAAAAATGCACCATGGCAGGTTGTATGGTTCTCGCTTGGGTTGTATGTTGTTGTTTATGGTCTTAAAAATGAAGGGCTGACTGACTACTTAACAGAGATACTGCTGCACCTCAATGCGCAAAATGAGGTTGTAGCCATTGTCGGAACAGGATTTTTAGCTGCAGCTCTCTCTGCGCTTATGAACAATATGCCGACTATTATGATTATGGATATAGCGCTTAAGGATATCGCTAATGAAGCGATGATTTATGCAAATATTATCGGTTGTAACCTTGGACCAAAAATGACTCCTTTTGGCTCACTTGCAACTCTTCTGTGGCTTCATACGCTCAATAAAAAAGGTGTAAAAATAGATTTTTTATCATACACAAAATTTGGACTTATCGTTACACCGCCGGTTCTTTTAGCAGTTCTGCTCTCTTTAATGTAAAAAGAGAGCAAATTTCTCTTTACCTTCTTCTCTTTAAAAGAGGTATAATGTCGAATTATATTCTCAAAAATTGAGATAGACGGAATTACAAGGAAATATTTTGCAACAAAACCAACATTTAGAACTCGGGCGCATAAACTGCCTGCTAGTTGACAGACACACACCTCACGGTATATTTTTAAAAGCAGTTGATGAAAAAGATGTGCTTTTGCCTCAAGCATATGTAACTGATGCAATGCAAGAAGATACTCTTTTGGAGGTATTTTTATATACCGACTCAGAGGACAGACTTATTGCCACTACTCTTAAGCCAAAAGCTATGCTTGATGAATATGCTCTTTTTGAAGTCGTTGATGTAGCACCTTTTGGGGCATTTGTAAACTGGGGGCTTGCCAAAGATCTATTCGTCCCAAATATGTTTCAAAAAGAGAAATTTAAGATAGGTGACAAAAGATTTTTAAAAGTCGTTTATGATGAAAAGACTCATCGTCTTGTAGGCACCGAGAAGCTAGGTAACTTTTTTGATAAAAGACCGAAAGGACTCGCTCCAAACAAAGAGGTTAAGATACTTATTATTGCAAAAACACCTCTTGGATTTAAATGTATTGTGGAAGATAAATATGAGGGTTTGATTTATCACAATGAGATCTTTGAAAAGATAGAGATTGGAAGCGAAAGAAAAGCATTTGTAAAAAATGTTAGAAAAGATGGCTGCATCGACTTAAGCCTTCAAGCCGGCGGGGCAAAACAAAAAGATGCCTCAAACGAAAAAATCCTCTCTCTTTTAAAACAAAACGGCGGAATTATGCCTTATAACTATAAAAGCGATCCGGAGTTGATTAAAAATGTATTTGGATTAAGCAAAAAAGCTTATAAAAGATCGCTTACAGCTTTGCAAGAGAGCGGAGCTATTGAGATTAAAGAGAGCGGGATATACCTAAAGAGCTAATATAGCAATATAGAGATATATTTTAAAGCTCAATTATTATCTCTTTTAGGATAATATTTCTTATACCAAATGGAGAAATTATATGTCGAGTGTAAAAAAATGTAATTCATTAGAAGAGGTCAGAGAAGAAATTGACAAGATAGATGAGTTAATTGTTAAACTTATATCTCAAAGAAGTCATCTTGTGCGTCAAGCTGTATTGTTTAAAAACAGTATTGAAGAGGTTAAGGCTGATGATAGAATAGATTTTATTCTGCAAAGAGTTCGTAATTTAGCAATTCAAGAAAATGTATCTCCAAATATGATTTCTGATCTTTTTAAAATCATGATCAACGAGATGGTTGAAACTGAGATATCAGAATTTAGAAATACACAAATATTTTAATATAAAAAGAGGATTTAAAACCTCTTTTTATTTGTATCTGTAAGTGATACGACCTTTATCAAGTGAGTATGGAGTTAATTCAAGTTTTACTTTGTCACCCGGAAGTATTTTAATATAGTGCATACGCATTTTACCTGCAATATGACATAAAATAATATGTCCGTTTTCTAACTCAACACGAAATGTTGCATTTGGCAAAGCCTCTATAATCTTGCCATCAACTTCGATAACATCTGATTTAGCCATTTTAATCCTTTTTTTCTCAAGCCAGAGATAAAATTTCAGCTTTACCATTGATAACTGCAACAGTATGCTCATAGTGTGAACCGTTTAAACCATCGGCACTAACAACATCCCACTTATTTTCTAAAATAAGCGGTTTTGAATCCTTTTGACAAATCATCGGTTCCAAACAAAAAACCATTCCATTTTTAATCTTAGGTCCCGCTTTTGCGTTTTTCCCTTCAAGATAGTTTGGTATTTCAGGCTCTTCATGAGGTTTTCTACCGATACCGTGTCCACAAAAACTGTGAAGCGGGATAAAGCCTCTTGATCGGATAGCATTTTCTAAAACAGCTGAGAGTTCTTTAAATCTCATACCCTCTTTTATAGATTCTATCGCTTCATAAAGAGAATCTTTAGCACATGCAATAAGCGCTTCATCTTTTGCGCTTATTTTACCTACCGGCGCAGTTATTGCTGCATCTCCGTACCATCCCTCAAGTTCTGTTCCAATATCATAACCGATAATATCACCCTCTTGAAGTTTGTAATCAGTAGGAATACCGTGAATAATAACTTGATTAAGTGAAGTACAAACTGCATTTGGGAAGCCGTAAAGCCCTTTAAAAGAGGGTCTTGCGCCGTGAGAGCGGATAAAATCCTCTGCCATTGCATCAAGCTCTTTTAAAGAGATTCCAGGTTTTGTATTTTGTCTTAACAACTCTAAAGCACCGCCAACAATTTTATTGGCAGCTCTTAATTTCTCAATTTCTGCAGGTTTTCTAAGCGCAATTGACATTATTTATAGACCAACTGCACTTAGTGTCTCATATTTACTCATGTAAACCTGAGCCTCGATTTTTCTCATTGTATCAAGCGCGACTTGAACAACAATCAACACCGCAGTACCGCCAAAGAAAAATGGAACACCCATCCCTTTTATAATCATAAACGGCAGCGTTGCAACTAAACCAAGATAGAGTGCACCTGTAAAAGTAAGATTACTTGCTGTTGTATTTAAAAATTCACTAGTTGCATTACCGGTACGAATACCAGGAATAAATCCACCCTGTTTTTTCAGATTTTCTGCAATATCTTTTGAGTTAAAAGTAATCGATGCATAGAAAAATGCAAAGAAAACAACAAAAACAAATGTCAAAAAGTTAAAGAAATAACTATTCGGGTTTAGATGATCTGCAATTGCCATAACAGTAGGGTTTGTACTGCTTGATAAAACAGTCATAGGAAACATAAGTATCGCACTCGCAAAGATAACCGGAATAACGCCCGATAAATTTACTTTGATAGGGATATAGTTCATAACTCTTTTGTTTTGGTTTTGCATTATAACTTTTTTAGCGTATGTAACAGGTACACGGCGCTCGCCAAGTTCAACATAAATAATTACACCGACAGTTCCAAGTATCAAAGCAAGAATTGCAAGTACAGTTAAAAAGCTCATTGCACCTGTATTTACCATTGTAATCGTTTGACCGATTGCACTTGGGATAGCTGATACGATTCCCGCAAAGATAATCAAAGAGATACCATTGCCGATACCGTTTTGTGTGATCTGCTCACCTATCCACATAAGAAGCATGGTACCTGCTACCATAGAAACAGCAGAAAGCATTATAAATGTGTTATGATCAACCAATATTGCACTGTTACCATTTGGTCCTGTAAGACTCTGAAGTCCGACACTGATACCTATTGCTTGAATGATTGTAATTACAATTGTCGCATAGCGGATAATTTGCATATACTTAACCATTCCGTCACGCTCTTTTTTCATCTGTCCAAGAGGGGCAAATGTAGCTGCTAAA
This sequence comes from Sulfurimonas sp. CVO, assembly GCF_009883775.1. Lineage (NCBI taxonomy): Bacteria > Pseudomonadati > Campylobacterota > Epsilonproteobacteria > Campylobacterales > Sulfurimonadaceae > Sulfurimonas > Sulfurimonas sp. CVO. The sequence continues at coordinate 1,646,987 of NZ_CP033720.1, forward strand.
AGCTCCATAATAATAGAAGCAGTAATATAAGGCATAATTCCAAGAGCTATGATTGACATTCTCTCAACAGCATTACCGCTAAACATATTAAAAAGTCCAAGGGCATCTGATTGATGTGAGTCGAAGAATGAAGCGATAACAGAAGCATCTACGCCTGGAACTGGCACATATGCCAGTAGGCGATAAATAAATAAAAACCCGATAGTAATAAGTATCTTATTTACTAGATTTTTATTCACGACTATTTACCTGTAGTAGTAACGCTGTCGTCTTTAATTTTTGATGCTAAATCTTTTGCAGATGCACCAACCAACTTAACTTTAGTAACACAAGCAGCTATTTTATGAACACTACGGATACTCTCCATAGTAATTTCAGAAAGTTCAGCAACTGCTTTTATTTTCTCTACATTGATTACATACGGCTTGATTACACGAGAAGTAAATCCGATTTTTGGAAGTCTTCTTGCAAGTGGCTGCTGTCCACCCTCAAAGTTTCTTTTTCTCTTGTAACCAGTACGAGCTTTTTGACCTTTAGATCCGCGAGCAGCAGTTTTACCTGTTCCCGAACCTTGTCCGCGACCGACTCTTTTACGATTCTTTACAGAACCCTCTGCCGGCGTTAAATTTTCAATACCCATCATCTATCCTTTTAAACGACCTAGTGCTTCAACTGTTGCGCGCACTAGTGTATTTGGATTGTTTGAACCTATTGACTTTGTAAGTATGTCTTGAATACCTGCAAGCTCAAGAACAGGACGAGTAGCACCACCCGCGATTACCCCTGTACCTTCTGATGCCGGCTTTAAAAGAACACGACTTGCATTGTACTTATGTTCAATGTCATGTGCAATTGTAGTACCTTTGATACTTACTTTACTTAGGTTTTTAAACGCATTATCTACAGCTTTTTTGATAGCATCTGGAACTTCTTTCGCTTTTCCAGCACCAAAACCGATAGTACCTTTTTTATCACCAACAACTACAAGTGCTGTAAAACGAAAACGACGCCCACCTTTTACAACTTTTGTAACACGACCTATATTTACAATTGATTCTTCAAAATCTTCTCTATTGATTTCCATTTTAACCCCTAGAACTTAATTTCGTTTGCACGAAGTGCGTCACCAAATGCAGCTATAACACCGTGGTATTGGTAACCATTACGATCAAATACAATCGAAGTGATGTTAGCTGTTTTTAGCGTAGCAGCAAATGCCGCACCAAGTGCAGCTGCACCATCTTTGTTTGCTTTTTGACCTATTGCTTTTGAGTTAAGAGCAGCCAATGTTGTTGCTGTTGCATCATCAATAGCTTGAACACTCAAATAACGATTTGAACGAAACACAGAAACACGAGGAAGTGAAGCACAACCAGATATTTTTGCACGAATACGACGCTTTCTTTTTAAGCGATTAGCAATTTTGCTTTTTAGTACTTTTGCTTTCATCTATACTCCTCCCTTATTTCTTAGAAGTTTTACCGGCTTTACGCACGATATGCTCTTCAACATATTTAACACCTTTGCCTTTATACGGCTCTGGTGGACGGAATCCTCTTACTTCTGCAGCAACTTGACCAAGCGCTTGCTTGTCATGGCTCTTTAAAGTAATAACATTCTTTTCAACGCTTGCTTCGATACTATCTGGCAACTCATAGTTGATATCGTGAGAAAATCCAAGTTGTAGGTTAAGCACTCTGCCGTTTACTGCAGCACGGTAACCAACACCATTGATCTCTAACTGTTTTGTATAGCCAGTTGTTAAACCAGTAACGATGTTTTGAGCCAATGCACGATATGTTCCCCAGAAAGCTCTATGCTCACGAGAATCTGAAAGAGTAGCAAAAGTCAATACATTGCCGTCGATATTGAAAGCAACATTTCCTTTTGTATCTAAATCAACACTATTTTTGCCTTTAGCAAAAGTTATAACATTTCCATTTGCATTTACAGTAATATCTGATGCAAATTCTACAGGTAATTTACCAATTCTTGACATGCTATCTCCCTACCAAACCGTACACATTACTTCACCGCCGATACCAAGCTCGTAAGCTTTATCGTTTGGTAAAACGCCGTGTGATGTACTAACAATAATAGTTCCGTAACCATTTTTGAATCGTTTAATATCTTCTTTGCCTTTGTATACACGACGGCCAGGTTTAGATACTCTTTTCATTTCATTGATAACAGTTTTACCATTTTCATCATACTTTAGTACAACATTAATAGTTTTTTTAACGCCGTCTTCAACAACATTACAACTCTCAATATAACCTTTTTCAACTAAAATGTTTGCTAACGCTTCAACACTCTTAGAGTGAACAAGCGTAGTAACATCCAATCTTCTCATACCAGCATTACGAATACGAGTTAACGCATCCGATACTAAATCATTTATCATTTATTTTCCTTTGCTAATCATTAGAAGTTTCAAAGATAAGCTTTTGCTTACCAGCTTGACTTTCTAACGCCTGGGATTAATCCCTCATTTGCCATTTTTCTAAAACATACACGACAGATACCGAAGTCACGAAGTACAGAGTGTGGACGACCACAAATCTGACATCTTGTATAACCACGAACTTTAAACTTTGGCTCTCTTGCTGCTTTAGCAATCATCGATTTCTTAGCCATTAGTTGCTCCCTTTAGTAAAAGGCATACCCAATTTCTCTAAAAGAGCAAATCCTGCCTTGTCTGATTCAGCTGTTGTAACAACTGTGATGTTCATACCATGGATTTGCATAATAGAATCATAACTAATTTCCGGGAAAATCAATTGTTCTTGCAAACCAAAGTTGTAATTACCACGACCATCAAAACCGTTTCTTGGAACTCCACGGAAGTCTTTTACACGCGGAAGAGCTATAGAAACAAGACGATCAAGAAATCCATACATTTTTTCACCGCGAAGTGTTACACGAACACCTACAGGCATACCTTCACGAACTTTAAATCCGGCAACAGATTTCTTAGCTATTACAGTACTTGCTTTTTGCCCTGCAATTGCAGTAATAGTATCTTCAATGTTTTGAATAAGTTTATTATCTTTCATTGCAAAACCTGCACCTACAGAGATAACGATTTTCTCTAATGCAGGAGTCTGCATTGGATTTTTTATCCCAAGGTCAGCTTGAAGTTCAGATTTTAAACCTAAATATTTTTCTTTCATACGAGTCATTTACTTATGCCTCCACTTTACGAACATTTGAAACATCTATCGGCATTTCTTTATTGATATGTCCGCCTTTAGTGTTCTCTTCTGTTGGTTTGACAGCTTTTTTAGCAACTTTACAACCCTCAACTATTACCTTGTTTTTCTTTGGTAATACTTCAAGTACAGTAGCTTTAGTTCCGCGGTCATCACCGGCGATAATCTCTACAGTATCGCCTTTTTTGAATTTAAACTTTGCCATTAAACAACCTCCGGTGCAAGAGATACGATCTTCATAAAGCCGCCATAACGAACTTCACGAGCAATCGGTCCGAAAATACGAGTACCGATTGGTTCTCTCTTGTCATCAAGTATAACAGCTGCATTATCATCAAAACGGATTAAAGAGCCGTTTTCACGGTGAATCTCTTTAGCAGTTCTAACAACAACAGCTTTTACAACTTTACCTTTTTTAACTTTAGCAGTAGGAGTCGCTTTTTTTACAGAAGCAATGATAACATCGCCTACTTTTGCATAACGACGCTTGGAACCGCCAAGTACCTTAATACACATAACCTCTTTTGCACCTGTATTATCAGCTACATTTAGACGAGTAAAAGCTTGAATCATTACTCTGCTCCTGATACTACTGTTTTAAGTCTAAAAGATTTAGTCTTAGAAAGCGGGCGACACTCGATTGCAACAATCTCATCACCAACTTTTAACTCATTGCGCTCATCATGTACCAAGTACTTTTTGAAACGCTTCACAACTTTGTGGTAACGAGGGTGCATTACACGGCGCTCAACAACGATTGTCGCTGTTTTGTCACCTGCAATTTTAACTACATTACCTTGAATTTCACGCTTATGTGTCATTGCCGGCCCCTATTTCGCTGCACTAAGTGCAGTGTTGATTCTAGCAACATCTTTTTTAGCGATACGAAGTTCGCTAGTGTTTTGTAGTTGCATCATCTGTTTTTTTATTTTTAAAGTAAAAAGCTCAGTTTTTTTCTCTTTAAGCATTGCTTGAAGTTCTGCTGTGCTTTTATCTGCTAAATCAGAATATTTCATTGCTCATCTCCGCAGTAATTATTTTTGTTTTGAAAGGCAATTTATGCATAGCAAGAGTTAATGCTTCACGAGCAAGCTCTTCTGGAACACCAGCCATTTCAAAAATGATACGACCCGGCTTAATATTCATAACCCATTGATCAACTGAACCTTTACCTTTACCCATACGAGTTTCAAGAGGCTTAGCAGTCAGTGGCTTAGCAGGGAATACACGAATCCAGATCTTACCATTTCTTTTAATATGACGAGTAGCTGAAATACGAGCTGACTCAATTTGACGAGAGTTAATACGACCTGCTTCTACAGCTTTTATAGCTATATCGCCAAATGCCAATGTATAACCCGAACGAGCGTAACCACGGTTACGGCCCTTCATTACTTTACGATATTTAGTTCTCTTAGGCATCAACATGATTATTCCGCCTTTCCGCTATTTTCGCGTTTTGGAGCACGCTTACGAGCACGCTCTTGTTTCTCTTCTTTTACTTCAGCCGGGATACCTTTAGTAAGTACTTCACCTTTGAATATCCATACTTTAACACCGATACAACCGTATGTAGTATGTGCTTCAGCAAAACCGTAGTCTATCTTTGCACGAAGTGTATGAAGTGGAACGCGTCCCTCTAAATACCACTCTGTACGAGCCATTTCAGCTCCGCCAAGACGACCGCTTACAGATATCTTAATACCTTTAGCTCCGCCTCTTTGTGCATTTTGCATAACTTTTTTCATAGCTCTTCTAAATGCAACACGGCGCTCTAGTTGAGTAGCTACATTTTCAGCAACTAACTGAGCAGAAATTTGAGCTTTCTTCTCTTCTTTGATGTTAACCGAAATAGGTTTACCAACAAGATCTTGAAGAGTTGTTTTTAACTTCTCAATATCTGCACCCTTTTTCCCGATAATAATACCAGGACGAGCAGCAACGATAGTTACACGAAGTCTCTTAACAGTTCTCTCTATGATAATGTTAGAAACACCAGCATAGTAAAGCTCTTTTTTCAAATATGTACGAATTTTGTGATCTTCACCTAAAGCTGCTGGTGCAGTTTTAAAGTTAGGAAACCAACGGCTCTCCCAGTTACGGTTGATACCAAGACGTAAACCAATAGGATTAACTTTTTGACCCATATTATTTACCCTCTACTTCTACTAATATATGCGCTGTCGGTTTTCTGATGCCTGATGCCATACCACGAGTTCTCGGACGAAATCTCTTTAGTACCGGACCATTATCAACACGACATGATGTTACTGTACAATCACTAGCTTCATTACCACTGTTTGCAACTGCTGACGCAAGTACTTTGTAGATAATTTTTGCTGCTTTGTTTGGTGTAAACTCTAAAGCTGCCAATGCTTCTTCAGCGTTCATACCTTGAATCTCTCTTGCAATAAGACGAGATTTAATCGGTGAAACACGGATAAATTTTAATAATGCTCTAGCCATGATTAACCTTTCTTCTGTACAGAGCCCTTATGGCCCTTGAATGTACGAGTTGGTGCGAATTCACCTAGTTTATAACCAATATGGTTTTCTGTTACAAATACCGGAACAAATTGACGCCCATTATGAACATTAAGAGTTAAGCCAACCATATCAGGCAGAACCATACTTCTGCGAGACCATGTTTTGATAGGTTTTTTATTTCCTTCAGATTTGGCTGCAGCCACTTTTTTCATTAAATGATCATCAACAAATGGACCTTTTTTTACACTTCTTGCCATTTAACTACCTCTTCGGATTAGATTTACGGCGAGTAATAATAAGTTTATCACTTGCTTTTTTACGACGAGTTTTTGAACCCTTCGTTGGTTTACCCCATGGAGTAACTGGATGACGACCTGAATTCGTTTTACCTTCACCACCACCATGCGGGTGATCGATTGGGTTCATAGCAGAACCACGAGTTTGAGGACGAATACCCATATGGCGAGAACGACCTGCTTTTGCTATTACAATGTTGATATACTCTTCATTTCCAACAGTTCCCACAGTAGCCATACACTCACCAAGCACTAAACGCATCTCAGAAGAAGGCATACGAAGTGAAACATACTTGCCGTCACGACCCATAATTTGAGCTGAAGTTCCAGCAGAACGAACCATCTGTCCACCCTTACCTACTTTTAGCTCAATATTATGAACTACCGTACCGACAGGTATATTCATAAGTTTCATTGCATTACCAGGTTTTACATCCAGTCCAGACTCTGCAGACATTACATTATCGCCTACATTTAAACCTTTTGGTAAAAGGATATATCTTTTATCACCATCTGCATAAGTAACAAGCGCAATACGACAGTTACGGTATGGATCATACTCAACTGTAGTTACTGTACCAGGAATACCGAATTTATTTCTTTTAAAATCGATGATACGGTAAAGTTTTTTTGCACCAGCTTCTTTATGGCGAGATGTAATGCGTCCGTTGTTGTTACGACCAGCATGAGCAGGAAGTTTTACAAGCAATGAACGAACACTAGCCTTAGCAGTGATATCACTATTTTCAACATTCGTATAAAAACGACGAGACGGAGTTATCGGTCTATAAGTTTTAATTGCCATGTTAAACCGCCAAACTTTCTATTTGTGCACCCTCAGGTAACTTCACATAAAACTTTTTAAAGTCGTTTTGTTTACCTTGTACACCACGGAATCTTTTTGTTTTTCCGCTTTGATTAAGTGAGTTGACTCTTGAAGGAATTACTCCAAAGTACTCACGAAAAACCTCTTTAAGACCTGTCTTAGTCATACGAGGAGAAGTTTGAACAACAACTATCCCCTCTTCTTGCATGCCAAGAGTCTTCTCTGTATATAGTATAGATTTAATATCTGTAATATCTGCCATTATTTAGCCTCACCTACAAGATTTTCCCATACCGCTTTCTCGATCACTACTGAACGATAATTTGCAGCTAAATAAGCATTTAATTCATTCTCTTCAATCACATATGTGCTTGAGATATTTTCAAATGCCAAATAAGTTTTTTCATCTAAAATCGTTTTTACAAAAAGAGTATCTCTTTGGTTTAACGCTTTAAACATTGCTGCAGCATCTTTTGTTTTACCAGATGCTATCTCAATGCTGTCTACGATGAATAGACTACCATTTTGTGCGTGTTCTGCTAAAGCGAAGTTAAGAGCAAGTTTTTTCTGCTTTTTATTCACTTTAAGGTCATAGTTACGGTTGTTGCTAGGACCAAATGCTTTACCACCGCCAACAAATACAGGTGAACGACGAGAGCCGGCACGAGCACGACCGCCGCCTTTTTGAGCCCATGGCTTCTTACCACCGCCTCTAACTTGTGCACGAGTAAGCGCTGTTGCACTGTTAGCTCTTTGAGCTGCCTGTGCAGACTTTACATACAGGTATAAGTTATGAGGATTAATCCCGGAAAAACTCTCCGGTAAAGCTAACTCAGAAGCTTTTTCCATTTTTTCATTTAGAACTATTGCGCTCATTATTTAGCTACCTTTACACGACCTAAAGAACCGTTAGCTCCAGAAACTGAACCTAAAACCGCAATGATTTTGTTTTCAGCATCATAAGAAACTATCTCATTCTTAACACTATTTTGTGTATTTCCGTATTGTCCAGGCATTTTACGCCCTTTCATTACACGACCTGGCCACTCTGCATTACCGATAGAACCTGTTCTACGACCAAATCTATGACCGTGAGATGCAGGACCACCAGAAAAGTTCCAACGCTTCATCGCACCAGAAAAACCGCGACCTTTAGTAGTAAAAGAAGATTTTAAAACTTTAGCTTCTGCCAAAGGAGTTAAATCTAAATCACCAGCTTCAGTATTTGCTACCTCTAAAGTAACAAAACGGTTAAACTCAGATGAAAGGCTGTATTTTTTTTGCTGACCTTCAATTGACTTATTCATTTTTTTACCGCTATTGTAAGCTACAATTGCGCCATTTTCATTAACTTCACATACTTTAGCATCCAACACTCTTAAAAGAGTAACAGGCTTACTAGGTACTGTGATAGTACGGCTCATACCGATTTTCTCAACAATATATTCCATCATGACCTCCTAGTTATCCATAGAGCGAACTTCAACGTCCACTTCAGGTGCAAGATCTAGTTTCATTAATGAATCTACAGTTTCCGGCGTTGCAGAAACAATATCTATTACTCTAGCGTGTGTACGAATTTCGAACTGTTCACGAGAGCTTTTATTGATATGCGGAGATTTCAATACAGTGTATTTACGAATCTTTGTTGGTAAAGGTATCGGACCACGAATAGCAGCTCCTGTACGCTTAACAGCCTCTACGATTGATGCTACAGATCTATCAAGTACACGATGATCATAAGCTTTCAATTTTAAACGAATTTTTTCCATGTTTTTCCTTCTAAAGAACTCGTCAGGTCTTGCCTAACTATTTAAGGGAGCGGAATTGTACCTAAACTGCTTCAAATATTCAAGAAATTATGGGCTAAAAGTTGGAATTTACATAAATTTATTTCCTTTTAATAAGGAAACAGTAAAATTACAATATGGAAATATTACTAGAAGAGCTATATAAAACCGACATAATTGTTGATAAATTTCACTTTAGAAAACTGTTTTTGGAAAATATAAGCTATCAGATAAACGGCATAACGCAAAGCGGAAAAACAAAACTGGTAAAAAACTACCTCTTAGGGCTTAAAAAAAGCAGCTATCTTTATGTGGATTGCAATGATTTGCGCATAGAAGCAGATCTCTTTAACGCGCTGATGCCGAAATTTTGCAGCGACAATAAGATTGAAACAGTTGTTTTTGACAACTATATACCTGCTTTGCACTTTGTAAATGTAAAGCAGTTGATTATTTGCAGCGAAGTACATTATGAAATAAACTCTTTAAAAACTCTGCGGCTCTATCCGCTTGACTATGAAGAGTTTTTGGCTTACGAACATAAGTACGACTCAACCGCGCTCAACCATTTTTTTCAGCTTGGCGGTTTTCCTTTTATGCATAAAATAAACAGTGATGAAAAAATTATCTATCTGCAAAAAGTACTAAAAAGCGCATTAAGCGAAACAGAGCTTGATATTTTAGTTTTTTGCACAAAAACAATGACACAAAAAATTTCTCCCTACTCTATATATGAAAGACTAAAACAGACACGGAAAATTTCCAAAGACAAACTCTACAGCTCTTTTGATATGCTCTGTAAAAAAGGGTATCTGCATCAGCTTCAAAAAACAAACCATCCAAAAGCCATAGCAAAAATTTATCTCTGCGACATATCACTCAAATCTGCCCTTACAATTGACAAACATTTTGGCAGAATCTTTGAAAATATGATATATTTAGAGATTTTAAAATCAAACAGAGAATCCTTTTATGACGACGGCATTGATTTTTACCTTCCGCAAAACAGCGAGGTAATTTTAGCAACGCCTTTTGCAGATGAGAGAGCACTTTTTAAAAAGATAGAAGCCATAGAAGCATTTATCATTAGATACCAAGTTAAAAAGATAACCGCTGTCACTATGAGCAAAGAAGGGAGTGTAAACCATCCGTTTTCACGCATTGAGATGGTTCCCTTTGATATTTGGGCGTTAGGAGATTAAGATTATAAATAAAATAAAGGATTGTTATATGTTATGCGGCATAGATGAAGCGGGCCGTGGACCGATTGCGGGTGATTTGGTGATAGCAGGATGTATTTTGCACTCTCCGATTGAGGAGTTGTGTGATTCAAAAAAACTGAATGAGAAAAAAAGAGAAATTCTGTATGAGACGATAATCAAAAACTCTGCATACCATATAGTGCAGTTTTCTTCCAAAGAGATTGATGATCACGGCATCTCATCCTGCATGAAAAAAGCTCTTTTGGAGATTATAAATACTCTAAAATGCAGCGAGTACCTTTTTGACGGAAACTCCACTTTTGGAGTAAACGGGCTTCAAACCATGGTAAAAGCGGATGGAAAAGTGCCGGAGGTGAGTGCGGCTTCGATTTTGGCAAAAGTGACGCATGACAGAAATATCATAAAAGATGCAAAAAGATACCCGCTTTATGAGTTTGAAAAACATAAAGGGTATGGAACTGCCAGACATATAGAGCTAATCAAAAAACATGGCTACTGCGATATCCACAGAAGAAGCTACAAGCTAAAAGCGCTTATGCCTACACTATTTTAATCACTATATAAGCAAAAGCCCATATAGTTTTCGCTGGCCGCTATGGCGCAAAACGAAGTTTCTTTAGAAAAGCTTGCCATAAATGTAGCAGATTATTTATTGTTTTAAAAGTTTTCCAGCAAAATCACATTAACGCGCGTCTCTTTTAGAAGGTTGCCATCTTCTTCGCCTGTAATCATCAGTGCGCTTGAATCTAGCATATTTGTAAGTATTGCCGAGCTTCCAACTTTTTTATCTTTAAAATTTACAAAGTATCTGCCCTTTACTATCTCAACATTGCAGGCAGTAAACTCAGTAAAAGAGCTTCTTTTTTTAAAATCTTCGCTCAGCTCCGCTTCAACAATATTGTATGCTCTCTCTCTGCCAAGCATCTTTGCAATAAGTGGCAGGGCATATAAAATCCCCGTTACGGTTGATGAGTAAGCAAATCCGGGGAGCCCCAAAACAAACTTCTGCTCTTTTTTTGCCACTAAAACATGTCTGCCCGGCTTAATTGCCACACCTTTAAAGACAACCTCGGCTCCAAGACCCGGAATAACATCTTTTACAAAGTCATAATCCCCCACGCTTACACCGCCGGTGCTCACTACTATATCGGCACAACTGAGTGCATTTTGAAATATATGCATGATAGAGTCTCTATCGTCGCCTACTGTTCCAAGCTGTATAACTTCTGCGCCTGATTGCTCAAAAAGAGCCGCCAAAGTGTAGTTGTTTGAGCTTCTGATTTGTGCGGGATTGCTGCTGTTTGCACCAAGATCAAGTATCTCGCTTCCTGTAGATATAACTGCGACACGAGGTTTAAGCGCGACTTTTACCATTACATGATTAAGCGCTGCCATAACACCTATCTGCGCAAAACCTATCTTTGTGCCTTTTTTTATAAGCACATCTCCGGCTCTATATCCCTCTCCTATCGGACGAACGGATGAACCTTTGGGAACACTCTCATTTATGATAATCTTCCCATCTTCCACCGTAACATTTTCTATCTGGATAAGCGTATCGGCACCTCCGGGCATTTTAGAACCCGTAAAGGTTTTGATGCACTCTCCGCTGTTGATGGTACGCTGTTCATAGCTGCCGGCAGGATTGTCTCCAAGTATGGTTATGCTTCTGCCGTCCAAATCACTATGCATTACGGCATATCCATCCATAGAAGCAGTCGGAAACTGCGGGTCACTGTGCTCTGCTACGATATCTTCCGCCAAAACTCTTCCCAAAGAGCAGCTAAGCGGCACATTTTCGTTTCTTGATGCATTTACATGCAGCATATCAAGCATTTTTTGACTTATTTCATAAGGCAACAGACTCATTTTAAAAATCCTTAATTTTATTAGTTCAGTTTAGGGCTTTGTTCCTAAAAGTTTTTATTCTAAGATAATAACCCGCTACCCTTTATGGCTGTTGAGCGGTCAAGCGCATAAACTCTGTCACCGCCTCTTAAATCATACTTCCAGATAGGAGCAGATGCTTTAAAATCCTCTACAAACTCATCTATAAGATCCAAAGCGACACGGCGTTTTGGAGAAAAGACAGCAGATATATAGGAGGATTCATGAAGCATAACATCGCCGCGCGCATGCGCCATTTTGATAATGGCACCTCTCTCTTTGGCTTTTGCCTGCCATGCTTCAAACCAGCTTTGAAGAATCGGCTCATAGATATCAAAGCTCAAGCCGTCGATACTGTTTTCACTTCTGACGGTTCCGACAAAAGAGATATATGCGCCATAGTTGCTTTTTGCTTCCTGCTCATACCACTCTTTTAAGATTTCAGCAACATTCAAAGGGCCGTTATAGAGGGACAACACTTCTCACCCCCCGCAGACCGGCGGCAGAAGCACAACTCTGTCACCATCTTTTAGCTCTATGTCTCTGCTGCTTACAAGCGTGTCATTTACAGCGACGGCAGAATTCTGTAGCCACTCCTGCATCTGTGCATCATTTTGCAGTATTTTTGCCAGCTCATTGAGATTTGTTATCTCCAAATCCAAAGGCTCTTTTTGTATCGGTCCTAAAAATTCTACTCTTACCAAAAGATTGCTCCATAAACTTTTTTTACTGCTGAGATTATAGCAAACTCATCTTTTTTATAAGTTAAGAGATGTATAATTTGATTTATAACAGAGTGGAGGAATAAATGATTTTTGGAAAAATCGAGTATCTAAATCTTTTGCCATTTCATGTTTTTATGAAACGATTTACCAAAAGCTCTCAGCAGAGTATGAGCATGAACTACTACAAAGGCGTTCCGGCAAAAACAAACAAAAAATTTATCTCTAGAAAAGTGGACGCCGCTTTTATCTCAAGCATTAGAGCAAAAAACCAAAAATATGTAAATCTGGGAATTATCGCAAGAAAAGAGGTTTTGAGTGTTTTGGTTGCTCCGGGAAGTGACAACATAAGCGATGTGGAGTCGGAGACTTCAAACATGCTTGCAAAGATACTAAAAGTGCAAGGCGAAGTACTTATAGGGGATAAAGCGCTAAAGTACTATCTGCAAAACAAGCCTCATACCGATCTGGCAAAGATGTGGCATAATAAGCACAATCTCCCTTTTGTATTTGCGCTGCTGTGCTACCACAAAGATAAAAAACTTTACAAAAAGATCGAACAGCACTTTCTTAAACGAAGAGTAAAGATTCCACGCTACATCCTTCAAGAGGCTGCTGAGAGAACGGGAATCGGTGAAAAAGAGATACTAAGCTATCTTAACTATATCTCATACAGACTCGATACAAAAGCGAAAAAGGGTCTCGCCAAATTTTACAAAGAGATTCCAAAAGTTTCAACTACTCGTTGATTCTACTTTTAAGCTCCTCTCTATAGGCCTGCATATTAAAATTTTTCATCATTGACGACCCGCTCTCTATCGCCGCTTGAGCTACCGCGCTTGAGACCTCAACTATAAGTCTTTTGTCAAAAGGTTTTGGGATGATGTACTCCCTGCCAAATTTTAACTTTGTATCGTAAAGCTCATTTAAATAGTCTGGAATTTTCTGCTTGGCAAGCTCTGCCAAAGCCTTTGCAGCTGCTACTTTCATCTCGATATTTATCTTTTTTGCCCTTACATCTAAAGCTCCGCGGAAGATAAAAGGAAAGCCTAAAACATTATTTACCTGGTTTGCAAAATCGCTTCTGCCTGTAGCCACTATGGCATCGGGACGCGCTTTTTTGATATCCTTTGGAAATATCTCGGGCGTTGGGTTTGCAAGAGCAAAGATAATCGGGTCGTTATCCATGCGCATAATATCCTCTATGGTAAAGCTCCCGGGCTTGGAGAGCCCTACCACCACATCCGCATACTCAAAAGCCTGAGAGTGTGTAAGATACTCGGATGAAGCAAACTCTCTTTTGTACTCATTGAGATCGCTACGCCCATTATGCACCACACCGCGGGAATCAAGCATAATAATTTTCTCCGCCCCCATGTGACGGTATAACCGTGCGCATGAGATAGCCGCAGCTCCTGCCCCAACTACAACAATTTTAAGATTTTGCAGCTTTTTGTGAGTAAGCTCGCATGCATTTAATATAGCGGCGGCGGAGATAACCGCTGTACCGTGCTGATCATCATGCATTACTGGAATATCAAGCTCTTCTGTCAGGCGTCTCTCTATCTCAAAACACTCGGGAGCTTTTATATCTTCGAGATTGATTCCTCCAAAAGTAGGTGCAATTGCACTCACAACAGAGCAGAATCTATCGATACTCTGCGTATCTATCTCTATGTCATAGCAGTCAATGCCGGAGAATTTTTTAAACAAAACGCCCTTTCCCTCCATAACAGGCTTAGAAGCAAGAGCGCCTATGTTGCCAAGCCCTAAAACCGCCGTACCGTTGGAGATAACAGCAACAAGGTTGCTCTTGGCAGTGTAGAGATACGCATCCTGCGGATTTTTTTCTATCGCCAGACACGGCACTGCCACTCCGGGCGTATATGCCATGCTCAAATCTTTCAATGTATCGACTGGTTTTGTGGTCTCTACTGAGATCTTCCCCGGACGAGGATACTGATGGTAAGAGAGCGCCTCTTCATCTGTAATTTTGATTATGGACATTTTTGACACTCCTGTTTTTTGTTTTTTGTATTATTGTATCAAAATGTTGTCTACTTTATAGAGGAGATTCCAACCTTCGAACTAGATTCTTCACTTTGTTCAGAATCACGAACCCTCCCGTCACCCTGAGCGAAGCGAAGGGTCTCTGTGTTTTGAACTAGATTCTTCACTTTGTTCAGAATGACGGACTTGCATGTCAGAATGACGGACTTTGTTCAGAATGAGGGACGGGGGAGATTCTTCAACGCTTATTATAGTTTGGAGCATTTAAAGTACATACAAAAACTTTGATGAAATTTTTCAAAACTCTTTTTACTAAGGACTCCATATTTTTTTAACACCACACTTTTTGACACCACAAAAGTCTTGCGAATCATCACTTTTGATTTTTTAGGTATATTGCCATTTTCAAAATCAAAATCATCTATGATAACCTCATCATCGTGTAGTTTTTCGACTTTACTGCTTATTGGAATAGCCACAAAGTCATTAAAAGGAAGATTATCTTTTAAAATGAGCACGGGTCTCTTTTTTGATGCTTGCAAGTCACTAAAATAAAACTCACATAAGACTATATCCCCTTGAGCTATTTCCATATCTCATCCTCTGTAGAATCCTTCCAGTCCTCTATCGTATTTACTGTATGATTAGAAAACATTTTCGTCTCTAGCTCATCAGCAGAAACTGATTTTTTGGATTTGACTTCAGGCTCTTCTATAATTTTCAACTCTTTTGAGTTAAGGTTTTTCAATAAAAACATAATATGAGAATAAACTGTATCACCCATTTCTAATTTTATCGTATGCATCTCAAACTCCTTTGGCTTGAATTTTCTCTATTTTATCGTAAATTTGTTTACATTATTTAACATCAACCTAATCCCCTCCCGTCACCCTGAGCCTCCCCTTCCCGTCACCCTGAGTGAAGCGAAGGGTCTCTAAAAAGTAAAGCCTTACATCCCTTTTTTTCCCAAAACCACTAAAATTGTTTTGTAGATGATTTTAAGCTCAAGCAAAAGATTCCAGTTTTTGATGTAGTAGAGGTCATACATCAGCTTCTGTCTTGTATCTTCGAGGTTGGCGCCGTATGGGTACATCACTTGTGCCCATCCTGTGATGCCTGGCTTTACAAGGTGTCTCTCATGATAATAGGGAAGCTTCTTTTCATACTCTTCTACCAGGATATTCCACTCGGCTCTTGGTCCTATGATGTGCATCTCACCTCTGAGAACATTGAGCATCTGCGGAAGTTCGTCTATCCTTGTTTTTCTCATAAACTCCCCAAAAGGGTAGATACGATTATCATTTTCTCTTGTATATGGATCGTGATAGGAGTTTTCATGCATGGTGCGAAACTTTCTGCACTGAAATATTTTTTTCAGCTCTCCGACACGCTCCTGTTTAAAGTAAAGTTTTCCCGGAGACTCTTTGGATATTTTGTACTTTACTATGTAGATCAAAGGCCATGCAGTCATAAAAAATGTCAATGCGATAAAGTAGTCAAGCGCTCTTTTTTGAAAATACTCAAACTTAGAGTAAGGCTGTATCTCTTCTAAAAAATCTAGGTCCGAATTGTCTTCAGGGATGTAGCATTTATGAAGATACTTCTCCATAAAGTGTTCTATGCTCATCACCTTGAGAGGTTTTTTTCTTTTTACAAACTGCAAGCTTGTCAAGTACTTGATGATCTCATCGCCTACACTCAACTTGGTATTTAAAACCAAGAGATCGTACGCACTCGACTTTAGCGACTTTTCGAGCTCCCAAAGCACCTCATTTTGATCTCGATCAGTATAGCGAGTAATCTTGATATTTTTAAACTTCTTTTGAAGTCTTTTAAGTTCAAGCTCTGTAAATTTGTATTTTCTACCCAGCACAAGCATAGAATCGTCTCTTTTCATTTTAAATAAAACATTGTATATAAAAGAGAATTAAATTATCTATAAACAAAAGGATATCGAGTATTTTTCATCTTTTAAAAGCTCCAACATTCTAAGTACTTCCCATTGGGGCTTTCGAACTAGATTCTTCACTTTGTTCAGAATGACGAAGGAGAGATTCTTCACTTTGTTCAGAATGACGAAGGAGAGATTCTTCACTTCGTTCAGAATGACGGGCTTTGTTCAGAATGACGGGCTTGAAAAAGTAAACCTCTGACCCTGCTACTCTTTAAATTTTATCATGGTAGCAATAGACCTAAAAAAATCTTTGCTCCAAAGATCAAGCTCTCTTTGGTCATATATAAATCTACTCACATCTTCTTTTGCCATCAAAATATCTAAATCATCAATTCTCTGATTCAATAACTCCAATATAGAATCTTTTGAAATATCGCCTACATTATCATCAAATGCTTTACAACTCTGTTTCAACCTTGTAGAAAGATGCAATATATCTAACTCGTACCCATTTTTTGCATACCAAACCAAATCATACCAATCTCGTCCCTTTGGTCTATTTTGCCAACCTCTACACAAAACAGCATGCATCTTTCCAGCAAAAAGTGAAGATATACTCATAGTTCTTATTTGAAATGGTATTGGTGTCAAATGCAATCTCTCTTCTTCTTTAAAATTTAAAGGAGGTTTTGTATCGACTTCAAATTTTATTTTTAACTTTTTAGTAGATGGATATTTTGCCACGATATCTTCTGGGGCATTTATCGCTATGAGATGCTTCACTGTATTGCCTTTGACAAAAGCAGATTGCACAGCACTATTGTCTTTGATTTTTGTTTCTACAACACCTTCAAATCCATAGTTTTTTAGATGTACTAAGATATTTTTTTCGTATTTTGATAAATCAAATGAATCATCAGGCTCAATCAGAGAAAAATCCAAATCCTCAGAATATCTTGGCAACTTATGAAGTATCCGAAGTGCCGTGCCTCCATAAAAAACTGCATATTTAAAAAAGCCTGCATCATATAAAGCATACAAAACTATCTCTTGCAAAATCTCCCTTAAAACCTCAAAAGGGTTATCTTTATTTAAATCATGTTGATTTAACATCGCTTCTATATGTGGGTGGATTTTAGCCATTTTGAATCCTTTTTAATCTATTTGCAACAAGCAATAAAACTTTTGAACTATATGCCATAGCGATATACCAAAAAAGTTTGCTATCAAGTTTCAAAAGCTCCTCATAATCTATCCGTAAATCCTCTTCCAAATAGTCCAATATTTCATCATCTTTGAGATTTTTTGCTCTTTTGTCGAAATAGATTTTATCACAAAGTGCTTTTTCAGGTGTGGCTATAAAGTATCCTCCATCTAGATCATTATATTTCCAGTCTATGCCCAAAGAGTAAGCTTTTGTTGGAATTTTTTGATAACTAAAGTTTCCTAGCTGTGTTGCATACTCTACTGATTTTGATAGCGTCGCTGAAGTGATTGTATATACTCGCTCTGGAATCAGTCCATGATATGACAAAGCATACTCAAAAGAGACATATGAGGGCTGATGAATCATATTGGCAGTCGCTATATAATTGAGCTTCGATACTCTATACTTGTCACTAAAAGCATATATACCTCTTTTAAGACTAATCAAATCACCATTTTTTACCATATAGTTTATCTTTTGAATCGGCTGGGAATATTCTTTTTTGAGTACACTTTTGAGCATATCAACAGTGAAGACATTTAACTTAATCGTATTTCTTATATCTAATGTATCCATAAGCAAATTATATTAAGATTAATATATATTTAATCTTAATGCTGATAGAAAATCTGTTAAATTCATATTTTATGTGTATTTTAAATTAAATATAGTTTAAATCATATACATATCCACTTCACCATTTAACATTAACCCTGTACTCCTCCCGTCACCCTGAGCTTCTCCTCCCGTCACCCTGAGTGAAGCGAAGGGTCTATTTGGGACTTTTGAACTAGATTCTTCACTCTGTTCAGAATGACGGGCTCTGATTCTGCTATTTAATACAAAAACCCAAAAAGCCAAAGTGGGATTTTATTGCCGCTGCCTGTCTTTATGTCATCCGCAGCTACAAAACTATTTGGCATATCTTTAATCTGCTCAAAGTTTTTATTTTTGCCACCTACTTCTAGGGTATATTTTTTATCTATAAGAAAATCACCTTGTTTGGAAATATTGAGTTTATAAACATGGCTTACTTGATTTGCAAAAAAAGTTTCTCTTACAGTTCCTGTATCGCAACTTCCACAGTATGCAAACAAAAGATTTGTATTGTTTAGGTATATTTTGGCAGCTTTTTGTACTTTTTTAAGTCCATCAACATTTTCATCAACCATAAGCAGCATTTGCCCATCATGCAAATAGGAGAGATAATCATAGAGTTTAACCCTGCTTATCTCGGCTAATGCGGCTATTTTTGTATAGTTTACTTCAAATGGCTTACTTTCACATATCACTTCAAGAAGCTTTTTGAGTTTATAGGTGTATTTTTGCTCAATGAGACCCAAAGATGTCAAATCCAAATCAATAGTGAGGTTTATAGTGTTAAGCAGGTTTTGATAATACGATGTTTGCTTATCAAAATAAAATGGATAATATCCCACCTCAATGTACTCTTTGAACTCTTTTAAAATATCGATATTGCCTATTGCTAAATCTTTTACAATCTTATTATGGTTTTGAAAAATATCTTCTATATCGCATACATTTAATGCTATTTTGTGCCTAAACTCCAAATACTCCCTAAAAGAAAAGCCATTAAGATTGTAAAGAGTAACTCTCCTACTCAAGTCACTTTTTGCATTTAAAATAGAAGTGGCACTACTGCTTGTAAAGATGACTTTTATGTCAAACAGATCATAAATAGTCTTGAGGTAGGAGCTAAAATCTTCATAGCGATGCACTTCATCCAAAAGTAGATATTCCCCGCCCTCGCTTGCATACTCTTCGACCAAATCAATCAAATCAACGCCACTCAAAAAAGGATAATCAAGTGAAACATAAAGTGCTTTTTTGTTTTGAAGTTCTAGCTCTTTGAGGTATTGGAAAAGTATGGTTGTTTTTCCTACACCTCTTGCACCGAATAGTCCTACCATCTTGTCATTGAAATCTATAGTGTTATAAATATACCTTTTATACTCTATTTTAAAAGATTTTTTGAGTCTATCTTGGTATTTTTTGATATTTGCTAGCATTTTAAAGCCTCTTTCAAACAATATGTAAATGTTTATAGTCGTTTACAATATTAACTGGTTTTAACTTTGTAAACGCTTATGTACATTTATATTATTTGGGACTTTCAAACTAGATTCTTCACTTTGTTCAGAATGACGGACTTTCCCGTCACCCTGAGTGAAGCGAAGGGTCTCTTTGGATTGAACTAGATTCTTCACTTCGTTCAGAATGACGAACTTTGTTCAGAATGACGGACTCTAAAAAGTAAAACTCTGACCCTGCTTTTTAATCCTTGCCTGGAATTAAATTTGGCATTAAATATGAAACAAATGTTGTGTTAAATCTGATTCTTTTTGAGTATTTATATAGGCTATTAATAAAAATTGCGGATTATTTTGCGGATATATATGATACCACTAAAATATAAATGAGAATTATATTATTACATATCCTCTATACTATAGCCAGTATACTCTAGATTATAGTTTTGATATTTTTCTACTATCTTTTTTGCTTTTTCTTTTAAAACTTTTATATCTATTTTTTTTGGATTCATTTTTACTTCACATAAAAGCATCTTCTTTTTATCGTCATTTATTGCGATAATATCTATTTCATTAAGATTGCCTTTTTCCCAGTAGCTCCCTATATTTGAAAATTCATTTGACAAAATTAATTTTTCTTTGAAATATTTTTCTAAAAATCTTCCGCTATACACTGAAAAATCTCTTTTTACTATCTCTTTTACATACTCGTAGTTTTCTATTTCAATAGCGCTTTTATATTTGTAAATAAATCTAAACCAAAAATTAAAAAAGTTATCTATGATCTCATATTTGACGGTTCTGCTGCCCTCTTTAGCAAATATCGGTTTTATTTTTTTGATAATGGTATATTCGTTTTCAAGTCTATCAAGATAACCGCCTATATTTTTCCCCAGCACACTCTCTATCTCACTCCTAGAAGTTTTTGAGCTGGATATAAGTGAAAGGATTGAAAAATAAGTAGTATACTCTTTTCCAAACTCCTCTATAAGTAGATTTTTTCCCTCTTCTAAAAACAGAGAATACTCATCAAATATCAGATCAAGCTGAGTATCAAGAGTAAATGCGCCGCGATCTACGAAAATCTCAACATACTTAGCAACTCCACCGGTCAATATATAAAAAGACAACAGATCAGCGTTTGTAAAATTTGAGTTATTTTGGCTTAGTATTTCTTTCAATGTAATTACGCTAAATGGTTTTAAATTTATCTTATTGTTAGCTCTTCCAAAAAGCGGTTCTTTTTTATCTTCAAAGATTCTCTTCATCAAGCTATAAATCGAACCGCTTAAAACCAAGTTCATCTTTGTCTTATCTTTGTATTGGTCCCAGATATTTTGCATATCACTGTAGAGAGTACTGTTTATAAACAAAAATTCTTGAAACTCATCAATTATAAGGGTAAAAGATCGCATTTGAGCCAACTGCATGATATATTCAAACAAGATGCTGAATTTTTTAAATTCACCCAATATTTTGATATCTAAAGATGACTGTATGATACCTACAAACTCTTCACAAAGAAGTGCCTCATCTTTTTTGGATACAAAAAGATATACATGATTTGGATATGCTTCTTTGACAAGCTTTGTTTTACCTATCCTTCTTCTACCCACTATCACCGTCATATTTGAAGATTGATTTGACAATTTTTCTATGTTTTTTAAATTTGCAAGTTCTTTTTCTCTATTGTAAAACTTCATATTTTATCTTTTGATTTTATTAAGTAACATACATTACTGTAACATATATTACTATAAAATAGATTAAAATTCATTAGTAAATTTTTGCTTTGTTCATGCTTATGTACATTTACATTATTTGGGACTTTCGAACTAGATTCTTCACTTTGTTCAGAATGACAAATTTTGTTCAGAATGACATACTCTCCCGTCACCCTGAGCGAAGCGAAGGGTCTCTTTGGGACTTTTGAACTAGATTCTTCACTTTGTTCAGAATGACGAACGGAGGAGATTCTTCACTTCGTTCAGAATGACGGAGTTTCTCGTCACCCTGAGCGGAGCGAAGGGTCTCATTGGTTTGAACTAGATTCTTCACTTCGTTCAGAATGACGGGTTTTGTTCAGAATGACGGGATCGCATGTCACACAGCAAACCAAAAAACTAAACCTCTGACCCGCTACTGCGCTATCTCATCAAAAAGTTCTTTGACTTTTTTCATCTCATCTGTTTTTAAAGATGCTAGTTTTTCCACAAATCTATTATTATCAATAGAACGAATTTGTGTAATTACCAAATCAGAATCTTGTAGTAACTTTTCTCTTTTTTTAACTCTCATGCGGATAGGTTCTGCATCATCTATTAGTGAAGTAGTAAGTGGGATTACTATGGTTGTCGGGTACTCGCTATGATTTAATTCATCATTTTGAAAAATAAGTACAGGGCGAATCTTGCCCATTTCATTGTTCTTTTTGACGGGATTAAGATTGGCAAGCCAAATTTCTCCTCTACAAACCATCGTTTAAAGTTCCTTCAAAGTTTTTATACTCATCTTTATCTGCATTTTTTGTTTTTTCTACAGCTTTGAGTATTCTGCTTTTTTTACTTTTTTCAACATTTTTGGCATAGTACTCTATCGCCTCGCGTA
Organism: Sulfurimonas sp. CVO; assembly: GCF_009883775.1. Lineage (NCBI taxonomy): Bacteria > Pseudomonadati > Campylobacterota > Epsilonproteobacteria > Campylobacterales > Sulfurimonadaceae > Sulfurimonas > Sulfurimonas sp. CVO. The sequence continues at coordinate 1,669,202 of NZ_CP033720.1, forward strand.
TTACATCGCTTTTTTTCTTGTGCAATGTATTTGCCAGAGTATTGAGTTTATTTTCCAAAACATCATCAAGACGAACAGTTGCTACCATAATTTATCCTTTTGTATTTTGTAATACAGTATTATATCATACATTTGTCAAACTAGATTCTTCACTCTGTTCAGAATGACGAAGGAGAGAGATTCTTCACTTTGTTCAGAATGACGGAGTTTTGCTCTGCTATTCTTTAAGTTCGTAGTAAACACCCCGACCTTTTCCAAAACTCTCAAAGATTCCTTTTTGAACTAAGTCTGATATATCACGACTGGCTGTGAGTCTTTGAGATTTGGTTAAGCTCATGTATTTATTTACTCTCATACCACCTTCAAATTTTCCTGGGAGATATGAGAGCATTTTTAGTATCACTTTTTTTTGTCTATCATTGAGTTGTGTATCTCTATGTTTATCCCAAAATTTTGCTTTTGTTTGTACTGCTTCAACTTTTTGAAGTGTTTCATCGATAGAGATTTCAAGCAGTTTTACAAACCATTCTACCCATAGTGTAATATCTTGATTAGTTTGTTTGCAAACACAATCGAGTAAATCATAGTACTCTTTTCTATTTTTATAGATAATGGTAGAGATAGAGTAGAATTTTGCATTTGCTAGATTTGTCTGAGCCAGTACATAGTCTGTGATAGCTCTAGCAATCCTTCCGTTTCCATCGTCAAATGGGTGTATGAGCACAAAATAAAGATGAGCTACTATAGCTTTATAGATACTGTTTTGTTCATCTTTTTTGTTTAACCATCTTAAAAAATCATCCATTAATTTTTCCACTATTTTTGACGGTGGTGCTACGAAATGGATTTTTTCTTTTTCCCATGGACCTGAAACGATTTGCATATCTTCACTATTTGTTCTGTATGTTCCCACTTTGATATCTCTAAGACCTGAGCTTCCGGTTGGGAAAAGTGCTTTATGCCATGCAGATAATCTTTTTTTTGTTAACGGCTCTTTATTTGTTTTTGTATCTATGAGTATCTCTATAAGATTGTCAGACTGAGCGGTGTAGCTATAGTCATCCTCAAGACCTAGTTTCAAAAGTTTGTTTATAGATGAGCGAACAGAAGATCTTTGAAGTATCTCTCCTTCAATTGCTGAAGTGGCTATTGCTTCATCAAGAAGCACTTCAAGTTGCAATTCATTTGAATCACTCTGATTCATAAAATTTTCTACCATCTTAAGCTGACCAAACTTATAAGTCAGACTTTCAAGATTGACATTATCATAAGTAAAATTTGGAAAATTACTACTCTCCCATATCCATTTTAATTCATTTTCTAAAGAAGCTGCGCTTTGATCTGTTTTCATAGATTTATTGTATCATTTTTTGATATGTTTATAGCTTTAAATTGTATCATTTTTCATTTAAAATGACGAGATTCTTCACTTTGTTTAGAATGACAGATTCTCCGTCACCCTGAGTGAAGCGAAGGGTCTCTGTGTCTTAAGCTTATTAGATCACTTTTTCAACAACTCCATAACTTTTCTAGGATACTTTGATAATATTTTAAGTATATTGGTATCTATACCATTGTCTCTACACACTTGAAGCTGTTCTTTTGCTATAAGCCAAGTGGCTTTTAGTCCGCCCGTACTAACTCCTCCTGTTCGCATCTTCACAAGCACCTCTTTCATATAGCTATAGCTGATTTTATGTGTATATAAAAATCGTGCCAATATATCAAAATCAGCACCTATTTTTAAATCTGTTCTAAATACACCATACTTCTCATATACCCATCGTTTCACAAAAAAAGTAGGATGAGCAGGCATCCAACCATACGCAAACTTTTCAGGACTAAAATGACTACTGTCATAATACCTCACCACTTTTTCTATATTTTCCGGCTTTACATAAACCAAGTCAGCATAAACACTCTCTACTTGTTTCTCTTCAAACTCTCTGACAACTTTTTCTATCACATACTCATCTATATAAAAATCATCACTATTGAGTATCCCCACAATATCCCCAGTTGCTAGTGCGATCCCTTTGTTCATAGCATCATAAAGCCCTTTATCCGGCTCACTGACAAACTTGCTTATCTTATCTCCATAACTTTGCACCACTTCTACCGTGCCATCTGTACTAGCACCATCTACTATGATGTATTCTATATCTTTATAAGTTTGCCCTAACACCGAGTCTATGGCATCTTTTATAGTTGCGGCATTGTTCCATACTACAGTTATGATTGAGATTTTCAAAGTTTTTTCTCCCACTCATACGCACTTTTCACTATCAACTCAAGATTATTATATTTTGGTTTCCATTTCATCTTTTGTATTATTTTGCCATTGTCTGATACAAGTATAGACGGATCACCTTCTCTTCTATCGCCTTTTATTACTTTAAACTCATGTTTTGTAGTCTCTTTAACACTTTTAATTATCTCTTTAACACTATATCCATGTCCATAGCCACAGTTAAAAGTATCGCTTTGATTTTTATCCAAATACTCTATAGCTTTAATATGTGCATCGGCTAAGTCATCTACATGTATATAATCTCTTATACATGTACCGTCATGCGTATTATAGTCTTCACCAAATATAGTAATAGCTTCTCGTTTTTGTAGTGCTGTTTTTACTACTAGTGGTATGAGATGCGTTTCTGGATCATGTGACTCTCCTACTCTTGGGGCTAGTTTTTCACCCTCGTAGTGTATATCAGCTCCAGCTACATTGAAGTATCGAAATATACAGTATTTAAAATCTTTCTTTACTTTGGCTTCATCTTTTATCACTTGTTCACTCATGAGTTTGCTTTGACCGTATGGATTTATGGGCTTTGTGTCAAACTCTTCTGTGATGGTTTGTTGGGCGTCATTTAAAGTTGGTTCGCCATATGTAGCAGCAGTAGAACTAAAAATAAACTTCTTCACACCATAGCTTGAAGCACACTTTACTAAGTTAGTAGTATTTACAGTGTTGTTCATGTAGTACTTCATAGGATTTTGCATCGATTCGCCTACTTGAGAAAATGCTGCAAAGTGCATTATCGTATCTATCTCATAAGTTTCAAACAGCTCTGCAACTTTGTCAAACTCTTTGAGATCAAGCTTTACAAAATCAAACTTTTTTATCTTTTGGAGTGTGTCTATAGTGCTTTGAAATCCTGTAGAGAGATTGTCCACTACCACTATGTCTTTGTCTTGTTCTAAAAGTTGTTTGGCTACATGGCTTCCGATGTAACCTGCTGCTCCTGTTATAAGTGTCATTTTAACTCTCCATTACTATTTGCTTCAAACTTTTTATATATCTACCCAAACTATATTTCTCTTTAGCTTCTTTTTTATTATACTTTTGGATTTGTTTCAACTTCTCTTTGTCATTTATCAAACACTCTATCCCCTCAACCAAACTTTCTACTGATTTTGGCTCAACTAAAACACCATTTTTACTATTAACAACTTCTGGAAGATACTTATAATTTGTAGTAACAATAGCATTTTCACACGCCATAGCTTCGATGATAGATATGGGAAATGCTTCAGACTTATAATAGCTTGGTAGTACAAATATATCTGAACTTTGAAGTAGCTTTACTTTATCCTCTCCAAATGTTTTACCTATATATTTGATCTTATCGTTTTGAGATATTTTACTCTCAAACATCTCTTTTACTTCATCTATGTTCATATATTCATCTGCTATATATCCACCTGCAATACTCAAACATATATCATCATATTTTTTACTTAACTTTTCAAAAGCATCTATAAGCTCAAATATCCCTTTGCTACTCATGATATTTGATAGATAGACTAGATTTGTCTTACTTGCATCTTTTTCCACCAGCTTTTCATCCAGCTCTTTGTCATAAAAGTTTGGTATAACCTCTACTTTCATACGCTCAAAGTCTCCAAACTGTAACTTCATACTATCAAGTAGCACTATAGAAGTATCTACTTTCTCGTAACTTTTAAAAAGTATCTTTTGATACCACTTCGGACTACTGTGTAAAAACTCATAAAAGTCAGAGCCATGAAGATGATTGACTATTTGTACACCTCTTAAGCTAACAAGATTTATAAGCACTATATCTTTTATACTACCAAGCATACTGCGACTACATGTAAAATACACTACATCATACTTACTAAACAAAGCTTTTACAGATATAAAAAAAAGTGTCTTAAAAGTACCAAATATTTTGCCTAGTTTTGATTTATCCTCAAGGTTTGTATTTACTACTATTTTTTCACTCTCTTCTATACTCTCTACAAACCTTGTAAATGCTAGTGACTGACCATGAACAGGTGGTAAAAGTGGACCTAGTAAAAATATTTTTTTCACTTTGCTAACAACTTTTTCACAAACTTGTGTCCACCATACTTTTTCAAAAAATACCCTATCCGCGTAAATAGTTTTAAGTTATGGTAGCTTTGAAAACACTCCACTAAAGCAAAATCAACATCTAAGTTTTCAAACTGAACCTCAGCATTGCTTGCTTTTACATCCCATTTAGAACTACCACCACTATTATGAGTGCCCTTGGCATCATTAAAGCCATCATTGACAATTTTTGAAAATTTTGGATAAACAGTATAGCTTTTTTGCAAAAACTGAGAAAACCCCCATCGTATTGCCCACGAGTCGATCTTTCCAAGCATTTGTAGCTCTAGCATTTTATACATATCGTTACCCCCGAGTTCAAACTTTTTTCTCATTTGTTTGTTATGTTTTAACTTCTCAAAACTTTTTACATCCCAATCTACACTATTCCATTTATCTTTCCAAGTCGCCCATCCCCATGATGAACCACGAGGTGAAAGATACAGATCTTTGTCGTAAGTTTCAAGACACGGAAGCTTAGGACCATACCCAGAGATAGACCAGATATTGCTATCGTTTTTATAAAATTCTAGTGCATTATTCATATAGTCTAAAAAATCACTAGACACTATTAGGTCATCCTCTAGAACAATCACTTTTCCATACTTATTTATAATCTCACTAACTCCATCTATTATAGAGTTTGCCAAGCCTTTATTTTGTGGAGCTTCTATTATCTGAGTACTCTTAAAACCATTGATAGTCTGTAAGTACTCTCTTACCTCTAAAACATCGTTTTTGTCAACTTCACTTTTGTACCCATCTGAATAGATAAAAAGCTCACTTTTCTTTGCCAAATCATTTTGAAGTAAACTTTCTATTGTATCTTTTGGGACTCGTCTGTATGTGAAAAGGACAATCGGAACTAAATTTTTATTCGTCATTTTTTAATCTCGTATCTTTTTTATTTAATTGTATTGCATAAACAAGTACCAACCCTGCCATTAAAAATAGATCCCTGCTTGCTATTAAGGCAAAACTAACTTGTCTTGTCATAATGAATGCAAAATAAACTACCATCAGCAAAACTAGTAGCTGTTGTGTAAACGACTGCAATATCATTAATCTCATATGACACTCTGATTTGTAAACATACGATAGACATAAGTATTAAACATCAAAAAATAAGCTAAAATCAACAAAATTGCTGTGATTTTTTCATATAATTTAATCGAATAATAAACAGAGCTTGCAGCAACAATTGCAAAACAAATATTAAAGTAGACTGTAATTCTACCAATTATTTCTACTGCAAAAAATATATTAGTTAAAATATCACCTAGAAAAAAGAGTACAAAATATAATGCTAGCTTTGGTTGTTTATCCAAAACAGTTTTACTCTTATATAAAATAAACAGTGTCGTTGTTATCCTCAGTAGCACTCCAAGACCGCTACTTATTCGCTCTTCATTGAAAGCAAACTTCGCTGTTTCAAGATATTGTATATAATGTGAAAAAACATCAATCCCTGAGCCAATTAATGAAAGCAATGAAGCCATTTGGGTTAAAAACCAATCACTACCAATAAAAGCTATCGATAAAACATATAATACAAAAAACAAATTTCGGTTAAACTTTACTATTCGTAAAAAATAAACCGACAACATAATTAATGCTGACACATGAAAGAGTGAAGCAACTAAAATATAAATTGCATATTGAAAAGGTTTCTTTTCTATGATAAACTGAATCGCATAGAAAAAGATTACAACAGCTAGTGACTGTCTTAGTCCACTGAGCGTCCAAAAGAAAATACCATTTGTGATGACAAAAAAGAACATAAGAGGCAATAAAAATTGAAATCTGTAAGATGCTTTGATAAAAAAGAACCATATCAAGCCCGCAACTAATCCAAAAAAAAGACCTGCAGGTACACCAAGCTTTGCAAAAATAAAATTTAAATATTCCCAACCTACCTCATTCTCTTTCCAGAATGACGGAAATTTACCATGGTTAAGTATGTAGTTGTAAAACTCCAAGTATCCGCTGTAGTCTACTCCTACATAAGATTCTCTCGTTCCTGCAACTATGATAATCGCAACAATAACCCAGAAAAGTCTAATATTCCAACTAAATCCTGAAGTTTCATTTTTAAGTGAATTTATATTATTATTTATTATTTTTCCTGCAGGCAATGCAAGTGTTAAAAACAACAATATATTATATGTTAAAAGTGCAATAATAACTGTCATTTTATAACTATCTTATTTGGTAATCGGTTAGGAAAAAATATCATGTTAAATATTCACTTCATACTTGTGTAATTTTTTAAATTGCAAAAAAAATCCTTTAGTTAAAAAGAACACTTCGTGTAAACGCAACTTCCTCAATATCTTTTGAACCAGATCTTTAAATTTCTGATATCCGGTTCTCGTTATTTTGACTTTTGATCTCTCCCTCAACAACAAGCTATCCCCAATAAAACTATCGTCCACTAAAATCATCGATGGAACAACACCATATATATTTAACTTTTTGTCATTCCATTTGTCAATGGGTTTATAAATCACTTTGTATTCAGCCAACATCTTATGTGCTCCGCTTTTGTTGATTAGATAGCCGTATGCACCGACAGGAGCTTCTGCAAAACGAACAAGCTTTTGAATCTGTGAAATTTTCTTTTGATGCCATACTGAGGACAATGCATCGATATGCCTTGATCTTTTCGTATGATGGCCAAGCATAACACACTCCCAATCTGAGGGCAACTGCTTTACAATACTTTTCAAATCTTCTTGCCCAAACGAAAAATTGACATCATCTTCTAGTATAAGTGCCAGTTCAATATCATTATCTATCATACTTTGATAGATAGAGAGTTGGCTTAAAGCGACTCCTATTTCACCTTCGGTCAATTTCCGGCCTAAAATTCTTTCTGCTTTCGCCTGATCGGCTACTTTGTCAAGATATGATTTTTCAAGCTCTTTACCATATACCGCTTTGATAAAAGTTGGTTTGATGCTGTTTATTTTGCATATATGAAGCATCTCTGTTTTTTTTTCTACATCTTTTTCCAAATTAATAATAAAACATTTTATATCATTCATTTCTTTTTCACTTTGAGAGAATTTAAAAATTTTAAGACTGACTGTTTAGTAGTTTGCTTAGAGTGAGTTATGAGGATATTCACTTTTTCAAGCACTTTGATATATCTTGCCTTAACTGCTTCACTCCATTTACTTTGATAGAAAAGTCTTTGAATTTTTAGTTTCTGTAAAATAATTATACTTACTAATGCTCTATTCTCACTCACCATGCAGAGCTCCCATCAAAAATTCCAAAGACTTTTTCTTTTCACTATTTAAAATCATATTTACTCTACTATAGTCAATCTTCTCTAACTCTTTGCCTTCCAAATCTTTCACATCAAAAACAAGTCTCTCTTCTAGTCCTAACTTAGTGGTTAACGATACAAACCTGTCCATCCCTCGACCCTCATTTCCTATAACTACAAAATCTTTTTCAAAGATTATAGAAAAAACCATCCCATGAAAAGAGTCTGTCACTACTGCATCAGCATTGGCAAAAGATGCAAGCCACTGCGGTACTGAGTAGGTCACTTGCGAACTATCAAATCCTTTAAGATGATGTACACTTTTCATATCAGCACTTTTTTGCACAAACTCTATGATCTCTTTTTTCTCTTCTGCTTCATCGAGCACATAAGTTAGAAGTCCACCTGCGTTTGTATTTACTGCATCGTACTTTGCAATAATCTCATCTTTGTAAAACTCTTTGCTCATAAGCATTGTCGGGTCTAGCACATGTACAGCTTTGTCATAGTCAAAGGTATCTTTACAAATAACTACGCCAGAAGACTCTCTAACCGATACAGCTACAAAATCTTGAAGAAGCTTGGCTATTTCTTGGCTATCGCCTTTACCCTCCCAAAAGTCTTTTCCAAAAGAAGCCGCATAAGCTATTTTTTTAGTTTTGCTACCATCTACAAAGTCTAAAAAGTAGCTTTTATAATATTTGTCATTTATATACGCTTTTCTCCAAACTTGGTCACTTCCTACTATGACCGCATCAAAGTTTTCTTTTTTAGCAAAGTTTTCTAAATCTTGTTTTGTATATAAATCTTCACTGATTTTAAATATCTCTTTTTCGATAAATGGTCGATGAAACTTCTTTCTTTCTAGTCTTGCTTCATTTAGTTTATTGTTATTTTTCATATTTCTAAAATTATGAAAAGGTATTTTGAGTAATATCTCTTTTATTATTTTTTTCCACCATACTTGAGTATTAGTACTTTGCTTATATATCAAAACCACATCATGCTCCTGAGCATCTAAAAGCCTATATAAAGCAACTGCTTGTAAAATCCCCCCATAGTTTTCAGCTATTGGTAGAGTTAGAATTCCTATTTTCATCCTAATCATTTCTCCCATCGTCTCTTGCAAAATATCTTATGATACATGAGTGAAACAGTACCCATGAAGCATAAGAGAGTTCTTTTATTTTTATTGTTTTTATATCTTGTTGCATATACTCTTTTGAGATGGTCATTATCTTTGTAAAGTCAAAAAAGTACTCACTATCATCGCCTAAAAAATCAGGTATATACATGTGCTTGTAGTTTTGAAAGTTTTTTAGTCCGTTTTTAATCTTTTGAGGTGTATCTGCATTTAGTTTTTGCAGGGGTATTATATTTGTGTATGGTAAGTCTTTTATATCTCTTGCAAAATCACAAGTATTACCTAAAACTATCCAAAAACTACTGTAAGTTTCTGCTTCAAAACTACCGCTACTATTTAAGCTCACAAACTTTTTATCAAGCTTTATAATATCACCTTGGTACAACTCATTTTGTTTAGATGCTGGTGTATAAAATCCTTGTGAATAGTTGTCATTTACTATCTTTTTTATCTGTTTTTGTAACTGTTCAAAATCATAAACAGTAGGCCATCTAGAGCTACAACTCATATATCTAATATCTCTTTATCTGTTCCGCTATATGTAGCTAAGTAGCTATCTATCTCTTTATCTAACTTCTCATCTACTTGCAAAAAGTCAAAATTGGAAGCGATAATCTGCCTGTGTGCATCTTGCATGATGCTTTGAGCTTGGTTTTGTATGGTTGTTGTGTTTGCAGCAGGTGCTAAATATTCTTGAGGTAATGAGCTACTAAAATTTGTATGTGTTTCATACGAACTGCCCAAAGAAGAACTTGCTAAAACTCCCACCAAAAACATATGATTGATATAACTTGAGGTACTTTGTGTGTTATAAATATTATATTTAGTTTGCATCTTCATCTCCATATATTGGGTTGAAAGTATCTATAAACTCTTTTTGTAGCATCTCAAAAAAGAGCTCTTTGTTTATCTCATGGCACTTTTGTAAATAGACTTCATAATTGCTCATAAAGTCATCAAGCTCACCCATAAAAGTGTCTATATCTATCATTGAACCTTGTATAGCTCTGCCGTTCATCACAAAAGTAGAGTTGTTTGAAACTACAATGTTATTAAAAGTATCATCTTTTTTTATAGTTTGCACTATTTGTGTTTTTGCTGTATCTTTTCTTTTGCCATCTTTGTTTAAAAGATTAAACTCAGTATGGTCAAATATATTTGGTACTGCAAAAAAATCACCGTATCTTATGCCAAGTCGTTTGACTTGCACTATAAAATCTAAAGCAAAAATAGTTTTGTAAAGCTCCACCAACTCTTGCTTTATAAATTCACTCCATCCTGGATAGTCATTGGTATCGTCAAAGTTTTCTTTACTATAAACAAACACAAAAACTCTAGGACCCACTAAGATACTATAAGGAGTAGAGTTATTGAAAAGTCTATAGTGCGGTTGATCTATAAGATTGTCTTGAACTCTAATATCCTCAGGTATATGAGCTACAGGAAGCTTCTCACTCATATGAAACTTCTGTTTTAAAGCATGTTGCACCAAACCATACACAGCATCTATAGGGCAAGATATATCAAACCTAATCTCAATAGCAGCAGAGACTATAGGCGTAGGTGATATTTTACTAGGATACGGTGGTTTCATTATCTCTCTTTTCTTTCATTTGGTTTAATTTTAGCTAAATTTTGCTTTTGTTTAAAGTAGTTAAACTCATCATCTTCAAAGCTAACTTCTTTGACTATTATTCCATACTTTGTTTATCTTCTACTTTCATCTTCTCAAAAACCCCTTAACAGCTTTTACACCCTTATCTCCCAAAATACCTCGAATAGCATTTTTAGCTTTACCTGATGTATTGCTCACCATTGATGTAACTGTCTCTAAAGCATCGCTTTCTTCATCATCGTTTGTAAACACTTCCAGAAGCATTGGTTTGTCACTCATCTCTTTAGTGAAAAATCTCTCATAAACCTCTTCATACTCTTTTTTGCTCGATGCACTCATATATTCAAATCCAAGACTCTGGGCATAGCCTTTTACAAGGGTTTTAGACTTATTTCCAAAGTGTCCACCTGCTGCATGATAAGCATCTGATGACTCTCCAAATGCTGCTGCTGGGTGGTTAAAGTTTTTAAACTCTGTACCTATTCCATTATTTATAAGCAATATTCTTACATTTTTTCCTACATGTCTATTACCAATAGAGTTCATATCATAGAAAAATGCCAAATCTCCAACTATACTAAAGTAAAGTTTTTCTTTATTTGCAAGTGATGCACCTATGAGTGATGATACACATCCATCTATCCCAAAACCACCTACATTGCTAGCTGATTCTACACCTTGAGGTAAATCAAACAAATTCCATGCTCTTAAGCTATTTAAAATCCCAAAATGCACTACTGAATTTTGAGGGATTTTATCGTGAGATTTTTTTGCAAGCCATATATTTGAAAATGGCACTTCTGATACTGCTTGATACATTTCTTTCATGTGATATTTACATACTTTGAGGTACGAATCACTTTGTCTAGTTTCTTTTGTATAGTTTTTAAAAAATGCAATCTCTGGCATCTCAAAAACATACTTTAATTTTCTAAAAGTATCTCTTATCTCGCCATCTTCACTTACTCTCCAAATGCTCTTTCCTATTATTTTGCCGCAAGAATAATCACCCGTTATTTCTCCGATATGAATAGTTAAATCTGGCTTGATTTCACGAAACATCGCAAGAGTCTGAGAAGACGAAATAGAATGAAGAACTTTATAGTTTCCATAATATCCACTTGTATGGTCACAAAACACCACGGCATCATTTGATGCACAAAAATCATCTATGACTTGTGTCAGTTCTTTACACATATTCTGATGCGAACCTACAAATATAGCTATTTTTTTATTTTCAATAGATGGAAAATCATTTGATAAAGTGATTCGTTTTATAGCTCTAACATCTGGTAATTTTTCAACATCAAAATTTTTACTATATTTTGTAGTAAGATTAATATGAACAGGACCACCACCATTTCTAAAAAGTTCTAAAATAGCACTATTTACTTTTACTTCACAACTCCAAAAATCATCATCATCTTTTACAATGGGTAAATGTACACTCAACTTTACAGTATCTTTTGGCATAACAGTTCTATCTATTAGCTGCGGACTCATATGCCCTATCTTTGCTATGTCTTGGCTCGATGTTACAGCAAGTACTGGCAACTTTCTATAATACGCCTCAGTAAGAGCAGGCAGATAGTTTCTTGACGCCGTGGCACCCGTACAGCTAAGAACTACAGGCTCACCTGATTCAGCAGCTAATCCACACGCCATATATGCAGCTGATCTCTCATCTACTGCGGAGTATAGTTCAAAAAAAGGATCATTTTGCAAACTTCGTACAAAAGTAACATTGGTTGCACCTGGAGAAGCAATAATTTTTTTTATTTTATTTACTTTTAGCACTGATATAAGTATCTGTACATTTTTTTCATCTGAATAGTAGGTTTTCATTTTATTGTCCTTGTGTTATATAAAGTATCGAAACAATATATATTTTATTTTATTTTTTATGCCATTGATTTCATTTAGTGGTGTAAATTCTTTTGTAAATTTATCTTTTTTAGCTTCCATTCTCCAACTGACTGGATTAAATTTTGGATTTTGCATAAACTCTTTTAAACATCTTTTTAGTCCATCTTTTGCATCAATAAATTCAGCTGTGTTGATAAACTCATTGATTTTAGAGTTATCAAACCTTCTATCATACAATCTATCATAAATGATTTGGTACTTTCCATGGTTCCAAGTAGAAAAATCATCCATATTTTGAAATAATACTTTTGGTCGTTTTCCTGTCATTTCTTCAATGGCGTCTAAATAAACTGCTAAAAGCTCTTCCCAAGTATATGAAGTGTTGCTTGTGATATGGTAGGCTTGTCCCAAAGTATTTTGTTGATTCATGAGATTCACCATAGCTTTTGCTACATCAAATCCATAAGTTACCGTCGTAAAATGATTCTTTATATCTTCACTAAAAACTATTGTTCTTCCCTGTAATGCACGATAAAGCCAATTTTCTTTTTCTAATGTTCCTAACTGTAAACGAATCTCACTATAGGTGATATAGGGTCGGATGATTGTCCAGTTTTGTTTAGATGATGATTTTAAAATATCCTCTTGCCTTGCTTTTGAAAGAGCATATTCACTTGTAGCTAAGTACTCTTCATCTTTGCATGTATCAAGTAGTCTTGTTGAGTCTTCTTTGATATACTCCATACTATTGTCATACACTCTTGAAGAGCTTAAAAAAATATATTGAGAAGTAGCATCTAAAAGCTTATGCACTCTTGCTTGAAATTCATCCTCTTTATAGACCATAAAATCAACTACTACATCCCATTTCTCTTTTAAAAGAGTATTTAAAAAGTTATCATCTTTTGCATCACCTTGAATATACTCAATAAACTCACTTGAGTCCCTTTTGCCTCTTGTAGTTACAAATACTTTTTCTCTTCTTGAAGCTAAAATATCAGCAAGATGCACACCCATAGCACCCGTACCGCCTAAAAGTAATATTTTCATTTTCCTGCCCTTAAAGATTTGATATGTTTTAAAGTATTTAAACTCCAATAAAGTGATAATGCTTTTGCTTGCATAAAAAACATAATTCTTGTTTTTGGGCTAATAGAGTTTAAAAGCCATACTGCCACTCCCTGTGATATTGCAGTAGCAACTGCGGCACCAACTGCTCCATAAATAGGTATCAGTAAATAGTTTAAGGCAATATTTAAAATAAGTCCTGCAAACGCTCTGTAAAAAGAGTATATTTGTAAGCCTTCTGCTAGAAAATATCGAAATGAAATAATACTTATTGCATTAAAAACCATACCCCAAATATGTATTATTAATATCGATGAAGATTGACTATAACTCTCTCCAAAAATTAAATTCATAAAAGGTGAAGCTATAAATATAACACCGATTGCAACACTTACTCCTAAAACAGCCATCAAGTTTAAAAGATGTTGAGTTCTTTGTAGATATAAAGTATAGTTATTTTTTCTAGCATTAAGCATAGCGGGGAATAATGATGTAGCAATAATGGCAGGAATAAACATCCAGCCCTCACTTATTCTAACAGCAGCAGCATAAACTCCCACCGCTTCATCACCTATCATGCTACCAAGCATGACTTGATCGATTCTAGTAAATAGTACAAATACAGCGCCCGATAAAATAAGAGGATAAGCTTCTTTTAATAAGTATTTTACTTTTACAAATGAAACCTTCCAATCTGAAATCTTATTTGATTTTTGAATATAAATTATGATGAGTCCAGTAGCAAGCAAAATACTTTCGATTAATACCACCCAAGCAAATGCAATAAGTGGGGCTTCGAGTATGATTAAAACTCCTTTGATAGTTGAACTAGTAAAAATAACTATTGCATCAATTATTGCACTATATTTTGCTTGAACATGTGACTCAAACCAGTACTTTATAACTTCAAAAGAAGTAAAAAAGAAAGCTGAAGAGATGATGATAACCATGATAAATACAAGATCATTCTCAGGTCGCACGATGGAGATACTAAATGCAGCCAATGGTAAAAGTAAAATTGCACCAATAAAACGAAGAGTAAATGATGTGCCCATAATCTCATGACTGTCTTGAGGATGAGAAAGCAACTCTTTAGTTACAAGCTTATCTAAACCCAATGATGACAACACCCCAAAAATCGCCACAAAAGAAAGAGCATAGTTAAAAATACCAAACTGCTCAGGACCCAAATAACGAGCAAGCCAAACAGTAATAAATAAACCAATAGCTATACGAAATATTTTTTCAGCAAAAAGCCATGAAGTGTTTGATAGGTATTTTTTGAAGCCTGAGTTATTTGTCACTTGATTTCCAAAAAGAATTTACTAGATTTTTTATGCCGATACCTTCGCCTGTGCCTATGTTTATGTGGGTGTTTCTTGTCTCTTGAGATCCTTCGCTTCGCTCAGGATGACGGAGAGAAGGCTCAGGATGACGAGGGTTTTGCTCAGGATGACGGAGAGAAGGCTCAGGATAACAAAGGTTCGTCACTCTGAGTGAGCGTAGCGAGTGAAGAGTCTCTGTTGAAGCATTATTAGAGATAATCAACCTAAATTTCCCTTGCAATCCCTCATTTTTAACTAGCTTGTCGAGATATAAAATATTTTTTACCAAATCCTGCTCTCTGTTATAAGTAGGTATTAATATATCAATCATGTGATTTTATCCACTCAATCATCTTCCTAATCCCCTCTTCCTTAGAAACCTTTGGTTCCCAACCTATCAACTCTTTTGCTTTTGATATATCAGCTACAAACACTCTTTGGTCTGACTCTCTTGGAGGTAATTGAGTATATGTCATTTTAATATCTAACTCTTGTTCTAAAAAAGAAAAAAGTTCTAAGAGTGAAGATGAGTTTTGCATACCACCTCCAATATTAAAAGCTTGCCCTTTTATGGTATCTATCTTTTGAGAAGCTTTTAAGTATAAATCTACACAATCACTCGCATAAAGTAAATCTCTTACTTGTTTTCCATTTCCTGAAATTGTAAATGGCTCTTTTAAAGTATTTGTTTTTATCTCTATTGCTTTTTGTGTGAACCATCCAAGCCAACCTTGATCATAAGTAGCAAATTGTCTTCCACCAAACATAGAAGAGTGTCTAAATACTGCTGTTTTAATACCATAGATTCTTGCAAAGTCAAGCATATACTGATCAGCACTTCCTTTAGAAGTACCATAAGGTGAGTGAAAGTCTAAAGTTACTTTTTCATCAAAGCCATTTGGTTTATCGGTGCATTTGTATCTTGTGTCTGTTTCTTCATAAGAGTATTGTTCTAAATCACCATAAACTTTATTTGTAGATGAGTAGATAATAGTTGAATCTGGACTATAAAGTCTTACGGCATTCAGAAGATTGAAACTTCCTCCTACATTTACCTCAAAGTCCATTCTTGGGTCTGCTATGGAAGTAGTCATAGCAACTTGACCAGCTAAATGATAGATAACATCTGGCTTATGAGTTTTTATTGTTCTCTCAACATCGTTTGTATTTCGTATGTCTCCATGGATAAATATAAACTCACCTTGAGATTCCAGCCACTCTTTGTTTTGATAGCTTCCAAATCTATAAAGACTATCAAATACTACAAGCTCATCACCTCTTTTTAGTATTTCACTTGCTATGTTTGAACCTAAAAATCCACATCCGCCTGTTATTAGGTATTTCATTGTTTAGCCTTTACAAACTCTCTAATCTTCTCAATCATATACCCTATAGCCTCATCACCCATACCAGGATACAACCCTATCCAAAAGCTATCATTCATAATCTTATCAGTATTTGTAAGCTCGCCTACTATTCTATAATCTACATTTAGCACCATACTATCAAACATAGGATGTCTTGTCATATTTCCTGCGAAAAGATTTCTTGTTTGGATATTGTTGTTTTCCAAATGCTCCACAAGTTCATTTCTGCTAAATTTTGCACTATCAGTCAATGTCATCATAAATCCAAACCAGCTAGGATCTGAGTTTGGCTGAGTTTCTACGAGTTGCAATTCTTGTAAATCTATAAGTGCATCATAAAGTTTCTTTTGGTTCTCTTTTCTTTTTTTTACAAAGCTTGGGAATTTTTCTAACTGAGCTACACCAACTGCTGCTTGCATATCTGAAACTTTGAGGTTAAATCCAAAGTGAGAGTAAACATACTTATGATCATACCCTTTTGGCAATGTTCCAAACTGTTGCGTAAATCTACATCCACATGTATTGTCAACACCGCTTTCACACCAGCAGTCTCTTCCCCAGTCTCTCATACTCAGCATAATTCTTCTAAGGAGTGGATTGTCTGTATATACAGCCCCGCCTTCTCCCATAGTCATATGATGTGGTGGATAAAAGCTAGATGTTCCTATGTCTCCCCATGTTCCGGTTGGTTTTCCTTCATAAGTACTTCCCAATGCGTCACAATTATCTTCTATGAGCCAAAGGTTGTGTTTATCACAAAACTCTTTTACAGCTCTTAGGTTGAATGGATTTCCTAAAGTATGAGCTATCATGATAGCTTTTGTTTTAGGGCTAAGGGCAAGTTCTAGCTTTGTCACATCTATATTTGCATAAATTAGTTCCATATCTACAAACACAGGTACGGCACCATACTGAACTATAGGAGCTACAGTAGTAGGAAATCCAGCAGCAACAGTGATAACTTCATCACCTCTTTTTATTTGTCTATCTCTTAGCATAGGGGAAGTCAAAGTATAAAATGCCAACAAATTAGCAGAACTTCCAGAGTTGACTAAAAATGCCCATCGTACATTTAAAAAATCAGCCAACTCTTTTTCAAACTTTTTAGAATAGTCCCCATATGTAAGCCAAAAATCTAAAGAACTATCAACAAGATACTGCATCTCTGTTTCATCAAAAACTCTTCCTGCGTAGTTGACTCTACTTTTTCCTGCTACAAACTCTTTGGTTTGTTGTGGTTTATGTACGAGTTCATAATACTCTTTGGTTTTTTGTAAAATTTCCTGTTTTAACTGCTGTGCTTGTGTCATTGTATAGCTTCCTTTATTATTAGTTTAATCCCATCTTCTATGGAAATTTTTGGTTTCCAGCCTAAATCAAACAAAGGCTTAACATCTTCTTCAATTTCCATAAACTCACCTTCTCTATAAGCTTTAGCACCAAAATTTAGTTTTGTACTAATTGGTTTTATTTTTGAAATCTCTTTGTAGATTTTCAATATAAACTCTTTGAGTTCTATTTGATCGCCTGTTCCAACATCAAATTCGCTAAATGCTTGAAAAATCTTCGACTTTTCAAGCATTAATAAATAAACATCTACAACATCATCAATATAAATAAAATCTCTTTTTTGAATACCCTCTGTTAAATCAACAGACTCTACATTTTGAAGCATCTGATTTGTAATCCATGTTACAAATTTTGTATTATCATCTTTTGGACCATACATATGTTCTAGTTTTAAATTTACTACTTTTATCCTATCACTAAAATATTTCAACCACTCTACAAACTGCTTTTTTGAAAGTGAGTAGTGGTTTAAATACTTATAAAGAAGTGTGTCCGTGTTGAAAAATGTGTCCGTGTTGAAAAATGTGTCCGTGTTGAAAAATGTAGCTGTCTCCAAAAGTTTTAGTGAAAACATCAAATTTGTATCAACTATATTTGATATACTTGAATTATTTCGTCCATAGTTTGTAACCGTATGTATTACAGCATCTATTTTTTGATCTTCAAAAGGTTTTTCTATGGCAACTTTGTCTATATCATAGCTTTTTACTTTTGATAATACTGAATCTATTCTCCAGATATTTGAAGTACTTCTTTTTAAAATAACTACTTCATACTTCAACTCTAATAATCTATGAAGAAGATGACTTCCTAAAAATCCTGTTGCACCTGTAAGTAAAATAGTCATTTAGCTAATTGCCCACTCTATATTTTTAGCTTTTGCATCCACCACATAGCTTTCTAAATCATCGTTAGTTAACAGTGCTTTATCATTTTCATAATAAGCTTTATACCACTTGACAGTTTTCTCAAAAGTAATTTCACTGCTCCAAACATCTTTCCATTTTAATAGAATATGAGCTTTGCTACAATCAAGTTTTAGTAAATTTGCTTCATGTAGTTGATTTGGGTCTTTGTTTATTTCATAATCTATTTTATCCCAATGTTTTTTTACATTTTTTACCACTTCTTCTACTGTTATACTTCCCTCATCACTTGGTCCAAAATTCCAAGCTTCACCAAACTCTACTTTTTCTTCGAGAAGTTTTTGTCCTATGTTTAAATATCCACTCAAAGGTTCAAGAACATGTTGCCAAGGACGAGTTGCATATGGGTTTCGTATGCTTACTTTTTTGCTTTGAGAGACTGAGAGCATGATGTCTGTTATCAGTCTATCTTTTGCCCAGTCACCGCCGCCTATGACATTTCCAGCTCGACAAGATGCAAGTAAAGTGTTGTGAGTTTTTTTATACTCTTTTGGATTAAAATAAGAATTTCTATATGAATTTGCCAGTAAATCAGCACACCCTTTTGATGAACTATATGGGTCATATCCACCCATAGGGTCGTTTTCTCGATAACCCCAAATCCATTCTTTGTTTTCATAGGCTTTGTCACTTGTGATGTTTACTATCGCTTTTACACCGTTTCTTCTACAAGCTTCAAAAACTTTGAGAGTACCTATCACATTTGTTTCATAAGTCTCAATTGGATTTTCATAAGAAAGCCTTACGAGTGGTTGAGCTGCAAGATGAAATACGATATCTGGTTTGTAAGTTTCAAAGGTTTGATTTAATTTTTCTAAATCTCGTATATCTCCGATAATTGAAACTATGTCAAGATTTAAGAGTTCTATATGGTTTGGGTTTGTAGGAGCTTCCAACGAGTACCCGACAACTTTTGCACCCATTTGATTTAACCAATAAGCCAACCAAGAACCTTTAAAGCCAGTATGCCCTGTAACAAGTACAGTTTTGTCTTTATAGATTCCAGAAAATAGATTTTGCATTACCAAATTTTCCATGGAGCTTTTCCATTATCCCAAAGTTTGTTTAAATCATTTTTATCTTTTAAACTATCCATTGGTTTCCAAAAACCGTCATGCTTAAAAGTAAATATCTCTCCATCTTGCGCAAGATTTTGAAGAGGTGCTTGTTCAAATACCGTACTGTCACCTCCGGTAATATAATCAAATACTTTTGGTTCACATACGAAAAAACCTGCATTTATCCATCCGCCATCGCCTTTTGGTTTTTCAAGAAAATGTGTTACTTGATTGTTTTCTTCTATATTTAAAGCACCAAATCTTCCATCAGGTTGAGCTGATGTCATAGTCATGGCTTTTCCATGTGATTTATGGAAATTTACAAGTTCTTCAATATTTATATCACTCACACCATCACCATAAGTAAGCATAAATGGTTCATTCCCCACAAACTCCTGCGCTCTTTTTACTCTTCCGCCTGTCATACTATCTACCCCAGTATCAAGAAGTGTCACTTTCCACGGTTCGCTAGAGTTGTTTAAAACTTCCATTTTCCCATTTTGCATATCGATAGTCACATCGCTTTGATGAAGAAAATAGTTCGCAAAATACTCTTTTATATAGTATCCTTTGTAGCCAAGTAAAATCACAAAATCATTAAAACCATACTTTGAGTATATTTTCATAATGTGCCAAAGAATTGGTTTTCCTCCAATCTCTACCATCGGCTTTGGTCGAACATCCGTCTCTTCCGAAAGACGAGTTCCAAATCCACCTGCTAATAATAATACTTTCACTTATTTCACTCCTTTATAATTGTTTAAATACCATTTATACATACTCACAACACCATCTTCAAGCTCAACCTTATGTTTCCATCCCAAAGAGTGAAGTTTGCTAGGGTCAGTGAGTTTTACCATCGTTCCATCAGGTTTATCTGTATTGAAAGAAAGTTCACCTTTGAAACCGATAATTTCTTTGATAAGTTCAGCTAGTTCTTTGATGGAGATATCTTTGCCTGTTCCTATGTTGATATGAGTGTTTTTTATCTCTTTATTTTTGTTTGCTTCACTTTGTTCGCAATGACAATTTGATGGAACTGCATGATTCACTTCATTTTTAATGACATCTTGAAAATCTCTATTTTCTAGTAAAAATACACATGCATCTGCCATATCTTCTGAGTACAAAAACTCTCTTCTAGGCTCTCCTGTTCCCCAAATTTCTACACTCTCTTTTGTAACGCCAAATTTTGCTAGATATGTTTTTGCTTCTTCTAGTGTTGAAACATTTAAGTCTTCTATCGCTTCATTATATCTTTTTTCATTGAGAAGTTTTGCCAGATGAATCTTTCGTATAAGAGCTGGTAGTACATGAGATTTTTCAAGGTCAAAGTTATCATTTGGTCCATACAAATTTGTAGGCATCACAGATATGAAGTTTGTACCATATTGGATATTGTAGCTTTCACACATCTTTATCCCTGCTATTTTTGCTATAGCGTATGGTTCATTTGTATATTCGAGTGGAGAAGTTAGGAGACAATCTTCTGGCATAGGCTGAGGAGCATTTTTTGGGTAGATGCATGTACTTCCTAAAAATAGCAGTTTTTTTACTCCATGAACGAAGCTTTGGTGGATAACATTGTTTTGAATCTGTAAGTTCTCATAGATAAAGTCTGCTCTATAAGTGTTATTTGCGATTATCCCGCCTACTTTTGCGGCAGCGAGTATCACATACTCTGGTTTTTCAGATTCGAAAAATTCTTCAACTGCTTTTTGGTCGATAAGGTCTAGTTCTTCATGAGTTTTTGTGATTAGATTTGTATAGCCTTTAGCTTCAAGGTTTTTGACTATAGCACTACCCACAAGTCCACGATGTCCTGCTATATATATTTTACTGTTTTTATTCATATTTTTACTCGAAATAACTCATAGTTTTGTATCCGCCATCTTTGAGGTAAACATCTTTTGTCATAAGTTTCAGGTCTGATTTCATCATGTCGTTTACAAGGTCTTGCAAGTTATACTCTCTATTCCATCCAAGTTTTTTCTCAGCTTTTGTTGGGTCGCCTAAGAGCAAATCAACCTCTGTAGGTCTGAAGTATCTAGGGTCTACACAAACAACTGTTTGATCTAAAGTCAAGTGAGAGATATCTACATTTGATGCTTTTGCTTTTTCCAAGTCTAAAGAATCAATGATACCTACTTCATCAACCCCAACACCTTCAAATCTTAGATTAATTCCAGCATAAGCAAAAGCAAATTTTACAAAGTCTCTAACAGTTGTTGTTTGTCCAGTTGCGATAACCCAATCTTCCGGCTCGTCAGCTTGAAGTATCATCCACATCATGCGTACATAATCTTTTGCATGTCCCCAGTCTCTTTTTGAATCAAGATTACCAAGATATAATTTATCTTGTAGTCCAAGAGCTATCTTAGAAGCTGCTCTTGTTATCTTTCTGGTTACAAATGTTTCACCTCTTACTGGGCTTTCATGGTTAAATAAAATACCGTTGCATGCAAACATTCCATAAGCCTCTCTGTAGTTTACGGTTATCCAGTATGCGTACATCTTTGCCACTGCGTATGGGCTTCTTGGATAAAATGGAGTTGTTTCACTTTGAGGAGTCTCTTGCACTTTTCCGTAAAGTTCTGAAGTAGATGCTTGGTAAATTTTTGTTTTTTTAGTTAAGCCTAAAAGTTTAACAGCTTCTAAAATTCTAAGAGTTCCTGTACCGTCCGCATTTGCTACATACTCAGGTGTTTCAAAAGAGACTGCCACATGGCTCATTGCAGCTAAGTTATATATCTCATCAGGTTGAGTCTCTTGGATGATTCTAGTTAAGTTCATACTATCTGTCATATCACCATAATGCAAAATAAGATTTCTGTTTTCCACATGCGGATCTTCATAAAGGTGATCTATTCTGTCTGTATTAAATAAAGAACTTCTTCTTTTTATACCATGTACTACATAGCCTTTTTTAAGTAAAAACTCTGCTAAGTATGATCCATCCTGTCCTGTTATACCGGTGATAAGTGCTACTTTTTTTTCTGCCATTTTATTTATTTTCTCCTATATTTATTTTTTTGAAATAATCTTTTACATATGCGTGAACTTCGTCACTTTGAAGCAGCTCTTCTACACTAAACCATCTGTATTCGCTATGCTGCTCTTTTGGCAGGTTCTTCAAGTTTGGCACCTTTAGTTTGTACCCTAAGTTTACATAGTGTGTAGAAACATTTTCATAAATACTATCATCATAAAAATGTTGAAAAACCCCTATAAAGTTAGGTTCATCTACTAGTTCTATTCCTAACTCTAGTTTTGCAAGCCGTTTCATTGCATTTGCAAGTGTTTCATTTTTACGAACTATGCCGCCTGTGGTAAAATAATATCCAAAAGCCGGTTTATTGACCCTTTTGCCTAAAAGCACTTTGTCTTTATGCATAGCTATGAGATCTATAGAAACCAGAGGCGCATACTCTATTACAGTTTTAAACATTTCATCTGGAACCATACTACTCTCTTGCAAAATCATCATCAAGTCTCACTATATCATCTTCACCGGTATACTCTCCGACTTGAGCCTCTATAAGTACTACTGGGATCTTTCCTTCATTTGCCAATCTATGAACCTCTCCCATTTTTATATAAGTAGATTCATTTGGTCGTACCAATCTTTTCTCATTTCCTACTGTTACTGTAGCCGTGCCTGATACTACTATCCAGTGTTCGTTTCTATGATAGTGTTTTTGCAGGCTCAGTCTCTGTCCGGGTTTAACTTCTATGCGTTTTATCTTGTATGTCTTCTAAGACTGTGTAAGTTCCCCATGGACGATGAGCTGTGAGATGAATATTATGAAGTCCGTTTCCTTCTGCTTTTATCTTTTTTACTACATCTTTTACTTTTTGAGATGAGCCTTTTTTAGAGATAAGCAGTGCATCACCGGTATCTACAATAATAAGATCTTCTACATCAACTGTAGCAATTTTTCTCCCTGTTCCGTAAACAAGATTGTTTTTAGAATCAATACTTATATGGTTTGGATTTTTTGTATTTCCATCTTTATCTTTTTCAAGTTCTTCAAAGAGTGCATCAAAACTCCCCACATCGCTCCATGAGATATCTGATGGCACCACTTTTACTTTACTTGATTTTTCCATAACTGCATAGTCAATGCTCTCTTCTGGGATAGCACTCATAAATTCGTGAGTTATTCGTAATTGGTTATTAGTTATCAATTGTTTATTTTCAAATGCTTTTTTTGAGGCTTCAAATATTTCAGGTGAATATTTTTGAAGTTCATCTAAAAATACTCCTGCTTTAAAACAGAACATTCCGCTGTTCCACAAATAGTGGTTAGTGGTTAGTGGTTGGTTGTTAGTGTCGATATAACTTTGTGCTGTTTGCAAGTCCGGTTTTTCATGAAAAGCTTTTACATTCTCGCCGTCGCTTTCGATGTAACCAAATCCGGTTTCGGCAAATGTTGGTTTGATGCCAAATGTTACAAGAAAGTTTTCGTTAGCCAGCTCTTTTGCTCTTTGAATGACTTTTTGATACTCTTCTTCATTTTTTATGAGGTGGTCTGATGGAGTAATAAGCACTATCTCTTCATAATCTAGTGCCATACAAGCCAAAGCTATTGCAGGAGCAGTATTTCTTCCAACCGGTTCAAGAAGATAGTTTGTGGTTGATGGTTGATAGTTGATAGTTTTTTGGATCTCTTCAAATTGATCTATTGCTAAAAAGTACTGCTCACTGTTTGATACGATAAACTGACTTTCGCACACTTTGGAGTTTCGCTCAACTGTTAGTTGAAACAGTGACTTATCATCAAAACGACCATCGAGACTCTCTTTAGTAAATAGCTTTACAAACTGTTTTGGCATAAGAGTTCGGCTGATCGGCCAAAGCCGCGTACCGCTTCCACCGCATAAAATTATATTAGTCATATTATTTTCCTCATCATCTCAAGTTCGTGCTGGAGCATCTCATACTCCTCTTTTTTTCTTTTGATAAACTTTTGCGTAAGCGAGATTTTCTCCTCCAACCCTTTTGGAGTCAGAAGGTAGCGGTACTGTTTTTTGTTCTGGTTGTTGTAAAAATTCTCTACTTTAAGAAGCCCTTTTGCGCCGAGTGCTTTTAAGACATAGTTGATTTTGCCCACGCTATAACCAAGCTCATCCGCCAAAGTTTTTTGTGTAGTAACTCTTCCCAAGCTTCGCAAAATAGAAAGTTCTAACTCTTCGTTTGTCAATGTTTAATCCTAATAAATTTTATGCTCTAATTCAAAATATGAATTGTACATGGTTTATGCTTTGTTTTTACTTTTTTGGCATGTGAATAATCTGAGATAAAGTTCGAGGGAGAGAGAGATTCTTCACTTCGTTCAGAATGACGGACGCCCGTCACTCTGAGTGAGCACTTCCTTCGTCACTCTGAGTGAGCATAGTGAGTGAAGAGTCTATGTCGCAGTTCAAGCGAGATCCTTCGCTTTGCTCAGGATGACGGTAAGGGGCACTCAGGATGACGGAAACTCGTCACTCTGAGCGAGCGCAGCGAGTGAAGAGTCTCTGTCTGTTATATCAAATCCTCATACAAATCTTGCCAAGTTTCATTTTCTTTCTCAATGAGACTTATTTTTTTGCTTCTTTTCCATCCTTTGAGAACTTTTTCTCTTGTGATTGCTGTTTCCATCTCATCACAAAGCTCAAAATATACTAACTTTGTTACATTGTATTTTGCACTAAAGCCTTCCATGACATGATTTTTATGCTCATAAATTCTTTTGATCAAGTCAGATGTAACGCCTACATACAAAACATGATTTGACTTGTTGGTAAGTATATAAACAGCAGGTTGTTTTTGCAAGTGTTTGCCTTTTTGAGTTTTGTAAATTATAACAAAATTTTGACTTGAGTTTATGAGGGAGATCCTTCGCTTCGCTCAGAATGACGAGGTGACACTCAAAATGACAAACACTCGTCGCTCTGAATGAGCACTTCCTTCGTCACTCTGAATGAGCGTAGCGAGTGAAGAGTCTATGTCGCAGTTCAAGCGAGATTCTTCACTTCGTTCAGAATGACGGAAAACTCGTCACTCTGAGTGAGCGTAGCGAGGGAAGAGTCTATGTTGAAGTTAGAGAGAGATTCTTCACTTCGTTCAGAATGACGGAAAACTCGTCACTCTGAATGAGCGTAGCGAGGGAAGAGTCTATGTTGAAGTTAGAGAGAGATTCTTCACTTCGTTCAGAATGACAGGGGCTCAGGATGACGGGAAAGGCTTACTCTTCAGATTTATAAAACCCTTTATACCACTTCACAAACTCGCCTATTCCATCGACAAGTTTTGTATCGGGTTTGTATCCAAAATCATTCATCAGATCTTGTGTATCGGCGTAGGTTGATTCTACATCGCCGGGCTGCATATCCATAAAGTTTTTCTCTGCTTTTTTGCCAAGTGCGTCTTCAAGCGTCTCTATAAACTCCATCAAACTTACTGGAGCATTATTGCCTATGTTGTACACACTATAATCAGAAGGATTGTCTATAACCTTGATAACACCGTCTACTATGTCATCAATGTATGTAAAGTCTCTGCTCATCTTGCCGTGGTTAAATACTTTTATGGCTCTGTCATTTGATATGGCGTCGGCAAAAAGCATCGGCGCCATATCGGGTCTGCCCCATGGTCCGTAAACCGTAAAAAATCTCAGGCCGGTAGTCTGTATGCCGTATAGATGGCTATATGTATGAGCCATAAGCTCGTTTGATTTTTTGGTAGCAGCATAAAGACTTATAGGGGTGTCCGTTTTATCCGTAGTTTTAAATGGCTGTGATTCATTGAGCCCATACACGGATGAGCTGCTTGCGTATGAGAGATTTTTTACACCGTAGTTTCTGCAAGCCTCCAAAATATTTAAAAATCCTACAACATTGCTCTGGATGTAAGCATGCGGATTTTCTATGGAGTACCGCACACCCGCTTGAGCAGCTAAATTCACCACTGCGTCAAATTGCTCAGTTTCAAAGATATGATTGATAGCTTTTGTGTCCTCTAAGTCTACTTTGTAAAACTTGTGCAGTGGGAATTTAGTGCTTAGGGTATAGTGATTAGGGATTAGGGATTTTTTTTGGATTCCTAATTCTGCCAATCTTGCATACTTTAGATTTACATCATAATAGTCGTTTATATTGTCAAGACCAACTACCTCATCGCCACGCTCAAGTAGTTTTTTTGCAAGGTGAAAACCGATGAAGCCTGCTGTTCCGGTGACAAGGATTTTCATTTTGAAATCCTTGTAGTGTTTAGTGTGTAGGGGTTAGTGATTAGTGTTTTCATCTATATTTTCCTTTTCAGTGAACTTATAAGTCCGTTTATCATTTTTTTTATTTCATTTATATCTTGACTATATTGTTCTATATCTTTAAAATATCCTATTTTTTGACCTATTATAATTTGAGTCTCAACTTCTGAAGCTGAACCAAGTGCAATATATAAAAACTGCACATACTCTTTTGTGCTATTTCTTCCAAAACCTTCTGCAATATTGCTAGGGATAGACACAACCGCTCTTCTTATCTGATCAGATAAAGCATAAGTTTCTTCTTTTGGTAACTGTTTAACAAGCAAATATACAGATGC
Organism: Sulfurimonas sp. CVO; assembly: GCF_009883775.1. Classification (NCBI taxonomy): domain Bacteria; kingdom Pseudomonadati; phylum Campylobacterota; class Epsilonproteobacteria; order Campylobacterales; family Sulfurimonadaceae; genus Sulfurimonas; species Sulfurimonas sp. CVO. The sequence continues at coordinate 1,696,167 of NZ_CP033720.1, forward strand.
AACAAAATCTATACTTTTTTGCCAAACTGTCAAATCTTTAAAACTTTTTACCATTCTCTATCTCCTCCCTAACCCCTAAACCCTAAACCCTAACCCCTAACCCCTAAACACTAAACACTAACTATCGCTATTAAATATATCACGAGTGTATATTTTCTCTTCGACATCTTTTATGTCTTCTGAAATTCTATTTGCAACAATAACATCGCTTATCTTTTTAAACTCGTCCAGATCTTTTATGACTCTTGAGTTGAAAAAATCATCCTCTTCATATGCAGGTTCATAGATGACGACTTCTATCCCTTTCGCTTTGATGCGTTTCATGATGCCTTGGATAGCGGAGCTTCTAAAGTTGTCAGATCCTGATTTCATTACAAGTCTGTAGATTCCAACTGTGCCAGTTGGAGTTGATTGTTGATAGTTGATAGTTGATAGCTTCTTTATGATTGAATCTGCTATGAAATCTTTTCTTGTGCTGTTTGATTTTACAATCGCCTCTATCATATTTGAGGGTACATCTGCATAGTTTGCAAGGAGCTGTTTTGTGTCTTTTGGCAGGCAGTATCCGCCGTAGCCGAATGATGGGTTGTTGTAGTGTGTGCCGATGCGCGGGTCAAGCCCTACTCCCTCTATGATCTGCTTTGTGTTTAGTCCATGAGTCTGCGCGTAAGAGTCAAGCTCGTTAAAATATGCTACTCTCATAGCAAGGTAGGTGTTTGCAAAAAGTTTTATCGCCTCAGCTTCCGTTGCATCGGTAAAGAGAATCGGGATATCTTTTTTGATGGCACCCTCAGCCAAAAGATTTGCAAATACTTCCGCTCTCTTGCTCTTTTCACCTACTATAATGCGGCTTGGGTAGAGGTTGTCATGAAGAGCCAAACCCTCTCTTAAAAATTCGGGAGAGAAGATAATGTTGTCCACTTTAAACTTCTCTTTTAAGCTTTTTGTATAGCCTACCGGGATTGTGGATTTTATAACTATGACAGCATGCGGGTTGATACTAAGCACATCGTCTATAACATACTCTATGCTTTTGGTGTTAAAGTAGTTTGTATCCGGGTCATAATCTGTAGGAGTTGCAACAATAACATACTCAGCATTTTCGTATGCTTCGTTTTTATCTAAAGTCGCGCGGAAGCTTCCTTGGTTATCAGGGTTTAGTTTTTGGGGGTTAGTGATTAGTGTTGTGAGATACTCTTGTATATCTTTATCTTCTATCGGCGAGATACCTTTGTTTATCATCTCCACCTTTTCAGGAATGATATCCAGTGCGACCACTTCGTTATGCTGCGCTAGTAAAATCCCGTTGCTTAGTCCCACATATCCCGTACCTGCTATTGCTATCTTCATCTACTGCCTTTATATTTTATATTGAAGTTCGAGCTCATAAGTCCCTCAATCTCTTCATTTATCAACATTTTATCCTTTTGTTGCATGAAAATTCAATTGTTGAATTTTACCAAATTCAAACTTCAGATTCTTTTATCGTTTTATACTTTGTGCTTTTTTTAGTCTTATTTCAGTAATTTTTAATAAATATTTTATTATTTAACAGATAGAATGTTTGCATAAAACAAAATAGTTTATGGAAAGAAATGAATGCGAATACTATAAGCAAAATTGATACTTTGGTAAAAAAAGTATACTACACTCATGAAAGATTTAATGTAGAAGCGGCATTTGCTCTGCTCTATCACAAAGAGCCCTTAAGTGTAGGTGAACTTTCAAAATTTATTAGAATCTCAGATGAAGTAATAGCGCTTGATGAAACCTGTTATTTCATCGTTTTTCAATTTACTTCCGAAGAAAAAGCATATAAAGCATCGCAAAATATAATCCATAAACTAGATCAATACTATAATGCACATTCAGAATGTTTTATTGCAGTCGATAGTTTAAACATTAACAAATCTCCACAGAACATATTATGCCGACTAAAACAAATCATTACTTTGGCCCGTCAAAATTCTTCTACTAGAGTTGAGACAGAAGATGTACTGGATAAATTACAATGCTAATACAAAAAACTAAACGAGAAACAAAATGTTTATAAAAGAGATGAAAGAATTGGTAAAGTTTGCAATAGAACTTGACATAGTAAACATGTGTACAAAAATTGGTTATAAGGGTGATTACATTATCTCATTTTCCGGACAAAAAGAAGCTATATCCAAGATCAAATACTTTTGTAATGAATCCGGTATAGAAAACAAAATAATGCACGAACAAGCAAAAGCATACAGCACTATATTTTGTGTATTTCACGCCGGAGATGACATCTACAAACTAAAAGATTAACGCGCTTGGTTGTTTAATGGGCGAAGGATGGTGCGGATGAGAGGACTTGAACCTCCACGCCTTGCGGCACCAGATCCTAAGTCTATTTTTTAGTGTTTTTCATCTTTTCTTAAACTATTTCATTTCCTTTCAAAATCCCTATATTTAGGGATTTATAAAAGGTTTAAAATTTTCATATCATATCATCTATTTTCATTGTTTTTCAAATTTTGTAGTAAAAACTGTAGTAAAAAAAATGATTTTTAAAGTACAATTTGGCATCTAACTAAATTTTATTAATCAATCTGTTTTATGATATAATATTTATGTCATTTGATATAAATATTATATCAATATTAGGAGCAAGCATGTTAGAAGCACTTTTGGGTACCAAAAACCGAGAATTAACCTTACAGTATCTTCTTGTATTCAAAGAAGGTTATGCACGAGAAATAGCTAAATATTTTGATGTATCTTTGCCATCTATTCAAAACCAACTGAAACATTTTGAAGAGAATGGTTTGGCACTAAGTAAAATGTCTGGTCGAACTAAGGTCTATTTTTTTAATCCAAGATATGTATTTCTTCCTGAGCTTACTACATTACTCGATAAAGCGAGACTATATTACAAACCAGAGTTAAAAGAAAAACTAGATATGCAAAGAAAACGACCAAGAAGAGTAGGAAAACCTTTATGAAAAAACAAATTAAAGATATGGATTTAAAAGAACTAGGAGGACTAATATGTGATGCTCTTATCGCTAAAGATATACATGTTGTTCTCTCTGGTGGTTCATGTGTAGAAATTTATAGTAGAGGTGAATATACATCTTGGGATTTAGATCTAATCAACCAATACAATGAACAATTTAAAAAGATTCATGCGGTAATGAAGGAACTTGGATTTAAAGAACACAATAAATATTTTGTACATGACGATACAAAATTTTTTATAGAGTTTCCTTCTGGTCCATTAGGTGTTGGTGATGCACCTGTTGAAAATATCGCTGAAATTGATACAGAAGCAGGTGTATTAAGACTTTTAACTCCAACAGACTGCATCAAAGATAGACTTGCTGCATATTACCATTGGGATGATGAGCAATCATTGCAACAAGCTATATGGGTTGCCCAACAAAATGAATATGATCTTCAATCAATAAAAGAGTGGTCTATAAAGGAAGGTTCGGAAGCTAAATATACTATTTTTGAAAATAGTCTCAAACATAGGGATAAGTAATGGCACTAAAACCAGCAGGTGGTAAATAAAAAGTTGATTTTGAAGTTTTCTTAAAGCGACTGTAAAAAGTCTTGTGAAGCCCTATTTTAAAGGATGGTGCGGATGAGAGGACTTGAACCTCCACGCCTTGCGGCACCAGATCCTAAGTCTATTTTTGAGCGTTTTTCATCTTTTCTTAAACTGTTTCATTTCCTTTCAAAATCCCTATATTTAGGGATTTATAAAAGGTTTAAAATTTTCATATCATATCATCTATTTTCATTGTTTTTCAAATTTTGTAGTAAAAACTGTAGTAAAAAAAATGATTTCTTACTAAAAGACCTACCATAAATATTTCATTGATTTTAGCAAAACCATCAATCTACTTTTTCAGGAATAAGCTCTGGAATTATCTGCGAAGCAAAGAATGAATTTACTTTGAGGCGAAGTGGTGCTTTACTATGTTCACTTTCTATATAGCCCATTTTCGTTAGGGTGCTTACGAGTTTTGTTGCTGTACTTACACTTTTACCTATGGCAGAAGGCACATATCTTCTCTCTAGTTCACCATTTAACAACAAATGAGAGAACAGTAGTTCAGAATACTTTGGTAAAGGTTCTTGTTTGTAAAACATCCCCTCTTGTGAAAATTTTACAAATTTTCTAATTTTATCGTTAAGCTGGTCAAGTCGCAAACCATTTCCCATAAACTCTATTTGATCCAATGCAACCTCAAGCATATATTTCAAGTAACCTTCGAGTCCTCTAAGTGAGAGTTCACCTCTGCCATCAGTCGCACCTTGTTGTTTCATATCTGCATAAGATAAGTAGTGCTGATACTCTTTAACATCTCTTGCAAGTCCTCTTGAGATATTCCACAGTCCGTAACCTTCAAGTTTCATACTCCAGAACATTGCATCAAGATGCAGTCTTGAAACTCTTCCATTTCCATCTAAGAAAGGGTGAAGATACACTAATCGATGATGAGAACTAAATGCTGCAAGTAGTTTTATCGCTTTTGTAGAACTGCCAAATACCGCAGAGTACTCTTTTTCATAGTAATTAAAAACAGTTGTGATTAAATCACTTGAAGGTGCAATATGGTTGCCAACTTGAACATCTTTAGTTCTGAACTCTCCGGGTATCATCTCTATGAGTTCATTATCTTTTTCAAGTTTTGTAAATTTTTCCATACCTTCACTAGAGTAAAAGAGTCGATGGATCTCTTTTATGAAGTTTCTATCAATTACATTGTACTCAGATGCATAGCTTTCAACAAACTTTTGTGTTTGAATATGTGCAACCGAAAGCTCTTGAAGTGCCTTTTGTTTTGAATCTTCAGAGAACTGTTTGAGCATAGCTTTTTCAATATCTATAGGGTGTGTACTCTCAGCTTCAATTCTGTTTGAATAGTAGCTGTTTGTAATCCGTAAAACATCCCTAAAAGCATTGACAACATGTTGATTGTATCCGCTTGCGATCTTTGCACTTTCTATACAAACTTTTTCTGCAAGCTCTAATAATTCTGGCTTTATCTGCCCTTTTAGATCATAAGGCATAATTGGAGATATTAACATTTTATCCATCCTTGATGTCATTATATCTATTTTCTCTATTTTATTGCAACTTTTACGAGATAAATTATTAGAAAAAAATTATCATAAAATCCTATATGTAGGAGTATTAATATTATAATTTAATTCAAACAGATATTTTTTTACGAGATAAATTACGGTGTATATTACGAGACTACTTCACTTTTCAACATTTCACTAAATAATTCCCAATCTGTTTTTTCATATCATTCATTGAAGCGATAACACTTCTATTGGAAATTTTAGAGTAGTAAAATGTTTCCATGCTCTCTAAAATTTTTTCAAATTGACTTTGAGCTAATCCACTTTCTACGAGGAGTTTAAATACTCTTTCTCTTATAACCTCTTCAAAGTGTTTAAAATCATCTGCTTTTAATCCAAACAAGAAAAATGAATACAGAGTTTTATTATTAGTGATCAACACACAATTGTACCTTCCAAATTTCAGAAGATTACAATGAAAATCATCTATATCACTATGCGGTGTCAAACGAACTCTAAAATTGGTAATTTTTTAGTAAAAAAGTAGTAAAACTTTGATTTTGAAGTTTTCTTAAAGCGACTGTAAAAAGTCTTGTGAAGCCCTATTTTAAAGGGTGGTGCGGATGAGAGGACTTGAACCTCCACGCCTTGCGGCACCAGATCCTAAGTCTGGCGTGTATACCAATTTCACCACATCCGCATGTGATTGTTTAACAGTGTAAAGGTGGTACGCCCTACACGATTCGAACGTGTGACCGATGCCTTAGAAGGGCATTGCTCTATCCAGCTGAGCTAAGGACGCATACATTTATAAAAAATGGTGCGCCCGATAGGATTCGAACCTATAACCGTCGGATCCGAAGTCCGAAACTCTATCCAGTTGAGCCACGGACGCCACAAAGTTTATTATTATTAAGTTTTTTTATATTTAAGATTTATGGGGTGAGATGCGGGATTCGAACCCGTGACCCCCGGCACCACAAACCAGTGCTCTAACCAGCTGAGCTAATCTCACCATATTTTTTAAATATAAAAGGGTGGTCGGGGTGAAAGGACTCGAACCTTCGGCCCCCTGGTCCCAAACCAGGTACTCTAACCATACTGAGCTACACCCCGACCTATAACATTAAAACAACCTAGTAGCTGATTAATGAGGCGAAATTATAGTTAATTACTTTTAAAATGTCAATAGTTTTCTTGCATATTATCAAAAAAATTCAAAATCAATACAAAAAGAGATTAAGATTAGTTTGTTACAATAACATCTATATGGTTTTGAAAGGTTAATTTTGGGTGAAGTATTTAGTAATATAAACTCTTTTTTAGAGACACTTCTATTTTTTGACATTCTTTTTGGAACGGTAGATGGGGTCACCTTGCCGTTTTTAGTTGTGTGGCTTATTGCTGGAGGTATATATCTTACATTTTTACACAACTTTATAAACCTAAGAGCGTTTGGCCACTCTTTTAATATCATAAGAGGCAAATACAATACTGCAGACGATACTGGGCAAATCTCCTCTTTTGGTGCATTAACAACTGCATTAAGTGCTACAGTCGGACTTGGAAACATCGCCGGTGTTGCTCTTGCCATCGCTATCGGAGGTCCCGGAGCAACTTTTTGGATGATAGTCGCCGGTTTTTTGGGAATGAGTCTTAAGTTTACAGAAGTAACACTCTCTCTGCAATACAGAGAGTTTTTAAAAGACGGGACTATTATGGGCGGTGCAATGGAGTATCTCTCAAAGGGTTTGGCAAAAAAAGGGTATGCAAAATTCGGTAAAGTTCTTGCTGTTGTTTTTGCTGTTTTTATGATCGGCGGAGCTATCGGCGGCGGAAATACTTTTCAAGTCTCACAGGCACTAAGCGCTATCTCTCAAGAGGTTCCATTTTTTGGAAATTATCCTATAATCTTTGGAATTATTATCGCTACTCTTGTCGGCTTTGTTATTATAGGCGGTGTTACGAGAATAGCACATATCACTGAAGCACTTGTTCCTCTAATGGCAATCATATATATAAGCGCTTCTGTATGGATCTTGGGGCACCACTCTGAGAAGATAGTTGATGCTTTTAGTATTATTTTTACAGAAGCTTTTTCAACAAGTGCGATTTATGGTGGTATCATAGGGTCACTTATCCAAGGTTTTCAAAGAGCCGTTTTCTCAAGTGAAGCGGGCATCGGCTCTTCTCCGGTTGCACATGCTCCCGTTAAAACAAAATATCCTGTCAGACAAGGACTGGTAGCTCTTTATGAGCCGTTTATAGATACTATCGTCATCTGTACCATGACCGCGCTTGTTATCGTTATAACAGGTGTTTATGCTCATGATGGAGCCTATGTTGATCTCATAGAGGCAAAACAGGGTGCGGCTCTTACAAGCGCGGCATATGGAACTGTCATTGACTGGTTTCCTGCCATACTATCGGTAAGTATAACCCTTTTTGCTTTTTCAACCATGATATCGTGGTCATACTACGGCGAGCGCGCATGGGTCTATCTTTTTGGTTCAAAATTTTCTATAGTCTATAAAATTCTATTTCTTTCTCTAACTGTGATAGGAACAGTTGTAAGCACGGGACTGTTGGTTGATTTTAGTTTTATGCTTCTTCTGGCTATGGCACTGCCAAATATTTTAGGGCTATTTATCCTTGGAGGAGATGTTAAAAAAGAGCTGAATGTTTATATGGAAAAACTTAAAAGCGGTGAACTTGACAGAGAGGCTATAAGGTAAAAGAAAAAGGAAAAAATTCCTTTTTCAAAATACTAAAACTGTATCATCCCATCAACCGGTGAAGATGCAGTAGCATAAGGGCGTTTAGGGATTCTTCCTGCAAGATAGCTCATGCGCCCTGCAATTACAGCATGCTTCATCGCCTCAGCCATTATCATAGGGTTTTGTGCCTGCGCTATTGCAGTATTTGTCAATACTCCGTCAGCGCCAAGCTCCATAGCATAAGCAGCATCGCTTGCACACCCTATTCCTGCATCAACTATTACGGGAACATTTACTGCATCACGGATAAAAACAACATTGTATGGGTTTTGAATCCCAAGTCCGCTTCCGATTGGCGCGGCAAGAGGCATAATAGCATGAGCGCCAGCATCTTCAAGTCTCTTTGCCATAATCGGATCATCTGAAGTATACGCCATAATGGTAAAGCCCTCTTTTGAGAGAATTTCGCACGCTTTTATAGTCTCTAAAACATCAGGATAAAGTGTTTTTTGTGTATCGCCGATAACCTCTAGTTTTATCAGATCTATCCCGGTTGCTTCACGAGTAAGCCTAAAGGTGGTAATAGCCTCTTCAGCGGTTACACATCCAGCAGAATTTGGCAGAAACTTTACATTGGTTCCGGCAAATGTATCACGAAGATTCTCTTTATCAGGATCTGTGATGTTTAAACGACGAACAGCAACAGTTATAAGTTCGCTTCCGCTTGCAATTGTCGCCTCTTTTGTGGTTTGAAAATCCTTATATTTTCCACTTCCAACGATAAGGCGCGAGCCAAGTTCATATTTTCCGATTTTTAGTATATCTTGCATAAATATTTTCCTAATTATTTTATTTTGTTATTTATATCATAAGCAATCTTATAATCTGCCTATGCCATCTATCAAATCATCAGGAGTAAGTGAAAAATCAGCTCCCCTGTAATTCAATGCTGTCTTTGTATGCGCTAAAGAGGCATTTATGGCAGCATCAAGCGGTTGATAGCCTTGAGCCAAAAGTGCACCTATAAGACCGCTAAGCACATCACCGCTTCCACCCTTTGCCAAAGCAGAAGTTCCATGCGGATTTATATAAAACTCACTCCCTTTTGCTATTATGACATTTGCACCTTTTAAAAGAAGTGTTACATTTGGAAACATTTTACAAAATTCTTCAACATATTTAAAACGATTTTTTTGTACCTCTTGTATTGTTATATCTGCAAGATTAGTTATTTTTAAGAGTGAAACAAACTCTTTGGCATGTGGAGTAAGCACTACTCTTTCTCTTTTTAAAATTTCTAAAATTGTCTGCATATAAAAAATATCCGCATCTGCGATAACTGGCAGTGTGTTATCTAGAAACTTCTCCAGCTCCAAAGTACTAAACTCAGCTCCCAGTCCCATTCCTATCGCCAAAGCTGTTGCATTTTTCGGCAGTTTATGCGAATACATCAAACAGTGAGGTATCTCTATTTTTTCAAATCCGACAAGCGTTACAAGTCCGCTTCCAAATCTAAGAGCAGAGAGAGCACTCATTATACCGGCTCCACACATTTCTCCCGAAACTACCGCCAAATGACCGTAAGAGCCTTTGTGAGAATCTTTTTTTACTCTGTTTGGGAGTTTTAAATCATCCAAATCAAGCACGCTCCAGTTACTCTCTTTTTCATATATATCTCTGCTGATGCCCAGATCTAAAACTTTTATCTCCCCGACGCTCTCTTTTGCCTCATCTAAAAACATTCTCTTTTTTAAAGCACCCATTGTCAAAGTCACATCTGCAATAAATTTATAACCAGAAGGAACATCGCATGCAATTTTAAAAGCAACTAAAGAGTTCATTTTGTTTATAAGATTTTTCAGCTCTTCGCTAAACTCTCCGCTAAAACCAGTTCCGACTATTGCATCTACTAAAACATCACAATCTTTAAGCTCTTTAGACTCTTTTACTCCTACGCTTTGCGCGCGCTTTGCCTGTAGAAGCGCCATTTTTGAAGATGGCTCTTTTGCATAAAAAAGAGAAGTGTCAAAATCTCCATGCAAAAGCCTTGCAAGGGCAATCCCGTCAGCTCCATTATTGCCGCTTCCGCATACAACAATAATTTTTGAATTTTTTGCAAAATTGTTACGAATATACTCAGCCATGCCACTTGCCGCATGTTCCATCAATATATCTTCGCTTAAAAAAAATTCCTCATAGCATCTCCTATCCAGAGATGCCACTTCATCAAAAAGTTTTTGCATAATTACTCTTCAATCATATACTCATCTATTTCGACTATATTGCTTTTTATATCATTAAATAAAAGAGTACGGTAGTCTGTTCTATACTGATAAAAAAATCTGTTTTTTGGCAATTTTTTTAAATTTGCAGTATTGAAATACTCAAAATTAGAACATTTCCCAAGATAAAGAAATGTAAAAAGCAGTTTTATTTGCGGATTTTCAAAAGTACAGTGAGGCTGTGCCAGGAAAGTCAATCCATACTTTTTCATATTTAAAAAGTTAAGCATATAGAGTAAAAAATCCTCAAATTTTGTATAAAAACCATTTAAATTTTCAATATCATGAAAAAAGTAGTAGTAGTTATCCAAAAGCCCTTGTATTTGAAGCGTTTCAGTCAATTTACTTTTTATATCTCTTTTATTTGAAAAGTAAGCCGGATCAACTGCCATATATATATGTTTTTTTTCATCTATAAGCTTATTGAACTCTTCTAAAAATGCATCGCTTTCATCAAATCGTATATAGTTAAAATACTCATCTTTATATCTTAATTCTATATCATCTATATCAGAGTTGGAAAAATCAAGATAGAGAGTTGCGACATTGCTATCGATGATATAGTTTCTTATTCTACATGCGAGATTGGTTTTACCGGCACCCTCTTCTGCTAAAATAAGCGTATTGAAATACATCACTCTCTCTTCCATCTTCAATGTGTTTATACTGCTTACATATTTTCCTAATTTATCTCTCATTTTTGTTCTCCCAGTAAAGTTTTTGTGACTATTATAACTTATCTCTAATAAATAAAATAAGTTTATTTGGATATGCTACATAAAGTGCAAATAAATAATATTGCATTAAGTTAAAAGAAAGTAAGATTTGTGACAATTTTTAAAAAGGACATATTATGTATAATAAAACTATTTTGACTTTAGCTTTTACTGCTTCATCGCTCCTAGCTTCTTCTAGCTTGATGACTGATGCAAAAAATGCCGGTTTAATACCCATTCCTACTGATAAAAAAGAGCTCTTAAAGTTAACTGACAATCCAAAAAATCCTATAACAGCTGAAAAAATTGAACTTGGAAAAAAACTATATTTTGATCCTAGACTCTCAAAAAGCGGTTTTATAAGCTGCAACAGCTGTCATAACCTCAGCGAAGGCGGAGATGATGGAATCCCTGCTGCAATAGGTCACAAATGGACAGCAAATCCGCACCATTTAAATTCACCGACTGTTTACAACTCTGTCTTTTTTAGCTCTCAGTTTTGGGATGGACGCGATCCTCACCTAGAGGCACAGGCTCAAGGTCCTATGCAGGCTGCTCCAGAGATGGCTGCACTGCCGGAACATGTCGAAGCGGTAGTTGCTTCAATGCCTGAATATGTGGCAGAGTTTAAAGGCGCGTATGGCAAAGATGTAAAAATAACATTTGAAAAAGTAGCTGATACAATCGCAACTTTTGAGAGAACACTTGTTACCCCTTCTGCATTTGATGACTACTTAAACGGAGATGAAAATGCTCTGACAAAAGCTCAGAAAGATGGTCTTAAAACATTTATAGACAAAGGGTGTGCTACATGTCACAACGGTATCGCTCTTGGCGGTGAAATGAATGCTTTTAATATTACAGGAGAGTATAAATACCAAAATGTTGGTGACTTTAAAGGTGATGCAAACGGTATGGTAAAAGTGCCTACTCTCAGAAATATCACGCAAACTGCTCCATACTATCACAATGGTCAAATTTGGGATTTAAAAGATGCTATCATCGAGATGGGGCGTATCCAGCTTGGTGCTTCTATCAATGACAAAGAGGCTGCTTCAATCGAAGAGTTCTTAAAAGCACTTGACGGCAGAAAAGCTGATGTAGTTCTACCTCAACTACCGGTTTCAACTTCTAAAACTCCAAAGCCTGACATTAACTAAATCTCTCATGCAATTTATACCCAAAAAGGGTATAATTGCATTATGAATTACAAACAAATAGCACAAGAAACTTTACAAATTGAAGCCCAAACGCTCTTAAACAGCGCTCAAAACATAGACGATGTTTTTGACAAAGCAGTTGAAGTCATCCTTGCATGCAAGGGCAAACTTATTGTCACGGGAGTTGGCAAATCGGGACTTATCGGAGCAAAAATGGCTGCAACCTTTGCTTCTACAGGAACTCCGAGCTTTTTTCTGCACCCCACAGAAGCGCTTCACGGTGATTTGGGAATGATAAGTCAAAATGATGTTGTTATCGCCATCAGTTACAGCGGCGAAAGTGAAGAGTTAAGCTCCATTCTTCCGCACATCAAAAGGTTTGACACTCCGCTTATAGGCATGACAAGAGACAGAAATTCTACACTTGGCAAATACAGCGATTTGGTTATAGATGTTGTAGTGGAAAAAGAGGCATGTCCCTTAAATATAGCGCCTACAAGTTCAACAACGCTTACTCTCGCACTCGGCGATGCTCTTGCAGTTTGTCTTATGAAAGCAAGAGATTTTAAAAAAAGTGATTTTGCTTCTTTTCACCCCGGCGGAGCTTTGGGAAAACAGCTGTTTGTAAAAGTCAAAGACCTTATGCGAACAAAAGATCTGCCAATCATCAGTGCAGATACAAAAGTAAAAGATGCGATTGTAAAGATTAGCGAGGGCAGAATCGGAACGGTTTTGATTACAGATGAGCTTGGCAGACTTTTAGCTCTTGTAAGTGACGGCGATATTCGAAGAGCATTGATGAGTAATAACTTTTCACTCGAAGACAATGTTTTAAAATATGCCACCCTCAATCCAAAAGCAATAGATAATGAAAATATGCTTGCAAGCGAAGCACTTGTAATAATAGAAGAGATGAAGATACAGCTTTTAGTTGTAACAGATAAAGAGAAGAAAGTAACTGGCGTGCTTCATATCCATACTTTGATAGAAAAAGGTATATCGTGAGATTAAACAAATACATCGCACACCACTCAAGCTACTCAAGAAGAGAAGCCGACAAAGCAATACAAGACGGTTATGTCAGAGTTGACGGAGAGATTCAAACCAACCCTGCAACCCAAATCCAAGAAGGTGTCAATATCGTTTATGTAAGCGGCAAACAGGTCAGCCCAAGAGACAAATATACTGTTATTGTTTACAACAAACCCAAAGGTGAACTTGTAACAAAGAGCGACCCTAAAGGCAGAAGAACCATATATGACACTTTAAGCAAAGAGTATAAACATTATGTCCCCGTAGGAAGACTTGATTATGCATCTGAGGGTTTACTGCTTCTAACCGATGCCTCAAGGGTTGCATCTGCTCTTATGGAGTCAAATCTGGAGAGGATCTACAAGATTAAGATAAAAGGCGAAGTGACTCCGGATATGGAAGATGCTATGCTTAAGGGAATGACACTTGATGATGCATCTGCGGGCGGTCACTCCCACTCAAAAATAAAAGAGATGGAGTTCAAACCTTTTATAGGCTATAAAGTCCAAAAAAATCAGCCGAACTACTCCATTTTAAAAGTGGCACTCAGTGAGGGAAAAAACCGTGAACTCAGAAGATTTTTTGCACACTTTGGAGCAGAAATAGTCGATCTTAAAAGAATCAGTTTTGCAGAGATTGAACTCAACAATCTCCCTGAAGGCAAAGTACGATTTTTAAGCCGCAGCGAATACTCCGCTTTAGCAAAATTTCTAAAAGATGAGAAAAAATCAGCACTAAAAGAGAATAACGAAAAGAGAAGTTTCAAAAGTGAAAAAAAAACAACTTTTAAAGAGAAGAAACCCACTCAAAAGAAGAGATAAAATTGGCTGATTTTACGCATCTTTTACGCCCGCAATTTTTCGATGATATAGTCGGTCAGGAGCACTTAAGCGCTAAAAATGCGCCTTTAAGAGTACTGTGTGAAAAAAATGTTCTTGGACACAGCTTCTTTTTTGGACCTGCAGGATGCGGAAAAACCTCTATTGCAAGAATTATTGCCAAAAAAATGGAGCTTCCATTCTATGAATTTAATGCAACAAGCATAAAAATCGAGCAGTTAAGAAAGATTTTCGAGCAGTATAAAAACACGCTGCAAAAACCTCTTCTTTTTATAGACGAAGTGCACCGCTTAGCCAAAAATCAGCAGGAAGTTCTGCTTCCGGTTATGGAGAATAACTCTGTTTTGATTATCGGTGCTTCTACAGAAAATCCATTCTTTTCGCTTACCTCTGCAATCCGCTCCCGTTCAATGCTCTTTGAACTCTACCATATAACCAACAAAGCACTTGAGGAACTGCTGCAAAAAGCAATCTCAGGCGCTTCTCTACTATGCGACGAAGATGCGGCGGAGTACTTGGTAAAAAGCAGCGGCGGCGATGCAAGAGCGATGTTAAAACTTCTGGAATTTGCTTCAAATATAGACTCGCATATAACACTGGGTATCTTAAAATCTCTCCGACCAAATGCGCTGAGTGCCGGAAGCAGTGAAGCTGGTGTACACTATGACCTCGCAAGTGCGATGATTAAGTCGATAAGAGGTTCAGACATGAATGCCGCCATCTACTATCTGGCTCGCTTAATTGAAGGGGGAGAGAGTGCCGATTTTATTGCAAGACGCCTTGTAATACTTGCAAGCGAAGATATAGGAAATGCAAATCCCCAAGCACTCACTCTTGCTACTTCTGCCATGACAAGCGTCTCAAAGATAGGCTATCCCGAAGCAAGAATAATATTGGCGCAATGCGTTATCTATCTGGCATCTTCACCAAAATCAAACTCCGCTTATTTGGCGATAAATGAAGCGCTAAATGCTGTAAAAAACGGGGTGATTTTGGATATTCCAAAAAATATAACTCAGCAAAATGAGGGGTATCTCTATCCTCATGACTTTGGCGGATATGTAAAACAAAAATATCTCTCTCGAGCACTTAATTTTGTTAAATTAAAAGATATAGGTTATGAGAAAAAGATTAAAGAGTGGTTACGCAATATTTCTGATTTTGATAAAATTGATAAAGAGGAAGAATGAAGTGTAACAAAAGTTACACTTTCAAACTTATTTGTTTAATGCTGACTTTGCTGACTCTACAACTGCACTAAATGCTGCTGCGTCATTCATAGCCATATCAGCAAGAATTTTACGATCAAGCTCGATGCCAGATTTTTTGATACCATTCATAAATGATGAATAATTCATACCGTTAAGACGACATGCTGCATTGATACGGATAATCCATAGTTTACGGAAATCACGCTTTTTCTGCTTGCGGTCACGGAATGAATACATCATTGAGCGCTCTAACTGCTCTTTTGCTTTACGGAAGTGTTTACGACGACCGCTATAAAAACCTTTTGCAAGTTTTAATATTTTTTTGTGTCTTCTTCTACGAACAACACCTGTTTTTACTCTTGGCATTTTAATTCCTTTTTTTCTTTACCCAGACACTATCTTGTGTTCAAGGTGCCACATCTTAGGTGGTCTTGCCCAGATTATAATTCTGGAGATTTAATAATCAACCGTTATTAGTTAATCATAGCCTTAATATTTTTCTCATCTACTTTAGCAACAACTTTTGGCGAGTTTTGCTTACGGCGAGTATCAGCATCTTGTTTTGTTAAGATATGGCTGCGAAACGCTGTTCCACGCTTGATTGTGCCATTTTTCTTAACTTTAAAACGCTTTACTGCGCCTTTAACCGATTTCATCTTTGGCATCGATAACTCCTTTGTAAAATTCTCTTGCAGCACGAAATGTACTTTGAGAGCGAAATTATACCCAAATATTTTTAAATTTTGTTATGATACTGTTATGAATTCTATAAAACATATCACAAACGCTTTAAACGATTTAGACAAAGAGGTTGAAGCCATACTTGCCGACATGAGTCTGCCTATGAATGAGAAAGACAATCGTATGCTGCCGCTGCTGCAACAAAAAAGAGTTTTAAAACAGACTCTCGAAGATTTAAACTATTTAAAAAACAATCCGCCAAAATTGAATCAGGCATGCGGAATTTCCAAATACAGAGACGATAAATAGTTTTAAATATTACAAAGCGAAATAAAGTTAAGTTTGGGGAGTCTGCTTGAAGTACTTCCCCCCAGATACCTGCGGCACATAATGAATCAAGGTGTGCTGCTGTATTCCTACCCTGACACAGTATCTCAAAACACTATTGCACAGGTCTAAAGAGAAGCAACGGAATTATATCTAAAAAAATTAAAATAGCAAAATTTTGATACAATATTGCATGTTGTATATTGTAACCGCGCTAAAACCTGAAGCACAGGCATTTGTCGATAAATACCGTTTAAGCAAAACAAAGTGTGATAATTTCACACTTTTTAGCGGTGAAAATTTAAAGGTTATTGTAAGTGGAATCGGTATTGAAAATACAAAAAATGCTGTAAGAACACTTATAGAAAAATTTGCCCCTGCGAATAATGACACTTTTATAAATATCGGGATCTGCGGTGCGGACAAACGCTATAAAATAGGCGAACTTTTAGAGATAGGATCCATTGTATATAAAGAGAAAAAGTATATGTTTGATGAAAATATCTCGCATACTATTACATGCAAAGAGATAGAAGTAAGTGAAAATATCTGCGATATAGCGGACATGGAGTCATTTGGCTTTTATACGGCTACAAAAGAGATAAAAAACCGCTGTATTTACAAAGTGGTAAGTGATCATTTTGAGCCAAACAGGGTTACAAAAGAGGGTACAAAAAAATTGATTTTTGAGATAATAGATAAAGTCATTAAAGAGGAGAGAGCTTGAAAAAAGTTGTTGTAACGGGAGCAAGCAGCGGCATCGGAAAAGAGATAACACAAAGATTGCTGCATCTGGGATACAGAGTCATCGGGATAAGCAGAAATATAAAAAAAGAGGATTTTAAAAATGAATATTTCACTCCTCTTCAAGCAGATTTATCAAATGAGGCTGCAACAATTCAAATTTGCGAAAAACTCTCAAAAGAGGATATATCCATACTGGTAAACTGTGCTGGATTTGGGAGGTTTGAACCACATGAAGAGCTTAGCGCCGCAACTATTACGGATATGGCTTTTCTAAATCTTACCGCACCTATGCTGCTTACAAATGCCCTGCTTCGTGATTTGAAAAAAAACAGCGGCTATCTTATAAACATCAACTCCATAGAAGCGCTTCGCTCTTCAAAATTTGCGGCTCTGTACAGTGCCACAAAAAGCGGATTAAAAGCATTTGGGGACGCACTCTTTGAAGAGACAAGAAAAAGCGCCCTAAGCATTACAAACATAAATCCGGATATGACCCAAAGCAATTTTTACAATGAACTTAGATTTGAGACCAGCAGCAAAGAGGATGAAAAACTGCTCACCAGCGATATCGCCGATGCAGTTGAGCATATACTCTCTATGAGAAAAGGCGCAGTTGTAAGCGAATATACTATTAGAAGCCTTAATTTTGGGATTTCTAAAAAGAAATTATAAATAGATATTTAACTTTTTTGCTTAAGAGCTTCTCTGCTCTTTGAGTTTATTTCCGCTATTTATACTTTTTTTGCTAAACTTCCAAACTTAAAATACACAATACTATATATAATGTATAGCACATAGGAAAACTATTGAACTTAATTATTGTCGAATCACCAGCAAAAGCTAAAACCATCAAAAACTTTTTAGGTAAGGATTATGAGGTTATTGCATCCAAAGGTCATATACGAGATCTTCCAAAGTCTCGTTTTGGGATTACCGTAGATGAAGAGAACCATCTCGTACCGGCTTACAGTGTTGCAAAAGAGAATATGCCTACCGTAAAACAGATAAAAGATTTAGCCAAAAAAAGTGATACGATATATATCGCAACCGATGAGGACCGCGAGGGAGAAGCTATTGGATGGCATATAGCGCATGCTATAAAAAAGGACCCCGAAGAGCTTCCTAGAATAGTATTTCATGAGATAACAAAAACTGCAATCAACAATGCGCTTCAAAATGCAAGAAAAATTGATATGAATATGGTAAATGCACAGCAGGCGCGCCGTCTGCTTGACCGTGTGGTCGGTTACAAACTCTCTCCTCTTTTAAGTTCCAAAATCCAAAAAGGTCTCTCGGCAGGTCGTGTTCAATCCTCAGCACTTAAGATTGTGGTTGACCGCGAAAGAGAGATTAAAGCTTTTGTTCCTCAAGAGTACTGGACAATTGATACTCTGTTTAAAAAAGATATAGAAGCAAATCTTATATCACACAATGAAGAAAAGCTCTCAAAACTATCAATAACAAACAAAGAGAGAGCAGATGCTATCGTAAAAAGTGTAAAGAATGACTCTTTTGTAATCTCTAAAATAGAAACAAAAGAGAGAAAAAGTTCGACTCCTCCGCCATTTATGACCTCAACTCTTCAACAAGTTGCTTCAAGCAAACTCGGATTTACTCCGAAAAAAACAATGATGGTCGCTCAAGCTCTTTATGAAGGTGTTAAAACTCCAGATGGAACTTCAGGTGTTATTACCTATATGAGAACCGATTCACTTAACCTGGCATCTGAGGCAGTGAGTGCGGTTCGTGATGTAATTAAAAGCAGATTTGGAGAAAAGTATCTGCCAAAAACTCCAAAGGTTTACACTAAAAAAGCAAAAGGCGCACAAGAGGCTCACGAAGCCATTCGCCCTACTATGCTCGAGTTTACCCCCGAAGCTGCACAGAGCTTTTTAAAGCCCGATGAGATTAAACTCTACCGTCTGATTTATGAAAGATTTATGGCATGTCAAATGAATGATGCTGTTTTTGAACAGCAGAGCATTATCTTTAGCGGCAAAGAGAATGAGTACAGAGCAAGCGGAAGAAAACTTATCTTTGATGGTTTTTATGCACTTTTAGGAACAGAGGACAAGGATAAGCTTCTACCGGCTCTCAAGGAGGGAGACGCTGCACAGCTGCAAAGCATTAAGCCTGAACAGCACTTTACAGAGCCTCCTGCTCGCTACTCGGAAGCTGCGCTTATCAAAAAACTAGAGAGCGAAGGAATCGGACGCCCATCAACTTATGCGCCTACTATTGCAACTCTTAGCAACAGAACCTATGTAACTATCGAAAAAAAGCAGATTATCCCCACAGAGATGGCTTTTACCGTAACAGATATTTTGGAAAAAAACTTTGCAGATATAGTAGATGTCTCTTTTACGGCAGACATGGAAGAGGAGCTTGATAAAGTAGCAGAGGGAGAAAATGATTGGCAAAAGCTTTTAAGCGACTTCTACTTTCCTTTTATCGAAAAAGTAAAAGAGGGCAAAGATAAGATAGTCTCGCTAAAAGTTGCCAAACCTCTCGGAAGAGCTTGTCCTAAATGCGGAGAGGAGCTGCTGCTTCGCTCTGGAAGATTTGGAGAGTTTATCGCATGCAGCGGCTTTCCAAAGTGTAAATATACCGAACAGGTTGAAAGCGAAAAAGAGGATAAAGAGAAAAAAGAGTCAGAATCAAGCAATGAAATATGTGATAAATGCGGCAAAGAGATGGTTGTAAAAAGCGGAAGAAACGGTCCGTTTTTAGCATGCAGCGGTTATCCTGAATGTAAAAACACAAAAAGCATAAGCGTTGAAGAAAAAGTAAGCGAAACTCCATGTCCGGAGTGCGGCGGCAAACTAAGCCTTAAGAACTCTAGACGCGGCCCTTTTTGGGGATGTGAAAACTACCCTGATTGTAAATTTATCTCTAAATTTGAACCGACAACCATAAAATGCAAAGAAGATGGATGTGACGGCGCTTTGGCAAAAAGAGTTTACAGAGGCAAAGAAGTTTACGAGTGTATCAAGTGTAAAAAAAGAACACCGGCAGAAGAGATAGAGTAAGCAGAATCATGAAAATAGGCATTATATCTGATACCCACACTAAAATTAAAAAAGCTCAGCGGGCAATTGATACTTTAATAAAAGAGGGTGCAGAATTTATAGTTCATGCCGGTGATATAGTTGAAGTTGAAACTCTTGAACTTCTTCATAACAGCGGTCTTAAATATATAGCTGTTTACGGAAATAATGATGCACATTTGGTAAGCTTTCACAATAGATTTAATCTGGTTCAAGAGCCGTACTACTTTAAAGTTGCAGATACAAAGTTTAAACTTATGCATATCCCTTTTTATATGTCGCCCGATGCGGATGTTGTTATATTTGGCCACACGCATAAAGCCGCTTTTGAGTTTACAAACAATACGCTCTTTTTAAACCCCGGAGAGGTTTGTGCTAGAAACAAACCTCTTTCTGAGTGGGCAATGCTGGAGATAAAAGAGAGTGAATTTATAGTAACGAGATATACAAAAGAGAAGAAAAAAGAGATAAAAAAAGAGAATTTTAAGTATATAAGAGAGAGCAATGAGTAAAAAAATATTTTTATGTTCCATTTGCAATATAAACAGCGGTACATGCAATGAGGATTGCAAATTTTGTTCTCAAAGCGTTCGCTATAAAGCAGATATAGAACGCTATAAACAAAAAAACATGGAGCTGATTTTACAAGAGGCAAAAGCCGCATATGCAAATGGGGCATTGGGTTTTTGTCTTGTTACCTCAGAAAAAGGACTAAGCAGTAAAACTCTTGAGTTTGTCTGTTCCATCGCTAAAATTTTAACAAAAGAGCTTCCGCAGCTCAGACTTATCGCATGTAATGGAACAGCAACTCTAGAACAGCTGTTAATTCTTAAAGAAGCGGGCATAAAAGCCTATAATCATAATCTGGAGACTTCAAAAGAGTTCTATCCTCAAATCTGTACAACACACTCCTGGGATGAGAGATATGAGACTTGCCAAAATATAAACAAAGCCGGTTTAGTTCTTATAAGCGGTGGTATTTTCGGTCTGGGCGAGAGCCATAAAGATAGAATCTCAATGCTAAAAGCGTTAAAATCACTGAATCCGGCATCGGTTCCTGTAAACTTCTACCATCATAATGAAGCTTTAGAATTAAACCCAAATCCGCTTACGACAGATGAAGCATTAAAACTTATACAGCTAACAAGAGATATGATTGTGGATGCAGACAGGATTATGGTTGCAGGCGGTCGTGAGCTGATGTTTAAAGATAGACAAAGTGAAATTTTTTCTTATGGAGCAAACTCTATTGTTGTAGGAAACTACCTCACTACAAGCGGAAGAGCCGTTAATAAAGATTTGGAGATGTTGCACTCCTTAAACCTTGAAGTTGCAAAATCCGTAAAATAGACAAAGTGCCCTGCAAAGGGATAAATAAAATAAAAGGAGAATTTGTATGAGCGAAAATGTAATACTTATAATAACAATTTCACTTATAATTATTTTTTCTCCATTTTTTGCAAAACTTTTAAAGCTTCCGGTTACTCCTATTGAGATTATTTTTGGAGCTGTTTTTGGTTATGTTGGATTTTTGCATGAAGAGCATCTTTTTGATGTCGTAGCAGAGTTTGGATTTTTATATCTGATATTTATTGCCGGAACAGAGATAAATCTAAAAAGCATGTTAAAAACACCTAGAGAGCTGATGAATAAAATCATTCTCTATCTTGTTATTTTATACGCTTTTTCCATTGCGCTCTCTCTCTACCTGGATCTTGGAAAAGTATTTATGGTTTTAATGCCTCTTATCTCTGTAGGGCTTATCGCAACACTCTCAAAAGAGTATGGAAGAACTCCATGGCTTAAACTCTCAATGACCGCCGGAGCAGTAGGTGAGGTTGTAAGTATAGGATTTCTTACACTTACATCTGCCGCACTTCATTCAGGAATTGGGTTTGGGCTGATAAAAACACTTTTTGCTTTAGCACTCTTTTTATTTTTTATGTTTTTGCTCTTTCGTGCCATGGAGCTTCTCTTTTGGTGGTTTCCGGAAGTCTCAACTTCGCTTATGCCGCATAACGACAACAAAGAACAGGATATAAGACTCTCTATGGGAATATTCTTTCTACTTGTCGGAGCGATGCTCTATCTGGATCTAGAACTCGCTTTTGGAGTCTTCATAGCCGGAATGTTTATCCCAACATTTTTTGAACATAAACATGAACTTCCAGAGAAACTAGCCTCTTTTGGTTTTGGCTTTTTAATACCTATATTTTTTATTCACATAGGCAGCTCTTTTAATTTAGAGATGCTCTTTATGGACGGACTTATAGCAAAAGCGCTCTTTATAACGCTTGCCATGACAATCATGAGAGTTATAGCTTCTCTTGTGTTTATAAAAGATTTAAAGCTCACAGACTCTATACTTATGGGACTATCCCACTCTATGCCGCTTACACTCCTTATCGCTATGGCGACACTGGCTTTTAATGCAAAAAGTATAGATGAGCTTCACTACTATGCACTTATTTTAGCTTCACTTTTCCAAGTAATAATTATAATGGTTATTATCAAGTTGATAAATAACTATAAAATTAAAAATACAGCTAAAGAGAATAAAACTATTAATTTATCATGATACTGACAATTTCAAATGGTGATCTGTTATTATATTTTGCAATAGCATCAATAGACTCTTTTTTATCCAGTGAAACTCCACTCTCTTGAAGTTTTAATAGAGCTACTTTTTCATCATTAATTGCAGAAAACAAGTATTAATAATATTTTACTAATAAGATATATTTATTTATGGTTAATATATATTGTCCTACAATTGCACAAAAACCTTTTTGAAGCTGCATATAAAATTCAATAGGAAGTTTTTTTGCTCTTACAAAAAGAGAGCAAGATATTTTTGAAAATTCTCTTATAAAAATTTTAAAAAATATATAAAAGGATGAGAAAATGAAGTTGTTTAAAAATATTATAGCCTTTGCAATGTTGGCTCAATTGGCTTATGCGCAGACACCTTTTGACCTCGGAGGTATAAAAAGCTACTATCCGGTAGTAGAGATAAGTACTAATCGTGTTGATACCAAATACAAAGATATATTACTGGATATGATAAAAGAGACATCAAAAGAGATTGGCATAAATACGGAGAACTTCTCATCTAGATCTTTGGCTTTTTTAGTAAGCTATATAAGCGTAGACGATATGCTTGCTTTAAAACTGGAGCTGCTTCTTGGAGAGACTATGATGAGGCTTGATACCAAAGATAAGGTTTTTGTCATATCATATATGAGCGGGCGCATTTTTGTTCCAGAAGATGAAGATGATCTTATCGACAATGCCCAAAGCATGCTTGAGAGTTTTGCAAACCAATACAAGGAAGATAACTTATGAAAACAGTGTTAACACTTTTGCTTATATTTTTTACAGCGTCTGCACAGGAGTATAAAGAGTTTGCCAAAGAGATGGGTTATGAAACAAAATATGAGACTGCTCTGGCAAAAGCAAAAAAAGAGAAGAAAGACCTTATGGTTTTAATGGTTACAAACTACTGTCCATGGTGTTCTAAATTTGAAAAAAAGACGCTCTCAGACAAAAAAATAGATGAAAGCATTAAAGCAAAGTATATCCCACTTATCATAAATAAAGAGGAGGGAGGATTCCCGTCCTACCTCAATACTCCCATAGTTCCTACCACCTACTTTATAGACACAAAAGAGGAAAAATCCTACTATGAAAGAGTGGGATTTGTAAATAAGATAGAGTTTTTAGAAGCCTTAAAACAGATAGAGTAAGCCCTTAAAACTCAACGGTTTTGTTGAATATAACAAGCGATCGCATAGCCATGATTTAGCCCAAGAGCTATGCTTCCGCCTGACTCTTGTGTTATATCCCCCGCCACAAAAAGACCTTTGATATTTGTCTCATAATTATCATCATGCACCGGTTTGCCATCTTGCTCTTTTATACCCGAATTTGCTAAAAATGCGCTTGGAGTTGTTCCGCCTATTGCGTAAATCACTCTATCAAATATTTGCGGTTCAAGATCATTAAAAATCACTTTTACTTTTCCATTTTCATCTTCTAGATGGTCAATATCCACTCCAAGCATCGCCTCTATCTCTTTATGCAGTATTGCATTTGTTATATCGCTTTGATTTGTTGGATTTGCCCGTCTGAAAGTCTCTCTTCTATAACAAATAGTAACCTTATTTTCAGCACTTAAATCAACCGCGTACTCAATAGCGCTGTCTCCTCCGCCGACAACTAAAATATTTTCACCTTCCCCACAGCCATCAAGTGTAAATCCCACTCTGTTTTTAATTGCCGGAGGTATCTTGTATTGAGGTTTGTTCGGTCTGCCCATTCTGCCGATAGTAACAACCACATATTTGGCAGTTATGCTTTTTCCAGGCATAAAAATTTCAAAATAGCCATCCATCTTTTTTATATTTTGCACTTCTACATGTGTTTGAAGCTCCACAGAATGGTATGCCAAAATCTCATCAAAAAAATCAAGAGTTGTCTCTTTTGTTCCATCCACAAAATAGATTCTGCCATCAAGCTCAATCTTTTGTCCCTTCCAGTCTTTATCTACTCTTTTGTTGTCTTTATAATATTTTCGTATCGTAGAGTTGTGATTTTCATCTTTTTCAAGTAAAACTATATCTCTAATTCCTTGCAAATACCCCTCTACAGCTGTAGCAATTCCGGCTGGACCGGCACCAATAATTGCAAGATTGTACATATGGCTCATAATGAATCCTTTTTTCTGATTGAAGCTATTTTATCACAATTAAAAAATAATATAAATATCTTTTATACTATAATTCCAAAATTAAATCTCTTTTTTTGGAAAATCTCATTATGAACTTTTTTAATTATGCCTCGTATCGATAACAAAACATTTTACTCGACTGCAATAGAGAAATACGGCATCACGGCGAAAGGGGTAAACTGGCACTCAAAAGAGTCTCAAAAACTGCGATTTGATATTCTCTTGGAGATGCTCCCGAGTGATCTAAGCTCTTATAGTATCGCCGATGCCGGATGTGGATTTGGCGATTTGTACCTCTATATGTTAAAGAAAAAAAGAGCTCCAAAAAAGTATATCGGCATAGACTCTTTGGTAGATATGTACTCCATAGCAAGCGAGAGAACCGGATGTGAGATACTTATTGCAGATATTTGCACTCCAAAGGCATTTTCTCCTTATGGTCATGACGCAGACGCGCTTCCGCCTGCCGATTTTTACACATGCAGCGGTGCTATGAATGTTTTAGAGGAGTTTGAAACACCTCTTTTTGTGCGCAACTGCTTTAGCGCATGCAGAGTCGCTTTTATATTTAATGTGCTTCATGGAGAGAAAAAAAGCGAAACATACAACTACCTCACAACAAAGCAAATAGAACAGATGGCAAGAGATTTGGGCGTTAAAAAAATTATTCTCAGGGATGACTATATGCAAGACGATATAACCGTCGCTTTTTTTAAAGAGAGTATCTAGTGTGTGCCGTCTTTGGAATTTTAGGAGAGTACAACGAATATATGGCAAAAAAAGCTCTTGCTTTGCTTGCTCACAGAGGTCCTGATTTTTGCGGAATTGTACAAAAAAAAGATCTCTTTTTTGCACACCAAAGACTAAGTATTATAGATATGCACTCCCGCTCAAACCAGCCGCTCTTTCACGAAAAAATTCTACTCTCTTTTAATGGAGAGATATACAACTTCAAAGAGCTAAAAGATGAATTAAAAGATGAGTTTAATTTTAAAACGCAAAGCGACGGCGAAGTTATCATTGCAGCCTATTTAAAGTGGGGAGTCGATTTTGTAAATCATCTGCGCGGCATGTTTGCAATCGCTCTTTTAGATAACGAAACGCTCTACCTTTTTCGCGACAGACTCGGCAAAAAGCCGCTCTTTTACCTGCATAACAAAGCTTTTATATTTGCTTCTGAGATAAAAGCACTTATACCTTTTTTGCAAAAAGTTGAGATGGATGAGGATGCGCTTTTAAGTTATCTCTCATTTTTGGCACCGACTCCGCCCTTTACTTTCTTTAAAGATATAAAAAAATTGGCTGCCGGCGAGTATCTGACTTTTAAAAACAATCATATTGAAGTGAAGCGCTATTTTGACCTGCTTGATGTAAAATCAAACAGCATTACAGACAGAGATGAAGCAGTTTATATACTAGAAAATCTGCTTGATGAATCTATAAAAATCAGACTAAATGCAGATGTGCCGACAGCTTCACTGCTCTCAGGAGGGATAGACAGCGCAACATTAAACGCTTATGCGCTTAAAAATGGAATAAGTCTTCAAACATATACTCTGGGATACAAAGAGTATGCAAAATATGATGAGAGGAAGAACGCCAAAGAGAGCGCAAAACTTCTCGGGGTAGAAAACAAAGAGATTTCAATCTCACAAAATGATTTTTTAGATGCAAGCGACAGAGTATTGCAAACGCTAGATGAACCTCTAAATGACCCTGCAGCTGTTCCTCTTTATCTGCTCTTTGAAAATATTAAGAAAGATGGCATCAAAGTAGTTTTAAGCGGGGAAGGGAGCGATGAGCTTTTTCTAGGATATAGACAATACTTTGAGTTTTTAGATATCCAAAGCTTTTCAAAACTTAAAAACAAAAACTGGCTTAAGAGATATTTTCACTCAAATTTTTCTATAAACAGAGAGTGGGAATACTATAAACGCATCTTTGAAGATACCCTGCTCTTTCGCACATCCGGCGAAAATTTTACCGACCTTCAAAAAAATCTTTTGTTAAAAAGAAACATTAAAGACAATCACTCTCTGCACTATTTAAAAAGTTATAGAGAGAGATTTGAAAACTCTTTACATACTGACGAGAGCATATGGTACAGCTATATAGATCTAAACCTTTTTCAAGCAGAGCATTTTTTAACAAAACTCGACCGTGTAAGTATGGCACACTCTATTGAGTCGCGCACCCCTTTTTTGGACCATAAACTGGCATCTGCCATCTTTAGCATTGACCCAAAGCTGCGCTATAAAGATGGAGTCACAAAATCACTGCTCAAATCAATCGTAGCACCGCATATAAGTGAAAAAATAGTCTTACGAAGAAAAAAAGGTTTTTCAAACCCTTATATGGAGTATCTTGTACAGAGCAAAAGAATCTCTCTCATAAAAGAGGTAAACCAGAAGAGTGCTCTGTTTAAAAAAGAGGCGTTGGATGCATATATACAAAAAGCTTCATCAGGAGGCTTTAAGCAGCATATATGGGGGCTTTATGTGCTGAGCGTATGGCTAAAAAGACAGTTCTTTTAGCCAGCTTTTTATGAAATCAGCGAACTGATCGGTTCAAACTGTGATATTTCAGGATCATAGTAACTTATATCCCCTGTTTTTATATCATAATACCAGCCGTGAATCATAAGCTCTCCGCTGTCAAATCTTTTTTTTACAGAAGGGTATGTAAGCAGATTCTCTATCTGGATAATAATGGAGAGTTTTTCTGTTAGACGCAAAAGATTCTCTTTTTTTGCATCTTTTCCAAGAGCTAAAATGGCTTGTTTTTTTGCCGGTTCGCCCAAAGTGAGCCACTTTCTTGTGTGAATCAATTCAGGATCATCTAATTTCTCCTGCTCAAATATCGCCTCTATTGCCCCGCATTTTGTATGACCGCAAACAATTATATTTTTTACCTCTAAAACAGTTACCGCGTACTCAATAGCAGATGCCGTGGAGTGAAAATCCTCATCAGGACTAAAAGGTGCAACAAAATTGCCTACATTTCTTATAACAAAAAGCTCACCGGGAGCACTTTTTGTCATAAGATTTGGTATAACTCTGGAGTCTGAACAGCCAATAAACAAAGCTTTAGGGTTTTGTCCGTTTTCAGCTAGCTCTAAAAACTTTTTTTCATGTGTTTTATAGTAGTTTTTCTTAAACGCTGCATT
This sequence comes from Sulfurimonas sp. CVO, assembly GCF_009883775.1. Lineage (NCBI taxonomy): Bacteria > Pseudomonadati > Campylobacterota > Epsilonproteobacteria > Campylobacterales > Sulfurimonadaceae > Sulfurimonas > Sulfurimonas sp. CVO. The sequence continues at coordinate 1,723,894 of NZ_CP033720.1, forward strand.
CCCAAATATAAGTCCAAAATCTTTCATTTTTTAACCTTTTTTATTTTGTAATTATTTTTTTAGCACTTAAAAATATATAATCTTTTCCGCTTACAATAACCCTGTACTTTTTTTGCTGAAGATATTTTTTACAAAAAATTATATCTTGTAAAACTACGCCAAGTTCACTAAAGTTATAATTTGCGGGTTTTGCACCATAGATCATCTCACCGTCTATCCATCTGCAGTTTGGAAAGCCAAGTACCATTGTACCACCCTTGTTCAAATACTCTTGATAAATTTTCATAAATGTTTCATTAAAATTTATGCTTGAGCTTTGAAGTGTTCCTATGGAGATAATAAGATCAAATCTGCCCAGATTTAACTGCTTTAACTCATTTACATCATGACATATAAACTCTACATTTGAGTCTGAAAAATCTCTCTTTGCATAATCTATGGCTGAAGAGGAGTAGTCAATCCCCACAAACTCTTTATTTTTAAACACTTCATATGGAAGCATCTCTTTAATGGTTTTAAACTCATCGCCTCTGTTTATTCCAATATTGAGAACTCTTTTTCTATTTTTAATATCTGCAAAATTAAGTGCTTGGCGGTAATGATATAAAAAACTAAATTGCAAAGTTTTGTCTATTTGAAAAAACTGACTCTCTACACCATACTTTTCAGTACTATTTTCTTTACTTTTATGAAAAGAGAGCTCCTTTTTGAGTTTATAAAATTTAAGCACAACACTCTTTTCATCTTTTTTAGCAGGTGTGAGCATCTTCATAAAAAATAGTTGTGCCAGATCAACAAAAGCTTTATATCCAAAACGCTCTATATCCGATTCTAAAACTTCTGCTTCAATAACTTCGCCCTCTTTTGCATCTAAAGCTTCAAAAATTTCAATTATCTGCGTTGAGGTTTTATTTTTTAAATCAATAAACATTTAGTTATTTAACAGTATTGTAAGAGCGGTCACCCGCATCTCCAAGTCCTGGAATGATAAATTTGTCGCTGTTTAGACGCTCATCAATCTGGGCAATATAGATATCTACTTCAGGATAAGCTTTTGTTATCCTCTGTAAACCTTCAGGAGAGCCGATAATATTTAGTGTAATTATCTTAAGAGGTTCTCTGCTTTTGATAAGTTCCAGAGCATCCATCATAGAGCCGCCCGTTGCAACCATCGGGTCAACCAAAATAACGGTTTTTCCCTTGCACTCAGGAAGCCTGTCATAGTAAAGAACGCTTTTGTGAGTACTCTCGTCTCTCTTCATTGCCAAAAAACCTGCCGATACTCCAGGAAGAAGATCTATAGCGCTATCAAGCATCGGCATGCCCGCTCTAAGAACAGTAGCTACAACAATATTGTCCTCATCTATAACTTCATAGCTCTCTTTGCCTCTCCATGTTGTTATGCTTTTTTGAACTAAGGCAGGCTCTTTAAGCGCTTCATACATCAACTGTTTTGTAAGTTCGCCGATAGTATGTCTAAAACGAAGAGCATCGCTGCTTTGGTCTCTTAGGTGCGTAATCAATGTTTTTGTAACCGGATTTGATAACTCATAAACCATTTTCATGCCTTTTTAAATTTTTCTCTTATGAAATTATAGTCTATTCAAACAAAGTTGTAACAAAATTAAAAAGCATCATCGCGCCAAAACCAAAGAGAATAAGCGAAGAGAGAAGGTTTATCATGCTAGAGAGATTTTGCGAAATCTTATGTTTTGTTTTATGTATAAAATATGGCATTATAACAATCCACAAAAAAATAGCGCTAAAAAGACCTGCAAGTGTGATTGAAAAATCTAAATTTTTTCCCGCTATATATCCGGCAGCGCTTAGCCAAAAAGCAATGGTATAGGGGTTTAAAAGTGTTAAAAAATAGCCTTTTGCAAAAAGCTTGAAACTACTCTTTTGTACAATATCTGTAGAGATCTCTGCAAGTTTGTTCTTTCTACTTATAAAAATATTGTATGCCAGATAGAGCAGGAAAAAACCGCCTAAAAGCGATAAAGCATTTAAAATAAAAGGTTGATTTATATACGCCAGAATTCCCAAAGTGATAAAAATCAGATAGGTTACATCTGCGCTCATTGCGCCAACTCCTATCATCACACCGTTTTTGTACTTTTTAATGGCTTCATTCATTATCAAAATATTTATAGGCCCAAGAGGAACAGCCGCTCCCAGTCCCAACAAAAAACCCTCTACAAAAGAGAAGCTCATGCGATAAACTCCTTAAAATATTCATTAATATCCAAATCACAAAATTGTCTATATTTGTAAATTTTTTTATATAAAATATATTTCTCTATAATATTTAAATCTAAAATCTTGTCATATATAGAAAGAATAATTTGATTTTTGGGAATATTTTTATACTCAACGGTTATAAAAACTTTTTGAAACTCTTTTACATCCTCCATAGACAAAAGCTGCATGGGTGAATCTATAATATAAAGAATCTCTTCAAAAGTAAAATTAAGTTTTATGATTGAAGAGTACTCCTGCAAAAGCAGATTTATCTCATCGTTTTGCTGTATATTATAATCTGCATTTTGCAGATATCTATAAAGCTTGGGCTTTGTTTTTTGCCAGTTATACAGCGTATTTATCTGTACTTCAAATATATTGCTTATCTCTTTAGGCGTTAACATTTTCTCTCTCTTGAAAAATTGCATAAGTTGCTGTCGCATAGGCGATGAGTATATCTTTTGCAAAAATCTCTATAGTTGTAAAAGCTGTTCTTTTTGTTCTGTTTATCACTTTTGCCTGCGCTCTTAGTATATCGCCTCCGGCAGGTTTGAGATAGTTTACTTTTAGCTCAATAGTCACGCTGCTGTAACCGCTTTTGATTTCAGAGATTACGGCATACCAGCCGGTATGATCAGCCAAAGTTGCTATTGCTCCGCCGTGGACAGTCCCGTGATGCTGCTTATGATAAGGCTTTATCTCAAAAGCAACTTCGGCATAGCCGTTGCTCAAATCCAAAAGCTCTCCTCCGATATACTCTAAAAAATCTATGTCCTCTTTGCAGACCTCATCTTTGTTCAATACATATACCTTTATATTTTTTCAAGTAATTCTACATCCGCTTTACTTAATACCTGCAGCGCTTTTTGAAAATCATTGATATCTACTTTAAAGATAAACGCGCCATTTTGCGCATTGCTTACCGTGTAGGTATACTCTATATTGATATCATTTTGAAAAAGAGCAGAAACGACATCATTAAAACTTCCCACATGATCATCTATTGCAACAGCAAAAACATCTGTAATTTTGAGAGAAAATCCTGCCTCATCCAAAATCTCTTTTGCTTTTTTCTCATCATCAACGATAAGTTTTAAAATTCCAAAATCTTCAGAATCAACAAGGTTAATAGACTTTATGGATATATTATTCTTTGAAAGAAGCGTTGTAACATCCGTCAACTCCCCTTTTTTATTTTCCACAAAAATAGAGAGCTGTTTAATTCTGCTCATTTTCTCTCCTTTTATCAATAATTCTTACCGCTTTACCCAGGCTTCTCTCAATGCTTCTTGGCTCTACAAGCTTTACTATGGCATTGATATAAAGATTGTTTAAAAGTGCACTTTGTATATTTTTTTTGATTTTTTCCATCTCTGATATATTGTCGCTCATAATCTCATCACTAACTTCAATATGAATCTCAAGCTTATCCAAATGCCCTTTTTTATCCGCAACAATCTGATAATTAAGCGTGACACCGTAAGCATTTGCTATAACATGCTCAATCTGTGAAGGATATACATTAACACCGCTAATGATAAGCATATCATCAGCGCGTCCTACAATCGACTCCATTCTAAGCATCGTTCTTCCGCACTTGCATGGCTCTTTGGTTATAGAGGTGATATCTCCGGTTCTATATCTTAATAGCGGAAGTGCCTGTTTGGTAAGCGGTGTTATAACCAACTCGCCTCTCTCACCCTCAGGCATCTCTTCTCCCGTTATAGGATCAATAATCTCAACAAAGAAGTGATCTTCAAAAACATGTAAAAGTTCAGATTTTTTACAGCTGCATGCAACGCCGGGACCTATTATTTCACTTAATCCGTAAACTTCATGATAATCTATCCCCCACGCTTCTCTCACCTCTTGTTTAAGTCCTTTAGAGGTTGGCTCTGCACCAAATATACCGGCTTTTAGTTTATAATCTTTTAGATAATCCGCTCCCGCTTTTTTGGCAACTTCTGCCATATGCAGCGCAAAAGAGGGAGTAAGCGCCATGATTGTGGCTCCAAAATCTTTCATAAGAAGAAGCTGTCTCTCAGTAAATCCCCCGCTTGCAGGAACAATAGTAGCACCTACTTTTTCTGCACCGTTATGCATGCCCAGTCCGCCGGTAAAAAGACCATATCCATATCCGTTATGAACGATATCCTCAGCCGTTGCCCCTGCCATAGTAAAGACCCTTGCCATTACCTCATCCCAGACATCCATATCTGATTTTGTATATCCCACTACTGTTGGTTTGCCCGTCGTTCCACTTGAGCTGTGAACTCTTACCACCTCACTCATGGGAACCGTAAAGAGTCCAAAAGGGTAGTGTGCTCTTAGATCTTTCTTTGTTGTAAAGGGGAGTTTTCTTATATCCTTTAGAGATATAATATCATCAGGAGTTATACCCCTTTCTTGAAATTTTTCTCTATAAAAAGGGGTAAGTGCATACACTCTTTGCAAAGTCTCTTTTAGTCTTGAGAGTTGAATATTTTCTAAATCTTCTCTGCGACTGCTCTCAATCTTGTTCCAAATCATACTTGCTCCAATCTCTATGATATATAATTTTTTATAGCCATATCTAATATCTTAATATTTTGCTCAGCTACTTTTGCATTCATTTGAGTTATGGCTCTCTTTACCTCATAAACACTAAAAGGAAAATCTTCTACACAAGCCAAAGCCACTCCAAGCATATAGACATTAAGCCCTTGAATAGGAAACTCTTTATTTAAAGCTTTGGCATTTGCATCAACTCTTGCAAGTTTAAAAGGTATCGATGGGTAATCCTCTTTTGCATTTGTCACCATTGTACCGTCTGCTCTTAAAAATGCTATATTTCTTAAACTCTCGTTTGCATCAAGTCCTATAATCAAATTTGCCTGATTTTTATCGATAACGGGATTTGTAAAATCCCCTATTTTAATATCACAGCTTACAGCGCCGCCTCTTTGGCTCATTCCATGATTTTCAGTTCCCAAAAATGGTATATCTCTGTTTCCTGCGCAAATTGCAAGAACTTTTACCAAAAAAACAACACCCTGCCCGCCAAATCCGGCAATAACAATCTGATACTTCATACTAGTTTCCTTTTTTGAGATAGTTTTCATCTACTATAAATGCATCTGTCGGACATACAACTTCAAGACATCCAGCACACCCTGCACATAAAAATGGATCTATCTCTATTTTGCCATCGGCATTGTAACTCATAGGAGGACACTTATAGACGGTTGTACATTGATCACACGCCACACACAAATCTTCATCCACTTTTACAAAAATATTTGGAACAAAGTCAGGTGCCCTCTGGGCATCCAAAATACAAAACTCTCTTACCACAACAACTGTCGGCCCTTCTGTGCTTGCATCATAAACATCTTTTACTTTTTTGAAAAAATCAATATTCTCATGCATCTTGTAACTGTAATGATGCTCCAGACACTCTATCCCCATGCCTTCTACAATTTTTTTAATATCTATTTGTTTATGGACTCTGCCCGGAGTCACCTGTCTTCCAGTCATGGCAATTGTTGAATTATCCAAAATCACAAGCACAAATCTATGCCCTTGGTATATCGCATTTAAAAGCGGCGGAATTCCTGAGTGAAAAAATGTGCCATCACCGATTGTTGCGACAACATCTTTGCTCGGGTCAGCCAAAGAGTAGCCGCTTGCCATTGCCACAGAAGCACCCATACACAAAAGAGAATCAATCGCACCCTGGGCGATACCCAAAGTATAACATCCAATATCAGACGGATAGATCGATTTTTTCTTTTTAAAGACCTTCATAATTGCATAGTAGACATCTCTGTGCGGACATCCAGGGCAAAGTGCGGGCGGGCGGGCAGGAACATCAAAGCCCAAATCTATCTTGGGTGCTTCATAAATATTTGCACCGCTATAAAATCCTATTTTTTGAAATGCCTTTAGCACCTCCTCTTTTTTCATCTCATCTATTGCATGGGTAGTGTTTGTATTTTTCCCATACACTTTAGGATGCGCAATCTGCTCCTCTATACATGGATAAGGCTCCTCCACCACAAGCACTTTTTCATATTTTTCAAACTGCTCCTGAATCTCTTTTACAGGAAGAGGATAAGGCATTATAACCTTTACAACATCTGTCTCAAGCCCCAGATCTTTTAAAGTCTCAAGAGTAAAACCGTGACCGGTGCCGCTTGTAATAATAAGCAATTTTCCGCCCTTGCAAGCTTCAAACTGAGGTTTTAAAAAATTCTCCCAGTTATATTGTGCGATAATCTCAACTCTCTTTAGCTGATCCAAACCTTGAACAAATCTTCCATCTCTAGGCACCGCGCCCCATCTAGGAACATCCCTTACAAACTCGCCCTTATTTGGCTGGTAGTCTGTTGTATCGTCCATCTCTATAATTTCTCTGGCATGACACACTCTCATAACCGGACGAAGCATAACTGGAATTTGAAATTTTTCTGAGAGTTCAACGCCCATTTTTGTAAAATCATAAGCATCCTGCGGTGTTGCAGGATCAAGAACAGGAATCCTTGCAAACTTTGCAAATACACGGCTATCCTGCTCTGTTTGCGAAGAGTAAAAACCGGGATCATCGGCACTAACTAGAAGCATCCCGCCTAAATTTCCAATATATGCAGCACTCATTAAAGCATCACTTGCTACATTGAGTCCCACCTGCTTCATTGTCGCACATGTTCTCTTGCCGGCAATTGCACCCGCATAAGCCACCTCAAAGCCGACTTTTTCATTTGCTCCCCACTCCGCATATGTGTCAAGCTTTAATTGATGTTTTATTTTTTGAACGCCGGTTAATATTTCACTCGAAGGAGTTCCAGGATATCCACTGACCATATCCACATTTGCGTGAATAAGCCCCCATGCAATTGCATCATTTCCCATTAATGTCTGTTTCATATTTACAACCCGATATTTTTTTGAACAATTATACTAAAATAACTTTTATTTGTACAATTATTTGGAAAAATAAAAACTTATTTTGTAAAATCACAATTATTTTAAAATTTCAAACTGCTAATATGAAATTTTTGACTATAATTCAATCGAGTAAAAAAAGTTGAAAAAAATTAAAAAGTGGGATAAATTTGTGTTAGAGTGACTAAAGAGAGAAGTTAAGACTCTTTAGGCTCTTTTGGAACATAGTGGCACTCTGTGCCTGAATAGAGGCATGATTTTGATATGCTTCTCTCAAATCTCTCCTCTTCTATGCCGGCTTCTTTACGCTCATAATGGCGTATCGCTGCACCAAAAGCGGTAAGAACCATATTTGCACTGTCTTGGGACTCTGTTGCAACACGCTCAACTTGCTCTCCTTCGGGTTTTGATAAATCAACTTTGGGAGCAGGAATAGATGCATAACTCTCTTGAAGCTCTTTTTCCAAATTCGAAGCTATTTCAAGCGCATTCTCTACCGTTTCGCCTTTTATCATTTCAGTAAAAATCGAACCTAGCGTTGTAGTGTCTTGTGTACCGTTTGTAGCAAACATAATATCGAGAATTTTATTTTCATCTCTTTTAATATACATTATTACATAACTTTTTGTAGCATGATCCATTCCTACACCCACGCAGTTGGCATCCTCAAGTTTTCCATAGTTTTCAGGCTGCATAAGGTGTTTGCCTATCTCAGCTTTTAACTCTTTTTCTTCATTCATAATTCAATCCTCATAATTAAGTTTTTCAATGCTTACTCCATTGTCTTTAATAAATTTTGAGATTACCTCAGAGTGCGTATGCTCATACGGTTTTAAATATACAATTCTTTTAATCCCGCTGGCTATAATGTTTTTACTGCATTCACTGCACGGCTCTAATGTTACATAAATTGTAGCATCTTCTATACAGATCCCTTTTCTTGCCGCCCAAATAATGGCATTCATCTCCGCATGTATCTCATAAGTTTTTGACCAGTCATGATGTTCAGGCGTATACTCATCATCCCAATGCTCACAGCAGTTTATATATCCTGCAGGAGTACCGTTATAGCCCGTACTCAAGATTCTTCCATCTTTAACTATAACAGCGCCTACCTGTTTAGATACGCACTTTGAAGCAGTTGCTATCTCCTGTGCAATTTTTATAAAATTTTTATCACTTAACATTTACTCTTTTACTTCTCTAATAATTTGAATATCTGCATTATTTCTCAATCTTGCAAAATAATCACCTAAAACTTGCTCTCTTTTTTGGCTCATTATCATATTGATTATCTGCTCTTTTACACTCTCATAACTTGTCTCTTTGGAGCTTTGTATCTCTTTGAGATAAAAACTTGTATAAAGAGCATTTGTATCCTGAAAAATAGGAGTAAAACTCTTCTCTTTTGTATTTTTAAGCATCTGAAGCAATTCAGGTGGAAGTCTGTCATATGGAAGTGTCTGTTCATCGATTCTTATCTCATCAGAGTGGTACAGAGGAGTAGTTCTCTTTTTTTGCAGAGCATCTCTATTTTGAGAACTGTATATAACAACATCAAAAGCACTTGGGTGCGTGAACTGCTCTTTGTGAAGCTCATAATACTCTTTTATCTCCTCTTCCCCTGGAACATCTAGAGAAGAGTAGGCTATTGATGCATATAGTTTTTGGGAGAGAAGCTTCTCTTTTGTTTTTTCTTTGAGCTCTGTAGAGGTGAGCCCGTTTGAATTTCTAACAACATCATAAAATTCATCGATACTCATTTTATTCATAGATGCTATTTTTTTAATATCATCATAAACTTCAGAACTGCTTACACTTATTTTTCTCTCGTTTATTTCTGCTTCTTCAAGCTTTTTTCTTATCAAAATGTCAGTTGCCTGGGCAGCATCAACATTAAGTATGCTCATCTCTTCTTTAATATCATAAAGAGTAATCGGCTCTCCCTTTACGACAACACTTACACCGTTGATCAATTCAGCACTCAAAAATGTACTAAAAAAAAGAAATACAAATATTTTATATATCATTAACTATCCTATAAATTTAAAATGGCATTTTACCCGATTTTAACAAATAATAGCCTAAAATTGCGCAACTAAAACAAAAGGTTTTTTATGGTTGTTACTCGTTTTGCTCCAAGTCCTACAGGTTATTTACATATTGGCGGTTTAAGAACAGCACTTTTTTCTTATCTTTGGGCAAGAAAAAACGGCGGTAAATTTCTTCTTCGAATTGAAGATACAGATAAAGCGAGAAATTCACAAGAAGCGGCAGATGCAATTTTAAAAGCTTTTGAGTGGTTAAATCTTGAACATGACGGTGAAATAGTCTATCAATCACAAAGAGATGATATATATGCAAAATATATCAACAAACTCCTTGATGAAGGCAAAGCTTACAAATGCTACATGTCAAAAGAGGAGCTGGCGGAACTTCGTGAAGCTCAAATGGCAAACAAAGAGAGAACCAAATATAATGGCAAATATCGTGATTTTAAAGGCACTCCGCCTGATGGTGTTCAACCTGTTATCCGCATAAAAGCACCTCTTAGCGGAGATATTGTTGTTAAAGACGGCGTCAAAGGCAATGTCATTTTTAAAGCTGAAGATATTTTAGATGATTTTATTATTGCCAGAGCAGACGGTTCACCGACATATAACTTTGTTGTGGCAATTGATGACCATTTAATGGGAGTAAATGAGATTATTCGTGGTGATGATCACCTCTCAAATACACCAAAACAGATAGTTATCTATGAAGCGCTGGGCTTTGATGTGCCAAGTTTTTATCATGTGCCTATGATCCATAATTCAGAGGGCAAAAAGCTCTCTAAAAGAGACGGTGCTACCGATGTTATGGCTTATAAAGAGATGGGATACACTCCTGAGGCGCTCTTAAACTTTTTGGTTCGTCTTGGTTGGAGCTACAAAGATCAAGAGATATTTTCCATGAATGAGATGAAAGAGCTTTTTGATCCAAAGAACATCAATAAATCAGCATCTATCTACAATACAGAAAAGCTCGACTGGCTTAACTCTCACTATATCAAAAACACTCCAAACAGTGAGTTGGCAAAACTCCTTGAACAGTACGGTTTGCTGCTTGCTTCGCATGATAAAAAAGAAATTTTGCTCGATGCCATAAAAGAGCGTGCCAAAACTCTTAAAGAGATGTCTAATCTTGTCTATGAGATTATTACAACTCCGACCTATTATGATGAAAAAGCCGCAAAAAAATCATTTAAAGACAATGCTATAGAGATTTTAGAAGCATTTAGCGAAAAAGTAAGCGCAACAAAAGAGCTTCATCTCCCAAGCGATTATCATCATCTAATGCAGGAAGTAGTGGATGAGATGGAGATAGGTTTTGGGAAAATAGGTCAGCCGCTTCGCATAGCACTCTTAGGAAAGATGTCTGGTCCCGGGTTGGACAGTATTATGGCTATTATAGGCAGAGATGAAACGCTTTTAAGGATATACAAAGCAGTAGAAGCTCACCGATAATTATATTTTTTTGGAGAAAGCGTTATGATGGGTTCAGACAAACTTTTAAAATCAATTCTTGATACCATAACTCAGCATATTTGCGCAATTGATAAAAATGGCAACATTATCTATGTCAATAGAAGCTGGATTACATTTGGAGAGAACAATAGCTCCTCTATACACAAAGGCTGGGATAAGATTAACTATCTTCAAGAGTGCGACAAATCCGCATTAAAAGGGGATAAAGATGCGATTATGGCAGCCAAAGGGATAAGAGATGTTATAAACAAAGTGAAAAATTTTTACTATCTTGAGTATCCATGCCACAGCCCGAATGAAAAGAGATGGTTTATGATGAGAGTTACTCCGTTTAAACTTGAAGAAAAAGAGTATTATGTTATTTCACATGAAATAATAACAGAGAGAAAATTAGCTGAAGAGAAGGTACTTAACCTCTCTCGAATTGATGGACTGACAGATATTGCAAATCGCAGATATTTTGATGATTTTTTAGAAAATGAGTGGAGACGCTGCGTACGCTTAAAGATGCCGCTCTCTCTTGCCATTATTGACCTTGACCACTTTAAACTGCTCAATGACACCTATGGACATCAAGCGGGGGATGAGTGTTTAAAAAAAGTGGGGTCTGTACTTAAAACATTTGCAAAAAGACCGGCTGATCTTTGTGCGAGATACGGCGGAGAGGAGTTTGCAGTAATCTTAGGCGATACAACCCTTAAAAATTCACTAACCTTGATGAATAGTCTGCTAGATGCCATCCGTCAATTAAAAATTCCAAATAAAGATTCTTCGGTAATGCCGACATTAACGGCAAGTATAGGATTGGCAACACTCTATCCTCATGCCTGCAAGGAGAAAGAGGAGCTTATAGCAGCTGCGGACAAAATGTTATATAAAGCAAAAGAAAACGGTAGAAATCATGTTGCATATGAAAATAAATAACTTGATATACTTTTATTATTTCCAATAGGAGCAAAAAGTGAAAAAAAGAGTTTTAATTTTGCATGGCTGGGGCGGAAGCGATTTCCCTCACTGGCAGAGCTGGCTGGCAGGAGAGATTGCAAAAGATTACGGGTGTGTAAGTTTTTTAAAATTCAGCGATCCTGATTTTCCCGATAAAAACAGATGGAAAGAGGAGTTAACCAAAGAGCTCGATGCATTTAATCCGGATATTGTTATCTGCCACTCTGTTGCAAATATACTATGGTTTCACATCTGCAATGAAACAAAACCCAAAGAGCTGGAAAATCTTTTTCTCGTTGCTCCGCCAAGTCTAACATGCGATATCAAAGAGATAGAGAGTTTTTACCCTTGCAAAATTCCTGCAAATTTCTACGCAAAAGAGTCTCTTCTTATCACATCAACAAATGATCCCTACATAACGCAAGAAGAGGTACAAGAACTTCAAAAAAGACTAAATATACCTATAGAAGTTTTAGAAAATGCAGGGCACATAAATGCTTCAAGCGGTTACGGTGAATGGCCGTGGATACTGCAAAAAATTAAAATTTCTCCAAATAAAAGAGATTAATGATACAACTTATAAATATCTCAAAAAGTTTTGCTTCACAGGAGCTTTTTTCCAATCTAAACTTTAAACTAAACTCAGGCAATAAAGTTGGTTTGGTAGGACGCAACGGAAGCGGTAAATCAACACTCTTTAAAATCATTTTAGGTGAAGAGCTTCCCGACAGCGGGGAAGTGATTATTCCAAAAGGGTATAAGATAGGCGCGCTAAAACAGCATTTGAAATTTAGCGAAAACTCCCTTAGAGAAGAAGCGGCGCTCGCACTTGAAGAGGAGATGAAGTATGATCTCTACAGAGTAGAGAAGATTCTCTTTGGCTTGGGTTTTACGCAGGAGGATCTGGAAAAAGACCCACTCTCATTCTCAGGCGGCTATCAGATCCGCATCAATCTTGCAAAGCTCCTAGTTACAGAACCAAACCTTCTGCTCTTAGACGAGCCGACAAACTATCTCGATATCCTCTCTCTAAGATGGTTAAAAAGCTTTCTGCGCTCTTTTGAGGGAGAGGTGATTCTTGTCACTCATGATCGCGACTTTATGGATTCGGTCACAACACATACAATGGGAATTATCAGAAAAAAATTAAATGTTATCCAAGGCGATACCCATAAGTTCTATGAACAGCTTCAAGCCGATGAGGAGCTCTATGAAAAACAAAAAATTTCTCAAGATAAGAAGGTAAAAGAGCTTGAAGATTTTATAGCAAGAAACAAAGCCCGCGCCTCTACGGCAGCTCTTGCACAATCAAAAGTGAAACAGCTGCAGAAAATGGATCGGCTTGAAGATCTGGGATATGATGCAACACTAAAATTTGATTTTAACTACAAAGAGACACCTGCAAAAGTTCTGCTTGATGTAAAAGATCTCAGCTTTGGATATACAAATGATAATATTTTGTTTAAAAACATCTCATTTTCTCTTCAAAAAGGCGAGCGTCTTGGTATTATCGGAAAAAACGGCAAAGGAAAATCAACCCTTTTAAATACTATGGCAGGAGAATTAAAACCGCTAAGCGGAGAGATTCATATGCACCCAAGTACAACCTTTGCACACTTTGGGCAGACAAATATCGCTCGACTTCACCCAGATAGCACGGTAACGGATGAGATTCACTCGGCAAATACAAAACTCTCGACTCAGGTTATCAGAAGCATCTGCGGAGCTATGATGTTTAGCGGAGACAGCGCCGATAAAAAAGTATCTCTTCTCTCAGGAGGAGAAAAAAGCCGTGTAATGCTTGGTCAGATTTTAGCCCGCGATGTAAATCTTCTTTTTCTCGATGAACCTACAAACCATTTAGATATGGACTCTATAGAAGCGCTTACAAAAGCGATTCAAAATTTTCAAGGCTCCGTTATTCTTGTTACCCACTCAGAGGAGCTGCTTCGCCGCGTCTGCGACAGACTTATCATCTTTAAAAAAGAGAGTGCAGAGTATTTTGAGGGCGGATATGATCTCTTTTTGGAAAAAATAGGCTGGGATGAAGAGGAGGATGAGCTTCAAAAACCAAAGCAGAAACCAAAAACAAACAACAAAGAGAACAAAAAGATAAGAGCAGAGCTTATCCGACAAAGAAATATGGAAATCTTGCCTCTGAGAAAAAGAGTTGAAAAATTGGAGAGCTCTATTATGAAAACAGAGGAGCTTTTAGAGGCAAATCATAAAAAACTTATAGAGATCTCAAACAGCGGTGAGAGCTCTAAGCTTATGGAACTCTCAAAGCTTGTCTCTTCGCAGGAGAGTGAAGTTGAAGAACTCTTTGAGCAGCTGGAGAGCGCCCAAAATGAACTAGACTCAATTACACAAGAGTATGAAGAGAAGATAGCAGAGATTGAGGATTAACCCCACTTCTCAATCTTGCCTTTTATATCTATATGCGTCAAATAGAGCCTCAAATCAAACTCTATCTGATGATAAGAGGGCTGCATATACTCACACAAACTATAAAACGCTCTGTTGTGTTCTTTCTCTTTGAAGTGCGCAAGCTCATGTACAACTATCATCTCCAAAAACTCTAACGGAGTGTTTTTAAACATTGTAGCTATACGAATCTCATTTTTGCTTTTTAGCTTTGAGCCCTGCACTCTTGAGATAAAATGATGGGTTCCAAGCGCATTGTGAATAATATTAATCTTTCCATCATAAAGAACTTTGCTAAGAGGCGCAACCTTTTTCATATGGGCATTTTTAAGTTCATTTACATAAGCAAAAAGCGCCTTGTCTGTTTTTATGGCATGAGAGTTCGCGTACTTTTTTTTAAGGTACTGCCCTAACTTCTCTTGCTTTATAAGTTCTAACACCTGTTTTTTTGTTGTTTCTGAGTAGTGATTTATATACTTTAGAGAATCCAAACTGAAAATTTCTTCCCTTTGATTTTTCCATTTTTGAGCTTCTCATGTGCCTCATCTATTTTCCCGGCTTCAATAGCAACATAACTCTGTCTGTCGTAAATATCTATCTTTCCAATAGAGTCGCCGCTAAGTCCGGCTTCACCGGTGAGTGCACCCAAAATATCGCCTGCACGGATTTTATCTTTTTTTCCGCCCTCTATAACAAGTGTTATATTTTGAGGCTTCATCTCAAAATTTTGCACGGGTTTTAACAGGTTTGCATCTTCAAAGAGACGATTCTCATCTCTGTACTCATCTGCTTTATCCGCTTCATAAGGATTTATAAAGGTAAAAGCCAAGCCTTCAGCTCCGGCTCGCGCCGTTCTGCCGATGCGATGTGTGTATATCTCTTGACTATGGGGCAAATCATAGTTTATAACCATAGAGAGCTCTTTGATATCAAGTCCACGCGCAGCAACATCGGTTGCTACTAACACCGGAGTGCTTTTGTTAGCAAACTGTACTAACACATCATTTCTCTCATACTGTTCCAAATCGCCGTGAATTGCAAGAGCGTCGATTTTGTTTTTTTGCAAAGTATCTGCGATCTCCTGCACTTCTGCTTTTGTGTTTGCAAACACTATAACATTTTCAGGTTTGAAATTACCGAGTATATTTATAAGAGTGTCTAGCTTTTGAGAGCTTTGCAGCTCATAAAAACGCTCTATTATTTTGTTAGCAACCTCTGTTGAAACTGTCTTTATATTTAGAGCATCTTTTTGAATAGATGCACTGATATCTAAAATCTCATCTGTGTAGGTGGCAGAGAAAAGAAGCGTTTGCCTCTGTTTTGGAACAAAGCTTAAAACCTCGTTTATCTCTTCGCTAAAACCCATATCCAGCATTCTGTCTGCTTCATCAAGAATGAGTGTATCAAGATCTTCAAGCGAAAGTGTCTCTTTTTTTAAATGTTTTAAAACTCTTCCCGGAGTTCCTACAACAATATGCGCTCCATGTCTAAGAGAACCTAGCTGTGGTCCAAAAGCACTTCCTCCGCACAGAGTCAAAATCTTTATATTATGCTTAAATCTAGCAAGCATTCTAAGCTCTTTTGCAACCTGATCTGCCAGTTCACGCGTTGGGCAGAGTATAAGAGACTGAACTCTAAACTTTTTCACCTGCAGCTTATGAAGCAAACCTATGCCAAAAGCCGCTGTTTTGCCGCTTCCTGTTTTTGCCTGAGCTATTACATCTCTGCCCTCTAAAATATATGGCAGACTTTGCGCTTGAATCGGTGTCATCTCTTTGTAACCAATCTCATTTAGGTTACTAAGCATCTCTTTTGATAGAGGAAGGTTTGAAAAATCTTTTTTATTCATTAATATATCTTTTTTACTCGTCCGACTTCACGGCTCATAAGACGAACTTTGATACCGTGGGGATGAGATGGGGATTTTGTTAAAATATCGCGCACTACTCCATCTGTTAAGCGGCCGCTCTCTTGATCTTGTTTAAGTACAATCGCTACGCTCATGCCACTTTTTATATCTGCTCTTTTTGTACCGTCCATAGGAGTATCCTCTGTTTTATATATGCAATTATATCTATTTTATGCGTTATGCTACAATACAGCAATAATTTGGAGAATATAAAAGATGTTTGAAGCCCTCTATGTAATAATAGGTCTGCTATTTGGCGCCATCGCTGTTTGGATTACAACTGTTAGCAATTTAAAAACTCAGCTTGAGAGTGAAACCATAAAATCAAACACTTTGATGAATGAAAATGCGGTTTTAAAAGAGCGTATAAACGGTATAAATGAGAAAAATCAGGAAAAGATAGAGCTGCTAGAAAAGAACAAAGAGCAGATGAAGCTTGAGTTTAAAGAGCTTGCAGATAAGATATTCGAATCCAACTCCCAAAAATTCTCTCTTCAAAATCAAGAAAGTATCAGCAGAGTGATAAATCCGATAAAAGAGCAGTTTAACGAATTTAAAAAACAGATAGATGATGTCTATATAAAAGAGGCAAAAGACCGCTCCATGCTTCAAGCGGAGATAAAAAGCATCAAAGAGATAAATCATCAGATGAGCAAAGATGCCAAAAATCTTACCAAAGCATTAAAAGGCGAGAGCAAAAAACAGGGTGTTTGGGGTGAGATGGTTTTAGAGAGCGTACTTGAACACTCAGGCCTTAGACTCGGTATTGAGTATGAACGAGAAGTCACTCTTGAACATAACAGCGACGGCAGCAGATACCGCCCCGATGTTGTAGTGCATCTTCCAGACAACAGAGATATTATTATTGATGCAAAAACTTCACTTAAAGCTTACGAGGAGTATACATCCTCTGAAAATGAAGAACAAAAAGAGCTCTTTGCCAATCATCATGTCGCTTCTATAAAAAAACATATAAAAGAGCTTAGCGAAAAGGATTATACAAACCTAAAGGGTATCCAAACACTTGATTTTATCTTTATGTTCGTACCGATTGAAAGTGCGCTGCTGATGGCTATGGAGTATGACGGTTCGCTATTTGACCAAGCCTTTAAGAAAAATGTTATTTTGGTTGGACCGACTACCTTAATGGTCTCTCTTCGCGCCGTTGAAAATACATGGAAATATGAGAATCAACAAAGAAATGCACAGGAGATAGCAAAAAGAGCCGGACTTTTATTTGATAAATTTTCAAGCTTCGTTGAGAGTTTTGAGAAGCTCGGAAAACAGATAGGAACTGCACAAAAAACATATGATGAGATATTTTCAAAAATGCACACGGGAGCAGGAAGTGTAACAAGCCAGTTTCAAAAGTTGGAAAAACTTGGTGCCGCTACCAGCAAAAGTTTGCCCGAACATATAGTAAGAGCACTTGAGGATTAAATCGCAATTATTATATAATTTGCAAAAAAAAGGAAAAATATATGCAGATGATTGAAGATTTAGAAGAAGAGCTCGAAGAAACACTTGCAAAGATAGATGATATCGCAGCAAAGGTCCAAAAAAAAGAGCTGGATGCATATGAAGGTTTTATGAAAACTGAAAAATATAAAAACAAAATAGTAGAAATTGGAAACAAACTTAAAGAAAAAGGCGTAGATATAACCAATCGTTAATAAATCATTAATATGAAATTAAATTATCGTTAACATCACTGATATATAATTTTACCAGCATCTATTAGAAGAGGAAATTATAATAAAATATGAAAACAAAAATTAAAATTTATCTAATCGCAATTTTTTTCTCTTTAACAATAGCAGACGCGCAGGATGTGGAACTATTATCCCCGCAAAAACAGGATATTTTGCATCAGCAGCAAAATAAGTACGAAGCTGAAAATGAAAAACTAAGAAACAACTGGATTGCACCGCTTAATCTGGGTGCTTCTTACAGTTACGACAAAAGCGCAAACGGCAATCACAGCGACACCAAAAAAGTTTCTGCATCCATAAATCAAGATATATTTCGCTCAGGGGGAATTATCTATCAAATCAGTTATGCCGATGCAAAAAAAAGAGCCGATGCGATTGAATTAAAACAAGAGATTGCAAATCTCAATGAAGAGCTCTTTAGTGCACTGCTCAATTATAAAAAAAGCAGATACGAGCTAAAGCAAAGCGGCAAAAAACTTGATAACTACGATATTGAAATCTTTATCAAATGCCAGCTTTATGATGTGGGAAAAGCTGATATAACTGAGCTTAATAATGCACTGATGGATAAAAGCGGCGAACAAAAAACATATGCCTCATTGGAGTATGAAATAGCTAAAGAGCGGCTTGAAATTGCAAAACTAAGTGATATAGATCCAGATAATTTTCCTCTTTACTCTTTTGATTTGGTTCAGGAGGATGCATATCTTCAAAACAATTTTGAAGTGCGCTATGCCCGTGCGCAGAGCCAAACATATGAAGAGCAGTATAATGTAACAAAGAGCAGCTATCTTCCTGCCGTTGCCGTTAATGCCGATGCGGGATATCTTAAATATGACCCAAAAGAGCTTTATGAGGGGTATGACGGCAATTTTTACACAGCAGGAGTTTCAATAAATATTCCGCTTACCTATAATGCTTCAGCCGCAAAAGAGGAGGCAAAAGCACTCTATCTAAAACAGAGTGCGGATGCGGCAGATAGGGCACGCAATGCAAAAGCATCCTATGCTCAATCTCTTGAGCTTATTGAGAGCTATCGCCGCTATATTGACATCAGTTTAAAAAACATAGTGCTTTATGATGAGTTAATAGAGACAACAAAAGCAGGAGTGGATGCCGGCTCAAAAACCGGATATGATCTTCAGACGCTTAAAAACACCAAAGCAATCGAAGAGTACACTATAAAAATAAATGAGATCAATATACAACTTGAACTGGCAAAACTTCACTTTGCCCTCAACACAAACAGGGAGATAAAATGAATCCTTCAACAGATGAGATAGAAAAAACACTTGGTCTTACTCAAGACTCTAAAAAATCATATAAAAAATATATTTGGATAATCTCTTTTTTTATGCTTCTCTTTATTGGCATCTTTTTTTACAAATTTTATACTGATTCCGGTAATGAAGTGGTTTATAAAAGCGCGCCTGTAGAGCTAAAAACAATCACTACAACCGTCTTGGCAACCGGAAACCTTGAGCCTACAAACAGCGTTGATGTAGGAATTGAAGTATCAGGAACCATTAAAGAGGTTTTGGTGGATTACAACAGTCGTGTAAAGGTTGGAGAGATTATGGCGCGTCTTGACACTACAAAACTTGCTTCGGCGGTTGAGAGTTCAAAAGCGGCTCTTTTGCGATACAAAGCAAATGCCGCCGAAGCAAAGGCATCTCTTGTATATGCACAAAATGAGTGGGAGAGAGTTGATAAAATGTACACGGCGACAAAAGGCAACTATCCCTCAAAAAAAGAGGTTGACGAAGCATATGCTTCACTGCAAAAAGCAAAAGCTGTCCATGATGCCGCGCTGGCTCAAACCAGACAGGCATCCGCCGAACTTGCATCCAATGAAGATGATCTGCGCAAAGCAATTGTTGTCTCTCCGATAGATGGAATTGTACTGGATCGTAAGATAGAGCCCGGGCAAACTGTTGTTGCCTCCATGGAAACACCCATTCTTTTTACAATGGCAAAAGATTTAACAAAGATGAAAGTCATTTTAAGTGTAGATGAAGCGGACATAGGCGAGGTAAAAGAGGGACAAAAAGTTGAATTTAATGTCGATGCCTATCCTGAAAAAAAATTTCACGGTATTATCACTCAGATTCGCCTCAATTCTGAAATTATTAACGGAGTAGTTACCTACAACACTGTTGTTGAAGTAGATAACAGTGATCTTCTGCTGCATCCCGGCATGACTGTTTCAGCTTCTATTACTACCGCTATTTTAGATAGTGTATTGAGCGTGCCAAATGCGGCACTTCGCTTCACTCCTGCAGTGGAACAAAAAATCGGTAACAAAAGTATCCGCTCAAAAACACAAAGCGTGTGGATACTTCGTCAAAACGAACCACTTAAAGTAGAGGTAAAAACCGGCAAAAGCGACGGCACTTCAACATATATTACAGATACATCTTTAACAACGAATGACAGCGTACTTATCGGGATAGAAAAACAATGATAAAGCAAAAAAAACCTATCATTGAACTTCGCCAAACTGTCAAATCCTACGGAAAAGGAGAAGCAACGACTTATGCTCTTAGAGGAGTAGACCTTAAAATAGAACAAGGAGAGTTTGTTGCCATTATGGGTCCTAGCGGCTCTGGAAAATCAACCGCTATGAATATTATCGGCTGTCTTGATACTTCCAGTAGTGGCAACTATCTCTTTAACGGGGTTGAGGTCGGAATGCTTTCTCGTAATCAGCGTACACTATTGCGGCGAAATTATATAGGTTTTATTTTTCAGGGATTTAATCTGCTAGGAAAAACATCTGCAATTGAAAATGTGGAACTCCCGCTGCTATACCGCGGTCTGCCTGCCAAAAAAAGACATATCTTGGCAATGAAAGCTCTGCAAAGTGTGGGACTCGAACATGTAGCCCATCACACTCCGGGAGAACTCTCAGGCGGACAACAGCAACGCGTAGCAATTGCAAGAGCGATTGTAACCGATCCGCTGATTCTTTTAGCTGATGAACCGACAGGGAATCTCGATACCGTCAAAAGTATAGAGATTATGAATCTCTTGCAATCATTCAATAAAGAGAAGGGAATAACCATTATCATGGTAACACATGAAAATGAGATGGCGAAATATGCCTCGCGAACAATTCATTTTCGCGATGGAAAAATTGATGACGCAAACGGCATAAAGGAAATTTTATGATTTGGAACGCTTTTTTACTTGCTTTGCGCGAAATCCGCAGAAGTGTTATGCGCTCAACGCTTACAATACTAGGAGTTGTTATAGGCATAGCATCGGTTATTACCATGGTCATGCTGGGCGATGCGACAACCGCATATGTAACGCAAAGCATCTCAAAACTGGGCACAAATATGCTTATGGTGATACCTGGGCAAGAGCGTAAAGGACCTCCCAGCAGTGACCTTACAGCCAAAAAATTTACGCATAACGATGTTGAAGCATTAAAAAGAGAGATTGCTGAAGTACGCGGAGTAGCGCCTGTGGGATCAAGTACAATCCAAGCAGTATATGGCAATAAAAACTACTCAACAACCGTCGAGGGGAGCAATAATGACTACTTTATCGTTAAGGATTGGGTTTTTGCTTCGGGTAGAAACTTTAACGAGAGTGAACTCAGAGGAGGAAAAGCGGTATGTGTAATTGGGGCAACAGTTAAAAGAGAGCTTTTTGATGATCAAGATCCCATTGGAGCTGCTTTGCGACTCGAAAATTTTTCATGTGAAGTGATTGGAGAACTTGAGTCTAAAGGTGCGGCAATGTTTGGAATGGATCAAGATGATATTGTCGTTGTTCCGATTCGGATGTTTCAAAGGCGTATCAGCGGAAATCAGGATATCTCTCGAATTATGATTTCAGCAAGTGCGGCATCGGCTATCGAAGATGTTAAATCCTCTATCACTCTGCTTATGCAGGAGCGTCGTCGTATACAGGCGGGAGAGGAGAATGATTTCAATGTACATGATATGCGTGAAATGGTTCAAACTCTCTCTTCGACAACAAAGATGCTCACCATCTTACTTGGAGCCATTGCAGCAATCAGTCTGCTAGTGGGCGGCATAGGAATTATGAATATTATGCTTGTCTCCGTAACAGAGCGAACCCGTGAAATAGGGATACGGCTTGCAATAGGTGCAATGGAGCGGGAGGTTTTGCTGCAGTTTTTAGTCGAAGCCGTTGTTCTTGCATCTCTAGGAGGAATCATCGGTATCATCCTGGGAGTAAGTGTCGGCGTGGGCATCACTCTTTTTTTTGATCTTCCTTTGATTTTCAATACCTTTATTATTATCATTGCATTTCTTTTCTCTACATGCGTAGGAGTTGTTTTTGGTTACTTTCCGGCACGCAAAGCGGCACAGTTAAATCCTATCGATGCATTGCGATATGAGTAAATTTTTATATATCCATAAGCATTGATATTTTTATTTTCAGATTTTTCTTTAGAGATAGTTTTTATTCCTGTATAATTTCAAAAACAGATTAAAGGCTTTCTTATGGCAAAACATCCATCACTCTTAGAACAGTTTCGCTCTTTTTGTTTTCAAAACACTCCACAAGAGCTAGAGCAGGCAATAGAGTACTTCTCTGTATTTGGCGGAACGAGCTGGAGTGTTGACATGTCAAAGAGTCTTGATGAGTTAGTAGAGAACAAAATTTTAAAAAATTACACCTATATCCACGGTGATATTACAAAAATCACTCGCAGCGACAAAACAAGCCACGCACTTTTAAGCGCGGCTGCAACGGGTGACGGACGAGTTCATTCCGCGCTAAAGAGAGCACGCATCTCAAGAGCTGAAGGCGAAGAGGCGATTGATGCGCTTTGCGCTAAAAATATCCTAAAGCGTGAATATTCGCTTGAGTCTCCGCCAAATGAGGATGAAAAGGTAGATGAAAAACTAAACTTTAGCACCCCTTTTATGCGTTTTTGGTTTGCTTTTGTCTCTCCATATTTTAAAACTATCAAAGATGGAGACTTTAAAGAGGCGATGGAATCGTTTGCAAACCGCAAGAGCGAGTTTTACGAGCTTACTTTTAAAAAACTCTCCCATGAGCTCATCAAAAAAAGCTTAAAAGATGACCCGATTATAGAGATAGGAAGCTACTGGGATAGAAATACACAAATCGATATCTTGGCAAAAACAAAGTCTGGAAAAGTCATTGCAGGAATATGCAAATACTCCAACCAAAAAGCAAAAAAGAGTGAGCTCGGCAAACTTCAAGAGCAGTGCCGCCAAGCTGAACTAACGCCTAACATCTATTTTATTGTCTCCAAAGGCGGTTTTTCAAATGAGCTAAAAGCCTTAAAGGGCGAAGATGTTAAACTATTTGCTCTAAAAAATTTTAAAACACTTATAGAAGACTTGAGCGAAAAAGATTTTATAGAGTGCGTAGGAAAAAAATATTAATAATTTAATCAATCTGCTAACCAAAAAAACTGCTCTTAAACGAGAACATATAGAAAATATTTTAAAGCTTCTTGAGGAGGGTTCAACCATCCCTTTTATTGCCCGTTACCGCAAAGAGATGACGGGCGGAGCGGATGATGAAGTGCTCCGTGAGTTTGAAACTATATACATAAGTGCCAAAAAACTACTTGAGCGAAAAGATGAAGTTTTAAGGCTTATTAGCGAAAGAGCGACCTTAACCGAAGCCGTCAAAAAGAGCATAGAAGAGGCTCAGAGCTTAAGAGTCTTAGAGGATATCTACCGTCCATACAAAGAGAAGAAAAATTCCCGTGCGGCAACTGCCATAGAAAATGGTCTCTCTCCTCTTGCGGATATTTTAGAAAAAGCGCGGCTTAGCGAAGCCGAGTTCAAAACAAAAGCCAAAGAGTTTGTAAGAGGCGCTATTACATCTGTAGATGAAGCAGTGCAAGGAGCGCAGGATATTTTGGCAGAGCGATATGCAGATATGCCAAGAGAGCGTGAAGCAATAAGAAACAATATGCTGCGTCATGGAGTTTTAGAGATTAAAAAAACAAAAAGTTTTGATGAAAACGGACTCTTTAAAAACTTTGCCCAAAAAAGCGAAAAAGTAGCTTACATACCGTCTCATCGCTATCTTGCCGTAATGCGCGGAGTTAAAGAAAAAGAGCTTAGCGTAAAGATAACGATCGATACCGACTACATAGAAACAAATATAAAGCAGTACAAGATCCTGCGCAATGCTTCAAGCTCGAAAGAGCTGCTTTTTGAAGCCTACAGAGACGGACTAAAGAGGCTTCTGCTTCCATCCATTGAGCGAGAAGTTCAAGCCGAGCTAAAAGAGAGAGCCGACATAGCCGCAATTTCGGTCTTTGGAAAAAATCTAAACCAGCTTCTTATGACTCCACCTGTCACAAAAAGAGTAATACTAGGAGTAGACCCCGCTTTTAGAACAGGGTGCAAACTGGCTGTTATTGATGAAAACGGCAATTATCTTGAGTCATGCGTTATCTATCCGACCGAACCACAGAGGGATTATGAAAACTCCAAAAAGAAAGTACTTCTCCTAACAAACAAGTATAACATCACGGGCGCGGCTATCGGAAACGGAACAGGTTCAAGAGAGACGCAGGAGTTTTTTGCAAGGCTAAACAGAGATGAGAATGCAAAACTAAACTACACGGTCGTCTCAGAAGCAGGCGCATCGATCTACTCTGCTTCAAAGATAGCTTCGCAGGAGTATCCAAACCTTGATGTGACTATAAGAGGAGCAATCTCCATAGCTCAAAGGCTCCAAGACCCGATGGCAGCTCTTGTTAAAATAGACCCGAAATCTCTAGGCATCGGGCAGTATCAGCATGATGTTGATCAAAAACTTTTAGAGAAGAAACTTAGCGATGTTACGCAGGATCTTGTAAACCGCGTAGGTGTTGATATAAACTCCGCATCTCTCTCGCTTCTCTCTTATGTAGCAGGTGTGAGTGCAAAAGTAGCCCAAAACATTATCGCTTTTAGAGAAGAAAACGGTCCATTTGAGACAAAAGAGCAACTCTTAAAAGTAAAGGGTTTAGGTAAAAAAGCGTACGAGCAGGCTGTGGGATTTATCCGCATCAAAAATAGTAAAAACATTTTTGACAACAGCGGAATCCACCCTGAGAGTTACGAAGTTGCTAAAAAACTTCTCGGTTTGGATCTCGCAACTGTTAATGTTAAAGACAAAGCTGCCCAGCTGCATGTCGGGGAAGAGACGCTAAAAGATATCATAAAAGAGCTGCAAAAACCCGGTTTTGACCCAAGAGAAGAGTTGCCGCCTATCCCATTTAAAGAGGGCATAACGGATATTAAAATGCTGAGTGTAGGAAGTTTTGTCTCTGGGGTTGTCAGAAATATTGCTGATTTTGGGGCATTTGTGGACATTGGACTGAAAAATGACG
The DNA here is from genome assembly GCF_009883775.1 of Sulfurimonas sp. CVO. Taxonomy (NCBI): domain Bacteria; kingdom Pseudomonadati; phylum Campylobacterota; class Epsilonproteobacteria; order Campylobacterales; family Sulfurimonadaceae; genus Sulfurimonas; species Sulfurimonas sp. CVO. Next base: position 1,748,923 of record NZ_CP033720.1, read on the forward strand.
GCATGATTCACATCTCAAAAATGAGCGTAACAAAAATTTCTCATCCGCTTGAAGTGCTATCACTAAATCAATACCTGCCTCAAATCGAGGTTGTATCAATAGATGAAGGAAAAGTCGGACTTAGTCTGATATAAAACACAATGAAACCAACACTATACTTTCTAAGATCTTCGGAGCAAAAAATCGCAACCGATATGCTCCACTACGCCTACCGTCTTGATGAAGTCGGCAAAACGCTCAAAGATGTCATGGAACTGGAAACTTACAGCAAATTTTACGGATTATCCTCCAAAGATTTAGGGCTTTACGCTTTGAGTGAACACAAAATTGCAGGCGCTGCATGGCTACGGTTGCTAAGGGAAGATGACAATGCAAACGGTTTTATAGATGAAAAAACGCCTGTTCTTACAATCGGGATAAAACCGGAATTTAGAGCTATAGGCATAGGTTCCGCAATGCTTGAACAGCTCTTTTTAGAAGCAGGTGCACTTTTTGAGTACATGAGCGTTAGTGTTTTAAAGAGTGGAAAAGCACTCAGTTTTTTTAAAAAGCACGGGTTTGTAGAGGTTGAAAACTCTTTTGGCAAGAGTCCAGTTGACGGAAGTGAAGTTGTAATTATGGTAAAAGAGCTGCCAAAAGAGAGAGTCGTAAGACCAAGTGACGGCTACGACTCCCGTAAATGGATGGATTGAAATTTAGAAACGAAGCATTACACCTGCATAAAAACCTGAATAATCAATATCAAGTTTTGCATCTGCATCACTCTCGTCAATATCTATCTTTTGTGCTCTATAACCAACCTCTAAAGCGGGTTGAATAACAGGAAAAACATCTAAAGTATAATCAACTTTTGCTCTTATATCATAGACAGTAGAATCACCTGTAGTGATGTACTTTACATCTGCTTCAAGACCGATATCTGTAGATGGAATCTCAAATCTTCCTCTTGCATATAAAAGAGGAACAGGCAAAATAAAATCATCGCTATAGCCGGTAAATAAACCAACTGGAGCAACTGAATAGGAGACATCCATAATTTTAATATCAAGACCCAAATCAAGTGTAATCCAAGCAGTATTGTCTAAAATATTGTAGTATGGAATAATATCGTACTGTTTCATATCATATGATAATGAGGTTAAATCTGAACCGATGCTAAAATCTTTAAATGCTCCGCTTGCAGTACCACTGTCCTCTAGCGTTACATATTCAAGTCTAAGATTTGGCAAAACAGGAACAGGATGTTTTATATTAACCCAAAAATATGGCTCTGTGCTATCCCCCTCTTTTGAAGTATAAATACCATCTGCCCCGTTCTCGGTATATGTTACTTTCCCTTCAGGAGTTTGCATCCAAGCTCCCGCACCCACTTCAACCCTTGCAAAATCAGCCATAACGCCGGAAGCCAAAACAGCCCCACATGCAAAAGTATATAAAACTTTTTTCATATAGTAAATCCTTATTTGTAAAATAGGATTATTGTATCAAAATTTTACTTGATTGATATAGGGCAAAAGCCCTATATTTAAGGAAAAAGGAGAAATATTATTATTTTACAGCAGCGATTGCAGCGTCGTAGTTTGGCTCTTCCGTAATTTCTGGAACGATCTCTTTGTAAGTTACAATACCGTTTTCATCAATTACAAAGATTGCTCTACAAGTAACACCTGCAAGAACAGAACCGCCAAGAAGTACACCATAAGCGTTAGCAAAATCTTTGTTTCTAAAGTCAGATGCAACAGTTAGTTTGTCAATTCCCTCTGCAGCACAAAATCTTCCTGATGCAAATGGCAAGTCCATTGAGACAACAGTAGTTTTAACACCCTCTAATGAAGCTGCTTTTGCATTGAAGTTACGAGTCTCAGTAGCACATACACCCGTGTCTAGTGAAGGAACAACGATTACTAACTGCTTCACGCCTTGCGCGCCACCAACTACTACATCGCCTAAACCATCTGAGTTTACAACTTTTACTTCTGGTGCTTTATCACCAACATTTACCTGATTTCCTAATAACTCTACTTCTGTACCTTTAAATTTTGTAGTTGCCATCCTGGCTCCTTATTTTAATATTTATATGAAGTAGTATATTTGAAATAGAATAATTTTGCTCTTAATTAGAAAAAAAGAGCATTATGCTAAGTAATTATTAAGTTAAATGACACTTTTGGGACAAACTTTTAACTCATCAAGCGAACTAAACATCTCTTTTTTATACATCTCAAGTGCAACTCTTCCTATCATTGCCGCGTTATCAGAACAGTATTTGAGTTCACTTAAGAGCAGTTTTGCCCCATAGAGCGCTAAAAGCTTCTCTATTTGCTCGCGCAGGTAGAGATTTGCACTTGCTCCGCCTACGATAGCAAAGTTTTTTGGAGGAGTCTCTTTAAAATACTTTCTCAGCTTTTGAATAATATGTGCAGTGGCAATATGTTCAAAAGAAGCGGCTATATCTTTATAGTCACTCTCCTCTGCTTTTTCAACGGCAAGTCTGACAGAATTTTTTAATCCTGAATATGAAAAGGCGATAAGTGGAGATTGGTGAAGCGGAACGGTGAAATTGTATTTTTTTCTATCTCCATCTTTCGCCAACTCTTGTATTAACGGACCTCCAGGATAACCAAGATGCATCATTTTAGCTACTTTATCAAAACTCTCACCGAAACTATCATCCATGCTTTTTGCAACTGTTTTGATATTATCCAAAGATTTCACCTCCATAACCTGCGTATGCCCGCCTGAGACCAAAAGAACCGTCAAGGGAAAAATCGCCTCTTTTTCAATAAACAGAGAGTAGATATGCCCCACAAGGTGATTTACTCCGATTATCGGAATATTAAGCGCTATGGAGATGGCTTTTGCCATAACCACACCTTCAATAAGGGTAACCGTGAGTCCGGGCGAAGAGGTGACGGCAACCGCTTTTAAAGTTTTAAAATAGGGCTTGCAATCTTCTAAAATTTTAGGAAGAGCCTCTGCATGAAGTCTGGCTGCAAGCTCTGGGACAACCCCGCCGTAAACCGAGTGTTCTATCTCTTGGGATATCTTTTTATGAAAAATGAGTTTTTTTGTAGCTATCTCTGTTATCGCTATCGCACTGTCATCACACGAGCTCTCTATGCTTAAAATCATTCTGCCCTCACAAAATTTCTAACTTCTTTATCTATAGCAAACACATCATCTAAATTTTTTGGCTGTGCATCAAATTTCTCATACGCTTTTATGATATTTTTTGCTATATCCATAAAACCTATCTCTTTAGCTATAAACTTCTCTATAGCAACTTCATTTGCGGCATTTACAACTACCCCTCGAGAAGGATTTTGCAAAAGTTCCTCTTTTATCTCCCATACAGGATATCTCTCTACTGTTATTTCACGAAACTCCAAAGAGCCTACTTTTAACAGATCCACATGTGAGAGTATCTTTTCTTGCATCTTAGAGTCAAGTGCGAAAGCGATAGGGAGCTGCATATTTGCATCAGCAAAATGTGCAGTTGTTGAACCGTCTTTAAAGTCGATAAGTGCATGAATAAGAGATTTTGTTTCGATAATCGCATCATATTTACCCTCTCCAAAGAGCCATCGTGCCTCTAAAAGTTCAAACATTTTATTTACCATAGTTGCACTGTCTATAGTAATTTTCTGTCCCATCGACCAATTTGGGTGTTTTTGAGTATCTGCCAAAGTAGCCCTTTGAAGCTTCTTTATATCCCAGTCTCGAAATGCCCCGCCGCTTGCCGTAATAATCATTTTCTCAACCGGCCTGTTTTGCAACAGATACCAAAGCCCAAAATGTTCGCTGTCTATAGGCTGGATTTTGGCTGTATCTATAAATGCTCCGCATGCTACTAGAGACTCTTTGTTTGCAAGAGCCACTCTTTTGTTGCATTTAAGAGCTGTAAGTGTTGGTCGAAGTCCCAAAAAGCCAACAAGCGCGTTTACAACCAAATCACTCTTTGAATCTTCTATAATCTTTAAAATAGCCTCTTCTCCGCACAAAACATTTGGGTGTTTTACTTTAAAAAGATCATCTTTGTTTGCGATAACAACCGTTTTTGGGTTGTGCTCTTGTATCTGTTTGTTTAATAACTCTATATTATTGCCGGCAACCAAAACCTCAATATCGATTGAAAATTTTTTGGCAACTTCTAGAGTATTGACTCCGATAGAACCTGTTGAACCAAGAACTATCAAACAAGTCCTCTTAAAAGCACAAGCATTACGATAGCGCCAAAAAGATAACCGTCTATGCGGTCAAGCATTCCGCCGTGACCCGGTAAAATAGTTCCGCTGTCTTTAACACCGGCAGCTCTTTTTAGCGAGCTCTCAAACAGATCTCCAAAAATCGAACTCACTGCAACCATAAAAGAGATAATAAACGCAATACCCAAACTTACTACAGACAAGCCCACAAACATACCGCCGATTGTTGCAACCACTATGCCGCCGACAACACCCTCCATCGTTTTATTTGGAGAGGTCTTGCTAAAAGGAGTCTTTCCTATACTTTTGCCAACTGCATACGCTCCAACATCAGTCATAGCAACGACTACTAAAAGCCATAAAAGGGAGATTACGCCATACTCTTGATACATTGTCAAAATAAAAAGCATTCCTGCAGTCGGATAGATAAAAGGAAAAAAGTTTTTCCAAGTTATATCTCTGTTAAATGCAACAGCACTCGCGTACGCCACACCTGCCAAAACAAAAAGGTCATCACTGTAAGGATATATTCCGGCTAACAGCCAAATCCCCGCAGCAAAATATATCAAACTGCTGTTTTTTATATCAAACAATTTCATTGCTTCATTAAATGCCAAAAGATAAACAGCTCCCAGAAAAAGCCACATAAGCAGGAAGTTGTCTATAAAACCTATAATAAGCACTCCGGCAACAAGCGCCACTCCGGTTGTGATTCTCTCTTTAGAACTTGTAAATATACTCATTAAAATTCCTAATAAAATAGTAAAATTATTATAACCAATCACACTTTAATATCTGGTATATATATAAAAATTACTATATCTACTCCCTAGTATCAACCTCTATGGTCTTATATTTGTTGTAAAGCACATTAGCACCGTTTTGTATAGTTACTTCTCTTCGTGGAGTATAGTCAACCAAGTATCTGTCTTTTTGAAACATTGTAAAGTCTACGCACAATCTAGCCGCTCTCTCTATAACACTTAAAGGAACATTTTGTTTATCAGTTGTAATAATTACATGAGCGGATGGTCTCTCTTTCATATGAAGCCAGATATCTCTTGCGCGTGCTTTTTGAAGCAGTTCTATATTGCCTTTTTCATTTTTCCCAAGACTCACTTTATAACCCTCTATCCAAAAAGTCTCAATGGAATCATTGGTTTTTACCTTTTTAGCTTGTATGTTTTTTGGAAAAAGAAGTGCTATTTTTGCAACATCTTTTGCTTCTTGGACCGTATGGATAAAAAGTTTTATATGCTCTATTTTTGAAAGAAGAGAACTCTTTTCTATATGCAGATGAGAGGCTCTCTGTTTTGCTTTTTTACTTCTGCTAAAGAGTGAATTTGCCATCATAGAAACGGAAGAGAACTCTTTATGAAGCTCTATCTCAACTCTATTTCCATCATAATCTTCTAACTCTATAACTCTTTGATACGGCTTTACTTTATGCATATTTGCCAAAAGCAGATTTCCAAAATAGTTATATTTTGCCGCCTCAGTTTCAAGCTCTTTTTCATCATCTAACAAACTATATAGCTTCTGTAATTTTTTTAGTTTTTTATTTAAGAGTGCTATTTTTTGTTTCTTTAAAGAGGAGAGTTTATCCTCCATCTCTTTTTCGTACTCATTATATAAAAACTGCTCTACATCATCAATAGGATACTCTTTTGCAACAAAGGGGGCAGCAGGAACATCTAAAAGTTTTTGACCGACTCTTACTTCACGAAACGATGAAAAGATATCTACATGACGAAGCGCTTCAAGAACAATATTCTCTTCATCTAAGATAATTACATTTGTATATTTTCCGGTAAATTCAAACTGCAGATAGGTAATCTCCTCTTTATAAGCAGAAGCAACGGAGGTTTTAAAGCGTATAATCTTGTCGTTATTTAAAAGTTCTATATTTAAAATATTTGCACGATTAAACCGCTTTGCCAAAAGAACATCAAAAGGAGCATTGTAAACTTTTGAACGATCGTAAGAAGCGCACTTAAATATCCTGGAATTTGAGCGCTGCATCTCAAAATAGAGCTCGTCATCTCTGTCAAAAGCCACTTTGATAATAGTATCGCTTACTCTGTAAATTGCGGAAATTTTCAAAAATTTCCGCAAATAAGCAACGATTTGTTTAAGATGTGATAATTTCATAAAGAAATTTTATCATAGATAAAACAACTACGCTTGCAATAATATCTCAACCTTATTCAAAGGCAGCGGTTTTGAGTAGTAGTAGCCTTGAATGGAATCTATTTTGTTCTCTAACAAAAAGCTATGCTCCTCTTCTGTCTCCACACCCTCTGCAAGTATATCTATGCCAAGCTCTTTTGCCAAAAAGATAATAGTTTTTACGATTATCTGATTTTTTGGCTGCTCTCTTATATTCATAATAAAAGATCTATCAATTTTAAGCTTATCAATCGGAAGATTTTTCAGATAAGATAGGGAGGAATAACCGGTACCAAAATCATCCATTGAGATATAAAACCCAAGCGCTTTTATTTTTTGAAGCAGATTGATAACAAGATCCGGATTTTCCAAAACAGAACTCTCAGTAATCTCAAGTTCTATCCAGGATGCTTCACATCCGCTCTCTTGAAGCATACTTTTTAGAGTGTTTATAAAGTCAAGATGTGTAAGTTGGCGTGCAGATATATTGATAGACACTCTTCCTTTTGCTATTTTTTCGTCATGCCATTTTTTAGCAGTTTTAAAGCCTTTTCTCAATGCAAAATTTCCTATCTCAACTATCAAACCGCTTTTTTCTGCTACCGGCATAAAAAGATCCGGAGGTATCATCTTCCCTTTATGATTCCACCGTAAAAGAACTTCCATGCCGACTATAGTGCCTGTTTGTGCGTTGTTTTGAGGCTGGAAGTAGAGTTCAAACTCCCCCTTTTCAATTGCCTGTTTTAAGTTTGAGACTGTTTCCGCATAATAGACAGCATCTTTTTTAAATTGCAGATCATAAAAACTGTAACTGTTTTGAGTTGTTTTTTTAGCATTGTACATTGCGGCATCTGCCGCCTGATACATCTCTAGCATGGTTTTTGCATCATCTGGATAGATACAAATACCCGAACTTGCCGTAATATAAACATCTATTAAATCAATTATAAAAGGATTATTAAACTCATTGTACAGTTTTTGCATCAAAATTTCTATCTCTTTTTTATCATTTAAATCCACAACGATTCCAAACTCATCACCGCCCATACGAGCGATAAAGGCGGTGGAATCAAAGACCTTTTTAAGAACTTTTGATATTTCAATGAGAAGCTTGTCTCCAAAACGGTGACCGTATGAATCATTTACTATTTTAAACTCATCAAGATCAAGCAGTATAAGAGAAAATGAAATATGTTGAGAACACTTATTGATTAAAAATTCACTGATATGGAGTCTATTGGGCAAGGAAGTCACTTTGTCTTGATGTGAGAGCTTATAAAATTTATCTTTTGTTTCTATTAAAAAACGCTCGTGCTCTTTATGCTCAGTTATATCTCTGGATATTGCGAATGTTCCAAAAATTCTCTTTTGTTTATCTATAAGAGCGCCCTTGGTTGTTGAAAATACTTTCTCTATTCCGCCGGTTAATATATGCCTTTCATCTTTTTTGATTATTTTGCCGTTTTGAACAATCTCTTTATCTTCAGCTTTTATTTTTTCAGCGTCCTCAGATGTAAAGATCACTTCATCGCCCTTGCCCAAAATATTTTGTGCATCTAAATTTACCATTTTTGCCGCTGCATCGTTAAAAAGTATATATCTTCCATCTCTATCTTTTGCATAAATTGCATCAGGAGAGTTGTTGATTATCATATTTAAGAGCGTATCATATTTTGAGAGTTCTTCATGAGAATCTTTTAAACTCTCTCTTAACTTTTGCTTTTTCATAAGATATTCTAAATTTTTATTATATTGCAATCGCATAGTGTAAAAAAATTTATAAGTTACAAAAAACAAAATGACTGTAGTTACAAAAACAAAAAAAATACCTTTATATGTTTGCAGCATCGTGATTTCATCTAAATGTTCTATCATTAATATAATAGAATAATCTGATAAAACTATCCAGATTGTAGCAAATATAAAATAAACTATAGAGAGATAAAATGCACTTTTATAAGGATTTAGATTTTTGTTTTGCACTTTCTATCCTTTCTTTATTTTATTTTTTTAAAAAATTTTATGTTAAAAATTATTTTAAAAATAGTTTTCTATAATAGTCATGCCGATTCTTTGAGCTATAACTACATTTTAAGCAGCTTCTCAAACTCATCTAAAGACAACGGTTTTGAGTAGTAGTAGCCTTGAATGGAATCTATTTTGTTCTCTAACAAAAAGCTATGCTCCTCTTCTGTCTCCACACCCTCTGCAAGTACATGTATGCCAAGCTCATTTCCTAAAAAAATAGTTGTTTTTACAATAATTTGATTTTTTGGTTCAGTTTGAATACTCATAATAAAAGATCTGTCAATTTTAAGCTTATCAATCGGAAGATTTTTCAGGTAAGAGAGGGAGGAGTAACCGGTCCCAAAATCATCTACTGAGATATGAAATCCCAATGCTTTTATCTTTTGAAGCAAATCTATAACTAGATCTGGATTTTCCAAAACAGAACTCTCCGTAATCTCAAGTTCTATCCAAGATGCCTCGCATCCACTCTCTTGAAGCATACTTTTAAGAGTGTTTATAAAATCAAGATGGGTAAGTTGGTGCGCGGATACATTGATAGCCACTCTTCCTTTTGCTATCTTTTTGTCATGCCATCTTTTAACAGTTTTAAAACCTTTTCTTAGTACAAAATCTCCTATCTCCACGATCAAACCACTTTTTTCAGCTGCCTGAATAAAAAAATCAGGAGGTACAACTTCCCCTTTATAATTCCACCTTATAAGAGCTTCGGCACCGACAATGCTGCCTGTTTGTGCATCATTTTGAGGTTGAAAGTAGAGTTCAAGCTCTCCTTTTTCAACCGCCTGCTTTAAGTTTGTAACTGTTTCTGTATAGGAGATAGCATCTTTTTTAAACTGCAAATCATAAAAGCTGTAGTTGTTTTGGGTTCTCTTTTTAGCATTATGCATTGCAGCATCTGCAGCTTGATACATCTCCTGCATCGTTTTAACATCATCAGGATAGAGGCAGATACCGGAACTTACTGTAATATAAACATCTATAGAATCTACTTGAAGCGGATTGCTAAATTTGTAATGCAGCTCTTGCATTAATCTCTTTATCTCCTCTTTATTGCCCGAGTTTACTACAATTCCAAACTCATCGCCAACCATTCTGGCAATAAATGCAGTTGATATAAAGACCTCTTTAAGAACTTTTGATATCTCAACAAGAATCTTATCTCCATAAAAATGGCCGTAAGAATCGTTTATGATTTTAAAATTATCAAGATCAATAAGAATTAAAGCAAACGGCAAATTTTGTGAGCACTTCTGTGTTAAAACTTCGCTCATATACAATCTGTTTGGCAAAAAGGTTACATCATCGAGATGTGAAAGTCTATAAAATTTCTCTTTTGTTTCTATCAAGAAACGCTCATGCTCTTTATGTTCGGTCATATCTCTGGCTATTGCAAATATTCCAAAAACTCTCTTTCGCTCATCTACAAGAGCGCCCTTGGTTGTTGAAAAAACCTTCTCTTTTCCACCTACTACAGTATATTTTTCCTCTTTTTTGATTATTTTTTTATTCTCTATAATTTTTTTCTCTTCATCAGCTGTTTCGACAGCATATTCAGGTGTAAATAGTGTCTCATCTCTTTTGCCTACAATATTTTGCGCATCTACATTTAACATCAATCCCGCAGCATCATTAAATAGTATATATTTTCCATCTCGATCCTTTGCATAGATGGCATCAGGTGAAGTGTTTATAATAGTGTGTAAAAGTTTTTCATATTTTGAGAGTTCTATCTGCGAAGACTCTATAAGTTCTTTTGCCTGAACAAAATTTTTCTGTTTTTTATAATTTTTTTCAATATCTTCTATTTTTTGAAAATATAAATTATGAATATTATGAAAAAATTTGCGACTTAAAAAAAACAAAATCAAAGCAGTGGTGAAAATAAAAAACCACTCTTTATACGCTTTCATTAATGAAGCTTCTGCCGGATTAGCTGCTAAAGAGGAGATTGCTGAATCAGATAACATTATCCATATGACTCCTACTGCCAAAAATATTGCAGAGATAAAAAATGCACTTCTATTATTTTTAGAATATTTTATATGCACTCTTTATCCTTTTGTCAAAATATTTACCCTATTATATTATATAATTATTTTAAAATCATTTTAATGATAAAATTTTTTCAGATACATCCTGTTATAATAACGAAAAATCAATATGTGGGATATTTGTGAAACTTCCAAGGGGCTTTGGCAAAAACTATTTTACACTAAGAGCAATTACTGCAACCGTAAATCAAATAAGCCTTAATGCCAACGCATCTCGTGTGCAAAATTTTCACATATCAAACTTTCAAGGTGACGAGATTGAAGCCGAACTTGAAGAAGAGGAGCTTGCCGCCATACTCCTTTCTTTTGAACTCTCTTCAAAACCTTGCCATTGCAACTGTTACTATTTAAAAAAAACAAGAAAAACACTCCTGCTACACCCAAATCAAAACTACTTTTTTGACTACTTTAAAACTCTAAACAACGCTATCTCTCCGCCCATTTTCTATTTTGATTCACAAAAAAAATATAAATAAACAATGGAAAACAATAATGAAAAAAAAGATATTTTTGTCACTGCTTACTTCAAGTATATTAGTCGCTCAAACGATTGAGCTAGAGCCTCTCAATATTACTTCAACGGCAATAAAAACAGACGAGTTAAAATCAACCGACGCAGTAGAGATATATACAGCTGAAGATATACAAAACGCACATGTACAAAATGTTTATGAGTTTTTAAATCAGCAAACTTCTGTTATTGCTATGCCCTCTTACGGAAACTCATTTTCTCAAAAATTAGACTTTAGAGGATATGGCATCAACGATGGATATCAAAACATTGTTATTACACTTAATGGTAGAAAAATCAATAATATAGATATGGTTCCATCCTTACTCTCTTCTATCTCTCCCTCTTCCATCGAGCGCCTAGAGATTATAAAGTCCAGCGGTATCGTAAACAGCGGAGATGGAGCAAATGCGGGAGCCATCAATATAATCACCAAAAAAAACAGGGACAAAGAGATAACTCTTTACGGCGGCAGCGTAATCGATGGCTCTTTTTATCTAGGACACAGCAATGAAAAATTATCTATCTCAGCAAACGCAGAAATACAAAATAGTGACGGTATCCGAACCATAAACAGCAACGGAGACAAAGATGAAAGCAGTTTAAAAAGTGCTGATTTTCATGCTGTATACGCTCCTATTGAAGATTTGGAACTTAGAGCCGGTATCTCCTACGCCAGAATGGATCTCATCTATGCAAGCTACTTAACGCTTGATGAGTATAACGATGACCCGAAACAAGCAGGAGCTGCAAATTGGGGTGCAACTGAGCAAGAGTTTGATACAGATACTATAAATGGAGGATTTAGTTACTACCTGAGCGATAATCTCTCTCTAAATATTGATGCAAGCCGTGAAGAAAAAGAGTCAAACTATATAACTTACGCATCTGTTGCCGATTATGTATACAACTCTGGCAAAGCCGCTTTCAATTACGAAAATAAAAATATAGCAGTTGTTGCAGGGATTGATAGTTTTGAAGGTAAACGAAGAGCTTATGAAAATGAGACAAGCAAAGATAATCTTGCAGGTTTTGTTATAAGTAATTTTATGTTTAAAAGCCACTCTATAAAAGCAGGAATGCGAGTCGAAGAAGTATCATATAAATACAGAGATACGACTTTATCACTTAAAGATGACCATTCGCTATACGGTGCAGAGCTTGGATATAACTATACTTTTAACAAAGAAAATTCTCTTTTTATAAACTATGCACACTCTTATCAGGCTCCTGACATTGACAGATTTTTCAATAAAGAGTGGTCTGGAAATGTTAGTTTCAACGGTTTCATAGACCCAATGCAAACAGATAGTTTTACTCTTGGCTACAACAATATTCACTCAAACAACAAGTTTAAAATTTCTCTTTTTTATATCGATTTAAAAGATGAGATTTATCTAAGCCCTTTAACTTGGACAAACACCAATATTGACAAATCATATAAGTATGGTTTGGATATTTATAACAAGTGGTTGGTAACGGATGAGTTTAATATTGCGCTCAACTATAACTATGTCAGAGCAATTATTGACGAAGAAGGGGACTATTCGGGTAACGATCTGCCGGGTGTTTCAGACCATAACATAAAAGCGACACTCAGCTACCTTCCAAACAAAAACATTACTTTGGCACTCACGCAGGTATATCGCTCAGAAGCATATGCGGCAGACGACTTCAATAACGACTTTGCCCAAAAGCAGGAGGCGTACAAAAGTACTGATGTATCTCTAACCTATACAAAAGATAGTTTGGAACTTTTCGCTAAAATAAACAATCTGTTTAACCAAAAGAACGGTTTATGGATACGAGATGACGCCATCTACCCTATAAACTTTACTACAACTGCGACAGCAGGGTTTAAACTAAAACTCTAAGGATAATGCTTTGAGCATAAAAACTATTTTTTTACTACTGCTTTTTACGCTCACACTCACTGCTAATGAAAGAGTTATCTCTCTTAGCCCCTCTATTACGGAGATAGTTTATGCTTTGCAAAAAGGGGATGATTTGGTTGCAACAAGTGCGTTTTCACTCTATCCAAAAGAGGCTCAAAATCTGCCTGTTATAGGCGGCAATTCAGCTCCAAACTTGGAGAAGATTATAGCGCTATCCCCCACTTTGGTTATCGGGCAGGATTTTAGTCATGCGATTTTAGAGAAACTAAAAAGATTTAAGATAGAAACTTTAATGCTCAAACTCCAAACCATTAACGATATAAAAAATTCCATCAAAACAGTTGCCAAGCAGCTGCATGTAAGCTCCAAAGAGATTATAAAAGATATTGACAATGCTATAAAAAATGCTCCTAAGAGCAAAAAACCGCATAGAGTCATGATAGTTTACGGTCTGCATGAAGATTTACGAAGCGGTATCTATATAGCGGGCAACGACATCTTTTTTGACGACATCATCACACTCTGCGGCAACACTAACGCATATGATGCTAACCAAACTAACCAACCCGTTTTAAGTTATGAAAATGTTATAGCTCTAAACCCCGACCGGATTATCATACTCCACTCAGACGCTTCAAACAGTTCGGTTGACAAAGAAAAAGCCTTGAGTGCATGGCACTCACTTCCTACTAACGCGAGTAAAAACAGACTCATAACGGTAGTGGATGAGAGTTATATTCACATACCTTCGCATAGAGTAGCCCTAACTATAGAGCGCCTCTGCCGTGAGATGAACAGATGATTGAGCTAAAATCCCTCTCATGCAGTTACGGCAGCAATATAATCTTGCAAGATATCAACATGGAGATAGAGTCTCATCTTAGCATACTCGGTGCGAACGGTTCGGGAAAAAGCACTCTTGTTCGTGCCATCTGCGCTCTTGTCTCTTACGGGGGAGAAATCTACATAGATGGCGTAGACGCAAAAGAACTCTCACTCTTGGAGATGGCAAAAACTATCTCTTACATCCCCGCAAAACTTGAGATTTACGACTCGTTTATAACCGTGAAGGATTTTGTGCTGCTTGGAAGATTTGCCTATAAAAAAAACTTTTTCGAGTATTCACATGAGGATAGAGTCATAGCTGCGCAAAAGATAAAACTCTTAGGGCTTGAACATCTAAAAGAGCACACTCTTGCCTCTTTAAGCTCAGGAGAACAGCAGCTTTCCCTCATTGCTGCGGCACTAGCGCAGGAGAGCAAAATCATCATCTTTGACGAACCGACTGCAAACCTTGACCCGCACAACTCAAAAGTAATCGCACACTATATAAAAAAGCTAAAAGAGACGCATCAAGTGATACTCATCACTCATGATCTGCATCTGGCATGCTATATTGACAACCCCATCGCTTTTATAAAAGAGAAAAAAGCGCATCTCTACGGAAGGGATTTTTTCGACGACGAGGTATTAAAAGAGCTTTGGGGAGTTGAGTTTTTCTCGCTGGCGGTGAAGTATGGGTAAATATTTGGTTTGGTTTTTGCTTCTGTGTGTTTTTATACTCTCTCCGTTTGTCGGCGCGGTAGAACTTGAAATGGCTGAGATTTTTGACTTCTCCACTCTTGCTTCAAGCATCTTTTTTGAGCTTAGAGTGCCGCGGGTTTTGTTTGCTTTTTTTGCGGGAGTCATCCTTGCTCTTAGCGGGCTGCTGTTTCAAACACTCTTTCGCAATGCGCTTATGACGCCCTACACGCTGGGCATCTCAAGCGGCGCTGTTTTGGGTGCGGGAGTTGCCATAAAACTTGGTCTGGGAAGCCTCTTTTTTGGTCTTGGCGCCATTCATCTATTTGGCTTTTTCGGCGCGCTCTTTAGCGTTTTTTTACTTCTTTATCTCTCAAAATTTCTAAAAAATGCACACCATGAGTCGCTCCTGCTGCTTGGAATCGCTCTCTCGCTCTTTTACACCTCTGCTCTTATGATTGTTTTTTATCTGGGGAGTGCAATCCAAAACGATATGCTTATCCGCTTTACGATGGGTTCACTCTCCGTCATCGGATGGCAAAATCCAATTATGGTGGGTTTTATAGCCGCTGTTTTACTTAGCGCTGTTTACATCTACCGCTTTGAGCTTCAACTTTTGGGCATCTCGGACGAGAGTGCGAAACTAAAAGGTTTGGATACCAAAAAAACAACGAGAGTACTTCTTGTCGTCTCCTCTTTTGCTATCGGCACGCTTGTAAGCATAAGCGGGCCTATCGGCTTTGTAGGACTTATAACACCGCATATTGTCGCAAAACTCCACCCCTGCACTGTAAATAGACGCATAATGAAAACCGCTCTTTTGGGGGGACTTTTTTTGGTTTTTTGTGACACAATAACAAGGGCTTTATCCACGCAGAGCGAACTGCCCATCGGGATAATAACAGCGCTTATCGGCGGACCGTTTTTTATATATCTTATAATGAGGAAAAAATAGTGAATCTTTTATCAAAAACCGCTCCGCTGGAGGAGTCCATCGCAAAGATGCAAAAAGTTTTGGAGGATGTCGGCTGCAAGGTTCTTTTTTCACAAGAGAAACATCCACTGCAAAACTGTTACTCCGTAAATCTAAGCTCAACAGAGGCACCAGAGCACAT
Source organism: Sulfurimonas sp. CVO (assembly GCF_009883775.1). Lineage (NCBI taxonomy): Bacteria > Pseudomonadati > Campylobacterota > Epsilonproteobacteria > Campylobacterales > Sulfurimonadaceae > Sulfurimonas > Sulfurimonas sp. CVO. Next base: position 1,764,421 of record NZ_CP033720.1, read on the forward strand.
CTACTCAAACGGCAAAGGAGTCTCAAGCGAAGCATCCATGGCAAGCGCTTTGGGCGAATATATCGAGCGGCTTCAGACAAACAACTTTTTTAGCGATTTTTATCTTCCCTCCCGCAAACTCTATCCCGATGAAGCGGCTTTTGAGTTTGGCGGAGATTTTTTAGATGATGAGCTTCTAAACATTTACGACCCAAATGGCGAACTCGGCGATGAGGATTTGGTGGACTACAACAGCGATTACTTAGACAAAATAGTAACTCTGCCTTTTAAAAAATTTTCCGATAACAAAAGCATCTATTTTCCCATAAATATTCTAAGCAACCTCTATGTAAGCAACGGTTTGGCGGCTGGCAATACGCCAAAAGAGGCTCAAGTTCAAGCGTTAAGCGAGATATATGAACGATATGCAAAACTTCAGATTATCAAAAACGGTTATGCGCTGCCGCTGTTCCCCACCGATGTTCTCGCCTCATTTGAAAAAGTTTACAGCGATGTTATGACTCTAAGAGAAAAAGGCTATATCGTAGAAGTTCTTGATGCCTCACTCGGCGGAGTGTTTCCCGTGACTGCCATCTCGCTTATAAACCCCAAAAATGCAACGCTTTTTGTCTCTTTCGGTGCGCATCCGATTTTGGAAGTCTCCTTGGAGAGAACCATGACGGAGCTTATGCAGGGGCGTGACTTGGAGAGTCTTGAGAGTTTTGAGACTCCTACTTTTGACATGAGTATAGTAGCGGACAGCTTCAACTTAGAGTCTCATTTTGTGGATTCAAATGGGAAACTCGGGTTTGGATTTTTAAGCGCAAAAAAGAGTTTTGAGTTTGCGCCATGGAGATACAGCGGAAGCGGCACTCAGGATGAGTTTGAATTTTTAACAAACATCGCCAAAGAGATGGACAGAGAGATTTACATGAGAGAGTATGACTACCTCGGATTTTATTCATGTCAGGTTCTTATTCCGAGTATCTCTGAGGTTTATCCTATGGAGGATTTGGTCTATAACAACAAAAACAGCGGCAAGCTAATCCGTGATATGGTTTTAAACTTTAGTGAATATGACCCTGAAGATATTTTAGATGAAATAGAGTCGCTTGACAACTCTCTAAGCATGGAGAAGTACATCGGCGTTATCTTTGAAAACAACTTTACGATGGCAGAGTTTAAAGCGCAAAACCATCTCCTTCTGGGCGAACTGGAAGAGGCGCTTGAACTTTTAGAGTTTGGAGAAAATAGACTCGGACATGTGGTTGCAGAACTTATCCGCATGCGTGAAGCGAGGCTTGATTTTGAAGAGTACAAAGAGGGGCTTTATGCCGTATTTACAGAAGCTAGAGTTGAAAAAGCGGTGCGGATTTTGGACGGAGAAGATTTTTTTATAGATGTGGAGTTTCATAACGATTACCATAATATGTTAGCATTATATGATAGACTTGAAACAAAGAAAAAAGGAGTGATTGCATGAGTTACGAAGAGTGGTTTGAACAACACGCCGCAAAACATAAAAAGATAGTCGAGAAGCTCGTAGTGCACGGTTTAAGCGAAAATGAGATTATAGACTATTTTGATTTTGAAAATATGGTAAAAGAGGAGAATGACTTCTGCCCGCTTTACATAGAATCCCGCAAATGCCACGACATAGAAAAACTCAACTGCTACCTCTGCGGTTGTCCGCACTTTAGATTTAACGACGAAGGGCTTGGTGAGTACAATGGATTAAAGATACTAAGCCGTTGCGACATCAACAACGGTTCCACCATCGGCAGAAGTGGAGCCATCCATCAAGACTGTTCAAAATGCACCGTTCCGCACCATAGAGCCTATGTAAAAAAGAAGTTTAGCCTTGATTGGAAAGAAATCATGAAAGATTGCAGCGTAACCCATATGTAATAAATATCTTCTACTATTTTGACATGAAAAAAGATAAAGTTTATGTCATAGACACCAACATTATTTTGCAAAATCTGCAAAATATAGATACCCTGAGCGATAATGGTTCTAACATAGTTGTGATACCTGAGACGGTACTGCTTGAACTTGAAGATAAAAAGAAACTCACAAACGAACTTGGTTACTACTCAAGAGAGTTTGCAAGATTTTTAGCCTCCACCAAAATAAAAGAGATAGATTATAAGAAAAACTACAAAGTTGTCAAACTCTATAAAGGCGATGTAATTATTCACATTATCTCAAAAGAGAGCTACGATACCCAGATAGAGCAACACCACATCTCCGAGAGCAATGACAAAAGGATTATAGAAGTTGCCGAGGTTGCAAGAGATTACTATAAAGGGCAGAAGGTCATCTTTATCTCTATCGATATCTATGCTCGAACATTCGCACTCTTTAAAAACATTAAAACCCAAACACTAAATGATGACAAGAGCGAGGTTCCTGACTTCTCTTTTGTAAAAAGCACGCCGCTTGAGTCCATCTACTTTAACAATTTAAATCTTCAAAGTATTAAAGAGATAGATGGTCAATACAAGCCGGAGAATTTTTGTTATACATTTGAGTCAAGTGATGGAAACAGCGCATATGGAATCATTGCGAACGAGCGCGTGATGGTTATGGATGAGAGCGATTTCAACCCTCTTGCTGTCAAACCTGCAAACCTGAAACAGAAATTTTTTGTCAAAGCCATAATTGAAAATGTTTACAACCTGCTTGTAATCGACGCCAAAGCCGGAAGCGGTAAAACACTTATGTCTTTTGTGGCAGCGATGAGACTTGTGGATAAAGGGCTTTACGACAAAATAGTCTATGTGCGAAACTCTATAGAATCTATCGACAGAGGAGCAGAAGTAGGCTTTTTGTCGGGAAATGATGAAAAATTTCGCATCTACAATATGGCACTGAGCGATACCATGGAGTTTATAGCAAAAAAGCGACTCAAAAATGGAATAAACGCCGAAAATCCCGAATCTATCCGCTCTAAAACAGAGGAGCTTATAGCAAGATATGACATACAAACACTTTGGCCGGGAGAGGCAAGAGGACGCACGCTAAGTGAAGCTATCGTTATTATGGATGAGTGGCAAAACAGCAGTGAAAAGACGACACAGCTTATCCTCTCACGACTTGATGAGAGCTGCATGGCAATCGTTATCGGCTCCAACAGACAGATAGACAATCTCTATCTTAACAAATACAACAACGGTCTGACAACGCTTTTAAAACAGACGAGAGCAACACACCCTGAGCTTGGCATGTTTGCTATAGAGCTTGAAAAAGCGGTGCGCGGAAAATTTGCAGAGTTTAGCGAGAGAATTTTCGTCTAATGACAAATAAGTTTATAAACGATACCATTTACAGCCATATTGAATACACAAAATTTGAGGGAGAAATACTTCAAACAAAAGTTTTAAGCCGCTTGCAGTTTATCACGCAAAATGCACTGGCTTACTTTGCTTTTCCATCTATCAATACTAAAAGATATATACATAGTTTAGGAACAATGCACTTAGCTTCGCACATGTACAAAGGCGCGCTTTTAAATGCAAAAAGCGAGATGAGGTCTCTTTTTTTAAAAAATCTCTACAAAGCCATAAAAAAAATAGAATCCAGGCTTGAAATTGATAGTAAAATCCAAAAATGTAATCTTTTTGAAGATGATGCGCTCTACCAATTTCTTATACCTCTTAAGAACCCCAAAGAGAAGTATGCCTATCTTTTATCACTTCAAGCACTAAGACTTGTAGGGCTTTTACATGATGTGGGACATTTGCCCTTTTCACATCAAAGCGAATATGCAATGCAAAATATCTATGAAAATCTTCTGCTTTGCTCTAATCTCAATAAAGAAGAGAAAAACTTTATACTATTTTACGAACATATCACCGAAAAAAACTCCAAAGTTCTTCATGAAGCGATGGGGATAGAGTTTACAAAAATGCTTTTTGAGTATGAAATTCTTCAAAGTTTTGAGCAAATTATTGATAAAAAATATATACAACTTATCTATAAATTAGTGGATTTTATCTTGCAAGATACAAAATTCGGTGGATTTGATTTTGCAATGTTACACTCTTTTATCGATTCAAGTGTTGATGCGGACAGACTTGACTATGTAAACCGTGATATGCTCGCCAGCGGCTACATCAGCGGAGCAGTTGATCTGCTTCGAATCACTAAACAGGCAGTTTTAACTTCAAATAAAGATATATATCATCTCTCTTTTTTTGACAGCGCTATTTTAGATATAGAACATATGTTAGAGATGCGTTTCAATCTCTACAAAAAAGTGATTTTCAACCATCAGATAGCAAAAAAAGATGCGATGCTTGAAAATCTTATTCTTTATCTATCTAAAGAGTACTTTACAAAACAAAAAGAGCAAAAACTAAACGATATTTCAATGCTCTGGAAATTTTTGGATGCCACAGACAATGCAAAAAGACTCGACACCATAAGTCTTATGGATGAAAATTGGCTTATTTCGCTCTTTAAAGAGGAGTATTTTCGGCTCAAATATTCAGAACAAAAAGAGACACAAAAAATGCTTATGATTTTTGAAGAGGTTCTTTTTGGCAAAAAATATTTTCACTCCATCTGGAAAAATCTAAACGACCTCTACGATGTACTCAACTTTAGTACAACACAAAAGTATCAATTTCGTGAAAGTTTTGGCTATATTTGCGAGTCTAAACTCACCATCTTAAAAAACTCTTTGCAAAACTTTGTCTTACACCATGAAGCAAAAAACAGTTCTCTTTTTTTATCCTATCAGATTGTTTCTTTTAATCTTGGAATCTCAAAAGATTTCACTCTCTTTAGCGGCAAAAACCTAGTTCCCATTGACGAAGTTTCCACCCTGAGAAAAAGACTCAAAAAGTCGATGCTCAACACCGTTCCATTTTTTATATACTGCAACAAAAGTGAACTGAGTACAGAGATAAAAGAGAGTTTAAAAGAGATTTTAATCTCTGTTTTTGAAAAAAATATGGAGTGGAAATCCTAAATAACTAGACAACTGACTAATTGCTTACAGCACTTATAGGGTCAAGTGATAACTATAACTTGAAAAGACATTATTTACAATTTATAGAAAACATAAGCAAACAAATAGAAAAAATTTTCTCAAAAATAGAACAAGTGCCAAATCTTCTTGTACAAAGATGATAATTGCAACAAAAATATATTGATTATATGCAGTTTTTAACTATATGTTAAATTATGAAACATAAAAATTAGATTGATTGTAGGTTTACAAAAATATTTTAAAAATAATTATATTTTTATGCTATTGTAATAACACATAAAAAAGGAGATATTATGAAAAAGTTTACATTTTCAGTAGCCGCATTAGTTTTAATAAGTGCATCTGTTGTAGCAAGTGAGAGTACTAACACAGGATTTTATGTTGGTGCAGCAGTCAGTTCAATTCAAAATGAGTTTGCAGCCAAATCACACTATTATTATTACGAAGAGGATAGTGATATGGCTAAAGGAGATACAGACCATGTAGGAGCTATGTTACAGCTTGGATATAAATTCAACCCTTATATTGCAGTTGAAACACGCTACTAGGCTACCGGTGGTAGAAGTTGGCAAGATTTAGAAAACTGGAGCAGTGATCCTGACGATTCGTTTGAAACAAAATTTGATGCAATGGGGCTTTACCTTAAACCAATGTATCCGGTAGCAAACGGATTTGATGTATATGGATTGCTTGGTTTTGCGCTGATGAATTATGATTTAACTTATATATCCAATGGTGAAGAGTATGCGCATCGTAACTTTTCAGATACTTCATTCTCTTATGGTGTAGGAGCTTCTTATGCTATCAATGATTCACTTACCCTCTTTGCAGACTATGTAAGGCTTTATGATGATAAAATAACAGTATTTAGTTCTTCATATAGTCATGATTATGCAGATATTACTACTGATACTTTTAACTTCGGTTTAGCTTACAAGTTTTAGAAAATTTTTCTGTCGCCTTATACGCGGCAGAAGTCAACCACTGCAAACTTCTCTTTATATTAAAACAATCTCCAATTGAAGTTTTCAAAGACTCTTTAAAGAGTCTTTGCATTGACAATTTATTGCTGCTGTTGCTGCATCATATTGCGTTTTGGAAGCATGTATCCTTTGATCATGTTCTTTTTGATAGTTTTTTCGATCATGTGCGCTGTAAACTCACGCGTGAAAATTTCTCTCTGCTCTTTATCTAGGATAGCATAAATACTTTCAAGCATATTTGCTCTAGCGCTAATCATAGCATCAGGTTTGCTTAGCATGGTTTCTCTGAATACTTTTTTATCAAAACTGTTTCCTTTAAAAGCTTCAAGAGGGCAAACAGGTCCTTTTTGTTTTATTTTAACCTTTGCCTGTTTGTAAACATTGATTGCATCAGTCACTTTTTGAGCTTGTACAGCATTAATACCTGTTTTACTGACGGCATTAACAACCTTTTTGACGAACTCTTTCTTTTGTTTATTGTGACTTCCCTCATCTTGTTTGTTACTCATGGAAGAGCCGCCCATATTGCCATGACTTGACGCTATTGCAGCTCCTGAAAGCAAAGTAGAAGCAAGAACACTTGCAATTAAAATTCGTTTATACATACTATCTCCTCTTATGTGATTTTCAACTTAATTATATCTTACCCATAATTAAATAAAAAGTCAAAAAAGTTGATTTATATCAGCCAAACCTATGTAAAAAAGGTTTATCATTCGCCATATTTTTCTATTGGAGATACATATTTGAGAAAATATCTTACAAGAATGCGTTCAAAAGAGAGACGCCCTACAAGAAAGCCCATCAGTAAAATACTTTGGTCAACTTTCGGTGCTTTTATAAGCATATATCTTCTCTCAAAATTCAGCCAATATTTTTCACCGCAAGATGGCTTTTTTTTACTTGGTTCTTTCGGAGCTTCTGCAGTACTTGTTTACGGTGCACCGGATGCCATTTTTTCTCAGCCTAGAAACCTTCTTGGCGGTCATATACTCTCCGCTTTTGTATCTGTTTTTTTAGTGAAGTTTTTTGGAAATATATTAGAATTTGAAACTCTTTGCGCCATTAGTGTATCTTTATCCATTTTATTAATGCATTTCACTCTCACCTTGCATCCTCCAGGTGGTGCGACAGCACTTATTTATGTTATAGGGAGTGATGATATAAGGTCTCTTGAATGGTTGTATCCTATCACTCCTATTGCCACTGGGGCTCTTATTATGCTTCTTGTTGCACTTTTAATAAACAATCTCTCAAACAACACCAAAAGACATTATCCGCTTTATTGGTATTAAAAGGGCAAGTGATTCAAGAGTAAAGGAGCTAGGTGATATAGATATCAAACAGGCAGATTTACCGCCTGTTATGTTACTTAAAAAATATAGCTAAAGCAGATTGTTGATAAACATAAAGTTTATCAATCATACTTATGATAAAGATATTCAGCTAATCCGCTTGATTCACTATCCGTCATAGCCCCTTTTAAAGAAGGCATAAGACCAAACTGCTTAATAGCTTTTTTTCCATAAATAGATTTTCTTCTGTCAGGCTCGTTGATGTAATCTTTTATAAAATCTACAAATTCTTCTTTTGTTTTGGTTTCAGTTTTTAACTTATGAATAACATCTTTGGCATATGGTGCGCCATGTATATTTGTAATTTTGCCGCCGGACTCATCGACACCTAGCACGGTAACATGGCACTCTGCACAATATTTGTTAAAAAGCTCTTCATTTGCTTTTTCCAACTGTGCCGATTTTTCATCTTTTTCATAAGAGACAACTTTTTCTTCTGTTTTTTGTGGCTCTTTGCCATAATCGCTATAAAGATATTCAGCCAATATGCTTGATTCACTATCTGTCATAGCCCCTTTTAAAGAAGGCATAAGACCAAACTGCTTAATAGCTTTTTTTCCATAAACAGATTTTCTTTTGTCAGGTTCATTGATGTAGTCTTTTATAAAACTTATAAATTCTTCTTTTGTTTTGGTTTCAGTTTTTAATTTATGAATAACATCTTTGGCATACGGTGCGCCATATATATTTTTAATTTTACCGCCGGATTCATCCACACCCAGTATGGTAGTATGACACTCTGCACAATATTTGTTAAAAAACTCTTCCCCTGATTGAGAAAACAATGTAGATGTAGTTAATAGTGTATAGAGTACAATATTTTTCACTTTCATCTAATACATCCTTTTGTTAAATTTATTAAAATGATAACATATAATTCTGGCAAAAATAGGACAAAATGCCCAATAAAATAGTTATCATTAATAAATATTATAAATGATGTTAATATATAAATATATTTAACCCTTAAGAATTTTGAATAAAATCTTTGACCTTTGCTTCAATCTCATCACGGACGCTACGCACTTTTTGCATAATCTCTTCATCACTTCCTTTAAAGCTTGAAGGATCAGAAAAACTCCAAGCAATAATTTTATTTATACCTGGAAAAATTGGGCACTGCTGTGATGCTTCATCACACACAGCAATCACATGGGTAAATCTTTTTCCTTCTTTATAAAGATCAAACACCGCCTTTGGAGTATTATCTGAAATATCAACTTCTTTTTCAGCCATAGCACGAACAACATAAGGATTAAGCTTACCGGGTTTAATTCCTGCACTTTGGGCTGTGTCGTCAACATCCTTTGCATATAGATTAAAAAAAGCTTCTGCCATTTGGCTGCGAGCACTATTATGCACACAAACAAATAATACTTTTAACATATAAATTCCTCAATTAATTTAAATTTTTTAAAAAATATCGCCAACACATATCAATCTTTATTGTATGTTTAGGGCTTAAATAAAATATTATAGTTTGTCTTCATTACAAAATGATTACTTTTTTATCCATTTTTTAAGCATAAAAAAAACTTAAACAGAAACGCTAATTATAAAAGTATAAGAGAGTCAAAAGTTAAATCGGATAAAATTACTCCGATTTAAAAACAGTAGAGGGTAAGGCTCTCTTAACAAAGGATACACAATGAAAACATTTATTTTACTAATCGGATTAACACTAGGTGCTCTTCAAGCTGACAATACTGTAACTTACAACACAAACAGCGGCGGCAACACCGAGGGCATTAAAACCAATCACCCAAATCAAGACCTTTATTAAGGTTTGATTTTACACCTCATCTACTTCTTTAGATGAGGTTTCTCCCTCTTTCTCTCTTTTTTAAAAAACATAAACTTCTGCAAATATCAATAAATATGCTAAAATAAATCCAAATTTGATAAAAAAGGTTAGTTGTATGAGCGATAAATCTAACGAATCAAAAAATAAAAAATTTTTATCATTTTTTAAAGATAAAATCAAAGAGTTTAAAAAATCAATAGGTATAGTAGATAAAAAAGAACCTATCTCTTTTGAACTATCCGAATTTATTCAAGAAACAGAATCTGCTTTGCAAGAGCTGCCGCAAAATTATAAAAACCTTTATGAACTCAAACCTGCGCAAGAATATTTTTTTGTAAATAGAAAAAATGAAATAGAAAAACTTGAAAAATCTTTTACAAACTGGACAAAAAACCGTTTTGTAACATGCGCCCTAATCGCTGAAAAAGGGTCCGGGGTAACTTCTCTGCTCAATAATTTTTTAGAAAAAATTCCACAAATAGACACCATTAGAGGTGAAATGCATGAAAAAATCTACACAAAAGAGTCCTATTTTGAATTTTTCAACTCTCTTTTAAATACACAAAATATTACTACAAATAAAGAGCTGATAGATTTTTTAAATAATTCGCAAAGTGCAAAAATAATTATTATAGAAAATCTCCATCATATGTTTTTAAAAAAAGTAGGCGGATTTGAGAGCATAAAACTGCTCTTTGAACTTATCTCCTACACGACAAAAAAAGTACTTTGGATTGGAAATTTTACACCTGAAACATGGAGCTATCTTGATAAAACAATCTCCATTTCAAACTACTTTACAAGCGAAATAGCCATGGAAGAGCTAAATCATGAGATTATCAAAGAGATATTATTTAGAAGAAACAAGTATGAAGATCTTACAATAGAGTTTATACCGCAAGAAGATACTTTAGAGAGTAAAATATTTGAAAAATTAGATGATGATGAAAAACAGCCTTATCTGGAAGAGAGATTTTTTAAACTACTATATAAACTCTCATATGGAAATATATCTCTTGCTTTACTCTACTGGGTCAGAGCAATTGACAAAATTGATGAACAAACTATCTTTGTAAAAGAGATAGAAGATCTTGACTACTCATTTATTAAAAATCTCTCGGCTAAATCTCTCTTTACATTGCAAGCACTTATGCTCCATGATGGGCTGACTCTGCATGATTTTGCTATTGTAATGAATGAATCATCTGAAGAGTGCCGTAAAATACTTATGCCTATGCTTGAAAAAGGGTTGCTCATTCAGCCGTATAAAAAGTACAATATAAATCCGGCTATATACAAACAAGTTCATAATTATCTCTCATCTAAAAATTTTATTCACTGAAACGGGATACTTATATGAAATTTATAATACTTTTCTTTTTAACTTTTTTTACACATATCCTCTATGCAGCAGATATTTTGCAAAAAGATGATGCTTCAAAGGTTGATCCAATGGATTTGATTGCGATTATCTCGGTTTCAAAAATTCTTTGGACACTGCTCTTTTTTGTTATCGCATATATTTTTATAACTTTCTTTACAAAAGCACTTGAATTTTTTGCCGAAAAGAGTTCAAAAGCGAGAATAACCATCAAAGGTCTAATTCCTATTATCAGAATTGCTCTTTGGGCAGCAGTTATTGTTATAATTGTAAAAGTGATCTATCATCCGCCAATGGAGATGCTTATGACGGCATTGGCATCCGTAGCCATTGCCGTAGGTTTTGCAACACAGGACCTGCTCAAAAATATATTTGGCGGAATTATGCTTCTGTTTGACCGTCCTTTTAAAGTGGGGGACAAGATTGAAGTCGGAGAAAATTACGGTGAAGTTATAAATATCGGTCTGCGGGCAACGCGCATCGTAACTCCTGATGATTCAATGGTTATTGTTCCAAATATGGAGCTTATGAACACATCGGTATCCAACAGTAATTCAGGCGAACTATACTGTCAAGTAGTTGCAAAAATAATGCTCCCCATCGATGCTCCCATGGACAAAATCCGTAAAGTTGCCATCGAAACAGCTCAGGTTTCAAGATATATCTATCTCAACAAACCCATTGAAGTACTATTTACAAACAGAATCTATCAGCACAAATCTTTTTTAGAAATGAAGATAAAAGCTTATGTTATGGATATCCGCTATGAATTTAAATTTAAAAGCGATATGACAGAAATTGTTATAAAAGAGCTTCTTGCTCAAGGTCTTGTAAATAAAGATGAACTTGAATAACTATAGTATCTTTACAAACAAGACTCATTTGCAAAAGTAATAACAAACTTTTTAAAGCCCTCTTTGTTGTTGTTTAAGTATATCTGACGCAACATCTTTTTTTTGAGTAAATCCACATCCGCAAGATTCTATATCTTGATTTTCAAGTGCTTTCATCTCTTTATATTTACCCCAAAGTCCAATGCCATTCTCTTTTGCGTAGTTTTGAGCAATTAACATTCTATTTTTCAATCCGGTTGGCAGACTTGGATCTTCAACATCAGTCAAAGCATAGCCATCTCTAACTATCTTGTAGTTAAAATCATTGTTGCTTATCCACACATATTCAAGACCATGCTCATCTTTAGAAAAAATTTGATATGAAAGATCTACGCCCTCAGGAAACATTTTTTTCATATATGACAAAGCTTCTCTTTTTAACTCATCTCTTTTATTATAATCTACAAGCTGAATGGTTTCTTTGCTGTTATTTGCTTTTGCAAAAAGTTCTATTCCACTTAAGTGAATCTTTTTTTCAACACCGTCTTTGTCTATTTTCACTGTATTTTCCGAAATAATTTCAACCATTTTTGCAGATTGGGCGAAAACCAGAGAGGTAAACAAAGCTATAAGTAAAACAAATTTTTTCATCTGTACTCCTTTATAAGATTTAAAAATGATAACAAAAAAATACTGATTTTTCTTTATAAAAATAAATAATAAATAAAATATTTAAAAAATAAAATGATTTTTTACTTGACAAACGAAAATATGCACATTATAATTACAGCTGAAATTGAACATATGTTCAAAATTAAAGGAAAAAACAATGAACCAATTTGGCAGAAAAAGAAAACACAGAAGAGTAGATGAAGATCATAGTGATATCTGTTTTAAGCCATGTGGTGTATGCAAAAAATCGCTTGAGTATGTAGTACTGTTTGAAGAAGAGATGGAAGCTATAAGATTGAGTGATTCTTTGGGTTTGTATCAACAGGAGTGTGCTGATCGTATGGGTATATCACGAACTACTTTTTCCCGAACGATTGAGAGTGCAAGACGAAAAATTGCAGATGCGTTGTTAAATGCAAAAGCAATTATTATTCATACAAAGGAATCATATAATGAGAGTAGCATTTCCAACGAACAATGAACAAACAATAGCAAAACATATCGGTCTTTGTAAAAAAATTGTTATCTATGAAAATGAAAAAAGAGTTGAAGTAATCGAAAATCCGATTTTAAAAATGGTAAAACAGCAGAATCTGCCGATTTCAAAAGCAGGAGAAAGACACTTTGGTACGGGCAGAATTTTGTCACAATTTTTGTCAGAAAAAAATATTGATATTTTTGCTGCAGTGGAGTTTTACTCACAAGGGTTAAAACAAAATCTTGAACAATTAGCAATCACAGCCTATGAAGCACAGGAAAAAGATATAGAAACAGTGTTGAATATACTTAGCAAAAAAGATATGTTTACAAATAATGATGAGAGAGGTAAAGAGATGTATACAAAAAGAGGATTGAGTGCTATGCAAGGAAGAGGCATAAGAAAAGGTCGCGGCATGGGCCTTGGCAGAAATGAAAAAAGAAGTGAGGATATAAATACCAATTATCTAAGAGATGAAGAGAGTTATATAAAAAGAGGGTCAAGTTTTATGCAAAGAAGATGTGCAAGAGGAGGTCGTGGCATGGGATTTGGTAGAGGCACTGGAAGCCTGTAATGAAGATAACTATAGCAAGCGGAAAAGGCGGGACTGGTAAAACTACCATTTCTACAAATCTCTCTTCCTATCTAGCAAAAGAGGCAGATGTTGTGCTCGCGGATCTGGATGTTGAAGAACCAAATTCCAAACTCTTTATCGAGGGGAATCTGATTTTTGAAAAAGCATGCGACAAAATGGTACCTCAATGGAAAAAAGATGAGTGTACTTTATGCGGCAACTGTGAAGAGGTCTGCAGATTCAATGCAGTTATAAAAGTAGGTGACGAAATTTTGGTATTTCCGGAACTTTGTCATAGCTGTTATGCCTGCTCAGAACTATGTCCGACTGAATCTCTTCCAATGATACCGCAAAAAATTGGCGAATTAAAGCATTTTAAAACTGAAAATTTAGATTTTGTTGAGGGAAGATTAGACATAGGAGAGGAGCAGGCTGTCCCTCTTATCAGCCAGGTCATTGAGTATATAGATGAAAAATTTTCACAAGACACCATCAAGCTCTTTGATGCTCCTCCGGGAACTTCCTGCCCGGTCATTGAGGCGAGCCGCGGAAGCGATTTTGTTATATTGGTAACCGAATCGACCCCTTTTGGACTCAATGATCTCAAGCTTGCTGTAGAAACAATGAGAGTTTTATGTCAAAAATTTGGTGTAGTAATCAATCGCCATGGCATCGGCGACAATGGTGTAGAAGAGTATTGTAATGCCGAGGGTATCCCTATAATTGCCAAAATTCCAAACGACAGAAGAGTCGCCGAGCTTTACTCCAAAGGCGAGCTGATTTATCCGAAAATTCAAGAGTTTGAAACCGCATTAAAGCAGATAGCAGAGTTTGTCGGGGGTGTCAAATGAAAGAGGTAGTCATTATCTCAGGTAAAGGGGGAACCGGTAAAACCTCTTTTGCTGCATCCTTTGCCTATCTTGAAAAAGAGAATGCCGTTATAGCTGATTGTGATGTCGATGCTGCAAATATGCATCTTCTTTTGGAAGCTGATTTTAGATATCAGGAGGATTTTTATAGCGGCGAGATAGCTGTTATCGACGAAGAGAATTGTATAAATTGCGGAGAGTGCAAAGAGGTATGCCGATTTGATGCTATTCATGTGATAGATGATCAGCATCGTGTTGATCCTATTTCGTGCGAAGGGTGTTGGTACTGTTCCAGAATCTGTCCGGTAGAAGCAATTGATATGAAAACACAAAAAGTCGGAGATTTTTATCTCTCCATGACAAAAGCCCAAAGCGAAATGGTACATGCAAAACTTGGTTTTGCAGCAGAGAACTCCGGAAAGCTCGTGGCAAAAGTAAAAAATGAAGCGAAAAAACTAACTTTGGCAAATAAAAAAGAGTTTTTGATTGTTGATGGAAGTCCCGGTGTGGGATGTCCTGTTATCTCCTCCTTAAGCGGGGCAGATTTGGCACTGCTGGTTACGGAAGCAACCGTTTCGGGACTTCATGATCTTAAAAGAGTTTATAAACTGGTTAAAAGTTTCAATATAGAAGCTGCTTGTATTATCAACAAGTATGATTTAAATATAGATGTAACCAAAGAGATTGAGGCTTTTTTAGAAGAAGAAGATATCACTCTTATAACAAAAATTGCCTATGATGAAACATTTGCAAAAGCTCTTTCTCAAGCAAAAACGATTATAGAATATGGCGATAGCAGTCTTAAAACAGAGATTGAAAAAAGTTGGCAATACATAAAAAATATACTAAGGAGTTAAAATGAAAATTGTATTTACGGCAAAGGGTGAGAGCTGGGATTCTTTAATGGACCCAAGATTTGGAAGAACTGACACACTTGTTGTGTATAATGAGGAGGATGATTCTTTAAGTTTTATCTCTAATGCGGATACGGAGACAATGGAACACGGAGCTGGACTTCAGGCGGCAAAAAAAGTGCTTGAACTCAATCCCGATATCCTTATAACCGGAAATGGACCCGGTAACAAAGCTTTAGAGATATTAAAAAAATCAAAAGTAACCATGTATGTAGACGCAGGTGACATGACGGTTAAAGAAGCTTATAGCGCATTTATTGCCAATAAATTAACAAAATTTCAAAAATAGGGAGTAAAAAAATGAGAATAGTTTATCCAACAGATGAGAATATGGGATATTTGTCAAAAATAGGTGCACACTTTGGAAAAGCAAAATTTTACACAATTATTACATTAGAAAATGACAAAATGATTGATGTAGAGGGAGTAGAAAATCCCGGTCACAGCGGAGGAGCCTGCGGTAATGCAGTAGCCAATATTATGAGTTTAAATCCTGATGCTTTAGTTGTCTCTGGAATAGGAGGTTCTCCTGCACAAGGGTTTGCACAAGCCGGACTGGATCTTTACTTTGACTCTACTTCAAAAACAGTTCAAGAAAGTGTGGCACGACTTATAAAAAATGAGCTGCAAAAAAGCGACGGTCAAGGAACCTGTTCAGCACATTAAATTTTTATGGGCTAAACTCTATCAAGCAATTTTTTTAAAATATAGAGTTTAGCTTTTAAATCCTGTAGCTCTTCCTCATTGGAAGACTCTTTTATCTCTTTTTTTGTCTGCTCAATCTTTTCAAAAAGTTTCTCTTTTAACATCTGCTGCTTTTTTTCATCGTTTATTTCACTAAAAAAGAGTTTTTCTATGCCTTTAAATACCTTGTCTATCTTCATTTTTGAGTTCCTAGTGTTCTAATATCTGCATCTTTTATCCACAATATTGTAGCAACTTGTAACAACTTTTGTGTTACATCATAAGCAAACGAGCTGTCATTGATAAGCGATGTCGCCATCTTGGAATCAATCCTGTTTTCTCGTATAAGTGTATCTATCCTGCTGTTTTTTATGTTGTCCAGCGCTTTTGTACTCTCTTTTAAAAGCTCGATTGTAGAGATGACATCCAAATCATCATCATGCTCTTTTAACTTCTCTATAGCATCTATTGTCTTTGCAATGTAAACTCTTAGGTTGTTATACTCCTCTTTAACATAACTATTTTTTGATTTGGAGTAGTAAAAGATGTTTTTTTGCAGCTCTCTCATATATTTTAAAGCCTCTACAATCTCGCGTGAAGCAAGTTTTAGGTCATACACTCTGTTTTGATCCTCTTCATTCATATTTTCCTGAGAAAGAGTCGCATAATGGATTATCTCTCCGTAAAGTGATTTAATCTTATTTGCATAAAACTCATCCACATCCGTATTTACACTTATATCTGAATTTTTTACAACATTCTCTATATCTTTACTCCCTATAAATTTATGACGGTGCAAAAACATAGAGTGAGAAATGGCTTCAACGGCACTGTCATAAAGATGTATAGTCTCTTTTTTTATCGACTCTATCGCCGCATTCGGAACATTAATAACTATATTATCAAGATATAAAGGTTTAATAGTATAAATATTTACTTCTATAAAAAGTGTCTCCAAATACTTTACGAGTTTTTGTGTGAAAGGAGAGACAATTATAACCCCCAAAATATTAAAGAGTGTGTGAAAAAGTGCAAGTTTCATGGCATAATCGCTATCTGCAATGCCTATTTTTGAAGCTAAAAATGTTGTCAAATCGCTTAACTGGTAGAGAAAAACAATAGCAACAACTGCCGTCGTTATATTAAAAATAAAGTGTGCAACAGCCACTCTTTTCCCATTTGAGTTTGAAGAGATAGCTCCCAATATAGCGGTAACAGTTGTACCAATATTTGCTCCGATAGCAAGTTCAAGAGCATTGATATAGATGATTTGGTTTGTTGCAAGTGCTGTAATAACAAGTGCCATCGTTGCCGCGCTTGACTGCATAAGAACAGTTGCTACAATTCCAAACAATATATAAATCAAAACACCAAAATAGCCTTCAACCGCATATTTTGATAGATTAAGCGTACTTTGCAAAATCTCAAATCCATCTTTCATATAAGCAATACCGAGAAAAACAAACCCTAGTCCAAGCAAAACTTTTCCAACCCCTTGATAGCTTTTACTATTTGAAAATTTAAGAACCACCCCAAAAATTATCATAGGCATTGCAAAAGTCGCTATATCTATCTTTACACCAAATGAAGAAACTATCCACGCAGTCGTTGTAGAACCGATATTTGAACCAAATATGACTCCAATGGCACCGCTTAAACTAATAAGCTCTGCACTTAAAAATGAGATAATGATGATAGAAACTAAAGAGGAGCTTTGCATAATGGCAGTTGCAACAAATCCCGTACCTATAGCCTTTGGCAGAGTATCGGTACTAGCTTGCAAAGCCTTCTCAAGCATACCGCCGCTAAAGAGCTTAAAGCCATCCTCCATAAAAAACATACCGACTAAAAATATGGCAATTCCAGCTATAATGATCTTGTAGTCGTCACTATAAAAAACCACAAATGCAAGAGAAAGTAAAAAAAACTGAAAATAGTACTTTTTAAACATCAACGACCTTAGATGAAATGAGTGTGATTTAACATACTACTATCTTTTGTTTTAAATTTGCTTTTTAATAAAATCATCTTTTGAAATACTCTAATACTACTCTTTTTGCTTCTGCTCCGTTTGCGCCTTCGCCTTTTATGTTAAAAGCAAAAACAGTAGTTTTACCACTCTCTTGCACAAAACCCACAAACCAGCCTACTCCGGCACAGCTTCCTGTTTTTGCCGCCAATGTATAGCCATTGTGCTTTTTTAGAGTCATAATATTTTTTGTAATCTTCATGGCGCGAGGCGAAAACGGCAACTCATTTTTAACAAGTGACGCCATAAAATCTACTTGTTCATTTAGTGATATTTTTATACTTCCGCCGCCAAGCCAAAAACCATCAAGCGAACTTGAAATATCCATGTTTCCATATTTTACAGCTCTGACGCTCCTCTTCATCTGCTCCTCGCCGATTCGCCTTGCCATCTCTTGATAAAACCATACGGTAGATACGGCTATGGCAGAACGCATTGAGTGGTCGCGGTTCCATACTTCATACTCTCGCTTCACTCCATCCCACTTTACTGTTTCATTTTCATCTTTAACGACTTTGCTATCAAGCGCGATCAATGAGTTTAAGATCTTAAAAGTTGAACATGGGCTCAGTCTCTCATCGGCTCTGCTTCCAAAAACTTTTTTTTCTGAACTGTTGAGATCCAAGATAACCGCACTTCCGTTATATTTGCCGAAATTTGGCTCTTTAGCAAAGAGAACTACACTCAGCATAAATAGCATTATTAATTTAAACATTTTAACCTCATCACAACTCTACAACTCCCTCAAGATATTTTACGCCGTATCCTGCTATCTCAACTCTTAAGCCGTGAAGTTTGCAAAAAACTTCTCCGCCTCTTTTTGAGACCTGCTTGGCTCTAAACTCTTTTTTGTCCAGAACTTTACTCCAGTAAAGCACAAGCTGAGTAAAGGCGGCACCCGTCACGGGGTCTTCATCTATCCCTATTTTTGGAGCAAAGAAACGGCAGACAAAATCATACTCTTTGCTTTTTGAAGTGATGATCACGCCTCTGGCATCGATGTTTTTTAGCTTCTGGAAATTTGGTTTTAGATTTAAAATATCTTCTTCGTTTTCAAAAACAAGCAGATAGTCCATCGACTTGTAACACTCTTTTGGCTGAATCTCAAACGCTTCTGTTAGAGCATACGGAACTGCAGATGCCGCAATCTCCTGAGCCGGAAAATCCATAATAAACTTATCATGCTCTTTTTTGACGCGCAGTTCGCCGCTTTTTGAATCAAAAACGATCTCATCGTTTGGATAGTTTAAAATCTCAAACAGCACAAATGCACTAGCCAAAGTAGCATGTCCGCACATGTCAACTTCTGCAATCGGCGTGAACCAGCGGATGTGATAACGCTCACCCTCTTTTACAAAAAAAGCTGTTTCACAAAGGTTATTCTCCATCGCTATCTTCTGCATTAACTCATCATCAAGCCAACTATCCAGCGGACAAACTGCCGCAGGATTTCCTTCAAATATTTTTTTTGCAAAAGCATCTATTTGGTAAAGTTTAAGATGCATTATATTTTCCTTTCAAACTGCATTAAAATAGCTAAAAACACTCTTCCACTCCTGCAACTTTTTTAACAAGTGATGAAATAAAATTTACTTGTTCACTTAGCGATATTTTTATACTTATGCCACCAAGCCAAAAGCCATCAAGTGAACTTGAAATATTATTGTTCGCATATTTTACAGCTTTTGCTCTCTTCTTCATTTGCTCTTGAACAAACAGAGGTAAAATAGACATTTTTTTTACCTTGATGCTATTTTCATAGCAAGCTTGCGTGCAAAAGGAAATACAAGCAGTATGGTCGGAAATGCAATAACATAAGCCACAAACCATGCATGCATCCAAATTGAGACAAAATTATCCACTAATCCCAAGTTAATAAATGTAATCGCTCCCGACATGATAAAACTCATAAAGCCCGAGAGCAAAAGTGCCTGAACCTGATGAAGATATTTTACTGAAACCATTTTTCCCCTTTTAATTACCGCAACATAAACAATAATAGTATTTTACTTTAATTTATCACTGCCATTTGAATTTTTTAGTCAAATTGTGGATAAGCTCTTTTTATTTTAATTCAAACAAACTCTATATTATCATAGATATGAGGGAAAAAAGGGGTTCTTCTTTTTTACCCCATTTACAAAGGGAGAAAAATGGAGAGCTTCAAGAGATACTGGAACAGGAGAGATGCACGGGAAGAGCGATGCTTGTAATGCTCGAAGATATTCAAGAGCAAAACTATACTTTGTAACACTTTTTGCATCTCTACAATGTTTCATATATTCAGCGCCTAAATTGGTTATCATAAAATCAAACCATCGACTGATCTCAATGATGATGTTCTTCCTTTAGCAGCTCTTGTGCTGCCTCATCCGAGAGCTGTTCTATCTCCAAAATCTTGCCGCTTGCAATAAGTGCGATTCCTGCTAGTTCATGATTTGCATTTAGGATTGCGTGCTCTTTGTCTATGCTCTCAATGACATATACGATGCCTTCCTCTTCGCCGTCAAGTTCTGCACCTACATAAATATCTTCAGGCAAATCCTCTAGCAGCTCTTTTAAAACCAAAGACTCGTCGTACTCTCCAAACGCCTCTGCCGGAGTAAGCGTAACATGAAAAGTATCACCTACTTTTTTTCCCTCAAGCTCATCTTCTAGCTTTTTAAAGATTTGATTGTAACCGCCATGAAGATACATAAGCTCCTCACTCTCATCGATGATATTGCCCTCTTCGTCTTCTAACTTTATAAGCATTGACACAATCGTATTTTTTTTAATTTTATCCACAGAAAATCCTTTTATTTTTATCTACCAATTAGCTCTTTTTGTTTTTTGGTAAGTTTATCGTAAAAAAAAATTTTCTGCTTCTTTTAATTAAAAGCACTTCTCCACTCCTGCAGTTTTTTTTCACTGTAAAAGCGTGATGGAGTAGGAAGAAATCCAAATTTTATACCGTTTTTATCGCAAAACTCTTTTATCTTATATATTTCGTCTCTTATGTTTTGTACATTTTTATCAAACGACTTTCTGGTAAAGTAGACCTCTTTAGTTTTGCCTTTTGAGAGAGTTTTTAAAATATTAGGCGTGTTCCACTCTATCACCTCTTTTAGTTTATCGTCGCCGTAACTGCATATATCTTTTTCGCTCATCTCGACACTTAGTATAAGATCGCTCAGCTCTATGTCATGTTGCATTAAAAACTCTTTTTGTTTTTGCACATCACCCTTTAGGCTCTCTTTGCCGAACACTTCGGGAAGCAGCCTCCAAAAAAAGTTCTTTGCTCTGCCGTAGAAGAACTTGGCATCGTTACACGCAACATCCGGGTTGAAAGTCCCTATGATGAGTGTCTTTCTGCCTTGAAGCGGATACTCTTTTAATAATTTATGTTTTACTCTCATTTAAAAAACTTTAGCATAAAAAAGGTTTAAAATAGTGCTCTATCAATCCTGTTCTCTCCTCTTTTATCTTAGGCAGCTTTAGCAAAATCTCTTTATAGTTACTTGCAAAGATATACCTCTCTACTAAGTTAAGTTGCTCTATCTTTGTATAGATGGGCATCACAAAAGGAGCTCTTTGCTTTATCTCATGCGCTATGGCTTGGCTGTAGAGCAGATGCAGATACTCTATATCTTTTGCATCATTTATCTTAAGCTTAAGTGTTATAATAAACTCTATCTCTTTAAGTTCAAATGTCGCTTTTATCGTCTTTGCATGTTTTTGTAAAATAATCGTAATATCTCTTATTTTGTCAACACTGCTATTTGCATGTTGGAGATAATAAAACAGTTCTGGACGCTCTTTTTCCCATCCATACAAAGTACTTTTTGAAATATTAAATTTTTCTGAAATTTCTTTTACTGTTAGCATTACGATATCCGTATTTTTATTTCTAAAAAGATTATAGTTTTACGGATATGAGAAATATATCAGATAGTTTTTTGTTTAATTTTGCTAATATCGTAAAATTCTTTTCGAGGTATTAAAAAATCAATTATTTTATACGAATACAGTAAAGAATATATTTTATTTTTCATATACTGGAATTTTATGCTTTTCAATTCTTACGAATTTATCTTTTTATTTTTACCAATCCTCTTTTTTGGTTACTTTTTTCTTACATCTAAGCGTCTTATCATCGCTTCTAAAGTCTGGCTTGTGCTTGGGAGCTTGTTTTTTTACTCATGGTGGAATCCAATATATTTACCGCTTATACTTGGAAGTATGACTTTTAATTACCTTGTAGGAAAATCATTAGGTTATAAAGCAACAAAACCAATGTTAACTTTAGGTATTGTTGGGAATGTTGTCCTTCTTGGATATTTCAAATATGCAGATTTTTTTATTGAAAATTACAACTGGGTACTTGGAGCTGATGCAAATTTACTTCATTTAGCACTTCCTCTTGCAATAAGTTACTTTACTTTTCAGCAAATTGCATTTTTAGTAGATAGCTATCGAGGAGAAACAAAAGAATATAATTTTTTAAACTATTCTATGTTTATTACATTTTTTCCGCAACTACTTATGGGTCCAATTATGCACCATAAGGAGATTATTCCGCAGTTCCAGGAGCGTTGGAAACTAGTTATAAGATGGGAAAATGTATCTTTAGGTTTATTTATCTTTGCAATCGGCTTAGCCAAAAAAACTTTACTAGGTGATCCTTTGACAGATTATGCTCAAAATGCTTTTGATCATGCTCAAGACTTGTCAATGATAGAAGCTTGGTATGCAGCTGTATCTTATGTACTTTCTTATTATTTTGATTTATCAGGTTATGCAGATATGGCAATAGGCATTGGAAAAATGTTTAATATCAATATTCCTCTTAACTTTAATAGTCCTTATAAAGCAAGAAACTTTGCAGAATATTGGCAACGATGGCATATGACACTTTCAAGATTTTTAAGTGATTATGTTTATAAGAGTTTAGGTGGGAATAAACGGGTCGCTTGGGTGATGTATCTGAATATTATGATTACCTTTTTTGTAAGTGGTTTTTGGCATGGTGCTGGATGGACTTTTGTTGTTTGGGGATTGCTCAATGGTATTTTTGTTGTAATGGCACATATGATGCGAAAAGCAAAATTTGAAATGAACTTTTATATTGCTTGGGGATTGATGTTTTTAGGAGTCATTATTACAAGAGTTTTATTCGTATCAGATAACTTTAGTGATGCTTGGTATGTAACATATACAATGTTTGATATTTCAAATTTAAGATTTACTCATATGCCATATGCAGATAAATGGTTTCAAACACCCTATATTATAGTAGGTCTTATTTTGGCACTTTTTTTCAAAAACAGCATTGAAATTTCTAAAGACTTCAAACCAAATAGCATATATCTAAGCTATACGGTTATTTTACTTACAGCATCTCTATTTACTTTTTCAAAAGCCAAAGAGTTTTTGTATTTTCAATTTTAAAGGTAAATTATGAAAAAAACACATAAAAAATATATTTTTTTCTCCATCTTTCTTAGTTCATTATTTTTTGGCTTAAGTATTGGTTGTATCTATATTATTGATCCAGCTGGTATAAATAATAGATTTGATTTTGGACTAATTAAAGACCCAGCCCTTGCTTATAGAACTCAAAAGTTTGTAGAAATAAATGAATTTAAGCCAAATACTATTATGCTAGGTGGAAGTCGTGTTCATTTTTTAGATACAAAAGATGTGCAAAAATATACACAAAACAAAGTTTATAATATTGGATTTTCTCAAGCTACTTTAGAAGAGCAATACTGTTTTTTACAATATTCAATTGAAAATTTTGATATTCAAAATGTAATTATAGGACTTAATCTTTATCCTTTCAGTCAAAAATTAAAACCAAACCCAAATAATGATTTTGACAAAGAGATTTTAAAAAATGGCTTCACATTGCAAAAACAACTCAAACACTATCTTGAAGTTCCACTTGTGAAATATTTCAAAGAGTACCACACAAATAAATATCAAGAAGTACTCTATAAAGATGGTGCTAGAACAGTTTATAATCAGATAAGATACATTGATAATAAGTCATGGCAAGAAAGAGAAAAAAATTCAAATAAACTTTATAATGAATTTTATAACGAATATCTTATTTTTGGAGATAGCAGCTTTGATTATTTTAAAAAAATAATACAACTTTGTAAAGATAACAATATTGAATACAAAGTATTTACAACAGCAATACATCAGTCACAATTTAAGCTACTACAAAAGCATAATAAAATGGATATCTATTTTAGATGGAAAAAAGAACTTGTAAATATCACTGATTATTGGGATTTTATGTATCTAAATTCAGTAACTATAAATCATGAAAATTATATAGACCCATCTCATATGCGACAAGAAAAAGGATATCTTTATTTCACACGAATCTTCAACGACCAAACAGTTGATATCCCAAAAGATTTCGGCGTATTAGTTACAAAAGAAAACATCGACTCACACCTCCAAAGCCTCCGCAACCAAATAAAAGCTTATGATGCATCAAAACTAGAGTAGATTTTTAAAAACAAAATTTTCAAAGCTTACTACCTCTACATCTCCTATATTTTCATCTATATCGTAAGTGATAAGCAGGTTTTTATATCTGCCCTCTTTGTTAAAATACCCAAAACTTTGAAGTTCTCTTTGTTTGGTTTTTTCATCTTGGATGTCATAAGAGACTTGAAAGTAACCCTCATACTCCACAAAAAAATCTATCTCTGCCGTATCTCTTAAATAGGTAATATTTCCATGTTTTTGGGCTAAAATCGTAAAAATCATATTTTCAAATCTTGTGCCGCTATTGGCGCTTCTTGTTACCCCTAGGTTTAAAAATCCGTTGTCATTTAAATAGAGTTTTTTGGCAGATTTTATCTGCTGAGTAATTTTTGTATGATAGTTTGAGATAGTATAGACTAAAAAATTATCTTCAAAATACTCAATATACTCTTTGATGCTTTTTGCATCTATATTTATTTTTTTAGCCAATGTTGCATAATTTAAAAGTGTTGTTGCATTTGAGACAACATAATAAAAAAGATCTTTTATGGCACCGGAGTTTTTTATCTTGTACCTTGGAACTATATCTTTTAAGATAATATCCTCTGCGATATTTTTCAAAATCTCTTTTTTTATCAGCTCATCATCCGTTGCAATAACATTATAGTAGCCACCCCATTTAAGGTACTCATCTTTTGCTCTTGCTATATCTATTTTATGGGCTATTTGTTCTATTTTTGTACTGCAGGGAATCTTTTTGAATCTTAAAAACTCTAAAAAACTAAAACTATGTACTTGAAGCTTTAGCACTCTGCCCGTAAGAGTTGTGGCATAGTTTGAGGTAAGAAGCGATGAGTTTGAGCCTGTGATGATAAATTTTATATTGCTATTTTCATATTTGGCTTTTACAAACACTTCCCAATTCTCAAAGATCTGTATCTCGTCGATAAAAAAATAGATTTTTTCCTTTTTGTTCGGGTCGGCAAGCTTGAGATACTCATCGTAAATTTTGCTTAGGTAAGCCGCATCGTTTTTGTAGGGAATAAATTCAGGTTTTTCAAGATTAATAAAAAAGATGTTTTTAGCTTTAACCGTTTTTAAAAGCTCTTTTATCATAAGCTTTGCAATGGTACTTTTGCCAACCCTTCTTGCTCCAATCAGCGCTATAATCTGCTTAGTCTCAAGAAAAGAGATAGCTTTTGGCAAAATATCTCTTGGGATAAAGTCATCATAGACACTTTTGTCTCTCCAGTGAGGGTTGTCTTCTAAAAGAATTGATTCCATATTTTATAGCCTTAAAATGGATTGTATTCCTGATTATATCATTTATTGGTTAGATTTTTGCTACATAATCAATAAATATAAAGTAGATTCATCACTCAGCTATCTTTTTCTATACCCTCTGCTGCTTACTCCTCGTCCTGCGTAATTCTTCTTAAAACATGCCTGACATATGCCGTATGTGGAATTTAGAGGCAGCGGGGCGCCGCACATTCTGCATTTTGTAGCGAGTTGATTTTGTTGAAGCGAGTTTTCTATAAACTTGTTTAAGACTCCTCTTGTCGCTCGTGCTTTGTTTACATCTACAAAGTAGTCGCCAAATCTATAGCTAAGCCAAAGATAGAGCGATATCTCTTTTACCATATCTTCTGCGCGCAAAAGTTCATCGGCAGTCTGTGCACAACTTCCTTGAAGCGGCGGCGGAGTATATGAAATCGGCATCTTCTTCTCAAGTGCACCGAGATAGCTCTCGTAAGCCGCGACGATATATGGAGATTTAAGAGTAAGCGGTGCACAAGCAAGATGGTATTTAGCAGCGATATCCAGATCGTACTGATCTACTAAAACAGAGACCTCCAGCATATCATCCAGATTTGTGGCGATAAAAGGACCGTCAAACTCCATATTTTTTGCAAAAAACTTTAGTATCTCATGAAGCGACTTCTCTTCCAAAATGCTCCCCACAAGCTTTATATGGTCAAGATTTGCCATCACTTTAAAAGGGATGGTTATCGGTTTTGCCTCTTTATGAAAATTCTTCTTTATCACATTTAAAACATCGCCGCTAAGCGCTCCTACATAACCGTTCTCATGAAGACCGAATCTTCCCGCACGACCAGATATCTGATGGATCTCGCTTGGTAGCAGGCTTCTGTCGTTCACCCCGTCGAACTTCTCGGCTTTTGAGAAGAGTATGGTTTTTATAGGCATATTCAGACCCATGGCAATGGCATCGGTAGCAACCAGTATCTGCGTCTCGCCTGCACGGAATCTTCTTGCCTCTTCGCGCCTTACCTCTGGGGAGAGATTGCCATAAACTACGCTGACACTGAAATATTTTGAGAATATCTGTTTTAGTTTTAGCACATCTCTTCGACTAAAAGCTATAATAGCCGTACCATTTTGAACATCTTTTTCATGAGTCGACACATCTAAAAGAGTAAGCGGATTTTTTCTCTCAAACTCTATGATTTCAAGCTCTTCACCCAGATACTTTGCAAGTGCGACAACTGCCTCTTTTACATTTGGTGAACCTGTCATAATGATCTCTTTTGCGGGTGCGCCTATGATTGCATTTGCCCAAGCCCATCCGCGGTCACGGTCATCTATCATCTGCACCTCATCGATCACGCAGACATCTACATCCACATCAAAATTCACCATCTCGATGGTCGAGCTGATATGAGTCGCATCTTCGCTTACTATCTGCTCCTCGCCGGTTATCAAAGAGGCTTCGATCCCGCTCTCCCTTAACTCCTCATACCCCTCAAGTGCCAGGAGTCTAAGCGGGGCGAGGTAGTAGCCAGTGTCGGCATTTTTTAGCTTTTTCATCGCCTGATAGGTCTTTCCGCTGTTTGTCGGGCCTATGTGAAGAGTTAGCTTTCTTCTCATGTCGCGTGCCGTCGGGAAAAGGTTTTTAAAATCTCTTATGGTTCTTGCAAGTAGTTCATATCTCTGCTTTTTAAGTATTTCATCATGTATATTATGAACAAATCTTCGCACACATTTTCTTGTAATTTTTGGTGAAATAACAAGAGATGCCGGCAGAAGTTCTAAAAGCACTTCATAGACTTTGGTATAAAGAGCTTCTTTGCTGAGATGAAGCAGAGTTGCATATGTGCCGCACTCCTGTGCAAGTGTTTGCAAATCGCTTAAAAATTGCTCTTCATGCTCTCTTTTTGACTCATTTACAGCCCCGCTAAAATCAAGTTCGTTTGCCTCCCAAATATTTTCTAGCAGTGAATTTAGTTCAACATGAAGTTCCAAAGTGTACTCTTGAGAAATCTCGGCATAAGGAAGTTTTATACTCTCTCTCATCCTTACCAAAAGCTCTTCGTCATGAAGCTCTATCTCCACATCTCCGAGTTCACCGGCGATAATGCTAGATAAAATTCCCTCTTTTAAAAGCGGATAGGAGACTTTTGTTTTTGGCGGCGTTGCGCGAAGTGCACCTGCGATCTCTTTTTGTGTTAAGTATGGATGGGGATCTGCCAGATTTTTTATAAAAATTTCTATCTCTTGCTGCTTTTTAGCAATTACGCGCTCTTTTTCTTCTAAAATCTCTTCTACCAGCTGCGCTTCATCACAATCTTGGAGGTACTCATACTCGTAGACTTTTGTGTTAAGCGTAAGTATCTTATGAAAGCTCTGCCCATACAAAACATAGTGAAACGAAGCATTAAACTCCAAAGAGTCGTCAATATCAAAAACCCCGTCGACTTTTCTCTCTATCCTCTCTTTTTTGAGGTTGTACCTGATGTGGCGGAGTTTTGACTCCATCTTCTCTATGGTTATTTTTTTGCTTCTCACATCTGCAAATGCTTCATGCAAAAGTGCTGCTTCTTCATGTGTTACATCAAGTTCGCCTATAAGCGTTTCTATCTTATCTTCTCTGTCTATATTTGGCTCTTTTGGTGTTGTAGATTTATATACTCTGCCATCACTTGCAAAAAAACGGAGTATATCTGAGCGAAAACCGCTATCTGCTTCACTCCACAATATCCTTGCCATTTTTGTCAGCATATCTTTACTCTGGTCAATATCATATATACCCAGTGTAGCAAACATCTCGCTTAGCGTATGAGCGCTTACTCTCTCCACCCCGACATCAAACGGGTCGTCATCAAAATATTTTCTAATTTTTTGGTTTATTTTTGAATTTTTCTTATTTTTCTTTGCCATATATTATTGTAACCAAAAGGGTTTAAAAATGAGCTCTAATTTTATATTATGCACTACTTGCCATAGTGCATAATTGTTTCTATTTTTATGATTTTTCAAAATCACACTCTTTGGTAAATTTCAAATAGAGCAGCGGCAATACAATAAGCGTTAGAAGGGTTGAGCTTATCAGGCCATTTATTACTACTATTGCCAGCGGTTTTTGTATTTCTGAACCGGGGCCGGTCGCAAAAAGCAGCGGTACCAGACCAAATGCCGCGATTGTTGCGGTCATAAGAACAGGACGGAAACGCTTTATAGTTCCTTGGCGTACGGCATCTATGACGCTATGTCCCTTATTTACAAGGTTGTTAAATGTATTTACAAGAACCACCCCGTTGAGCACCGCGATGCCAAGAAGTGCAATAAACCCTACAGATGCAGGAACAGAGAGATATTCGCCGCTTAGGTAGAGCCCTGCAAATCCGCCGATAAGTGCGAGTGGCACATTGATAAGGACAAGCAGCGCCTGCGTTATTGAGTTAAACGAGACGAACAGCAAAAGAAAGATCAAAAAAAGCGCTATGGGCACGATTATCATCAGTTTTGCAGCCGCTCTTTGTTGGTTTTCAAACTCGCCGCCATAGGTTACATAGTACCCCTCAGGCAGTTTTACGCTCTGCTCTATTTGCGCCTTTACATCCTCAACAAAACCTACAAGGTCACGATTTTCGACATTGCTCTGAACAACGGTTTTACGGTAGCCGTTCTCATGCTCTATCTGTACAGAACCCGTTGTTTTT
Source organism: Sulfurimonas sp. CVO (assembly GCF_009883775.1). Taxonomy (NCBI): domain Bacteria; kingdom Pseudomonadati; phylum Campylobacterota; class Epsilonproteobacteria; order Campylobacterales; family Sulfurimonadaceae; genus Sulfurimonas; species Sulfurimonas sp. CVO. The sequence continues at coordinate 1,793,425 of NZ_CP033720.1, forward strand.
GTAAATGTCACAAGACTCTTTAACGGCACGCTTCTGCCATCGTCCAGAGTGTAGTAGAGCGACTCTAAAGCACTCAGAGAGTTTTGCATAGATGAGTCACCCTTTACCATAAGGTCAATTCGCCTCATCTCCTCTTGAATGATGCCGACCTGAGTTCCATTGATCATCGTTTTCATAAATAGGGCAACTTCCTGCTCGCTTAGTCCGTAGTAACCCAGTGCTTCTTTATTGAAACTAAGTTCAAGATACTCTACCCCTTCGTTGCTCTTTTTATAAACATCTTTGCTTCCCTCCGTACTCTGCAAAATAGTTTTAATCTCTTGTGCAATCCTCTCAAGCTCATTATGACTCTCTCCAAAAATGTCAATTGCCAAATCACCGCGAACTCCCGTTAGCATCTCAGAGATACGCATCTCGATGGGTTGTGTAAAAACATACTCGACTCCCCGCATCTCATCAAGAGATTTTCTTATCTCATTTTTCACCCACTCTCTTGATGGCTCGCGCCACTCCTCTTGCGGCTTGAGAATAAAAAAAGTATCTGTGTCGTTTAGGCTCATGGGGTCAAGTCCGATCTCATCCGTACCTGTTCTAGCGATAATGGAGGCAATTTCGGGAATATCCGCCATTAATTTCTTTTGAATCTTTTTGTTAAGCTCTACGCTCTCCTCAAGGCTGATGGATGGCAGAGACTCTATCATTACTACAAGCGTTCCCTCATCCATCGTCGGCATAAAAGTCTTGCCTGTTTTTGAAGCGAGGTAAAGGGAGAAGCCAAAAAGCAAAAAGACTGTGACAAAGACGGCGGCAGCATGTTTGATAGCAAAATCAAGAGTCGGTTTAAAAAACTTTAGCAAAATTTGAATCAGCCAAGACTCTTTATCTGGACGAATCTTTAGTATAAACGAACTTAGCACCGGTATAAGAGTAAGAGCAAGGAGTAAGGAGCTAAAGAGTGCAAATACGATACTAAGTGCCACGGGCTTAAAGAGTTTTCCTTCCAATCCTTCAAGCGTTAAAAGTGGCATAAACACAATGATGATGATAAGCACGCCCGTTACGATAGATGGCGCCATCTCAACAGCGGCATGATAGATAATATGCGTTTTTTTCTCATTTTTGCGCTTCTCATTCCCAAGCTCTGCCGTAATATGCTCGACCATAACAACTGCTGAATCAACAAGTATACCTATGGCGATGGCAAGACCGCCCAGACTCATAAGATTGGCACTAAGCCCAAAATAATCCATCGCAATAAAGCTCATAAGTAGCGCGAATGGCAAAATAAGTGCGACACTAAAAGCTGAAGCGAAGTTTCCGAGCAGAAGCAGAAGAACAACGACAATAAGAACAGTTGCTTCCAAGAGTGAATTTTTTACGGTATCGGTTGCGAGATCGACAAGGCTTGAGCGGTCATAAAAGATATCTATTTTCGTATCAGCAGGAAGCATTGACTCCATCTTTGAGAGTCTCTCTTTTACCTCTTTGACAACTTTTTGCGTATTTGCACCCTTCATCCCCAAGACAATCCCCTGCACCGCTTCACCGTTTGCGTTTTTTGTTGAAAAACCTGCGCGCGTGAGGTGACCGATATGCACATCTGCTATATCTTTTATATAGATGGGCTTGTTTGCGATTGTCGTAACGCTTAAATTCTCAATATCATAAATATCATTGATCCTCCCGACACTACGCACAAGAACACTGTTTACACCTTGGGTTACACGCCCTGCACCGTCATTTAAGTTGTTCTTCTCCAAAGTTTCAAGAAGCTGTTCAAGTGTGATCTGATAGGTTCGCATCATATCAAGCTTCGGGGTTACTTCATAGGTCTTTACCTTGCCTCCAAGAGAGTTGACCTCGGCTACACCGTTAACAGAGCGTATTTGCGGTGCGATAACCCAGTCAAGCAAAGAGCGTTTTTCTATAAGATCAAGCGTGGGAGACTCGATCGTAAACATTAAAATATCACTCAGCGGCGTGCTGATGGGGGCAAGCCCTCCTTCAAGATTTGCAGGCAACTCATCCATTATGGCATTCAAACGCTCGCTTACCTGCTGACGCGCCCAGTATATGTCCGTTCCCTCTTCAAAGTCGATAGCAATATCACAAATACCATATTTTGAAGTTGAGCGAATAATTGTTTGATGTGGGATTCCAAGCATCCCCATCTCAACCGGAATAACAATGCGTGACTCCACCTCATCGGGCGTCATACCGCTTGATTTCATAATTATCTTAACCTGCGTAGGCGAAATATCTGGAAAAGCATCTACCGCAAGATTGTTGTACGACTTGATACCAAAACCCAGGATTATAAGAGCCAACAGAGATGTAAAAAGCCTCTGCGAGAGCGCAAAAGAGATAAGATGGCGCATTATTCATCCTCTTGGAGTCTATTTTGCAGTATGCTTGTTGCACTCACAGCAATGGGCTCTTTAAGAGCCTCTTGATACTCCAGATAACAGACTTCACGATTCTCAAAGAGCACATTTACTTTAAGCAAACTGTATGTCTGAGCTTTTTTTACAAACACCATATTCTCTTCATTCTCTCTAATAAGGGCTTTTTTATCAATCATAAAAGCGCGTTTTGCAACACTTAGTTCGACCTTTGTTCTGAGCCCGGCTAGAAGATTTGCATCTTTTGGAAGAACAAAACGAACATATCTTGTCTGATTAAGAGGGTGAAGAGTTGGGGATATAAGCTCTATCTTCGATTTTATCTCCTCTTTAGCAACCTTTAAAGTAACCTCTTGCAAAGGCTGCAGAGTTTTTACAACATCTTGGGGAATATCTGCCTCCATCCAGTTCTCTCCATCTCTTTTTATAACAAAAAGAGCGCTTGATGGAGAGATGTTTTTGCCCACTTGAATATCTGTTTGTAAAATCACTCCGTTAGTCGGTGAGCGAAGTTCTATATTTGGCAAGATAACAAACTCATGAAAAAGTTTTTCCATCATCTCATCCGTTGCTCCGTAAGATCTAAGAAGCGCTTTTGCAGCCTGAAGCTTTATTGTGTCTCTTTTCATATTCTCATCCGCGATAAGACACTCTTTTTGGGCGATTATCTCCTCTTTGCAGAGTTGTGCTTTGCGATCTGCCTCATTTTTGCTGTATGAGAGTTCTATCCAGGTATCAATTGCCTCTTTTTGCGCCTCTATCCAGTACTGTGAGCTCAGAGTTGCAAGAAGTTCACCCTTGCCAACACGCTCAAACTCTGTTTTGTGCAGCTGCATCACTTGCGCTTCATACGGCACGGAAGTTGTGTGAAGAAGTTTTGGCGGGGTGGTGACCTGCATCATATAGACATCAAGTGGCACATGCGTAACCTCTTTGGCTTTGGCACTCTGAACCTGCCAGCTTTTCTCCTCTTGGGGTGTGAGCGTAACATCTGCACTAAGCCAAAATGCAAATATCATCTGCACCATAATCATTTTTTTCATAGTTCTTCCTTTGTTTGTAAAACGCTATAGAGTTTAAATAGTGTTTCATAATATTTTTTATAATGTTCAATAAGCTCTTTTTTTAGGTCTGTAAGCTCTCTTTGGTTTAAAAGATACTCCATAACCGAGCCCTCTCCGAGCTCATAAGCGCCCTTTACAAGAGGCATCAGCTCATTTTCATACTTCTGTGCCATCGCTTGGTATGCGGTTATATTTTCATAATTTTGCACCAGCTCTTTTTTAAGCGCCTCTGCATACGAGCTCTTCTGTAACCTTACTCCCTCTTTTTCATGCATAAGCGCACTTTTTTTATGCATTGCCGCCGCACGGTTTTCTTCGTTAAAGGAGTTTGTAAAATTGAGCGGCATAGATAGCGAGAAGACAAATCTATCTGTATCAAGCTCATTCTCATAAGCAGCTCCAAGAGTAAAAGAGTCAAAAGAGGCATTGTACCTCTCATAATCACTCTGGTATGTCAATATCTTTTTTTCAATCGATTGCTCTAAAAGCGTCTCATCTTCATAGTTAAACTGCAGCTCTTTTGTGATTGGGATGGTATCTTTGCAGGAGAGTTCATCTTCTCTCAAAGAGGGCAGAAGAGTTTTAGACTCCAGATTTTTGCGAGAGATAGCAACCGCATTCTCATAAAGTTTATACTCGGCTCTGATCCTATCAAGCTCTATTTGAAGCGCTAAAAGATCTTTTTTGGAGATCTCGCCATGTTCGTAGGCTCTCTTTTTTTTCTCATAAAACTTCTCAAAAGCCAAAAAAGAGTCCCTGTACTGCAGCGTGCTTTTTTGGTTTAAACAGTTGATGTGGTAGAGAAGCTTTATCTCTTGTCTTAAAAGAAATAGATCATTCTGTAGTTCCAAGATCTCTGATTCGTTTTGATATTTAACAGAGCGCGCCGCACCTTTTTTAGCGCCAGGATGCATGATATTTTGCTCCAAACCAACGCTGTACTCGTAACCGGCTTTCTCTGCATCTGGCTTTGCGTACGCACCTGCTGCTAAAAACTCAAGCGGCTCATTTAGTTCTGAGGCTCTGTTTTGTGAAGAGTGCGCCTCTTTGAGCGATTTGATCGATTTTGAGAGCGGATGTTCATCTTTTACTCTTAGCAATATCTCATCTAACGAGATTGGCGCTGCACTCAAAGAAAAAACAGCCATTAAAAGGGAGAGTATAATTTTCACTTAGGCTCCTTCTGCATCAGTGTGCCATCAAGCGCATTGATAACAAGGTTGTAGTCCTTTGTAGAAGCTCTATAGATCAAATATTTACCCGATGTTGTCAGTTTGATACCTTGAGTCTCCTGCTGTGTTGACTCTTTTATAATAGCTCTTGCCTCTTCTTTATCTATGTTAGAGAGTTGATTCATTCTGGCTTTTTGTTGATATTTAAGTTTAAAAAGCTGCTTGTCTGCTTTGTTAAAATATAGAGTATCTAAAACACTCATAGTCTGACCCGAAGCAAAGAGAACAAACGGTATCATCCATAATATAAAAATTTTCATAATTATCCTTTTTTTATGCATAGGAGCATGCTTATCTATTTTAAAATTTATAAATTGTATTTGGTAAAAAGGATTATGCTATAGGGGGTTTAAAGAAGTTGAAATAGTCCAAAGAAAGAAACATTTTATTGTATTTAAAAAGAGTATCTCTTTTTTGAATAATTGCAATATAAGCTGATTTTTCTGTAAAAAGATATGACGCATGATATTCTGCATGAATTTCACACAAAGTGTCTGCTGTTTCATTTGACGCATTCTGAATTTCACTGATACAGCTATTTACGGAGCAGTGATTATCTTCCAAAACAACAAAAGCATAATCATGCGTTGCTGAGAAACTTATCGCAAATAAAAGTAAAAACAGCCATATTTTTTTTGAATTCATAATATTATTGTACTAAAAAACAGTTAATGATATTTTCTCTAAAGAGTATTAACCACTACTGTTTCTTCATCCATTTTTTAAATTTTTGAAGACTGTCTATATACTCTGCAACATCATATATATCTTCTTCATCTAGCGCTATTTTTGGCATTGCATTTGCCGAGTAGCCAAACTCTCTAAAATTCATGGACGGATTTTGTATATATGAAATAATCTGCTCTTTTCTTCTATCATACGAAACCAGATTAAAGTCTCTACCCATCCCTCCTTCCATCTTTACACTATGACAATTTGCACAATGTGTTTTATACACATAAATTCCATTTTTTATATCAGCATATACAAAACTGGCACAAATCATTATAATTAGTAATATTATTTTCAAAATTCACTTCCGCATTTTATTTTTTAAATTGATAACACATATCAATTAGTAGATATAAAATTATATCACATTAATAATGACTTCTTATATTTTATTTTTTTATAGTTACTATTACAGCAGCTTTTAACAAAAAACATTCTAAGATTTAGCATATTGATTTTTAGGTAAATATATGAAAATAAAATCACTTTACATATCTGCGGAGCAGAAGAATGTCGGTACTCTTTTTGTATCTATGGGCATGATGGATATACTTAAAAGAAATCTACACAGAGTTGCTTTTTTTCGCCCTGTCATATTTTCAAAAAATATTCGTGATAATGATATTGACTTTATTTTAAAGCGCTATAACCTTGATATGGAGTATCAAGATGCTTATGGCTTTGATATAGACTATGTTGAAAATATGATTGCATCAAAACGCCTGGATGAGCTGATAAACCAGCTTATACAAAAGTTTAAAAAACTCGAAAACAGTTACGATTTTGTTCTTTGTGAAGGGATCAGACATTCATCTTTAACATCTACTATAGAGTATGATTTTAATATGCTTTTGGCACAAAATTTCGGTTCGTCCATTATCAATATATTGGGTGCAAAAGAGATATCCGTGCGAGATATATATGAAAACATATTGATAGAAAATGAAAATATAAGTGCGCACGACTGTACCCATTTTGCTACATTTGTAAGCAGGCTCAGCGACAAAAAATATCTTGAATTAAAAAAGAGATTAAAAAATCATGATTTTGCTATTTATCTTTTAAAAGAGGTGAAAGAGTTGGATATTCCGACTCTTGAAGATGTAAAAGAAGCGCTTGATGCCAAGCCGATACTATTTTCGCCAAATGACAACTCCAGAGTTGCAAGAAATTTTAAGATAGCCGCACAAAGTATTGAGAACTTTTTAAACCAGATGCAAGAAGATGATTTGGTTGTTCTGTGTGCAGATAGATCAGATATTGTTACAGCAATTATTGCAGCATTTTACTCAAAAGAGTACCCAAAAATAAGTGGAATTATCTTCTCTTCGGATACGCAAATTCATCCAAATATACAAAAGATTCTCTTAGGACTAAAAGAGTTTAATCTTCCCGTTTTATCCGTTGCAGCAGATACATATCAAATTGCAAAAAAATTAACTCAAGTCTACTCTAGATTAAGAGTAAACAGCGAGAGAAAAATAGCTTTGGCTCTTGGACTTTTTAATGCAAGCATAGATATAAAAGTCATTGAAGAGAAGATAGTAACACAAAAAACCGAAGTTATAACTCCTATAATGTTTGAGTATAAACTCTTTGAGATGGCTGCAAAAAAGAGAAAAAAGATTGTTTTGCCCGAGAGCGGTGATGAGAGAATTTTAAGAGCTGCTGAAATAGTTCTGCGCCGTAATATTGCAGATATCATACTCCTGGGAGATGAAAATGAGATACAAGAGAGTGCACAAAAATTTGGGCTTAATTTAAGCGAAGCAACCATAATAAATCCTTTTACATCTGAGCTTTTAGAAGAGTTTGCTGATGTTTTTTATAGTATAAGAAAAGAGAAAGGGTTAAGTCTTCAAGGTGCAAAAGATGCAATGGCCCATATAAACTACTTTGCAACAATGATGGTCCATTTAGGGCACGCCGACGGCATGGTTAGCGGTGCCATTCATACAACCGCAGACACTATAAGACCTGCTCTGCAAATTATAAAAACTTCACCGGGCGTAAGCATAGCTTCAAGCCTCTTTTTTATGTGTTTAAAAACAAAAGTTTTAGTTTATGGAGATTGTGCGCTAAATCAAAACCCAAATGCTAAAGAACTTGCTCAAATAGCTATTTCATGTGCAAAAACATCTCGCGCTTTTGGAATTGAACCAAAAGTAGCAATGCTCTCATATTCAACAGGCCAAAGCGGAGAGGGAGCTGATGTAGACAAAGTAAGAGAAGCTGCACAAATAGTAAAATCACTTCAACCAGATTTAAAAATTGACGGACCTATCCAGTATGATGCGGCCATAGACAAAAGTGTAGCATCCCTTAAACTTCCAAACTCAGAAGTGGCGGGGGAAGCAAGTGTCTTTGTCTTTCCTGATTTAAATACCGGCAATAATACATATAAAGCTCTTCAGCGCTCAGGCGGCGCAATTGCCATAGGACCTATTTTGCAAGGACTCAAAAAACCGGTTAATGATTTAAGCCGCGGATGCAGTGTAAAAGATATAGTAAATACTATCCTTATTACGGCGATTCAAGCGGAGCAAAAATGAAAATAGCGGTCATAAACTCGGGAAGCTCTTCCATAAAATTCAAACTCTTTCTTATGCCCCAAGGAAAAGTTTTAGCACACGCTTTAGTTGAAAAGATAGGTGAGACAAATTCAACTATAACATTTAAGTATGACACCAACAAACATGTTATACCTTCTGTTATAAAAACACATCATGAAGGACTAAAAGAGATAAATGCTCTTTTAAAAAAGCATGAGATTGTAGAACACTTTTGTGTACTTGACGCTATAGCGCACAGAGTTGTACATGGCGGAGAGTATTTTAAAGATGTTACGATTATAGACGAAGAGGTAATAGAGAAGATAAAAGAGTTGATACCGCTTGCACCGCTTCATAATGGAGCAAATCTGGAGGGGATTTTAGTAAGCAGAAAAAAAGCTCCCGATGTTATACAAATTGCTGTTTTTGATACGGCATTTCATGAAACTATGCCCAAAGAGGCCTATCTTTATGCTTTACCATATGAGATGTATAAACAACACAAAATCAGAAGATACGGTTTTCATGGAACTTCGCACTCCTATATAATGAAAGAGACAGCTAAAAATATGGGTACGGATGCAAAAAAATTAAATATGATAACACTTCATCTTGGAAACGGCTCAAGCGCATGTGCCGTCAAAAATGGTTTAAGTATAGATACATCTATGGGCTTCACTCCGCTGGAAGGGCTTGTTATGGGAAGCAGATGCGGAGACATCGACCCCGCCATCCCTCTTTATATGCAAAGAGAGCTTGGAATGAGCGTAGATGAAGTAGATGCACTTTTAAATAAACACTCAGGACTTCTAGGAATCTGCAGAGATAAAGACCTCAGAGAGATAGAAAAAAGAGAGGACGAGCTATCTAAAGTGGCAATCGAGATGATGGTGAGAAGAGTTAAAAAATACATAGGAGCTTATGCTGCTATACTCGGCAGAGTGGATGCACTTGTATTTACTGCGGGTATCGGAGAAAATTCATACACAATCAGAGAGAAAATTTTACAAAATTTAGAGATATTTGGAATTGAACTTGATAAAAAAGCAAACAGGCAAAACGCTGCGTTAATATCAAAAGAGTCTAGTAAAGTAAAAATTTTTGTTATAAAAACAGATGAAGAGTTTGAGATAGCAAAACAGAGCGAAGAATTTTTAAAAAATCAATAAATCATTTATAAAAACTGCCTAAGTTTCGAGTCTAAATATATGTTATACTTTTGTATAAAAAGAGGAGATGTGTTATGATGAAAAAAATTTTATTTACTCTGTTTGTGATTCTCTTTATTGCCGGATGTGCCGATAAAAAAAGAGTTTTAAATATCGAAAATAGAGGTTTGTGTTCGGCTCCTTCTGCAACACTCTATTTAAATACTCTCGAGATACAAAATAGTGCAAAAACATTTAATATATCTCCTGATGAAATCAGAAAAGCTCTTGCTGATTCACTAAAAGAGACAAACTGTTTTTATGTTTTTAACAAAAAAGCTGAGCCTCTAAAATCAGAAAACGAATACCTTGTAGAGACTAAAGTTTCTCTTTTTCAGGAACAAGAGATAATTGAGAAAAATATCTTTAAAAAAGAGGAGAAAGAGCGTCTCTCTATGACTATTGCGCTTTATGCACATAATGAGAGTAAAAAAATCAATGCAAACACAACAAGTGAACTCTTTATAGACAAAACAAAAATCTTAGGTTTTACAACACAAAAAGATAGCGCTGAAGATAGTGAAACAGTACTAAAAAATGCCGTTAAACAAGTCTCTATTTTATTGAAAGATGGATTTGAAAAACTTCAAAACAGTGAAAAATAATTTAAATATTTTGAAGGACAATACTAAATGACATATAGGTATATAGGCAAAAGCGGCTTAAGAGTAAGCCCTATCTGCATGGGGACAATGACATTTGGAACACAAACACCCAGCCAAAAAGAGGCTTTTGAGATCATGGATAAAGCCTACGAAGCCGGTGTGAACTTTTATGACACAGCAGAACTCTATCCCGTTCCTCCGACTGCAAAACTTGCTGGAATAACCGAAGAGATAGTAGGCAAATGGTTAAAAACCAAACCAAGAGAGAGCATTATTTTAGCAACAAAAGTTGCGGGAGCGGCTTCAGGATGGTATGTTCCACCTGTAAGACACGGGCTTACGGCAATTGACAGTTTTCACATCCAAAGAGCGGTTGAGGGGAGTTTAAAAAGATTAAAAACTGATTATATAGATCTTTATCAGATGCATTGGCCAGACACTATAGTACCGATTGAGGAGAGCTTAAAAGCATTTGACAAACTTGTGCAAGAGGGGAAAGTTCGTTATATAGGAACTTCCAATGATACCGCTTATGGGACTACAAAAGCGTTAATGACATCAGAAGCAAAGGGGTATGCAAGATTTGAATCGATTCAAAACAACTTTTCACTTTTAAACAGACGCTTTTTAGATGAGCTTGCAGCAGTAGCAAAAAAAGAACAAATTTCACTCCTCTCCTATTCACCGCTTGCTGGTGGAGTTCTTAGCGGTAAGTACAATCAAAATGCGGATATGCAAGGTCGTTTTAGCGAATATCTACAATCTCCAAATAAGCGTCAGCGTGTTATGGCACAAAGATTTATGAACGACAAAACACTCGCTTCAACACAAAAATATCTAAAAATAGCATATGATCACGAGATTCACCCTGTAACACTGGCTATCGCATGGTCAAAACAGTTTGACTTTGTTGCTTCTACAATAATAGGCGCTACAAACGCGGTGCAGTTAGATGCATCTTTGGCTGCAATGGATCTTGTTTTAAGCGATGAAATTCTTAAAGCATGCGATGCTGTGCATCAGGAGATACTCTATCCGATGGGATAGTGTAAAATATCAAATATGACTTCCAAAGACAGATTCTCAATTATTCCCATATCATCCCTCTTTTTTGCTATAGCTTTTTTAGCTGTAGGCTATGGAATGATTTTAACTTTTATCGGAGTTTATCTCAAAGAGAGCGACTCTAGCAATATAGCAATAGGCGTTATAAATGCCGCATTTTTTCTAGGAGCTATCGGTGCTTCTATCTTTAGCCAAAAGATTATTGCAACAGTCGGACATATAAGAAGTTTTGCCACTTTTGCTTCTGTTATGATTATAGGATTTTTAGGACATAGTCTTTATTTCAATGAAATATTTTGGGCTGTTCTTAGACTTCTCTCGGGTTTTGCCTATTATGGACTACTTATTATTTTAGAGAGTTGGCTTAATGAAAAAAGCACTGAATCGCATAGAGGAAAAATTCTTGCTGTTTATACTATCATATTTTATTTGGCAACAGCTATCGGTCAGTTAATCCTTAATATTGGAGAAAAAGAGAGTCATATCTTTTTTATCATGGGTTCCATTTTGGTTCTTTTTTCTATTGTTTTTATCTCTATGACAAAGATAAAAGAGCCTATTTTGCAACCCTTTGAAAGATACAGTCTACCAAAAATATTTAACATTGCCCCTCTTGCGCTTGCCAGCAGTTTTATAGGAGGGTTTTTTGTCGGAGGTTTTTTTACTATGATACCGGTATATATAGTTGAAAATTTTAACTCAATTGAGATAGTCTCTATCTTTATGACCGTTGCACTTATAGGCGGATTGATCTCTCAGTGGCCAATTGGAATGCTATCTGATAGGCTTGGAAGAAGAAAGGTTATTGCATATAGCAGTTTTTTTATCGCTTTTGTCTCTGTTTGCTTTATTTTAGCCCCCTATCATGAGTCTCTTTTTTATCTCTTTGGGGCACTTCTGGGTTTTGGCATATTTTGTCTCTACCCCTTAGCTGTAGCAAGAGCAAATGATATTGTTGATGAAAACAAAAATATACTTGAAATAAGCAGAACACTCCTTTTTGCTTATGGTTTGGGCTCTTTTGCATCCCCTCTTATAATTGGTTTGGGATCATATTTTTTTGATCATTTTATCTTTTTATCTTTTTTAATTCTAAGCTTGTTTTTAGGATTTTACTCACTCTCAAGTGAAAGAGTAGCTGATGAGGATATGAGTGTTTTTGTAAATATGCCAAGTGTCGCGGGAGCAGAGTTTCCACACCTTGACCCTAGACAGGATAACCTTTAAACTTTTTTGATATCATATAAAAAATCTGCATAAAAAGGTTCCTTTTATGAAAAAAAGAACAAAAATAGTAGCAACTGTAGGTCCTTCTTGTGATAGTACAGAAAAACTTGAAGAACTTATAAGAGCCGGTGTAAATGTTTTTAGACTCAATTTTTCCCATGGAGATTATGCATACCATAAAATGGTACTTAAACACATCAGAGAAGCCATAAAAAAAACAGGCTTAATTGTTGGAGTCCTACAGGATATTAGTGGCCCAAAGATTCGTGTAGGGGAACTTAAGCAAAGTTTTGAACTACGAAGCGGAGATATTTTAGAATTTACCCAAGAAGATATTGTAGGCTGCAGAGTAGAAGATGCCCACTATAGATTAACCCTAAACAAAAAAGAGATTTTACAGAAGCTGCATATTGGTCAATTTATTTATCTGTATGATGGCATTATTCGTGCCAAAGTCACTGAGATCAAAAACGGCTCTGTTTTTACAACCATAGAAAATGACGGTATTTTAAGCAGTAAAAAGGGAGTTAATTTTCCAAACAGCTATATTAATATCGATGTTTTAACGCCAAAAGACAGAAAAGATATAGCATGGGGCGTTAAAAACGGTGTTGATTTTATGGCTATCTCTTTCGTACAAAATGCCCAAGATATGCTTAATGCAAGAAAAATTGTGGATGAACACGGTGGAAAACAGATGCTTATTGCAAAAATTGAAAAATTTGATGCAATTGAGAATATAGATGATATCTTAAGAGTAAGTGACGGTCTTATGGTTGCACGCGGAGATTTGGGCATTGAAGTACCATTTTATGAAGTTCCAAATATACAAAAAATGCTTATTAAAAAAGCGAATGAAGTTTCAAAACCTGTTATCACTGCAACCCAGATGCTGCTCTCTATGACAAAGAGTCAAAGAGCCTCAAGAGCTGAGATAAGCGACATTGCAAATGCCGTCTTAGATGGGACTGATGCTGTTATGCTCTCTGAAGAGAGTGCAATTGGTGACTACCCGGTTTTGGCAGTTAAAACAATGTATGAAACTATAAAAGAGGCGGAAAAAGAGTATCCTTATCATAAATTTTATGAACACAAACATAAGGAAATTACAACTGCAATAGATGAATCAGCCGTCAGACTCTCAAAAGATTTGAATGCAGCAGCTCTTATCTCTCTTACAAACTCCGGTAATTCTGCAAGAGAATTAGCAAAATATCGTCCAAGCAAACCTATTTATGCTATTACCCATAATGATAAAGTGCATAGACAACTTACTCTTTCATGGGGCGTTGTTCCCGCTTTTAGCATTAAAAAAAGCTCTATCAGCCAAACTCTTAAAGATGTTATAAACAAAGGGTTAAAAAAGAGTATTTTAGATGAGAAAAAAACATATATTCTTACAGCAGGAAGTCCTATGGGAGTAAGCGGCTCTACAAATGTAATTCGGGTACTTACTTCAGATGGTATGGGATTTTTTAAAAATCTAAATACATAATAAATATATATTTATGCTACTATAAATATATAATTTTTACAAAAAGGTTATTTTATGAAATATATACGATTTTTTAATGAACTAAATATTGATGATATTTCAATCGTTGGCGGCAAAAATGCTTCACTTGGGGAGATGTACCAAAATCTTACTCCAAAAGGGGTAAATATTCCAAACGGCTTCGCGACAACAAGCGATGCCTACTGGCTGCTTCTAGAAGAAAACGGAATAAAAAACAAGATAGCCTCTATTTTGAGTGATTTAAACATAAATGACACAAACAATCTTCAAGAGCGCGGACTAAAGGTGCGTACTCTTATCTTAAACTCTCATCTTCCAAAGGTGCTCGCAGATGAACTTATTGAAGCATATAAAACTCTCTCTGGTGAATATAAAAAAAATGCTGTTGATGTGGCTGTGCGATCATCGGGAACAGCGGAAGATCTGCCTGACGCCTCTTTTGCAGGGCAACAAGAGACTTTTTTAAATGTAAGCACAAAAGAGGAACTTCTTGAGTGCGTTTTAAAATGTTTTGCTTCACTCTTTACCGACAGAGCCATCAGCTACCGCACAAGCCGAGGATTTGACCACTTCAAAGTAGCTCTATCAGTCGGTGTGCAGAAGATGGTGCGAAGCGATATCTCATCAAGCGGAATTATGTTTAGCATTGATACGGAGAGCGGATCTGAAAATCTTATACTTATAAACTCCATCTGGGGTCTGGGCGAAAATGTGGTGAGCGGACGCGTCAATGCGGATGAGTTTTTTATCTTTAAACCTACGCTCAAAGAGGGTAAAAAAGCCATAATCAAACGCTCTTTGGGAAGCAAAAAAGAGAAGATGCTTTACGATGAAAAATCACGCACTATAGATATTGCCACTACAAAAGAGGAGCAAAACAGTTTCTCTATAACTGATAATGAGGTTATTGAATTGGCAAAAATAGCCGTTATTATAGAAAATCTTTACAACCGGCCTATGGATATTGAGTGGGCAAAAGATGGGGATGATGGCAAACTCTACATCGTTCAGGCAAGACCTGAAACTGTAAAAAACAGAGAAAACAAAAGTATGACAAGCCGGCGCTACTCGCTTGATGGTATCAAAGATGCAAAAATTTTAACATCAGGACGAGCAATCGGCGATAAAATAGGCAGCGGAAAAGTAAGTATTATAAACAAAACATCTGAATTTCAACGCTTTAATGATGGTGATATTTTAGTTGCAGACTCTACAAATCCCGACTGGGAACCCATCATGAAAAAAGCCTCTGCCGTAATCACTAACCGCGGAAGCCGCACATGTCATGCGGCTATCGTAGCAAGAGAGATAGGCGTTCCTGCTGTTGTCGGATGTACGAATGCTACTGAAGTGCTGCGTGATAGGCAAAAAGTTACTGTTAGCTGTGCGCAGGGCGACGAGGGGTATGTTTATGAGGGTGAGATTCCCTTCTCTGTTAAAACATTGGATATAAAAAATCTCAAACCTACTAAAACCAAACTCTATGTAAATGTAGGAAATCCTGCCGAAGCTTTTCACTTTGCAAAACTTCCAAATGACGGTGTCGGGCTTGCAAGGATGGAGTTTATTATGAGTAACTCCATCAAAGCTCATCCAATGGCTCTTGTTGCTATGCACAAGAACCAAAAAGTTAAAGATGAAGAGGAGATTCACTCACTTATGACTCCTTATACCGATACAAAAGAGTTCTTTTTGCAAAAATTGAGTGAAGGCATTGGGATGATTGCAGCAGCTTTTTACCCAAAACCTGTAATTATAAGAACAAGCGACTTTAAAAGCAACGAATACCGCAATATGTTAGGCGGCTTAGAGTATGAGGCCGTTGAAGAAAACCCGATGATAGGCTTTAGAGGTGCCAGCCGATATTATGACGAAAGTTACCGCGAAGCCTTTGAGTGGGAGTGCGAAGCGCTAAAGAGAGTGCGTGATGAGATGGGGCTTAAGAATATTAAAATAATGATTCCATTTGTGCGCACACCTGAAGAGGGTAAAAAAGTTATAGAAATTATAAATAAAAAAGAGTTGCATCAAGGCGAAAACGGGCTTGAAATATACGCGATGTGCGAAATCCCAGCAAATGTTATTTTAGCCGATAAATTTTTAGAAGTTTTTGACGGCTACTCCATAGGTTCAAACGACTTGACACAGCTTACGCTTGGCGTTGACAGAGAGAGTGCAAAAATTTCTCATATCTTTGATGAGAGAAATGAGGCAGTAAAAAGAATGCTTCAGATGGCAATAAAAGCATGCAAGGAGAGAGGCAAATATATAGGCATCTGCGGGCAGGCGCCATCAGATTACCCTGAAATTACACAGTTTTTGGTACAAGAGGGCATAGACTCCATCTCTCTTAATCCAGATTCGCTTTTTAAAATGCGTCAGGTTGTAACTGATTTAGAAAACAGATAATTTATGATAAAATTTCACCAATGAAACTGCATCTAATTCTATCTCTGCTCTTTTTTATTGCCGCGAGTTTTGCTTCTATACATGAAGTAGAGCATATAAAGCATCATGATGACTCTTCATGCTTTATATGTACAGTAAGTCAAAATCTGGTGTCTGCAGATGCTGTTGAATTTGCTGCGGAGATAGAAGTTTTTCATTTTGAAAAAATTATACAAAACACTCTTCTCTCCTATTTATATATAAAAACAGCAACATATCAAAACCGCGCACCTCCTAAAATATCCTAAAACAAAAAAAATTATCAGCACAAAAAATTAAAAATATATATTTTAGGATAAAAATATGCATAAAACTTTACACAACTCGCTGCTACTTGCTTTATTCTCAGCAATATCTCTATATGCAGACAGCAGTGATACACAATCTATCTCTTTAGACGCGCTTACCGTGTCCGCTTCACCTGTTCATGAACATGAAGCTTTTGAAGTGCCTGCTCAAGTAGACACCATAAACTCTACTGAAATAACACAAAAGTCTACCGCTTCGCTTGGGAAAATTTTAGAAGACATTCCGGGAGTAAACAACATTGCAACAGGCTCTCAATCTGGCAAACCGGTGATTCGTGGCATGAGCGGAGAGAGAGTAAAAATAGTCTCAAACGGCAGCGCCACAGATTTTCAAACATATGGAATCCGCCACTTGGCAAATATTGATCCATTTTTTGCACAAAATATAGAGGTTGTTCGGGGTGCGCAAGGAGTTCTTTACGGCTCTGATGCTCTAGGAGGAGTCGTAAATGTAATATCGCCTAAGCTACTCTCTACATCAGATGACTCCGTAGTCTACAAAGGCGAATTGGCAGGTGAATACAACACAAACAATAATGAGTGGATGAGCGGCATAAAAGCACAAATAGCAAAAGGAAAGTTTGGTCTTAATGTAGGAGTTTCAAAAAGAGAAGCTGACAATTACAAAACAGCTTCAAGTCCTGTCTATAAAAGCGGAGATCCTGCCGGCACACTTCCACTATTCTCGGGTGAACTCCCCTACACAAACTTTGAAAACACATCGGCATTTATAGCGTTAGGGTACATAGATGAGTGGGGTGAAGTATCGCTTCAACACACCTATTGGCAAAGTTACCAAAACTTTTTGGGGCATCTAAAAGATTTAACTCCCGTATCTTCCGCAGGGCAGGATCTCTCAAACAATGAAACACAGCTAAAGGGCGAGATCTTTGCAGGCGAGTGGATTATAAAACCGATGATATCTCATACCATCAACACCAGAGAAGCAGCTACAAATACACCGTATGAAATTATGGATAGCGTAAAAGGAACAGATGCGTATGTTGATTTGGATGTAGATAGAACAGATGCAAAACTAGCTTTCATACATCCGACATTTGCCATTTTTGATGGCGAAATAGGCATAGAGTGGTATGATAAAGATCAGACTCTAAATAGCGGAAAACTCTCACCAAGCGCAAAAGAGAAAGGTCTAGGGCTCTATATTTTTGAAGAGGCGGATATTGGAGAGTGGATTTTTCAAGGCGGCCTAAGATACAGCAAAATCAAGATAGATGCGCCAACAGATGGAAATAATGCACCTTTTGTTGCCAGCGGTATCTTTGATGCGTCAAACAACAGCAAAAAATTTTCTGCCATTGCGGGATCTATAGGAGCCACATACAAGCTTAACACAAACTTCAATATCGCGGTAAATATAAGCAGAGGTTTTCGGGCGCCTAGCATTTTTGAGCTCTATGCAGGCGGAGTTCATGGCGGCGTACAGGCATATCAACTTGGGAACCCAAATCTTAAAGAGGAGATAAGCTTAGGCGGTGATATAGCACTGCGATATAAAGATGAAAAGACAAAAGCAAGTATAACACTCTATCATACCTATATAGACAACTATATCTTTTTACAAAATACAGGAAACAGTGTAACAGTTGGAAGCATGGTGCTTCCTGAGATGAAGAATGAGCAGACTGATGCAACAATGCAGGGCATTGAATTTGCATTTGATACGATGTTAAGCAAAAAAACACGCGCAACTGGAACTTTTGAGATTATAAAAGGCCGTGACACTAAAAATAATAGAAGTCTGCCTCTTATTCCTGCTAACAATCTAAAACTGGCAATTTATCAAAATCTTGGAAACCTAGCAGCAATGCAAGACTCAACTCTCTTTGTAGATTATAAATATGTTGATGATCAGCAAGTAGGCGGTACATATGAACCATTTGCGCAGTACAACAACACTCCATTTGGAACAGCCGATACACAAAGCTACTCACTATGGGGAGTTGGATACACATCTGATATTGATATTTTTGAGCACAAACCACAGTTAAGCATAAAAATATCCAACCTTTTTGATAAAGAGTATAGAGATTTTTTAGATACCTACAAAGGTTACGCTCTTGGCATGGGAAGAAATATTTCATTTTCCCTTAGAGTGCCTTTTGAGAGTTGAAAAATTAACAGCTTTTAGACGCTGTTAATTTGACTCTGAAAAATTTCTCTAACTCCATAACCACTGTGAGTGTTAAAGCTATAAAAAGGAGTGTCGCCCACATTTGCAAACTAACCGGCTCAACGCTAAGTATAGGCTGCATAAAAGGTGTATACATAGCTATCATATGAATACCCTGTGCAGAGATAACAGATATCCATAAAAGCATATTTCTGGCATGATTGATTTTAAAGATGGAGCTGTTTTCACTGCGTGAATTAAAAGTATGTACATTCTCAAAGAGCACCATCATAAGCAGTGTAATATTTCTTGCCGCTTCCTCTTGATATCCAAACTCAAGCAGCGTATAAAAAAGAGCAAATGCCGAGATACCCATGTATAAACCGCCTACAACTACTCTGCTAATCATGGTTTTGTTAAATATAGGCTCTTTGGGGTCGCGCGGCTTGCGTTTTAGCACTCCGGGTTCCGCTTTTTCCACAGCCAGTGCTACATCTTGTATGCCGTTTGCAACAAGGTTAAGCCAGAGTATCTGCACAGGCAGAAGCGGAATAGGTATAAAAAATATGATTGAGAGAAGCACAAGCACTATCTCGGCAAATCCTGTAGCTATAAGAAGATGGATGACTTTGCGGATATTGTCATACGCTACGCGCCCCTCTTCTACACCGTTTACGATGGAGCCGAAGTGGTCATCCGTTAGTATCAGGTCGCTTGATTCGCGCGCAACATCTGTACCGCTTTTACCCATAGCTATACCGATGTTTGCAAACTTGAGTGCAGGCGCGTCATTGACACCGTCTCCCGTAACTGCCACAAAGTGACCGAGTTCTTGAAATGTTTTTACTATAAGCTGTTTTTGCTGAGGAGAAACTCTCGCAAAAACACGCTTATGAGCAATCTCTTCTTTTGGCGCTCCACGCTCCATCCAATGAGCGATTGCCACTCCGTCTATTATCTCATCTTTGCTTATGGCGATGCCGAGTTCTCTTGCTATATAAAATGCGGTGTTTGGATGATCACCCGTTACCATAACTACTTCAATTCCCGCCTCTTCTGCAGTGCGAAGAGCCTCTTTGACCCCTTCTCTAAGAGGATCTGTTATAGCTGCAAATCCAAGATAGGTGTATCCATCCTCCGCAATAGCGCTATTATCGTTAATCCTGCATGCCAAAGCTATATTTCTAAATCCGTTAGCAGCCCACTCATCAACCTGTTTTAGTACAAAACCCTTCTCATCCTCGCCAAGTGTGCTTTTTGCAAGTATAACCTCCGGTGAGCCTTTGATAAAATCGACTTTTTTGCCCTCAATCTCATAACTTGCTGCTGAATATTTATTGACCGGTTCATAAGGAGTTAGTGCGATTGCTTTTGCTTTTTCATACTTTTTAACAAGAGTCTCATTAATAGAAAGTGCGTACCTAGCTAAAGCTATATCTACCTGATCGCCTAAAAAAACAAACTCATCACCCTCTTTTCGACGAGTCGACTCATTACATAAAAGAGCACTCAGAACTACATATTCATCTACTGCCTCACTGCTGTTATATGTTTTATCGGGACTGATAAAGTGCTCAACGCTTAGGCGGTTTTGCGTCATCGTTCCGGTCTTGTCGCTTGCTATAAATGTACATGAACCAAGCCCCTCAATAGCAGATAGCTTGCGTACAATGACATTTCTCTTACTCATAACACTGCTTGCGACGCTCAGTGCAACTGTAATAGCAACGGGGAGCCCCTCCGGAATAGCAGATACCGCAAGAGCTACTGTGAGGAAAAAGATATCTTTTAGCGGCATATCCTGATAAACGCCGAGCATAATGATAAGCAGCGCGACACCGCTTATGATTTTGGAAATGTTGAAAGAGAACTTCTCCATGCGCAGCATTAGCGGTGGTTTTGCAATCTTTACCTCTGCTAAAAGAGAGGCTATTTTACCGACTTCCGTCATCTCGGCTATTGCCACCACAACTCCGATTGCCCGCCCTTTTGTAACTAAAGAGCCGCCATAGAGCATGTTTTTTCTCTCGCCTATTGGTTCATTTTCATCTTTGGATATATATTGCGGATTTTTACTTACTTCGATAGATTCGCCGGTAAGAAGCGATTCGTTTACTTGCAGATCATTTGCTTCTATAAGGCGTATATCAGCAGGAACTTTTACACCTGATTCGAAAAATACTATATCGCCGAGAGTGACATCTTCGCTTAGTATCTCAACTTTTTTGCCATCTCTTAAGACATTTGCATAAGTCTTGATTACTTTTTTCAGAGCGTCAGCTCTCTCGCCGGCATTATACTCTTGATAAGTTCCGACTACGGCGTTCACGAGAAGTGCCGCCATAATAAAACCGGCATCACTAAACTCCTTGATGACCAGCGATATAACAGTAGCTATAAGTAAAACATAGATAACAGGACTCTTAAACTGCTCAATAAATATATTAAGCAGGGTGCGTTTTTTACCCTCTGCTAAAACATTTTTTCCATAATGCTTTGTACGGGAGAGAGCCTCTTCTTTGTTGAGGCCATCAACACTACATTCTAAATCTTCAAGAGTCTCTTCTATGCTTTTTGTGTGAAACATAAAATACTATTTATAAAAAAGGTAAACACACCTCTTTACTTTTTTTTCTTAGAACTTTTTTCTGCTTTTTCTTTCTTTTTAAAATCTTTTATATTTTTTTTAATCTCTTGTTTGAGCTCTTTTTTGAGCATAGCATTAAGCTCTTTTTTTACAATTTTTTTAACTTTTTTCTTATCAACCATCTTAAATCCTTTAATTTCAATAACTCATATGATAATGCGTATTAGCTTAATTTAAACTATATCCTCTAAATAGAATCAATAGTAGCTATCATTCTTTTGTAATGGTCCCCATGCCAATATATGCGTTTGCATGTAGGGCATATTTCAAACTCTGAAAAATACTTTTTTACTTTTGGCGGAAGCTGCGCTTCAATGTCACTTTTTTGGACTTTTTGCAACTCTGTATTACATACAATGCAGCGGGGTACAAGAGAGTAATCTTTTATTCCAAACTCTCTTTGAAGTTCTTGAAGCTGTTTTAAATTATCTATTGCATCAAGATAAAAAGTCGGCGCTTTCGTTCGTTCATGCAATCCTTTATCACGCGTTAAAATAATCCTATCCTCACTATTTGCAAGTTCAATAAGATCATTATCGTCAATCGTATTAAAATAGAGCGTATCAAAACCCATTATTCTAAGATATTTTGTAAGTTTTCCAAGATGACAATCAGCGATAAACTTAGGCGGATTTTCTATTTTCATACAAATATTATACCCTATCTCAATCCGGCAGACTATGCTATACTTATTCTTATGAATACTCTATTTTTGGCTGTAAAAGCAAAACTTGATGATTACGATACTTTAAAATCAGAATTTTCTGGCATTATAAAAGGTAAATGGGCTAGAGATGAAGATTTGCATGTAACAATTTGTTATTTTGGGACTATATATACTATTGAAGAACTATTAAACATGCTGCCCCGTTCTATCGAAAAAACACAACCTTCAGCTCTGACATCTTTAGACTTTTTTTCTCATAACAAAATACTTTATGCTAAACCTGAAGGCTATGCACTTGATATGCTTCACGAATCTCTTTGCGCTCCTTTTTCACTTAAATCGACTGCGTCGTTTATTCCCCATGTAACACTGATGAGAATGAAAAAAATAGATGACACTAAAGCTTTTAAAGAGGTTTTAAATAGATATAAAAATAGGAAAATAGGAAAAATTGAAACGACTTTAGAACTTATGCAAAACTGCCTATCCCCCGAAGGTTCCAAGTATAAGAGCATTAAAAAATTTGAGTAATATAATTTTTTAATATATATAAAAATTTGATAATTTTATCAAAAATATGATAAAATTTTGTCGATGAAATTAAATATACTTATATCTCTACTTTTTGCTGTTGTCACAAGCTTTGCCGCTGTTCATGAAGTGGAACACATTCAGCATAACGACAGCGCGTCATGTCTTATATGTACGGTAAGCCAAAATTTAATTTCTGACGATTCAGTTCAATTGTTAACAGATATCGAACTTTTTCACTTTGAAAAAATCACACAAAACAATCTGCTTTCTTATATATTTACCAAAATAAACTCAAACCAAAACCGCGCTCCTCCATCTACTATCATAACTTAAAAAAATAAAATAAAAAATCTTACAAAAATAAAAAATTATAAATAATTAGGATAGAAAATTATGAAAAAAATAGTATTATCAAGCGTACTCTGCGCAACATTGGTTTATGGGGCAGATGTGCTTCCTGTTGAAAAAAGAACATTTGATCAGTCAAAATTCATTCCAGATATCTCTTTGGTCTTAGACGCTTCATATGTTGATAGAAGTGTAAAAGATGACGAGGCGGCCCATTTAGAGCTTCCAGGTATTGCCCACGGCCTTTTGGGAGAGCACTCTCACGGAGATTCGGAACATGCCACTTACAATGCAAAAAACGGATTTAACCTCAATTATGCAGAGCTTGTGCTCTCAAGCAGCGCTGATCCATTTTTTACGGTGGATGGCGTATTTCACTTTTCAGAAAATGGTGTTGAGATAGAGGAGCTATACTTTACATCTAACGCTTTAGGACACGGCACAAAAGTAAAAGGCGGAAAATTTAACTCAAACTTTGGCTATCTAAATGAGCAACACCACCATGCATGGGATTTTGCAGATATGCCTTTAGTATATGAGGCATTTTTAGGAATGCACGGTATAAATGAAACAGGTGCGCAAATTCAGTGGACTGCTCCGACTCCTTTTTACCTTATGGCAGGATTTGAAGTGCTTCAAGGAGAAAACGAACAGATGTTCGGCAATGAATCAGTTGATATAGAAGAATTCACAACTATAGAAGAAGATAAAATAGAGGGAACTTCTGCACCTTCACTTTACATTGGATATATAAAAGCTTCTCATGATATAGACAACACAACCTTGCTCGGTGGAATTTCTTATGCTCAAGGTGATTCAATGATAGATCACAGCAGCGATCATGAAGCTCCACATGTGTTTAGCGGCGACTCAAAACTTTACGGTGCCGATTTGGTTGTTTTGCATGCTATTGACTCTTACAAATCTATCAAGTGGCAGACAGAGTATCTTCAAAGAGAGCTAGACGGTACACAGTACAATCTATACGGCACATTTACCTCCCCTCATATCAATAAAAAACAGAGCGGTCTCTACTCACAGCTTATCTACACACACAATAAAAACTGGAGAATGGGTGTTAGATACGATGCAATATTAAAAAATGATGTTACAGCGGACAATATAGATAAACCACAGCCAGACGGGCTCGACAAATACACAGCGATGGTAGAGTACCATACAAGCGAGTTTGCAAGATTTAGACTGCAGTACAGCCGCGACAACTCTATGTTTAATGAAGATGGTCAAAGAGAAAAAATCGACACTCTCATTCTTCAAGCAAATATCTCTATCGGCGCACACGCGGCACATAGTTTTTAAGCATGAAAAAACTACTAACACTGCTAACGCTTCTGCCGCTAACACTCTTAGCTCATCTAAATATAGCGGTAAGCTACCCTTATATAGGGGCGCTTACTAAAACAATAGGCGGGGAGCATATTACGACTACTGTTTTGGCAAAGGGAAACTGGGATCCGCACTTTATTATTCCCCGTCCTTCGCTTATTACAAAAGTGAGAAATGCCGATGCACTTATCATGAACGGAGCTCAGCTTGAGATCGGCTGGCTGCCTCCACTTATAAACCGTGCGGGGAATCCAAAAACTTCACCCTCCTCTGCAACATTTTTAAATCTTTCCCATCATATAGAGCTTATAAACAAGCCAAGCGAAGTAGATAGAAAAGACGGCGACATTCATCCCGATGGAAATCCGCATTTTCATCTTGATCCATCCAATATTCTGCTTCTTGCAAATACTATAAAAAAGTTTTTAATCTCTATAGATAAAGAACACTATGAGGTTTACGAAAAAAACTATGCTGATTTTTCTAAGATGTGGAACCAAAAGATGAGTGAGTGGAGCCAAAAAATGAGCGATAAAAAAGGCTTAAAGGTTATCCAATTTCATGACAATTTAGCTTACTTTAACAAAGCCTACGGACTTATAAATATAGGCACTATCGAGCCTCTTCCCGGTATTCCTCCCTCATCAAGACATACCATAGAAACGATTGAGCTTATAAAAAAAGAGAATCCTTGCTGCATACTCCATGATGTTTATCACTCAACAAAAACAGCAGATTTTATAAGCCAAAAAACAGGCATAAATATAGTTTTAATGCCGCATGATATAGAAGCGCTGGACAACATAAACAGCTTAAGTGCGCTTTTTGATCATCTAACAAGTGCAATAAAATGACAGATATTCTTCTTGTACCAATTGCTCTTGTTATTATTCTGGTGATGCTTCACTCCTATTTCGGGATGGAGATATTAAAGCGCGGTATCATCTTTACCGACCTTGCAATTGCGCAGTTTGCAGCTCTTGGCTCATCTATAAGTCTTGGCTATTTTCATGAAGAATATTTCTACCTCCTAACGCTTAGTTTTGCTCTTTTGAGTGCATTTCTTATAGCATTTGCTTCTACGCGCAAACTCCATTTAGAGGCGTTTATCGGAATACTTTATGTTTTAGGTGCAAGCGGCATCATGATGGTTCTCTCCCACTCTGCAGAGGGAATGGAGCATTTCAAGTCTCTGCTTGCCAGCGATATACTCTTTACTCCTCCCATTGAAGTTGCAAAAAGCGGAGTTATATACGCATTTATCGCTCTTGGACTCTACTTTATCTACCCGAAACTCAGCGGCTTTTTAAAAGAGCTTCTATTCTTTTCGCTTCTTGCCATTACCGTCACCTCATCTGTTTCACTTGCAGGAGTTTTTGTCGTTTTTGTGCTTCTTATTGCACCGCCGTTTGTAGCACTCTCACTAAACTTTAAAAAACCTTTACTCGGAAGTTTCTTTTTTGGATGGTTTTTTAGTATAAGCGCGATTATACTATCATATTTTTATGACTTGCCGACCGGCTATGGCATCGTTTTTTTAGGCGCATTTTTAACCGCGGTTGCAGTTTTAGTAACATCAAAAAAAGCATATGAAAGTTAATATGAAATTTCCAAACGAATGGACGCAAAAAGAGTTTTTAGAAAATAAAAAAAAGCTTGAAGCAGAGGGGGTAAAAGTATTGCTGATAGATACTATTCTCTCACCGATTGAAAATGCGGATACTCTCATCTATAACCCTTTTGAGCTAAAAGAGGAGCCGCAAGGAAGCGTTTTTGTATTTTATTGCGACACCGGAAAGGCAACCCTTAACAGACTTGAAGAGTACAAAAAAAAGTTTCCAAAACATCACTGCATTTCGCTTCATGGAGGAAGAGGATATTGGCGCAAGAACATGACGGTTTCTGATGAGCAGACATAAAAAACAGCTAGAGAGCTTTATAAAAAACCTGCGAAGCGAGAACTTTTACAATGCTCATGAAGATTTAGAGGTTCTGTGGTTTGAGAGAAGGTTCGAAGACTCTGATGAAGTAAAGCTTCTCAAAGGATTTATCAACGCTTCCGTCTGCTTTGAGCTTCACAAAAAAAATAGAATAGAAGCCTCTAAAAAAGTTTGGAATAACTACTTGAAGTACAGAGATTTGATTGAACATATAAACTCCCCTTATGTAGAAAAATACCGCCTAATCATAGATGAAATAGAGAAAATCAAGAAGAGTTTTATAAAGTAGCAGGTAAAATTCGCGTTATGAAATTTTACCTACTAATTACACTTATAACAACACAATATCTCTTTGCATTGGTATCAATTGCTCCCGTAGAGATTGGAGAAAAACCGGGCTTTTCAAACAGCATTGAAACTTCTTTGGAAACAACAAGAGGCAATACAGATACAGACAGCTACAAAGCATCTCTTCGAACAACATATGATAACAATACAAGCTATATTGTTTGGGCTGAAGTATCGGGAGCCTATGGCAAAGCGAGTGGAGAAGAAAATACAAATAAACTCTTCTCACATATAAGATATATTCATGCTCTTACAGATGAAACTCTTAGAGCTGAACTATTTGCGCAACTTCAAAATGATAAATTTAGACAAATTAACAGTAGAGCACTAGGCGGAGCTGGGCTAAGATTTAAACTTTTTGACCTTCTTAAAAACGGCAAAGGTTATTTTGGCGCCGGCATATTCTATGAAAATATAAGGTACGAGAATCCTATTATTGACCCAACAGAAGATAATGTAAGAGTAAACTCCTATTTTTCTTATGCAATTGAGTTCAATAAAACTTCATCAGCCGCATATACTCTTTACTATCAACCTAAAGTTGATGATTTTAGTGACAATGTACAATCACACGAACTAGAGCTAAAGTTAAATATATATCAAAATCTATTTTTAAAATTCAGCCTCTCTTATAACACAGACAGCGAGCCTCCTCTGGGCGTAAAAAAATATGATTTCACCCAAAACACATCTTTTATTTTTAATTTTTAATTCGCTATAATTTAATAAAGACAGGGGGTTAAAAATGGATATATCAAAATACACTGACTTAGCGATAATGTATGCTAGTGAGTATGGACTAAAGATTATTGTTGCTATAGCTATATTTTTTATAGGTAAGTTTATAGTTAAAAAAATTATGACAATTATGAAAAATATAATGACAAAAGCGAATGTTGATCGTACATTGGCTGAATTTTTAGCAAATGTTATCTACTTTACACTCTTAATTGTAGTGATTTTGGCTTCATTAAATACGCTTGGCATAAACACAACATCATTTTTGGCTGTATTTGGTGCTGCATCTTTGGCTATCGGTCTGGCACTTAAAGATTCACTATCAAATATCGGTGCAGCAGTACTTATAATTATATTTCGTCCATTTAATGTTGGAGACTATATAGATGCTGCCGGGGCTTCTGGTACGATAGAGGAGATAAATCTTTTCTCAACCATAATGGTGACTCCGGATAATAAAACAATAATGATTCCAAACGCTTCAATTATCGGTTCAAACATAATAAATTACTCAAACAAGCCTACGCGCAGAGTAAGTCTTGTTTTTGGAATTGACTATAATGATGATCTAAAACTTGCAAAAGAGACTCTAATGCAAATCATAAAAGAGGATAAAAGAGTCTTGCAAGAACCCGCTCCTTTTGTGGCAGTAGGTGAATTGGCAGACAATAGTGTAAATTTTGTATTTCGTGTCTGGGTAAAAACAGAAGAGTATTGGGATGTTCACTTTGATATGTTAGAAAAGGTAAAACTGGCATTTGATGATAAAGGCATCTCGATTCCTTTCCCACAAATGAGCATACACTTACAAGAACAAAAAACAGAAGGACAAAAATGAAAAAACTGGTATTAAGCCTATCTATTGTTGCTGCTTGTACTTTAGCAGCAAGTGAAACAGAGATAAAAAACGAAATAGAAAATGCAAAAGCAAAAGTTGCAAAAATTAATGAAGAGATTAAAACTCTTGAATCGCAACTTCCAAAACCAAGCTATACTCTAAATGCACATGCGGAGCTTGGTTACATTGTCAATTCAGGAAATACAGATACAGAAGCTTTTAACCTTGATGCCAAAGTTAAAAACAGTTTTGACAAACACTCACTAGAGTTATCTCTGCTCTATCAATATGGTGAAGAGAACAGTATCGAGAGCAAAAACAAATTTTTAAGCGAACTTCTCTATGACTATATGATAAATGATAGATTTTCCTTTAACTATCTAGCCGGCTATAAAGATGATAAATTTTCCGGTTTTAACTATCAATTTTATACCGGTCCGGGTGCTAAATATAAAGTTATGAAAACTCAGACACAGGAGTTGGCATTTGATGGAAATATTTTATATGCATATGATGATATTGAAGATACATACAAAGATACGCTTGGCAATACTGTTTCATATCCATTTCCTGCGGGAAGCATCAATCAAAATGATGGATATAGCGACTCTTATGCTGCATACAGAGTACAAGCAGTTTATAGTGCAAAAATAAGAGAAAATCTAAAATTTAATCAAACACTTAGCTATAGATCAGAATTTTCTGATGCAGACAATTTTTTCGTCTACTCAAAAAGTTCTCTCGCAGTTAAAATATCTGATATTTTTTCCGCAGGTGTAAACTACTATGTTGACTATATAAATGAACCGGCAGCCGGTAAAACTTCTACAGATAGAGTGTTTTCTTTTAATTTGATTGCAGATTATTAATCTTTTTTGAATTAATTCCCCACAAATATAAAGAGTATGTTGCAATAAGTGCGATGAGAGTCGCACTTAAGAAGAGATAGCTTGGATATAGCTCATATACATACCCGGCTATAAGAGCTCCGGCAAATGCCCCGAAACCGTAAGTTATACCTGAAAAAAGCTGTTGTGCCAAAGATTTATGCTTATAAAGATAAAAGAGATAGCTAATCGCTGCGGAGTGAAATAGCGCAAAACTGAGTGCATGCAGAGCTTGAGATATAAAAAGCATGGTCACATTATCGGGAAATATAAAAAGTATAAACCATCTTAAAGCGGTTGCAAATGTAGTAAATTGAAGTATAAAAAGAAGGTTTCTGCGAAGAAGCGCACCTTGAAAATAGAGCATAAAAATCTCGACAACAACTCCAAAGCTCCATAGATACACTGCAATATCCAGCGTTATTCCATGGTCGGTAACATAGATGGTAAAAAAGTTGTAAAATGAGCCGAAACTCACCTGCATAAGCGTAAGCCCCGCCCACAATCTCCAATCTTTTAAAAGATTTATATCATTGGTTACCTCTTCGCTCCTCTGTAAAAGAGCATCCGCCCTCTTTGCAATTACATAAGCAAAAATCGATGTAATAAATGTTAAAACAAGCAGATAAATAAGCGCGACACTAGGAGAACTTAAAAACTTTACCAGAACCAAAGCAACCAAGACAAACCCCACAGAACCAAAAAGTCTTATTTTGCCATAATCCTCTTTACCTAAATGCTTAAGCGATATAACCTCAACATAAGGAAGAACGATGCTAAGCCCAACTCCAAGAGTAATGTTTGAAAAAAGAAGTTTATAAAAACTATCCAGTGAAAAGTAAAATGAAACAGCACTAAGACACATAATAAGAAGCGAAACATTGAAGCTCTTTACATTTATTTTAAGACCTTTTATAAATGCAAACGGGACAACAAAACGCACAAGCGGAGCCGCCGCAAATATGATGCCGATATCGCTTGCACCATAACCTGCTATAGACAAAACCTTCGGCAAAAATATTACATAAACACCGATGATAGAAAAATAAAAAAAGTAAAAAACTGCTAAAAGTAATGACATACGCGATTATAACCTAATTATAGATTTAACTGACAAGCAAGTAAATTAAAAATAGTAAAAATTTATTATTTACTTATTATTTACTTATAATTAATATAATTTTAAATCTCAATTATGTTTAACCCCTTTCGTACTTGAGATATATATAACTTATAAATTATTTTAATTATCCACTCCTTCTCCCCTTTTGAGTTGGATAATTATGTTACACTTTCATATTATGGCAAAAATCTTATTAACAACTTTAAATTCTCGATTTGCACACACTTCTATTGCGCTTAGATATCTCTATGCTAATCTCAAAGAGCTGCAAGATGATGCAAAAATCTTGGAATTTAGCATTAACGATGCAACACAGACTATTGTAGAAAAACTTCTTATTCACACTCCTGATATTATAGGCATAGGCGTTTATATTTGGAATGTCTCTCAAGTGAACGAACTTATACATATCATTAAAAAGATATCTCCCTCTATAAAGATTGTTCTAGGGGGACCGGAAGTGTCTCATGAACCGTTTCGAGTAAATTTAGATGATGCCGATTTTATTATTCAGGGTGAAGGTGACGAAGCATTTTATAAACTATGTAAAAATATACTAAATGGCAAAACTTCTCAAAGAGTTATAAAAATGAGTATGCCTTCACTCAAAGATATTTCTCTTCCATACAGATTTTATACGGATGATGATATAAAAAACAGATATATCTATGTAGAAGCTTCAAGAGGCTGCCCTTTTGAGTGCGAATTTTGTCTCTCATCTATAGATGAAAAAGTAAGAGCATTTGACTTGGAAAAACTTTTAGAAGAGTTTGAACTGCTTTGGCAAAGAGGCGCTCGAAACTTTAAATTTATAGACAGGACTTTTAACCTCAACATTAAAACGGCAAATGTCCTGCTTAATTTCTTTTTACAAAAAAAACCTCCCTATTTTGCACATTTTGAAGTTGTACCTGATCATTTTCCGCAATTGCTCAAAGAAAAAATTTCAAAATTTCCTCTCGGTGCGCTTCAGCTTGAGATAGGAATACAGACTCTAAACCCTCAGATTGCAAAAAACATTTCAAGATCTCTAAAATTGGACAAAATAAAAGAAAATATACGATTTTTAGAAGAAAATACCAATGCACATCTGCACCTTGACCTCATAGTAGGTCTTCCGGGCGAAGATTTAGAGAGTTTTGGAGCAAATCTTGATGAATTGATTTCTCTTAGCAATTCAGAGATACAAATTGGAATACTGAAAAAACTCTCAGGCACTTCCATCAATCGTCATGATATAGAACATGGCATGATCTATAGCAATATACCTCCTTATGATGTATTGCAAACTTCTACACTCTCTTTTATGGATATTCAAATAATGAAAAGATTTTCAAGATTTTGGGATCTTTTTTACAACAGCGGCAATTTTAAAAAAAGCATAAAACTTCTTTGGCACAATGAAAGTGTATATAAAAACTTTTATGCTTTTAGTTTATGGATATATGCGCAAACCGATTCCACATGGCATATTTCACTGCAAAGACTGGGTGAACTCCTATTTAAATACCTTTGTGAAGTTAAAAAAACAGATGCAAAACTTGTTGCAAAAAATATGCTTGAAGATATAATGAAGATAAAAGGCAGAGCGATTCCAAACTATCTAAAACCATATGCTAAAAACTTCACCTCAAAGAGTAAAGATGGAACCTCTGGTTTTAACAAAAGACAGCATTAATATCGCATATTTTTTGGATATAATCATTTCATGTTTATCTTAAGAGTGCTTATATTATCAATATTTTTTATAAATATAGCTTCTGCAGATACGCCTTATGTAGATAAAAAAATATTAAAAAAAATTGACAAAAAATACAAAATATACGCGAAAAAAAGATTTTTAGCTCTTCAAGAAACTCTTGATTCTGTAAAAAACAGGAGTGAAATGGAAAAACTTGAAGCGGTAAATAATTTTTTTAACGATGTAAGATATGCGAGCGATATGAAGATATATGGTAAAAAAGATTATTGGGCCACTCCATGGGAATTTTTGGCCAAAGACAGAGGAGATTGCGAAGATTTCGTGATAAGCAAATATTTTGCTCTTAAATATCTTGGGATTGACTATAAAAAACTTTTTTTTACATATGTTCGCTCCACAAGATTTAAGGAGCCGCATATGGTTTTAACATACTTTAAAACAACAAAAAGCGAACCGCTTATTTTAGATAATTATAATCGTAAAATATTTCCTGCATCGCAAAGAGAAGATTTAACTCCAATCTACAACTTTAATGGAGATCTGCTTGATGAAGCAGACAAAAACAATAAAAAATCTCATAAAAAATGGGATGAATTAAAACTAAATATGCAAAGGGAAAAAATATGACACTCTACAAACAGACAGCTTTAATTTTATCACTCTTTTTACTTATTATTTTATCAACAGTTTTGATACTCAATTTTCATAGTGCAAACAAGAGCGTTCAGGATAGACTCTATGAAGACGCTAAAAATACCGCAACATCACTAAGTCTTTCGCTTGGAAGCGCTAACGGCGACCTTTCAATGATCTCAACTATGATTAATGCAAATTTTGACAGTGGAAATTATCATAATATTACTCTTGTTGATACTGAAAAAAACACTCTTTATGAAAGAGTTGCCGAAAGCGATATACGAATTATTCCGGAGTGGTTTAGAAAACTGATAAATTTAAAAGCACCCGTTGCATATGCAAATGTCTCTGCGGGATGGAGCCAAGTCGGAATACTAAGCGTACAGAGCGATGCAACATATGCCTATAAGCAACTTTACGAAATTTTTATAGATTTGCTTTTATCTTTTGCACTTATTGCAACAATAAGTCTTGCGATTCTTAACTTTTTACTGCATGCAGTTTTAAAACCTTTAAAACTGGTACAAAAACAGGCAGCAGCAATTACAAGAAATAAGTTTATAATCCAAGATAAACTTCCATGCACAAAAGAGTTGGCAGATGTTGTTTTAGGAATGAACAGCATGGTTTTAAAAGTAAAAACTATGTTTGAAAAAGGAAATGAGGAGTTAAAAGCACATAAAGAGATAGAGTATACTGATGAAATCACACAACTAAAAAACCGTAAATATCTTATGGATAAACTTCCAGCTTATCTCAAAGTTGATGCCTCTTATGAAGGCGGTGTCAATATAATTATTGCATTTAGCGGAGTTATTGAAGCAAATGAAAAAATAGGTCATAAAAATGTAGATAAACTTTTTGTAAATATTGCAAATAACTTTAAAACCTATACAAAAAATATTAATGACTCTATTGTCTCTCGATTAAACGGTACAGAATTTTCACTTCTTCTGCCTAACTACTCAATTGACAATGCACTGAAACTAGCAAAATCCTTACAAAAAGATTCTCAGGATATGATTCTATCCTCAGGACTTGATTTAAATGAAACATCTATTACAATAGGGCTCTATGCATATAATCATAAAGACACCATATCCGAACTCTTGTCACACTCCGATAATGCTCTTGCTCAGGCAAAATTCAATCATGAAAATATACATATAGAAGAAACCGCTAATGCCCTTGAAATCATGGGCAAAGATGCTTGGAGAGATACTATAAACGAAGCGATAGAAAAAGATAAATTCAGTTTTGTTTCATGGAGTGTTATAGATACAAAGGTGAATACACTAGCGCATCATATTCTTAGTATACATCTTGATTTGGATAGAAACAGATCTTACAGTTATGCTCAATTTATGGCACCAACAATTCACTCAGGCTTATGCAGCCATATTTATAAAAAAGTTTTTACTATGCTTTTTAAAAATTCTCATATACTTCCCTCTGCATCAACCTACTCTCTAAGACTGCCGCAAGAGTATCTTCAAGATCAAGAAACTTACAGTGATATAAGCAAAATTATGCACGCAAATGCTGCAATACTTCCTTTTAAACTTATTATAGAACTTCCAGACGAACTTGTTCGCCAAGATTCAAAAAATATTAGAAAATATATAGAGTTATTTAGAAAATATAATATAGAAATAGGCATATTTGAGTTTATCGGTGAGGGTGAGGATTACCAATATTTACAAGATTTAAGGTCTGTATATATAAAATGTGAAAGCAATTATTTCTTAAATCAAAGTGATCAATCTTTATCATCTTTGAGACTAATTACAGACAGTATCGGTATTTCACTTATAGCTGTAGGTGTTAGTGATATACAGACACTAGAGAAGCTAAAAGAAAAAGGTATATATATTGTTCAAGGAAAAATTACGGAACATATTTTAATTTGAAAGATTTTTGTATCATTTTATTTCAAAAAGTTGATTGATGGTGGACAGCGAGGGATTCGAACCCTCGATAGGTTGCCCTATACACGCGTTCCAGGCGTGCGCCTTCGACCACTCGGCCAGCTGTCCTTTGCAGAAGTGCAATTTTACATACTAAAGCCTTAATTCCTTCTATTATATTTTGAATTATTGCTTATTTATAATGAAAAATCACTATAGTCATATTTTTGTAAATCTATATAATACTTTTTGCCAACCATAACAACTCTTGAATCATCTTTTGCATGCTCTTTAAATTTCTCTTTTATTTTAGATATCTTTTTCTTCGAAAAATTTCCATTTTTCAAATATTTATTCAGAGAGATTAATCTGCTGTTTTCTTCAAGATTTTCTTCTTCTTTTAGGCTCTCTTCTATTTCGGCTTCAAAAGAGTCATCTTGGATATGCAGCTTGTTTTGAGGATTATTTAACATAAGATTTGAAGAAATTGCATTGATTATATTTTTTAACTGCTCATCTTTGTCTTTATATATCTGCTCTATTTTTTCTCTCTCTTTAATTAGCATCTGCTCTTTTTGATCTCTTAGTGTTCTTGTTTCGTTTTCAAGACTTTCTACTTTTTGTTGAAGTTTTGCATTTTGCTCTTCTAAAAGCTTGTAGTATCTTTCATCTGCGTAAGTTGGTACTTTTTTGTTATCTTTTTTTCTTGGAGATATTTGGAGAGTTTCACTACTACTCATAATAACTAACTTTACTCCATCTTCTATTACGCTTTGCAAAGAACCTCTCCTTATGCGATTATGGATCGCCTCTTTTGATATGCCAAGCTTGTTTGCAGCATCAGATATAGTTAGTTTTGTCATACAAATATTCCCTTATCTCATGTTTTCAAAAATAAGCGGAGCTTCCCACTCCATTGAACGAATAGTTGAAATAACTTTTTGCAAATCATCGAGATTTTTTCCTTTGACTCTTATAGAATCACCCTCTATTTGCGCCGTAACTTTTAATTTTAAATTTTTTATCTCAGCTACTATTTTTTTTGCCTCTTTTGATTCAATATAATCAACAATTTTAAAAGTCATTTTTCTATTATTGCCGCTTGAATCTTCAATTTTTAGCTCTTCAAGCACTTTTGAACTAAGATTTTGTTTTAAAAGCTTCGCTATAACAATATCTTTAAGTGTGTCAAGTTTGTTATCACTTGATGCTATAAGAATTAAAAGTTTCTCTTTCTCTTTAAAATTAATTTCATAAGAAGTACCTTTAAAATCATAACGATTCGCTATCTCTCTATCAACAAGATTTATAGCATTTTTAAAATTCTGCATATCAATCTTTGCAGTTATATCAAATGAGTGCTCTTTTGCCATCACTAACGCTCCTATAACAAATAGTTTTTATTATATAACAAAAAATGTCTTAAACAACTTAAAAACTGGGGCTCCCATCAAATCCGAATCCCCCACCAAAATTGCCAAAATTTGGATCCATATAACCTAACATTGCACTTTTTGCTCTTAGTTTTTCTATATCTGCCTTGCTTGAAATTCCCTGTGGACAGACAAGCGTACACTCATTGCATAGAGTACAATCCCAAACTCCATTTGTTTGAATGAAATCAATTTTTTCTTGTGCATCTGTTTCTCTTTTATCACTAACATATCTCCAAACTCTTGTTAGCGTAAAGGGTCCTAAAAATTCACTATTTACTGCATATACCGGACAAGCACTATAGCACGAACCGCACAGTATACAATTGCTCTGAAGTTCGTTTAATTTTTGCTCTTCATATGAAAGCGAAACATTTTCCGTACATGTACTTTGCCACGCCTTTGCTTTTGTATTAAAACTGTAAGCTTTATCCATATTTACAACTAAATCACGGACAACTTCACTATTTTTCAAAGGTTCGATCAAATCCCCCTCTTGGACATGATATGCACATGCCAAAACCTCTTTGCCGTTTACTCTCACAGCACAGCTTCCGCAAACGCTGCTTCGACATCCGCTGTTATATGCAAGGGTGGGATCGATTTTTGTTTTTATCTCATTAAGCACTTCCAAAAGTGTTCTGTTTTGCATCTGCACTTCATACTCTACTACAGTATCTCTTTTAATATTAATTTTCATCTTTTACAACTCCATCCCTGTCTATTATAGTATGCGATGTAAATTTTTCATCTCTATTTGGAGCATCAACTCTAAAATGAGCTCCTCTGCTTTCAGCTCTATAAAGTGCGGAAATTAAGATAGTTTCACTGAGTTCGAGCATATTTTTAAACTCTAAAAACTCTAAAAGATTTGTGTTATATACCTTTGTTTTATCATTTACGCCCATTTGCGATATACTGTTTTTCATCTCTTTTACTTTTTCTAAAGCACTCTGCAAAGCAGATTTCTCTCTCTTTATTCCCACATTTTTATAAAACAGCTCTCCAAGCTTCGCATACTCTTCATAAAAACTTATCTTATTTGGAAGTTTTTTTATCTCTGCTATTTGATTTTCAAAAAAAGTTTTTTGCTCTGCAGCATCTATTTTATTATCAAAATTTTGAGCATAATCTGCAGCATTTTTTCCAGCCTGTTTACCAAATACCACCAACTCTAAAAGAGAGTTGCCGCCAAGTCTGTTTGCTCCATGAACTTGATGATTTGCACACTCTCCTACTGCAAAAAGTCCATTTATGAATGTAGATGAATTTGCATCAACTTCTATACCGCCCATAGTATAATGCGCCGCAGGCTTAATAGGCAGCAGATCAGTCGCAGGATCGGCATTTTCATACAATTTTGCCAATTTTGACTCTTGAGGCAGCTCTTTTTCTATAAACTCTGCTCCCAAATGGCGAATATCAAGATAAATATCTTCGCCTTTGTCCATCTCATCATCAATAGCTTTTGAGACCTCATCACGAGGAGCCAACTCATTAACAAACCGCTCTCCTTTAGAGTTCAAAAGATATCCGCCCGCACCTCTTGCGCTTTCAGATATAAGTATAGATGACTCTTTAAGAGCTGTTGGGTGAAATTGCACAAACTCCATATCACTTACTCGCGCTCCGGCTCTTAGAGCAGCAGCCACTCCATCACCAGTTGATGCAACAGAGTTTGTAGAATATTTATGAAAAACCCTGCTGTATCCGCCGGTAGCAACTATTATGCTCGGAGCCTCATATATCTCTACTTCACCGCTTCTTTTGTTTAAAACACTCACGCCACAAACATAACTTCTGTTATTTTTGTCCGCAGCTGTTATAAACTCAAGCAAATGTCGTTCATTTAAAATCTCAATTCCCTCAGCCAGACATCTGTCATAAAGTGTATGAAGAATTTTAAGTCCTGTATAATCTTGCGCATAGCAAGCTCGTGCAGCATAAGTGCCCCCCAATTTTCTCTGGGCAATTTTTGACTTGCTGTCTCTGCTAAAAGGCACACCGATACCATCAAGCCACTTGATCGCATTTGGCGCTTCTTGACACATATATCTTACAGCTTGCTCATTTGCCAAGCCTTTTGCGGATTTAAGTGTATTTTGGACATGTGTCTCTATGCTGTCATCCTCTTGTTCGGATAAAACTGCATTGATACCGCCTTGAGCCATGCAGGTTTGACTTCTTGTCGGATACTCTTTTGTTATAACTATAACATCGGCTCCGCTCTCTTTAGCACTAAGTGCAGCAACAAGCCCTGCACCGCCGCCTCCTACTACAATCACACTATTTTTACTCATTATCTTCTCTGCTTTATCTTTTTTTTGATTATACCATAAGGGCTAATGCAAAATATCTTGCAATCCTCAAGATTCCGGCAATTATAACAAACCAAACAAACTTAAGTCTAAGCACTCCCGCAACTAATGTTATGGGATCTCCAATAATTGGCAGCCATGAAAAAATCAATGCATAATAACCGTAATTATGTCCAAAAAGATATGCTTTTGTTCCGGTTTTTGATGCAAGAAGCTTTGTTTTTGTCTTCTCATAGAGCCAAAAACCTAAAAAATAATTTACGATAATAGCAAGAATATTGCCGCTTGAAGCAAATAGAAGTGCGTTTATTTTTGGCATACCCTCAGTTAAAGCCGCAACAAATGCTACTTCTGAACTAAATGGAAAAATTGTTGCTGCTAAAAAAGCAGATAAAAAAAGGGCAAGTTCTGCGATAGTGCCTACTTTAGAAATGTTTTTATATTTTCAATAACACCGGCTATCAGCAACTCTCTTGCTTCAATACTTGTCCATGCAATATGGGGTGTTATATAGAGATTTTCTTGATTTTTCACATTAAGCAAGGGATGATTTTGCTTCATTGGCTCCTTGCTTAAAACATCCAATCCAAAAGAGATGTTTTTTTTATCAATTATCTCTGCAACCGCATCCTCATCGATGATTCCGCCGCGTCCTAGATTTAAAACGACAACTCCATCTTTGCATATTAACAACTGTTCATATCCCAGTAAATTGAGTGTTTTTTCATTTAAAGGCGCATGAATGGAAATAATATCAGATGTTTGTAAAAGCTCTTCCAACTCCACTCGGTTAAACTCATTTGAGCTGTTTTGAGCGCTTGTTGAAAAGTAAGATACCTCTGCGCCAAAAGCTCTTGCCACTCTTGCGACTCCGCGGCCAATTTCACCAAGTCCAATAATTCCCCACTTTTTATTTTTTATCTCAAAGAAAGGTTTTGATACATCGGTAAAGATAGGACTTTTTGCATATTCGCCGGATTTTACGCACTCATCATAATATTTTGAGTGGCCTATAAGATAAAAGAGCATAGAAAATGTATGCTGAATAACCGAATCCGTTGAGTAGCCTGAAACATTTTTAACCTCGATGCCTCTTTCTTTTGCAGCTTTTAAATCTACATTGTTCATCCCGGTTGCGGCAACACAAATAAGTTTGATTGTAGGCGTATTTTGCATATGTTCATCAGTTATAACAACTTTGTTTGTTACTATAATATCCGCGTTTGTTATACGCTCCTGCGTCTGCTCTGCAGAAGTGGTCTTAAAAATCTCCACATCGCCAAGTTCAAAAAAAGCGCTTAAATCAGTATCCCCAAAAGTCAGAGTGTCAAGTAAAACTATTTTCATTTTTCTAAAACTACGCGTCTTTGATCTTTGTAATCAGATCTCTTGCTTTTTTAAGTGCATCTTCTGCCTTATCAAACACAAGCGCTACCGCAAGGCGTCTTCCTTTATGAGCTTCTGGCTTTGAAAAGACTCTGACAAAACTATCTTCGCTAAAGAGAGATTCGTCAACATCCACCGCAGGAGCATAGCTATGAATACCGGATTTAAATGCTGCTGAAGCGCCCTCGCCGTAAAATGTAAAGCCCAAAGGAAGTCCCAAAACAGCTCTTAAGTGAAGAGCGAACTCACTCTGAGACTGTGTAATAAGTGTTACCATCCCAGTATCATGCGGACGCGGGGAAACTTCAGAAAAATAGACCTCATCACCTTTGATAAAAAGTTCAACGCCAAAAAGACCGCGACCGCCAAGACCATCTGTGATTTTTTTAGCAATCTCTTGTGAGCGCTCTTTTGCAAGCGGACTCATCTGCATAGGCTGCCATGAGAAAACATAATCACCGTCCTTTTGTTCATGACCGATAGGCTCACAAAAAACTGTCTCTTTGCCGTTTCTGGCCGTGAGCATTGTTATCTCATAATCAAAATCAACAAATGCTTCGACAATCAATTCGCTTGAATCACCGCGCGCCTCTTTTGCGATCTCCCATGAAGCGTCAATATCATCTGCGCTTTTTGCGATACTTTGACCATGTCCGGAGCTGCTCATAACAGGTTTGATAACACATGGAAAACCCATGCGCTCTGCGGCTTCTTTTAAACCCTCTTTTGTTGTAACAAACTTGTAAGGACCTGTTTTT
This sequence comes from Sulfurimonas sp. CVO, assembly GCF_009883775.1. Lineage (NCBI taxonomy): Bacteria > Pseudomonadati > Campylobacterota > Epsilonproteobacteria > Campylobacterales > Sulfurimonadaceae > Sulfurimonas > Sulfurimonas sp. CVO. The sequence goes on from NZ_CP033720.1 coordinate 1,833,475, forward strand.
AAGCCTAAAACTTCAGCTGCAAATGTACGAATATTTTTTCTATTCATTGTTTTACTTACAGCACTTGCATTTGGAATAACATTGTACCCCTTATCCTCCGCTGCAAAAAGAGCATCTATGCTAATGGCCTCTATCTCAGGAAGTATATAATCCGGCTTCTCACGATGGATAATCTCTAAAACAGCATCTTTGTCTTGCATATTTACAACATATGCACGATGTGCGACATGGTGTGCCGGCGCATTTTGATATCTATCAACTGCAATAACTTCAAGACCAAGTCTTTGTGCTTCGATGGCAACTTCTTTACCAAGTTCGCCCGAACCTAAAAGCATGATTTTTTTTGAGTTTGATTTTAGCGGAGCACTAAATTGCATGAAAATTCCTTATCTGATAATAAAATTTCTCACTCAAGTAAAGTGAAAAAATTTGGAGTAGTGAAAAAATCTAATATATGATTATATCAAAATTGGTTAAAAGTTTATCTAAATAAACTCTCTAAAAATATATTAAAATTTCTACATTATGGTGTAAGGTTTTATCTCTTCTCTAGAATCAAAAGGGAGAGCTTGAAGCTCTTCATTATCAAATGCCAAAGTATAAACTTTGTCCTCTTTTGTTTTACAATATGTAAGAATTATCTTTGCCGCAAGCTCTTTATCTGCTCTACTTGCGCTTTTACTTAAAAGAGAGTGCGGTCCAGGCAAACCAAGAGTTTTGATATGATAATATTTGTCATTAACTATATTTTGCAGATGTTCATTCTCATCTTTGTTTCTTCCGACAACAAGTTTAGCTCCATCAGGAAGTCTTAGATGACGCCCAAATTTCATAACAGGTATATCTTTTACTTCAAATATATCATATTTTATAAAATCAAACATCTTTTTTGCAAAATTCTCATCAGTAAGAAGACATCCTCCGCCTGGACTCTCAAAATCTTCAAGACCTATCTCTTTTACAAGTTCAAGCTGTCTGTCACGGCTTCTTCCCGTAATGCCTTCAAGTTTTTCTCTATTTACCCAACCCTCTATTTCTGCAATTGTCGGATCAAGCGCTTTCGCAGATAGAGGACGAAGAAGCAAGCCGTCACAGCTACTCTCATTTAAAACTGTTTTTAAAGCATCTTTGTTTTGGCTCATTGGTCGCTGTCCCAAAACCTCACCGCTGATTAAGAAGGAAGCACCTTCTGCTTCCATAACTCTTTTTGCAACAGTGAACATCTTTGCATGACAATCTATGCAGGGATTGAAATTTTTTCCATATCCATGCTTAGGATCAAAAAGAACATCTTGCAAAAACTCACTCTCAATATCTATAATTTTGAGTTCTGCGCCTACCTGTTCACACATTCTTTGCATATGTTCAAGTCTGTCTTTGGTACTTCCAAAACCTGTATTAATATTTAGGGCCAAAACATCTATGCCTTGGTCTATTATAAGTTTCATTGCTAAAGTTGAATCTAATCCACCGCTAAATAGTGCGATTGCTTTCATCTTCTTCCTTGTAAAATTGATAATTTAAAATATATAATTATATACTATTTCTGTTTTTTCTTCCAGATGGCTTTTGAGCCGGCTTGTTATTAGATCTGCTTCTTGCGCTTGAGTTTCTTGTGTTACCTTTATTGATAGGTTGTGCTTTTATGGAAGGGTCTGGTTTAAAATCTTTTAACCACACTTTTTGAATATCATTTTTGATAAGTTTTTCTATACTTGCAAGATACTCATGCTCATCTATACAAACAAGAGATATAGCCTCTCCTTCATTTCCTGCGCGTCCTGTTCGCCCAATTCTGTGAACATAATCTTCAGAAACATTTGGAAGCTCATAGTTTATTACATGAGGAAGCTGATCTATATCTATTCCTCTAGCTGCAATATCCGTTGCAACCAAAACCCTCACTTCACCCTTTTTAAAATCAGCAAGCGCTTTTGTTCTGGCATTTTGACTCTTGTTTCCATGAATGGCAACGGCGCTTATACCATCCTTTTCAAGCTGCCCCGATAAACGGTTTGCTCCATGTTTTGTTCTTGTAAAAACAAGAACCTGCTTCCATTTGCCCTCTTTTATAAGGTGTGTTAAAAGTTCGCGCTTACGAACCTGATCAACAGGATAAACACTCTGTTTTATAGCTTGACCTGTTATATTTCTGCGTGCTACTTCTATAAGAGCAGGTGTTTTCAGCAGTTTGTCTGAGAGTTTTTTAATTTCATCAGAGTATGTAGCCGAAAAAAGCAGTGTCTGTTTTTGTTTTGGAAGAATTGCCAATATTTTTTTAATATCATTGATAAAACCCATATCAAGCATTCTGTCTGCTTCATCCAAAATAAGAAACTCAACATCTCTTAAATCTATATTTTTTTGAGAGATATGATCTAAAAGCCTGCCCGGCGTAGCCACAACAATATCAACACCTTTTTTAAGCTTTATTAATTGAGGATTGATTTTCACTCCTCCAAAAATCACTGCAGATTTAAAAGGGAGGTATTTTCCATACACTTCAACACTCTCGCCGACTTGCGCAGCCAACTCTCTTGTTGGAGTTAAAATAAGTGCTCTTATTTTCTGTTTTGTTTTTATTGGTTTTGTTTTATTTAAGAGCTCAAGAAGCGGAAGGGTAAAACCTGCTGTTTTGCCTGTTCCGGTCTGAGCTCCGGCTAAAATATCTCTGCCGTTTAAAATAACGGGTATTGCCTCTTTTTGAATAGGTGTCGGCTCGCTATAGCCTTGTTCTTTAATAGCTTTTAATATAGGAGCTGATAAACCTAGTGTGTTAAATGACATCTTTATCCTGATTGTAATATTTATACATAATAGCATAATTTATGCTAATATAAGATATAATTTAAAATATATTTAAAACCCTCAGTTAGGACCGCATATGCCAAGCAGCCAAATTACTATTAAACACAACAAACATCGCGTTCATCCATGTCCTAACAATAAAAAGCTTTTATTGCTTCAATCTCTTGTAGAACAAAACAGTAATCTCGACATTATTGTAGCTACAGCGCAGGAGAACATTTTTATAAAAGAGGCAATAAAAGCTGATAATGTTAAAGTTTTTAACGATAGCGAACTAGCAGAATTGCCAGAGCTAAAATGTGAGCTTCTTATTAGTTACGATCTGCCGTCTGATCCGGTTATATACATCTCTAGATTGGTTAAAACAACGCAAAACGCGCTTATTTTACTAGACATCAGTGAACAAAAAGAGCTATATCCAATAGAGACACTTCTAAAAAGAGTTATCAAACAGGAGATAATTACAGGCTTTGAATATGAACCTGTACAAAAAGAAAAAAAAGAGCAAAAATCTTTTGACAAACCTAAATACGATAAAATTAAAAAAGAGGCTAAAAAGTCTGAGTATAAACCTTTTGAAAAATCTAAATATGAGAAACCAAAGAAAAATAGTGAAAAATCTCAAAACAAAGATTATGAGAAACCAAAATATGATAAATCTAAAAAAGATGACAAAAAAACAAATAAATATTTAGGCAAAGATGAAAACGGCAAAGCGATATTTTCAGGCAAAAGCGGAGAAAGAAACCATAGTTATGACGGAACTCCAAAAAATAAATATAATGAGCCAAAAAAAGTTGGAAGAAAAATATCTATAAAAGCCCGCAAATCTAAAGAAATGCCTGAATAAATACTATTCTTAAAACTCAAATCTTATAAGAAATTCGGCACCACCGCCTTGTATATTTTGAGCTTTTATAGTTCCACCGCAGCGTTGCTCTACTATGGTTTTTGACATATATAATCCAAGTCCGGTTCCATTTTTCTCATCTTTCGTCGTAAAATATGGTTCAAATATTTTATCAAGAAGTTCTTTTTTTATACCATGCCCGTTGTCTTTTATGCTGACATATATACCGCTTTCATCCTCACGACTCATTATTGTTATGGTTGGATTTTTTACATCAGAATAAAGCAGTGAATCATAAGCATTTTTTAATATATTCAAAAAAACCTGCATCATTTCATTTTTATATATACTTATGGGAGTTGTATCTTTCAGACTCTTTACCACTTCTATATTACAATTTTTTATGGTGGCGTATATAATAGAGAGTGCAGACTCAACGGACTCTTTTATAGTAATATGCTCTTTTAATTTATTTGGCGTGAAAAAGCTTCTAAAGTCATCTATGGTTTGTGAGAGATGAGCTACCTGTTTTTTTATCATCTTTAAATTATCTTGCATCTCCTCCTCACTATTTTCTCCAAGAAGCATACTCATAAGCATACTGTCGGCGCTAAGCGAGATAACAGATAAAGGCTGTCTCCACTGATGTGCTATCATACCTATCATCTCACCCATCGCAGCTTGTCTTACATGTTTTAAAAGTATGCTTTCTTGTTCTTGCCTATTTTTTATCTCATCTCTTAAACGCTCTTCTAGCTGCGCATTTGTATTTTTTAACTTCATCTGAGAACTTATAGTCATCTCTAATTTGGAAACAAGCTCCATATTTCCGCTAAGTAGTTGTTCTTCCAACTCTTTTCTTTTTGTTATATCGGTATGAAAACCCGTAACTCTTAAAGGTTTTCCTTGAGTGTCAAAAATTGCCTTGCCTCTATCTAGTATCCATTTATAGCTGCCCTCTTTTGTGCGGAGTCTATGTTCTGATATATAGTAGTCGCTTTTTTGTTCTAAGTGCATTTTCAGCATCTGCATAACTTCGGGCATATCTTCGGGGTGGACCCTGTTTGACCACTCCTCTAGAGTGTTTGATATCTCATGAACTTCATATCCTAGCATCTGCTTCCACTTTGGCGAATAGTAAACCTTATTTGTCAGAGGATCCCAGTCCCAAAGACCATCTTCAATAGCATCCACAGCTATACCGCTTAGCATATTTGAGATATCTATGTTTGAGCGGTAGTGTCTAAGTCCCGTTGTTACCAAAACAAGCAATTCGTCATGTCTAAAGGGTTTATGAAGGTAGTAGACGTTTTTCTCAAGCCTGCCTAGTACCTCATCAACAGAGAAGTCTGCATATGCAGTTACTATTATGATGTTCATATTCTCATCAATCTCTCTAGCTTTTTTTGCAACTTCTAGTCCATGCATCTTCGGCAGACGCATATCTATTATAGAGACTGCGACTCTCTCGTCTTTATCATAGGAACTCTTTAACTCGCTTAGGTACTCGCCGGGGGTTTCAAAAACATAAAGCTCAAACTCCTCCTTATTCTCTTTTTTTGGTTCTAGAGAATCAAAAAAATTTTTAGCTTTATCATTTTTTGGTTTTAAAATATTTTTATACAACTCCAATATACCCGCTTCATCATCAAGGGCAAATATCTTATATTTTTTCATCTATTAGTATCTCCATATTGACTGTTACACCATCTTCATGATCGTTGTTTTTCATAGTTATACTTCCCCCAATGCTGTTTAAAAAATTATTTAACGCATGCAGTCCAAAGCCATTGCCGCCTTTTTTTGTAGTATATCCGAAACTAAATATCTTTTCTATATTTTCCTCATCAACTCCTGCACCGTTATCTTTTATCTGTATAACTGCCTTTTTGTCCTCTTTTTTTAGAGTTATATTTATCTTGCCCTCGCCTCTTTGCTTAAATAATAAGATAGACTCTATAGCATTTTTTAACACATTTGCCACTCCACTTTGAAGTCTGTACTTCATACTTCGCAAAACTATATCCCCATCGCCTGCAAATTCTACAGATATTCCATTTCTAAGGCACTCTAAGCGGTAATCTTCTATAATATTTTCAAGCATCTCATTTAGCGAAAAACTATATATATAGCTCTCTTTTATCTCTCTATTCGCAAATCTGTCCTGCTGATGCCTTATCATCTCTGTTGCATGATTTTTAACTCTCTGGATTCCATTTGATATGTCTACTATTTGAGCGGTTGTCTCTTCGCTTAGAATATCATTGAATTCTTCTAAAAACAATATAAGAGCATTTTTTTCCTCACTTTTTGCCTGTGAGTTTTGCATCATCTCTATTGCTCGCTTAAAGCCTAGTTCACTTTTTTGGAGTGAGGTGACAACACTTTGAAGCATCAAAAGTTTTGCATCTAGAACAGCTAAAGAGTTTCCTACATTATGCAAATAACCTCCGGTACTCTCTATAAGTCCCTCTTTATAGGCTGCACATGCTTCCTTCTCCTTTAGCTTTTCACGCATCTGAGATTCTATGTAGGCATTTGTCCTATTTTCCAACTCGCTGCTTAACATGTTAAAGTTCTCAGCAAGTTTGGCAATTTCTGCAATATTGCTCGTATCTTTTAAAAGTGTATTTGGTCTTATGCCTAGATTGTCCGTAAGCTCTGAAAGCTCATTTATAGGTTTTGATATATGCTTTGCAACTATTTTTGACTTTCTCATCAAAAATATAAAAAACATAATATAAAAAAACACCATAAGTGCAATAACCACATAACCTATATTCTGTGCCTGCGCCTTAAACTCTTTTATCGGTTTATATATAACAGACTCATCAACAACTACTATCATCCGCCAATTCGTCTAAGGTATGCTCTCTTGAGAGAAAATATAATTTGCACCCTTTATGCTAAATGTCTTTATAGGCGTTTTGTTCTCAAAAAAACTCTTTATACCATTTGAGTTTTTAAGCAGATTAAACTCCTTTGGCTTCTCTATAGTTGTTTGGATGCTGCCTGTATATGTATGCTCTTTTAGCTCTTTAAGCGAAAGAAGATTCTCTATATTCTTTGGCATCGCTATAATCGTTCCCTCTTCATCAACCAAAAAAGCGCTTCCGTTCCACGGTATTTTAAGTGTGAGGACATTTTTGATAAGCGAATCTATGGTAACATCAAGTCCGCTGACCCCCTCTAATAAGTCACCGCTGTATATAGGAACTATATGTGATATCATCCACCCCTGGCCCGCAGGGTCAAGATATGCACTAGTCCAGACACTTTTTCTACTGGGATTATGTCTGTCATCTGCGAGATAGTAGAAGTTATATGTAGTGGCATCAAGATCTGAGCCATACTGAGACGGAGCATCGCTCATAAACGGATAAAGTCTGTTTAGTTTGTCATAAGTGTTTATATAGGCCTGAGTGATTACGGGGTTTGTATCAACTATCGACTTCATCAAAGGATCTATAGATTCGCTGCATTTTACCTTTTGCATCTTAGATGGCGTTGCTTCAAAATGTTTGGGAGCGTATATAGATGAACCGCCATTGTCTTTTAGTTTATAAAGAGCGCCATTTTGATGCCGTGCAAATTCCGCTTCCCCATTTGGCAGCCTACACTCTTTGGAGGCAAAGAACATCTCATGATCCTGTCTCATTATCGCCATATCTCTGCTGACTTCCGTAAAAATCATATCGATAACCCCCGCCTCTCTATAGGCTATCTCACTAAGCGCGCTTCTTGCTTCATCAAGAAGTATCTCCTGGGATTTTTGAGATATAAAGTATGTTACTCCAAAGTAGAGCACAAGCAGTACTGCTTCTATGGCAAACACAGGCACCAAAGCGCTTGATAGATAACTCTTATATATAAGCGATTTAAGTGAAACGATATTTTTCATATATTATTTCCTAAATGTTCTTTACCAATTTGTATCCCAAAGAGTATATATTTTTTAGCTCTACGCCATCAAGTTTTTTTCTAAGTCTGTAAAATATCTTTCTCAAATTTACTTCATCTAAGTCCACTTTTTCTTGCCATAGGTATTCAAGTATTTGAGATTTTGATACAGCAATGTTCATATTTGTTATTAGACACTCAAATATAAGCCGCTCTTGATGCGTAAGAGACACCTTTTTGTTATCTATGTAGAGTTCTCTTTCTTTTCGTATATATACTATATCTTTGGCTATAACTACTATATTGCCAAGACTTTTTTCTTCATATACTCTTTTGCATGTAATTATTAGTTCTTCAAAAAGTTCATCCAAAGAGATAGGCTTAGAGACAAATCTCTCAACTCCTATATTTACAAAATCCAGTAAAAACGATACCTCTTGATGCGCTGAAAATATAATAATAGACTGATTTTTATCTATAGCTTTTATCTCTTTGGCAAGTTCTACGCCGTTTAACATCGGCATAACTATATCGCTAAATACTATGTCAAAACTCTCTTTGTTTGCCTTTTTCTGCTTATATATCTCTAATGCTTCTGCACCATTAACAGCAACTTCGACACTGCTAAAGAGAGTTGTAAATATCTTAGACAGACTTCTTAGCAGGTCTAAATAATCTTCTACTATGAGCACATTCATATTTTGAGTGTATTTTTTAAGTTCTATAATGCGAAGCCTATATTTGCTTATATCAAAATCAAAATCTTGCAAAATCAAATCCTTTGTGACAGCAAATAAGTAATAATTATATCATGTATAATATTATCTCATTATTTTTTACGATTTCATCTACACTTGAACTACTATCAACAGCACCTTTTGTTACATTAAGATTATAATTAAGAGGATTTGCAGGACTGTAGGTGTATTTTCTGCCGAAACTATCCAGCCGCTTTAGCAAATCTTTTGAGATTTCTCTCTCACACAGCATTAAATATCTCAGATATATCTTTTTGAGGATATCCGATGAAGTATCCCTGCATACCGTCAACTCCCATATTTTGCAGCTTATCATATAGCTCTTTTGAGCTTATATGCTCTGCTATTACTTCAACTTCAAGTTTATGGGCAAAATCTATTATAGTTTGTACAAACAGAGATATTTTTTTGTTTAAAAGTACTTTTGATATTAAAGAGCCGTCTAACTTTATATAGTCCGGCTCCAAGCTAAACAAATAGGCAAAATTAGAATATCCGCTGCCAAAGTCATCTATAGCTATTTTGACGCCCATTGACTTGAACTCATCTATAAATGCTTTTACGGATTCTAGATTTTCCAGTTTTTCTGTCTCTACTATCTCAAAGATAAGTCTCTCGGCAAGATTATGCTCTATGATTTTGTTTTTAAGTTTTTCAAGTATCGCAGAATTGTTGATATCTGCGTATGAGAAGTTTATTGAGAGAGAGTACTCTTTGTTTATCATCTCATTAAGTGCGTCAAATATTACCATGCGAGATATCTCGTTGTAAAAGCTGTGTCTTTTTGCTATCTCTAAAAATTGAGCAGGCTGGAGATATTCATCTGGATTTATCGGGTTTTTGATCCTCATAAGGACCTCATATTTCAAAGAACTCTCTTTTGTCATGATAGGCTGATAGAAAGGTGTGACTAGATGATCTTTTATGCTTTGATGCAAAAGATTTTTTATGTGCATGATATTTTTCATATTTTTGCTGTTATCCGGCACATCTTTGTAAAAAGCGTACTTTAGACCATTTTTCTTTGCATATGCAAGTGTTTGATGAAGTGACTCCAGCACTTTTTGGCTGTTATTTGAGATTATTGATACAGTAACATTAATAAAGATATCATGTATCCCCATTGCGCTAAATCTTCTTTCTTCAAGGGAAGAGTATATCTCTTTGACATCACCTATCATCTTTTTGCACTCGCCTGTAGGTTCATTTTTCACAAGTACAAATTCATCGCTTTGCAGTTTAAATGCCATATAACCTAGTTTTTGGGATTTTTCTTTTATAAATTCGGCTACCTGATAGAGTATTTTGTTTCCATGAGAGAATGAGTAGTAATCGTTTATAAGCTTGAAATCATTTATATTTATCAAAACAGCAGATATTACCTTCTGCTCTTTTACATACTCTATAAGATACTTGTAATTGTACAAACCTGTAAGAATATCTATATGCCGGTTTTCATTTTCTGAAGCAGTAGAATCTATAAACTGCTGTTTCATCTCCTCAAAATGGTACACCTCTATCTTTTTGGAGTATATATTTTTCATGATAGTATATATTTTTTCAAGCATTATATCTATGTCTACGGGTTTTATCAAAAAACCTGCAATCCCCATATTTATAAGCTCCAAAAGTTTATCATTCTCTTTATAAGCTGAGACTATGATTATCTGCTGATCCGGATCTGTTTGCAGTATCTCTTTTGAGAGCTCAAGTCCATCCTTTTTTTGCATCTTAAGGTCGGTTATTATAATGTCATACTTATCTGTTTCATACATCAAAAGAGCTTCACTTCCGTCACATGCGATGCTTACTTTGTGAAACAACTTTGAGAGTATCTTTGCTATATGCTCTCGTATATCCTCCTCATCCTCCACTATAAGTACGCTCATAGTGTTTCCAAGCAATCTTATTTCTTTTAAAAATTCTACATTCATCCGTTTTATCTAGCCTCTTTTATCATTTGAGTAAGTATTCTAAAGAGCTCTCTATGGAGCGATCTTTTGCTTCTTTAAAAGCGCTTATAATATTTTTAGAGTTCATAACCGCTCCTTTTCTATGTAATTTGGCACGACTCTTACATTGTCATGTATGCTCTTGTGCATAGCGTCCACCTTTTTATACGAAGCGGCCTTACCAAAGAGCTCTTTTACTTCATCTAAATACCATTTGCCAAATCTACAGCTTGTATGATTTTGAAATACAAATGAATGGTTATCTTTAAATGCCGCATCATAGCCCTTTAGCTTAAAAACAACATGATCTAGCTTGGCAAGGTTTATAAACATATCAGTTGAGACCTTTTTGTTGCTCCTTTGAGTATTTTGAGCACTTTGTATAAGAGAATTTAATCCCTGTGTAAAGTTTACAAGTCTATTCATAAAGCTCTCTACTAATTATTCATCTCATAAGAGAACTCCTACATAGCTGAACTGTTTTGTTTAAGCATGTTTATATTTATCTCTAACTCGCTTATATTTTTAATAAGTTCTATAACATTTGTTAGCTCATTTACACTCTGATTCAGAGCATTTGAGTTCTCTATACTGCCTGCCATTTTAATTTGATAAACATACTGTTTAACACTCTTGCTCTCTTATAACCTTAAACATTTGAGAAATATAAAAATTGTTAAAAATATAAGCGAACCTATAAATTCAGCATCATTCATACGCTTCTCTTTGTTAAATTTAAATTTTTTAAAAGTATATATTCTAAAAATGCAAATGTTTTTGCATGACAGCTTCCATTTTTAGAAAAATTTTAAAATTACAAAATTGTACATGTAAAATGTCGCAAAAGTGTCGCAAAAATGAAAAGTTTTTGATTATTTTTTATGGATTGCAGATAGTTTAAAATTTAATAGCAGAAAATTTTCTAGTTTTTAAATGTTACAAGTTCCCCTTTTTTTAATTGTGAAATTTTTCCTCTAAGTTTACGGATATAAAAAGCTTTTTCTTCAAAAGAGATATCTGTTTTCAGATTTATCTTTTTATATTCCCGTTCATAATGTTTTGTTAAAAATGCTATAAGTTCTGATTTTAGTACCTCTTCATTTTTAAATGGAAGTATCTTTTCATCTATCAATATTGCCATAAGAGCAGGCTCATCTACTTTTCCCTGAAGTGCCAAAGCAAACTCAGATGAGTGAAACTGTAAAAGTGAAGGATTTAAAACATCAAGTATCTGATCTATAAATTTCGGATACTCTAAAACTGTTTTTATAAGACTAAGCTCCCACATATCTCTATGACGACTGTTATCACTAACAGATCTGTTAGTGTTTGTTTGATTTGTCAATTTAACAAATGAAGGGTTGATTCCTAATCGTTGTGCTAAGTATGTTTTGTATTTGTCTTGAAGTATAGGAGAGAGGGTTTTAAGATATCCTACCGCTTCTTGCATACAAGCTTCTTTGGCTTTTGGATCAAAAAGATTATATAGTGATAAAATCTCATCTAAAACAAACTCAATAAATGGTTGAGGAGTTCTAAACATATCTGATAGCTCTTCAACTGCACCATTTTTTACCATATCTGCAGGATCTAAGCCTTCTTTAAAAATAACAACGCCGCCGTTAAATCCGCTGGCACTTAAAAGTTTTGATGCTTTGAGTGCAGCTGCTCGTCCTGCTTTATCTCCGTCATATGCCATAATAACTTCCGGCTCTCCCTTTCTCAAAAACGGCAGATGCTCAGGAGTCAGCGCTGTTCCCAAAGTAGCAACTGCATTTGTAAAACCGGCTTGATGAAGCATAATAACATCAAGATATCCTTCTGTTATAATTATCTGTTTTGTTTTGTAAACTGTTTGTTTTGCATGGTGATAAGCATAAAGAAGACGGGATTTATTAAAAATCGGTGTTTCTGGAGAATTTATATACTTTGCCTGATGCCCGGTTATGGTTCTGCCGCCAAAACCGACAATAGTTCCGTTTGCAGAATGAATCGGAAATGTTATGCGCTCTATAAATCTTGCAAAATTTCTTCCGCCGTCATAACCTACAACACCCATCTCTACAGCTTCGCTCATATTGAAAAGTTGAGATTTTATATAGTTTATCGTTGAGTTGGAGTCCGGTGCATATCCAATACCAAATTTTTCAATGCTGCTCTCATAAATGCCTCGCTCTTTTATATAAGAGCGTGCTTGAGGATTTTTAGTAAACAAATATTGATACCACTCATTAATTTTGTCCATAAGCTGTGAGCGAGGTTTATTATTTTTGCTGTCACTGTAAGTAAGAGAAAAATTATATGAAGAAGCAAGTTTTTCTAATGCTTCGGGATAAGAGAGTTTTTCATACTCCATAATAAATTTTATACTGTCACCGCCGGCACCACAATTGCCAACTCCGAAATGGTTCGATAGAAAAGTATGTGTTTTATCTTTAACTGTTATATCATATACTAAATCTTCTTTTCCAATATTTTTTATCTCTTTAACTTTTATAAACAGATATTCTACTCCATCAATATACTCAAAAAAACTCTCTGTTGACTCTCTTTTTTTAAAATATATCTTATAGGATTGTTTATGATTAACACCTTTTTTATCAACGAATGATTTTGAGACCCTACAAGATGGTATCTTACCAAGAGATATTGCTAAGTCAATTATTTCATCTGCAAGAGTTTGGCTTATAGTGTCATAAGTATTTCTAGCATAACATCCATCTCCATCCATTAATCCCATAAACAAAGACTCTTTAAGTTCATCAGATAAAGAATTAAACCAAAATGGATAGTGCTTATTTTTGGCACCTTTACCAAATAACTCTAGAAAAATATATTCTAAATTTGTACTAGATATGGTAACTTCGAGGGAGTTTTTTCTATTTTTTGTATAGAAAAGTTTTGCTTCTTTGTTGAATAATTTTTTTACTATTCTTATTATCTCTTTAGCATACTTTTCTTCAGTAGATGAAATAGAAAATTTTATACCACCTCTATATGTACTACCTTCAGCTACATATAAACCTGCAAGCCACATAAAGTCTCTATCTAGTGTTATTTTTTCTATCCTTTGAACATTTGGTCCAAAATTATTCTTCTCCCAAAAAGATGAAACATCTAAATACTCTTTTGTAACTGTTTGACGATTCTTTGGATATAAAAAGTAATCACCTACTCTTACATCATTAGCAAACTCTCTTTTAATCGTGAAACTATAATTTCTTTTCGTTTTTTTTATTCGTCCATAAAACTTTAGAGGTCTACTTTTCTCTACTCTTAAGTATGGCAGTTCGCTAACTGCATCCTCTTTTTTAATAACCAACATATCATGGTTTTGCGTAAAACAAGATTCTTTTGCACTAAGAGATGTTTTAAAAGCTAGAATATCAAACTCACTTGTATGATACACTCGCTCAATCACTTCTGTTAAAACTCCATTTGCAGCAAAAACTTTATCACCTACCATTACATCCTTTATCTCTTTGTATCCAAGTGTGGTCATTATTTTTTGGTATGGAGGAAGGCAACCAAAACAGTGATATATCTGTTTAGCGGGACTTACTACAAATGAAGCCGTTTTTTCATCATGAAAAGGGCATGGAGCTTTATAGTTGGCACCGGCTTTTCTAAGCTCTATATACGAACCTACAACATCAACAATATCAAGGCGTGCCTTTAGGGCTTCTATAGAATCTTTATCAATCATAAGCGAATTATACTGGATTGTTAGTTAAATTTTAAGAGGTTGAAAAATGTATTACTAAATATCTGTATCAGAGGAATTTTATATTTTTTAATATAAAAATATTTAAATCATATCAATATTTAAAATAAATTTACAAATTTACAAAATAATTTTTAATATAAAATATATTTATGATATAATTCGATTCTAAATTTTTACAGAAAGTGGGTGATGTGATATGCCTGGTATCGTACTACGCAGTGATGATAATTTTGATGCAGCTTACCGTCGTTTCAAAAAGCAGACTGACCGTAACTTAATCGTTACAGAAGCTCGTGCTCGCCGTTTCCATGAAACAGAAACTGAAAAGCGTAAAAAATTCAAAATTGCTTCTCGTAAGAAAATGCTTAAGCGTCTTTATATGATGAGACGCTACGAATCACGCCTCTAAGCTTAAGTTTGCACGGTTTAAAAGCCGTGTTTACGGGCTTTGTTACACTTCTTAAGTTTTCTTTTTTCACTTCATTTCTAACCTATTTATAACCACTAATCAAATTTTCTACTTTTTAACCTTACTTTATCCGATAAAAAAGTACTACCTCATCAGCACCGTATAAAATCATTTTACCCTACAATCTATCACTTAAAATGAGTTCGTGCCTTATAGAGCAGATATAAGCCTTTGGTTAATTATATTTGATTAGTTAATATACTTTAGGTTAATTGGTTAATGCCTTGAAGTACCATTACATAAGCATAAGTTATAACATTTATAACACTTAACTCACTTTTAAAAAAATGATAATTAGAGAGTTTTTGAGCCTTTCAGTATCCGTGATATAAAAAAGCTCTTACAGTACCTATGAGTTTTTTTGTGTGATGTTCGCATCTTGGTAGCTCTGATTAGTGTTATTAACTGCTCTCTTTTTATGCTTGAAATTAGTTTCACTTTCAGCAAAGTTTAAGAAGTGTATTTAAGCCCGTACCGTGTGGAGTTTGCACGGGCTGTTTTGGAAAATTTACTATATGTTACTTATAGAGGATATTTTTGCATCTATTCCACTAAATTTAAATATAGTTTTTTCCATCTTGGATAGAAACTTTTTGTCTACATCCTTGAGCTTCATTCCCTTTGTGAAATAAGCACCCTTGAAGCAAAACTCCACCCGTTCTAATGGTCTGGGTAAGTTCGCCTCTTTTTGTTTATCGTACATCTTTATATCAAGCGTTTGATTAGTTTTTCCCTCGCTCTTTGTCTTCATATAAGTTGTGTTCAATACTGGCTTAACAATATCTCTACACAAACATAATTTTTTTATAATCCGATTAGGAACTTTCACAAAATCAAAACAAACATCTATCCGCTTGATTTCACACTCCATAAACTCTAAGAAGTGAGACTGTAAGAAGTTGTTTAAATCCATTGCTTTATCATCATAGCCTCTAAGCCCTGCAATATCTAAAGTTTGCTTTGTAGGGCTTCTATTGTAGCGTTTGAGTGCAATAGTCAATCCCGTTGAGGTATGGAGTATTTTCGCCTCCATTATGCTTTGTGTGAGAGACTTTTTAAAAGTATCACTCCATAACTTTGGTTCAAATATTCCTATGCCTTTGACTGTTACTATGATATAATCTTCACTTGTAAACATCTTCTCAAAATCCTTACTTCTCAAGCTTATAGAGTCAATTTTTCCGATTATCTTCATAAGCTTTTGAGAGTTCTACATCTTTACTCTCAACAACTTTTAAAAGCCTCTCTCTTACGGCTTCAGCATCTTTTATGCTCTCATCACTTTTGATTATTGCATATATATCACGCTCGTTTTTTGGTCTGTAAGTTAAAAGCGTGTTTGCTTGTAATCCGCTTCTTATAATTCCTATATGATTACTTGGACGGCTTATATGTAAATTTGATGCTAAAGTGATTGTATCAGCTCCATTGATTACAGTTATACCGCTCGGATATTTCAAACTACTATCTTTAAACTTTAAGAGTTCATCTAATATCTTGAGAGTGTCGATATTTGAATCTTTTAAGCTCCACTTTTTAGCCTTTGATTTATTGTAAATAATCTTTGAGGGCTTACCGTTTATGATTACAAATTCGTTATCATTTTTCATAATCGCACCCCGTCAAACTGAATAGTAATAGTGCCTTTGGCTTGATACTCTTTTAAAACTATGTTATGAATAAGCTCTAAATCTACCATATCAAGGCTATTGAGCATTTCAAGCACCTTGAGAGATATTTCATATGCGTGAGCGTCTTCTATGCTCTCATCTTGCATAAGTGCATCACATAACCACACCTTTAAACTCTCTGGGCTTTCGTCTGTGCTGTAACCGCTGTTATAAAAATCTTCCACCGTGAGAGATACTATTCTCTTGATTCGTTTTTCAAGTTTCATAGCACCACCTCAAGCCGTTTGAATATTAGATTCAGTCAAGTATCTAACAATCTCTTGGAGTGGATATACCACCGTGCCGTTTTTAGACTTACTATCAAGCTTTTTATAGCTCGGTCCGATTCCCTGCTCTCTCATTCTGTAAAGTGTCGCTAACGACTTCTTTAAACACTTTGAGGCGTCATTCTGGCTTAACACCGCTCCATACTGTGGTAACATCAAGCTAAAAATATCTTTTTGCTCATCTGTAAGTAATTTATTACTCATAATCTTTTTTCCTTTGTGGATTAAATTATGAGATTGCAACCTCTAAACAAATAAGATATAAACTAAAAAGCTTATCCTTGCAAGTTCTTATTTGTATGATGTAAGTTTATTAAATTAAAATATGCGGTTCAAAGTGAGAAATAATTTTTTTTTGCAATAGAGGGTATGCAAAATTATTTTTTTATTTTTTTATTTTGCAATACTAAGTTTAGTCTAATGGACTAAAGGATTTGGAAAGTCAGAAGTTGAAATTTCTTTTAGTTTATTCTTAAATGTACGATTATCCATTATTGATTTACCCTTATACTTTGCAGTACATAAAGCCCTCGCTATTTCAATATCCTTAAAATCACTAAGTAAAAAATATACAATAAAAAAATTTCTCTCTGTTTTAGTCATTTCGTGTGTGTGCTCTACTATTCTTATTAGTGAATGTCTTAAAGCAGGTGAGTAGTATTTTCCTTGTTCATTTGTTTCTAGTTTTATTGGTTCTTTATTTTTAAAAGATAATGAAATTTTATCCATACCTGTTTTTTCTCTTATTGAATTTACCCATACAACTTCCAAATCATATAAAAAGTCTAATTTGGTATAGTCATATTCTTTATCTTTATAAATTATTTTAGTTAGTTCTCTAGCCTCTTTAATTGTCTCATTTAATATACTGGATAGTTTTCCTTTAATTTCATACGGCTTGATTTTTATTACTTCCGCATTATCTTCTCTCTCTTTATCACTTATCGCTTTTGTTACATTTTGGTTAATAACTTTGAGCGCTTCATTTCTATTATTTTCAATAAGCACTTTATACTCTTCAAATAATGTTGCATATTCACAATAATCACTATTTGGATATTTATTTTCAATATATCTATGAAATGCTTTTTTACTCAATAATCTTGAAATATTTAACTGCAACACATTCTCTACAATACTTTCAAAAGGCTCATCAGTAGCAGTTATTAGTGTAATTATTTCTTCATCTTTAGTATCTAAACATACAATGATTTCAGATGTTTCAAAATAGACTTTACCGTCTAATATTTTAATATTTATTCCTATTTGGCTGCAAAGAATGTAACTCATTTCCATAAAATCATAATCGTACTTATTTTTCATCTATAAAGCCCCTGCACCGCATTTTTTCCATTCTCTGGGCTTAGTTTTGCGTATCTTATAGTCTGTTCTATCTTGGCGTGGTTCATAAGCTCTTTGATTGTAAAAATAGGCACTCCATTGATTGCAAGATGTGAAGCAAAGGTATGTCTAAAAGTATGAATTACTGCTCTATTTTTTGCGTCTTTTGTATCAAGTCCTTTATTGAATAATCTATCTAATAACGGCTTGATTCTATGCTGTATTTGTCTTTGTGTGAGTTTCGTATCGTGTGCATCTTTGAAGCTAACTACAAAATCATTTATGCTTAATCCCTTAAGATATTCGCTAATAGACTCTAAAAACTCGTTTTGTAAATAACCCGTGTAAGTGCTTTTTGTTTTGAGGTTCTTGAGCGTAACCGTTCCACTATCTAAATTAATATCTTTTTTTTGTATATGCAAGATTGTCTCAAAACGACCGCCCGTCTGTAATGATAAATCTACAAAGAGGCTCACTAAAAAATCATCTTTTATAGCTTCTTTGAGTTGTTTGATTTCCGATAAAGATAAATATCGCTCTCGATTGTTATCGACTTTGTATCTCTCTATTTTTATGCAAGGATTTACTATCTCTAAATCATACTTTTTAATGTGATGATTGTATATCGTGCTTATAAGCTCTTTAATGCTGTTTAAGGTCTGGTTTGCCTTACCAGTTGCTTCAACATCTTTTAAAAGTTTCTCTATGGTCTCTTTGCTTATTTTGTGTATATCTTTGTTACCGATTACTTCTTTTATATGAGTGTTGTAACGACTCATTCTGTTTGGAGTGCTTTTTTTATCCTTGAAATATGTTTGAGCTAAATCATCAAAGGTAACTATCTCTTTTTTCTTTTTGGTAGCGATTACGGTTATATCTTCGCCGTGCTTCATTTTAGATAACTGCTCGGCTCTAAGATTAAAAGCATTTATCTCTCTTATGCCCTCTGAATATTTACCAACTTGCACCCATTTTAATTTATTATTATCAGTCTTATCTCTATAATTAAAATAAAATGATTTATCGCCGTCTTCTAAAGTGTTGTAATAGACGCCCGTTTTTTTAGTCTTTATCATTGCAAAAAATCCCTTTATATTTCTAACTCATTTATAACTAAAGAGGTTAGAAATAGACTTTACTTGATTTTACTTGATAATTATTATACTATGTTAAACTCCCTTTGTAAAGGGCTTTGATTGAAGTTTTTATCTACTTTAAGAAACTTGAAAAAAGGCTATGTAGAGACGCTACGAATCACGCCTCTAATATAAGCCTTCGGGCTTATATTTTTTTACTCTTCAACTTTAACTACAATTTCCCGTACATCTCATTATAAAATGACAACGCATGTCTATCGCTCATTGAAGCTATATAATCAGCAATTACTCTATGTTTGTTTTTACTATCTAACTGTGAACGGTAAAACGAAGGCATCATCTTAGGCTCTTCTTTAAGACCATTATAAAGACCTTTAATAGCCTGTTTTCCGGCATACATTTTAATCATAATATCTTTATGTTGATAAAGTTTTGTAAAAAGCAGTTTTTTAAGCTTTTTTATCTCAGATTCAAGTTTTAAATCAAAACCTACAGGGAGCTTAGTTTTGCTTTCAATAGTTGCACAGAGTATTTTAGAGTTATCAACTTTCTCTTTTGAGTACTCAATAAGCGAATAAACCAGATGATTGATAAGATGTGAAACAAAACGATACCTAAATATCTCCTCCTCTTGCTCTAACACACCCTCTTCATTTACTTTATTTAAAATCTCTTGTATCAGCTGGCTCTCTTTGAGATCATCAAATGTAATTAAACCTGAATTTATACCGTCATCTATATCATGAGTCACATAAGCTATCTCATCGGCACGATCAACAACCATCGCTTCTATGCTTGGATGAGTATCTAAATTAAACTGTTCATGAATTATAGGTGGTAAAAAACTTTTTTTATAGGGATAGGAGTGTTTTAAGATTCCCTCCAATGTGGCAAATGTAAGATTTAAACCGTTAAAACCGTTATATCTCTTCTCTAATGAAGATACGACTCTAAAGCTTTGAAAATTATGTTCAAAACCATTTGCATAGCCATCGTTTTTAAGAGACTCATCAAGCGTATCTCCGCCAATATGCCCAAAAGGGGTATGCCCCAAATCATGTGAAAGCGCTATTGCTTCTGCCAATGATTCATTAAGTCCCAAATGGGAGGTAATAGAGCGGGCAATTTGGGAAACCTCTATAGAGTGTGTAAGACGCGTACGAAAAAAATCGCCCTCTTGATTTAAAAAAACCTGTGTTTTATACTCTAATTTTCTAAAGCTGCCGGAGTGAATTATTCTGTCTCTGTCCCTTGCATACGGATTTCTAAAATCATCAATTATTTGATAAAATCTATTTTCGGGTTTCATTTATACTTTTTTCAAAAACTCTGTTTTTAAGTAAATCTTCGTTCCATTCACACGACCCTCTACATGATCAGGTACATCCTGAGGAATTGTAATGTTTTTAACAGTTGTTCCTCTTTTTGCAGTAAAACCTGCACCTTTAACTTCTAAATCCTTGATAATAACAACGCTGTCGCCTGCGTTTAGCACAACACCGTTAGAATCTTTTACAACCGCACTGTTTGATTGACTTTTTAAACCGGCGTCAGCCCAGGCTTTTATATCATCTTCCATATACATCATATCAATCAAATCTTGTCTGCCAAGAGCGTTTAACACTCTATATGACATAACTGCAACAGCAGGAACTTCGCTCCACATACTGTCATTAAGACAATTAAAATGTGTCTCATCCATATTTTCAGGATTTTCTATCTGATCTCTGCAGGTTGAACATACATATATGGATTGTTCTGCACTTCCATCAGAAGGTGCAACTTCTAAAACACTAAGACCTTCACTGCTTCCGCATAACTCACAAACACCGCCGCTTCTAGCCTCTAACTCTTTTTCTACACTCATCTACTCTCCTGAATCTTTTTTAAATTTTAAAACATCTTCATCACTGGATGATTCTGTTTTTGTGTTATCAAACGCTTTTTGCGCCTCTTCTTCATTATAATTTCTACACTTTTCTATTATCTGAGGATCTGCATTGGGCCCAATACTTTCACACATTGCATAATTAAACTCAAAGTAGGAGCAGCCGCTAAATACAAAAGCAGCTATTAAACTAAGTTTCAACATAAAATTAACCTTTTTTAATTATTAGATCTAAATATTTTGATGGTGTTTTTCTCATCATCTCCTGAGCCAGCCATCTTATCTGAAAATAGGCAGCACCACTGTCTCTAAGTGTAAAATAGTTTTTTAAGCTTCTAAGATTAAATGTTACAATCATATCAACTTTTACATTATCACTTATAATATGTTTAAAAGCATCTCCAACATTACGCTTCTTTTTTCCACTCTCAAGCGCTTTAAAAAGTGCATCCGGATTGCCTTTAAACTCTTCTAAAAAAGGCAATGAACTTTTTGCTACAGCAATACTATTGAAATCTTCAAGCATTTTTGATTGATATTTTAATTTCTCATACATAGCATCAATTTCGATTTTGTTATACTCCTCATCACATGTAACAAACATATCAAAACCTAAAACTTTTTTTATAAAAAATTCTCTGTCCTCAGTTGTTTGTGAAGCAACAAAAGCATTTATTACAGAACTCATAGTATAGCGTGTACTTCTAACAGAAATCGCTTGTATACGATGTCTTGCATGTTCTTGAAGTACACCTCTAGAAGTTCCTCTTATCAAAAAACTTAAATTTGCATGCTCTAAAATAGAGTGATGAAAGTATGTCCAAGCCAAATCATTTAATAGACTTGATTCCTCAATCTTATTTATTTTTTGGCATGCAGAACTATCAGGCATATGATTTTCAATATATCTTATAACTTCATTTTCACTATTTTCAAATGAATCATAACAAGTTCTTGCCGCTGCTTCAGCTACGCCTATGCCAGTATCTTGCATTAAAACTACTTCAGGTTTTGAATACTTTATGCCATACATATTTTCCATCATCAATCCTACTTTAGATAAATACTATTTTACAATAAAAAACTTAAAGTGTTTTAGTGCTTTTTACTTCTGAATTCCATTTAAAATGGGGACAAAATCACACTCTTCAAGCTCCTCTTTTTGCAAAGTTGTTCCTGTTTTTTTAAAACGAGTAATAATCTGTTTTGAGCCTACTTGCATTGGTGCTACTAAAATTCCGCCATCACAAAGTTGTTCAAAAATTTTCACAGGTATCTCATTTGCAGTTGCAGAAAAAAGAATTCTGTCATATGGAGCATACTGAATCCAGCCGTTTTGTCCATCATCAAGCCGTGTATGAATATTGCTTACACCTAACTTTCTAAAGCGTAATTTTGCCTCTAATATTAACGGCTCAATTCTCTCTATGGTAAATACACCGCGAAAAAGGTGCGATAAAACTGCCGCCTGATATCCACTACCGCAGCCTATCTCCAAAACTCTGTCTGCACCTTTTGGTTTAAGATACTCAGTCATTTTAGCAACCGTCAAAGGCGAACTTATCCATTGAGCAGAACCCATTGGCAGAGCATCTAATTTATAGGCATTGTGTTTAAAACCCGAGGGTACAAACTCCTCTCTGTTTGTTTTAGCAATTGCATTTTTCACATTATCACTAAGTGAAAATATTTTATGACAATCCTCAGCCAATTTTGCAGTTTTTGTTGCAGTAATTCTATCCAATTCCAACATCCATATATCTTCTCATTGAAGTGATCTCTTTTTTATCATATTTAATCTCTAAACAACTTTTATTTTTATTTCTCTTATCTTCACCATGAGGAGTTATAATCCCGCTCATTTTTGTGCACTCATTGTTTTGAGAATCGCTTGCTATAACATAACACTGATTTATAATTGCCAATGCCTGGGTTAAAACTTTAAAATGTTCACTTCTAAGTACACCCCACCAAGATGGAACTGCAATAATATCACACCCTTCAAGTTTTTTCCAAAACTCTTTAAAACGAAGTTCAAAACAGATTAAGATACCTATCTTTATACCGTCAATCTCAACTATTTTAATATTATCACTACTTCCTTCATGCATATATTTATGTTCATCTCCAAAACGAAAAAGTTTTGCTTTTGCTCTTTCATGGACAATTTCGCCGTTAAAAAAGATTTTGGTAATATTAAATATTTTGCCTTCTCTTTTTTCAAGCATTGTTAGAATTATTATTTTATCTTTTGAAGCACTTTTGATCTTCTCATCTGCCTCAAGACTAAACTCTAACGCTTTATCATAATTTTCATAATCAAAACCGGTTAAACAGACTTCAGGAGCAACAATAATAGATTTTTCGGATGTCTTATTTATCAAATCCAAAAGTGTTTGCAGATTAGTACTATAGTTGTCAGTGGTTTCAAAAAGAAGCGAGCAGAGCTTGTATCTACTCTTCTTAGAAGTCGTCATCAAAGCTTAAGCTTCCTTTTGAGTAGTTTGCCACAGTTCCCTCAAAAAAGTTAGTTTTTTGGTCATTAAATTTTGAAAAATCATCTACCCATTTTATAGGATTTGCTACATTATAAAGTTTAGCAAATCCAACTGATGCAAGTCTGTCATCTGCAAGATATTTAATATACTGCTCTATAATATCATCTGTTAAACCTAAAATTTGTCCACCGGTTATATATTTTCCCCATGCGACTTCAAGTGCTACTGCTTGTTTAAACATCTCAATCACTTCATTTTTAAGCTCTTGGGTAAAAAGTTCAGGTCTCTCTTTTTTAAGTGAGTTTATAAGATTTTGAAACAGAACTAAATGCGTAACTTCATCTCTTTGAATAAATCGAATCATTTGTGCAGAACCTAACATCTTTCCGCTTCTTGCAAGTGTATAAATATATGTAAAACCGCTGTAAAAATAAATACCCTCTAATATTTGATTTGCAAAACATGCTTTTACAAAATTTTGGTCTGATGGATTTTTTGCAAGTTCTTCATAAACTTTGGCAATAGAATCATTTTTATTTTTTAACATCATATCTTTTCTCCAAAGATCATAAATCTCTTTGCTGTTTGCAGAGATACTATCAACCATAACAGCATAGCTTTGAGAATGAAGTGCTTCCTCAAAAGCTTGACGAACCAAAATAAGATTTATTTCCGGAGCTGTTACAAATGGATTAATATTGTCCATTATATTGTTTGTTTGAAGTGAATCCATAAAAATAAGCTGCGCAAGTGCTTTATCATAAGCATCTTTTTCCATTTGAGTGATTTGCTTATAATCACTTACATCCCGGGTCATATCAACCTCTTTTGGAAACCATGTATTGTTTAACATCATCTCCCAAAGATTATAAGCCCATTGATACTTGATATCATTTAATTCAAATATGCCAGTCGGATTGCCGCCAAATATCATTCTCTCATTTAAACTTTCATTTGAATCAGGATTATATATCTTTTTTCTGTTCATCATTTACTCCGAAAATATTAGTATGATATTATATCTTTATGAAAATTTTGTTTTTATAAAAAAGTCAAAATTTTGTCATATCTTTAAATATGCTTTATAAATTATTTTAATAAAAATATTCTATATTCAAATATATATATCTTACTTATAATTATTTTAAAAATATTATCTAAGAGGAGCAGGGTATGAAATTTTTTACGCTTTTCATACTTTTAATTACAACTATGAATGCATTTGATTTAAAACCTTGGAGTGATAAAATAGAAAAACTCAGCGAAGAGGAAAAATATATACTGCTGCATAAAGGCACTGAGAGACCATTTTCGGGTAAATATACAAATGAAAAATCAAAAGGTCTATACACATGCAAACTTTGTGATGCTCCCCTTTACGATTCAAGTTCAAAGTTTGATTCAGGTTCTGGATGGCCAAGCTTTGATGATGCCATTGAAGGTGCCATAAAAAGAGTTCCTGATAAAGACGGCAAAAGAGTAGAGATAGTATGTGCTAATTGTGGTGCCCATTTGGGCCATGTTTTTGAAGGTGAAGGTTTTACTTCTAAAAACACAAGACACTGTGTAAATTCACTATCGCTAAATCTTACAAAAAAAACAGATATTAAAGATGAAAATCTTTCCTATGCCTATTTTGCCGGCGGATGCTTTTGGGGTGTGGAATATCATCTGGAAAAACTAGAGGGAGTTAAAGAAGTTACTTCAGGTTTTATGGGAGGACACATAAAAAATCCAAGTTATTATGAGGTTGTGCGCTCAAATACCGGGCATCTTGAAACTGTTGAAGTTGTTTATGATAAAAATAAAATATCCTATGAAAAAATAGCTAAAACATTTTTTGAAATTCATGATCCGACACAAACAAATGGTCAAGGCCCAGATATAGGAGAACAATATCTTTCTGCTGTTTTTGTAAAAGATGAAAAAGAGAGAGAAATAATTCAAAATTTAATAAAAAAACTTAAAGCAAACGGATACAAAGTTGCTACAAAGATATTGGATAAATCAGAATTTTATGCAGCAGATGAGAGTCATCAAAATTATTATGAGAAAAAAAGAGCTAAACCATACTGTCATGAATATAAAAAGAGATTTTAAATTAAATAACTAATATTTTAATCTGCTACCTCTTTTTTTATCTTCTCTTCATCATATTTTTTCACACCGCGGGATTTACTAAAATCTTTTGCTGATTTATCAATAGACTCAATAATTTCATTTTTAACTTTTGACGGTGTATTCCCGCTTTTATGTGCGTAAATAATATAAACACCAACTGCTAAAACAAGTAACATCAACTTAAAACTGTTACTTCTGTAAAAAACAAAAGCGAGTAAAACAACTACAATTAAAGATATTATATATAACGATCCATCCATAATTTGCCCTTTTTAATATTTAAATGGATATTTGTTGGAATTAGTATAGCAAAATTAAGATTATATATAAAAATTTCACACATGTTATCATGTGTGAAAATAGTAAATTACTTACGAGAGTGTCTTTTTCTTTCGTTTTCAGTTAAGAATTTTTTACGAATACGAATACTTTGAGGAGTTACTTCTAAAAGTTCATCATCTTCAATCCACTCTAAAGCACGCTCTAATGACATGTCACGAGGGGGAACAAGTTTAATAGCTTCATCTGCGCCGCTTGAACGGACATTTGATTGAGCTTTTCCTTTGATAGGATTTACCACTAAATCATTTGAGCGAGAGTGTTCACCGATAATCATTCCCTCATAAACTTTAGTTTGAGGTCCTATAAAAAGAACTCCACGATCTTGAATGTTAAATAGTGAATATGCTAATGTTTCACCGTTTTCCATACTTATTAATGCACCGTAGCTTCTTGATTCAACACTGCCGCTGTATGGACGGAACTCCAAGAAAGAGTGATTCATAACACCCTCTCCTTTTGTATCTGTTAAAAATTGACCACGGAATCCAATAAGTGCGCGAGCCGGAATTTCGAACTCAATTCTTTGAAATCCCTGTCCCATAGGAACCATAGATTTCATTTCAGCTTTTCTTTTTCCAAGACGCTCAATAACTGAGCCGCTAAACTCTTCAGGAACATCAATAACAAGATGTTCAAAAGGTTCGCACTTAACACCCTCAATCTCTTTAACAATAACTTCTGGACGAGATACACCAAACTCAAAATTTTCACGGCGCATATTTTCAGCAAGTACTGTTATTTGAAGCTCTCCACGACCTGAAACTTTAAATTTACCTTCACCGACAACCTCAAGTTTCATAGCAACATTTGTAGTCATTTCAGCTTCTAAACGATCTTTTAGTTTATTTGAAGTTACATGTTTACCCTCTTGTCCTGCAAGCGGAGAATCATTTACAGAAAATACAACTGTTAAAGTCGGCTCTTCAATATGCATTGGATCAAGCGGTATCGGATTTACAGGATCACATACAGTATCTCCTACATCAACGGTCTCTAAACCGGCAAATGCAACAATATCACCTGCTTCAGCTTCTTGAATTTCCATACGATTTAAACCGTGAAAACCTATAAGTTTAGTAATACGGCCCTTTACAAGTTCGCCATCAGCTTTTGCAAGCATAACATTGTCACCTTTTCTTATAACACCGTTAAATATACGAGAGATACCTATTTTACCGACATAGTTATCGTAGTCAAGTGTAAAAACCTGTGCTTGTGTATGATTTTCTCTATCACCTTCAGGCTCAGGAACATGTTCTAAAATAGTTTCAAAAATACACTGAAAATCACCGTCTTCTTCACTCATATCAAGTTTAGCTATACCATCACGAGCTGCTGCATAAATAATTGGGAAATCTTGCTGATCATCAGTTGCACCCATATCAGCAAAAAGATCAAACATCTCATCAACAACACGATCAGGATCTGCTGAAGGTTTGTCAATTTTATTTATAACAACAATTGGTTTTTTACCAAGTGCAAGCATTTTTTTAACAACAAACTTTGTTTGAGGCATAACACCCTCATACGCATCAACAAGTACCAAAACACCATCTACCATTTTTAAAACGCGTTCAACTTCACCGCCAAAGTCAGCGTGACCCGGAGTATCTATAATATTAATTTTATGATCTTTATAGCGGATTGCAGTATTTTTTGAAAGAATCGTAATACCACGCTCTTTTTCCAAATCATTACTATCCATAGCACGCTCATCATGATGTTCATGAGCACCATATGTTCCTGATTGTTCTAAAAGTCCATCTACCAGTGTTGTTTTTCCATGGTCAACATGGGCAATTACTGCAATATTTCTAATTTTTTGCACAAGGCTTCCTTCTTTGGTTTTTTAAAAATAACCAAGATAAAAATTTTCGCGATTATACCTAAAATAATGTTATATCTATGTAAAAGTAGTGTTATAATATATTTAAAACTAAAGTGATACTCAATTTTAGGATTATTATGATTCATTATCCGGAAAAATTAAATACTATTTTCAATAAATTAAATAATTACAATATTAAACCTATAATAGTAGGTGGTTATATTAGAGATTTTTTATTAAATATAGAATCAAAAGATATAGATATTGAAATATATGGAATTTCATCTTTTAATGAATTAGAAAATATATTAAAAGAATTCGGAAATATTAATATTGTCGGTAAAAGTTTTGGAGTTTGCAAATTATATTACCAAGATTATGATTTAGACTTCTCTTTTCCAAGAAAAGACAATAAAATTAAACCAGGACATCGTGGATTTGATATAAAAATAGAATCAAATATTGATTTTAAAACGGCAACATCAAGAAGAGATTTTACAATTAACTCAATTGGTTTTGATGTTATAGAAAAAAAAATATTAGATCCTTTTAATGGAATAAATGATTTAAAAAACAAAATATTAAAAGCTGTAGATTTAAATAGCTTTAGTGAAGATCCTTTAAGAGTTTTAAGAGCAGTTCAATTTTTTACAAGATTTAATCTTCAAATAGATAAAAATTTATACAATAGATGTAAAAAAATGGTTTCTGAAAAAATGCTTGATGAACTGCCAAAAGAGAGAATATTTGAAGAGATAAAAAAACTTCTTTTATTTTCAAAAAAACCATCTATTGGTTTTAAACTTTTAAAAGAGTTAGGGAGTGATATTTATACAAATAATTTATCTGTTATTGATGAAATAGCAAAACAGATGACAACAAACAAACAAACAAACTTGATTTTAATGTTATCAGGACTCTGTTATAACTTCACACAAACAGAGGCAGAAAATTTTATATTTAAATTAACTAATGAAAAAAAAATATTAAATAGAGTTACTACATTAATCAATAAACATAAGAAGATAGACACCATTTACGAAGATGGTATAAATAATTATATGCTTTATAAACTCGCTACTGAAGTAAATATAAATGAACTTCTTATTTTAAGCAGCTCAATATATTTTTCTTATAACAATTCAAAAATATACAAAGCAGGCGAAGAAATTTATAAAAGAGCTAAGAAGTTAAATATATTAAATAACAAACTTCCTCCTATCCTAATGGGAAAAGATATTTTAGAACTTGGTCTTAAACCATCACCTCTTTTTTCAGAAATTTTACATCTTGCTTATGAAGCACAAATGAATGGTAAATTTAATAACTATATAGATGCTAAAAAGTGGTTAAAAAACTATTTAAAGTTTTCTAAAAAAAATTAAAGCTTTGAGCTGTCAATCTCAATAAGAGTGTGAACATTCCCTCTTGGATTATAATCAGCCACTATCTTCATATATTTTGGTTTAAGTTTTCTTTCTAAAACTTCATATATCTCATTTGCACTATTTTCATGGGAGATATGTCTATCTCTAAATGAATTTATATAGAGTTTTATTGCTTTTAATTCAACAACCCACTCATCAGGCGTATACTCAAGATATATAGTTGCAAAATCTGGATAACCACTTCTAGGACATAGACATGAAAATTCAGGAAGTGTCATTTTAATAAGATAATTTCTCTTATGTTCATTTGGCCAAATCTCTAAATCTTTTTCTACATCAAACTCTTGAATAATTTTTTCACCGTATTTCATATAAGCTCCTTATTTTAATTCTCTTGTAAGAGTGCTAAATATCTGCCTTGCAGATAATCAATCTCAAGCTCTTCTGCTAAAGCATAAAGCGCCTTGTTTTCTATCATTTTAATCCAGGTTTTTACCCCTTTTTCATGGGCCATAATATGAAAACCTTTTAAAATATTTTTATAATTTTTTTCATCAATTTTTTTACTATAAAAAGAGTCAAATCTAACTATATCAATATTTAGATCTCTTAAATATAAAAAACTTGTATGTAAAGAGCCAAATCTATCAATAACTATAATAATTCCTAAATCTTTTAACTCTTGCAAAATAGTATTAAATTTATCTATAAACGGATAATATTCACTCTCACTAAAAATAAGTAATATTCTATCATTTAGACACTTATTTTTATGAAAAATTTCTTTTATTTTTGTCAAAAAATGATTATTTCTTATTGAAGTAGCAGAGACAGTGAGTGCAAATTTTTCATTTTTTGATTTTTTACATATATCTACTATTTTTTCTAAAGCAATCAAATCATATTCTCTCATCAATCGCAACTTATCTAAAATTTTTAGATAATTTTTTTGATGAATTAGCTTTTTATTTTCTGTTCTTAATTTAATAAAACACTCTTTAAATATAATAAAATCTTTTTCAAAAACTTCTTGTGTAAAAATTACTAAATCTTTTCTCTCTATAGCACTGATTATATCAGATTCTAACTCATTTGGATTTATATCATCATCTCTGTTTGTAACTGTTTTATAATCTATATTTCTACTCTGTAGTTCAAGAAGATTTTCAATTAAATAATCAATATTTTTTGAAAAAGTTATATCATTAATAGCACCAGATATCTGAATTTCTATATCATTTACTTTAAATTCTTCACTTTTTAAACATATTAATTCTAAAATTGTTTTATATCTATTTTTATCTCCATGAAGACCTATAATGAAGTTACCACTATTTATGTGTCCTATAGGAAAATTTACTATATTTTTGGATTTTAAATATTCACCTATCCATTTTACTGTTTCAAAAAGTACTTTATCACCGTTATTTAATCCATATCGTTTATTAATTTCATAAAGATTATCAAGACTTAAAAGTAAAAGCGTATACTCTTTAGAATTTTTTATCTCTTCTTTTAAATATATATTTAAATACTCTCTTGTAAAAGCTTTTGATACATTGTCAGTTATTTTCGTATCAAAACCTTTATAAATAAGGTAGAAAATAAAATAAATACTAAATACTAAAACTAAAATTGATTCAATATAAAAAGAGTTATTTAAAGTTTCACTGCTTGTAATAAATGTATGAAAAATAAGAGCAAAAACGAGAGCAAAAACAGGAAGCACCATTCTAAGTGCAAGTTTAAAACGATACTCTCTCTCTTTTATTTCAGGAAGAAGCATATAAAATTTATCGCATTTAGATGTTAGACATCTAAATGTTTAACATCTTTAGCATGTGTTTGAATATAATTACGGCGAGGTTCAACTTCATCACCCATAAAAAGTGTAAATGCATCACCTGCAAGTTCAGCATCTTCTATATTTACTTGTAATAAAACTCTATTTTCAGGAGTCATTGTAGTTTCCCAAAGTTGTTCCGGATTCATTTCACCAAGACCTTTATAACGCTGAATATATGCACCTTTTTTAGCATTTTCTATAATGTTATTTAATACATTAAGAACATCATCTTCAAAATCTATATTCCACTCTTGTATTTTTTCATATATATAACTTGCTTCAGCAAAATGAGGAGTACCAAATAACTCATCATTTATAAGCAATTCTTCCATTCCACCTTTTGTTTGAACATAAATATGAATTGAATCCTCAGTAATATTTTTAGTAAGAATATTATTTCCTATTTCATTTAAAAAATGTTCAATTTTTTTATACATTTCTTTAATATCTAATCCAATTAAATCTGGATTTTCAATAAAATGACGAATTAAACCTATTAAAGCATATCTTCTTTCTAAAGCTTCTAAAGAACTTCTATAATGATCTACCATTCTAAAATATGATACTAAGTCATTATGCCCAAAACCCTCTATTTCTAAAGATTCTATGCCATTATCAATAAGAAAATCATTCATAGCACGATCATCTTTAAAATAGATCTCTTTTTTACCTTTTTTATAGCGATAAAGTGGCGGTTGTGCTAAATAAAGATAACCTTTTTCAATAATATCTCTAAAGTAACGAAAGAAAAATGTAAGCAACAAAGTTTGAATATGTGAACCATCAACATCTGCATCTGTCATTATAATAATTTTATGATAACGAAGTTTATCTTCATTATATTCATCACCGACACCACAACCCATTGCAGTAATCATATTTTTTATTTCATCAGATTTAAGAATTTTATCCAGTCTTGATTTTTCAACATTTAAAATTTTACCCTTAAGCGGTAAAATTGCTTGAAATACTCTATCTCTACCCATTTTTGCAGAACCACCCGCAGAATCACCCTCCACTAAGTAAAGTTCACAGATAGAAGCATCTTTACTTTGACAATCTGCAAGTTTTCCTGGAAGCGTTCCAACACTCATAGAATCTTTTCTTCGTGTTAATTCTCTTGCTTTTTTAGCAGCTTCTCGACCGCGTGCTGCCATTAAAGATTTTGCAACAATAGCTTTAGCTTCAATCGGATTTTCTTCAAAAAATTTACTCAATAACTCATAAGTTTGTTTTTGAACTAACGGCCTTACATAAGTATTTCCAAGTTTACCTTTTGTTTGTCCCTCAAATTGAGGCTCGGGAACACGAGCTGAAACAATAGCAATAAGTCCCTCACCGGTATCTTCACCGCTAATTTTTATATCTTTCTCTTTTGCAGCACCATTTTGTGTATTATAGTTTGATATAGCACGCGTAAGAGCAGCACGAAATCCGGCTTCATGTGTTCCACCGTTTGGAGTACGAATATTATTTACAAAAGAGTAAATTTTTTCTTCATAAGAGTCATTATACATAAGAGCTATATCAAACTCTATATCTTCTATTTTTGAGCTAAATTCAAAAACTTTTGCAACTTCTTGTTTTTTATTTAAATCAGTTACATATTGAGCAATACCGCCTTCAAAATGATAAGTTTCTGAAATATTTTTTCTATCATCTTTAAAATTAATTGTAATAAATGGATTAAGATATGCAAGTTCTTTAAATCTTCTAGCTAAATATTCATATTCAAATGTTACTGTTTCCGTAAATATGCCAGGATCCGGAGCAAACTCTATAGTAGTACCTGTTTTACGAGTTTTACCAATAATTTTTAAAGGTTCTTGAGGAATACCTTTTTTAAAATCTTGTTCATGAATTTCTCCATTTCTGTAAATGGTCATCTTTAATTCAGAAGATAAAGCATTTACTACAGATACACCTACACCATGAAGACCACCTGAAACTTTATAAGTATCTTTATCAAATTTACCACCGGCATGAAGAACTGTTAAAACAACAGTTGCAGCACTCATTCCCTCGGTAGGATGCATATCTGTTGGAATACCACGACCATTATCAGAAACTATACATGTCCCATTTTTTGTAAGAGTTACATTAATAGTATCACAGTGACCAGCCATCGCCTCATCAATAGAGTTGTCAATAACTTCATAAACTAAATGATGCAAACCTCTGTGACCGGTATCACCAATATACATACCCGGTCGCTTACGAACTGCTTCTAATCCCTTTAGGACTTTAATATTACTAGCGCCGTAATTTTCTAAAGAAACTGTATTTTGTTCCATTTAATTCTCCACTATAACTTTTGACATAATTGAAAACATTCTATCTAATTTATTCTAAAAGTAAGTTTTATAGGCAGTATATAAAAGATTTTATATTATTTTTTATGATTAATAATTTATTTATATAACTATTGGCATTACAACTGTTTTAAAATTATTTTCATTTAAAATAAAAGGTAAATTACTCTCATTTAGTCCAATATCAAATTCTGAACTATTTATACTATTTAAAAAATCTAAAAGATATCTACTGTTTATAGCAATTGTGAAAGAAGATGAAAAACCTGTTTTATAATCAATTTCAGTTTTTGCTTCTATATTGTCATCACTTAGTGATTCAAAAATAATAGAATTATTTAAAAAAGTAATTTTAACATCAGATGAAATAGTTGTAATTTGTTTAATTGCTTCTATCATAACAGCTTTTGGAAGAGTTAAATTGTGTGCTGTTTCTTTTGGAATAATTCTAGAATATTCGGGAAATTTTCCATTTATAAGTTTTGTAAAAAAAGTATATTGGTCAGAATTAATAATTAAATTTGTATCATCATAATATAGCTCAATATTATCAAAGAAGAGTTTTTGTATTTCTATGATTGCTTTTTTTGGAATAATTATAGATAATTGATTATTATTTTGATTTTCTATAGTAACTACTGCTAATCTTCTTGTATCAGTAGAAGCAAAATTAATATTGTTTTCTTTTATATCGATTAATGCTCCATTTAATTCAAATTTAGGATTATTAGTATCAATTGCTGGAGTTATTTTTTTTAAAGATTCTATAAGAGAGTGTGAATCAATTGAAATTCGTGGTTTTTCTTCATAAAGAGGAAATGTTGGAAATTCATTGTATGCAAAAGTAGGTAGTTTAAAATTAGAGTGTGATTGAGAGATATAGAGTATATCATTTTTAACTTCTAAATTAATATCTCCATCTTTTAAAATTCTAATGATATCTAGTAGTTTTTTACCATTAGCAGTAACACTTCCATTTTCTATTATATTTATATTTGGAGTAGATACAAGCAAACCTATTTCATAATCTGTTGCTTTAACAGTTAATTTTGAGTTAGAAGCGTCTAATAACACATGTGATGTTATTTGTGAAGTATCTTTTTTTTCCAAAAATGGTTGTGTATGAATCAAAATATTTTCAATGATAGATTTTTGTACTGTTATCTTCATTTAAATTCCTATTTATTATATAAAATTATAGTATTAGTAGTAGGAGGGAGTGATAATGTGAATATCACTCTTTAACTCCCATTTTAAGAGATGTATAGATGTGATGAACCTATACGATCTCTTTCACATATATTCACTTAAGTAATTATATCTTTTTTTAAGAAGAAGATGTAATTTTATTTGTTAATTCTTCTATTTTTATTTTAAAATCTTCATCATTTTGAATTAGTTCATTTATTTTTTTTAGAGTATGACTAATAGCTGTATGGTCTTTCATTCCAAAGTATTGAGCAAGTTGTGGCATTGTATTTTGTGTGAGTTCACGACAGAGGTATATAGCAATTCTTCTAGCATAAACTAAGTTTTTACTTCTACCTTTTGAACGGATTTCACTTGGTTTAATATTTAAATCTTTTGCTACATTTTGTGTAATTATATCAAGAGTGAGATTAGCACGATTTTCTTGCAGTTGATCTTTTAAAACATTTTTTGTAAATTGAAGATCAATATCTACATGCATAAGTTGTGAATAGGCATGTAATTTTGATAAAATGCCCTCAATTTCACGAACATTACTCTCAATTACAGTTGCTATATAATTAATAATATCTTTTGTAAGAACAACTTTATTTATTTTACACTTATTTTCAATAATAGCTATTTTAGTTTCTAGTTCAGGCGGTTGAATATCTGCAACAAGACCATGTTCAAAACGACTTTGAAGCCTTTTTTCTAATCCGGCTATTTTTTTAGGATGTTTATCAGCTGTTAAAATAATCTGCTTGCCTACACCTTTTAGTGCTTCAAAAGTATGAAAAAATTCCTCTTGAATACCCTCTTTATTGCTTAAAAATTGAATATCATCAATTAAAAGAACATCGCATTTACGATATTTTTCTTGAAATCTCTCCATTGTTTTATTTCTTACATGTCGTATAAAATCATTTAAAAACTGCTCAACCGTAGTATATATAACAATTTTTCCCTGATTTTTAAAAACATTACCTGCTGCTTGCATTAAGTGAGTTTTACCTAAACCTACACCACCGTGAATAAAAAGAGGGTTATATAATATACCTGGTTTTTCACTTACACTTTTTACTGCAGCATATGCAAATTGATTAGAGCCTCCAACCATAAAATTATCAAATGTATGAGATGGATTAAGTAAAGAGTGTTGCTGTTTTTGTTCTTTTTTTATTTCTGTTTCTGCTTTTTTATTTTCAATTTGATTTTTGAGCAAAATTTTCACATTTACTTTAGAAGAATTATATACCTCAAAAAGATGTTTAATTTTTGTGCTATATTTGCTTTTTATCCAGTTTAAAACTAAAGAGTTAGGGGCATAAAACAGAGCAATATCATTTGTTGATTTTTTTGTATCATAAATAAGATTTTTAATATATCTGTTGTATTCTATTTCAGGTATCTCTTCTTTAAGCAAAAGTAAAATTTTTTGGCCTATATTCACATAAAATCCTATTTAATTATTTGTATGTGAATAATAACGATTATTTCCATAAATATAGTTAAAATTATGTGAATAGTAAATTTGTGAATAGGTGAATAAATTAAAATAGTTGCACTATAATATAAATTATAATAAAAAATAGGACAGAGATGACAATTTTAGGAATAGATCCTGGAACAAGAAAAATGGGTTATGCTCTTATCTCTTTAGAAAAAGACAAAATAGGATTAATAGAAGCAGGACTTATAAAGATAAAAGCTGAAGAGTTGCAGTTTCAGATACCTCAGATGGTAGAAGCTTTTGAAAATATATTTAAAAATCACAAAATAGATGAAGTGGCATTAGAAGATATATTTTATGCACATAATCCAAAAACAACAATCAAATTAGCACAGTTTCGCGGATCAATTATGCTTATGCTTCTTCAGCAGTTTGGACAGTTTAATGAATACACTGCACTTCAAGTAAAAAAAGCATTAACAGGAAACGGAAAAGCAACAAAAGAGCAGGTAGCATTTATGGCAAAGAGGCTTTTAAATATAAAAAAAGAGATAAAACCGTTAGATATAACAGATGCTATTGCCGTTGCTATAACGCATTCACAAAGAGTAAGGCTTAAGCTGAAGTAATTTTATATTGTTATAAATCAAAAAATTATTTTTTTTAAACAGTATAATTTTGTTATAAAATCGTTAAGGAAAATAATGAATTCATTTGCAAATCTGCCTGAAGGGCATCCGGTAAGAGTCTATTTAGAAGAAAATATTTTAATGAGAGGACTTATTTCAAGTATAAATAGTATAGATATAGTAGAAAATTTTGAAGAGTTTGAAAAGAAATTTAAAAAACTTTGCCTTGTTGAGAAGCACTTTGCAAGAAAAGAGAACCAACTTTTTCCATATCTTGAAAAGTATGGCTGGACGAGTCCCTCACAAAACATGTGGGCTTTTCATGATGATATAAGAGCAGAGATAAAAATTGCAAGAGCTCTACTTGAAGAGAAAAATATGCCAGCTTTAATTCAGCAGTTACAGGTAGTTTTTGGAAATTTAGAGCATATTATGCAGGTTGAAGAGGGAAGGCTTCTTCCAAATGCGTTAAGTATGCTTGATGAGGATGATTGGAAAGAGATGCGCTCAGGCGATGAGGAGATAGGCTGGATGTTCGATACGCCGCCTGCCGCTTACCCTGCGCATGTAGAGGGTGAATATATACATCCATCTCAAGATAAACAGAAGAGAAAACTGCCATTCTCGCTTGAGAATAGAATCAATCTAGAAGAGGGCTATATGCTGCCTGAGCAGATTAACTGGCTTTTGAAGTTTATGCCTGTTGATATCACTTATGTCGATGAAAATGACATTGTTATCTTCTATAACCGCGGAGATGAGAGAGTATTTCCAAGAAGTGCAGGAATTATCGGCCGCGAAGTAAAGTTTTGTCATCCTCCGAAGTCTGTAGATCAGGTTTTAATGATTTTGCGGGAGTTTAAAGCAGGTCGCAGAGACGAAGCCGAGTTTTGGATAACATTTAAAGGCAAATTTATTCATATTCGTTATTTTGCCATAAGAGATGATGAGGGTAATTATAAAGGTGTTATAGAAGTTTCTCAAGATGTAACACATATAAGACAGCTGGAGGGTCAGCAGAGATTATTGGATTGGGAATAATTTTAGATAAAATTGTAAATTATAAAATAAAGGAATAAAAATGTCAAAATTTGAAAATGTAAGTATAAAAAAAGAGGCAAATATTTACCATGATGGAAAAGTTACAAGCAGAACTGTTGAATTTGCAGACGGAAGTGTAAAATCACTTGGAATTATGTTGCCAGGTGAGTATACTTTTGGAACAAAAGAGGCAGAAATTATGGAGATGATGAGTGGAGAACTTGATATAAAACTTCCGAGTGAAGATTGGAAGACGCTCAACACTCCAGAAAGTTTTAATGTTCCTGCTAATTCATCATTTGATTTAAGAGTAAAAACAGTAACAGATTATTGCTGTTCATATATTAAATAGTTTAAAACTCGGGAATATTTTTGTTATTCCGAGTTTATTTTAAAATCGTTTTGTTATATAAATTGAGTAACCATTTTGTTTAGTGTTGCTTCGTCTAAAGCGCCTGAAACTCTGTGAACTTCTTTTGCATCTTTAAAGACTATGATTGTAGGGATGCTTCTTATGCCAAATCTTGCACCTAGATTTTGTTCATTCTCGGTGTTTACTTTTACATAAAGTGCTTTGAGCGGAAAATTTGCTGCACTTTTTTCAAAATTTGGCGCCATCATTTTACATGGACCGCACCATGGCGCCCAAAAATCTACAACAACCAAAATATCGCTATTTACTACTACTTCATCAAAGTCAGCGTTTGTTAGCTCGATAGGTTTTGTATCAAGAAGTGAACTTTTACATTTTCCGCAATTGGCTTTTTTATAAGATTCCCTCTGTGGAACATTGTTTACGCTTTTACAAACAGGGCAAACTACTCTCATGCTAACTCCTTAGTTGTTATAAAACAGTGGCAAAAATACCGCCTCTTCTATAGATAAAAAATCTTTTTTTACTTTTTGTTGCGGTAGCTTTTTTAAATTCATTCAAATTTTTTATCTCTTCATTTTCTATCTGAATAATGATATCATCTTTTCTAATTCCAGAATCAAATGATTCGCTGTTTTGATCCACCTCTTGAACAAGTACACCTTCAATTGAGAGACCCAGTTGTTGTTTATATATAGGAGTTATTTCAGAGAGTTTCATACCTTTATATTCAAACTCACCTGCAATAACTTTATTATCTAAGCTAGCAAGAGTTACATTCACAATATCTATCTTTTTATCTCTTAAAAATTTTATATTTACTACTCTATTTGGAGCGTAAGAGCCTATAGTATTTTTAAGTTCACTTGCACTCTCAATTTTTTTGCCATTTACGGAGATGATTAAGTCGCCTCTTTTTAGTCCGGCTTTTTGGGCAGGCGAGTTCTCTTCTACGCCTGTAATAAGCGCACCGTAATTATCATCATAAAAACTGCTCATATCTTTGCTAACATCGGAAATAGTAACCCCAAGATAGGCGCGAGTAAATTTACCGCTGTCTATCAAACTTGTCGCTATCGAGGTTACCATGTTTGAGGGGATTGCAAACCCGATGCCGACATTTCCGCCTGATTTTGAGATAATAGCCGAGTTTATTCCTATGAGATGTCCGGCGGAGTTAATTAGTGCGCCGCCCGAATTTCCCGGATTTATAGAAGCGTCAGTTTGGATAAAATCTTCATACTCTACGATTCCTACACCGCTTCTGCCTGTTGCCGAGACTATTCCCTGTGTGATTGTCTCACCTACTCCAAAGGGATTTCCAAGAGCAAAGACGATGTCTCCGACTTTTACTTTGTCCGAGTCGTAAAATGTTACTGCATTTAGATTTTTTGCCTCAATCTTAATAACAGCCAAATCACTCTTTTCATCTTTGCCGATGAGTTTAGCTTCATACTCTTTTTTATCTCCTGCCAAATTGACGATAATTTCATCTGCATCGTCTATAACATGGTTATTTGTAATTATATAACCATCTTTTGAGATGATAACACCCGAGCCTAGTGATTTTTGTATTCTTTCTTGAGGAATATCTCCGTATCCTTTAAAAAACTCTCTAAAAAACGGGTCGTTAAAGAAAGGGTTTGCACTATAAAGATTTCCTTTTATCTCTTTTTTTATAGAGATATTTACGATGCTTGTTCTAACATTTTCTAGAATGTTGTTATAGGAGAGTATCTGGTTTTGTGCGCTTGGGAAGTTTCTCTCAAGATTTTTAGGTGCGTATTTAAACTCTACACTATCTTTTGCATAAACAAGAGAGAGAGCCAGAGTAAACAGAATAAAGAGCTTTTTCATTTTTTCATTCCTTTTAGTTTTTTTGTAGTTAACAAAATTTTATAACTAAATGGTTTATGAAATGCTAATGAACTAAAACTCGCCTTGCGAATATTTGAGTGAGTCGGCTTTTATATAACATAAAGAGTCTGTTATATTGTGAAGATTGTTATAGCTGCCGATACCAAAAGCAAACAAGTTGTTTTCACAAAGCAGAGTTATACCTTCGCTTATGTCTACATGTAAGAGCTTTGAATTTTCAAGCAGCAGCGCATCGCTAATACCGTTAAATTCTAAAGTAAGTGTTATCCAGTCAAATCCTCTAGCGTTGTCTTGTGCTGCTAGAGTAATTTTAACGGCAGTAGCAGAGACAATTTCTATGAATCTTAACTCTGCATCTATAAAGTTGTCAAATCGCTTTAAAAATGCATCTATATCTTTTTTTAGCAAAGGCTTCATTAAATACTCTTTATTGACAACCGACACACTCCATGCTTCTGTCTTCAACATCGCTTG
The DNA here is from genome assembly GCF_009883775.1 of Sulfurimonas sp. CVO. NCBI lineage: Bacteria > Pseudomonadati > Campylobacterota > Epsilonproteobacteria > Campylobacterales > Sulfurimonadaceae > Sulfurimonas > Sulfurimonas sp. CVO. The sequence continues at coordinate 1,873,593 of NZ_CP033720.1, forward strand.
CCATCTCAGGAGATTGTGAACGAAGATAGTAGGTAGATTTAAGTCCTAACTTCCAAGCCAACATGTAGATTTCGTTTAGGTATTTGCCGCTTGCTTTGTCAAGCGTTATAAATATGTTAAGACTTTGACCTTGATCTAACCATTTTTGACGGATTGCCGCTGCTTTGATAAGAACCGTTTGGTTCAAATCATACGCAGGAGTATAGTACGCCCAAGTATCGGGAGAGAGTTCGGGAACAACAACGGGAATAAGCCCCGATAGATTCTCTTCATACCATTTTCGTTTAAATACAGGTTCAATCGCCTGTGTCGTTCCTGTTAAAATAGATATAGAACTCGTAGGCGCTATCGCCATAAGATAACCGTTTCTCATACCTTGTTTTTTGACTTTAACGCGGAGTTCATCCCATTCGTAAGCTGAAGCAAAAAGTCCGCCGCGGTCAACAAGCTTTTTAACTTCTGCATTTGCATGATCCATCGGCATAATGCCTTGGCTCCATTTAGAACCTTTATATTCCGGATAAGAGCCTTTTTCAAGTGCAATATCGCTAGAGGAAGAGATAGCATTAAAACTAACGGCTTCCATAATCTCGTCTATTTTGTCAAAGTGCTCTTGGCTTCCCCATGTTATAGCTTTTTGTGCCAACATCTGTGCTTCGCCCATAACACCAAGACCGATTGCGCGCGTCTTCATGTTAGTGCGTTTTACTTTTTCTAACGGATAGAAGTTAAGGTCTATTACATTATCTAATGCGCGAATTGCGACGGGAACGATTCTGTCAATATCTTCTTTTGTATTTACACGCGAGAGATTGAGAGAAGCGAGATTACATACCGCAGTGTCGCCGTTTATCTTCTCTTTTTCTACCATATATATTTCGCGTCCGCCAATAGCGTCCAGTGCTGTTACTTTTTTGGCAGGCTTCTCTAAGCCGCTGTCAACTTTGATGATTTCTTCCTCTTCATAACTAACGCTCTCGCCATTTTCAAAAATAAATTTTATCTTGTAGTGGTTAGGGTTTGTGTTTTGAAAAATCTCCGTACAAAGGTTAGAACTTCTGATAACGCCGGAATGGCTGTTAGGATTTGCTTTGTTAGCATTATCTTTAAAACATAAAAACGGGCTGCCGCTCTCAAAATAGGATGTTAGTATTTTTTTCCAAAGATTTTTTGCTTTTACCTTCTCTTTCATGATGTTCTCATCTTTTTCAAACTCTTCATATTTTTTCTCAAACTCTTCGCCATGAAGCGTGGTGAGTTCTTTGCAATCGTAAGGATCAAAGAGTGTCCAGATATCGTCTTCTTGAACTCTGCGCATAAAGAGATCGTTTATCCAAAGTGCGGGGAAAAGATCATGCGCACGGCGACGCTCTTCGCCCGAGTTTTTCTTCAAATCCAAAAAGTCGTTTATATCTATATGCCATGGCTCCATATAAACAGCGATAGCACCTTTTCTGGTTCCCAGCTGATCAACGGCAACAGCTATATCATTTGTGATTTTTAGAAACGGTATGGTTCCGCCGGCTGCATTTTTATGCCCGTCGATATAAGAACCCATTGAACGGACATTTGTCCAATCCCAGCCGATTCCTCCGCCGAATTTTGAAAGAAGCGCCATCTCTTTGTAAGAGTCAAAGATTCCTTCTATATTGTCGGGAGTCGAACCGATGTAGCATGAGCTAAGCTGATGCCTTGGTGTTCTTGCATTGCTTAGAGTAGGTGTTGCAAGCATGACTTCAAATTTAGAAATCATGTCGTAAAATTTTATAGCCCACTCTTCTTTATTCTCTTCTCTTTGCGCCAAAAACATAGCAATAGCCATAAACATGTGCTGCGGTAACTCTATAGGGTCTGAATTTCTATCTTTTATGAGATATCTGTCATAAAGTGTTTTAACACCAAGATAGTTAAACTGCATGTCGCGTTCGGGTTTTATATGTTTTTCTAACTCATCAAGATTGTACATCTCTTTTAAACCAAGAAGAATTTTCCCCTCTTTTTCGCCTCTTTGGAAATACTCCTTTAAAGATGAGTAACCAGTAAATCCGTTTACTTGATGGTAGAGGTTAAACAAAAAGAGTCTTGAGGCAACAAAGGTCCAGTTGGGAGCATCTATGTCTATCTTGTCGACCGCTGTTTTAATAAGTGTCTGCTGTATCTCTTTTGATGTTATACCGTCACGGAATTGAATCTGTGCGTCGACTTCAAGTTCGCTTTGGGAGACATTATCTAGCTCTTTTACCGCAGCGGATGTATACTTTTGTATTTTTGTAATATCCAACGGTTCGGTTCTGCCGTTTCTTTTTATAATTGTTATCATATAATTTCCTGCTCTTGCATTAAGCACAAATAAGTGCTTAATGACTTTTGATTTTAGTAATGAATATTAGCACAATTATGTCATTTATTTGTTGAAAACTCTCTTGAATATTTTATCTACATTTTTAGTATAGTAATCAAAATTAAAGCATTCGCGAATTGCCTCTTCACTCAAACTTGCTCTCAGTTCTTCATCAGCCAAGAGATGGTTAAGATAGAGAGATTCCCCCTTTTCATTTGTAGTAGGTTTGCCTTGCTGTATCTCTTCCCAGACTTTCATCGCATTTCTTTGAACTATGCGATAAGCATCCTCACGGCTAACACCCTTTAGAGGAAGTTCTAAAAGAACTCTTTGAGAAAAAACAAGTCCGCCTGTAAGATTGAGATTTCTCATCATGTTCTCAGGATATACTGTTAGGTTAGCGATTACATTGTTCATGCGGTGCAGCATAAAGTCGCTTGTTATAAATGAGTCGGGAAGCCAGAATCTCTCGGTTGATGAGTGGCTGATATCTCTCTCGTGCCAGAGTGCCACATTCTCCATAGCAGGTGTAGCATAGGCTCTGATCATTCTAGCAAGACCTGTTATGTTTTCTGTTAGTATCGGGTTGCGTTTGTGCGGCATTGCAGATGAGCCTTTTTGACCCTTCGCAAAATACTCTTCACACTCGTAAACTTCAGTTCTCTGCCAGTGACGAACTTGTACGGCAAACTTTTCTATAGAACTCGCCATAAGAGCTAACGCAGTAGCAAGTCTTGCGTATCTGTCTCTCTGAATTACTTGGTTAGATGCAGGTGCTGGTTTTAGTCCCAGTTCTTCACATGTATACTCTTCAAGCTCTAAAGGTGCATGTGCAAAGTTACCCATTGCCCCGCTAACCTGCCCTACACTTATAACATCAAGTGTTTGTTCCAAATTTTCTAAATGTCTTGCCATTTCGTCATACCAAACAGCTAACACAAGACCGAATGTTATAGGCTCTCCATGTATGCCGTGGCTGCGTCCAACCATAAGAGTCATTTTATGTTCCATTGCTCTTTTTTTGATGGACTCCATAATCATCTTTACATCTTCTATAATTAATTCCAGAGAGCTTTTCATCTGAAGTGCTACGGCTGTGTCAACCGTATCTGAACTTGTCATGCCGTAGTGAAACCATCTGCTCTCTTCGCCTAGAGTTTCTGATACGCTAGTCGTAAACGCTATAAGGTCATGACGGGTTACTGCTTCTATTTCATCGATTCTTTTTATATCAAATCCTGCATTCTCAATAATCTTCTTAGCATCATCTTCAGGAATAAGTCCTAATCTGCTCCAAGCTTTTACAACCGCTTTTTCTACATCCAGCCAAGCTTGATATTTTGCCTGCATTGTCCATTTGGAACTCATCTCTTCTCTTGCGTATCTCTCTACCATGGTATGTTACCTTTGTATAAATTATGTTGAATTTTATGTTAAAATTAAGTCTTTTATTCTACAGAAAATAGTGTAAATAGTTGATTAAATAGGAATTAAAATTTGCCATTTGTTTTAAAAAAATTGTTTGTAAAGGAAAAGCAGAGAGCTTTTATATTTCTTATAAAAGAGCTTGGTTATGCACAAAAAGAGGCTCAGCGTTTTATCGCCAAAGGTCGCCTGTTAATTAATGGAGAAGTTATGAATATATCTTCAAAAGAGATTGAGGGTGAAGTTGAATTTATACATTTTGAGCCTGCTACTAGAAATTTAAAACCGCATATAGAGTATGAAGAGTTTGTTGTTTTTGACAAACCAAGCGGAGTTCTTATCCATCCTCAAAACAGAAATACACAATATTCTCTTATTGATGAACTAAAATATCAATATGGAATGAACGCGAATATTATTCATAGAATAGATCAAGAAACAAGCGGTTTGGTTTTGTGTTCAAAGAATAAGAAAAGTGAACGAGACCTTAAAATAATGTTTCAAGAAAGAAATATGAATAAAAAGTATTTGGCCATGGTACATGGGAAGTTAAATAGTAATATTTCAATTGAAGCACCTCTTCTTAGAAAAGAGGATGAAAGCAGTATAGTTAGAATGGTTGTAAAAGTTCATAAAGATGGAAAAAAATCAAAAACAGATATAAAAGTTTTAAAATATTTTCCTGAGCTAAAAATGACACTGGTAGAGTGTTCTCCTCTTACAGGAAGACAACATCAAATAAGAGTTCATTTGTTTCACATGAAACATCCAATAGTCGGTGATCCTATATATGGTCAAAGTGAAGAAAACATAATCAAATTTTTAGATAAAGAGTTAAGCAGAGAAGAGAGAATAAAAAATAGTGGCGCTTCAAGATTGCTTTTGCATGCTAGTGAATTAAATTTTAAATTATATGATAAAAATTATAATATTAAAAGCAGCGTTGATTTTCTTAAAGAAGTACAAAAAAGTTTATTGATTTAATATAAAAACATAAATTTTATATTTTGTTTCATGTGAAACATTTTGATTATAAAATATATATTTGTTATTAAAATCTTATACGACATATATATTTTATGTGAATAAAAAAAATAGGTTTTAATAAAAATTTAATTTTTATTATTATGAAAAATAAAATATTGCTTAAAAGCCTATTTTATGGGGTTTTAAGCAATATTAAAGCATTGATTTTTTCAGTTTATTTTTATATAAATTTTTATTTAAAAATTATTTATTTTTGAATAAATAATTCTATCTATGAAGTACTATTCACATTTTAACACAATGTGTGAATAGTACACATTTTTTTGAAAAAAGTGCTCTTTTTTTATACTAAATTTTTTTTTAAGAAAATAACTGAAATTTTTGTGAATTATTTATATATAAGAAAAGTAAGGTATTATTATATTTGTAAACGACCTCCCTGGTGTGTTGGTCGTTTTCTATATGAATTTATATTATATTGCTAATATATTTAAACTGCATTGTATCTTTTAATTATTTTTTTAACACGATTTTTTAATTTACGAAGAGCTTCGACGCTTGTTTCACCGTCAGCAGTAAGACTTTCAAACCCATCATCAAACTGTACTTTTGCAATCCAGCCTATTTTTTTATGAAATTTCACACCAACAAAGCGAACACCACCAAAATGATCTTCACAAAGTTGATAAATTCTTTTAATTCTGTCGCTATTTGTCTTTTTATAAGCCATAATAATCTCCATTTTTTAAAATATGAACTATTATAATAACATTTTTTATATTTGATGATTATTATAGGTTGTGTTTAAGAAATCAAGGTTTTGTAGCAGCTTTTAAAAAACCTATTATAGCTACTGCAAAAACAATTACTAAAAATATAATTTGAAATATTTCTATATAGCTCATTTTAAATCGCCATCTATTTTTTCACTCAGGTGGTCTCTCTCTTCAGCCTTGCTAAATTTATCTTGTTCTTTTAGCTGTCCGCACGCAGCACTTATATCCATGCCTTTAGAGTCACGAATAGTACATAAAAGTCCATGATTTACCAAATACTCTTGAAAAGCTATGATATCACTCTTAGCAGGTCTCTCATATTCGGTTCCCGGATAAGGATTGAAGTAGATAAGATTTACTTTTGCTTTTATGCCTGAGAGTAGCTTTACAAGTTTTTTTGCGGAAGCTATATCATCGTTTTTGTTTTTAATAACCAGATACTCAAACATAACTCTTTTTCTGGTGTCGATTGGGAAGCGTTTAACTGCCTCAATAATAGAAGATATATTGTGAGCTTTATTCATAGGAATAAGTTCAGTTCTAAGTTTATCATCAACTGCATGAAGTGATATGGCTACATGAACACCTAAATCCATCTCTCCGAGTTTATCTATTTTGTTGCTAATTCCGCTTGTAGAGACTGTTTGTCTTTTACCGGATATGCATAATCCATCCTCTTCTTTAAAAATCTCAATAGCTTTTGCCAGATTTTCTAAATTATCCAGAGGTTCACCCATTCCCATATAGACTATATTTATCATTCTGTTGTGTTTATGCTTATTATCCCGCTTTAAAGCAACAACCTGCCCCACAATCTCTCCTGCAGTGAGATCTCTTGTAAAACCGCCTTTTGCAGTTAAACAAAAAGCACAACCGACTTTGCAGCCGACTTGTGTGGATACGCAGATGGTATATTTCGCTTCTTGTATGACTTCTCCAGTTTCGTCTGTAACCATTTCTTTCATCTTTAGCCATACTGCTTCTACGGTCTTGCCGTCTTGGAGTTCAAAAAGGTACTTGATTGTGCCGTCACTTGAGATCTCTTTTTTTACAATTTTAAGAGGATTTACAACATATTTTTCCGAAAGCTCATCCTTGAGTGCTTTTGGTATATTTTTCATATCGTCAAAATTTTGCGCATAGTTATGATAGAGCCAGCCGTAAATCTGTTTTGCTCTAAATGAGGGTTTTACAATCTCTTGCAGCTCTTTTAGTGTAAAATCAAGTAGTGATAATTTCATTTTGAAGTAAGTTCCTTAACTCTTTTTTTTGTATGCAAAGCAAGAATTTCTTTTGCTTTTTTATGATTTTTTAAAAAATCTTCATGAGCATTTTTGTTAGTATAGTTTGTTACACAAAAGACTCCACCGGCAGGAATATCAAACTCCTGCGCTACTTTTAAAACAGCAAAAAATTCCATATTTTCTATCCCAATACCGAGGTTTAGAAACTTTTTTGTTAGCTCTTTGTTTGTTGAGATATAGTTGGATGAGTTTACTATAACATCTATTTTTGTTTGGTTTATGTTAGTAGATATTACATTGTCTAAAGGAGAATATGCATCATTTGTTAAAAAGCCAAGCTCTATATTTGAAGCTGTTTTAGATTCAATGATATCAAATATTTTATGCTCGCCGTAACTTCCTGCACTCCCTACAAAGAGTAAAAATTCAGGTCTGTCAAAAAGGCATAGTCTTGTGAGATTTATGGCAGATTCAATCAGCCCTACTCCTATTGGAGTTGCAAAATCAAAAGTTTCATTGTTTCCTGCACAAATAATCATATGTTTATCTCTACAGTCTTACCGGTATATTATTGTCATGAAGATAGTGTTTTAGATCCATTATGTCAATCTCTCTATAGTGAAAAATGCTCGCAGCCAGTGCAGCATCTGCACCGTGCAAAAACGCCTCTTTTATATGTTCCATTGTTCCAGCTCCGCCGCTTGCTATAACTGGGACATTAACTGCATGGCTTATTTGCTCGGTTATGTTTAGTTCAAAACCTGCTTTTGTTCCGTCTGCATCCATTGAGGTTAAAAGTATCTCACCGCTTCCTCGATCAACTGCTTCTTTTGCCCATTCAACTGCATCAATCCCCGTATCTACACGACCTCCGTTTAAATAAACATTATATTTTTCACCTGTTTTTTTAACATCTATTGCAGTTACAATGCACTGAGAACCGAATCTTTTTGCGCCTTCGTTTATAAGTTGGGGTCTTTTGATTGCTGCTGAATTTACGCTTACTTTATCGCATCCCACATTTAAAAGTTTATATATATCTTCAAGTTTGCGAATGCCGCCACCTACAGTAAGAGGAATAAAAATTTCACGCGCAACTTGAGCTACTATATCTACGATAGTATCGCGGTTGTCACTTGATGCAGTAATATCTAAAAATGTGATTTCATCTGCACCCTCTTCGTTATATCTCTTTGCAACTTCAACAGGATCACCTGCATCTTTAAGTCCGACGAAATTAACACCTTTGACAACGCGTCCATCTTTAACATCAAGACATGGAATAATTCTTTTTGCAAAATAGTTCAAAACAGTACCTTGTGGGTTTTTAAAACCCTAATATAATATAGTGAAATTATACTCTTTATGGCTTATAGTTAGTTTTGATGTTTTTCAATGTTTCACATGAAACATAAAATTTATGGATAGATTTTGAAGATATTGGCAAAATATTGTAGTAAATATCTACATTTTTAAAATAAAGACTCTTTTTTTTATTGATATTAATCAATCATAAGCAAAATTACTATATGATGCCAGTTAATGGAAAATATTATAGCTAAGAAGAAATTTGGACAGAATTTCTTAAAAGACGAGACTGTTTTACAAAAAATCGTCGAAGCGATGCCCAACAACGATAATAAAATCGTAGAGATTGGACCTGGCTTAGGTGATTTAACTAAATTTTTAGTAGATGTCAAAAGTGTAGATGCTTTTGAGGTCGATACCGATTTGTGTAAACTGTTACAAAAAAAGTTTGAAAAAGAGATCGCGACCAAACAGCTCCACATTCATTGTGGGGATGTACTGACTGCTTGGAAGAGTGAGCTTATAGATGAGCCGTATGATTTGGTGGCAAATTTGCCATATTATATAGCGACTAATATAATTTTAAAAGCCCTCGCAGATCCAAAATGCAAAAATATACTTGTAATGGTACAGCTTGAAGTAGCAGAAAAATTTTGTGCAAAAGAAGGTGATAAGGTGTTTGGCGCCTTGAGTATTATAACTCAAAGTGTTGGAGATACACATATTGTTGTGAAAGTTCCGCCATCCGCATTTAACCCTCCGCCAAAAATTGATTCTGCAGTTTTTTTAATACAAAAAAGAAGTGATAGGTGCAATAAAGATTTTGAGGATATGCTAAGAGTTGCGTTTACGCAACCTCGTAAAACTTTAATGAAAAATTTATCGCAAATGTATGAAAAAATTATGCTTCAAGAAGCTTTTGAGAAGCTTGAATTATCACAAACAATTCGACCTCACCAAGTTTCTACTCTAGACTATCACCAACTCTATAAATTAACAAGGAGTTTGGATGGAACAAGAGAAACAGGAAAATATTAAAAATATTTCTCAAGAAAATCGTAAACACAATAAAAAACCCGTCAGTTCAAAGTCGCCAAATAGTCAAAGTGGCAGTAAAAATAAAAATACATCAAGAGGGCGTCGTCGTCAGAGTACTCCCGTAAACGAAGATTTGAAAAAATTTGTTGAAATAAATCAAGAAGCCCATAAGCAAAGGCTTAATCCACATTATAAATTAGACCTAAATTCAAAAGATAAAATTCGTATCACTCCTCTTGGAGGACTTGGCGAAATTGGTGGAAACATTACAGTATTTGAAACTCAAAATGAAGCAATACTAGTTGATGTTGGAATGAGTTTTCCGGATGAAGATATGCATGGTGTTGATATTTTAGTACCTGATTTTTCATATATTCGCGAAATAAGAAATAAAATAAAAGCAGTAATAATTACACATGCACACGAAGATCATATCGGTGCAATGCCATATTTATACAAAGAGATGCAATTTCCTATATATGCTTCGCCTCTTCCGCTGGCTATGATAGGCAACAAGTTTGATGAGCATCATATTAAAGATTTTAAACAGTACTTTAACCCTATTGAAAAAAGAAAAATATATAAAATAGGTGAAGATTTTGAAATAGAGTGGATGCATATGACGCACTCAATTATAGATTCATCATCATTGGCAATAACAACAGCCTCAGGAACAATTATTCATACAGGCGATTTTAAAATTGATCATACACCAATAGATGGATATACCGCAGATTTGCATAGACTTGCATATTATGGAGAGAGAGGTGTTCTTTGTCTTTTAAGTGATTCTACTAACTCTTACAATACAAATCCGACATTATCTGAACTAAATGTTGCACCGGCATTAGATAGAGTGTTTTCTAAAGCTGAGGGAAGAGTTATTTTATCAACTTTTAGTTCAAATATTCACCGTGTTTATCAAGCGATACAGTATGGTGTAAAATATGGGCGTAAAGTTTGTGTGATTGGCCGTTCAATGGAGAGAAATATTGAAGTGGCTATGCAGTATGACTATATTAAATTGCCTAAAAATATTTTTGTTGAACCAGAGCAGATCTCACATATGAATGATAAAGAAATTCTTATAGTGACTACAGGTTCTCAGGGTGAACCAAGCTCAGCACTCTTTAGAATGTCAATTGGGGAGCATAGACATGTAAAAATTAAACCGACTGATTTAATTGTTCTTTCATCTCGTGCTATTCCAGGAAATGAAGGGTCTATCTCTGGAATGTTAAATCATTTGCAGCGTGCTGGTGCTAAAATCAACAATGATAAAGATATCCATGTTTCAGGGCATGCTTCAATAGAGGAGCAAAAGTTGATGCTTCGTTTGGTAAATCCCAAGTTCTTTTTGCCGGTTCATGGTGAATATAACCATGTTATGAGACATAAAGAGACTGCTGTCATGTGTGGTGTTCCTGAACGCAATATCTACATCATGAATGATGGGGATACCGTTGAAATTGCTCCTAAATATATGAGAAAAGTAAAAACCGTAAGAACTGGTAAAACATATATTGACAATCAAAATAACCATAAAATAGAGGATGATATTGTTATAGATCGTCAAAAACTTGCATCGGACGGTATCGTTATGATTGTTGCTCAAATTGATGGGCAGCACTCAACAATGCTCTCTAAGCCGGTTGTAACTTCATTTGGAATTGTCGCAGACAAGCAGGATAAGTTTTTTGCTAAAGAGATAGAAGATATTTTAGAACACTTTCTTGCAAACATTAAAGAGGGTCTCGTTGAAAACACTAGAGCGCTTGAAAATGACCTTCGTCAAGTTGTAAGAAAACATATCTATAGAAAAATGAAAAAATATCCATTTATCGTTCCTCATATTATAGTAATGTAATATAAATTTTTGAGATGCAGAACAATTTTCTGTATCTCACTTTTTTTATTTAACGCATTATTAAACTTTGTTTATAATGAGTAATCAAATTTTTTATTGTTTTAGCAAGTTGCTGGACACTTTTTGGATATTATTGCTTAAATTTAATGAAATAGTTTAGATTTTTAATACAGTGGGGTAGTTTTGAATTTAAATAATATTTTTAAAGATATTGTAGATATGCATCCTTCAAGAATAGTTGTTTATAATAATAACGGGGATTTTTTTTACGCAAATATAAGTTATATAGAAGCTCAAAATATTGATATATCTGATAAAAAAAATCTAAATTTTGATAAGATTAAACCATGTAACATAACACTTGAGTATCTTAAAGAAAAATTATCTGTATCCAAAAAATTTAGCATTGAAATGGAGAGAAATTCAGCTTGGTTTGAATCTATATTTTTTTATGCAAATGCAAAATATATTGTTCACATATCTTTCAATATTACAACTTTAAAAGAAGCAGATAGAAAAATTTACTATCATGCAAATTATGATTCTTTAACTGCTCTTCCAAATAGATCTTTTTTTAAAAAAAAACTTAATCACACTCTTGATGAATCTCTACAAAATGGCTCTAAAACGGCACTCTTTTTTATAGATGTAGATAATTTTAAAAAAGTCAATGATACTTATGGTCACAATATTGGTGACAAAATGCTTGTAACCATAGCAAAAAGACTTGTAAATAGTATTAGAAAAGATGATATAGTTGCTAGAATTGGCGGTGATGAGTTTGTCATAATAGCAAAAAATATAAAAAATATAAAAAATGCAAAGCAGCTGGCGTTTAAATTACAAGAGAAAATTAAACAACCTTTAGAAATTGATACAAATATTTTTAATGTATCGCTCTCAATTGGCATAGCAATATATCCCCAGCATGCGGCAACAAGCGATGATCTTTTAAAAAATGCTGATATTGCAATGTATGAGGTGAAAAAAGAGAAGCGGGATGGTTTTAAAATTTATAGAAAGTTGATGTCAAATAGAGCGGCAACAAGGCTTTTAATGCAAGCAGATATAAAAAGAGCATTAAAAGAAAAAGAGTTTGTTATGCATTATCAGCCTGTTGTGGACTTTCATAATAACTCTGTAGTTGGTGCCGAAGCTTTGGTAAGGTGGTATAACACCAAAAAGGGTATATTAGAACCGAAAGATTTTTTAGAGCTTGTCTTATCAGGAGATATGGAAAAAGAGTTTGGCTGTATGGTTTTCTCAAAAGTTTTAGAAGATTTAAAAATACTTAATAAAAATATTTTGGATAAAAAGTTAACCATATCTATAAATATATCAAAAGAACAATTTTTTAATCCGAGTTTTTGTTCAGATTTAGAAGATACATCAAAAAAATATAATATAGATAGATCTCAAATAGAGTTGAAAATAGTAGAGAGTCAGGTTATGCAAAATATTTCTGTTGCAAAAGATATTATAAAAAAGCTTCATCTGATGGGGTTCAAAATAGTTTTAGATGATTTTGGAGTAGAGTATTCAAGTCTAAACCATCTAAAACTATTCGAAGTAGATAAATTAAAAATAGATAAATCATTTATAAAAAATATGATTAAAGATAAAAATGACTTAAATATTACAAAATCTATAATAAATACAGCAAAACTTTTCAATCTTAAAGTGCAGGCAGAGGGAATAGAAACAAAAGAACAATATCTAAAATTAAGAGATATCGGATGTGATTATTCGCAAGGTTTTTACCACTCAAACCCTCTGCCTATCGATGATTTTATAAATTATTTTAATAAAACTTGATATAGTATAAGAAGAAGCGAAAATATTTAACAAAAGAGTAATAATTTGATATGGTTAAGTGATAATTGTTTTTGGAATATTGAAACAGAGTCTTTGATAATAGATAATAAAAGTGTGAAATTATCTATATCACAGAAAAGATTATTGAAATTTTTAATAAATAATATAAATAAAGCAGTTAGAAATTTTGATATATTTAATGAGATACATGACTCTGCAGATAGAGAGTTTAATGAAAAAAGTGTACGAAATTTTATTACAGGACTTAGAAAATCAGCTCCATGTATAACACTTGAAAATATATATGGCGGTTATTATATTCTTAAAAATAAGCAAGTTGCTCAAGATTTAAAATTTAAAGAACATCTATTTGATATAGTGGAGCAATCAAAAAATGCCATTGTTATCACAAATCCAAATGAGTTTGACAATCCAATAGTTTATGTAAATAAGGCATTTTCTGAACTTTTTGGGTATGCTTATGAAGAGGTAGTGGGTAAAAACTGCAGGTTTTTAAATAATGGGGATACAAAGCAGAAAGCGCTTAGGCTGGTAAGAAAAGCTATTAAAGAGGCAGAGCCTATAGAAGTAAATCTTCGTGATTATACAAAAAGGGGCGAACTTATTTACGATGATGTTACTATTAGCCCTATTTTTGACAGGCAAAAAAATAAACTTATATATTTTTTAGGTATACACAAAGATGTCACATATATGCAGCAGTTCTTAGAAAAGCTAGATGGGATTGTTTAAAAAAGCAAATTACATAAACTTCTCAGCTATTTCTTGATATTCTATCATCTATAAAAAACTTTAAAGGCATAATGGTGTCGGATAAAAAAGATATTGAATTTGAAAATGCAGTAAAAACAATGATGTTTTATGTTGGAGAAGATCCAGATAGAGAAGGACTTTTAAAGACTCCTCAGAGAGTTAGAAAAGCGTATGAATTTATCTTTGGCGGCTATAAAGAAAATCCGAAAGAGATATTAAAATCGGCTCTCTTTACAAGCTCTAATGATGAAATGGTTCTTATAAAAGATATAGAATTTTACTCTACATGTGAGCATCATCTTCTGCCTATAATAGGTCGTGTGCATGTAGCATATATACCAGACGGGAAAGTGGTAGGACTCTCTAAAATTCCTCGTGTTGTTAATGTTTTTGCGCGTCGTATGCAGATTCAAGAGCAGTTAACAGAACAGATCGCAGATGCCATCATGGATACGATTCAGCCAAAAGGTGTAGCTGTAGTAATTCAAGCAAGACATATGTGTATGGAGATGAGAGGGGTTGAGAAAATAAACTCTACAACGACATCTTCAGCTCTTCGTGGTCTGTTTAAAAAAGATGAAAAAACTAGAAGTGAATTTTTCTCTTTAATAAACTCTCCTACTGGGTCTCATTACTAGATTAAAGAGAAAATCTCTTTAATCTAGTAAAACTTTAAAAATCTAACATCTCAATTTCTGAGTAAGCTTTCATAAGATGCTTGCCCATTTGACCCTCATAGGCATCCCACGAGTGATAGGCTTTTAACTCTTCATGAACTTCAGATTTAATTTCATAACTTGGTATATCATTTTCATATGCTTTTTTAGCACCTGCAACAATAATATTTAGATAGTTTAAGAAAGGGTCTATAGTTTTGCTTATTTCACCGCTTGAAGGTCCGTGCCCCGGAACATAGAGTGTATATTTCTTAAACCCGTCTTCTTGATTTTTGATCTTCTCGAGCAGTTTAATGTTTTCAACTATGCTAGAAGACTCATCAAATGCTCCAAAACGGTTTGTTATAAGATTATCCCCGATAAAGAGAGTATTTGAGTTAACATGTTCTATCAAAATATCAGTATCGGTATGCCCTTTTGCATAGTGACGCATAATAAAAGTTTGCCCATCTACAACAACTGTTTGTCTGTTTTCTACACCTTGGCTTGGAAATGTAAATGGTTTTGTTCCTTCTAAATTCCCTGTTAATCTGTCTAAAATGCCATACCATGTATCAGCTGCATTATCTTTTACCTGCTCTATCATATAGGTTAAGGCATAAATAGGGACATTAGGATATTTTTCCTTAATGCTTTTATTTGCAAACCAATGGTCTCCATGTTTATGAGTATTGAAAATTGCAATAATAGGTTTTTTGCTTACTTTTTCGATTTCTGCGAGTACTTTTTTACCAACATTATAGTTTCCGCCCGGATCTATTACGATTAACCCGTTTTGGCTCTCTATTAGTGCAGGATTATTCATAAAACCTTCATTTTTTTTGCTAGGTTCTTCTTCTGGTCCATGCATTATATAAACATTGTCATTCGCTTTTTCAAATTTGAATTCACCAAGATCTCCCAATGTGAACGCATTTAGTGACAATGAAAATATTAAAACGATTAATGCTAAAAAAGCAGTTTTTCTCATTTTTTCCCCTCTTTTTATAAAGTAAATAATTATTAGCGAGTATTATACTTAAGAAGGATAAATTTTACAAATAAATATAAGAAAAAATAAAATATGAAAGATTTTTAGACCCGGGATAAACCCAGAATCTAATTTAGAATATGTTGAAAGTTTAAATAATTAAAGACTTATTAACAAGCAGGAACATTTCCGCTGTCGCTTCCAAATTTATGGAAAAAGTCAAAGTAGTGCTCAAGATATTTATCTTTTATATCACCATCATCAACCGACGGACAAAGTTTTTTGATCTCATCTGCAAGTTTACCACTTTTGTGTAGATCTTCCCACTCAGTTTGAGTATGTTTACCAGCCATTGCTGCACCACTCATGCCACATGCCTCTTTTAACTTTTTAGCGTAAAGTTTTTGACCTTTATCAGCATCTGCACTTGCAGTTACTGCACCAACACTTAGAATTAACGCTGTGCTTAATGCGATTTTTACTATTTTGTTCATTTAATCTCCTTTTGAATAATAACATTTTAACTTATAAATAATAAAAATAATATTTATTACATAGGTTACATTTGTTATTTATATAATTTATAACAATTTTTCTTATTTAATTATGAAAGTATCTCCAAAAGCTTTGATATTTTATCTTGGCTTTTGGAAAGTTCTAGATATTAATGATGTATATCTTCTTTACTATGATCCAAATCAAATGCTTTATCCGCTATATAATAAAGAATAAAACAAAAGCCTATAGCACCTATAGAGATTGCCATTTCAGTTGAAGATGGAAAGTACTCAACCCAAGAAGGTTCTAGTTGATACTCTCTTTTTTTGAGTGTCATCATCGGTGCTAACTGTGTATCATGAACCAAATCATATCTCATAAAGAAAATTCCTACCATTCCGGTTATTGATGCAAAAACTAAGCTGACAGTCGCTCTTCCTTTGGATGTAAAAGCAATTAAAAAAGGAATAACCATACCAAGTAAAACTTCGCCATAAATAAATGGAGCACTTCCCAGTATATGCATAGCAACATCAGCGCGTTCAGGCATACCGCCATAAATCGCTGTTAAAAATCTCCAAGTTTCAAAAAAGATTAAAATAGCTAAAAGAAGCGCTAAAAGTTTACCTATTTTATAAAGAAATTCTTGAACTTCAGGAGGAAATTTAAGTTTATATCTAAAACCGTAGATTAAAAATAGTAGATATATACCTGTAATCATCGCTGATAATATAAAATAGATCGGGTAAAAAACACCGTTTGATATAGGTCTTGCTACTAAAAATCCAAATACAGAACCAAGGTTTGAGTGAGCGGCAATACCGACAACAAGACCACCTATACCAAACCATCCAGACCATTTATGATCATTTCTAGCTAAAAATATAAACTCTAAAATGATAAATGTAAGATATAGTCCATAAAGTGTACCCATCCACCAAATAGCAGATGTTAAGCCAGGACTCATTACATTATAAATCATCATGGTTACAGGATGTCCAATCTCAAAAGCAATAACAACAAATCCTGATAAGATGGTTAAAATCGCACCCATAATAGCTCTTTTACCAATTATGGCAAAACCTGGTATCTTAAATACATGTCCAAAAGAGGAGATGATACATAGACCGGTGGAGCTAACAACAAAAAATACATACATAGCAATCATAAGACCCCATGGATGTTCTCTCGTTACATTGTATGCATGATGACCGTGACTTAAATATACGCCTATACCATAAGACATCCACAGAAAAAGAGCAATAGATAAAACAGCCATAAAGATATTAAAAGGCGTTTTCTCAAAACTTAATAATGATTTCATTGAAAAATCATCTCTAATAGGAACAATAGTATTTATTTTTTCTCTTAAACTCATCCCATCCTCCTTATATTAGATAAAATAATTTTGGTTTGGTACCAAGATGAGTTTTTAGTGAATAATGCTCTCTTGTTCTTAGTACTTCGCTGATTTCGCTATTTGGATCATCAAGATCACCAAATATTCTTACTTTAGTTGGGCATGTTGCCTGACATGCTGTTGTAGTTTCACCTCTGGCAAGTCTTGTGTCGCTGCAAAAATTACATTTGTCAACAGTCATTGTTCTTTGATCAACATATCTAGCATCGTAAGGACATGCATTCATACAGTAACTGCATAATATACATTTATCAACATCAACTCTTACAACGCCATTATCATCATAGTATGTTGCATTTGTAGGGCAAACTTCTTCACAAGGTGCATTGTCACATTGTTGACATTGACTTGGGTGAAAAGTATTTGATGTTAAGTCTAAAAGAGGGTACTGACCCTCAATTTCACCCGTTCCAACCCAAATACGGTGACTGTCTGCACCCATTAAGATGCCGTTTTCCTCTTTACATGCTGTTTCACATGCCTTGCAATTGATACAACTTTTATAATCAAGTGCCATTCCATATCTAGCCATAATTACACCTTTCTTATTTCAACATTAGTTTCATGCATAGCCGCAGCACCATAAACAGGCTCTATATGATCTTCAATAATAGTGTTATCATTCCCGCCATTTTTATATGCCCATGTGAGTTCTTCACTCTCTGCCCCAAATCCATGAATAAAAAATACTTGATCCGGTGCTATTTTTTCTGTAGGGTATGCTTTTAGCTGAACTTTACCGATACTTGAACTAACTTCTATCATATCTGCAAATTTTATGCCTTTTTCCTGCGCGATTCTTTTGTTTATCCATATGAAATTTTCAGGCATAAGGTCTAGAAGCATAGCATTGTTTACAGTTCCGCTTTGAGTAAATTGTGCATGACGGCCGGAAAGAAGTCTAAATTTGCCAGCAGGGACACTGTAGTTATACTCATCTCTCCATACCGGCATCGGATCCACACCCATATCAGCAAAAGACTCTATATTACATTCAATTTTTCCAGATGGAGTTTTTGGTTTACCGCCGCCAACACTGTAAAACTTTTTGTTTTCTGGATAGTACTGATACTCATTTACAGATAATTGTTTATAGTACTCATCTTGATTTGGATAGAAGACACCATATTTATGAAGTTTTTCAGCAGCGCCTGGGTACATTTCAACGGCGTGGTGATTAAGTTCTTCTTGTGTATGCTTAAATGGCAGAGTCAGATCAAATTCTGCATAAACTTCCTCTTCACCGTCATCTTCAATCATATCTTGTACTTCTTCATCATATTTTTTACTTATCTCAAAGAGTGGCTTAGATATTTTTGTAGTTAAACCTTTTAAGATTTCCATAACAGGCTTGCTCTCAAACATAGGCTCAATTACTTTATTTCTTACAGCAATTGAAGGCTCAATTCCACCAAATGTTTTCACAGGATCTGTTCTCTCCAAATAAGTACACTCAGGTAAAACAACATCTGCAAACATTACAGTATCACTCGGCATAGTATCAATTGTTACAACAAGTTCCATTTTTTTAAGCATTTGAGCAGTTTTTGCAGTGTTTGGCATATTCATCATTGGATTGTGTTTATAACAGAACATACCTCTTACTTTATATGGCATTTTGTCTTCTAAATATCTGTTTCTCCAGCCAATCCAAGAACCGCCGCCGCTTACAACAGCACAATCATCATATCCAGGTTCGCCTTTTTGGTCTGTTCTTTTAACTATTGCTCTTGCTCTTGCTCTTTCATATAGAGGTGCAAGTCCTGCATGTCCTTTAATATCAAGTTTGTCCCCAAAAATCAATCCGCCTTTGGTGTCAATTGCACCATGCAGTGCTTGGAAAATTGCCATTGCACGACGCAGCTGAAAATCATTTTTAGCAAAAGTACTTCTTCTACCCGGGTAATAGACGGCTTTTGGAGCATGAGCAGCAAATTCTCTGGCAATTGTGTAGATATCTTTTGCTTTTATGCCTGTAATCGGCTCAGCCCACTCAGGTGTGTAGTTATTTGATATAACACTGTTTTTATACTCTTCAAAACCATTAAAGTATTTTTCAACATAAGCTTTGTTATGCAACTCTTCTGTCAATGTAACATATGTCAGTGCTAAAACAAAGGCCAAGTCAGTACCAGGTTTTATAGCCAGCCATTTATCAGATTTTGCAGCTGTATTTGTAAACCTAGGATCTATACAAATCATCTTTGCGCCTCTGCCCTTTGTTCTTTTAAAGGCATCCATGGTATCAGGTGTTACTATCGCTTCAGCTCTATTTGCTCCGGCAATAATAATATACTCTGCATTGTCAAGATCTGCTTGAGGGTACATACCAAGTGTTACGCCATATCCAGATGCAACAGTTTGAAGACATATTGATGAGTGATTTAGCCAGTTTGCAGAGCCAAATGCTTCAAAAAACTGTTTAAAAGTATGTTCAGCCATACCTTCACCTGCACAAAAAAGCATGGAAGATCTATTGTCCTCTTCCTCATCAAGAATCTGCTTAAGTCCAGGAAATTTGTCTGTACCATTTAAAATTGCGTTATATGCTTCATCCCAAGTAACTCTTCTAAACTTTCCTTCACCTTTTTCACCAATTCTTATCATTGGATATTTTAGTCTGTCCGGATCGTATAATGCTTGAATACCTGCATTTCCTCTGGCACATAGCATATTTTTTGATTTTGGGAACATTGGATTTGGATTTAGTTTGGTAACTACTCCATTTTCTACTCTAGCCATTGCCGCACATTTGTTTACACACATTTCGCACAATGTTGCTACTTCATGCGAAGACCCATTTCCTGTTTTTGTATTGTGAAATGAGATTGCACCAGGTTTAGCACTTTGACCATCACCGCTTGATAAAAGATTTGTACTAAGTGCTGTCGCTCCAACAACACTCATAGTAATAGTACCCTGAAGAAATTTTCTCCTTGAAGTTTCTACTTCCATAAGCTTTACCCCTTCTTAATATAGTCTAATATATCTCTTAATTTAGTGAGTTGAAACTTAGCCGTCACTTAAATAAGAATTATAAATCTAAGCATTTTAATAGACTTTATCTTATATACAACTTTAATTTAGATTATAATAGTGTTAAAAATAAATTATAATAATAAAAAAATCAATAATGATATAAGATATTTATATCTTCTGTATTACCTTTTTCTATATTTTTATGACAAGAAAAGCAGTTGGATTTATCTTTTATTTTTTTATCAGAATATGCACTGCGTGGTATGTTTTTATGAGTTTCTATCCAATAAAGAGTTTTAGTTATTGCTATAGGGCGTCCATCTTTTACAGAAGCTACAATTTTTACTGCGGCTTCTCTTGTAGAGTGTTCCGCCGCATTTTTTAAAAGATAGTTTTTTATAACTATAGCTTCTTGTTTTGATATATTTTGATCAGTTATTTTTTCTCCAAAATGATTATCAAGTCCATCCATAATTCTAATCCATGATTTTTCAGTTAGTAAAAAAGGGGGATAGATTTTATGACAATCACCGCATTTTTCATAAAAAATATCATTTTCGCTTTTATAATCAATATTGGTAAATTTACTTTTTACAAAAGGGTTGTGTGTTCCATCAAGTATGACATAAAAAACCCACACTGATAAAATTAAAAAGATATATGAGACAATATTTTTGGGAGTACACAGTTCAGCATCTTCACCTTTTGCTTTTTTATATCCTGTGATCATTGCAAAAACCATATTTGTTTTATGGTAAAACTGCTCTATTAGTACACCTATGATATGTATAAAAGCCCATGCGAGAAGTGTATAGCTGGCATAAATATGTATGTTTAAGAGTGTATCGCTATACATGTAGTAGTCATCGTTTAAAACTGAAAGATATCCTTTGGCTTCTTGTATGCCATAAAGCAGAAGACCAGAAATAGCTATGACTGAGCCGACACTTAAAACAATAAGCGTATACCAGCTTGAAGCGGGATTGTGTCCAGCAGGAATTTCTCTGTATCTATTTTTAATTTTTTCTACAAAATAAAATTTTAATTCTGATAAAGAGAGTTTAAATGTATTGAATGTTGCATAACGAGGACCGATAAATCCCCAAATAATTCTATATAGAAGCATTAAACCAAAAATGATGCCTACAGCAACATGATAATTGAGTCTATGTTCAAAAAATGAGAGAATAAAAGAAAATGTAAAGGATAAAGCGATTAGCCAGTGTACAAATCTTGTACACAGTGGCCAAACATAAACTTGGTTTTTTTTATTGTTTTTCATAATAAAATCACCAAGTAACCCCTTTCCTTAAATTTAGTTAAATAAGGATGTATTATGGCAAGTATTATAACATATTATTTTTTAAATGTGCTGTAAATATATTGTGCCATAGTTTTAATATCGTAATCATAGCCCTGGTCTATTAATTTTTGCATATTATGCTCCATAATTTCATGATCAGTACCTGTTGTAAAAGTTATTCCACCCTTTTTGATATCAAATAAACTATACTCAAGTTCAGCAACTGTTTTATCATCAAATCTTGGTGTTTTCTTTTCAGTTTTCCCTTCACCATGAGCTCCATGACATTTTGTACATGATGCCTTATAGACCTCTTCTGCACTCATCTTATATGTTTTTGTTTCTGCCTGCTTCTTATCTCCGCTACATGCAGTTAAAGCTATTGCAACTAAAGTGGCGATTGAAATCGTTGTTAATCTTTTTATCATATTTTTCTCCTAAATTATGTTTTAATATTAAGCTCTACCTGGAAGCATACCATAAATAGTCATTGGTTTTAGTGCATAAACTTTCAATAACCACCATATCCATCTCTCTTGAGTAGGGTCAAGCGGGAATGAAGGAGTAGGCTTTTTACTCCAGTCAAATTCTGCTAACATTACAGTACCAATGCTTGTAATAAGAGGACAAACTGTATATCCGCCATATCTAGATGGAAGTGAACTTTTTCCTTCCATAGACGCTACCATATTGTCAACTAAAACTTTGTACTGTTTACGAACTGAACCACCTGTTTTACCCATTGGAACTGCTGCAACATCTCCTAAAGACCATACATTTTTATAAGTAACATGCTGTAGAGTCTCTTTTACAACAGGTACCCATCCCTTATCCGAACCTACCGGAGAATTTTTAACAACATCTGGAGCTTTCATCGGAGGTGTTATATGAATAAAATCATATTTTGCTTCAACGCGCTCATTTTTTATTACTACTCCATACTCTTCTAAATCTTCATCCCACTCGCCTTTTTCTTTCCAGTGATGATTAAATACAGCTACTTTTGCATCAGTATCTATCTCAGTTAAATTGTGAGCAAAGTTTTTTTTGAAACCTCTTTCGTCAAATTGCTTAAAGATTGATTCATTATACTCTTTGATACCAAAAAGTGCACTACCGTTTGTGTAGAAAGTAAGTTCTACTTTATCACGAACACCAGCTTCTTCAAGTCTTGAATTCGTTAAATACATAATCTTCATAGGCGCTCCACCACACTTGATTGGTGTGTTTGGATGCGTAAATAGTGCTTGTAATTTTCCAGGGCCTTTATGCGCTTTTGCTTTTGCAATTAACTCCTGTATACCTTTGTAAGTATCTGCCGCACCGTCACGGAAGTAGATTGAGTGAGTTCCGTTTTTACCAACTTTTTGTCTTACAACAGAGTTGTCAGTTCCCATAGAAGTGATCTCGCCTTCTAAACCTTTAATTGCTCCATAATTTAGCTTAAGACCCGTAGCAATAATTAACTGATCATAAGATACATCTTGGTTTCCGTCTACTGTAACTTTGTTGTTATCCGGATCAAAAGCAGTTACACTCCCTTTTATAAGTTTTACACCGCTTGGAAGAAAATCATCTCTTTTATAAGCAATATCATCTTTGTCCCAAATACCGGCACCAATTAGAGTTTGACCAGGCTGATAAGAAACTGATAACGGATCAGGTTCAATAACAGTGATATCTGCATTTGATAAAGTGTTATTAAGGCGTGCAGCCGTACTCATACCAGCTAAGCCTCCCCCAACTATAACTATTTTCCCTTTAGCATCCGAAGCACTCGCTGTGGTTGCTCCTACAGAAGCACCCGCCAATACAGAAGCTGCTAATGGAGACATAGTTAAATATTTTAAAGCTTCACGACGAGACATAATCTCCGGATGCTTATCTACTTCTTTTAAAATCTCTTCTAGGATTTTATTCTTTTTCATGCATTTCCCCTTTTTTGTGATAAAGTAATCAATTTTACAGCCTTAAGCCTTAAGATAGATTTAAAATTTACTCTTTTTACAACTTTATTGTTATTATTTTGTGATAATGTATCACTTTTTTAGATGGAATATTTTATAGATAATTACATATATTATTTATAATAAGTTGAGCTGATATTGTAGTTGAAGTTTTAAAAAAATGTAGAAAATGTGAGAAATGAGAAAGAGCCATATTAGCGGCTCTTCCTTTTTAGTATCTATAACTTACGAAAAATCTTAGGTCTTGTGCAGTGATATCAACAGGCTCTGGAACAGTCCATCCGCTGCAGTTTGCGTTTGGAGTATAGTCATGTTGTACATATGTATATCTTACCTGGGACGGCAGATACTTGATGCCAAAGAGATCAAAATTCCAGTATGCCTCATACGCACTACCGCGGACAGCTATTTTTGAACCTATTGCCGTATCTTCTGCCCATGTCATAGGAGTCCAGTTTTTAGAGCCGTAGTTGTACTCAAAACCAAATCTTCCGGAATCGGTTATCATATCAGGAATATAGACGCCAGCCCAAAACGAGTGTCCATTTGAACTTCCGCCATCAGCCGAACTTAAAAGCGTATGACCATCTTTTGCATCATAGCGCGAGGAAGCAATAGAAGCAAAAGCTACCGTATCATCTAAAAAGTCGCTGATCTCATCACCGATGCCGTTTACTTTAAGTGAAAGTGCAAAGAGATCTGCAGTTCCGGCTGCTCCTTTTGGGATGCCTGTTGATGTATTTCTTCCCTTTGTATCAAAGATATGCGCCCATTGGTACATAAGCTGGTACTGTCCATTGTTGTATGCATCACCAGGCATTACAAAAAAGTCTACATTTTCATCTTCGGCAATTGTATCTTTATCCGCATAAGGGATGACATTATCATTGCCTGTTCCGTAAACATTCTCCATTTCGCCGGTATGCGCTCTTCCGTAAACCAGTTTAACATATGCCCCTGAAACATAACGGGTAAAATCAAGTTTTACCATTGCTCCGTTTACTTCCATATTTGTTATATGCGCAAGAGGTGAACCCTCATCTGACTCATTTTCTCTCATGCTTGCCAGGAAACCTGTGCTTGAGGGTCTTCTTCCGATGCTGAGCGCTATTGGCTGATCCCCGATTTTATCTGAGTAGACAAAATAGCCCTCTTTAAGACGCATAACAGTATCGGCAGGCTTTGAACTTGCAGACCAATCCTTCAATGGATCATCATTTACATATAAATGTGCTCCCCATGTAGAGTAGATAGCAAGTTTTCCTCTAAAAGAGAGCCCTTTCATAGGAGAAGCTGCCATATTTAAGTAAAGTCTGCTTGAGAGAAGAGAGTGATTTCTTGCTGTTTCCCCTGTTTCATTGTTTTTATACTCTAAAACATCGATTGCATTTCTAAAATCAATTCCAAACTTTATATTGTCGTTGTTTGTGCTGATCTTAACATCTGTTAAAGTTCTAGTAGTAGAATCTTGTTGTTTTTTAAGTTCTTTAATCTCTTTTTTAAGAAAATCTATCTCACTTTGCATATCTGTGTCTGCAAAAGCCATAGTGCTTAAAAAAGCGATGCTTGAGAGTGTTACAATTTTTTTCATATTTTTCCCTTTTTTTGTTGTAAGGGCGAATTTTATCACAAAAAGTTTTAATTATTATAAATCAATTGTTTTATTATAAGTTATAGTAATATTTATATCTTTTTATTTTTTTGAATAATTAAAATTTTTAGAAAAGAAAATTATAAGGTTTTAGCAAGATAAGGGAAATATAAAGTTTGAAATAGGAGTTTTGTAAAAGAAGAGTTATTAAAGAGCCAAAACGGCTCTTTAATTTTAGTATCTATATCTGAAGTATACGCGTAGATCTTGCGCAGTTTCAACAGGATCCATTCCATACGACTGAGCATCAGCCATACTTATTGGTGTTCCCCCGTCTCCAAAGAAACCGTTTGAACCTGTGTAATCATAGTCTAAATATGTATATCTTATCTGCATAGAAAATACATTTCCTACAAGAGGCTGCGTCCAGTAAGCTTCATATGCATTTCCTCGAACTGCCATTTTAGAGCCTATCATTGTATCTTCGCCGTAAGTAAACGGTCTCCAGTATTTTGAACCGTGGTTATACTCTACACCGAATTTACCACCTGTTAAGTTTGGCATCTGTGCACCAATCCAGATAGATGTACCTGTCTCATCATCCTGACTGCCCATCATTGGTTGATTATCATTTGGTCTTGATACGGATGCGGCAAATGATGCAAAAAGAATCGTGTCATCTAAGAAATCATTGATTTCATCACCTACGCCATCCATTTTAAAAGAGATTGCTGCTCCGTCCATATCACCAAAACTTTTCATTACTGCAGTAGTTGGACTTGTGATTGATAGTCCCGGTACATCAAATCCTCTATAGAATTTTGTTATTACGCCATATTGTCCATCATCATAGGGCTGAAAGATAAGTCCTACCATATCTGTATTGTCTAAATTACTATCATCTTCAACATAATTTGGCAGACTTGAACCACCTGTAGGAGATCCAACATATTTTGTTGCTTCACTAGCCCAGCCGGTTGCATTTGTTAAGCCACGACCAATACAAAGTTTAAAGTACATACCCGGTATATAATCTTCTAGCTGCATACTTGCCGATGCACCGTCAAATTCCATATTGATAATATGTCCTAGAGGAGATTGTGGTTTATCGTCATCTCTTAAGTTGATAAGATATCCGTTTGTCGCAGGGCGGCGTCCGGCACTTACTGTCCAGCCTATTCTTCCTGTTCTAAGTTTCCAAAGCCAGTATGCTTCTCTTAGTTTTATTGTATCATCTGTCAGATTTTCATTTAAAACCCAGTCAAAAGTATCAAATCCAAAACCTGTCCCTCTTTGGCCGTAGCTTGCGCCATAAGCTTTGTTAACGGAGAGCTGCCCTCTAAAGATCATATCCTTTGTCGGAGCATACCCCATGCCTAACCATAGACGATTTGAGAAAAGAGCATCATTCTCATACTTGTTTCCGTTTACTGTTTCATACTGCAGATTATCATATGCAGTTCTAAAATCTACATCAAACTTAAGATTATCCTGCGCTGCTAATATATTAACATCTGAGATTCTGTCATCTTGTTTGTTATTGATTTGCTGAAGTCTCTCAATCTTCATATTCAGTTCATCTATCTGTTTTTGAACATCAGTCTCCGCAAAAGCTGCTGTGCTTAAAAAAGCTATAGCAGAAAGTGTTACGATTTTTTTCATTTCAATCCCCTTTTTTTTGATTGGCGATTATTGTAACATATTTTTTTTGATAATTTTATTACAAAATATTTTTAATTTATTAATTATTCTTATGAATAATAATTTAATATATTTTATGCAATAAAAGTTGCAGAGAAACTTTTGAGTTAAATTCGTTTTTTGAGATCGTATAGTTACATGTGATTTTTTTATCCTTAGGCATTTCAATAACATTTCTAAATGCTATAAGCTCCAGAGTTTTTTTTGCATGCAGGTGTTGTTTGAGCGTTATTTTTGAGTGGGATTTATCGCTTCCCATTAGTTTAATATCTACTATATGAGCATCTTTGAGTAGAAACTTAGGGCGTAGATTTGCCTCTCCATAGGGTTCAAAACTCTCAAGTATGCTGAGGAGTTCAAAATCTATATCTTGAGTATCTAAGATTCCAAGCACCTCATCTTTTGGTATAAAGTCACTGCTGCTTAGTGTTAAAGCTGATTGATTGATAGATTCTTTAAACATCTCAATATTTTTCTCTTCCAGTCCAAGTCCTGCTGCCATTTTGTGTCCGCCGAATTTTGTCAGATACTGTTTATTCTCTTTTATAAGTTTGTAAATATCTATATTTCCCAAACTTCTGGCACTCCCTTTTGCAATGCCATCTTTTACACTTAGAACAATGGCAGGTTTTTCAAAATGATTTACCAATCTTGAAGCGACGATACCCACTACCCCTTCATGCCAATTTTCACCTGCCGCAACGATAATATTTGGAATTTGACCCTGATTTTGGACCTCTTCAAGTGCTATTTTTGTTGTTTTTGCTTCAAGCTCTTTTCTTTGTTCATTTAAAGCGTTTAATTTTTCAAACTCCATATAGGCTTCGTTTGTTGTTTTGGCTGTTAAAAATTTAAGAGCAATATCCGCATCTTTTAGTCTGCCTGCGGAGTTAATTCGCGGCGCTATGGCAAAAGCGATATCTTCAGAAGTTATAGAGCTTTTGTTTAAAAAGTCTCTTATAATCACACTAGAAGGCCTGCTTGAGCGCATAAGAACTTTCAACCCCTCTTTTACAAGCGTTCTGTTTATATGCTTAAGAGGCATAATATCTGCAATTATCGCAATTGACAATATATCTAAAAACTGTTTCATATCTATGGAGAGTTTTAACTCTTTTTTAACAAGTCCAAGCAGCAGCCATGCAACCTGCGCTCCACATATCTCTTCAAAAGGATAGCTACATGCAGAGAGTTTTGGGTTGACTATGGCGTAGGCATCGGGCAATATTTCTGATGGAGTGTGATGATCTGTAATAATAAGTTCAATACCTCTTTTTTTACAAATTTGGGCAGCTTCAATAGCACTTATGCCGTTATCTACAGTTATTATTAAATCTGCATTTACTCTTTTTAGAATATTTGGACTAACGCCGTAGCCGTCTTTAAATCGGTTTGGAATTATTGTTTCAAGCGGATAAGGGATTTGCTTAAAAAATTCAGCCATTATAGCTGTTGAACTTATACCGTCAACATCATAATCACCAACAACTACTATTTTTTTGCCCTCTTTTACAGCCTCAGCTATCTTTTTGGCAGCTTTTGCAGCATTATGAAGTAAAGTGGGATTTGGAATTTGAGAGAGTTTTGTATCTTCTTTTCCAACTCTTTGAGAAAGCAGTTCAAAAAGAGTTGTTTTATTTAAAATCGGTATATTATTAAAGCTTTGCATATTGAGCTTTAATATTTTATTTTGATATATTTAAACTAGCTTCAACAAATGCAAGAATTGAAGGGTTTGGAGTTTGAAGTCTTGATGTAAATTCAGGATGAAACTGAACGCCTAAAAACCATGGATGACCCTGAATTTCAACTGCTTCAATAAGTCCGTTTGATTCCCCAGTTACTATCATTCCTGCATCTTCGAGCTCTTTTCTGTATGTAGGGTTTGCCTCATATCTGTGGCGGTGTCTCTCATGGATAACTTTTGCTCCACCGTAAGCTTTGCGCAATAGAGAACCCTCTTTTGTTTCACATGGATACTCTCCAAGACGCATTGTTCCGCCCATCGGAGATTTGTGGGTTCTAAGTTGCGTATTTCCGCTTTGATCCATAAAATTGTCAATAAGATAGATCATTGGATAAGGTGTGTTTTCATCAAACTCTACGGAGTTTGCACCCTCAAAACCAAGAACATTTCTTGCATACTCAACAAGTGTTAGCTGCATTCCAAGACAAATTCCAAGGTATGGAATTTTATTTACGCGTGCATATTCGATAGCTTTGATTTTACCTTCAACACCGCGGTTTCCAAATCCTCCAGCAACTAAAATGGAGTCGCAATCGCTAAGAAGTGCTTCCGCACCCTTTTCTTCTACCTCCTCACTGTCTACCCAGTTAATATCTACACGAGTATCAAGATGAGCACCTGCATGGATAAGAGATTCGGTTAAAGATTTGTATGACTCTTTAAGCTCAAGATATTTTCCGACAAATCCAAGAGTTATTTGATTTTTCGGTTGTACTATTTTTTTAACTAAAGAGTCCCATTTTTCCATGTCAGGATTAAGTTCACCCAGTTCTAACGCTTTTGATATCGGTTTTAATATATTTTGTCTTAAAAATGAGAGAGGAATATCATAAATGGAAGCTGCATCAAGTGCTTCAACAACACTGTCACTGTTTACATCACAGCTCATTGCAAGTTTTTTCTTAAATGTTTTAGGCAGTGCATTTTCACTTCTGGCAATTATAAGCTGAGGAGTAATACCAATGCGGCGAAGCTCTTGAACAGAGTGCTGCGTAGGCTTGCTTTTTAGTTCACCCGCAGCTTTGATGTAAGGAATAAGAGTTACATGCACAAAAAATGTACCTGTAACCTCTTCGTCATGTTTCATCTGGCGAATCGCTTCCATAAAAGGCAAACCTTCGATATCCCCGACAGTTCCTCCAAGTTCTACAACAAGTATCTCATGACCCTCTCCGGCTTCTTTGATACGCTTGACTATCTCTCCTACAATATGAGGAATAACTTGAATGGTTTGTCCAAGGTATCCACCGGCACGCTCTCTTTCTATTACCGATGAGTATACCTGTCCTGTAGTGAAGTTGCTCGATTTTAGATAAGAGGTGTCTAAAAATCTCTCATAGTTTCCGATATCTAAATCTGTTTCTGCTCCATCTTTTGTAACAAAAACTTCACCATGCTCAAGCGGGCTCATAGTGCCAGGATCGACATTTATATATGGATCTATTTTTAACATACCGACTTCTTTGCCTGAGTGTTTAAGTAAAGTACCAATACTAGCTGCTGTTATCCCTTTTCCAAGAGAGCTTAAAACGCCACCAGTTACAAAAATATATTTAGTCATAAAATAGCTCCAAAAATGTCAATTAAAGATGCGATTATAGTATAGAGTCTCTTAAAATTAAGTTTTATAAAGTGCTATGTTAAAAGGTTCTTTTGCTACAATAATAAAATTTAAAATTATTAGAAAGATTTTGATGGATTCTGCGCTTTTATACATAGTTGTGGCATTAGGTGTTTCAACGGTACTAAATCTATTTTTAAAACGCTTTGGTATTTCACAGATAATAGGTTATATCTTTACCGGTACTATAATGGTGTATGCCTTTGATTTAAGATATATGAATGATTCATTGACACTGGAACATATAGGTGAGTTTGGAATAGTTTTTTTAATGTTTACAATCGGACTTGAGATATCTTTGGCAAAAATGAACAGTATGAAAAAAGAGATATTTTTCAATGGGTTTTTGCAGGTAGGATTTACTGCACTTATTGTCTATGCAATTAGTCACTATATTTTTTTACTGGAATCTATCTCGGCTCTTATCTTATCTCTTGCATTTGCTCTATCTTCCACGGCAGTTGTTTTAAGTTACCTAAAGAGCTCAAAAGAGATACACAACCCATACGGTCAGCGAGCTACGGGGATACTTATATTTCAAGATATTGCTGTTATTCCTATACTTATACTTTTGGGATTTTTAACGAGCAATGGCGACCAATCGGTAGTTAATATACTTAGGGACACAGTTATAAGTGCTGTTTTTGTTATGGGTTTTATGTTTATAGTGGGAAAAAGAGTAATGACATGGCTTCTGCATTTCTCAGCTTCTAGTGAAGTAGACGAACTTTTTATGGGCTCTGTTCTTTTTATAGTCGTATCAGCTGCACTTTTGGCCTCTTATGCGGGCTTTACATACTCTCTTGGGGCATTTGTTGCAGGAATGATTATAGCCGAGACAAAGTACCATCATAAAGTTGAATCAGATATTGCGCCTTTTAAAGATATACTTCTTGGAACATTCTTCATCGTCGTGGGAATGAAGATTGATGTTCTCTTTTTTATTGATAACTTCTGGCTTATTGTCGGTATTTTCATGCTTGTTTTGGTTTTAAAGACAATCATTACTTATCTGGTTCTTCGTATTTCATCTTCGCATGTGCTCTCTTTAAAAACTGCTCTTGCAATTTCGCAAGTGGGGGAGTTCTCTTTTGTTATCTTTGCGGTTGCAAGCATGGGCGGTCTTTTGGAGAGAGAGCTTGAGTCGCTCTTTGTTCTTGTGGTTATTTTCTCTATGATAGTGACTCCGTTTTTTATCTCAAAAATAAATCGATTTGTTGCCTATATTACGCGCTTTGAATATTTAGGGCTCAACACCTCCGCATTTGTATCCAGAGAGAACCATGTGATAGTCTGCGGCTACAGTACTATCGGTAAATTTGTTGCCAAAAACCTTGATGAACTTGGCGCTCCTTATGTTATCATAGATAATAATCCAAAACATGTTCATGAAGCTCTTTCTGCCGGAAAAGAGGCATATTTGGGAGATATGTCAAAGCTCTCGCTCTTAGAGGCACTTCATGCAGAGAGTTCGGCGGCGGTTATTGTAACACTTGATAATATTGAGAAGAAAAGAGCGATTTGCGAGGCTGTTTTAAAACACACAAAAGATATTAATCTTATAGTAAAAGTCGCCACACTTGAGGATAAAGAGAATCTTCAGGATTTAGATATAACTTCTATTGTAGATACTAAAGTAGAAGTTGGACGATTACTTGTTGAGAAAATGATTACATGTAAGATGCGGTATTAAGCAAGATGAAAAATGCCTATATTACGGATCTCGACCACACTTTTTTGCGAACGGATCTCTCAATAAGCCTCTTTACAAAAGAGATATGGAACAGTTTTGGGGCTGACTCTGTTCTTAGCATAGCAACGGCAAGAACATATAAAAAGACGGCACAGTTCTTAAGGGATGTAGATGTTAATGCTCCGATGATACTGCTTGATGGTGCATTGATAGCGACGATGGATAAAAAGATAATCGGTACGAAGTTCATAAACAGAGAGCTCGGGGATGCCATCATAGATGAGGGTGCAAAGTTCGGTATCTACCCTTTTGTTCTCTCTTTGGCTGATAAAAATCTAAGCGAAGCCTTCTCCTACTCTACGACTTTAAATGCCTATCAAACAAAGATACTAAAAAACTATAAAAAAGATGACCATCATCACCAAACTAGAGATCTTCGCGCAATGGATGATAATTTTAAGATAGTCTATTTTGGCGAGGAGGAGATTCTGAGAAGATTAGCGTTGCATTTAAGAGCTGTTTTTGGGGATACAATAAAGTATATTTTGGCTCCCGAAGCCTATGCGGGCTGCTACTTTTTGACGCTGCTTCACAAAGATGCGGACAAATCCCACGGCATAAGAAGTGTGAGCGAAGCAATCGGTTTTGATTTAAAAAAGCTGAGTGTTTTTGGAGATAACTTCAATGATATTGGAATGTTCGAACTGGCAGGAACATCAATAGCCGTAGCCAATGCGCAAGAGGGAGTAAAAAAGGCAGCAAAAATAGTTCTGCCACACACAAATGATGAAGACGGCGTTGCAAACTATCTTAAGAGTCTCAAAAATGTCTAAAGACTTTAAAATATCTAGCACTTCTACTATCTTACCTATGACGATAATAGGAGTGCTCTTTTTTATTTTCGGTTTTGTCACATGGCTCAACGGCTCGTTAATTCCGTTTTTAAAGGCTATATGCGATCTTAACGAGTTTGAAGCTCTTTTTGTAACTTTTGTATTCTACATCGCCTATACGGTAATGGCTCTGCCAATGTCTTTCGTGATTGAAAAAATAGGCTACAAAAACTCAATGGCACTCGGCTTGGCAATAATGGCAGTCGGGAGCCTTCTCTTTATACCTGCAGCGCAGAGGGAGAGTTTTACACTTTTTTTGCTAGCTCTTTTTGCACTAGGATCAGGTCTTACCATCTTGCAGACTGCTTCAAACCCTTATATAGTCTGCATAGGACCCATTGAGAGTGCGGCGATGCGTATAAGCATCATGGGGCTTATAAACAAGGGGGCGGGAGTTATTGCGCCTCTTCTCTTTACCGCATTTATACTCTCAGGCATCGGCTCTTTGGAGGATCTATCCGCGGAGTCAAAAGAGGAGCTTGCTTCAAAACTTATAGTTCCTTACATCGTTATGGCACTATTGCTTAGTTCTCTCATCGCTCTTGTAAAGTTTTCCAAACTTCCCGAACTTGAGTTTGAAAAAGATGAAGCAGGAGAACAAAAGAAGAGTATCTTTGCATTCCCGCGCGTGGTTTTAGGTGCAGCCGCACTCTTTTTCTATGTCGGCATAGAGGTAATAGCAGGCGATACCATCGGTCTTTACGGTCAGCATTTAGGTTTGACAAATGTTACTTCCCTGACCTCTTATGTAATGTCTTTTATGGTGCTTGGATATGCACTCGGCGTCCTGCTTATACCGAAATATCTCTCACAGGAGCGCGCGCTTATAGGCTCTGCACTTTTTGGGGTACTTTTTTTGTTTGGAGTAGTTGCTTCATCTCAAAGTCATGGAATTTCAGAGATTTTGTGGGGATGGAGCGGTATTAGAACTCTTCCAAATACGGTAGCATTTGTAGCACTCTTAGGATTTGCAAACGCACTTGTTTGGCCGACGATCTGGCCGCTAGCACTGGAGGGATTGGGAAAATATACAGCACAGGGAAGCGCACTGTTGATTATGGCTATAGCGGGCGGCGCGATTCTTCCGCTTCTCTTTGGAAAGATCTCGCATGTTAGCGGAGATATGCAGTCAACATATCTTATGGGGATAATCTGTTATCTCTTTATACTCCTCTACGCTCTCAAATGGCATAAGATAAAGTCTTGGGATGAGATGTGATAACTCATAAAAAACTGCCAAACGGCTTTGAATATATTGAGGTGAAAAATGGAGTCGCAGAGGCAAAAATTGCCCTGCAGGGGGCACATCTGTTTCACTACGCAAGAGTAGGCAAAGAGCCGATTTTATGGCTTAGCGAAGTAAGTGATTTTGAGAAGGGCAAAGCAATCCGTGGCGGTGTTCCAATCTGCTGGCCGTGGTTTGGCTTCAATAAAGACAAAGCTCTGCCTCAGCATGGTTTTGCAAGAATCTCTATGTGGGAGTTTGTGTGTAGCAATGAGCTGGATGAGAAGACAACGGTTTTGACTTTTAAACTGACTAATAGTGAAAAAACACTTCAGATATGGCACTATAAATTTGAGCTGGAGCTGCGCATTACTATCTCAGATAAGCTGACAATGGAACTTAAAACGACAAATAGAGATGAGAAAGAGTTTAAGATTACACAAGCGCTTCATACTTACTTTGCTGTTTCGCATATATCTGATGTAGTTATCTTAGGTTTAGATAAAAAGCCATATTTGGATGCGCTGACATACAAAAATGAGGAGCAAGAGGGCGATATAACTTTCAGTGAAGAGGTCGACAGAGTTTATCAAGATGTTGATGACGAAATTGTATTAAGAGACAAAAACAGAGAGATTCACATAAAAAATCAAGGTTCATCTTCTGTTGTCGTATGGAACCCGTGGATTGAAAAAACAAAGAGAATGAGTGCAATGCAAGAAAATGCTTATGAATATATGCTCTGCATAGAATCCGCGAATGCGTTTGATGATGCAAGAGCTATAAAATCTCAAGAGTCACATAGTTTAAAGGCTGTTATTTGCTAAGTCCCATTTTTGCTTCATACGCCAAGCGCATAACTCCAATGGCGTAGTTTGAAGAGTTGTTGTAGCGCATAATTTTTTTTATATATTCTCTTAGGTAGTCAAGTTCTGCTCTGTCACAGGCAAAACATTGGTACTTTTTAACACCATTTTTATTTTTTGCGTAGACAAAAGATGCATTTTCATTTTCAAATTCAAAATCATACCACTGTGACTCAAGTTCTATTATATTTGGAATTTTATTCCAATCAATTAACTCTTTAAAATCAGCTTTTTTATTTAAAAATTTGCTCGCAGATACAATGGCATCTTCCATTTTTGTAAGATCTGCTATCTCTGTTTTATAACCCTCTGTATAGATAAAATTATTCGGCATAAATTGCGGTATTCCAACAGCTCCGGCATAAGAACTTGGTAGATTGCACTCCTCGGGAGTTATCCCTTTTTTATAGCAATGAGTTATTATTGATGCCATATTGCTTTTTCCCATATTTAAAAGCCACTTCTCTCTGGGCGTATTTGGTATTGTTCTAACTACCAAAGTGTTAAAGACAATAAATGCGTCATGTTTAGGTTTAATTTTGCCAAGTCTTGTCTCTTTGATTAAAATAGCGGCGATTATTTCACGATTTACACCATATTTTTTCTCAGTATAATCATATACTTCAGTGTATTTTTTAAGATGTTTTACCATGTCAGGGATATATTTAACAAGAGTATTATTGGCTTTTTTCTCATTTTTTCTATGAATTTTTATATACTTTGGCTGAAGATATTTGTAGCTTATCTCATCAAATTTTTGTGTTTTAAAGTAAGAGAGTAAAAATTGATTTGCATATTCATATGAAACGCCATCTTTTACTACTTTATTACAGATATCTGCATAATCTTTATTTTTAAATTCGCAGGTATCATATTTTGCAAAAAGCAGTGTAGTAAGTGAAAGTATAAAAAATATTTTTAATATCAAATCACCCTCCTTTTTTTTAGTATACCATTTAAAATCAAATATATATTAATCTTAAGTAATAAAAATATTTGTTATAATTTTAAAAAATATTATAAATGTAGGAAATAAAAATGGAAGTAGATAAAGCTTGTAACAATGATAAATGTATAAAACACAATGAGTGTGCTCGTTATCAGTCATATTTAGATGGCAATAAAGATTATAAAACTTTTAAAGGTACTGAAACAAAAGCTTGTGGGCAGTTTATACAGAAGTAGCGTTAACCTCTTTTAGTCTTTGCGGTGTGCCTATATCATACCATCTTCCGTCATAGAGTGAGCCACTTACTTTGCCCTTCTCTACAGCCTCTCTAAGCAGTGGTGCAAGCGGCATCTTTTTGTTCTCTAAGCCCTCAAAAAGTTTAGCAGAGTAGTACCCGATACCTGAAAATGTAAATCTTTTTTTTGTATCGTTGCTTACTCTGTTTTTATGTAGTGCAAAATCTCCATCAGGATTATGCTCAGGGTTTGCGACCAAGATAAGATGCGCCAGGTCGCCCTTTAAATCAAAGCCTGTTTCAAACTCATAGTCGCACCAGATATCGCCGTTTACCACCAAAAATGTTTCGCTCTCTATTAGAGGGAGCGCTTTTATAATTCCGCCCGCGCTCTCTAACGCCCCGCTTTGCCTCTCGTCCGAGTAGAGCAGGTTGACTCCCCACTCTGAGCCGTCGCCCAAACTCTTCTCTATCATGTCGCCTAAATGGTCTATATTGATGATTATTTCGCTAAAGCCAAGAGAAGCAAGCCGCTCTATATGCCAAACAATAAGACTTTTACCGTGAACTTTTAAAAGCGGTTTTGGAGTTTTATCGCTTAGCGGACGCATTCTCTCTCCGCGACCTGCCGCTAAAATCATGGCTTTCATTTTATTTTTCCTAAAAAAGCGGCAAACTCTTTTGTCTCTTCATATCTGCCTGCCGTATCTATAACATATTTAAGAGTCAGGGGTATATCTTTTAAATAGCCCTCTTTTTTGTCGCGGATATTCAGACGAGAGAAGATTCCAAGCACTTTTATGTGTCTTTGAAGCCCCATGAAATCAAACCATTTAATAAATGTTTCATTGTCTACTTTGAGCCCCTTTTTGTCGCGAAATTCTAGAGCCAGCTCTTTTATAACTCTCCGATCATAAGCGATATAGCAATCTTTTAACAGTGAAACTAAGTCATAGGTAATCGCTCCAGACATTGCATCCTGATAGTCGATAATTCCGAGTTTATTGTTCTCTTTTAGCATGATGTTTCTTGAGTGAAAATCGCGATGAACAAATGTTTCTTGCGGCTGCTCAAGAACAATATTTGAGATGACATTAAGAGTATTTGCTATAAGTTTTTTTTGTGTTTCAGACAGTGTCGCTTGAAGATATTTTTCGATGTACCACTCCTGCATCAAATTCATCTCTGCATGTAAAAACACTTTATCGTAAAGCGGAAGTCCTGCAACATCGGCTTTTTGCATCTTCAAGATGGTATTTATGGCTTTTGTGTAGTATGCTTTAAAGTTATTTTGATTTAAGATATTCAGATAGTGCTTAGTGCCGAAATCTTCGAGTATCAAGAAGCCTTCTTCTGTGTTTTGTTCAAATATTTTAGGTACGCCCACATCCGCATTTTGAAGTCTTGATGTCACATCAAGAAAGGATATGAGCGACTCTTTTTCAAGTGAAGAATCCATCAGTAGAGCTGTTTTGCTGCCGTCACGCAATCTGTAATATTTTCTAAAACTCGCATCTGCCAAAGCAGACTCAACTATGTAGTTTTTAAAGGTCGTTGTTTTTAGCCAGGTTTGGGTTTTACTCATAAATAGCACCTAATATAGAATCTTTTGACGCTCCTGTCACGGAGGATAATTTAACACAATTTTTGTGCACTCTCTCATGTGCGAGCCATGCAAAAGCCATAGCTTCCATAAACTCGCTGCTTACCCCGCACTCATCGCTTGAAACCACTTCCACACCCCTTAGCACATCTCCAAGTCTCTGCATAAGATAGCCGTTTTTAACACCGCCGCCGCATACTATAAGCATATTTACCTCGTTTTTTTTGACCTCATTTGCAATGTTTGAGACCGTTAGTTCCAAAAGTGTTGCCTGTATATCTATATTTTTAAGATGTACCATTGCATCTTTTTTATGTGAAAAAGTTTGAAGTTCTCTCTCAAGCCATGCCCCATTGAAGAGCTCTCTTCCAGTGCTCTTTGGGGCTTTTTTTGAAAAATAGGGCTCGCTTAGCATCTGCTCTAATAGCTCAGAGTTTGGAGTTCCTGATTTTGCCCATCTTCCATCCTCATCAAACATTGCACTGTTGTGAAGCGAAACCCAGTAATCCATAAGAACATTTCCGCATCCGGTATCGTACCCCGTGAGATTTTCTCCCAGAAGAGATAAGTTTGCCATCCCGCCTATGTTTACAATGGCAATTTTGGCTTTTAGTCTTGAGAAGATATATTGATGAAAAGCAGGCGCAAATGGAGCGCCCTGACCGCCTAAAGCCATATCTTTTCGTCTGAAATCACTAACGACACGAATGTTTGTTAGCGCCGTTATAATATTAGGATTGCCCAGTTGCATGGAGAAGGGATATTCACCCTCCGGTTCATGCCAAAGCGTCTGTCCATGTAGACCGATAGCGGCTATCTGTTTTTTATCTATCTTTTTTTCAGCTATAAAACGCTCTAGCGCATCTGCGTACATCTCTCCCAAACGCGTATCAAGTTCGCCGATTTGCTTAAGTGCTACAGGAGTCTTTAGCGCTTTTAAAATCTTCTCTTTTATCTCTTTGTTAAAAGGGTAAGTCGCAGAGTGCAGAAGTTCAAAACTCTCTTGCTTGATTTCGCAGTAGGCAATATCAATGCCGTCAAGACTAGTTCCCGACATTACGCCAATGTAAAATTCACTCATTTTTCGCTTCTCCTGTTTGAACGATTAAAAATGCTGCAGTTGTGCCGATAACCATCTGCCATGAAAAACCAATCTCAAAGCCAAAGGTATAGGGTTGAAGCGCTAGAACTGTAGCAAATCCTCCAAAAAGCCCCCATAAAACACTCTTTTCATTTCCGCGCGATGTAAATATTGCCGAGAAGTATACACCCAAAAGCCCCGTATATGCAAATGCCATAACGCCAAGCGCGAAATTTATAAGTGATAAATCACCGTGGCGCTGCCAGAAGTAACTTACCATTGCCATAAGAGAGAGGAGCAGGGCAAAGAGGAGCACCGCAAATCGTGAAGCTTTTACAAAGTGTTGCTCCTCCACTTTGCCCTGTTTTAATCTCCATGGTCTGTAGAGGTCTTCAACCGCAACCGATGCCATGGCACCAAGAACAGAGTTTGTGCTTGAGAGCGCTGCCGCAATGGCTCCGACTGTAACCAATCCTCTTAATCCCTCAGGCATTTCGTTTAGTATGTAGTACATAAAAATCGTAATTTTTTCGCCCTCAAAACTCTGTGTTACGCTGCTTTGCATGTAAAAGAGGTACAGAAGTGAGCCGATTGCCAGAAAAAGAAGTACGACGGGGATGGTGAGCAAAATAGAGACAATAAGCGATTTTGCCGCCTCTTTTTTATCCCTGCACGCCAACACTCTTTGCGTCATATCCTGATCAAGTCCGAATGCAGCAATGTTTAGAAGAAACCAGCCGCCAAGAAGCGTGAAAATACTAAAACTGCCCTCAAACGATGTATCTAAAAAGTTTAGTTTACTGTGTTCGTTAAGCGTTTTTATAATTTCGAT
Organism: Sulfurimonas sp. CVO; assembly: GCF_009883775.1. Lineage (NCBI taxonomy): Bacteria > Pseudomonadati > Campylobacterota > Epsilonproteobacteria > Campylobacterales > Sulfurimonadaceae > Sulfurimonas > Sulfurimonas sp. CVO. The sequence goes on from NZ_CP033720.1 coordinate 1,913,019, forward strand.
GTGCTCAAGCGAAGTGTAGAGATAGACAAGAACAGCGACTCCCGCTCCGATGTATGTTATGGATTGGATAACATCACTTAGTATTATAGAACGCACACCGCCGAAGTAGGTGTATGCAAGCGCTCCAAACATTAAAACTAAGATGGAGAGCGCAACATGAAAAAAGAGTATATCGCTAAACAAAATCATTGATATTGCAAGAGAACCGATATAGAGTCTTGCTCCGCTGGCAAGTAAGCGCCCGATAAGAAACATAACGCCTGCTTGCTTTTTTGCGCTCTCGCCATATCTGTCTTCTAGGAGTTCATATACCGTAACCGCCTTCATCTCGTAATATTTCGGAACTAAAATGTAAGCTACAAAAATAACCGCTAAAAGCGCAGAGAAGTAAAATCCTATAAATGTAAAATCATGCACATAAGAGTATTCTGGAGCACCCAAAAAAGTGGCGGCTGACTGTGAGGTAGCTAGAACAGATATGGCGACGGCAAACATCGGCATTGTATTTGGAGATAAAAAGTAGTCTCGTGAAGAGTTGATTTTGGTACGGCTTAAAATAGCGGATGTAACGGCAAGCATGATAAAATAGGAGGCAAATACGACCCAGTCTAGAGTTGAAAAAGCACTTTGCATTATTTAATTTTTATCTTAGTGAACAACTGTTCTACTCTTGAGTTTGACTCTAAAATTCTACTTAGAGGGATTGCGCCGTTTTTTACTTGAGCTAAAATAGTTTCTACAAGTTCATCACTGTTTTGATATGAGAGTTGGTTGCCAAAGAGCAGCATGTCCACTCCAGAGTTTATAGAGAGTGTCACAATCTGTTCAAGAGTATAATGTTTTGCAATCGCTCCCATCTGCAAATCATCACTGACAATCACGCCTTTATAGCCAAGTTTATCTCGCAGCAGCTCCGTATTTGCTTTGTATGAAAGCGTTGAGGGATAAAGTTCATCAAGATTTGAGTTAAAGACATGAGCCGTCATTATCATGTCGGCATCTCCTGAATGTATAAGCTCTATGTAGGGTTCCAACTCAATCTCACTCCATGTTTTGCTTATATCTACAAATCCGTTATGTGAATCTTCAAGTGATGAACCATGACCTGGAAAATGTTTTATCACGCTGATAATGTTTTTATCTCTTAGTGAGTTCATAAAAATTTTTGCATATTTTGTGACCTCTTTGGGCTCGTTTGAGTAGGAGCGTTTTAGTCCTGCTATAACCCTGTTTTGAGGATTTACAGCTAAATCGACTACAGGCGCGAAGTTACAGTTTATACCTGCATCTTTGAGTGTTTTTGCAAGATTGTCATATATTCGTTTTGCCATGTAGGCATCCATCTCGGAAACAATTTTAGCAGAGGGTGTGGCTTCAAAACCGTAAGCGCTTTTGAGTCTTGCGACCTTTCCTCCCTCTTGATCAACTGAGATTAGAAGCGGTTTTAGAGCGAATGATTTGAGCGATGAGGTAAGAGTTTTTAGCTGAGAAGGAGAACTTATATTTTTTGTTTTAGTTCTTTCGTTAAAATGGCGGTCAAAAAGAATGATACCGCCGAGGTGATATTTTTGTATCTGCTTTACGATTTGACTATCTTTTGTAACACTTTGTCCATCAAAACCTACGATAAGCATCCTGCCAATCATCTTTTTAAGCAGCTCATCTTGAGGCATCTCAGAAGCATATGCATTTTGAAAAAAGAGCATCAGTGTAAAAAAAAGAGTGGTTAGTTTCAAAAACAACACCTTTTAAATAAGCTCTTTTTGGATTTTAATTTCCTCTTGAGCCGGGCTTTATAGCTTCGCTTCCGGCTTTGCACATAGGGCACTCATCAGGAGAATACATCTCAAATGTAAAATCCTCCAGCGCAAAAAACGGAATGTCTTGAGGGAGTTTACAGTTTGGCTTTGTTGTGATATCGCTGTTTTGGCGCTTACAAAAACCGCGGTTAGCAAGTGCGGCAACACCTACAATCTCTCCGCCAAGGCTTTTTACAACTTCTGCAGCTTCCATAGCAGAACCGCCTGTAGTGATAATATCTTCACACATCAAAACTCTTTCGCCTTTTTTTATCTCAAAACCGCGGCGGATGGTCATCTTGCCATCTACTCTCTCCGCAAAGATAGAGCGTACATCAAGCGCAGTCGCAAGTGCAAAACCTGCAATAAGACCGCCAAGAGCCGGAGCACAGACACTGTCTATCTCCAAGCCGCTTTTTTTGATCTCAAGTGCCAGTGCATCTGCAAGAAGTTTTGCTGTTTTTGGGTTCTCTAAGACCTTTGCAGACTGGAGATAAAATTGTGAGTGGTTACCGCTGCTTAGTTTAAAATGCCCCTCCAAAAGAGCATCAGAATCCATATATATTTTTTTAATATCCATAGTTAAGTTATACCTTTAGTATCTCTGCTTCTTTTGTTTTGAGTATGCTATCGATCTCAGCAATAAATTTATCTGTAAGTTTTTGTATGTTGTCTTGAGCTGATTTTGACTCATCTATTGTTATCTCTTTGTCTTTTTCAAGCTTTTTGATCTTATCATTTGCATGTTTTCTGTCGTTTCTGATCGCAACTTTTGCAGTCTCACCCATGCTCTTCATCTGTTTTACAGACTCTTGTCTCTGCTCAACCGTCATGGCAGGAAAATATAGTTTGATCTGATCCCCATCATTATTTGGATTTGCGCCTACATTTGCTTTTGATATAGCACTTTCAATTGCAGGAAGAAGATTTTTTTCCCATGGATTGATAACTATTGTAGTTGCATCTGCAACTAAAATAGAACCTACCTGATCAAGTGAAGTCATGGTACCATAGTAATCAATTCTAACATTGTCTAAAACAGATGTAGTTACTTTACCTGTTCTAAGTGTTTTAAAATCTTTTAGCATATGGTTTACGCTTGCTCGCATCTCTGATTCGCATGTATCGAATATTTCATTTAGCATTTAGTTTCCTTATGTATGAAAATAGTGGCGGTATTGTAGCAAGAAATGCCTAAAAAAAATATTTTAATGAAGTATAGTTGCAAAAAAAAGCAACTATTTAGAAGGTGAAGTTTCGTTATCTTTTGGTGTTGAATTAGGAGCTAACGGAGCTTTAATATCTGTTGGTTGAACTAAGTTGTCTACAACAGATTCATTTGCTGTTGATGAGTACATATAACCTAAAGTAATTGTATTTACAACAAATAAAAAACCAATAGTAAAGGTTGTCTTTGCTAGAAAACTGCCCGGACCTTTCGCTCCGAAAACAGAATCATTTGATCCGCTGTACGCGCCAAGACCAATACTTGAGCTTTTTTGCAGTAATACTGCTATTACTAACATTATGACTAAAATTATTTGAACAATAAGTAGAAAGCTGGTTGTCATTATATATCCTGAGTTTTTAAAGTGGCGAATTATACCTAAAAAATTTAATTGTTGCAAAATAAGATATAATTTTAAAAAATATTTAAAGCGTTTTAAATCGAAAAAAAGAATTTTTATAGTAAATGTTATATTTAACAACGCTTTAACAATAAGATATACAATGAAAGTAAGTTTAGAATTTTCCAAATACGCATTAGAATACAACAAATACAATATTATACAAAACAGGGTTATTCAAAAACTTTTAAGCCATGTTACTAAAAAACCAAAAAATATTTTAGATTTAGGATGTGGCAGTGGAGCAATCTGCAAAGCAATAAATTGGGAGTATCAACACTTTACCGGAGTAGATTTTGCGCCAGGTATGTTAAAGCTGCATCCAAAATCATCAAAAATAGAGTGTGTATATGGAGATTTTAATGATGATACTCTTTTTGAGAATATGCTTACATATATATATGATTTTGTATTTTCAGCATCAGCCCTGCAATGGGCGGATGATTTAGATAGAGTATTTTGTAAAATTAAAGAGTTAAATGCCCCTGTTGCTCTGGCAATATTTACATCAAATACATTTAAAACAATAAATGAAACAGCGTCAATAGATTCTATTTTAAAAAGTGCCGATGAAATTAATGCGTTGCAGAAAAAGTATTTTGATGCAGAGTTTGAGATTGTAAACTATAAACTTGAATTTGAATCCACAAGAGATATGTTTAAGTATATAAAAAAAAGCGGTGTAAGCGGATCAAGAAAGATATTAAGCTATAAAGAGAGTAAAAAATTATTATATGAATATCCTCTAAACTATTTAGAGTTTGAAGTAGCTTTTATTTACTCTTGCAATATATAGATAGAATCATCTAGATTAATTTCTCCGCTTTTTATTGTTTTGGCAAAAATTCCTCTGTCACTTTTTAAAAGTTTGGGTATTCTTTTGTCTAGTACCGAGAGGTGATTGCAAATAGTACAGTTTTGACTAATTTCTAATACGGCATCTCCTACTTTAAGCCGTGTTCCGATCGCCAAAGCGTAAGGGTTATAATCTATTAAAAGATTTTCACCCAAATATCCATGCGGCATATCAATTTGATAATTTTTTATTAAATCATAACTATCTGTTGATGCTATTAAAATAGAACGGTCACTCTCTTTATTGTAAAATTTATCACCTTTTACTCCTAGCGTATCCACTAAAAGAGCAGACTGTCTGACTCTTTGAGAATTACCTTTATGGGAAACAAAAAGTTTTAAGATTTTTCCAACATAAATATTTGACATTTTTTTCACCGTTTAATTTTTTTATATGATTTTAACATAATTTTATCTCATAAAGAAGATCTTTTATTTGTAAATCATTCGAAAATTGTGCATTTTTATATAAATGTGAGAAAATTATTACAAAAATGCTATTATTTCTTGACAATTTAATTATATTTCATATATAATGATTTTCTTGCATTTTATAATATGTGTATAAAATATAAACTCTACATATTATGAAATTACAAGATAAAGAGAGAGGGGGAGGTAGATGATAAATGAGTAAAATTTCTGAAAATAATTTAGAAACTACTACAGACAAAGCAAAAAAATCGAGTAGAAGAGATTTCTTCAAAAGAACTGCTGCTTATTCTGTAGGTGCGATAGCTGCTACTAATATTTTAGCACCGGCTAAGCTTTTAGCTGATGATGAAAATATAGTTCACCATGTTGAGTGGGGTACAACATTAGGCGATGAGCTTAACAAGCATCCTTATGGGATACCATCAGCGTACGAACATAATGTTGTAAGAAGAACTTCGGCTCTTCTCTCTTCTGCTGGTGATATGCATGCTGCTGTTTCAATGACGCCGTTACATGAGCTAGAGGGGATTATTACACCAAATGGTTTGCATTTTACAAGAACACACAATGGTGTTGCTCATGTAGATCCAAATAAATTTAGACTTATGATTCATGGATTAGTTGAAAAACCAATTGTTTTAACTTTAGATGAATTAAAAAAGTATCCATCTGAGAGCAGACTTTTGTTTTTGGAGTGTCCTGCAAATGGTGCAGCGGAATGGAAAGGTCCTCAGTTTAACTCTTTACAATTTGTAAAAGGCATGATGAGTAATGCTGAGTGGACTGGTGTTCGTCTTAAAACTATTCTTGATGAAATTGGTCTTAAGCCGACTGCAAAATGGATGTTGGCAGAAGGTTCTGATGGTTCAGAAATGAGCAGAACTGTTCCTGTTGAGAAAGTTTTAGATGATGCAATGATCGTTTGGGCTCAAAACGGTGAGGCACTTAGACCTGAACAGGGATATCCTGTTCGTTTAATGTTGCCGGGCTGGGAAGCTAATTTATGTGTTAAATGGCTCAAGCGTTTAGAATTTGGTGCAGAGCCTTGGTACTGTAAAGAAGAGACTTCTAAATATACTGTGTTAATGCCGAGTGGTAAAGCTATACAGCATTTCTATCCGTTAGAAGTTAACTCTATTATCACAACTCCTTGTCCTGAAAAACCATGGTCAGATCTTAAAAAAGGCGACTTGGTAGAAGTTGAAGGTATTGCGTGGAGTGGTCATGGAACTATTAAAGCTGTTGATATATCATTTGACGGTGGAGATAACTATGTTGAAGCAAGTCTAAAAGGGTTAGTTCTTCCTAAATCATGGACAAGATTCTCATATATGTACAGGTATGAAGGCAAGCCGTTGCTTTTACAATCACGGGCAATGGATGATGCTGGATTCGTTCAGCCATCAATTTCGCAAGAAAAAGCTATTATGGGATTAGAAGGTGTTTATCATAGAAACTCAATTTGTACTTGGGAAGTTAGACAAGATGGTTCAGTTCATAATGTTCAAGTTAGAACAGATAACTGTCCAAGTTAGGGAGATGTAGAAAATGATAAAATTAAACAATAAACTAATTATTCTTGGTGTTTCCGTAGCTGCAAGCAGCGCGCTGTTTTTTACTGGCTGTTTTGCTTCTAATACTTCTGCAGGTACATCATCTGCGAAGGTAGAATCGGCTGCTAGCGGTATATACAACCCTACTAAAAATGCTTTAGATGGTGGTGTTACATATAAAAGAGAAAACGGCATGTATACTGCATATGCCGTTAATGAACAAGCGACAACGGGTGTAAACTTCGGTAGAGTCCCAACTCCAAATGAGTTAAAAGCTTGGGATGCAGATATTATGCCTGATGGTACAGGATTGCCGATAGGTTCCGGTACAGTAGAAGAGGGCGAAGTTCTCTATGACAGAGATTGTGTAAGCTGTCATGGTGAATTTGGTGCAGGAGGCAAAGGCTATCCGACACTAACAGGCGGTTCAATGGATTCGCTTACAAATCAAAGAACTTGTCCGGGCAAAGATGCTCCAAAAAGAACTATAGGTACATATTGGCCACAAGCTAGTACGCTTATTTGGTATATCCGAGATGCTATGCCGTATGCAAACCCAAAAAGTTATACACCAGATGAGATGTATGCTATGACAGCTTATTTGCTGGCAGAAAATGGTATTCAAATAGATGGCGAAGATATCGAAGAGTTAAATCAAGATAACTTTACAAAGATTGTAATGCCAAATCGTGATGGTTTTTATCCAAATATTGATGGACCGGATGGTGTTGAAAATGTAAAAGCATTTTATCAAGATCCGAAAAACTTTGGTGCAGTAGGTACTCGTTGTATGACTAACTGTGGTAAAGAACCTATAAAAAGAATAGGAAATGAAATTACAAATGTTGAACCTCCGTATTCAACTCTAAGAGATCTACCTAAAGTAGATTCAAATGCAGGTGCAGCAGTTTCTGAAGCTGAAATGCTATATGAAAAGTCTTGTTTGGTTTGTCATAAAACTGATAACATGGGAGCTCCGCCGGTTGGGGATAAAAATGCTTGGGCTAAAGTAATGGAACAAGGCATAGATAGAGTAAATCATAATGCTTTAAATGGTATTGGCGCTATGCCTCCAAAAGGCGGTGCTATGAACTTAAGTGACGATCAGGTTAAAGATATCGTTAACTTTATGATAGAGTCAAGTAAATAAATTTAACGATTCTATTATACATTTTAATAAAAAGGAAAAAAAATGCAAAGAAGAAAATTTTTAAGTTTAGGTGTTACAGCGGCTGCTGTTGCATCAGTATTACCAGTTAGTTTAAGTGCTACAGATTTTAGAACAACTGCTCCAAAGGCATGGGAAGCTGCTGGAAGTAGAGAAGCTATTGAAGCATTATTTGGTTTAGCACCTTTAATTGAAGGAAAAATTGAATTAAAAGCTCCAAAATTGGCTGAAAATGGCGGTGCAGTGCCAATTGTTATTAAATCAGATGTAGAACTTACAACAATTGCTCTATTCCAAGATGCAAATCCAAGAAGTGCAGTTGCAGTATTTGAAGTTGGAGAAAATGGTGTTGCTGATATGATGACTAAAATAAAAATGAGAAAAACTGCTGAGGTAACTGTTGTTGGAAAAGGCAAAGACGGCAAATTGTATTCAGCTGTACAAAAAGTAGAGGTTTCTATCGGTGGTTGTGGAGGTTGATTTAATCTTCCACAAATCATAAAGAAAAAATTATAAACATAAAAAATAAAAAGGATTATACTATGAAATTAAAAGCGAAAGAAAACAAAGGTATTGTTGAAGTTAAATTGCTGCTTGATAGTCCAATGGTTGGAAAAGAAGAGGCAGAGATAAAAAAGATAGGTGTTGATTTTCTTACTCATGTAACAGCTAAAGTAAATGGAAATGTAGTTTGGGAAGCATCAACTGGTCCATTTTTGTCAAAAAATCCTTATTTCAAATTTGTATATAAAGGTGCAAAAGGTGATGAGGTTGTTATAGAGACTGTTGACAATAAAGGTGAAACCAAAAGCGATACTGTTAAAGTTAAATAAATTATTTGCTATCTTCTTCTAAAAAAGAAGATAGCAAATGTCACTAAGAATAAACTTTATGTGTTTTTTAACACATAAATTTTGTTCTTGTCGGAGAATAAATAAAAACAAAAGGGGAAAACATGTTAAATAAAATGATAAAACCGTTATTAACGGTTGCTGTAGCGTTAATACCATTAACAGCTGTATGTTCTGAACATAATCATAAATCAGTGCCTGATTTTGATTACAATCTAAAACCAAAACAAGTAAGTGAAAATGTATGGTGCTTTTTTGGAGCACTTGAGATACCGACAAAAGAAAATGGCGGAAATATGGTAAACACTTGTTATATTAAAGGTGATAACAGTTATGTTTTATGGGATACAGGTCCGTCATATGTGTATGCAAAGCAAGCTTACGAAGCAGTAAGTAAAATTGCGGGAAAACTTCCTGTAAAACATGTTATTTTAAGTCATGAACATGATGACCACTGGCTAGGAAATAACTATTATAAAGAAGTACATGGTGCTGAAATAGTCGGTCCAGAGTCTATTAATAAACACTATCCGATTGGACATGAAGAGTCTAGAATGTTTAAAACACTCTCTGAAAATGCTATAAGAGGTACAAAAATCATTCATGTTGATAAGTGGTATAAAAAGGTAATTAAGTTTAAAATTGCCGGTTTAAATTTTGAATATGTTCCTGTTGGAATGGGACACTCTGTTGAAGACTATTTTTTATATATGCCGGATAATAAACTGATTTTAGCTGGTGATTTAGTTATGAATGGAAGAATTACATCAAACAGAGACGGATCTGTAATGGGTCAGCTTAGAGCATTAGAGATGATTAATTCTAAAGAGTGGACAAAACTGGTTCCAGGACATGGATTTATTATAGACAAAACAGCTACGGATGAAGCAGTACAATATTTTACTCTTACAAGAGACAGAGTTCAGGCTGCAATGGATGAAGGTGTTGACAGTACAGAGATAGTTGAAGCGGTACCGTTAGAAGAGTTTAAAGATAAAGCTTTGTATGATTTATTACATGCTAGCAATATATCTAGAGCATTTATGGAATTTGACATGGGGCTGGATTAAGATAATCTGGCCTGAGTGCCAGATTGTTTTATTAAAATAACTTTTTAAAAACTACTTTATAATCTCTCTTGATTTATTGAATTAAAACATCTTTTTCAATACTATACAATTCATATCTTATATATTTAAAATTTTCACTATATTCGACACTGTGAAGTTTATATAACTCTTCAAGTACTCTTGCAGATTCTTGCGCTCTTTTAAAATTAGCAATAATAATAGCTGATATATTGTCGCGATTTAGTTCACTCTTAACAGTTGAGCGAAGTACATCATTTGCACTGTCTCGTTCTTTAAGCAGCTCTAATGTCTCTTTGATTTTTGCTTTGTGTCTTAATTGTTTTAGTTTGTAAGAGAGCTCTTTATTGTTGTCTCGATATCTTAGTATATCTTCAACAACTCGTATACCTTCTTTGAGGCGGTTTAAGTTAGCATCAATCACCCGATAAAGTTCGGGTGAGAGCTTATTATTCTTCATTTCCAAATATACCAAATAGGTGTAAAAGAGATGTGAATATGTTTAAAAAATCAAGATAAAGTGCAATTGCTCCATCGATTGGAGTTTCATATGCCCCTTTAATAATATTTTGAGTGTCATATACCACTAATATACTAAATAGTAAAACAACAGCTCCCGAGATAGCTATAGCCATCAATGGATTCCCCAAAAAGATATTTATAATAGAAAATGCAATAATAACAACAAGTGCTATCATTAATGGTTTTCCATACCCTGAAAAATCTTTCGTTGTTTTAATGGCATAAAAACTCATAGCACCAAATACAAGAGATGTCATTGCAAAAGCATTTCCTACAATTGTTCCACCACCACTCATACCAAGCGTATGTGAAAGCAAAGGTGCTAACATTAAACCTGTCATAAATACAAAGCCAAACATTACAGCTAAATTTATTCCAGGTTTATGTTTTACAAAGTGCAGCCCAATTAAAAGCCCAATCTCCAAAATTAATAGAGGGAAAAAATTAGCTGCAATAGTTCCAGCCATAGGCACACCAACATAAGCACCAACGGCACCAGCCATCATTGAAGCAGCAAAAAGTTTGTAAGTCTCTTTTACAAAAGATACAATTTGTGCATCACTTCTAGCATGATTAGCACTATATGCAGATGCATTTCCCCTTGCATAATCACGATCATAAAGTCCCATATTTTTCCTTTTTCTTGATTATATGTAATACAAAATAATTTACATATTTGTATATTTAAAAATTTTATACATAAAAAGTTAATAAACAGCAACATCTTAATATATGTGGTAGTAAAAAATAAAAAAAACTTAACATTTTAAAAAAAAGATT